>JAILWO010000001.1:0-342500 GCA_025698895.1 Rhizobiaceae bacterium
TTCAGCGCCTCGTGATTCTGCTCGATTGCCACGCTTCCGTTCATCGTCACCTCCGGGCCCCATGCAGGCGAAGGAATTGTCGCAGCGGTTGCCGGGGGTGTGGATAGACATGAGGAAAACATTCCTGGCAGATGCTGACAGGGGGAACGTCGCAGGGGGCGGTGCGACCGGGGCTGATCGACGGAGGAGAGGAAGTGCGGGCGCGAGCCTGGCGGCCTTCCTTCTCTCTTGTGGAGCCCGAAGGACGGGCGAGACACGCGGCTCGCCCGGGGCGGTGGGCGAGCCCAGCGTAGCGAGAGCGAGGTCGGATGAGGGGTATCGCGAGGAGTGCTGGGCTGCAGGAAACGCGTTGCAACGTGAAATCTGTTCACGTCTCATTCTTCCCACACCCCTCATCCGTCTTGGCGCTACGCGCCAATCCACCTTCTCCCACAAGGGGAGAAGGAGGAGCGCGGCGGCGGGCGCCAATCCACCCGGGGCGGAGCCATGCTCCTCCGCCCGTCCTTCGGACTCCACAAGGGGAGAAGGGGGCTGCCTTGCCTGGTTCCGCCTCAGCTTCCTTCCGGCCATGCAAACGCTCGACCAACTCGCGCTAGCGCGCGGCAAGGCCTTCGAACAGCAGCGCGACGGCCTCCGCGCCCGGATCGTTGATCCCTTGCAGGCGTTCTTCAGAGACATAGCTGGCCCGTCCGGCCTTGGCCCGCGCGAGGCTGGCCGTGCCGTCGGCCCCCTGCCGCGCTGCACGCGCCGCCTGCGCGATACCCTCGTCCAGCGCATCGAGGGCCGGCGCCAGCGCGTCGATCATCGTGCGGTCGCCCGGGCCCGCGCCGCCTACTTCCATGACGCGACCAAGGCCGGCCTTCAGCGACCCGATCCAGTCGCGGCCGCCGCCCGCCGATTCGCCCGCCGCCGTGAAGAAAATCGCCATCAGGACGCCGGACGATCCACCCATCGTCTGGCCAAGCTGCATGCCGATCGCCCGGAAAAGGCCGCCCGCATCGGCAAGCGGCAGCCTGTCGAGCGAACCGGCCAGAGCACGCGCTGCCGTCGCCAGCGTCGTGCCCGTATCGCCGTCGCCGGCCTTGGCGTCGAGCGCGTTGAGACGGGTTTCGGCGGCGATGACGATATCGCAGCAGTCGCTGATCAGGCCACGACGCGCCGGGTTCGTACTCGGCACTGGCAGAGCCGGCGTCAGCCCGTCGGGCAGCGGCAGGACGTCGATCGCGCCGAACCGCGCCATGCCCGGCCAGGCCGCGATCTCGACCGGCGCCGAGAGCGCGGCCTCGACTTCCTCCGTCGCCGGCAGAAGCGAGAGCGAGAAGCCGTGCATGTCGAGCGAGGTCATCATGGCGGCCGGTCCGACGATCCATTCGATCCTGTCGCCGATCGGCGAGCGCGCGAACTCCTCAGCCAGCAGCGCCATTTCGAGCGGCGTCGTGCCACCGAGATTGTTGAGGAGCGCAACCTGCGGACCCGGCCTCATCGCCCGCGCCAGGCGCTCGGCCATCAAGGCGACCGCCTGACGGGCGCCGCTGAAGCCGACCTGTTCGGCGCCCGGCTCGCCATGGATGCCGAGACCGAGCTCGGCGCGTCCCGGCCCGATCCTGTCCTCCTTCGGCGAGCCGGGGACCGTGCAGGTGTCGAGTGACATGCCGATCGAGACCACGCCCGCGGCCACGCGCCGGGCCGCTTCGGCGACGGCCGGCAGGTCACGGCCCGCCTCGGCCAGCGCGCCGGCCACCTTGTGCACGAAGAGCGTGCCCGCCACCCCGCGCGCCTGCGGCAGGTCGGGCAGGGCCACGTCGTCGGCGACGACGACCATCTCCACCTTCAACCCGGCGGCGCGGGCGCGCTCCGCCGCGAGGCCGAAGTTCAGCCGGTCGCCCGTATAGTTCTTCACAACCAGCAGGCAGCCCGCCTCGCCGGTGACGGCCAGAATCGCGGCCAGGACGGCCTCCACCGAAGGCGAGGCGAAGACCTCGCCGCAGACGGCGGCCGTCAGCATGCCGCGTCCCACGAAGCCGGCATGGGCGGGCTCGTGGCCCGATCCTCCGCCCGAGATGATCGCCACCTTCGACGGGTCGCGGTCGGCGCGCATCACCACCTTGATGTGCGGATAGCCGTCGAGCCGCGCCAGCCGGCCCGCCGAGCCTCGCAGCAGCCCGTCGATCGCTTCCGTGACCAGCGTTTCCCTGGAGTTGAAGAACTGCGCCAACCGGTCCTCCCCCTTGATCGTGGCGCACGGTCGCCCGGTCGCGCCGGCCTGTCAATCGAAGCGCGGCGCCCGCCGGCGGAGCCCGATCAGGCGTGGGCGGGAGAGGAGGTTTCGGCGGGTGCGTCCTCCTCGACCGGAAGCTCCTTCCGGGCGATGAAGGTGTAGAACATCGGCACCACAAACAGCGTAAACGCCGTGCCGATCAGGATGCCGGCGAAGATCACCAGGCCCATCGCGTAGCGCGCGGCGGCGCCGGCGCCGCTCGCCAGGATCAGCGGCACGACACCCAGCGACATGGCCGCCGTCGTCATCAGGATCGGCCTGAGCCGCGTCTTGGCCGACGCGACGATCGCCGCGCGCCGGTCGAGCCCGTTGAGGCGGCGCTGCTGGTTGGCGAACTCCACCATCAGGATGCCATGCTTGGTGATCAGGCCCACGAGCGTGATCAGCCCGACCTGGGTGTAGATGTTGAGCGTGCCGAGCCCCAGATTGAGCGGCAGCACCGCGCCGAAAATCGACAACGGCACCGTCATCAGGATGATGAGCGGATCGCGGAAGCTCTCGAACTGCGCGGCGAGCACCAGGTAGATGACGACAACCGCCAGCGCGAAGGCGATCAGGATCGTGTTGCCCTGCTCCGCCTCGAGCCGCGACTGGCCAGAATAGTCGATGAAGAAGCCGTCGGGCAGCAGCGGCCGGGCGATTTCCTCGATCGTGGCCAACCCCTCGCCGGTGGAAACCGACGGCACGGGCAGCGCGGAGATCGTGGCGGAGTTGAGCTGGTTGAACTGCTCGATCGAGGCCGGCGAGGCGTTGGTGTTGATCGACACGACCGCCGACAGCGGCACCATCTCGCCGCTCGCCGAGCGCACGAAATATTCGCCGAGCCGGTGAGGGTTGTCGCGGAACTCGCGCGGCACCTGGAGGATGATGTCGTAGGAGTTGGAATCGCGGTCGAACTGCGCCACCGCGGCACCCCCGACCATCAGCCCGAGCGTCGTGCCGATGTCGCGGATCGGCAGGTTGAGCGCGGCGGCGCGATCGCGGTCGATGGTCACGGTCGTCTGCGGCGCGTCGAAGGCCAGCGAGTTCTGGACGACGATGAAGCGGCCCGATTCCTGCGCCGCCTGGCGGATTTCCTCGGCCACCTCGTAGACGCGGGAGGGCTCGCCGGTCGAGCGGATCACGACCGAGATCGGCAGGCCGCCGCCGGCGCCCGGCAGTGAAGGCGGCGCGAAGACGAGCGCCTCGACGCCGGCCACCTTCGACAGCCGCCCCTGGATGTCGGCCTGCAGCTCCTTCTGCGAGCGGTCGCGCTCGGACCAGTCCTTGAAGGCCCAGACCGAGAAGCCGGTATTGGTCTGCCCGCCCTCGCCCACGATCGAGAAGTTCGCCTCGACCTCCTCGATGTCTTCGGTCAGCTCGCGGATCTGGTCGACATAGAGCTGTGTGTAGTCGCTGGTGGCGTAGCGCGGCGCGTTGATCAGCGCGAAGAGCGCGCCGGAATCCTCTTCCGGCGCCAGCTCGGACGTCGTCTTCATGAACATGAAGCCGGTCGCGCCCAGAAGCGCGACCACGACCAGCAGCGTCACCGGCCGGTAGTCCAGCGAGCCGGAGACGCGGCGTTCGTAGAAGTCCGCCAGCCGGTCGAAGGTCCGGTCGACGAAGCCCTGAAACCGGCTGTGGCCGCCCGCCTTCAGGATGCGCGCCGACATCATCGGCGTGATCGTCAGTGCCACGATGCCCGAGATGATGACCGCGCCGGCCAGCGTGAAGGCGAATTCGCGGAAGAGCGATCCCGTCAGGCCGCCGGTGAACATCAGCGGCGCGAAGACGGCGGCCAGCGTGATCGTCATGGCGACGACCGAGCTGGTGATCTCGCGCATGCCCTGGAAGGACGCCTGGCGCGGCGTCATGCCTTCCTCGATATGGCGGTGGATGTTCTCCACCACCACGATCGCGTCGTCGACGACGAGGCCGATCGCCAGCACCATGGCCAGCAGCGACAGGAGATTGATCGAGTAGCCGACGGTGAACAGCAGGAAGCAAACGCCGATCAGCGACAGCGGGATCGTCACGATCGGCATCAGCACCGAGCGGAACGAGCCGAGGAACAAAAGGATGATGACGATGACGATGGCGACCGCCTCGGCGATCGTCTTGAAGACCTCCTCGATCGAGCCGCTGATCTGCTCGGTCGCGTCATAGACCTTCACCATGGTCATGCCGTCGGGCAGCGTCCGCTGGATGGTGGGCAACTCCTCAAGCACCGCCGCCGAGGTGTCGAGCGGGTTGGCCGAGGGCGTGGGAAAGATGCCGATGAAGGTGCCGGCCTCGCCGTTGAAGCGCACCTTGGTGTCGTCGGACTCGGCGGCGAGCTCAACACGCGCCACGTCCTTCAGCCTGACCACCCCGCTGTCGTCGGAGGTGAGCGGCAGTTCGGCGAAGGCTTCCGGCGACTGCAGCGTCGACTGCACCGTGATTGCCGACGAGACGAATTGGCCTTCCGTCTTGCCGGGAGCCGACAGGAAGTTCGAGGCGTTGATGGCGTTGAGCACTTCCGGGGCGGTCACGCCGCGCGAGGCGAGCCTGACGGGATCGATCCACACCCGCATCGAGTAGTTGGCGGCGCCCAGCACCTGGACTTCGGCAACCCCCTCGATGGTGGACATGCGCGGCCGGATGACGCGCTCGATATATTCGGTGAGCTGCTCGGCCGTCATGTTGGGGTTCTGCACCGCCAGATACATGATCGCGAACTGCTGGCCCGTGCCCTTGACGATGACCGGGTCCTCGGCGTCGGAAGGAAGCTGGCCACGCACTTGGTTGACCTTGGAGATGACCTCCGTCAGCGCCGAGTCCGGGTCGGCGCCGAGCTGCATCTGCACGGTCACGATGCTGGCCGAGGGACGGCTTTGCGAGGAGACGTAGTCGATGTCTTCCGTGGTCGAGACGGCCGCCGCGATCGGCGAGGTGATGAAGCCCTGGATCAGGTCGGGACTGGCGCCCGGATAGGTGGTCGTGACCGTGATGACGGTCTCCTCGACCTCCGGATACTGGCGCACCGAAAGATTGAAGATGCCCTGGAAGCCCAGAAGCAGGATCAGCAGCGCCAGCACCGTGGAGAGCACCGGCCGCCGGATGAACAGCGCCGAGAAACTCATCGCGTGGGCGCCCCTTCGGTTCGCGCGGTGTCGCCCGCACCGCCATTGGCCGGCCCGTTCGCCGGTCGCGGCTGGACGCTGTTGTCGATCGTGACCGGCGCGTTGTTGTTGAGCCGGTTCTGGCCGGCCGTGATCACCCGGTCACCGGCGGAGACTCCTTCGGTGATCTCGATCAGGCCACCGCTGCGGCGTCCGATCTTGACGAAGACCTGGCGCGCGACCAGCGAGGGCGCGTCCGCTTCGCCGGTCGATGCCGAGGCGTCCCCGCCGGGCTCGCCCTCTCCGGCGTCTTCCGCCGAAGCGGCTTCGTCCGGACCGCTCTCGCCGGCCGGACGCACCACATAGACATAGTCGCCATAGAGGCTGCTCACGACGGCGGTCTGCGGCAGGGCCACGACACCCTCTTCCCGGGGCAGGATGACCCGGACCTGCACGAACTGGCCAGGGCTCAGCCGTCCGTCGGGGTTGTCGATGCGCGCGCGCACCAGAACCAGCCGGGTAACCGGATCGACCTTGGGCTCGATGCCGATGATCGAGCCCTCGAAGGGAAACTCGGCATCGCTCACGCCGAAGCGGACCGGCTGGCCGATTTCGATCTGCCCAAGCTCCTGTTCGGGCACCGAGAAATCCGCCCGCATCGTGTCGAGATCCTGCAGCGTGGCGATCGTCGTGCCCGGCGTCACATATTGGCCGACATCGACGCGGGGAATGCCGAGCGTGCCGGCGAACGGCGCCTTCAACTCCTTCTGGTCGAGCACGGCTTCCAGCTTGGCGACCTGCGCGGCGGAAGCGGCAGCGGCGGCCTGCGTCTGCTCCACGCTGGTGGTCGAGCCGACCGCGCGGCGCTGCAGCTCCAGGGCGCGTTCCAGGTTCTGACGGTCGAGCTCGGCCTGCGCGCGCTGCGCTTCAAGATCGGCGCGTTGCTGCGCGTCGTCGAGCTGGACGAGAAGCGCGCCGCGTTCGACCTTGTCGTTTGCCTCGAATCCGATTTCCTGAACCACGCCCGCTGTCTCGACGGTGAGGTCGACGCCGCGCGCCGCGCCGACCGTGCCGATCGCACCGATCTGGGGCGTCCACTCGCTCGGCTCGGCCGTTACCGTGGAAACGGTGGTCGCGGCCACCGGCATATTGGCGAAGAACTGCTCGATCGCCCGATCGCGGAACATGTTGAAACCGACAATCCCGCCGACAAGAACGGCAAGCAGGACAATGGCGATGAGAAGTCGCTTGATCATGAGACGGATCCGGGATGGCGGGGCATCTGTAATGCGCCGCGGCACGAATTTCGCGCAGAAAATTCACAGCTTGCGTTCGGCGCGCTTTACTGTACCGTCTGGACGGTAAAGTCAAGAGGCGGCGACGCATGGCGGATCGCGGATCGCGCAAGAAGATACTGAAGGCGGCGGCCGAAGTCGCCAAGGAAGCCGGCGCCGGCCATATGTCGCTCGAAGCCGTGGCAGCCAGGGCCGGGCTTTCCAAGGGCGGGTTGCTCTACAACTTTCCCACCAAGACGGCGCTGCTGAAGGCGCTGGTCGAGCATCATCTGGAAGAGTTCGGAGCCAAGCTTGCCCGCGCCGAACGGGATCTCGGCGGCCATCCTAACGGCACAGCGGCCGCCTATCTGGAAACCTATCGCGGCGAGGCCGCGGCCAAGGAGAAGGCCGCGGGCGGCATACTGGCCGCGATCGCGGACGATCTGAGCCTGCTCGATCCAGTCAAGGACTTCTCGCGCGACCTGATCGACCGCATCGGCGCCGATGCCGATCCGGTCGCCGGCATGATCGCCTATCTCGCGGTGGAGGGGCTCCGCTCGACGCAGCTCTTCGAGACCGACATCCTGACCCGTCGCGAAAAGGAGGCAGTGCTTTCCCGGCTCGCCGCGATGCTGTCGTAGGGGGTGGCGGTCAGCGCACGTCGAGCCGGGCGGCCCGCCCTATGCGCGCCCGCTTCATGGCATGCCGCAGGCGCTCAGTGTTCAACGCCGGCTTGCCGCCGGATGCGTCGTCGAACGAGACGAAGTTGACCGTTATCTCGGCATGGCTCTCGCTCAGCGTCAACGCGCAGTAGACGGTCGCCCCTTCGGGTTTCAGCTCGAGGTCCAGCACGATGCGCGGCGCCTCGTTCCACGAGACATGCGCTTCACAGCCATGGCCCAGCCGCACCGTGCCCGGCATGAAATAGAGCTCGGCCGCGCTTTCGATCACGTCGGCGAGCGTGGCCATCTTCTCAAGCCGAATATAGGCGATCAGATCGCCGGCATCGACCATCCTCAGTTCGCTAACGAACTCCTGGACGGCTTCAGCGACGATGATCTCGCGCTGCTCGAAATGCGGCTGCCGGTTCATGCCAATCCCTTGTTCGCGGCGCTTCCGGGCCGCTTCGCGTAGACGATGCGCACCAGCTCGGCCACGGCATGGTAGAACTGATGCGGGATCATGCTATCGACCGAAACTTGTTTGTACATGGAACGGGCGAGCGGCGGATTCTCGAAGACGGGAACGCCATTGGCTTCCGCGATCTCTCTGATCCTCAGCGCGACCAGGTCCACACCCTTGGCCACGACCGTGGGCGCGGCGTCGCGATCGCGCTCGTAGCGCAGGGCGATCGCATAGTGCGTCGGATTGGCGATCACCAGCGTCGCCCGCGGCACCGCCGACATCATGCGCTGGCGCACACGGTCGCGGGCCAGCGAGCGCATGCGCGCCTTGAGGATAGGGTCGCCCTCCGCCTGCTTGTGCTCGTCCTTGACCTCCTGTTTCGTCATCATGAGGTCCTGCAGCCAGTGATAGCGCTGCCAGACGAAGTCGGCGACCGCGATGGCGGCCATGACCAGCACGACCGCGGTCAGCAGGCGCACGCCGATGTCGCGGATGACCATCGTGAACTCCGAGGGGCTGGTCATCATGCCGGCCAGGAGGTCGGGATGAACATCCCCGAGCGCGAAGCCCACGCAGGCCACGGTCAGGCACAGCTTGGCGACCGACTTGAGGAACTCGACCAGACCCTTCGCGCCGAACAGCCTTTTCCAGCCGCTCATCGGGGAAATGCGCTCCAGCTTGGGCTGGATGCGGTCGAGCACGAAGCGCGGCGTGTTCTGGAAGGCGGCGGCGACGAAGCCGAAACTGACGAGCAGGATCATGATCGCCGCGATCGCGCGCGCGATCTCGGTGAAGACGAGGCGGTAGACCGCGATCGCGTCGGCCGTGTTCTCCAGCGGCCAGGCGTCCGGGCGCTCCAGGAAGATCGACAGGAAGCCGCCGAGCCTGACCGCACTGTCCTGCGCGAAGAACAGGGCAAAGACCAGCGAGGCCGTCAGCGAGGCGAAGATCGGCGCTTCCTTGGAGAAGGGAAGCTGGCCCTTCTCGACCGTGTCGCGGATTTTCTTTTCCGTCGCCGGTTCTGTCTTGCTGTCCTTGTCCGGGGCTTCCGACATGCCTTAGAGCAAGATGAGGTCAGGTTGGATCATTCTGCCGGAGCAGATTTGGCCCAAGGTCAAGGGGTTTGGCGAAGGGCGTACCGGTGGTACGGTCGAGCCGAAGCCCGCGGGATTTGGGCCAAATCCGCCCGGCCCTTTGGGTTTCCGTCCGGCGGGCGCCCACTGTGTCGGGCCGCTTGCACGTAGCACCGCTACGCGCCGCGCGTCCCTTCGTGTGGATCGCCACCCCGGACGAGAAACAGAAGTGATCCAACCTGGCCTCATCTTGCTCTAGCGGCTCAGGCGGCGGCGGACTGGGACTGGGACGACGGAAGCTCGAGGGCGCCCTGGTTGGCGAGCCGGATCGCGGTCGAGGCGATGGTCTTGCGCGCCCGCACGATACCGTCCTGCGCAACGCCGTCGTCGCCCGCGGCCAGTTCGGATTCGATCATGCGCCGCGAGCGCGCGCCGATCGCCGACAGCACGGCCTCTGTAAGGTCGGCCGGGGCGCCGCGCAGCGCCAGCGTCACCATGTCCGTCGCCACGCCGTCGAACAGCGCCACGCGCGAGCGCTGGTCGAGCTGGACGATGTCCTCGAAGGCGAACAGCCGCGAGCGGACCTTGTCGAGGTCGGCCGTGCCGGACTTTTCCAGATCGCCGAGCAGCTCGTCCAGCTCGCCCTTGTCGAGTTCGTTGAGCAGGCTGGCGACCTTCGTCTGCCCGGCCGTGTTGTCCTTGCCGGAACTCTCGGCCAGCAGCCGGCCGCGAAGCTGGCGCTCGATCAGTTTCTCGGCGGCTTCCGACACGGTGCCCAGGGCAAGCATGCGTTTGACGGTCTCGGTGCGGGCTGGCTTCGGCAGCGCGACCAGAATGGCGGCGGCGGCCGAATTGTCGAGCCGGGAGAGCACATAGGCCGCGATCTGGACATTCTCGGCTTCAAGGAATTCGGCGACGCGCGCCGGCTCGAGCTTCTCGATCTGCGGCCAGACCGGCACTTCTTGCACCACGGGCGCGGTCGTGTCGCGCGGCGTCATGATGGCGTCGATCTCCTCGGTCGTGAGCGACTCGTTGAGGATCGTGTCCATCTCGTCGGCCGAATCGAGCAGACCCACGCCTTCCGCGAACTCGGCTTCGAACTCCTCCACGATCCGCTCCAGGTCGCTCTGCGGAATGCGGCGAAGCTGGCGCGCGCCCTCGATCAGGAATTTGAGTTCTTCCTGCTTGAAATGCTTGAGCAACCGCCCGGCCGCCGGCTTGCCCATCGCGACCAGGATCGCCGCGGCCTTCTGCGGCTGGGTCAGCGTCAGCGCCGTGTCCGCCATGTCAGGCCTTGGCTCCGGCGACGATTTCGGTCAGCCGTATGCCAAAACGGGACGGGTCTTCCTCCAGGACGGTGATCTCGCCACGCGCGATCTTGCGGCCATTGACCATGATGTCGACGGGCTCGCCGATGCGGCGGTCGAGCGCGACGGTCGAGCCCTTCTGCAGCGCCATGAGCTGGGAGACCGACATTTCGGTGGAGCCCAGGATGATCTGAACGTCGACGGGAATGTCCATGATGACATTGGGGTTGCGCGCGCCGTGGGTCGGCTGGGCGGCACCGGAATGCGCCGCGGCCGCTGCCTCGTCGGGTGCGGACCCGTCTTCGCCGTCGTGGAGCACGCCACGCAGCTCCTCGATGGCCTTGTTCAGCTCGTCGGGTTGTGGCTCGGCGGCCGCTGCCGCGCCTGCCTTTGTCATTGCCGTCTCCATCTGGCCGTCCTCCGGCCCCATTTCAGCCCGCCGCGAGCGAGTTGATCAGGTCCCGACCCGAATCCTGCTGCTCGCGTATCCTTACCGTGAAATTCTCACCCAGCTTTCCGAATTCGCAGGAGTAGAGCGTCTTGCCGCGCGCGCTGAGCCGCGTGTCGGTCGCCGCCGTCTTCGGCATGGGGATCACCTCCCCCACCGCAAGGCCGGCGATCCGCGACAGCGTCAGCGTGCCCATCGGGATCGTTGCCTCCAGGCGCACGACCGAGCGCATGATCTCACTGTTGAAGCGATTGGCCCATTCCGGCTGCCGGGCGCGATCGGCCTCGTTGGCGACGCCCCCTTCGCCGCGCGGCTTGAGCAGCAGGCGCTGCGGCATCGTGAGCGTGAGCCGGCCCGAACCGGCGGGCGTGAAGAGGCTGAATGTCATCCGCACGGCCGGTCCGTCGCGCAAGGCCACCTTGGCGGCCTCCTCGCCGCTCACCGGCGCGCCCAGCGGGAAGCGGATGCGCAGGCCCCGCTCGCCCGACCCGTCCAGCGCCTTCGCCAGGCAATCGAACACGATCGCGGCGACCTCGATCTCGGTCGAAGACAGGTCGCGCTCGATCGCGGCGACGGGCATGTCGGGGTCGGCGCCGAACAGCACCCCCACCGCCAGCGAGACCGCGTCCGGGTCAAGCCTCATCACGAGCGCGTCGGGGGAAGCGGCCGAGGCGGCCAGCACGAGCGCGTCGTTGGCGCCCCTTTCGGAGACCGCCTCGCCCATGCGCGCGATCTCGACGTCGCCGAGTTCGACCTCGACCGGCGCGCCGAGTTCCCTCGCCAGCGCCTGGGCGAATGGCGGGCAACCGCGCCTGCAGAGCGACCTCGCCGTCTCGACCAGATGCGCCGGATCGCCGGTCTCGCCGGTCAGGCGCTCCAGGATCGAGGCCTGCATCATCGCCGGCGTCATGGCGGCCTGTCCCGTCATCAGGCCGCCTTCTTCTCGACGCCGGTGTTGAGCGTGCTCTGCTCGACGTCGTCGATCGACGGCCGGTCATGGGCCGAGATCGTCTTGCGGCCAAACTCGATCGCCACCTGCGGCAGCGAGCCGTTCATATAGGCCAGCAGCGTCTGCTTCACGAGCACGTAGAGGCGGTTGTTCTTCTCGCGCACCATCTTCACCTTGGCCGCAATCGGCCCGACCACGCCATAGGACAGGAAGATGCCGAGAAAGGTGCCGACCAGCGCCGCGCCGATCAGGCCGCCGAGAATCTCGGGCGACTGGTCGAGCGCGCCCATCGCCTTCACCACGCCCAGCACCGCCGCCACGATGCCCAGCGCCGGCAGGCCGTCGCCGACCGCGACCAGCGAGTGATAGGCCTTCAGCTTGTCGGCGCGGATGGTCTGGATCTCCTCGTCCATCAGCGCCTCGATCTCATGGCTGCGCGCATTGCCGATGATGATCAGCCGGCAGTAGTCGCAGATGAAATGGGTGAGGTCATAATTCTTGAGAACCGTGGGATAGGCCTGGAAGATCGCCGATTCCTCGGGATTGTCGATATGGGCCTCGACCTCGTTGCGCGGCTTGGTCTTCAGTTCGCGCATCAGGCTGTGCAGGACACCGAGCGTCTCGAGATAGTGGGTTTCCTTCGGAACCGCATTCTTGAGCGCTTCCAGAATGCCCTTGCCGGTGTCCTTGACCGTCTTCATCGGGTTGGCGACCAGGAAGGTTCCCAGCGCCGCGCCGCCAATGATGACCAGCTCGAAGGGCTGGTTGAGCACCGACAGATAGCCGCCCATGGCCATGTAGCCGCCAAGCACGCAGCCGAACGTCACGACGAGACCGATGAGAATGCCCACGCTTCACCTGCCGGTTGTTGATCCTCCAAAGGTCTATCGGCGCTTGCTTGCGTGAAGCTGAATCGGAATGTTCGAATGCTTTCAGCCTCGCGCAAGGATTTGCCGCTAGGGTCGCCGGCGGATAACGGACCCCGGCCGTGATAAGCACCTATTTCAACTATCAGCTGATCGCCCGCGATATCGGCAAGTCGCTCAACAACGTCGCCAACCAGCCCATGGTCGAGCGCGAGACGGCCTATTATCGCGAGAATATCGGCAAGGTGCGTTCGATCGAGGAGTTCGTCGGCAACGACCGCCTGTTCCGCTACGCGATGAAGGCGCACGGGCTGGAGGACATGGCCTATGCCAAGGCCTTCATGGTCAAGGTGCTGAAGGAAGGGGTGACGGATCCCGACAGCTTCGCCAACAAGCTGAACGACAAGCGCTACGCCGACTTCGCCAAGACCTACGATTTCGCGCGGCGCGGCGAGATGGCGACGGTGTTCAACCGCGCGCTGCACGACGCTCCCGCCAATTTCGCGCTGCAGGTCGGCCTGAACGCGGCACAGGCCGGATACGCGTTCGTGGAGGAGGAAACGTCCTTCTTCCTCGACAACATCGCCAATGTGAAATCGATCGACAACCTGATCGACAGCCCGCGGCTGCTCAGATACGCGATGATCTCCTTCGGGCTCGACCCGGACGAGGAGCCGGTCGCGCGCGTGCGCCAGATGCTTGAAGGCGGCGTCACCGATCCCGACAGCCCCGCCAACTCGCTCGGCGACAAGCGCTACGCCAGTTTCGTGACGGCCTTCAATTTCGTCGAGCACGGCGAACAGACGACGTCGCGGGAAGCCGTACAAACCTATGTGCCGCGAGCCTTCGTCGCGGGCTCCGGCCTGACGCTGCCGAATGGCGGCTCCACGCCCGCCGACGCCGAGGTGGCCTACTTCAAGTCCAAGATCGGCGAGGTGAGGTCGGTCGGCGATCTCATCGGCGACAAGCGCCTCCTGACTTTCGCGATGGCCGCGTTCGGCCTCGACGCGAATTCGGAGTCGCCCCTGACGGTTCGCCAGATGCTGGTCGGCGGCGTCAGCGATCCGGCCAGCCCCGCCAACCAGCTCGAAGACAAGCGTTACGCGGCTTTCGTGACGGCCTTCAATTTCGCCGAATACGGAGCAGCGGCGACGGCGCGCGACGACGTGATCGAACTGACGCCGAAGCGCTATCTCGAAAGCGCGAACCCCGAAAACGCCTATTTCCGCGCCAACATCACCAGCGTGAAGTCGGTCGGCGATCTGCTGCGGAACGAGCGACTGCTCACCTATGCGATGGCCGCCTACGGTCTCGACGCCAAGAAGGAACCGCGCGACCTAGTCCGCAACATGCTGCTCGGCGGCGCGGCCGATCCGAACAGCCTGGCCAACCAGTCCGGCGATGCGCGCTACCGGGCCTTCGTCGCCGCGTTCGACTTCGTCGCGCATGGCGAGGCCACGACGTCGCGCGCCGAGGTCGTCGAGAGGACACCGCGGTTCCATGTCGAGAACGTCAATCCCGAGACGGCGTATTTCCGTGCCAATATCGGGAAGGTGACGTCGATCCGCGACCTGATGGCCGACACCCGACTGCTCACCTATGCCATGGCGGCCTACGGTCTCGACGCCGCGACGGAGAGCCCCGCCACCGTCAAGAAAATGCTGGAGGGCGGCATCACCAGTCCCAGCAGCCCGGCCAACCTGCGGACCGACAAGAGCTATGCCCGCTTCGTGGCCGCCTTCGATTTCGTCACGCATGGCGCGGCGACCACCGCCCGCACCGAAGTGATGGACGCGACGCCGACCCGGTACACGAAGATGAACGAGCTCGGCCTGGTGAAGGTGTCGGCCGAGTATATCAAGGCGGAGACGGACTACTACAAGGCCAATGTCACGCAGCTTCGGTCGATCGACGACCTCCTCGCCGACAAGCGCCTGCTGGACTACGCGCTGCGGGCCTACGGCCTCGATCCCGCCCGGCAGACGCCGGAGCGGATCAGGGAAATGCTCGAAGGCGGCGTGTCCGACCCCGACAGCCCCGCCAACAAGCTGACCGACAAGAGCTATGCCGCCTTCGTGAGCGCGTTCAACTTCGCCGAATATGGCGAGGAGACGACCACGCGCACCCCCGCGCTGGAACCGACGGTCGCCAAATATCTGCGCCAGACGCTCGAGGAGGATGCCGGCGAGCAGAACGAGGGCGTGCGGCTGGCGCTCTATTTCGAGCGCAAGATCGGCTCCATCACCAATGCCTACGAGATCCTGGCCGACAAGGCGCTGTCCAGGGTGGTGCGCACCGCGCTGGGCTTTCCCGAATCGCTGGCGACGGCCGACATCGACAAGCAGGCGCAGTTGATCGAATCCCGGCTCGACCTGGAGGAACTGAAGGAACCGGACACGCTGAAGAAATTCCTGCAGCGCTACACAACCATGCACGAGTTGGACAATCCGTCGTCCCCCGCACCCTCGGTCGGCATCCTGTTCAGCCAGCCGACCGAGTTCGGCATTTCGACCGATCTGATGATGAGCATGCAGAAGATGAGATTGTGATGCAGTCGGGTCTCTACGTCGCCCTATCCTCCCAGATCGCCCTCGAACGCCGCCTGACGACCATCGCCGACAATGTCGCCAATGCCGGCACGGTGGGCTTCAGGGCGACCGAGGTGAAGTTCAACGACCTCGTCGACGGCGTCGGCAAGGATTCGGTCTCCTTCGTCTCGACCGGCGACAGCTATCTGTCCACGAAGGTCGGTCCGCTGCGACAGACCGGCAACGCCTTCGATTTCGCCGTGCAGGGCGATGCCTGGTTCGGGATCGAGACCCCGCAGGGCCAGGTCGTCACCCGCGACGGCCGCTTCCAGATGATCGAGACCGGCGAACTGCTGACGCTGGAGGGCTATCCGGTGCTCGATGCGGGCGGCGCGCCGATCCAGCTCGACCCGAACGCGGGTGCTCCCGTCGCCGGACGCGACGGCACGCTGCGCCAGAACGGCAATCTCGTCGCCGGCATAGGACTGTTCCGTTTCGATCCTGGTCCCGAATTCGTGCGCTTCGGCAATTCCGGCATCGTGCCCGAACGCGCGCCCGAACCGATCGTCGATGATCCCCGTGTCGGCGTCGTGCAGGGTTTCGTGGAGGATTCCAACGTCAACCCGGTGATGGAAATGACGCGGCTGATCATGGTCCAGCGCGCTTTCGAGAACGCGGCGGCGGTGATCCGCGACACCGAATCCGCCTTCGACCAGGGCATCAGGACCTTGGGCGGATCGGGCTGAGCGGATGTTGCCCCAGCCTACCGAACCAATCGAGGAAAACGCGCTGCTCGCGCTGGAACGCAGCGTGGCGAAGTATCTCGCCGACGACGCGCTCGTGCGGCGCGGCGGCTCGGTGGGCGAAGTCGCGCCAACCCAGTATCGCGTCAACGGTCTGTCGAAATCGGCACGGCTTGGCGACCTGGTCGAGCGGCGCGGCGCCGAGGGCGCCAGCATCGGCGAGGTGATACGCATCGAGCGCAGCGACCTTGTCGTCGCGCCCTATGACATCAATGCCAGCGCCGGCATCGGCGATCCTGTCTTCCTGCGCGGTCCCTTCGCGATCGCGCCGCACGAGAGCTGGCACGGCCGCGTCGTCGACGCGCTCGGCCATCCGCTCGACGGCAAGGGGCCGTTGCGCGACGGAGACCGCCACGCCACCAGCAGGCCGCCGGCCGCGCTCGAACGGCAGCGCGTCGATGCACCCTTCGCGACCGGCGTGCGCGTCGTCGATATATTCACCCCGCTCTGCTACGGGCAGCGCATCGGCATCTTCGCCGGATCGGGCGTCGGCAAGTCGACGCTGCTGGCCATGCTGGCCGCCGCGCACGCCTTCGACACGGTGGTCGTGGCCATGATCGGCGAGCGCGGCCGCGAGGTTCGCGAGTTCCTGGAAGACACGCTCGGGGAAGCCGCGATGGCCAAGACGGTCGCGGTGGTCGCGACCAGCGACGCCAGCGCCATGATGCGCCGGCGCGCGCCCGGCACGGCCATGGCGATCGCCGAGCATTTCCGCGACCGGGGCCGGCGCGTCCTGCTGATCCTCGATTCGATCACGCGCTACGCCCATGCCCTGCGCGAGGTCGCCATCGGCGCGGGCGAGCCGCCGGTGGCGCGCGGCTATCCGGCCTCCGTCTTCACCGAACTGCCGAAGCTGCTGGAACGCGCGGGACCGGGCGCGAACGGCGCCGGCTCGATCACCGCCATCCTGTCGGTGCTGGTCGACGGGGACGACCACAACGATCCGGTCTCCGATTCGGTGCGCGGCATCCTCGACGGTCATGTCGTGATGGAACGCTCCATCGCCGACCAGGGCCGCTACCCCGCGGTCAATCCGCTCGCGTCGGTCTCGCGCCTGGCTGACAAGTGCTGGTCTCCTGACCAGAAGACGCTGGTGCAGCGGCTGCGCGCCATGATCTCGCGCTTCGAGGACACGCGCGACATCCGCCTTCTCGGCGCCTACCAGCCTGGCGCGGACGCCGAACTCGACATGGCGGTCAGGCAGGTGCCGGCGATCTACGAGGCGCTCGGCCAGTCACCAGGCGACGGGATGTCGGCCGACCCGTTCGCCGACCTGGCGACCAAGCTCAAGGCAAGGGACAGGCAAGGTGAACAAGGGTGACGATCGCAAGAGCCTGTTCGCCAGGCTCCGCGCGCTTTTGACGGGCCGGGGCGCCAAACCCCGCCGCAAGGGCTGGAAGAGCGACCTGGCGCTCGGCGCGCTCGGCGTCACGCTGGGCCTCGGCTGCGCCTATTTTCCCTGGTACATCTTCCACAATCCGGAGAAGTTCGGCGTTCGCGCCATGAGGTTCGAGGGTTTCAAGCCGTCCGCGCCGTCGGCCGGCATCATGCCGACCGCCTCCTCGACTCCGCCGCTGACAGTCTCCGAAGTGCCGGTCCTGGAACTGGATCTGTTCGCCACCGGCACGGTCGAGGACGGAGACGACGGCGGACGCGACCGCCCGCGCGCCGTTCTCGAACAGCCCTTCCCGACCGTCGCGCCGCCCTATCGCGTCGTCCACATCGCCAATGGCCGCGCCATGGTGGAGGACGATACAGGCATCTACGTCGTCGGCCGCGGCGACCGGCTGCCTGACGCATCCCGCGTCGCGTCGGTCGAGCAGCGCGACGGCGCATGGGTCGTCGTCACGGACGACAAGCGTGTGCTGACGCTGTCGCGATAGCCTCCCGCAAGGCCCGCGCAAGACTGGCTTCCTAGAGTGGGACCGTTCAATCGGGTCCTTTCGCGTGGTTCAGCCAGTCTCACTCTTCGATCTCGCGACGCAGCAGGCGCGCTGGCTCGGCGTGCGCCAGGCGGCCGTGTCCGGCAATGTCGCCAATGTCAACACGCCCGGCTATGGCGCGATGGAAGTCGAACCGTTCGAGAGCGTGTTGTCGAAGTCGCGCGTGGCGCTGGCCTCGACCAACGAGCGTCATCTGACGACGGGTCCGACCGAGGCCTCCTTCGCATTGCGCCGGACCGATGACGGCCCTGCCTTCAAGAGCACGAAAAACACGGTGGTGCTGGAGGAGGAACTGGTGAAGGCCGGCGAGGTGCGCCGCCAGTTCGAACTCAACACCGCGATCGTGAAGTCGTTTCACCGCATGATGATGATGACGACGCGGAGCTGACGGCATGGATCCGCTCGCCACCGCGTTGAAGGTTTCGGCCTCCGGCCTCGCCGCCCAGTCGCAGCGCCTGCGGGTGGTGTCTGAAAACATGGCCAACGCCCAGTCGACCGGCAACGCCCCAGGCGCGGCCCCCTACCAGCGCAAGACGATCTCCTTCGAGGCCGCGCTCGACCGCGCTTCGGGAGGCTCGATGGTCGAGGTCGACCGGATCGGCCGCGACAAGTCCGCCTTTCCCGTCGAATACATGCCCGGCCACGAGGCCGCCGACGAGAACGGCTATGTGCGCATGCCCAATGTCAACGTGCTGATCGAGATGGCCGACGCGCGCGAGGCCAACCGCTCATACGAAGCCAATCTGCAGGTCATACGCCAGGCGCGCGATCTGATTTCCATGACCATCGAACTGCTGCGGAGCCCGACATGATCGGAATTGGAGCCGTCGGCGCGGCGGGAGAACTTCTCTCGCGCTTCGCCGTCGAGGGAGTTCAGGACAGGAAGGCGACAGGAGCGGCCGCCACCGGGCAGGTCTCCTTCGCCGACGCCCTTCAGCAGGTGTCGACCGACACGGTCGGCGGCCTCAAGCACGCCGAAAGCCTATCGCTGCAGGCGCTGCAGGGCGAGGTGCCGACCCGCGACGTGGTCGACGCGGTGATGAGCGCCGAACAGTCGCTGCAGGCGGCGATCGCGATCCGCGACAAGATCGTGTCCGCCTACATGGAACTCAGCCGGATGGCGATCTGATCAGGAGTAGGAGTCAATGAGAGCCCTTGCGATCGCCGCCACCGGCATGGAAGCCCAGCAGACCAATCTCGAGGTCATCGCCAACAACATCGCCAACATCAACACCACCGGCTTCAAGCGCGCCCGCGCCGAGTTCACCGACCTGCTCTACCAGGCCGAGCGCCTGCAGGGCGTGCCGAACCGCGCCAATGCCAACATCGTGCCGGAAGGCGCCAATATCGGCCTCGGCGTCAAGACCTCGGCGATCCGCAGCGTCCATACGCAGGGCGAACTGACCTCGACGGGAAACAAGTTCGACCTGGCCCTGCTCGGCAATGGCTGGTTCCAGATCGAGGGCGCGGACGGCGAGACCTTCTACACCCGCTCCGGCGCCTTCAACACCAATGCCGACGGCCAGCTTGTCACGATCGACGGCTATTCGGTGGTGCCGGGTATCATCGTGCCGCAGGACACGACCGAAGTCGTGGTGAACAAAACCGGTCAGGTCTTCGCGCGTGTCGCCAACGATCCGCTGCTGCAGGAGATCGGTCAGCTCACCATAGCGACCTTCGCCAACAATGCGGGTCTCGAGCCGCTGGGCGACAATCTTTTCGCCGAGACCGAGGCCTCCGGCGCGGCCAATGTCGGCGTACCCGGCGATCCCGGCTACGCGGTGATCGAGCAGGGCTATCTGGAAAGCTCCAATGTCGATCCGGTGCGCGAGATCACCGAACTGATCTCGGCCCAGCGCGCCTACGAGATGAACTCCAAGGTCATCAAGGCCGCCGACGAGATGGCCGCGGTCGTCTCGCAGCAGATGAGATAGCTTCGTGCGCCTAGCCCTAGCCCACGCCTTGGCCATCGCCGTTCTTGCCGCGCCAGTCCCGGCCGCGGCAGAGAACGTCGTGGCCATCGTCAACCGGACGATCTATCCCGGCGAGACGATCCCCTCGGGCGCGCTGGAGGAAGTGGAACTGAAGCGCGCGCTGAAATCGCGCGAGGCCGTTGCGACGACGATCTCGGACCTGGAGGGGCGCGTGGCGCGCCGCACCCTGCTGCCGCGCAGGCTGGTGCCGCTGTCGTCCGTGCGCGACGCCTGGCTGGTCGAGCGGGGCAAATCGGTGCGCGTCGTCTTCGAGGCCGGCAAGCTGTCGATCTCCACAAATGCCGTGCCGCTCGAATCGGGCGGCTCGGGCGACCTGATCAAGGTTCGCAACATCGATTCGGGCGCGATCTTTACCGGCACCGTCATGGCTGACGGCACGGTGCGGGTCGGCGCGTCATGAGGCAGCTCGTCGCCTCCCTCCTGTCGGCCGTTCTGGTGCTCGGCTCGGCGAGCGCGGCCGATCTCGACACCGCGACCGTGCTGGCCTCCGCGGGCGGCCCGACGGACATGCGCCGGCTGCCTGGCGGCGGCGGCACCCTCTCGCGCATCAAGGACATCGCCGTCCTGCAGAGCGTGCGCGACAACCAGCTCGTCGGCTACGGTCTCGTCATCGGGCTTCAGGGCAGCGGCGACAGCCTGCGCAACGCGCCCTTCACCGAACAGTCGATGCGCGCCATGCTAGAGAATCTCGGCATCGCCACCGAGGGTGGCCGCGCCCGCGCCAAGAACGTGGCCGCCGTCATCGTCACCGCCAACCTGCCGCCCTTCGTACAGGCGGGCGGGCGCATCGACGTCAACGTCTCCTCACTCGGCGACGCCACGTCGCTTCAGGGCGGCACGCTCGTCATGACGCCGCTGCGCGCCGCCGACGGCGAGATATACGCGGTCGGCCAGGGCCCCGTCGTCGTCTCCGGCTTCCAGGCGCAGGGCGCGGCCGAAACGCTGACGCAGGGCGTGCCGACGAGCGGTCGCGTGCCGAACGGCGCCATCGTCGAGCGCGAGGTGGAGGCAGCCTTCGGCGACACCGCCTCGCTGACGCTGCAGCTTCGCAACCCCGATTTCTCGACCGCCGTGCGCGTCGCCGACGCGATCAACGCCTACACGTCGAGCCGTTTCGGCAAGCGCCTGGCGGCCGAACAGGACGCGCGCTCGATCATCATCCACAAGCCGCACAATATCTCAGCCGCCCGCTTCTATGCCGAGCTGGAAAGCCTGCCGATCGAGACCGACATGCCCGCCCGCGTCGTCATCGACGAACGCACCGGTACGATCGTGATCGGCCAGGACGTGCGCATCTCGCGCGTCGCCATCAGCCATGGCACGCTGACGGTGCGCGTCACCGAGATGCCGCAGATCATCCAGCCCGAACCCTTCTCCGACGGCGTGACCGCCGAACAGCCCGCCACCGCGATCGAGGCGCGCCAAGAGGGTGACAAGCTCGCCATCGTCGACGGGCCGGATCTTCAGACGCTCGTCACCGGGCTCAACAGTCTCGGCGTGAAGCCCGACGGCGTCATCGCGATCCTCCAGGGGATCAAGTCCGCCGGCGCGCTCCAGGCCGACCTCGTGGTGCAATAGGAAAAGGCGATGCGCTCTCCCCTTCCCCGTCCGATCCTGGCCCTGTGCCTCGGCGCGCTGGCGCTGGTTCCGATCGCGCCCGCCGGCGCCCAGGACGGCGCCGGCGAGACACAGGCGAGCGAGATCCAGCGCTTCTGCACCAACATCGCGGACGGCGCACGCGACAAGCGTTACGCGCTCCAGGCGGCCGAACTGGCGCGGCTCCAGGAGGAGATCGACCGGCGCATCGCACTGCTGGAGGAAAAGCGCGCGGAATACGAAGGCTGGCTCAAGCGCCGCGAGGAGTTCCTCGCCATGGCCGACGGCAGCATCACCGAGATCTACGCAAAGATGCGCCCGGACGCGGCCGCCGAGCGGCTGGCGCAGCTCCGCGTCGATCTCGCCGCGGCCATCGTCATGAAACTCGAACCGCGCAAGGCCAGCGTCATTCTCAACGAGATGGACGCCAAGGTCGCCGCAAGCGTCACCGGCATCATGGCCAGTGCGGCACGAAAGGCCGATCCTTCATGAGAATTGCCCTCGCCCTTTCGCTCGCCGCGCTCACGCTTGGCGGATGCAACCAGACGATCCGCGAAATCAACCGCCCGCCGGAGCTTTCGGCCGTCGGCAGCGGCATCGCCCACGACGCCACGACCGCCTATCAGTATCCCGAGCGGCCGTCGCGCCCGGTCGAGCGCTTTTCATTGTGGGACGACCGCCAGAGCCGCATGTTCACCGACCCGCGCGCGCTGCAGGTCGGCGACATTCTCACGGTGCTGATCTACATCAACGACAAGGCCAAGTTCGAGAACGAATCCGCGCGCTCGCGCACCTCCAGCCGCGACCTCGGCCTGTCGGGCAGTTTCGATCTCGACGGCACGGGCGCCGAGGGATCGGCAAGCGGAGAGATCGGATCGAAATCCATCGCGTCGGGCACCGGCCAGACCGAGCGCTCGGAGGCGATAAGGCTCCAGGTCGCGGCGGTCGTCACCGGGGTGATGCCGAACGGCAACCTGATCATCCGCGGCACCCAGGAAGTCCGTGTCAACGCCGAACTGAGGATCCTGGAGATCGGCGGCATCGTGCGGCCGAGGGACATCTCGCCGCGCAACACGATTTCCTACGAGCGGATCGCCGAAGCCAGGATCTCCTATGGCGGACGCGGACGCCTCACCGAGGTGCAGCAGCCGCCCTACGGCCAGCAGATCCTTGACCTTGTGCTGCCCTTCTAGGTCCGGACAATGGCAAAGGCTGTCGCAACCGCCCAAGACGCCCCGGCCGCCAAGCCGGGGCCATCGATGATCGTGCAGATCGCGGTGCTTTTGGTCATGACGGCAGTGGCCGCCGGCATAGGCTTCGCCTCGGCGGGCTTCATCGCGCCGCCGGTCGCCGCCGGTGGCGAGGACCATGCGAAGCAGGGAACGGGTCACGCCGCCGACAAGAAGGGACACGGCGACGAGAAGAAGAACGAGGAGGGCCACGACGCGGTGTCGGTACTGCCGAACGCCGTGACGCTTCCCACCGTGACCACCAACCTCGCCTCGCCGAGCGATATCTGGGCGCGCATGGAACTCGTGCTGGTCTTCGACGGCCCGCCCGAGCCCGCCCTGACCGAAACCATTCACCAGGACCTGCTGGCCTTCCTGCGCACCGTCAAGATGCAGCAGATCGAGGGCGCGAGCGGCTTCCAGCATCTGCGCGCCGACATAGAGGACCGCGTCCGCACGCGCTCCGACGGCAAGGTTTCGCGCGTCCTCATCCGCACCCTGCTGTTCGAATGAAATCGCTCTTGCGCCCTTTCGCGGCCGCCGCCGCGCTCGTCACGGCGACGCCCGCGCTCGCCCAGCAGATCGACCTCGGCGCGCTCGCCGGCCAGGCGGAAGGCACCACGGTCGGCACGATCATCCAGCTCTTCGGCCTCCTGACGGTCCTGTCGGTCGCGCCGGGCATCCTGATCATGGTGACGAGCTTCACGCGCTTCATCATCGCCTTCTCGATCCTGCGGGCCGGCATTGGGCTCCAGACCACGCCGGCCAACCTGATCCTGATCAGCCTGGCGCTGTTCATGACCTTCTACGTCATGGCGCCGACCTTCGACCGGGCCTGGAACGAAGGCGTGCAGCCGCTGATGAACAACCAGATCGAGGAAGAGGTCGCCTTCGAGCGCATCTCGGACCCCTTCCGCGACTTCATGCTGACGCATGTCCGCGACAAGGACTTCCAGCTCTTCGCCGACCTCGCCCGCGACCGCGGCCAGAACGTCGTGTCGGACGAAACCGTCGACCTGCGCGTCCTTGTGCCGGCCTTCATGGTGTCGGAGATCAGACGCGGCTTCGAGATCGGCTTTTTGATCGTGCTGCCGTTCCTGGTGATCGACCTGGTGGTGGCCACCATCGTCATGTCGATGGGCATGATGATGCTGCCGCCGACCGTGGTTTCGCTGCCCTTCAAGATCCTGTTCTTCGTGCTGATCGACGGCTGGAACCTGTTGGTGGGGAGCCTGGTGCGCTCCTTTGCCTGAACGGGTTTACCAGTCGTTCACCATCTTCCTTAACTCGCTGTTTTCCATATAATTTTTGATTCCGTAAACCACGTCGCTTAGCCCTTTCGAAGCACGTCCCGCCCTATGGTCCGGCCATAGCAGGGCGGGTCGGCGCATGGACGTCGACAGGCATGAAGCCGGTCCGCCTTTCCGGTTCCGGTCCGGAATGTCCCTTGTAACGAGTTTCAGTAAAGGGGCGGGGACACATGTCCAGCTTGAACACCAATGCGTCCGCGATGACGGCGCTTCAGACCCTCACCACGATTTCCAAGAACATGGCAACGACCCAGTCGCGCATCTCGACCGGGTTCCGCGTCAACGACGCTTCCGACAACGCCGCCTACTGGTCGATCGCCACCACCATGCGTTCCGACAACAAGGCGCTGTCGACGGTTCAGGATGCGCTCGGCCTGGGCGCGTCCAAGCTGGACACGGCCTACACCGGCATGAACAAGATCATCGAGACGGTCAACGAGCTGAAGACGAAGATCGTCTCGGCGATCGGCGCGACCGAGGCCGATCAGGGCAAGATCGACACCGAGATCAAGGAACTTCAGGCGCAGATGAAGGCCTACGCCGACGCGGCGACCTTCTCCGGCACCAACATGCTCTCGGTCGACTCCAGCGCCGAAACCGTTCCAGGCGCAGCCGCCGACGTCAAGGTCGTGTCCGCTTTCAACCGCAACGCCTCCGGCGCTGCCTCGGTGTCGACGATCGACATTTCCGTGCAGAGCATCAAGCTCTACGACGCGGGCATGACGGACGGCCTCGACGCCGGTATCCTGGAAGCCGACCGCCTCGGATCGGATGGCTCCCGGACCGCCACGGCCCAGGCCGCCACGGCCGGTGACGATGCCGCCGCTGGCGACAGCTACGCGGTCTCCACGCTGACGGTGACCGGCTACAGCGACTCGCAGCTCGGAGACATGCTGCGCGTCGTCGATGCCGCCCTGAAGGAAATGACCGACGCCGCGACCACCCTCGGCGCCACCAAGAACCGCATCAATCTCCAGAAGGAATTCACCCAGAACCTGATGGACTCGATCGATCGCGGCGTGGGCCAGCTCGTCGATGCCGACATGAACAAGGAATCGGCCCGTCTGGCCGCCCTTCAGACCCAGCAGCAGCTTGGCATCCAGGCGCTGTCGATCGCCAATTCGAACTCGCAGAACATCCTGGGACTGTTCCGCTAACCGGCGACGCGGAGCGGTCGCGACGACCGCTCCGTCCATCCACCATCATCGAGGGCCGCGCTTCCGGGCGCGGCCCTTTTCGCATTTCGGGGCCCCTTCACGCGCCTTAACGCCGCTTTAACCATGACCGGCTAGTTATGGTTAATCAAACGTCTCCGCGTGTCGCTTCAAGGGGGTTGGTTCCTTGTCCAGCATTATGACGAACCCGTCGGCCATGACGGCCCTCCAGTCGCTCAAGGCGACGAGCAAGGCGCTCAATACGACGCAGACCCGGATTTCCACCGGCTTCCGCGTCGGGGAGGCCGCCGACAACGCCGCCTACTGGTCGATCGCCACCACGATGCGGTCCGACAACAAGGCGCTGTCGACCGTGCAGGACGCGCTCGGCCTGGGCGCCAGCCGCATCGACACCGCCTACACCGCCATCAACGATGCGATCGACATCGTCGACGACATCAAGGCAAAAGTGGTCGCCTCCGTCGGCGCCAGCGAGAGCGACAAGGCCAAGATCCAGACCGAGATCGCCACCCTGCAGGCGCAGCTCAAATTCTTCGCCGACGCCGCCACCTTCTCCGGCGTGAACTGGCTTTCGGTCGATTCGTCGCTGGCCAACGGTCACGCCGTGGCCGGCGATCACACCGATGCCGAGATCGTCGCGGCCTTCAACCGCAGTTCGGCCGGCGACGTGACGCTGGGCACGATCACCATCAACGTCCAGTCGATCAAGCTCTACGACGCGGCCGCCACGACCAACGAGACGATGGGCATCCTGGAGGGTCTTCGCCTCGGCACGTCGGGCGCGCGCGACGACACCGCGACTGTGGCCGCGGCCGGCACGGTGGCGGCCACAGACGGCTATGCCGTCGCCTCGCTGAACGTCGTCGGCTTCTCCGACGCGCAGCTCGAGCAGATGCTGACGGTCGTCGACCGAACGCTCGCGGAAATGACGGACGCCGCCACCACGATCGGCGCGGCCAAGAAGCGCGTCGACATCCAGAAGGATTTCACCTCCGCCCTGATGGACTCGATCGACCGTGGTGTCGGCCAGCTCGTTGATGCCGACATGAACAAGGAATCGACCCGGCTGCAGGCCCTCCAGGTCCAGCAGCAGCTCGGCATCCAGGCGCTGTCGATCGCCAATTCGAACGCCCAGTCGATCCTGGCCCTCTTCAAGGGCTGACGACGACAGCCTCGCCAAAACAAGGACTTGCAAGGGCCGCCTCCGGGCGGCTCTTTCATTTTCGCACAAGCTTGGCGGCCTAGTGTGACCGGGAAGGATCACACCGGAACGCCGTGCCGTGCCCGAACAGCTACAGACAGTTCTCGCCAATCTCCGCGCTTTCGGGCCCCAGAAGCTGATGGCGCTCGGCGCGGTCGGGCTTCTGGTCATGGCCGTGATCGGCGTGGCGGCGGTCTATCTCAACAAGCCGGCCTACGAGACGCTCTATGTCGGGCTGGACCGGTCGGACGTAAACCAGATCGGCGTGGTGCTGGGCGAATCGGGCATCGATTTCGATGTCGGCTCGGAAGGGTCCTCCGTGCTGGTTCCGGCCGGTCGGACCGCGCAGGCGCGCATGCTGCTGGCCGAGAAGGGCCTGCCGACATCGTCCAACGCCGGCTACGAGCTGTTTGACCAGGTTGGCTCGCTCGGCCTGACCTCCTTCATGCAGCAGGTGACGCGGGTGCGCGCGCTCGAAGGCGAGATCGCCCGTTCGATCCAGTCGATCAACGGCATCAAGTCGGCACGGGTCCACATCGTCATGTCCGAGCGCGCCAACTTCCGCCGCGAGGCGCAGGAGCCGTCGGCTTCGGTCGTGATCCGCGGCACCGGCATGGACGCCAATCGCAGCGCGCTGGCGATACGCCACATGGTCGCCGCCGCGGTGCCGGGGCTGAATGCCGAGAAGGTCACCGTCATGGATTCGACCGGCGTGCTGCTGGCGGCCGGCGACGATCCGTCTAACAACTCCGCCAACCGCGCCATCGGCGTGGAGCGCACGGTGGAAAGCCAGATCGAGGACTCCATCCATCGCGCGCTGGCGCCTTATCTCGGAGCGGACAACTTCCGCGCCAGCGTGCGGGCGACGGTCAACACCGACCAGCGCCAGACCGAGGAGACCATCTTCGACCCCGAATCGCGGGTCGAGCGCTCGGTCCAGGTCGTGCGCTCCAACGACCTGGCCAAGCAGAGCTCGGCCTCCGAACCGGCCACGGTCGAGCAGGCGCTTCCCGAGGAGGACGTCACCGCCGAAGGCGGCACCTCCTCCTCCGAGCAGCGCGAGCGCCGCGAGGAGACGACCAATTACGAGCTCAACACCAAGCGCATCGCCACCGTCTCGAACGGCTATGCGATCTCGCGCCTGTCGGTGGCCGTCGTCGTCAACGAGGCCCGCATCAAGGCCATCCTCGGCGAAGGCGCCACGCCTGAGCAGGTCGAGGCCCGGGTCGAGGAAATCCGCACGCTGGTGACCTCGGCCGCTGGGCTGGAGGAAGCCCGCGGCGACGCCATGTCGATCTCGGCGGTCGAGTTTATCGAGGAGGCGGACGCGGTCGAGGCCGGTGGCGGTGCGCTCGATTTCGTCTCGCGCCATGTCGGCACCATGATCAATGCCGGAGCCTTCGTGCTGGTGGCGTTCCTGGTCGTGTGGTTCGGATTGCGCCCGCTCGTCTCGACGCTCGGCGCGAAACCGGAAAGCGCCGCCAAGCCGAGCTTCGACGAGGTGCAGCGGTCGCTTCCCAATCCCGGCGAGGCCCCGCAGCTTCCCGGCGGCCAGGACGCGCAGGCGGCGTCCGCCAATCAGCCGAGCACGCTCGACGAGTTGCGCCGCAAGATCCGGCCCGCGCCGCAGGACCGTCTGGTGCGCATGATCGACCTCAATGAAGAGCGCACCGCCCAGATCCTGCGCAAATGGGCGCATCAGGCGGCATGAGCACGCTCGCTCTCGCCAAGCGCAGCCTCGCGGAAGCGCTGCCCGATTTCGCGACGGCGCGGGTCCCGCCACCCCGCCCCGCCGCGCCTGCCCGCGAACCGGCCGCGCCCGCCGCGCTCATGCCGTCCTGGCCGAGCGAGGAAGAGATCGACGCGCGCGTGGAGGCGGCGGTGGCGCAGGCGATCGCCGAATGCGAGACGCGGTTGCGCGCCGAGCACGAGGACGCGGTTGCGGCCCTTGCCGAGGCGCACGCCGCCGAGCTTGCCCGACGCGAGGCCGAGCATGGCGAGGTCCTCGGCGCGGCGCTGAAGGCGGGGCTCGACGAGATCGAACGCAAGGTGACGGACCTGACGACCTCGGTGGCCGCGCGGCTGCTCGGCGTGGCGCTGACGGACGAGGTGTGCGAGCGCGCGGTGGCTCAGCTCGCCGCCCGGATCAGCGACGCCATCGGCGATTCGGACGCGGTATCGGTGACCGTGCGCGGGCCCCTGTCGCTGCATGAGGCGCTGATGAAGGCGCTGGGCGAGCGATCCATGCAGGTGAGCTTCATCGAAGCCGGCGGCGCCGACCTGGTGGCCACCGTCGACGACACCCATTTCGAAACACGGATCGCGGCCTGGTCGGACTCCCTTTCCGGAGCCGTGCTGTGAGCGTACCGAGCGCCGATCCCCACAAGCACGAGATCATCATCGTGCGCCGCCACAGCGGCGACCATGACGACGGCCACCATGGCGGCGTGTGGAAGATCGCCTTTGCCGATTTCATGACGGCGATGATGTGCTTCTTCCTGGTGATGTGGCTGATCAACGCCGCCAACGAGCAGACCAAGGCGTCGGTGGCGAGCTATTTCAATCCGGTGAAGCTGATCGACCGCAACTCCAGCCGCAAGGGGTTGGAGGATATCGGCGACGGCCCGAACGCCGTCGGCAGCGACGCGCAGAACCCGCAGGACGCGTCGCCGGAAGCCAAGGCGGGCACCGAGGGCCAGGGCCAGACCGGCCCGGCCTCGGATCCGTCCAGCCAGGAAGCCGTCGACGCCGAGGCGCGGTCCGACGAAAGCCTCTTCGCCGATCCCTACGCGGTGCTGGCCGAAATCGCGGCCGAGACGGGAAAGCTGCAGAACATCTCGTCCCGGGGCGAAGGCGGGGCGCAGACTTCGGGCCCGGCGACCGGCGCGTCCGGCGGCGAATCCTACCGTGACCCGTTCGCTCCTGATTTCTGGTCGCAGCATGTGGCCACGCCCGACGAGACCATGGCGATGGTCGAGGAAAGCACGCCGTCGAGAAGCGAGCGGGACCAGGCGAGCGATGGCGGCTCGTCGCGGGATGGATCGGAAACCCTGGACGCCGATCCCGACGAGGCGGTACCCGCCGACGACGCGCAACAGCCTGTCGAGGCTGGCGCCGAAGCGATCGAGGCGGCTCGGGAAGTGCGCGACGAGCTGAAAGCCGCCTTCGCGGCCGATGACCAGCTGGCCGACAATATCGAGGTCAAGGTCAGGGAAAACAGCGTCGTCATCTCCATCACCGACGAGTTCGACTTCGGCATGTTCGAGATCGGATCGGCCGTGCCTCGCGGCGAACTGGTGCGCGCGATGGAAAAGATCGGCCGGATCGTCCAGGACCGGAGCGGCGCCGTCATCGTCAACGGCCACACGGACGCGCGACCCTTCCGCAGCCGCCAATACGATAATTGGCGGCTTTCCTCGGCCAGAGCACAATCGGCCTACTACATGCTGGTGCGCGGCGGCCTGGACGAGACGCGCGTCAAGTCGGTGGCGGGTTTCGCCGACCGGCAGTTGAAGTTCCCGGACCGGCCAATGGCGGATGCCAATCGCCGCATCGAGATCCTGATCGAGACGGGGTCGTGAAAAGGACCGCCTGCGCCATATTGCTGGTCGGCGCCCTGCTGACGCCCGCGGGAGCGGTCTCGGCGCTGCAGCCGTTCCAGATGGTGCGCTCGCTCCAGCTCGTGCAGGACCGCATCGCGAGCGGCGACCATGCCGCGCTGCCGATGCAGAACAAACTCCTGTCGATGATCGACGAGCGCATGAAGGAAACGACGGCGCTCGAATTCGCCGATGACCGCAACTTCGAGGCGCTGCTGGTCTATGGCATGAGCGGCGGCAATCCGCGCACGATCGAGGCGGTCCTGTCGCGCCTCCATCCAGAGTCCGAGCAGCGGCGGATCGGCCATGCCGTGCTCGACTTCCTGCATGGCGCGCCGGTGCGGGCGCGATCCGCGCTCGCGGTAGTCGACCCGCTGGAAATGCGGCACGGGCTGGGCGCCTTCGTCGCGCTGGTTAAGGGCTCCGTTGCCGGTCCGGATCAGGCGTCGGCGGCCCTGCGCCATTTCGACCAGGCCCGTCTGCTGGGCCAGGGAACGCTCGTCGAGGAGGCCGCGATCAGGCGCGCCATGCCGATGGCCGTCGCCGTGGAGGAACCGGCCAAGTTCCTGTATCTCGCCTCAAGCTATGTGCGTTCGTTCCTGCGCTCGCCCTATGCGAGCGAGTTCGCGCAATCGCTCGTGACGGGCATTATCACGCTCTTCGACACGATCGACCTGAACGCGGTGGACGACGTCATCGCCGCGATGACGCCGGAGCAGCAGAAGGTCATCTACCTGCGACTGGCGCGCAAGGGCGCGATCGACGGCATGCCGGCCCTGTCGGACCATGCCGCATCGAGACTGGACACGCTAAGCCACCACGAGGACCCTCGCGCGCTGCTGTATGCCGCGATGGCCGCGCTTTCGTCGGGCGACATCGACGAGACCGCGAGACTGATCGCCGGCATCGACGCGGATCGGCTGTCGGACAGCGACCGCGAACTTCTGGACGCCGCGCGCGTGACGGTCGAGACCGTGCTTGCCCGCCCCGAACCGCTTGCCAGACCGGCGCCGGCGCGGCAGGCCGAAGCGGAGGAGGCGAGCGTAAGGGAAACTGCGGCAAATGAGGCCGTGGACGATCTGGAGCGAACGGTCGACGAGATCGGGCTGGAAGACGAACCACGCACCGCCGCCGGATCGAGTCCGGTCCAACAGGACCCGGGCGATGTGCCGCCCGAGGCGGATCCTTCAGGAAATCTTCCAGACCTCGAAATCGTGACTTCGACCCGGGCGAGACTGGCCGAGATCGACAAGCTTCTGCAGGAGACAACCGAGTGAACACCCCGTCGCTGCAATCCGGCAGCATTCTCGACCTCGCGTCGCCCCGGCGAGGGCAGCAGGCCCCCTCGAACGACAGGAACCGGGACGCGAGCGCCTTTGGAGCCCTGCTCCAGAAGCAAGGCGGCAAGGGCAAGGCTCCCGACCGGACCGCCGGCCCGTTGGCGAGAAACGATATCGCCGCCTCGCGCCAGGATGCGAAGGATGTAGGCCGGAGCTCCGGCCCGTGGGGTGAAGCCACGCCGGGAAAGGCCGAGCCTCCGCCGTTCACCCTGTCGAGCTTCTTTTCGACACGGCGCAGCGCCGAAGTGGAATTCGCGCCAGCGGCGCTTAACGGCCCTCATAAAGGGCCGGCAAGCGTCGAACCCGTTGTCGACGACGCGGAGAGCTTGCCTGTCGAGGATGCGAAGGGCCTACCGGTCGAAGACGTAGAAGCCTTGCCTGTCGAGGCGGACGCTGACGGGAACGAAGACGAACCCGCCACACCCGCGACGGACATGGTTGTTTCACCCGATGGCGAGGAACGGCCGGCGGGAACAGCGGGCGCCTCGTCCGGCATCGCCGAGACCGTCCGGAGCGTGGAAGTTCCCGCCGGAAAGAACCGTCAGCCGGATACGGCTTCGGACCGGCCGTCTTCCGTCGATGGCCGCGCGCCAAAGGAAGCGATGCCCGCATCGTCGGTGCCTTCCGGTGAAGGAAGGGCAATCGACCGGGCGACGATCGCCCCGCCGGCATCGGCGGTCGCAGCCGCTGCGACGCAGGCAGCGGGCGACCGCCCGAAGAGCCCCGGTGGCGGCGAGGAAAAGCGCGTCCCGCGTAACGCGGATCGCGCAGAGCCCGCAGCCGCCCGTGCGAACGCCGGCCCCGGCGCCCTGACGCGACCGGATGCCGCCCCCGCCCCGTCGCCCGAGCGGAACGTTTCCAATTCCGTCTTGCGGACCTCCGACGGCGTCGACGACACCGGCAGGCAGCCGAGCGCCTCACGGGCCTCGCAGCCGGAGGCCGACGGCGGGACGTCCTCGCCCAAGCCTGCGGTGACTATCGTGGACCGGCCCGCGCCCGGCCTGACCCCGATGCCGCAGCTTTCGACTACGGCTTCGTCGCTGGTCGCCGACCTGGCGCCGCGGCTTGAGGCGAGCGCAGCCGCCGGTCCGGCCGCCATGCCGAACGAGACGGCCGCCACGCGCGCGCCCGACAGCCTTCGCATCCAGCTCAACCCCGCGCATCTGGGCACGGTGACGGCCAGGCTGAGCATCGAGGGCGGACAATTGACGGTCGAGATCACGGTGGAGAGCGACGCCGCCCTCAGGCAGCTCACGACCGACCGCGAGACCATCGAGCGTTCGCTGCGCGGGCTCGGCCTCGATCTCGGCGAGGTCAGGATCAGCCAGGCCCAGCCTTCCGCCGGCGGGCAACAGGCCAATACCGGCGCCGGTCAGCGGGACGGCCAGCCCCAGCAGCAATTCGCCCAGCAGGAGGGCACCGGCGGTTCCGGCGGCGAAAGACGGCAGAACGGACAGGAAAACGGCTTCGGCCAGGCAAGAGGAGACAACGCCGTTGCGAATGGTCAGGTCGGCGCTGGCGGGCACGGTGCTCGCAATGGCCATTTCATCTAGCGGCCCGGCCCTCGCCGCCGGCAATCCCTGTGAGGTGGAAATCCTCCGGGCGGCCGACCGCTACGGCGTGCCGGCGGGCATCCTCTATGCCGTCGGCCTCACCGAGACGGGTCGCAAGGGCAGCCTGCAGCCCTTCGCGCTCAATATCGAGGGCAAGGCGGTGTTCGCCGCCGGCGCCGTGGAGGCGGCACGCACCATCGCCGCCGCCAGGTCTCAGGGGCGCAAGCTCATCGACATCGGCTGCATGCAGATCAACCACCACTATCACGCCAGCCAGTTCGCCTCGGTGGCCGAAATGCTTGAGCCCCGCCGCAATGTCGACTACGCCGCGCGCTTCCTGGTCAAGCTGAAGGGGTCGCACAAGTCCTGGTCCATGGCGGTCGCGCGCTATCACGCCGGACCCGACAACGATCCCGCGCAGAAGCGCTATGTCTGCCGGGTGATCGCCAACATGGTCGCGACCGGCTTCGGGGCGTGGACCCCCAACGCGAAGGCCTTCTGCGCGCCCTGATCCGGCAGCCCTCAAATTTCCCGTATGACGCGAACGGTTAACGCACATGGTTAACCAGCGATTAACCATTCAATCCTTAACGTCCGGTTGACCGCCGGACATGAGGTCGGCGGCGATTCCCGGAACGGGAAGGCTCCAGGGGCTGGAGTCGGTCATTCCAATGTCGGAGGGTGGGCCGATGATCGTCATCGTCGATGACCGTGATCTTGTAACCAATGGATATAACTCGCTTTTCGGGCGCGAAGGCGTGGCTTCGGCCGGCTTCGACCCGGGCGGATTCGACGACTGGATGACCTCGGCGCCGGCCGACGATCTGAAATCCGTCAGCGCCATCCTGATCGGCGAGAGCCAGACGGCCCGGCTGACACCCAAGATGATCCGCGGACGCACCACCGCTCCGGTCATCGCGCTTTCCGAACAGAACTCGCTGGAACACACGCTCAAGCTGTTCGAATCCGGCGTCGACGACGTGGTCCGCAAGCCGGTCCATGTGCGCGAAATTCTCGCACGGATCGCCGCCATCCGCCGCAGGGCCAGCGACGAGGCCGAGAACCATACCGATATCGGCCCGCTGCGCATCTACCTCGACGGGCGCGATCCCGAGGTCGAGGGAGAGCCCCTGCCCCTGCCGCGCCGCGAGCGCCGCATCCTCGAATATCTGGCGGCCAATTCCGGCCGCCGCGTCACCAAATCCCAGGTCTTCAACGCGATCTACGGCGTCTTCGACGAGGACGTGGAGGAGAACGTGGTCGAAAGCCACATCTCCAAGCTTCGCAAGAAGCTGCGCGCGCGCCTCGGCTTCGATCCGATCGATTCCAAGCGCTTCCTCGGATACCGCCTGGCCGTCTGATTCGCGCGACAGCCTCGCGCAAGTCCACTCCACTAGACTTCGTGAAGTTCCGTGTGGGTTTGGGAGACTTCCAGATGAGCCTTTATGGCATGATGAAGACCGGCGTGTCCGGGATGCAGGCGCAGTCCAACAGGCTGGGCACGGTCGCCGACAATATCGCCAACTCCAACACCACCGGCTACAAGCGCGCGACGGTCCAGTTTTCCTCGCTGGTGCTGCCGCGCGAACAGGGCAGCTACTCCTCGGGCGGCGTCAAGACGACAGTGCTGAACGCCATCTCCGAGGAAGGAGTGCTGCAGTACACGCAGTCCGCCGGCGATCTCGCCATTTCCGGCGACGGTTTCTTCGTGGTGCAGGACGCGAGCGGTTCGCCCTTTCTGATGCGCGCCGGCTCCTTCGTGCCGGACGGCAGCGGACGCCTCGTCAGCAACGGCTTCTACCTGACCGGCTACAGCTACGCCAACGGCACGCCGAGCGCGGTCGCCAACGGCTTCAACGGCCTGGAAGTGATATCGACCGCCGGTTTCGGCATCTCGGCCACGCCGTCGACCGAAGGAACGATGTACGGCAACCTGCCGTCTGGCGCCGACGTCGTGCCGGCCGCCGATCTTCCCTCGACCAATTCGGCGACCGCCACGCCCACCAAGAAGACCTCCTTCGTGGTGCGCGACAATCTCGGCAACGAGATGCTGATGGACGTCTATTTCACCAAGACGGCCAACAATCAGTGGGAGGTCGCAGTCTACAACCAGGCCGACGCCGCGCCGGGCACGTCGTTCCCCTACGCCGCCGGTCCCGTCACGGTCGAAACGCTCGAATTCGATCCCACGAACGGCAAGCTCGCGGCGACAAGCACGAACGCCTTCTCCTTTGCCGTTCCCGGCGGCCAGACCGTCAACATCGACCTGTCCGACTTCAGCCAGCTCGCCACCGGCTTCTCGGCCACCGCCAGCGTCAACGGCAACGCGCCGTCGGAGATCGAGGAGGTCAAGATCAGCCAGGACGGCGTCGTCTCGGCCCAGTACGGAAACGGCTCGGTCAAGGCGCTCTACAAGATCCCGCTCGCCAATGTGCAGAGCCCCGATCAGCTCACCGTCCTGCCGGGCAATGTCTACGCGCAGAGCGCGGATTCGGGCGCGATCCGGATGGGCTTCCCCAATGAGAGCAGCTTCGGGGCCGTCATATCCGGCGCGCTGGAGGGCTCGAATGTCGATATCGCCGAAGAGCTGACCGACATGATCGAGGCCCAGCGCAACTACACCGCCAACTCCAAGGTGTTCCAGACCGGGTCGGACCTGCTCGACGTGCTGGTGAACCTGAAGAGATAAAGTCCAGATGCGCGTTCCCGGGAATAATCCATGTCTTTGAGCGCCGCTCTCGGGATCGCGCAATCCTCGCTGTTCACGACCTCGCGGCAGACCAGCACGGTCTCGCGCAACATCACCGAGGCGCAGAACCCCGATTACAGCCGCCGCACCGCCGCCCTGGCGACGATGGCGCCCGGCGTTCAGGCCTATTCGATCCAGCGCTCGACCAACGAAGCCCTGTTCCGGCACAATCTGGCCGCGATCTCCTCCCAGCAGGGCCAGCGGTTCGTCCAGGCGGGGCTCGACCACCTCCAGACGGCCGTCAACGGGGTGGACAACGCCTCGTCGCCTGCGACCGCCATCAGCAATCTGCAGAAGGCGCTGCAGTTCTACGCGGCCACGCCCTCCAATCTCAGCCTCGCCGAAAACACGATCGAGATGGCGCGCCAGACGGTGGCCGCGCTCAACAACGGCACCGACGCCATCCAGGCGTTCCGCACGCAGACGGATGCCGAAATCGCGACCGCCGTCGCCGATCTGCGCCAGCTGCTGTCCGACTTCGAGGCGAACAACCAGGCGATCGTGAAGGGCACGCAGGCCGGGCGCGACGTCAATGACGAGCTCGACCAACGCGACCGCCTGCTGAAGAAAATCTCCGAATATGTGCCGATCTCCACGCAGGTGCGCGGCGCCAACGACATGGTCATCACGACCCGCGACGGTGCGATGCTGTTCGAGACCTCGGCGCGCGCGATCTCCTTCGAGCCGACCAACGGATACGACCCGACCACGGTCGGCGGCCAGGTTCGCGTCGACGGCGTGATCATCGCGGGCGGCTCAGGCGGCAACACCACCGCCGGGGGCAAGCTCGCCGCGATGACGCAGATGCGCGACGAGGTCTCAATGACCATGCAGGCGCAGCTCGACGAGGTGGCGCGCGGGCTGATCTCGGCCTTCCGCGAGACCGGCGGTGGACCCGACGCCCCCGGCCTGTTCACCTGGCCCGGAGCGCCCGGCATGCCGCCCGCCGGCGTCGCGACCGTCGGCCTGGCCGGTTCGATCTCCATCAATCCGGCCATGGATTCGTCGGTCGGCGGCAATCCGCACCTGTTGCGCGACGGCGGCGCCAACGGTGCCGGCTATGTCGTCAACGCGACCGGCGGCTCGTCCTTCTCCGATCTCCTGATCGCCTATGGCGACCGCCTCAACGAGCCGCTGGCGTTCGACGCCGCGGCCGGAGCGGGCACCGGCGTCAGCGTCGCCACCTACGCCTCGAACACGATCGGATGGCTGGAATCGCTGCGCAAGGACGCGGCCTCGGGCAGCGAATCCAAGGCGGCGCTGCTGTCGCGCACCACCGAGGCGCTGTCCAACGCCACGGGCGTCAATATCGACGAGGAAATGGCGATGCTTCTTCAGCTGGAGCACAGCTACCAGGCCTCGGCGAGGCTCATCAAGGCGGTCGACGACATGCTTGCCGCGCTCATGGGAGCCGTGAGGTAGGGCCATGAAACTGTCCTTCGTTTCATCCGCGTCCATCTCCGACAATCTGCGGCTGTCGCTGCAGAAGATGCAATCGGAGCTGATGAAGGCGGAAAAGGAGGTCTCGACCGGCCGGCTCGCCGATCCGGGCGTGTCGCTCGGCGCCCTGTCGAGCCGCAGCGTGACCCTGTCGCGCGACATCGCGCGGCTGGAGACCATCGTCGATTCCAACACGATGATCTCCTCGCGCCTCTCGTCCACGCAGGACGCGATCGGACAGATGTCGTCGCTGGCGGAATCACTCCTGTCGACCCTGACCGCCAGTGCCTCCGGCAATGCCCAGCCCAACGTGCTGAGGCAGGACGGCCAGTCCTCGCTGCGGACGCTGACGGCCATTCTCAATTCGAGCCTGAACGGCGAGTACCTGTTCGCCGGCGTCAACACCGATGTCCAGCCGATCGCCGATTACGAGGCGGCCGGTGCGCCCAGCAAGGCCGCGTTCGACGCCGCCTTCATGAGCCATTTCGGCTTCGACAAGAACAACCCAGCAGCCGCCACGATCACCAAGGCCGACATGACCACCTTCATGGACACGGTCGTGGAGCCGATGTTCATGGGGGCCGACTGGACCACCGACTGGTCGAGCGCCACCGACCAGCCGATCACGTCGCGCATCGCCATCAACGAGTCGGCCAGCACCTCCGTCAGCGCCAACGAGAGCGGCTTTCGCAAGCTCGCCATGGCCGCGACCATGATCGCCGAATTCTTCTCGGGCAATATCGGCCAGGCCGCCCGCGAGGCCGTGATCGACAAGAGCGTCAACCTGGTCGGCTCGTCGGTGGCGGACCTGGCGGACCTGGCCGCCCGCACCGGCATCGTCGAGCAGCGCGTGAAGGCTGCCAGCGAACGGCTCGACATGCAGATCGACATCTTCACCAACGGCATCAGCGACCTGGAAGCCGTCGACCCCTACGAGGCCTCGACGCGCATCTCCACGCTGCTCGGCCAGATCGAGACCTCCTACACGCTCACCGCGCGCATCCAGCAACTGAGCCTGGTGCGATACCTGCCCTAGCCACCCGGGGCTAATGAAAGAACCGACGACGGAAACGCCATGTATCAGTTCTCCTATGCAGATGTTCAGTCCGACTCGGTGGCCGACGCGAAGGATCGCGAAAGCCAGCTGATCGATCGATCGATCGAAATGCTCGAAAAAGCCAAGGACGCGGGCCTGCGATCGCTCGAAACCGTCGAAGCGGTGCATTTCGTCAACCGCATCTGGTCGACGATGATCGAGGATCTCGCCAATCCCGAGAACGCATTGCCCAACGAGCTGCGCGCCAATCTCATCTCGATCGGATTGTGGCTGCTGCGCGGCGCCGAGGCGGTCAGGCAGGGCGAGTCCGACGACCTCGACGGCCTGATCGAGATTTCACAGATCATAAGGGATGGGTTGCGATGAAAAACACCTTGCGTATCTCCCTGCGCCCGAACGAGAAGATCTACATCAACGGCGCCGTCCTGCGGGTCGACCGGAAGGTATCGATCGAGCTGATGAACGACGTGCATTTCCTTCTCGAGCAGCACGTCCTGCAAGCCTACGAGGCGACCACGCCGCTGCGCCAGCTCTACTTCATCGCGCAGATCATGCTGATGAACCCGGCCGGCGCCGACGACGCGCGCGACCTGTTTAGGAAGACGCTCGCATCGCTTCTGGAGACATTCGAGAACGCGGACATGCTGGCGTCGCTCAAGCAGGTCGACCAGCTCGTCTCCGAAGGCGAGGTCTTCGGGGCGCTGAAGACGATCCGCGGCCTCTTCCGCGCGGAAGAGGCCATCCTCAATCCGCACCGGGCGCATGACGAGCCGCGCCTGGCGCTCTGCGCGGGAGGCGCATGATGGTCGATGGCGTGAGCACAGCCACCGCGAGCGGCGGGACGAATGGTTCGTCCTCGAGCCCGGCCAAGGCGACCGCCGACTACGAGACCTTCCTCAAGCTTCTCGTGGCCGAGATGAAGAACCAGGATCCGACGAACCCGATGGATTCGACGGAATATGTCTCACAGCTCGCTTCGTTCAGCTCCGTCGAGCAGTCGGTGCAGCTGAACAAGAAGCTCGAGATGATCCTGGAATCGAACTCGCTGGCCCAGGCCGACGCGATCCTCGGGCGCCACGTCACCTCGCAGGACGGGACGAAGTCGGGTATCGTGGCCCAGGTCATCATCGCCTCGGACGGCGTCGTCGCGGTGACGGAGGACGGCACAAAGATACCCGTCTATCCTGGCACGGTGATATCGGCGACGCCGCCGCAGGCGCCGGAGGAACCGTCCGAGCAGGCAGCCTGATGAACGAAGCCGACGCTCTCGACATGGTCCAGTACGCGGTCTGGGTCGTGCTGGTCGCCTCCGCGCCCGCGGTGATCGTGGCCATGATCGTGGGCATCGGCATCGCGTTCATCCAGGCCTTGACGCAGATCCAGGAAATCACGCTGACCTTCGTGCCGAAGATCGTCGCGATCCTGCTCGCGGTCGCGGTTTCGGGACCGTTCGTCGGCGCGCAGATCGGCGGTTTCGCCGACGTCATCTTCCAGCGCATCGAAACTGGCTTCTAGGCGCAGTCGCGGAAGGTCGGTTTGGGACCGGCCAGCCGCGTAGGTGGGACTATGCGGAACCGCCTGCATGGACCGGACCCCGCGCTCATTGGACCACAGGCGGTCCGGCACAAGCCGAGCGAGAACGCCTCGACACGCTGATTCTGCTATCGATTCCGCCGATCTGGCGCTCGACACCCGCCTGACCATCGGCCACCGCTTCGACGCGCTGCAAAGCCGCTCCTGTGCTCTCCAGTCCAAGCGTCGGTTCCGGTCTGTCCAAGCCAGGGCCGCGCAACCATCCTATTATTCCCTGAAAACTGTGAGGCGGCAGGCATGATTGCCTTCATGTCGCAGGCAACAGCCGGAGGGAAGGATGCAAGGTACTGCTGGAATGGCATTCGCGGCCGCTGCCGCGCTCGCTCTGATGGCCTGCACCGCATCCATCGCTGCGTCGGAGCCGATGTTGATGGCGCAGGCCGAACCCGAAGCCAACAGCGACATTTCTCCTCTGGTGCTTGAAATGCACGGCTGGCTCGACGACTGCCAACCGATGGCCGATTTGCAGCATGGGGAGCATCGTATCGCCGTCGAGCTCGAAGACGGAAGCTCGCTCTATGTCTTGCCGTGCACGGGTAGCGGCTACAATCTCGCCTATGTCGCCTATCACGACTATGGCGGCGAGATCAGCCAATTGCAGTTCGTCGACTATTCCGACGAGCGGAGCTGGTTTTCCACCCCCTATCTTTTCGATGCCGAGTGGGACCCGGAGAGCAGCACGCTCAAATCCTTCGGCCAAGGCCGCAGTCTCGGGGATTGCGGTAGCGCGAGTGAATGGCGCTATGGCGATAGCGGGTTTCGCCTTCAGCGTCTCTTCTATCAGGGCGAATGCGACGGCTCGGTGCCGCCCGGCGAGTTTCCGCTCTTCTTCGAGGCGAAGCCGTCCGTCTGTAGGCCGGGCGAGTCTTGCGAATAGCTTCAGTTCGCCGCCTAAGCCCCCTCACCCTCACCCTCGCGCAAGCTTGCGCCACTAGGCTTCAGCGACGAACCGGAAACCGTCGCGCATGGCCCTCACCGATACCGTCCTGCCCTCGGCAGATCCGAACCGCAAGGGTCGCGATATCGGCTTCGCGGTCGGCATCATCATCATCCTGTCGGTGCTGTTCCTGCCGATCCCGGCCTTCATGATCGATATGGGGCTGGCCTTTTCCATCGCCATGTCGGTGCTGATCCTGATGGTGGCACTATGGATCCAGCGTCCGCTCGACTTCTCCTCCTTCCCGACCATCCTTCTGATCGTCACCATGCTGAGGCTGGCGCTCAACATCGCCACCACGCGCGTGATCCTCTCGCATGGCGACGAGGGCACCAACGCCGCAGGCTACGTCATCGGCGGCTTCTCCACGCTTGTGATGGGCGGCGATTTCGTCATCGGCCTGATCGTGTTCCTGATCCTGATCGTGGTGAACTTCATCGTCATCACCAAGGGCGCGACCCGCATCGCGGAGGTCGGTGCCCGCTTCACGCTCGACGCCATTCCCGGCAAGCAGATGTCGATCGACGCCGACCTGTCGGCCGGCATGATCGACGACAAGGAGGCGCAGCGGCGGCGGCGCGAACTCGAGGAGGAGTCTTCCTTCTTCGGCTCGATGGACGGCGCCTCGAAATTCGTGCGCGGCGACGCGATCGCCGGCCTCATCATCACCGCCATCAACATCGTGGGCGGCATCGCCATCGGCTCGGCCCGCCACGGCATGGAGATCGGCCAGGCGGCCGACGTCTTCGTCAAGCTGTCGGTCGGCGACGGTCTGGTGACGCAGATCCCGGCGCTCATCGTGTCGCTGGCCGCCGGCCTGCTCGTGTCGAAGGGCGGCACGCGGGGCTCTGCCGACCAGGCAGTCTTCGGCCAGCTCGGCGCCTATCCGCGGGCGCTGTCGGTCGCGGGCATGCTCCTGTTCGTGCTCGCCCTGATGCCCGGCCTGCCCTTCCTGCCCTTCTTCGCGCTGGCGCTCGCGCTCGGCGCGGTCGCCTACATCATTCCGCTGCAGCGCCGCAGGGCCGAGGAGGCCCGCATCGAGGCCGAGCGCGCCGAGACCGCCAGCCGCACCGAGGAGGAAAAGCACTCGGTCAAGGAATCGCTCAAGACGGCCGAGATCGAACTGCTGATCGGCAAGCAGCTCTCGACCCGGCTGCTCGCCTCGCACCAGGAACTGGCCTTCCGCATGTCCAAGATGCGCAAGAAGTTCGCCACGCAGTACGGCTTCGTCGTGCCGGAAGTGAAGCTGACCGACGATTTCTCCATTCCCGCCAAGAGCTACCAGATCAAGATCCACGGCACGGTGGTGGCCGAACACCAGATGCGGGTCGGCGAGCTGCTCGTCCTTCTGGGCTCGCGCGAGGCGCCCGACATGCCCGGCGAGGAAGTGCGCGAACCGGCCTTCGGCATGCGCGCCTGGTCGGTTCCCGACATGTTCGGCGAGGACCTCAAACGCGACGGCTTCGCCTATGCCGACAATCTGTCGGTGCTGCTCACCCACCTGTCGGAAGTGATCCGCAATAACCTGCCGCAGCTCCTGTCCTACAAGGACATGAAGTCGCTGATCGACCGGCAGGACAGCGAATACAAGAAGCTCGCCGAGGAAGTCTGCACGACCCACATTTCCTATCCGGGCCTGCAGGCCGTGCTCAAGCTGCTGCTGGCCGAGCGCGTGTCGATCCGCAACCTGCACCTCATCATCGAGGCGATCGCCGAGATCGCGCCGCATGTGCGCCGCACCGAACAGATCGTCGAGCATGTGCGTGTGCGCATGGCCCAGCAGATATGCGGCGATCTTTCCGAGGGCGGCGTTCTGAAGGTGCTGCGGCTGGGCAATCGCTGGGACCTCGCCTTCCACCAGGCGCTGAAGCGCGACGCCAAGGGCGAGATCCGCGAGTTCGACATCGACCCGCGCCAGCTCGAGGAATTCGGCCAGGAGGCCTCGACGGCGATCCGCACCCATCTCGATGCGGGCGAGCGCTTCGTGCTCGTCACCGCGCCCGACGCGCGGCCCTATGTGCGCATGATCATCGAGCGCATGTTCTCCACGCTTCCCGTTCTCAGCCATGTCGAGATCGCGCGCGGCGTGGAGATCAAGGTGCTCGGCTCGATCTCGTCCTGATCGGAACGGCGCGGGTGTTCGGCCTCGAAACCGTGGTGCTGGCCGCCTTCCTGGCCTTCTGCAGGATCGGCGCCTGTTTCATGGTGATGCCCGGCCTGTCGAGCATCCGCGTGCCGGCCCAGGTCAGGCTGTTCATCGCCGCCGGCGTCACCTTCGCGCTCCTGCCGCCGCTGTGGGACCTGATCGCGCCCTATGCGTCGCGCCGGGCCGACGCGCTGCTGGTCCTGGTGGCGTCGGAAGCCGCCATCGGCGTGCTGATCGGCGTCATGGCACGCATCTACGTTCTGGCGCTGCAGTTCATCGGGTCCGGCATCGCCATGGCGATCGGCTATGGCGGGATGATGGGTCCGGCCATCGAGGAGCCCGAGCCGCAGGCAGCCCTCGCCGCGATCATCACCTTCTCGGCGCTGCTTCTGCTTTTCGTGCTCGACTTCCACCACGAGATCATCCGCGCCCTTCTCGTCTCCTACGAGGTGGCGCCGATCGAGAGCCTGTTCTCGCCGCGATCGGCTCTGACCGACGTCACCGACACGATCGCCGAGGCCTTCTACGTCATGGTCAGGCTCGGCAGCCCGTTCCTCGCCTATGCGATCCTGGTCAATCTGGCGATCGGCTTCGTCAACAAGCTCACCCCGCAGATACCGGTCTACTTCATCTCGCTGCCCTTCGTGATCGTGGGCGGGCTGCTGCTGATGTATTTCGGCCTGCCGACGCTCCTGTCGCTGTTTGCCGATTCCTTCGTGCCCGTGACGATCGGGAGGGAGTGATGAAGCGGTCGAAAAGGCTGAAGACGCTGGTCGAACTGCAGGGCAAGCTGGCGGCGCTGCACGAGATGCGCCACGCCGGCTACATCGCCAGGGCGAACCAGGCCGCCGAGGAAGCGGCCGATCTCGCCCGCCGCGCCGAGACGGGCTCGCCGATCACCGACCTGTTTCCCGACCTCTACCCGCGCCGCATCCTCATGGCCAATGCGCGCGAATCCGTGAACCGTGTCGAGGCCGGCCGGGAAGCGCGCATGATCGCCACGCACACGCTGCGCGGCAAGACGGTGGAGCGGGCGATGCGCGAAGCCCGGGCGGAGGAGGAGCGCGAGAGCGCCGAGAAGGACCGCATCGAGGCCATCAGCCGCCGCTTCCACGAATTCTGAGCGTGCAAGCCTGCCGCAAGCAAAGCCTGCGATAACGTGTACAGCCACCGGCTGGAGAAGAGGACACACCAAATTGGCCATTTCGCCGCCCAGCGACATCGTGCTCGACGTCGCCAACGCCGTCAGCCACGCCGACCTACAGGTCGCCCGCGAGGCCTTGCGCGCGAAGGCCGGAGGCGCCGCCGACGCGCGGGCATTCACGGCGGCCACGGACGCGCACCGGCCGGCCGCACCGGCCGCGACCGCCGACCGGGCCGACAATCCGTTCGTGAAGTTCGAGGCGGCGGTGCTCCAGACCTTCGTCCAGTCGATGCTGCCGAAAGAGGCGGAGTCCGTCTATGGCGAAGGCCTGTCGGGCGACATGTGGAAGGGCCTGCTCGCCGAGCATCTGGCCGAGACCATGGCCAGGCGCGGCGGGATCGGCATCGCAGACCGCCTGCTGCAGGCGCGATACGCCGATGGCGACAAGACCTCGTCGCTGGGGCCGCTGTCGGTGGAAAGCCATGCACGGACCGCCGAGGACAAGGCCGCGCTGTCGACGGCGATGACCGGCGATATCCAGCGCTCCGTCATGCAGGCCCTGCGGCCCGACGACGCCGCCTTCAACGGCGTGACAGCCGCCGACGCCAGGGAGGAAACGTGACCGAATACAGCCCCCAGATCGCGGTGCCCGCCCCCCGGCCGGCATTTCCGCCAGCCTCGCCTGTCGCGCCGGCCACCGGCTCGCTCGCGACCATCATCGGCCGGATCGAGGATGCGATCGACACCGAAACCGCCGCGCTTCGCTCGGACCCGAGGTTTGATATCGCCGCCTCCAACGCCCGCAAGAGCCGGGCGCTCTACGAGCTGACGCGCGCGCTCAAGACCGAGGGCGGCCCCCGGCCCGAACACCACGCCGCCATCGCGCGGCTGCACGGGAAGCTCATGATCAACGAACAGGCCATCAGGGCGCATATGAGCGCCGTCAACGAGGTCGCCCAGCTCATCCAGAACGCCATCCAGAACGCCGAGACGGACGGCACCTACGGCTCGCATGCCTTCGGGGCGGTCTGAGCCATGATCAAGTTCGCCGTCGCCGCGATCTGGATCTGCGCCGCCACGATCGGCTCGATCTATGTCGCGATCTCCATGAACCAGCCCAAGTCGGAAACGGCCGAGGCGAAGCCGGCCTATTTCGGCGGGCTGGACTATGTGAAGACGGAAGTGCTTTCGGTGCCGGTGCTCCAGGACGGCGGCATCAACGGCTATTTCCTGACCCGCCTGGTCTACACGGTAGAGCAGAACAAGCTGGCCAAGCTTACCGTGCCGGCCGAAACACTGATCGTCGACGCGGTCTATACCTATCTCTATTCCAATCCGCAGATCGACTTCACCCGCCATTCGCATCTCGATCTCGACGCGCTGCGCAACGGGATACGCGACGCGGTCAACGGCCATGTCGAGGACCAGCTGATCCACGAGGTCATGATCGAGCAGATCGACTTCCTGACCAAGGACGAGATCCGCGACAACACGATGCGGCGCAAGCAGGCCGCCGTCGACGCAGATCGCGTCCGCCAGGCCCGCAAGGCCGGCACGGACGCGGTCCAGACCAGCGGCCATTGACAGGGGCGGGAGACGGAGTACGCGGAGACGCTATCCGTCCCGCCTGACGACGCGGTTCCTCAAGACGCCGATGCCGGAAAATTCCAGCTCCACCTCCGCGCCGTCGCGGAGGAACCGGAAATGCTCCAGCCCGCAGCCATTGCCGACCGTGCCCGAACCGAGCACCTCACCCGGCTGGAGTGTCTCGTCGCGCGACACGAAGGCGATCATCTCCTCGAAGGAATGCAGCATGGCCGAGCAGTCGTCGTCGGCCCAGACCTCGCCGTCGACGCGCGCGGTCGCGCGCAGCGCCTTCACGTCGGGAATCTCGTCGCGCGTGACGATCACCGGTCCCATGGCGTTGCCCATGTCGAAGCTCTTGCCCTTGGCGGGACCGAGCATGCCCTGCATCTCGACGAGCTGGGCGTCGCGGGCGGAGAAGTCGTTGAAGATCGTGTAGCCGAAAATGTGCTCGGACGCCTTGTCGGCCGGGATATCCTTGCCGGCCTTGCCGATCACGGTGGCAAGCTCGAGCTCGAAATCCATGTAGCGCGAATAGCGCGGCCAGCGCACGGTCTCGCCCGGCCCGATGACGCTGAAGCGGTTGGTGAAATACCAGATCGGCTGCTGGCGGTAGACCGGCGGCACCTCGCCGGGCTGGACGTCCGGAATGTCCTGGCCCTGCAGCGTGGCGGCCAGCTTCCTCATGCCGGTTGGCGCCTGGGTGATGTGGATCGGGAACACCGAAAAATCGCGGATCTGCGGCGGCACGGGGATAGGCGCCACGAGCCGCACGCCGTCGAGCGCGACCAGATGGCTCCCCGCCGCTTCGGCGCGGGCGGCGGTCTCGCGCGCCTTGTCCAGCGCGCCCTCGCCCGCCTCGATCAGCGCCAGCATGGAGGCGAAGGCGGCCTCACCCGGCGCGGCGGCAGCCAGGTCGACCAGCCTTTCGCCCTCGGCCGTCATCGCGCCGAGGCGCTGAGCGCCGTCCTTCTCGAAAGTCGCCAGCTTCATCGCGTCACTCCCTGATCATCGCCACCGGCCGGCACCAGCCGGCGCTGCCACCCTTCACCTTGACGGGGAAGCAGCACACGTCGAAGCCGGTCGACGGCAGGCTCTCCAGATTGGCGAGCTTCTCTATATGGCAGTAGGCGCGCACCATGCCGGCGCGGTGGCCCTCCCAGATCAGCGACGCGTCACCCGTCTCGGCAACCTTCCTGGCCGTATGGACGAAGGGAGCGTCCCAGCTCCAGGCGTCGGTGCCGGTGACGCGGACGCCGCGCTCGGTCAGATAGAGCGTCGCCTCGCGGCCCATGCCGCAGCCGGTCGCGACATAGTCGGTCTCGCCGTAGCGCGCACCGGCGGCCGTGTTGACCAGCACGATGTCGAGCTCGCGCAGTTCGTGCCCGATGCGTTCCAGTTCGGCCTCGACGTCCGCTGCCGTGGCGACATAGCCGTCGTCGAACCGGCGGAAGTCGAGCTTCACGCCGCGCGAGTAGCACCAGTCGAGCGGCACCTCGTCGATGGTGATGGCGCGCTTGCCGCCATCCATCGTCGAGTGGAAATGCCAGGGCGCGTCGAGATGCGTGCCGTTGTGGGTCGACAGGGTCACGCGTTCCACCGCCCAGCCCTCGCCGCCCGGCAGGCCGTCGCGCGTCACGCCCGGAAAGAAGGCCAGGACCTGGTCGGCGGTCTGCTGGTGATCGAAATATTCGATCTTCGGGCCGAGGCCCGGCGGGTCGGCGTACTCGGTGTTCTCGAGCGGTCGCGACAGGTCGATCAGCTTCATGAAGGCCTCCTTCAGCGGCCGACGATCGCGAGCACGATCGGCGGGAAAACAATCACAAGGGCAAGCACGGCGACCATGACCGCCGCGAAGGGCAGAGCGCCGCGAAAGACGTCGCCAAGCTTCACGCCGCTGTCTCGCAGCGTCGAATGCACGACGTAGACCGACAGGCCGAGCGGCGGCGTCAGAAGGCCGATCTCGACGGCGATCACGGCGATCAGGCCGAAATGGACCGGATCGACGCCGAGCTGCTGCGTGATCGGGAAGGCGAGCGGCACCGTCACCAGCAGGATGGACGAGGAATCCAGGATCGTGCCGAGCGCGATCAGCACCAGGCTGAACAGGACGAGGAAGCCGAACGTGCCGATGCCCGATTCCACGACCCATGCCGTCAATGAAGCCGGCACGCCCGAAAAGGACAGCATGCGCCCGTAGATCGAGGCGCCGATGATCAGGAAGCAGACCGCAGCCGTCACATGGCCGGTCTGGACGGCGATGCGCCAGGACGAGCGGCCGTCGAGGCGGCGCATGCCAAACGCGATGAGGAGCGCCAGCGCCGCGCCGACCGCGCCGGCCTCGGTCGGGGTGAAGTACCCAGTATAGATGCCGCCCAGCACCGTGCCGGCGAGCAGGATGACGGGTATGAGCAGGCGCTTCCTGGCGTCGACATGCCGTCCGTCATGGGCGGGCGACGGCACCGCCACGCGCTCCGGCTTCAGGATGGCGACGCCGACGATATAGGCGCAATACGCGGCCGCCAGCAGAAGCCCCGGCCCGACTCCGCCCAGGAACAGGTCTCCGATCGAGGTGTCGGTGAGGATCGCATAGAGAATGAGCAGCAGGCTCGGCGGGATCAGCATGCCCAGCACCGACGAACCGGCCACGACCCCGACGGCCAGTCGCTTGTCGTAGCCGGAGCGGATCATCTCCGGGACCGCGACCTTGGAGAACACCGCCGCCGAGGCGATCGAGATGCCGGTGATCGCCGCGAAGATGGCGTTGGACAGCACGGTCGCAACGCCGAGCCCGCCCTTGATGCGCGTCGTCAGCCGGCTGACGACAGCGAAAGTGTCGCGCCCGAGGCCGGATTCCGACACCGCCAGCCCCATCAGGACGAAGAGCGGCACCACGCCGAACGTGTAGTCGGCGATGGAATCGGTGGCGGCCAGGGCCACGAAACTGGTGGCGAGATTGAGCTGGCCTGTCATCGCCCATACGCCGGCCAGCGAGACCAGCGACAGCGCGATCGCGATGTGGACGCCGGCATAGATCAGGACGCCGATGGCGGCCAGCGACAGATAGCCGATGACGAGCGAGTCCATGGATCAGACCCCGCCGGCCGGCGCGCCGTGCCGCAGCCGCGTCCAGGCGACCCAGGCCTGCGCGGCGAAGGAAAGCGCCAGCAGGACCGAACCGGCGACGATGATCAGGTGGAAGGGCCAGACCGGCAGTTCGAAATGGCCCGCGACGCCCTCCATTTCGCCGCGCCCGAAAGCGCGCACCATGCGCGGCCAGACCGTCCAGGCCAGCAGCACAGTGAAGACGACGCCGAGAAGCTGCGCCACGAGGTCGAAGGCCGCGGCGAGCCTCGGCCGGGTGCGGCCGATGATCTCCAGGAGCCCGTCGGAGCGGATCATCTCGCCGCTGGCATGGGTGTGCGCGACCTGAAGGAAGACGATGCCGACAATGGAGAACTTGACCATCTCCGGCACGCCCGCGATCGGCGACAGGAAGGCGTTGCGCCCGACCACGTCCGCGACGATCAGGACCATGATGAGCAGGATCCACGTCGTCGCCACGACATTGGCCAGCGACGTGATCGCGCCGAGCCAGCGCGGGAGCGGCACGCGCCGCTCCCCGTTACCGGGATTGCCAGCCATCGTTCTGTCCGGACAGGCTTGCCGCTATTCCTTGTCCCATTCGCGCGGCAGTTCGGTGCCGGCGGCGCGCAGCTTGTCGAGGTAGGTCTTCACCACCTCCGTGCCGGCAAGGCCCTGCCCGTCGAGGTTCTTCGCCCAATCCATGGGAAGGTTGGGCAGGGCATTTGCCCATTTGACCCGCTCTTCGTCGGGGAGTTCGCTGATCTCGGCCCCGCCCGCCTCCATCGCCTCGAAGGCGGCGGTCACGCGCTGGTCGAGACCGGCACGATAGGCCTTGGCGAACTCCTCGACGCCGGTGCGGATGGCGGACTGGACCTCCTCCGGCAATTCCTCGAACCAGCTCTTCTTGGCCACGATGGCGCCCGCATACTGCGCGCCGAAATGCGTGCGGGTGACGTATTTCGCCTGTTCGTGCAGCTTCGCGGGCGCCGCAGCGGTTGGAAAGACGATGACGCCTTCGGTGACGCCGGTCTGGAGATCGTTGTAGTAGGTGGTGAGGTTGCCCGACACGCCGACGGCGCCCGTGTCCTTGAGCCAGTTCACCGCCGGCCCGGGCGCGTTGATCTTGCGGCCTTCCAGATCTGCCAGGGACGTGACCGGGAAGTTGGTCATCAGAAGGTAGTCTTCCAGCCCGAAGCCGCCGCCCAGATATTCGAGGTCGTGGTCCTCCCACAGCTTGCGCATGTCGGGAATCTCCTCGTGCATCTCGTCGACGGCGTCGAACACCACGTCGACATCGGGCGAACCGAAGGGCGTGGCATAGGAGACGTTCTGCAGCGACAGCAGCGACGGCTCGAACAGCGACGAGACGATGCCGATCTGCGCCAGCCCGTCTTCCATCGCCTCAAGCTCGCCGCCCACCTTGGCCAGCGTGCCGCCATAGGCTTCGGTGAAGGTGAGCGTGTGGCCGGTGCCTTCCAGCGCCTTCTGCGTGGCCGGAATGAAGGTTTCCGTGAGCGTCTTGACCCACAGGAAGATCGGCGGATGACCCGCCACGACGGTCGCGTTGAAATCGTCGGCGCTGGCCGGCGCGGCGAAAGCGAGCGCGGCGGACAGCATGGTACCCGCCAGATATGAAGCCATTCTCATTGGACTACCTCCCGCAACAAAACCGAAGTCGTGCTTGACGCCAGCGCCCCCGGCTGGAAAGCCGTCAAGCGGCCTTGCGAAATTTATCTGTACGTATGTATAAATTGTCAAGCGGAGGATCGATGGAAAATTCAGCCGCGCTCGGACGCGCCGAAACGCAGCGCGAGGACGGCCGCCTCGTCAGGGGCGAGGCCACCCGCGAGCGCGTGCTGGACGCCGCCGAGCGGCTGTTCGCCGAGCGCGGCTTCGACGGCGTGTCGATCCGCCAGATCGCCGGCGAGGCGGGCGTGACGCTGGGCGTGGTCGGGTTTCACGGGGGCTCCAAGCTCGACCTGTTCAAGACCATCCTCGAGCGCCGCGTCGCGACGCTGAACACCGAGCGCCGCCGCACGCTGGCGGAACTGCGCTCGCGCCGCGCGGCAGCCACCCTGCGCGACCTGCTGGCCGCCTACATGGCGCCCTATCTGGAAATCGCGTCCGGCGGCGATCCGCAATGGCGCGCCTATGCCAGGCTGATCGCCCGCATCGTCAGCGACGACCGCTGGTACGAGCATGTGCGCGACCTCTATGATCCGGTGGCGCGCGAATATCTCGACGCGATCCTGGAGATCGCGCCCGGCGTCGACCGCGAGAGGCTCGTCACGGCCTTCGTGCTCTCGGTCGCCAGCATGCTGTCGATCGTGGCCTCGACGATCCGCATCGCCGGCCTGTCCGTCGATGAATCGCAAAGCGGCCGCGCGGTGCCCGGCAACGTGCTCGACTATCGCGAAACGCTGATCGACTATTGCGCCGGCGGCATTGAGCGCGCCGTGCCGGGCCTGCCGCGATAGCGGCAAGGCATCTCAGGAAAAGCGCGGCTTGCGCTTTTCGAGGAAGGCCTTCAGCCCTTCCTTCGCGTCCGGCCCGGTCTGCGAGAGGGCGGCAGACAGGCTTTCGGCAAAAAGGCCGTCGGCGCGGCTCATGTCGTTGATGCGCGCGATCGACTGGATGATGAGATAGTTGACGAGCGAAGCGTTGGACGCGATCTCGCGCGCCAGTTCCGCGGCGCGAGCATGGGCCTCGCCCTCGCCGACGAGATAATGCGACAGGCCGAGCGACTGGCCTTCCTCGGCCGAATATTCGCGCCCCGTCAGCATCATTTCGGTCATCCGGTCGGGCCCGATGATGCGGCCGACCCGCACGGTCGCGCCGCCGCCGACGAAGATGCCGCGCTTGCCCTCCGGCAACTGGTAGCGCGCGCCGTGTTCGGCGACGCGCACATGCGTGGCGGCCGCGATCTCCAGTCCGCCGCCCATCACGGCCCCCTGCAGCACCGAAACCACCGGCAGCCCACCGAACTGGACCCGATCCATCAGCTCGTGCCAGCCGCGCGAGTGGCGCATGACCTCCTCGGGCTCGCGTTCGGCCTGCTCGGCAAGGTCCAGGCCGGCGGAAAAATGGCCGCCCCTGCCCGACAGAATGACGACGCGCGCGTCCTTGGGCGGGGCCGCGAAGAACGCCGCCAGCGCGTTGAGCAGGGCGTCGTTGATCGCGTTGCGTTTGGCCGCGCGATTGAAGGCGACATGCGCGACCGGCCCGTCGACGGAAATTTCCACCGGGTTCGTCGCGAATGCGTCCTTCTCGATCCTGTTCATCCATGTCCTCCCGGCGACGCGGACACTTCCGCCCCTTGCGCTAAATAGTTCTGTATCATAACGTTCTTGCCACGCACAAGCGCGCGGGTCGGGAGGACGAACCGTTGTCCGACGCGCATGGCGCCACACAGGGAGGAAGTCCATGTTCCGCATCGCAGTCGCGGCCGCCGCCGCGTCAATCGCGGCCGTTTCGGCCGCGCATTCCGCCGAAGTCGAGTTCCGCCTCGCCCACTGGCTGCCGCCGACGCACCCGGTCCAGACGCTCGGCATCGAACCGTGGGCACAGTCGATCTCGGAAGCGTCCGGCGGACGCATCTCGATCACCATCTTTCCGGCCTCGCAACTCGGCGCCGCGCCGGACCATTACGACATGACCCGCGACGGCATCGCCGACATGGGCTACGTCAATCCCGGCTACCAGGCCGGCCGCTTCCCCATCTACAGCCTCGCCGAGATCCCCTTCCACGTGAAGGAGGTCAAGAAGGGTTCGGGCGCGCTGCATGAGTGGTATGCCCGCTACGCAGAGACCGAGATGCCGGACGTGAAGTTCTGCCTCATCAATCCGCACGATCCCGGCACGATCCACTCCAAGACCGAGATCAGGGTGCCGGAGGATATCAGGGGCAAGAACATCCGCCCCGCCCACGCCACCATGGCCCGCTTCGTCTCCAATCTCGGCGGCGCCAGCGTGCAGGTGCCGGCGCCCGAGGCGCGCGAGGCAATCGCCAAGGGCGCGGCCGACGCGATGACCTTTCCGTGGAACTCGATCTACATCTTCGGCATCGATTCGGAGACGAAGTACCATCTCGACATGCCGTTCTACATCTCCTCGCAGATGATCCTCATCAACAAGGCCAAGTATGAGGGCCTGTCGCCCGAGGACAAGAAGGTGATCGACGACCACTGCACGCCGGAATGGTCGATGAAGTTCTCCGAGGGCTGGGCCGACAACGAATATTCGGGCCGTCAGAAGATGATCGAGTCGGACGAGCACACGCTCTACGAGCCGACCGCCGAGGAGGTCCAGCTCTGGCGTGAGGCCGCCGCGCCGCTGATCGACCAGTGGAAGCAGGATGTCAGCGCCAAGGGCGCCGACCCCGAGGCGATCTACCAGGATTATGTCGATACGCTGAAGGCGTCCGGGTCTCTCTACGAGTAGGGCGGCCCGTTCCCCGACATGCGGATCTGGTCCGCACTCGAAGCAGTCTCGCTCGCCATCGAGAAGGTGGCGGGCGGGCTTCTGGCCGCCATCACCGTGCTGATCGTCGCGTCGGCGATCGGCCGCTACGTCTTCGCCAGTCCCATCCCCGACGCGTTCGACATTTCCCGCTTCCTGCTCGGCGCGACGATCCTGTGGGGCTTCGCCAGCGTCGGCCTGCGCGGCTCGCACATCAAGGTCGACCTGTTCGCCGAACTGCTGCCGCCCGCCGCGCGGCGGGTGGTCGACTTCTTCGCCTGGAGCGTGCTTCTCGTCTTCACCGTCCTGCTTGCGTGGAAGATGTTCGCGCGCGTCATGAGCGCGGCCGCCAGCGGCGAGGCGACCTTCGACCTGCGCCTGCCGGCCTGGCCGATGCTGGCGCTGATCTGGGCGGGCGCGGCCGTCAGCGTGATCGCCATCGTGGCGCGGCTGGTCGCGATCGCCCGCGGCAGCACGCTCGAGGCGTTCGAGGATGCCGGCGCCCATGTCGCGCGGGAGCCCGGCGATGAGTGAATCCGACATCGTCGCCATATCCGGCTTCGTCATCCTGTTTGTGCTGATGGCGCTGCGCGTGCCGGTCGGCGTGGCGATGGGGCTTGTCGGCATCGGCGGCTTCGCTGCCATCGCCGGCACCCAGCCGGCGCTCAACCTTCTGGCCCAGTCGCCGATCCGGACCGTCACAGACTTCAATCTCAGCCTCATTCCCTTCTTCATCCTGATGGGCGTGCTGGCGACCAATTCGGGCATGTCGCGCGAACTGTTCCGCGCCGGCCAGGCCTGGCTCGGCCAGTTCCGGGGCGGCATGGCGCTCTCGACCGTGGCGGCCTGCGCGGGGTTCTCGGCCATCAGCGGGTCGTCCGTCGCCACGGCGGCCACCATGACCAAGATCGCCCATCCCGAGATGCGGCGCGTCGGCTATCCCGCCCATGTCTCGACCGGGGTCATCGCCGCCGGCGGCACGCTCGGCATCCTCATTCCACCCTCGGTGGTGCTGGCCGTCTACGCCTACATGACCGAGCAGGATGTCGGCCGGCTGTTCATCGCCGGCATCGTACCGGGCCTGCTGGCGGTGGTGATGTATATGGGCGCCGTGCGCGTCTTCAACGGACGGTCTCTGCCTCCGGGCGATCGCTTCGACCTTTCGGAGGCGGTCCGTTCGCTGGCGGGCGTTTGGGCGGTGCTGGTGCTCTTCATCGCCATCATCGGCTCGATCTATCTCGGCATCGCCACCGCGACCGAGGCCGCTGCGGTCGGCTCAGTGCTGACGGCGCTGATCGGCATCCTTCGCGGCCGGCTCGGCTTCCGCTCGATCATGGAGAGCCTGATCGAGGCGCTGCGCACCTCGGTCGCCATCTACACGATCCTGATCGGGGCGATCCTGTTCGGCTATTTCCTGGCCATCACGCAGACCCCGCAGAAGATCACCGCCTTCCTGGTCGCGCTCGATTTCGGCGCCTACGGCACGCTCGCCGTCATCCTGGCACTGTTCCTGCTGATGGGCTGCATCCTGGACGCGATGGCGATGATCATCCTGCTGGTGCCGATCGTCTATCCCGTCATCGTTCAGCTCGGCTTCGACCCGATCTGGTTCGGCGTGATCATCGTCATGACGGTGGAACTCGGCCTCATCACCCCGCCAGTGGGCATGAACGTCTTCGTCATCAACACGATCGCCCGCGACGTGAACCTGCCCACTATCTTCCGCGGCGTGCTGCCCTTCGTCGCCACCGACGTCGTGCGGCTTGCGCTGCTCGTCCTGTTTCCCGCCATCGTGCTCTTCCTGCCGGGGACCATGAGATGACAACCATCCAAACACGCCATCTGTGCGATCTCGACGTGAAACTCGGTCAGCCGATCGAACTGGGCGCCGGCCCGCGCGGTCGGCGCCGCATCATTCCGATCGTCGGCGGGACCGTGACCGGAGAACGCCTGTCCGGCCGCATACTCGACCTCGGCGCGGACTGGCAGACGATCTTCACCGACGGCAGCGCCGAGCTCGACACGCGCTATGCGATGGAGACCCATGACGGGGCGACGATCGACATCCGCAATTTCGGCTTTCGCCACGGCCCGCCGGACGTTCTCGAGAAGCTGGCAAAGGGTGAACAAGTCGATCCGTCCCGTTACTATATGCGCACGCAGCCGCGATTCGAGACCGGCGACGCACGCTACGCATGGCTCAACCGCACGGTGTTCGTGGGGACGGGAGCGCGCCTGGCCGACAGTGTCCGGATCACCTTCTTCGAGGTAGCATGACGAAAGGCGGGGACGAGAAGCAGGGCGAGGATACGGCGTCGAAAGCGGCGACGCTGTTTCCGCCCATGAACGACGTGATCGGCTACAAGCTGCGCAGGGCGCAGCTTGCCGTCTTCCAGGATTTCCTCGCTTCCTTCGCCAAGCTCAAGGTCCGGCCCGCCGAATTCTCGGTGCTGGTTCTCATCGCCCAGCAGCCGGGCCTGAAGCAGACGGAGATCGCCGACCAGCTCGGCATCAAGCGCGCCAATTTCGTCGCGCTGATGGACAGCATCGAAAAGCGCGGCCTGGCCGAGCGGCGCAAGTCGGACTCCGACAAGCGCTCGCATTCGCTGCACCTGACCCCGCGCGGCGCCGCCTTTTGCCGCAAGATGTTCGCCGTCTGGCGCGACCATGAGGACCGCATGATCGCGCGTCTCGGCGGTGACGAGGAACGGGCCCGCCTGATCACCATGCTCGACCGCCTCGCTGAGCCGGGCGGTTGAGGCTCATCTGAAACCGACGAGCCTCAGCCAGGGCGCGGCGTGAAAGACGGCCATCAGCAGATACATCGCCGTCATCTCGCCAAGGGGAATGCCACCGGCGCCCGCGCACATGACGGCGGCCGGACCGCTCTCGAGCCAGGCCGTGATCAGCGCCATCAAGGCGAAGGTCGGCGCGGCCGCCAGCATCAGGGTCTCGGTCGTCTTGATACGGTTCGAGGGGCGGCCAGTCACTGGCCGCCCTCCCGGAGATGTCGCGTGCCGAATGCGGCTCATGGCTTGGCGATGCCCGTCTCGGTGCGCATCGCCGCCTCGCCGGCGTCCGACACCTCCACCCAGCGCTTGTCGGGCTCCGCCCCGACGTCGTAGCTGTCGTGCCAGTTCCACCATTTGTAAGGCGGCGTCTGGGGATAACCCTCCGGTGAATCCTCCCAGCTCTCCTGCCGGCCCAGCGGCGTTATGTCGAGATAGTTCCAGGTGCCACCCATCTGCTCGTCGCCGCGGCTGTTGACGAAATAGGTGCGGAAGACGCGCCCGCCATCGTCGCGGTAGAACACGTTGTGGCCGTGCCACTGGTCGACATCGAAGTCCTTGTCGAAATCATCGGTGATCGTAAACCAGGGAACGTCCCATCCCATCCGCGCCTTCAGCCGCTCGATGTCGGCCTGCGGCGCGCGCGAGGCGAGCACCAGCGTGGTGTCGCGCGCATTGAGGTGGGAAAGATGCGCGATCTGGTCGATCACCATCGAGCAGCCCCGGCAGGCCTGGTCCGGCCAGCCGAGCACGCCCGGCTCGTAGAAGGCCCGGTAGACGATCAGCTGCCGCCGGCCTTCGAACAGGTCGGCAAGGCTCGCCTTTCCGTGCGGACCCTCGAAGACATAGTCTTTCTCAACCACCATCCACGGCATGCGCCGGCGCGCGGCGGCCAGTGCATCGCGGCTGCGGGTCTGCGCCTTCTCCTTGTCCAGCAGCACCTGGCGCGCGGCCTCCCATTCGGGCCGCGACACGACCTCCGGCATCCGCATCGTTTTCGCGTGGTTTTGTGCTTTCCCAGTCATCCTCGTACCTCCTGATGGCGCGACCGCGCGCGGCCACGCCCCTTTGCGTTTCGGGCGAGGCTCAGACTGGCACCGGAGGGACCGATGGCGTGAGTAACAAGTGTGACGGGATTGATGGGCGGGCTGACCAAGGACACCGCCCGTTCGCCCGTCCGGCGACCCCTGTTGGCCTTGAAGTGGGTCGCTCGACCGTCGTTCCGGGCATGTGCGAGCGAAGCGCGTACCCGCCCAAATCCCGGACCCGTTGGGGCGGTGCCGCCGGGTTTCAGGCCAGAGCGGTCGCGGCGATATAGCCGCCAAGCACGAGAATGCCGAGGAAGAACACTTTCCGGAACCGCGCTTCCGACAGACGCTTGCGCACCGCCTGCCCGGCGGCCAAGCCGGCCAGCGCGGGAGCAAGGGCCAGGGTCGACGCGATGCCCTGCTCGCCCGTGAACAGGCTGTTCGACTGCAAGGCCAGCGCCAGCGCCACCGTCGAGACGGTGAACAGCATGCCCATCGCCTGGATCAGCGCGTCGCGTGACAGGCCGATCGCCTGAAGGAACATCACGCCCGGCACCACGAAGGATCCGGTCATGCCCGTCAGGATGCCATTGGCTATCCCGAAAGCCGGGCCGGCCCACCTCTCGTGAGCGACGGGAATCACGACGCGGACGCCCGCGAGGTTGACCGCCGCATAGGCCACCAGCAGAAAGCCGAGCAGACCCGACAGGAGCGCGGGGTCGGCCCGCGTCAGCGCGCTCGCTCCAAGGAAGACCGTCACCGTCGCCATCAGCAGGAACGGCCACAGCCGCGCGACGATCTCGCGTCCGTGCCCGCCAACGCTTGCCTGATAGGCGTTGGTCACGAAGGAGGGCACGATCAGTAGCGCCATCGCGGTCGGCAGGTCGAGCGCGGCCGTGAGCAGCCCAAGCGTGACAGTCGGCAGGCCGAGGCCGATGACGCCCTTCACCATGCCCGCCAGCAGGAAGGTCGCCGCAACCAGCACGATGATGCCCGGATCCGCCATGCCGTGACGCTATATCCGCGCGTTCCGGCTGGCAATCGGCCGCTATTCGGGCCGCAGCGCCTCGACCAGTTCCGCCGGCAGCGGCACGCCCTTGATGCGCGACGGATCGTCGGGATCGACGCCGGCCCAGACCCGCGTCTCGCGCGCCTCGATCGCGACCGCGTCCCCCTTCCTGACGATGTGCTCGATGTCGAAGGAGGTGCGGCCGAGCCGCGTTGCCCGCGTCTCGATTTCGATGACGTCACCATATTTCGACGGGATGATGAACTTCGCGGCCGTGTCGACCATCGGGATACCGATCACGCCGTAGCGCTCGCGCCAGCCGATCTTCTTCACGCCGACGGCCCGCTCGACCAGCAGCGCGGTCGAGCGGTCGAACATGGCGAAATAGCGTGGATAGAAGACGATGCCGGCGGGGTCGCAATCGCCCCACTCGATCTCGACCTCGCGGCGGCTCACCAGCCCGGCCATCAGGCGCTGTCTCCGGCCGCTTCGGTATTCTCGATCAGGATCGCGATCCCTTGCCCGCCGCCGATGCAGGCCGAGGCGATGCCGTAGCGCAGGCCCGAGCGTCTGAGTTCGCGCGCAAGTGTCGTTGTGATGCGCACGCCCGTCGCGCCAAGCGGGTGGCCGATCGCGATCGCGCCGCCATTGACGTTGACCTTGTCCTCGTCCAGCCCCAGCTCGCGGATGCAGGCCAGAATCTGCGCGCCGAAGGCCTCGTTGATCTCGATGCGGTCGATGTCGTCGAGGTTCAGACCGGTTTCCTCAAGAACCGCGCGGATCGCCGGAGCCGGCCCGATGCCCATGATGTGCGGCGGCACGCCGATCGACGCGCCGGCCAGGATGCGCGCCAACGGCTTGATCCCCTTCCCCGCGGCATAATCCTTCGATCCGACCAGCGCCGCCGCCGCCCCGTCAACGATGGCCGAGGAATTGCCGCCGGTCTGCACGCCGCCGAAGGCGGGTTTCAGCTTCGCCAGCGTCTCATATGGCGATGGCTTGATATGGCTGTCGGCCTCCACCGTCTCGACCTTGCGCGGCAGGCGGATTTCGCGCGCGTTGAAGCCGTCCGCCTCAAAGCGCTCGCCGGCAACCGGCGTGATCTCGCCGGCCAGGAAGCCGTCCTCGCGCGCCTTCAGCGCCCGGCCGAAGGAACGCTCGGCGAAACGGTCCACCTCCTCGCGGCTGATCTGATAGTCGCGGGCAAGGTTCTCGGCCGTGTCGCCCATCGTGCAGGAGCAGGCCGGATCAAGCAGCGCCTCCCACAGGAAGTCCTTGAAGGCGACCTGCCCCATGCGGAAGCCGTTGCGATGGGTATAGGCCGCGACAGGGTTGCGGCTCATGGATTCGGCACCGACGCCCAGCGCCAGCTCCACCCTGTCCTGCTCCACCATGTCGGCCGCCTGGATGAGCACCTCGATGCCGGTGCCGCAGATGCGCTGCACCAGATGCGCCGGCCGCTCGACCGGCACCCCCGCATAGAGCCCGATATGGCGCGGCGTCATATAGGCGTCGAAGGAAGCCTGCGCCATCGAGCCGGCGATGGTGGTGCCGATGTCGGAGGGGTCGACACCCGCCGCCCCGATCACCGCCCTGGCCGCCTTGATGCCGAGGTCGATCGGCGAGACGTCGGCGAACGCGCCGGTATAGTCGACGAAGGGCGTGCGCTTTCCCTCGATCAGCCAGGCATCCTCGAACTTATATCGCAGTCCCTTTTCGGTGGCGGTCATGCCCGGCCCTTTCCTGTCGCGTCTGCCACCAGCACATGTGTCGGCGGCGGTTCGGCATAGAGATCCTCGACCAGGTGCGGCCGCGCGGCCATCACCGCGCGCTGGTTGATCGAGCCCTTGTCTGTCACCTCATTGCGGTCGAGCGAGGGCGCGCTGTCCAGCACCACGGCGCGCGCCACGAGCGTCGACGAGCCCGTCGAACCCGCCGCCAGGGCATCGAGCCGCTCCTGGAGGACGCGGCGCAGTTCGGGGCTGGCGGCCAGTGTCGCCTCGTCGGCGCCTCCGAGATTGGGCGCGGCCTTGCGCGCGGCATCGAGGTCCAGCACCAGCATGGCGCCGATATGGTTGCGGTCGAGCCCGGTGAGCACCGCATCGCGCACATAGGGCGCGCAGGCACGCACCAGCGCGCCCCGCACGGCGGCCATGTTGACCCATGTGCCGGTCGAAAGCTTGAAGTCCTCCGACACGCGGCCGTCGAACAGCAGCCCCTTTTCGGGCGCGTCCTCGTCCACGAATTTCAGCGCGTCGCCGATCCGGTAGAAGCCTTCGTCGTCGAAGCACTCGGCGGTCTTGTCAGGCTGGCGCCAGTAGCCCGGCGTGATCGAGGGACCTTTCAGCCTGAGCTCCAGCTTCTCGCCGTCGGGCACCAGCTTCAGTTCAAGCCCAGGCGCCGGCAGTCCCACCTCGCCGGGACGGCCGACGGGCCATGTCGTCGTGGAAGCGAAGGGCGCGGTCTCGGTCGAGCCGTAGCCGGTGATGATCATCACCTTCTCGCCGATGGTCTCCATCGCCAGCCGCTCCAGCGCGTCCCAGACATGCTGGGCAAGCCCCGCCCCGGCATATTGCAAAAGCTGCACGCGCGAAAAGAAGGTCTCGCGCAGCCTGCCATTCGTCGCCAGCCGCTCGGCCAGCATCTCGTAACCCTTGGGCACGTTGAAATAGAGCGTCGGCGCGACCTCTTCCAGATTGCGCACCGTGCGCGCGATGCCGGCCGGCGTCGGGTTGCCGTCGTCGATCCACAGCGTCCCACCATTGGCCAGCGCGATGCCGAAATTGTGGTTGCCGCCGGCGGTGTGGTTCCAGGGCAGCCAGTCGACCAGCACCGGCGGCTCGTCCTTCAGGAAGGCGAGCGCCGAGGCGATCATCGCCTGATTGCAGGTGATCATGCGCTGGGTGTTGATGACGGCCTTGGGCAGGCCGGTCGAGCCCGAGGTGAACAGGAATTTCGCCACCGTGTCGCCGGTGACGGCGGCGTTCGCGGCATCGACCGCGCCGCTGACCTCTGTCCTGGCGAGCGCCTCGAAGTCGGCGTCTGTGACGACCTCCAGGCCACCCGCCACGGCCGCCAGCGCCGGCCCGAAGCGCTCCTTATCGGCGGCATAGACCATGCCGGGCGTCAGCAGATCGAAGATGTGCCTCAGCTTGGAGAAATCCGACGAGACCAGCGAATAGGCCGGCGACACCGGCGCAAAGGCCACGCCCGCCGTCATCGCCGCCAGCGCGAGCAACCCATGCTCGATCGCGTTGCCCGACAGGATGACCAGCGGCCGCTCGGTGGTGACGCCCCGGTCGATCAGCGCCTGCGCCAGCGCCCGCGATTTCGCCCGCGCCTGGGCGAAGGTCACGCTGCGCCAGCCATCGCCGGCATCGCCGCAACGGTCGGCAAGGAACACCCGATCCGGCGCCTCGGCGGCCCAATGGTCGAGCCAGTCGATCGCCGAGCGCGGATAGGGAGGCAGGGGCAGCGGCGACCGCAGGCGGCGCACACCGTTGGGATCGACCGTCATGGTGACGGCGCGCTCGCCCATATGGACCGGCCGCATGCCCGGCATCCGCACCAGCGGCATCACGGCTCCTCCTCGCCTCCTCCGAATTAGTTATTGTGTATAACGATCAAGGGAGAGGAGCAAGGGGGATCACGCTCAATCGGCCGTGCTCCGCAACCTGGCCTCGTTCGCCGGCTGACATGGTCTCCGTGGTTCTCCAGTATGGTTCGAGCCGGAAACTGTGCTAACCGCCAGCCGGACGAACATGGAGGATGATGGTGAGCGAACCGACCGTGGCGGAAGCGACAGATAATATCTATGCATCGCTTCAGGCCGACAATGCCGACCTCGACGCGCATATCGCAACCCTGAAGGCGGCGTTGACGCGCGAGGGCCGGAAAGAGGCCGTCTTCGACCCGGCCAGACTCGCGCAAAACAACAGGTCAGGCCGAAAGCTTATGCAGGCCTACTTTCGACAGCGCGGTGTAACCGTGAAGTTCTCGTCTTCGTGAAGCCGCCCCGGTGGTCGATCCGGCCGTTGGCGTTTGCTCGTCCCACGGCACGCTGTGGGGCCGATTGCTCCCTGAGCTGACGCGACTTCCGCCCTCGGCCCGGATTCAGGCGACGAACCCGTTGGAAATGAACATGCCCGCCCCTACCCCCTGTTCCCCGTGCCGGGCAGCGTGCCTTCCAGCTTGGCGATGATGCCCAGCATGATCTCGTCGGCGCCGGCGCCGATCGAGACAAGGCGTGTGTCGCGATAGGCGCGGCTGACGGGATTGTCGGCGGTGAAGCCCATGCCGCCCCAATATTGCAGGCAGGAATCGGTCAGTTCGCGCGCCAGCCGCCCGGTCTTGAGCTTGGCCATCGAGGCGAGCTTCGTCACGTCGGCGCCGGCGACGTATTGCTCGACCGCGCTCCAGGTCAGCGCGCGCAGCGCCTCGACCTCGGTCCTCAGTTCCGCCAGCCGGAAATGGACCACCTGGTTGTCGAGGATCGGCTTGCCGAAGGCATGCCGGCCGGCGGTGTATTCGATGGTGAGGTCGATCAGCCGGTCGAAGCCCTTGATCGAGCTCGCCGCCGAATAGAGCCGCTCCTCCTGGAACTGCAGCATCTGGTAGGTGAAGCCCTTGCCTTCCTCGCCGATGACATTGGCGCGCGGCACCCGCACCTCGTCGAAGAAGAGCTGAGCGGTGTCGGAGGAATGCATGCCGATCTTGTGGATCTTCTGCTTCGTGATGCCCCTGGCGTCCATCGGCACGCAGATCAGCGACTTGTTGCGATGCGGTTGGTCGTCGGACGTGTTGGCCAGCAGGCAGCACCAGTCGGCCTTCAGCCCGTTGGTGATCCACATCTTGGTGCCGGAAATCACATAGTCACCGCCGTCCTTGCGCGCCTGCGTCTTGGCCGCCGACACGTCCGAGCCGGCGCCCGGTTCCGACACGCCGAGGCAGCCGACGACGTCGCCGGCGATCGACGGCGCGAGGAAGTTGCGCTTCACATGGTCGGAGCCGAAGCGGTTCAGCGCCGGCGTGCACATGTCGGTGTGAACGCCGATCGCCATCGGCACGCCGCCCGCGTGACAGAGCCCCAGTTCCTCGGCCATCACCATCGAATAGGAGAAGTCGAGCCCCAGCCCGCCATAGGCGGGGTCGTATTTGATGCCGAGCAGGCCGAGATCGCCGAGCTTCTTGAACACCTCGTGCGAAGGGAATTCCTCCGCCGCCTCCCATTCATCGACATGGGGGTTGAGTTCGGTGGCGACGAATTTCGCCACGGTGCGGCGCAGGTCTTCATGTTCGGCGGTGAAGTGCATGTTTGTTCTCCAGCGTCTTGCCGTCTGTCGCGGCCCTACCCCTCATCCGACCTCGCTCCGCTCGGCCACCTTCTCCCACAAGGGGAGAAGGGGGAGCGCCTGAAAGGATCCACCCCAATCACTGCCGTCTGCGACTGGTGGCCGGGCCGCAGCGACTTTCCTTCTCCCCTTGTGGGAGAAGGTGGCCGAGCGGAGCGAGGTCGGATGAGGGGTATCACTGTCACCCCCTCGCCACGCCGAAGGTGTTGGGCCGCATTGTCCGCGCCTCGCCTTCGGCAGCGATCGAGAGGCACAGCCCCAGCACCCGGCGCGTGTCGCGCGGGTCGATGATGCCGTCGTCCCACAGGCGGGCGGTCGAATAGAGCGCGGTAGACTGTCCGTCGATGCCGTCGCGGATTTTCGCGCTCTGCTTGGCCAGCGCTTCCTCGTCGGGCTCGACGCCCTTGCGGGCCGCTGCGCCGCGCGCCACGATTTCCATCACCTTGGCCGCCTGTCCGCCGCCCATCACGGCTGTCCGCGCCGAGGGCCATGAGAAGATGAAGCGGGGCGAGAAGCCGCGTCCGCACATGCCGTAATTGCCCGCGCCGAACGAGCCGCCAATGACGATCGTGAATTTCGGCACGCGCGCGTTTGCGACCGCCTGGATCATTTTGGAGCCGTGCTTGACCGCGCCCTCGCGCTCGGCGGCCGAGCCGACCATGTAGCCGGTCGTGTTCTGCAGGAAGATCAGAGGAATGCCGGCCTGATCGCACAGTTGCACGAACTGCGCAGCCTTGAGCGAGCCGGAGGGCCTGATCGCGCCATTGTTGGCCAGCACGCCGATCCGGTGTCCCTCAATCGCGCCATGGCCGCAGACCATCTCGTGGCCATAGCCGGGCTTGAACTCGAAGAAGTCCGAGCCGTCCAGCACACGCGCCAGAACCTCCTTCATGTCGAAGGGCCAGCGGGGATCGGCCGGCACGATGCCCATAAGTTCCTCGGTGTCCAATACGGGCTCCTGGCTGTCGGACCCGCGCCCGACGACAGGCGAACCGCGACCGACCCGCTTCATGATCTCGCGGCCGATCTCAATGGCCTGCGCGTCGTCCTCGGCGACATATTCGCCGAGCCCGGTGACGGCACCGTGCATGTCGGCCCCGCCCAGCGTCTCGTCGTCGGCGTCCTCGCCGATCGCGGCCTTGACCAGCGGCGGGCCAGCCAGGAAGATCTTCGAACGGCCGCGCACCAGCACGACATAATCCGAAAGCCCCGGCAGATAGGCGCCGCCGGCGGTCGATGACCCGTGCACGATCGCGATCTGGGGAATGCCGGCCGCCGAGAGCCTCGCCTGGTTGGCGAAGGCGCGACCACCCTCCACGAACATCTCAGCCTGGTAGGCCAGATTGGCGCCCCCGCTCTCGACCAGATAGATCAACGGCAGCCGGTTCTCGAAGGCAATCTCGTGCAGCCTCAACGTCTTCTTCAGCCCGATGGGCGGGATCGTGCCGCCCTTGATGCCGGAATCGGACGCCGACACGATGCAGCGCCGGCCGGAGACGACGCCGATGCCGGCGATCGAGCCGCCGCCCATCGCATTGTCGGCGCCATCGTCGTCATGCATGCCGAGTCCGGCGAGCGACATCAGCTCGAGGAAGGGTTCGTCGGGATCGAGCAGGCGCTCGACGCGTTCGCGCGGGGTCAACTGCCCGCGCGCGGCGAAGACGGGGCGTTTCGCATCCGAATTGAGCCTGATCTTTTCCTCGATCGCGCGAACCTCGGCCAGCCTGGCTGCCATCCGGTCCGCGTTGGCCCGAAAAGCGTCCGACGCCGGATCGAGCGTGCTGTCCAGCACTGGCATCAGCCGCGAACCAGCCTGAGCGAGACGGTTTCAGGCCACGAAAGCAAGGTGTTGAACAGACAATGACAGCTCATCAAGGCCTCCTCCCCGGCCGCTTCCGGGACGCTAAATCACGTTGACGTAAACGTCAATCGACTGCTATGAGCCGCGCCGGACCGAGATCAACCGCCAACAAGGAGACCGCCGATGGACCTCGACGCTATCGCCTCGAAACTGCAGGAAAAGCTGGCTGCTTCCGGCTTCGACAAATCGGTCAAGTTCGACCTCGGCCCCGACGGCGTGATCCTGGCGGATGGCGCGGATGTGAAGACGCAGGACGGCGCGGCCGACTGCACGATCGCGATGACGAAGTCGGATTTCGAGGAGATGCTTTCGGGTGAACTCAACCCCACGTCGGCGTTCATGCAGGGCAAGCTGAAGGTCGACGGCGACATGTCGGTGGCGATGTCGCTGTCCTCGCTGCTGTAGAAGAACGCGGATACCTGGATTGATCGAAGGCCGCGCGGCGCAGCCTCGCCGCCGCCCGTCCGGTCGCGACGATCACGCCTTCGGCACCGGCCAGCGCGCCTGGTTCCAGTTCCAGCGCGAGCAGACGGTGCTTCTCGAACGGACCGGGCATGGCAAGGCGGCCGGTCGCGGCCGACGAGAAGCCGAAACGGCCGTAATAGGCCTCGTCACCCACCAGCACGATCGCGCCGTGACCGAGACGGCGCGCCTCCGCGATCGCGTGACGCATCAGCGCCGAGCCGATGCCGGCCGATTTGGCGCACGGATCGACCGCCAGCGGGCCGAGAAGCAGGGCAGCGGCATTGCCGCCGCCGGTCTCCCCGCTTGAGGGGGAGATCGGAAGTTTCACCGCCACGTCCCACAGCCGCACCGTGCCGACGAGCCGGCCCACCGCATCCCTGGCGACGAAGACCAGCCCCTCGGCCGGCAGCCGGCCGCGCCGCAGCTTCTCCGACGACTTGCGCTTGCGGTTCACGCCCATGGCGCGGTCGAGCAGCGCCTCGCGCGCGACGATGTCGGCAGGCGCTTCGGCCGTGATCTCGAAGGCCGCCGCCGGCGGCAGATTGTCCTGGACCAGTTCCATGATCCGCGATCCTTCAGGAACGGAGACTGCTTTCGGGTCGACGCGTGGCGCGCCGACCCCACCCGACCACGCTCCCCGAGAGGGAGGGTCGTCGTCAGATCACGTAGGATCGAAGGGGCTCGAAGCCGTTGAAGGCGACGGACGCATAGGTGGTCGTGTAGGCGCCCGTCCCCTCGATCAGCACCTCGTCGCCGATGGTGAGCGTGAGCGGCAGCGGATAGGGCGTCTTCTCGTACATCACGTCGGCCGAGTCGCAGGTCGGGCCGGCGAGGACGCAGGGCGCCACCTCGCCGCCGTCGCGCGGCGTGACGATCGGGTAGCGGATCGCCTCGTCCATCGTTTCGGCCAGACCGCCGAACTTGCCGATGTCGAGATAGACCCAGCGCACATTGTCGTTGTCGGCCTTCTTCGAGATCAGCACGACCTCCGATTTGATGACGCCGGCATTGCCGACCATGCCGCGGCCGGGCTCGATGATCGTCTCGGGCATGCGGTTGCCGAAATGTTTCGACAGCGCTTCGAAGATCGCCTGGCCATAGGCCTGCGCGGCCGGGACGTCCTTGAGGTAGCGGGTCGGAAAGCCGCCGCCCATATTGACCATCTTGAGCACGATGCCGTCCTCGGCCAGCGTCGCGAAGACATGCCTGGCGTCGCCCAGCGCCCGGTCCCAGGCCGTCAGGTCGCACTGCTGCGAGCCGACGTGGAACGAAACACCGTAGGGGTCGAGCCCGAGCGATCGGGCATGCCGCAGCACGTCGACGGCCATTTCGGGAACGCAGCCGAACTTGCGCGACAGCGGCCATTCCGCGCCCTCGCCATCGGTGAGCACGCGGCAGAACACCTGCGCGCCCGGCGCGGCGCGGGCAACCTTTTCGACCTCTTCCACCGCGTCGACGGCGAACAGACGCACGCCGAGTTCATGGGCGCGCGCGATGTCGCGCTCCTTCTTGATCGTGTTGCCGAAAGAAATGCGCGCGGCCGGCGCGCCGGCATCCATCGCCATCTCGATCTCGGCCACGCTGGCCGTGTCGAAGGACGAGCCCATCGAGGCCAGCAGGCGCAGGATCTCGGGCGCGGGGTTGGCCTTCACCGCGTAGTAGATCCTCGAATTGGGCATCGCCTTTTCGAAGGCGCGGTAATTGTCGGCGACGACGTCGAGGTCGACGACGAGGCAGGGGCCGGCGGGGCGGCGGGCGGCAAGGAAATCGATGATACGCTGCGTGGCCATCGGGGTCGCTCCAATCGCGCCGCGAGGGCGCGCGTCAAGGCGTTCGCCCGGGCGGGGTCAGCCGCGCCGGACGTGGGGTTGGACAAAGGCGCAGACCGCTTGCCCCCGAAGCCGGCCGGTGGAGATTCCGGACCCGATGGGCGCGCGATGCGCGACGATGAGCCGGCGCCTCGCGGCGAAAGCTCGCTTTGTCTGCCTCAGCTTTGGAAGGGAGAACCCCGCCGCACTGTCGGCAATGAGGGTGTGCCTCTTCAGTAACCCCGGTTTTTGGACAACCGGCAGACACCAGAAAGGCCCGCACCGTCGTTGCTTCAAGGCGTCCTCGGACTTGCGGTTGGCCGCGAGACCGACTGGAGGGGTTAGCTCCAGGTACCTTACCGTGTCCCTCGCCATATCGGGGACCGGCGGACGCCCACAGGCACGTGCGACTTTGGGCAAGGCGCATTTAGGCGAATCGTCTCGCGGAATCAATGGAGAATTGCAGGCCGAAAGCTAATTTTACGCTCTCCGCCGAACCATTTGCCTCCCTCGCGGTTGAGGTGTGACGGGCGTGCAACAGAGACGACCGCCCGCGCGCAGCGAAACGAACCTGAAGGAAGCCGGTAGCCAATCAGGAAGGTTGGAGCAGATGGAACCCTTGGCCGAGAACCCGCTGATGCTGAAGCTGCGATGGGGCTATCCGCTCGACGACCAGGACTAGGACCGCCTGGATGAGCTTTGCCAGGACCATGCCAGCGTGCGCGCCCGCCAGGACCTCATTTCGGAAGGCGACAGGCCGGAACACGTTCACCTCGTGATGGAGGGCCTGGCCTGCCGCTACAAGATACTTCCGAGCGGTCGGCGATCGATCGTGGCGCTGCTCATTCCGGGAGATTTCTGCGACCTCAACGTGGCCATCCTCGGCGAGATGGACCATGCCATCGCGACCATGAGCGACTCCAGGATCGTACAGATCCCCCGATCCACCATCGACGAATTGATCAAGACGCATCCCAACATCACCAGAGCCTTCTGGTGGGCGACGCTGGTGGATGAAGGCACGCTGCGCGAATGGCTGGCTAATATGGGCCGCCGGCCTTCCGACAAGCAGATGGCGCACTTCTTCTGCGAAATGTTCGCGCGCATGGCGGCGGTCGGGCGTGCGAGGAAAGGAAGGTTTTTCCTGCCGCTGACGCAGGAGGATCTCGGCGATGTGCTGGGCATGTCGACCGTGCACGTCAACCGGACCATGCAGCGGCTCAGGGAGATGGAGTTGCTGGATTTCTCCGATCACGAGGTGCTGATCAGAAAGCCCGACCGGCTGATCGAATTCGCCGAGTTCGATCCCAACTATCTCCATCTCGGATTCCGGGAAGATGCGTGACATCCGGCGGCCCCGCTCGGGGCGGATTGAAGGAAAAGGCTCTCATGCCCCTGTTTTATTTCGACATCGACGACGGCGTCTACTCCACCGAGGGCGCCGAAGCCATTGAGTTCGCCAACACGGAGGCGGCACGGCGCGGCGTCGTTTCCGCCCTCGCCGAAATCGCGGCGAACGAACTGCCGAACGGCGGATCCCGCACCTTCAGGGCGGTCATCAGGGATCCGGACGGCCGCGACCTGTTCGAGGCGGTGCTGGAATTCAGGTCGCGCTGGCTGTGACGCGCCGCCGCCCGGCTCTGGCCCGACCGCGCCAGACCGACGGCCATAAGCGCCGGCGACAAGTGAGGGAGCGACATGGACCAGCCGATGCTGTTCGATGACTGGGAAGGCCTGGCGCGGATCGTGCTGGTCGGCGGAGCGGCCTATGTCGCGCTGGTCGTCATGCTGCGCGTTTCGGGCAAGCGCACGCTCAGCAAGATGAACGCCTTCGACCTGGTGGTGACGGTGGCGCTGGGCTCCACGCTGGCGACCGTCCTGCTCGATCGCGACGTGCCGCTGGCCAACGGCGTGGTGGCGCTGGCGCTGCTGGTCTACCTGCAATACGCCATCACCTGGGCTTCCGTGCGCTCGGACCGGGTGCAGGCGCTGGTCAAGAGCGAGCCGACCGTGCTGGTTCGCGACGGACGCTTTCTCGACGAGACGATGCGCCGCCAGCGCGTGACGCGCGCCGAGATCGAGGCCGCCCTGCGCGAACAGGGGCTCGACGACGTCGAACGCGCCGCGCTCGTCGTACTGGAGACGGATGGTTCGCTGAGCGTGGTGAAGCGGAACTGAGACCGCAGGCCCCAGGGCGCCGCGACGACCGGACACGCGAAACGGAACAAATCGCCGTCTCGCCTGTCAGGGGGCGGTGCGCAACCGAACTCCGGGAGGCGAGGCTCCAGGCATGGCTGAACTCCGACACCGCTACACAGAGCTCATCAACCGGCGCCCCCTGCATTCTGTCCTGTTCCAGTTCCCGGTGGTCTGCTTCACGCTGACGCTCATTACCGACATTCTTTACGTGCGCACCTTTCACCTCATGTGGCACAATTTCTCGGCGTGGCTTTTGTTCGCCGGCCTTGTCGTCGGTGCGCTCGCCGTCATCGCCGCCATCATCGAGGCTCTCGTGCCGAGCCTGAGACCGACCGCGCCGGACTGGCCGCGCGCGATCGGCGGGGCCGTGGTGCTCTTGCTCGGCATTCTCAACAGTTTCGTCCACGCCGGCGACGGCTGGACCGGCATCATGCCCTGGGGGCTCACCCTGTCGGCGGTGACGGTCCTGATGCTGATCGTGATCGATGCCTACCGCCGCGTCCACGCGGTGCGCCACGTCAATGAAGGGATCTATCATGTCCGGTAAGCTTCGCATCGGCACGGCCATGATCGCTCTGGCCAGCGCCGTGGCTGTCCTGCCGGGCTGCGGCGACGGAGACGATTTCGATGTCTCCAGTCAGATCGGCCCGGATCCGGTGCTGCCGGAACCGCAACGGCCCCTGATCGCCAGCGTCAAGGTGGCCGAAGTGGTCGGGTGGTCGGATGGGCAGACACCGACCGTTCCCGAAGGCCTCACCGTATCGGCCTATGCGACCGAACTGGCAAATCCGCGCACCGTCCACACGCTGCCCAATGGCGACGTGCTGGTGGTGCAGTCGGAGGCGCCTCCGGGCAAGCCCGTGGAGCGGCCGAAGGACCTCATCCGCGACTGGATCATGTCGCTGGCCAAGGGCGGCGGGGGCGACGAGCAGGACACGAACCTGATCACGCTGCTGCGTGACGGCGACCGCGACGGCACGGTGGACGAGCGTCACGATCTGCTGACCGACATGAACTCCCCCTTCGGCCTGGCATGGTATGAGGATACGCTCTACGTGGCGACGGCCGACGCGATCCTGACCTATCCCTACGAGCTTGGCGCCAACGCCATCGAGGCGGAGCCGGAGGTTCTGACGCCGCTGCCGGGCGGCCCGATCAACCATCACTGGACGAAGGACCTGGCGCTGAGCCCGGACGCGCGCTTTCTCTATGCCTCGGCCGGCTCCAACTCGAACGCGGCTGAACGCGGAATGGAGGCCGAGAAGGGCCGCGCGGCGATCTGGGAGGTCGACCGCGAGACCGGGGCGAGCCGCGTCTTCGCCTCCGGGCTGAGAAACCCCAACGGCCTGACCTTCCACCCCGAAACCGGGGAATTGTGGACCGTCGTCAACGAGCGCGATGAACTCGGCCCCAATCTGGTGCCCGACTACATGACCTCGGTGCGGGACGGCGGCTTCTACGGCTGGCCGTGGAGCTATTTCGGCAACCATGTCGACGAGCGGGTGAAGCCCGAACGGCCCGACATGGTCGAGCAGGCGATCGTGCCCGACTATGCGCTGTCGAGCCATGTCGCGGCACTGGGCATGACCTTCGCCGCGCGATCCGCCCTGCCGGAGCGCTATCGCGGCGGCGCCTTCGTCGGCGAGCACGGAAGCTGGAACCGCGACCAGTTCAACGGCTACAAGGTGATCTTCATTCCCTTCGAGAACGGCGAGCCCGCGGGAATGGCCGAAGACGTGGTGACGGGCTTCATCGAAGGCGATCAGGCCTATGGGCGGCCCGTCGGCGTCGGCATTGACGGGACCGGCGCGCTGCTGATCGCAGACGACGCCGGCAACACGGTCTGGCGCGTGGCCGCGGCCGACGGTTCGGTGACACCCGAGCCCGTCGGCACGGACGAGGCGGTCGTCGCCGCCGAAGGAGCACGGGAGGACGGCGGCGCGGCGGCGGCCGGCGATGCCGAGGGGGCCGGAGATGCCTCCCAGCCGGCGGGCGAACCCTCCGGAGCGGACGCGGCTGATGATGCCGAAGCGGCGCCCGACACAGAGCCGGCGGAAGAGCAGGAACCAGCCGGTGAAGACGAGGCTCCCGACGATGCCTCCGGCAACACGACCGACCCGCCGAATACCGAGGTTGCGCCGGCGGTGCTGCCGGAAGAGTAGCGCCGGCCCGGACGGCCTATCGCCGCCGTGGCCGCACATTGCCGGAGGAATCGATCTCGAGGGGAATGCCCGCGTTGATCAGCATGCCGTCTATGTATCGGCGCGTCGGCACGACATACCAGACGCCTGCGCTGGCTGCGCTGAGCTGCTCCAGTTCGTCGGGAAAGCCGGTGGCGCCGGCCGGGCACTGGTCACTCGGAAACAGGACCGGTCGTGTCGTCTTGTTGCGGATCGCGCCGAGGCCGTTCGGCAGGTAGCGATCCCAGATGCGGTAGCTCTCCTCGACGCTGACTTCCCCGCACATGCGGCGCATGTCGTCCTGCGAGACATCGCGGAAGGCCGAATAGAAGCCGATCAGATTCGAGACCAGGTCCTCCATCGAATAGCCGCTGCCGCGCAGCGAAAACGGGAAGGACGACTGGAGGCTCTCGAACTGGTGCGACGCGGCGAGGAAAATGCCCAGGCCGACCTGTTCCTTCTGCTTGTCCGACAGCCCCTTCAACACGACCCAATGGCGCTGGAGGGAGACGGTGATGAGACGGTTTCCCATCGCCTGTCCATAGACGACGATGTAGGCCGGGCGGCCGTTATAGGTGATATCGACGCGCGACAGCCCGGGCCAGTCGCCGCGCTCGGAATCGAGCTGGCGCTTGAGTCCGAGGGGACCGCCCGGTAGCGCATGTCCCCAGTCGACCCAGCCGCAGCGGCAGGTGTAGCTCAATCTGCGCCATCCCCGGCCATTGGGCGCGATGTCGCCGCGATCGCTCATCGTAAGGTCCCCTGCAGTTCGACATGGACGCGACACTCCCCGCCCGCGCAATCGGGAGCGACGATGACGCCGACCGCGTAACCCTTGTATCGTCCCTCGCAGAGCAGGTCTGGCCTCGAGGCCAGCGCGTCGGCGGGCGCCGGCGCATTCAGGCCGAGCGCCCGGCATGCGGCCTGGTAGTGGGCCAGGATGTCGGATTCGGAGGCCAGGCTGCGCAGGGTCGCCGTCACGATTTCCGGCTTGTTCCCGTCCGCCCCCTCGATCTCCACGCCGCCCTCCAGTTCGGTCATCGCCGGTAGGCCGAGATGACGGAAGGCGGACGCCGTGGTCGAGGTCCAGCCGAGCCAGAACGGACCGGCGGTGGCCTGCACGCCGCGTGCTGCGAGCGGCGACTGCGTCGTGGACGACAGGACAGCGATCCCGACGGCGACCACGGCCACGACCAGCGCCGCCGCGATCAGTCCACGTCTGCCTGCCATATGAGTCTCCTGAACGATCCCGGACGGCTCGCGTCGACGCGGGACATCGGCCGCGCCTGGGCGCCACCATATGGCGCCCGATATGGAGTTTCTGTGAAATGGCGAGCACACCGCGCGAACGGGATAGGCGACAACGTCGGCGCATGCCCCCTTGCCTCCCCCGTCGGCCGATGCCATCCATGTGCGATCGCCTTGCAACCACGCCAGTTCCTCCCGCCTATGACGAAGCCTGAAACCGCATGACGGATCTGCCATTCGCGCTGGTGGGCGCGGGGCCGGCCGGCCTGGCGGCCGCCAAGACGCTGACCGAACAGGGCGTTGCCTTCGCCGGCTTCGAGATGCATTCCGACGTCGGCGGGCTTTGGGACATCACCGGCCCGCGCTCGACCATGTACGAGACCGCGCATCTGATCTCGTCCAAGCGCATGACCGAATTCACCGACTTCCCGATGGCCGCTGAGGTCGCGGACTTTCCCTCGCATCGCGAGCTCAAGGCCTATTTTTCGGCCTTCGCCGACCGGTTCGATCTCAGGCGCCACTACCGCTTCAACGCGGAGGTGGTTTCGGCCGAGCCCCCCGAGGAGGCGGGCGGCGAGGGCTGGCGGGTGAGATGGCGCGACGTGGGGGCCGATGGCGGCGAATTGCAGGAAGGGCGGTTCGCGGGGCTGATCATCGCCAACGGCACGCTTTCGGAACCCAACATGCCGACATTCGACGGCGAGTTCGACGGCGAGCTGATCCACTCCTCGGCCTACCGGTCACCTTCGCAGCTTGCCGGCAAGCGGGTGCTGATTGTGGGCGCGGGCAATTCGGGCTGCGACATCGCCATAGACGCCGTGCACCACGCCAGGTGCTGCGACATCTCCATGCGGCGCGGCTACCACTTCGTGCCGAAGTACATCTTCGGCAAGCCGGCCGACACGATCGGCGGGGCGATCCGGCTGCCGATGTGGGCAAAACGGCGCATCGACGGGACGATCCTGCGCTGGTTCACCGGCGATCCCCGGCGCTTCGGCTTTCCCGAGCCCGACCACGCGCTCTACGAATCGCATCCGATCGTCAACTCGCTGGTGCTGTTTCATGCCGGACACGGCGACCTGAAGGTTCGCCCCGACGTCGAACGCTTCGAGGGCCGCACGGTGCATTTCCGCGACGGCACGAGCGCGGATTACGACATGGTGCTGGCGGCCACGGGCTACCGGCTGCACTATCCCTTCGTCGCGCGCGAGCACCTGAACTGGGCAAACGGCGCGGCCGCGCCGCATCTCTTCCTCAACGCCATGCATCCGGCGCGCGACGACATTTTCGTGCTCGGCATGGTCGAGGCCTCGGGGCTGGGCTGGCAGGGGCGCCATGAACAGGCCGAACTGGTGGCGCGCTACATCGCCGGCCTGCGCGAGGGCAGCGCCGCGGCCGAGAAGCTGAAGGCCGAAAAGGCTGCCGGCTTCGAGCGGCTGACGGGCGGCGTCGACTATCTCGACCTGCCGCGCATGGCCTATTACGTGGAGAAGAACGCTTTCCGCACGGCCGTGAAGGCGAGGATCGCCGCGTTGAGGGGGGAAGGCGCATGATGGGCGATATCGACGATGTCGTGCTGAACTTCAGCCCGGCCTCGCTGACGCTGCTCAACGTCATCCTGTGCGTGGTCATGTTCTCGATCGCGCTCGACCTCAGGCCGGACGATTTCCGCGAGGTGGCGCGGCGGCCGAAATCCTTCCTGGCCGGTTTCGTCTCGCAATTCGTCGCGCTGCCGGCGCTGACCTTCCTGCTGATCGTGGCCATGGAGCCCAGACCGTCGATCGCTCTGGGGCTGATGCTGGTCGCGGCATGTCCCGGCGGCAACATCTCCAACTTCCTGACGCACAGGGCAAAGGGCAATGTGGCGCTGTCGGTCTCCATGACGGCAGTGGCGACGCTGATCTGCCCGATCGCCACGCCGCTCAACATCGCGATCTGGGGCAGCCTCTACGGGCCGACGCGGGAGATCCTGCGCGCGACCCAGATCGACCCGCTGTCGGTGCTCTACACGGTGACGCTGCTCCTGATCCTGCCGATGGCGCTCGGCATGACGCTGAACGCCAGGCGCCCGGATCTGGCCGCGAAGGTGCGCCGCCCCCTGCGGATCGTCTCCATGCTGATCTTCGTGGGCTTCATCGTGGCCGCGCTCGCCGCCAACTGGGCTTTCTTCCTCGCCTATGTCGGCCAGGTCGCGGGACTGGTCGTCAGCCACAACGCGCTGGCGCTGGCCGCCGGCTTCACCATCGCGACCCTCCTGCGGACCGGCGAGGCGGACCGGCGCACGATCACCATCGAGACCGGCATCCAGAATTCGGGGCTGGGGCTGATCCTGATCTTCGCCTTCTTCGGCGGGCTGGGCGGCATGACGGTGGCGGCGGCCTTCTGGGGCATCTGGCATGCGGTCTCCGGGCTTGCGCTGGCAAGCTGGATGGGACGCAGGGAGCCGGTGCCGGCATGACCCGCATTCTGGTTACCGGCGCGGCCGGGCTGGTCGGCCAGGCGCTGCTGGACCTTGCCGGTGAGGCCGGTCATGACATCATCGCCGGCGACATCAGGCGGCCGGCGCGGTTGCCCGAGGGCGCGGAATACCGGCCGCTCGACGTGCGCGGAGCCGACCCTGACACAGTGATCGGCGAGGCGAAGCCCGAGGCTGTGGTGCATCTGGCCTCGATCGTCACGCCGCCGAAGGGCTCGACCCGCGAGGCGGAATACGCGGTCGATGTCACCGGCACCGAAAATGTGCTCGAGGCCTGCATCAGGCACGGCGTGAAGCGGCTGGTGGTGACCAGCAGCGGCGCGGCCTATGGCTATCATGCCGACAATCCCGTGCCGCTGAAGGAAACCGACGCGCTGCGCGGCAACGACGAATTCGCCTATGCGCGCCACAAGCGGCTGGTGGAGGAGATGCTGGCCAGGGCGCGCGCCGACCATCCAGGGCTGGAGCAGGTGGTCCTGCGCGTCGGCACCGTGCTGGGGCCCGGCCTCGACAACCAGATCACCGCATTGTTCCGCCGGCCCAGACTGCTGGCGGTGGCCGGCGCCGACAGCCCCTTCGTGTTCATCTGGGTCGACGACCTGGGCCGCATCCTGCTCGCGGCCGCGACGGGCGACGGACCGGCCGGCATCTACAATGTCGCCGGCGACGGGGCGCTGTCGGTGCATGATATCGCGGCCCGGCTCGGCAAGCCGGTGCTTAACGTTCCGGCCTGGATGCTGAAAGCCGCCCTCGCCGTCGCCCGGCCGCTGGGACTGACGCGCTACGGGCCCGAGCAGGTGCGGTTCCTGCAATACCGGCCGGTGCTCGACAATTCGCGGCTGAAATCCGCCTTCGGCTACACGCCCGAACTCACCAGCGCCGAGGCCTTCGAGGCATGGCGGCGGAGCGTGGAGCCGTGAGGACGGCGGTCATCACCGGCGGCGCGGGCGGGCTTGGCCGGGCGCTGACGGCGGCACTGCTGGAGCGCGGCTGGCAAGTCGCGGTGCTCGACCTGGCCGGCGCCGAGCTCGAAGCGGCCGCGCGCGAGCGCGTCGCGATCTATCCCTGCGACGTCACGGACCCGGATGCGGTCGCGGCGGTCTGCGCCGAGGTCGAGGCCGATCATCCGTCGATCGACCTGGTCATCTACAATGCCGGCGTCAGCCAGATCGGCCTGTTCGCCGAGACGTCGCTCGCCGCCCATCGGCGCGTGATCGAGATCAACCATTTCGGCGCGGTGCATGTCGCGGCCGCACTTCTGGGCGCCGTTCGCAAAAGCCGCGGCACGCATCTGGCGGTATCGTCGGTGGCCGGCTTCGCGCCGCTCCACCGCCGCGCGGCCTATGCGGCCAGCAAGCATGCCATGGAGGGTTTCTTCAAGACGCTGGCGACGGAAGAGGCTGAGCACGGTGTCCATGTTTCCATTGCCGCGCCGTCCTTCCTCGCCACCAATATCGGCCGGCCCGGCACGGACGGCGACGGCATCGCGCGGCCGGGCTCGGCCACCGACGGCATCGACTACATGGAGCCGGACGAGGCCGCGCGCGTCATGCTCGACGGCGTGGAGAAGCGCCGCGCCTTCATCCCTGTCGGCCGCGTGGCGCGGCTTTCATGGCTGATCAACCGGTTCTCGCCAGCGCTCTATGCCCGGCTGATGATGCGCAGCATCAGGCAGAAGGGCGAGGCGTAGTCGAATTGGCCGTGCCGCCTAAAGGCTGGCGGCCAGGAGCGTGAGCCCGATCAGGAAGATGAAGGCGGCACCGGCGATTTCGACCATCTGATGAATGCGGTTGCCGGTGCGCCCATTCGAGGCGAGCCGGACCGCCAGCCCCTTGGCCGTGACCGCGATGGTGGCCAGCACCGAGACCGTGATGGCGGTGCCGAGCGCCATGGCGAAGACCGAGGCGATGCCCGCAACCCACAGTCCGTTCAGGAAGGCGAAGGTCAGCACGATCAGCGCCCCCGAACAGGGACGCAGCCCGACCGCGGCCACCGCCGACAGCGCCGAACGCCATTCGAAGCGGTCGCCCGAAACCAGCACGGGATCGGGCGCATGGGCATGGCCGCAGGTCGCGCAGACCTCACCAGAGTGATCATGATCGTGGGAATGGTCATGCTTGTGATGATGGTCGTGTCGCTGGCCGACCCCTTCCGCGCTGGCGGCGGCCGACAGGCCGCGCGCCGGCCGTCCGGAAAAGGCCGCGAGCAAGAAGCCTCCGGCCTTCTTCCACAGGAGCCAGGCGCCCAGCCCAGTGACCAGCCCGTAGCTCGCCACCTCCAGGAAGCGGGTCGCGTCGGTCATCGACACGGACGTGCCGCGCAGGAAAAGGAAGACCGTGCCCATGACGAGAATGGCGGTGACGGCCTGGGCAAAGGCCGACAGGAAGGAGATCGCGACGCCGCGCCGGAGCGCCACCTCGTTGGCCAGCATGTAGGACGAGATCACCGCCTTGCCGTGGCCGGGCCCGGCGGCGTGGAAGACGCCATAGGCGAAAGACAGGCCGGCGAGCAGCCACGCGCCCCCGCCCTCTCCGTCGCGGATGGCGCGCATGGCCCCCGTCAGAGCCCGGTAGAAGTCCTGCTGCTGCGTGTTCACCCAGTTGAGGAAGCCAGCGAACAGTCCGGTCGAGGGCAGTGTCGCCTCGTTCGTGCCAATGCCGAGCGAACTCTGCGCATGGGCGTGGCCGAAAAAATGGGTGAGGACATAGATGATGGCGATCGTGGCGAAGATCGCGCGGGCGACTGTGGGCGAAGGCTTGCGCAAGGGACTATCCGTTGGCCGGGCAGGTCAGTTCGAGCCGAGTGGCGAAAAGCTTCGACATGTCGTTGCCACCGGGATCGTTGAAGAAGGCCTCCGTCAGCGTGTCCTGGTTCTGGGCTATCGCCTCTTCCGCGTTGGGCCTTACCACGGAGCGCTCGCAGCCACTGGGCAGGCCCTCGACCGCGAGCGCGCTGTCCTCTGTGAAGTCGATCGCCGTGTAGAAGGTCGGATCGTAGACACCGAAATCGACCGTGCCCGCGAGCGCCAGCGGCTGGGCCGGCTCGGATTGGAACAGGATGACGAGCTGACCGTCCTGGAAATTAGCCATCAGCCTGTCGGGCGCCTTCATCGCCACATCCTTGCCGTCCTTGGAGACGAGCTGAAAATAGCCGAACTCGGCCAGCGATTCATGCACGACGGAGGCGACCGTCTCCAGTTCCTCGTCGTCGAGCGTCAGGTCCTGGTTCTGGTCGAACTCGACCAGAACCGTGGAGGAAAACAGGTCGTCGAAGCGCCAGACATGCCTGAGCGCGCCGACCGTGCCGCCCGGCTCCACCACCACGTCGAGCCTGGCCTCGGCGAAGACGTGCGGATGGGCGCGCGGCGCGGCGGTTGTGGTCAACATCGCGACAGCCGTCGCGGCAAGAAGGGTCGTCGCCTTGATCGCGCGCATCGTTCGCATTCGCCCACAGTGGAAACGCCGCAGAGGTTTAGCATGAAGGCGGCGAAAATGGGACCGGCGGCGTGCGACGCGTTGACTCGGCGCTTCCTGACCTGGCGAGAGCCTCTCGTTGCGTCAGGAAGTCCACCAGCGCGCACATTGGCCGCGGATAGCGACGGGGGAGGATGGCAGGTGAGGATGCCGCCGGGCAACTCAGGCGATACTAAGCCGAGAGCGTCGTGCCGGCCACGCTTTCCGCGGCGACCGGCGGGGCCTGATTGATCGGCCGCTCGACCAGTTTCTCGACCAGCCGACGCAGATCCGCAGGCGTGGTCTGGCCAGCTACAACCTCGTGATAGGAAATGCCGGCCCGGCGTAGTGCTTCCTTCTTGACCGCATCGCGAGCCGCAGCCGTTCCCTGATGATGCCCGCCACCCTGATATTCCACTGCATGACGCGGCTGGCAGTTCTCGTCCATGAGAAGCAGGTCCACGCGCTTGGAGTTCACGCAGCGATAGGCGTCGGGATCGCGGCAACGAAGCACTTCGCCTAGCGACACCTGCGCCATGACCTGCCATCCTGAATTGCGATCGAGCACCATACGGTCGAGTTCGCGGAAGACGCGAGCCTCGCTCTTGTTGAGCAGCGGCTGGATCGAAAATTCCGCTCCCATCACGATGCGCAGTTGGTCAGCCGAATCGGGCTGGACAAGCCTTGTAGCTTCGGCGGCAGATACGGATCGCAAGTCGGGGGCGGCTCGGCGTTGGGTAATTTTCTTTGACCGCCAGGGATTCTTTTCGCGCCAAGCCCGACGCCTCATTTCGGCCCGTACGCGCTCAATGCTCGCGCCAGCGAACAGGCTCGCCACTACGATGGCAAACAGCAGGCCGGGTTGTTCGACGAGAGTGGCGACTTCCGCAGGCATCCTTCAGCAATAGAAAGTATCACGTAAAATCGCGTTAAACAGGCCTGAAAAATTGTAGGTATTTCTCCCCTCGCGTTGCAGCTCCAGCACGGCGTTTGCTTTCTAGTCCTTCCCCCTGTCCTTGAACCACTGCGCCAGGAAGTCCACCAACGCGCGCACCTTGGCCGGCAGATAGCGCCGGTGGGGATAGACGGCGAAGATGCCGCCGCCGGGAAGCATGCGATCTTGCAGCACCGGCGTCAGGCTGCCTTCGGCGATCGCCGGCTCGGCAATGAAATCGGGCAGCGTGGCGAAACCCAGCCCCGCGATCGCGGCCGCGCGGGCGGCCAGCGGGCTGTTGACCTCCATCGGCCCGGACACGGCCACGCTGATCTGGTCGCCGTGATCGCCCAGGAAAGGCCAGTTCGTCAGCCAGCGGCCGTTCGTGTCGATGACGCAGGGCAGGCGCGCCAAATCCTGCGGGCGCTCGGGCCGTCCAAGCCGCGCGATCAGGTCGGGCGCACCGCACACCCGGATCGAGAAAGGTGCCAGCCGGCGCGCGATCAGCGAGGAGTTCTCCAGCCGCGAGATGCGGATCGCCAGGTCGAAGCCTTCCTCGACCAGGTCGACGAAGCGGTCGTCCAGCGCGATGTCGAGCACGATGTCGGGATAGGCCCTGGCGAAATCAATCAGCGATTGGCCGATCGGCGCATCGGCGAAGGTGCGCGGCGCCGACATCTTGATGCGACCCTTCACGTCGCCGGCCGATTCGCGCACTGAATCGGCCAGCGTGTCGATCTCGCGGACGATCTCTGAGGCCCGCTTGTAATAGGTGTGGCCGGCCGCCGTCAGCGAGAACTGGCGCGTGGTGCGGTTCAAGAGCAGCGCGCCGAGCTCGTCCTCCAGTTCGCGCACATATTTGGACAGCAACGCCTTGGAACGGCCGATCTTACGCGCGGCGGCCGAAAAGCCCTCGGCCTCCACCACGTCGATATAGGCCCGCATGCGGGTGAGCGTGTCCACGGCCGGCGCCTCTCCATTCTCGTCGGGGTCGTTCGCAAACAGGGAACGCCGGGCGAAGGGTTGTTCATCACCGCAAGGAGGTCAAGGGGATGACGGCTACCCGCCGAGCTCGTCCTCGATATGGGCGCGGATGATGGCGTCGAAACTGTCCTCGGCCGTAAAGCCGAGCGCGCGGGCGCGGGTGGCGGCAAAGCGTGTGGGCCAGTTGCGCACGATCGCCCAGACAGTCTCGTCGGGCTCCTCGCGGATCAGCGCGGTAACATTGTTGCCCGCCACGCGCTCGAGCGCCTCGATCTGCTCGCCGACGGTGACGGCGACCCCCGGCATCGTCAGGTTGCGGCGCGGGCCGATCGCGGCCCCGTCGAGCCCGGCGGCGTGGACGAGGAAGCCAACCGCCGACCGCGGACTGGCATGGGTGTGCAGCACGTTGCGCGGCACCGGCAGCACGGCCTCCCGGCCGGCAAGCGGTTCGCGGATGATGGACGAGAAGAAGCTCGACGCCGCCTTGTTGGGCTTGCCGGGCCTGACATTGATCGTGGGCAGGCGGATGCCGACACCGTCGAAAAAGCCACGTCGGGTGTAGTCGGCCAGCAGCGCCTCGCCGATCAGCTTCTGCGTCCCGTAGGACGTCATCGGCGTCGGATGGAACTCGTCGGGGATGATTTCGGGAAAGGGTGCGCCGAAGACCGCGATGGAGGAGGAGAACACGACGCGCGGGGCGTAGCCGTCGATCAGCCGAATGGCGTCGAACAGTCGCCGTGTGCCGTCGAGATTGACACGGTAGCCCTTGTCGAAGTCGGCTTCCGCCTCGCCCGACACGACCCCGGCCAGATGGAAGACGATATCCGGGCGGTCGGCCAGAAGCCTCTCGGCCTCACCCGGATCGGCAAGATCACCGACATGGATCGACATATGGATGGCAGGCGAGGACACACAGTCGGCCGGCACGATGTCGTGCAGGTCAAGCGCCTCGATCGCGCGGCCGGCCAATTGGCCCTCGGCCTTCAGCCGGGCGATCAGCTTGCGGCCGATCATGCCGGCGGCGCCGGTGACGAGAACCCTCATGAGCGACCCTCCCTGTCGATGTCATCCGCAGGGCCGCGGCGGCTGCGGCCGCGCAGCCAGAAGATGGCGAAGAAGCCAAACAGGAAGACCACGACGACCGCGCCCGCCGCGAAGGGCGAGATCTCGCCCGCCGCCCGCATGATCGACGGCAGCGACACCGCGAACAGAGCGAAGCCGACGAAGATGACGGCCGCCGCGATCAGCGACTGACGGGTGTTGCGGTCCATGGCATCCTTTCGCGGCTCAAAGCGTCCAGCCGCCATCCACGGGTATGGCGGTTCCGGTCGTGAAGGCCGATTCGCTCGACGCCAGGTAGACCGCGAGCGCGGCGATCTCGGATGCCTCGCCCACGCGGCCCATGGGCTGGCGCGACACGAACATCTCCATCGCCTTGTCCTTGCCGCCGACCGACTTGCCCAGTTCCTCCACCCGCGCCTCCCAGGAAGGCGAGCGCACCGTGCCGGGGCAGATCGCGTTGCAGCGCACGCCCTGGCGGATGAAATCGGCCGCGACCGACTTGGTGAGCCCGATCACCGCCGCCTTGGTGGCGCCGTACACGTAGCGGTTGGGTGCGCCCTTGAGCGAGGAGGCGCCGGACGACATGTTGATGATGGAGGCGGACTCGCCCGACCGCTCGGCGCGCTCGATCATGCCTGGCAGAAAGGCGCGGATCGAGCGGTGCATGGATTTGACGTTGAGGTCGAAGGAGAAGTCCCAGTCGGCCTCCGAACAGTCGAGGACCGTGCCGTGATGGACGAAGCCGGCGACATTGGCGAGGATGTCGATGCCGCCGACAGAGGCAGCATAGGCCTCGACAGCCTCGGTCGAGCGCATGTCGAGCGCGGCGGTCTTCGCGGCGGCGAGGCCAGCCAGCTTGCCGATGTCGAGATCGGAGGCGTGCACGGTGGCGCCCTCCGCCAGGAAGGCCTCGGCGATCGCCCGGCCGATGCCCTGCCCTGCCGCCGTGACCACCGCGATGCGTCCTTCAAGCCGCCCGGCCATGCGAGCCTCCTTCCCCGTCCTGATCGTTTTCATCCGTACAGCGGCTGTCTTCCGCCTCGACCGTGGCATGACCGATCCCGTGCGAGGCGGCAAGCCTTTCCTTGATCGCGGCGACCGCTCCGTGCGGGTCGACACCGTCTCCGAGCCGGGCGTGGAGCGCCCCCGGATGATAAGCTCCAGCGGTTTCACCTGGCGTCGCATACGCGAACGGCCTTCGCCGTCAGGCGACCGTTGCGACCATGTGCACGGCCACACGATCGCCCATATCCTCCTCGCGCTCTACGACGAAGCCGAGGCGTTTGTACCATGCCAGCGCCGGATTGCGCGCATTCGTCATCAATCGAACCTTCGGAAGGTCCAGCGCGCGTGCGCGGCCGAATGCCGCCTGCATCAGGGCGCCGCCGAGCCCCGTGCCGCAAGCGGCGGGCAAGGTGGCGATCGATTCGACATAGAGGTCCTCGGCGCCGCGGCGCAGGATCAGCAGGCCTTCCCCGCGAGGCGCGAGCCATGCCTCGCATTCGTCGAGAATCACGCCGTAGTCCCAAAGCAGCGGCGTCGGCACGACGCCGATCGCGTCGAGCACGCGGGCATAGGCCTGCGCCTGGATGGTCTCGACAAGGGTACGGGCTTCCGGACCGATCCGGAGAAAATCGATGCCGTTCGCGCCGATGGCGCGCGCGGTCAGCGCCGAGAGCCTGAGACGCTGTCGGCCGTCAGCGTCGAAATTGGGCGGATCGAGCCAGTCCTCGAAGGCCTTCCGAAGCACCGGCCACTCGCCGTCGATGATCGAATACCAGGCGGTGTCGCGGTTCTCGCCCTTGACGACGAGGTGCTGGCGGAAGACCCCCTCGAAGGTAAAGCCGAAGCGCAGCGCGGCGGTCTTGGAGGGCTCGTTGCGATCGTTGCACTTCCATTCGTAGCGCCGGTAGCCGAGATCCTCGAACACGTGGCGCGAGAACAGATATTGCGCCTCGGTCGCCAGGCGCGAGCGCTGCATGTTGGGCCCCCAGTGGATATTGCCGATCTCGATGACGCCATGCGCCGGCTCGATGCGCATCAGCGTCTGGCGCCCGAGGGCCTCGCCCGTCTTCATATCAACGACGGTGAAATAGAGCGGATCCTCGCTGGCCTCGGCCTTCTGCAGCCACACGCCGAAACTGGCGCGGTCGGGCGGCGTGGTCTCGAACAGCCAGCGGAACCGATCGTCGGCATTGCCCTCGGTGGCGGCGCGGTAGAGGTCGTCCCCATGACGCAGAGCCGACAGCGGCTCCAGCCGGACATACCGCCCCTCGAGCGTCACCCGCTGGGGGCGCGGACGGGGCTTCCAGTGGGCGAGGTCGGTCATGGCGGGCTCCGGCTTGTGGGTGGAAGCATGGAAGCATATGCTTCTCTGTGAAGGAGTTCGGTCCGATGGCGATTACCATCAGGAACAAGGCCACGGAAGAACTGATCCGCAGGATCGGCCGCCGCACAGGCGAAGGGCCGAGCGCGGTGATCAGGCGGCTGGCTGCCGCCGAAGCGGCAAAGGCAAGCGAGCCGGAAGTTTCCGAAGAGGTAATCAAGAGGCGGATCGAACGTTTTGAAGAGATCGCCCGTCGCTACCCCCCACCCGATCCGAAGCCAGGCTGGGATGAGGTTCAGGCGGACATGGATGCCATGTACGACTATCTGGACGAGCCGACAGCAAGTCCTGGCCGACGGACTGGATAGTGATCGTCGTCGACACGTCGGCGCTCGTGCAGATGTATCTGCGACAGACCGGCTTCGAGCAATTGCGCCTGCGGGTCTCGGCGAGCGCGACGGCAATCTTGCCGGTTTCCTGCTACGTAGAGTTCGCGCTTCTGTACCGCATCGGCAGCGACCGGATGGATTGGCTCGATGAACAACTGGCCGAACCTCCGTTGAGCTTGATCGCGATCGAACCGGAACATGGTCGCCTGGCTGCCGAAGCCGCGCGCCACTACGGCAAGGGCTCCGGACATGCGGCACAGCTCAATTTCGGCGACTGCATCGCCTATGCCGTCGCAAAGCATCGCGACCTGCCGCTGCTTTTCGTCGGCGACGATTTCCGGCATACCGACGTCATCCCGGCAATCGCATAGGATTTTCGATGCTCCACACCGTTCCCGCCTTCGACCGCATCGGGGAGGAGAACGCCTTCGCCGTTCTCGCCCGCGCCACCGCGCTGGCCCAGTCCGGCAAGGACGTGATCAATCTCGGTATCGGCCAGCCTGATTTCCGCACGCCGGACCACATCGTGGAGGCCGCCATCAAGGCGCTGCGGGACGGCCATCACGGCTACACGCCGGCGACCGGGCTTCTTGCGACGCGCGAGGCGGTGGTGCGCCGCACGCTGACGATGACGGACATCGAGGTATCGCCCGAGAACGTGATGATCCTGCCCGGCGGCAAGCCGACCATGTATGCCGCCATCATCATGTTCGGCGAACCAGGCGCGGAAATCCTCTACCCCGATCCCGGTTTTCCCATCTACCGCTCGATGATTGAGTTCACCGGTGCGAAGCCGGTGCCGGTGCCGATCCGCGAGGAAAACGGCTTCGCCTTCTCGGCCGAGGAGACGCTGTCGCTGATCACCGACCGGACGCGGCTCCTCATCCTCAACTCGCCGGCCAACCCGACCGGCGGTGTGACGCCGAAAGAAGAGATCGATAAGCTCGTGGCCGGGCTGGAGCGCTTTCCGGAGGTGGCCATCCTGTCGGACGAGATCTACGACGTGATGACCTATGACGGCGAGCGGCATACGTCGCTTCTGACTTACCCTTCCATCCGCGACCGGCTGATCGTGCTCAACGGCTGGTCCAAGACCTGGGCGATGACCGGCTGGCGCATGGGCTGGTCGATCTGGCCCGATGCGCTCTACGACAAGGTCCGCAAGCTCGCCGTCAATTGCTGGTCCTGCGTCAACGCACCAAGCCAGTTTGCCGGGATCGCGGCGATCGACGGGCCGCAGGACGACGTGGAGAAGATGATGCGCGCCTTCGACGCGCGGCGGAAAATCGTGGTCGAGGGGCTGAACGCCCTGCCCGGCGTGACATGCGCGACGCCAAAGGGCGCCTTCTACGCCTTTCCCAACATCAAGCAGACAGGCCGCAAGGCCAAGCAGCTGGCCTCGGACCTCCTGGAAAAGCAAGGCGTGGCGCTGATCGGCGGACCGGATTTCGGCATCCTGGGCGAAGGCTATGTGAGGCTCTCCTACGCCAATTCGGAGGAAAACATATTGCGCGCGCTGGAACGCACGGAGCGTTTCCTGACGCAGGACTGATCCGGCGGCGGGGCGGCCAAGAGGAGGACCTTTCGTGCTCTACGCGATACTGGCCTATCACGACGAAAAGCTGATCGTTTCGATGTCGGCGCAGGAGGACGCGGCGCTGATGGCCGATCTCATGCGAGCGCATGACCGCATCAACGAGAAGGCGAAGCTCGGACCGGCGGCACGGCTGGATTTCACCGGCGAAGCGGTAACGCTGCGCGACGGACCCGACAGGCCGGTCACCGACGGCCCCTTCGCGGAAACGAAGGAGCAGCTTCTGGGCTTCTATGTCGTCGACGTCGAGACGCCGGAACAGGCGGTCGAGGCCGCGCGCGAGCTGCGCCGGGTCAATCCGACAGCGGTCTATGAAATCCGACCTATCAGGACTTTCCTGCCGGGAACGGTGCCCGAAAGGCAGTAGCGAGATGTTTCCGGCTACATCGCCTTCTCGAACCAGTGCTGCGCATAGGGATTGTCGTTGTAGCGCGGAATTGGATGGTAGCCACGCCGGGTATACATGGCCTGGGCCTCGACGAGCGCGCCGTTGGTGTCCAGCCGCACGGCGGCGAAACCGGCCTCCGCGGCGAGCGCCTCCAGCCGGTCCATGATGGCGGTGGCCACACCCAGCCCGCGCGCGGCGGGCGCGGTCCATACACGTTTGATCTCGCCGACATCCTCTTCCAGCCGCTTGAGAACGCCGCAGCCGACCGGCAGACCCTCCTCGCGCGCCATCAGGAACCAGCCCTTCGGCGGCGTCATTTCTGAGGGCTCGAAATTGGCCACCGCATGCGGATCGAACCCGTTCTCGAAGCGCTCGGCAAGTTCGGCATAGTAGCTCTGGAGACAGTGGCGCGCATCTCCGCTCTGCGCATCCTCCAACGATAGGTCGATCGAGGCCGCGCGCAGGAGCCGCTCCACCTCGCCCATCGCCTGGACGAGGCGCGTACGGCGCTGGGCGTCGAGTGGCGCCAGCACGCCGCCGGCCTGTTCGTCCGACAGCGCCTCATAGGCCCGATATTCGGCGATGCCGGCACCGGTGAGCGACACGACGCGCGCCCGACCGTCGCCGGACTTGACCGACGTCTCGACAAGGCCCTGCTCTTCCAGCGCGCGAAGCAGGCGCGACAGATAGCCCGAATCGACGCCGAGGATCGCACGCAGGTGCTGGAGATCGAGCCCGCCGGCCGCGCCGAGCTCCCACACCAGCCGCGCCTGGCCGAGCGGACGGCCCCGCGCCAGATAGCTATCCTCCAGCGCGCCGATGCGGCGCGACACGAGACGGTTGAACCGGCGGACCTGATCGAGAGCTTCGCGTTCCATTATCTGACTTTAGTCAGATAAAATGATACCCGCAAGTCGTCCGCCGCCGTTCAGGCACGGGGTCACATGCCGCTGACACGGGTCATCCGCGCCCGACGAACGGCATCTTGGTGGCCATCACCGTCATGAACAGCACGTTGGTTTCGAGCGGCAGACCGGCCATATGCGCCACCGCAGCGCCGACCTGGGCGGGATCCATCGTCGCCTCCACCGCGATCTCGCCATTGGCCTGCGGCACGCCTTTTGTCATCGGCATGGCCATCTCGGTGAGCGCGTTGCCGATGTCGATCTGGCCGCAGGCGATGTCGAAGGGGCGGCCGTCGAGGGCCAGGGTCTTCGTCAGGCCGGTGATGGCGTGCTTGGTGGTGGTGTAGGGCACCGAGCCGGGGCGCGGGGCGTGGGCGGAGATCGAGCCGTTGTTGATGATGCGTCCGCCCTGCGGCGTCTGGCGGCGCATCAGGCCGAAGGCGGCGCGCGCGCACAGGAAGGAGCCGGTCAGGTTGACGGCGACGACGTCGGTCCAGGTATCGACCGGAATCTCATCGATCGGCATGCCCTTCGAGCCCATGCCGGCATTGTTGAACAGGAGGTCAAGCCGGCCGAAGCGAGATTCGATCTCGGAAAACAGGCGATCGACCTCGTCGGGCCGGGTGATGTCGGCCGGCAGCGCCACGCCGCGCGACGGATCGGCCGAGGCGGCGACCGCCTTTTCCAGCGGCTCTGGTCGGCGGCCGGTATAGACGACCGTCCAGCCCGAGGCGACCAGCGCGTGCGCGGCCGCCGTGCCGATGCCGGTGCCGGCGCCCGTGACGAGCGCGATCCTGGATTCAGTCATGGCGTGGTCCTCCCCGGTTCCGCGACGCGGAGATTGCAGATGAGGGCGGCGCTGGCAAGGCGCGGCGCGCCGACACAGACAAAAAGGGCGGTCGCAGGGACCGCCCTAGTGACCGGACCTGCTTGGGAGGAGGAGAGCTGGCCGGGATTAAAGAAGAATGTACCTGATTCGTTAATCAATCCTTAACGAATATTTCGCCTTGCGGTGCTTTCAGCCGATCGCCGGGAGAAACGGACGGCCGTCCAGCGCCTGCAGGATGAGAAATAGCGTGAATGCGGCAAACAGAACCGTGAAAAGATTCACAGGCCGGGTCGATTTCCCGCCGGCGACCATCGCCCATGCGAAGCCAAAGGCCGGGATGAAGTGCATGGCGTGCGTGGCGAAGAAATGCGCAACCCGGAGATCGCCGCCATCGCGCGCCCAGCCCATGACCGGCAGGGCCTCCACGTCGGAGACATTGCCGCCGACGAGATGGCTTCCGCCGGTGCTCATGAAGCCGGCCGCCAGCACGGTGAGGACAAAGGTCACGACGAGCCCCTGCACGACGGCCGCCTTCAGAGCCGGCGGAACGGCGAGCGCGTCGTTGCGGCGAATTTGCAGACCATAGACGAGCGTGGCCGAGGTGAGCACCACCGCCATGCCGCCCATGACCGGATAGACGAGCGCCAGCACCGGATCGGTGCGGTTGAAATGCGATGGCTGGCCGATCGCGGCGGCGTAAAGAAGCCAGGCCATCTCCAACACGATCGCCGCGGCGACGAGCCGGATATAGGTGCGGTACCATGGCCTGGCGCGGGTGCCGGCGGGCAGCCAGGCCGCCAGCCAGGCGAGTGTGAGCGTGTAGAGCGCCAGCGACGCCTCGAACTTCAGCGGCTTCACCCAGACATTCACACCGGCAAGGGTGCGCTGGTCGACGAACATGGCGAAAGCGGTCGGCAGGAGAAGCGCGGCCATGAGGAGGCCGAGCGAGGCGAGTAATGGCTCGCGCCGGAAGAATTCGTGGGCGGGATTGAAAGGCCGGCGGATGGCGGGCACTGCGATCGGCAAAGCTGCGGCGGTCATGGCGATCGACTCCAGAGTGGGGTTGTTCAGGCGTAGCTGGCCGCGCGGACGCGCCGATGCGCCTCACGCAACACTATGAAGGCCAGGAAGCCGGCCGGACCGAACAGGAAGGTCAGAGGCAGGCATGGCAGCACGATGAGGAACGGCACCCGCTCCTCGCGGGCCGTCCGGACCTCCCAAGCGCCGACGAACAGGTCGAAGGCGAGGTAGTGAAGCCAGCCGGCGAGCAGAAGTTCGCGCGTCTCGAACAAGGCCGCCACATTGGCAAGCGTGTCGAACCCGCCCTCGGCGCGCGACCAGAAGGCGAGGATCAGACCGGCATAGGCGACCGACAGCAGCGCCGGCACGACGATGCTCGCTACGCGGTCTGCCAGCCGCGGGAGCCAAGGACCGGCAAGCAGCGAAGCCCAGCCGACCAGCACGGACATGTTGGCGAGCTGAAACAGGGAATCCGGGGTCACGACGCATCTCCTTTGACAGTGTCAAGATCAAAGGGTGCCCGCGTCTCTTTACAGTGTCAAGATTTATTTTTACGACGTAAAGATTGCCACACCGGCGAGGCGCTGCTACAGGCTGGGCGAAGATGGAAACCAGATCGAAAAAGGCGGACAGTCCGCCCGTCCGCGCGACGCGATATCATCACGGCGACCTGCGCAAGGCTCTGTTGGCCGCGGCCGAAGCCGAACTTGCCGAGAAGGGGGTTGAGGGCTTCACTCTGCGCGGCGTGGCAAAGCGCGCCGGTGTCAGCCATGCCGCGCCGGCGCATCACTTCAAGGATACCAGAGCGCTGCTGACGGCGCTGGCGGCCGAGGGGTTCGCGCGACTCGGCGCGCTGTCGGCCGAACGCGTGGGAAATGCCGGAACCGATCCGAAGGACCGGCTGATCGCATCAGGGCTGGGCTATATCGAGTTCGCCTCGGCCAATCCGGCGCTGTTCAAGCTGATGTTCGGCTCCGACCGGCCGGTGGCGGCCGATGAGGCGTTGCATGAGAAAGCGTCGGGCGCTTTCACGATCCTGATCGAGGCGGTGGGCGACCTGACGGGCGCGCCGCCTTTCGACAGCGAGGCCGGCATTCGCCATGTCGCCGCGGCATGGGCGATCGTGCACGGCCTGGCGCATCTGCTGATCGCCGACAAGATGTCCTTCCTGGAACCGATGCTGGAACGCGACCGCGAGGCCGTGCTTGCCGGCATTCTGGAGCGCATCACGCCCGACATGCGGAACGGCTAGCCGGCCGAAGCCGACAATCGCCGATCATTCCCGGAAGCGGTCAGACCTTCACTTCCGAGACCGTGGCCTCGACATGGTCGACGAGGCTGTCGGGCAGCTTCAGCCGGCCGGCCAGCATGTCGAGATAGCCGCGCTCGGCGCGGGTGTCTGGCTCGATGGCGAGCCGCGAGGCCGTGTAAAGTTCGACCTTCTGGGCGTCGGTCGCGGCGGCGGCGACGAGGTCGTCGACATTCACCGGTTTCTCCAGTTCGGCCATCATGAAAGCCTCGTCGTCGGCGTCAATCCCGGACAGCTTGAGGCGGCCGCCGATGCGCTCGCGCTCGGCTGCATCGATGTGGCCATCGGCGCGCGCGGCCGCGATCATGGCGCGCACCAGCGTCATCGCGAATTCATCCTCGCCCTGAGGCGCCTGGGCGGGATGAAAGCTTGTATCGGCGGGCGGCGGCAGGAGCTCGGGCTCGGTCGCCGACGGAGCGCCAGCCTGCGCCGGCTGGCTGCCGCTCTGGTAGTTCTGATAGGCTTTGTAGGCCAGCCCCGCCACGAGCGCGAGGCCGCCGAGCTTGACCGCGCTGCCGGTGAGCCGGCGCCCCGCGCCGGTGCCAAGAAGCACGGCCGCGATCGCGCCCGTCGCCAGCGGATTGTCCTTCGCCATCTGTACGGCCTTGCCGGCCCCTTGCCGGACGTCTCCCTGCGTTCCCGGAACGCGGGTTCCGAGCAGATCGTCGAGCAGGCGCTTGGGGTCGAGCATGGCGGGAGCCTCCGGTTGGGGAAAACGGTGCGGAGGTAGGGGACGAAGTGCGGCTTTGCAATGACGCCGGCCGTGACCCCTGCCACTCAGGCGCGCCGGCCCATCGGCGAGGGCCGGCCCCGCGCCCGGGCCAGCCGCACCTGGCGATGACGCTCGGCATAGCGGGCGCGGTCGGCCTCGCTGCGCGTGCCGGCGCAGTGCGGACAGGAGATTCCCTCCACATAGGCCGGGCCGGCCCGCTCCGCCAGCGTGAGCGGATGGCGGCAGGCGCGGCACAGTTCCGCCTCGCCCCCCTCCAGTCCATGACCGACCGAAACGCGCTCGTCGAAGACGAAGCACTCGCCGCGCCACAGGCTTTCCGCGGCCGGGACCTCTTCCAGATAGCTGAGGATGCCGCCTTCGAGATGGAAGACCTCCTCGACGCCGAGCCGCTTCATGAAGGCGGTGGCCTTCTCGCAGCGTATGCCGCCGGTGCAGAACATGGCGACCCGGCGCCCGGCGAACTCGTCCCTGCGCGCCGCCGCCCAGGCGGGAAAGTCGCGGAAGCTGCCGGTTCGCGGGTCGATCGCCCGCTCGAAGCTGCCGAGCTTCGTCTCGTAGGCGTTGCGCGTGTCGATGACCACGGTTTCCGGATCGGCGATCAGCGCGTTCCAGTCGCGCGGGGCGACATAGGTTCCGGCGGTGCTGTTCGGATCAATGCCCGGCACGCCCATCGTCACGATCTCGGATTTCAGCCGCACCTTGAGGCGATGGAAGGGTGGCTCGGCCGAGGTCGACCATTTGACGTCGAGCCGCCCGAAACCGTCGAGCGCGCGGATGAAACCGACGAGGTCGTCCAGCGCTCCGCGCGTGCCGGCAACCGTGCCATTCAGCCCCTCCCCCGCCACGATCAGCGTCCCGAGAATGCCACGTTCCCGGCAGCGCTCGACGAGGGCGTCGCGCAACGCGGCCGGATCGGCCACTGGCGCGAACCGGTAGAGGGCGGCGACATGCACGAGGCCGGACCGAATGGCGGATTCGAGGGTCATGGCAGGTGGATAGGATCGCGCCGCGAATTTCGCAACAGGCAGGTATCGCGGCCATCCCGACCAGTCAGTGGACAGGTATTTATTCACCCCCAATGCGCCGCGCCGATACTGCGTCTTGAAAAAGCGGAGGGAAGGCGATGTTCGGCAGCGAAATCAGGCGGGAGATCGGCGAGACGGCGGCACGTCTGGCGGTGGAACCGGCGGCCCTTGCGGCCGTGGTCGAGGTGGAGAGTGCGGGCAGGCTGTTCGCGGTGGTGGATGGCCGGCGCGAGCCGTTGATCCGCTTCGAGGGCCATTATTTCCACAAGCATCTGCCGAGGGAAAAGCGGGCGGCGGCGGTCGAGGCCGGGCTGGCCTCGCCGAAGGCCCGACGCGTGGCCAATCCACGCACGCAGGAGGGGCGCTGGCGGCTGCTGTCGCGGGCCATGGGCATCGACCGCGCAGCGGCGCTGCATGCGGTCTCCTGGGGAGTGGGCCAGGTGTTGGGCGCCCACTGGCACTGGCTCGGCTACGGCTCGGTGGACGATCTGGTGGCCGAGGCACGCAACGGCGCGGCCGGACAGTTGCGGCTGATGGCGCGCTACATCGACCGGGCCGGGTTGGCTCGGGCGCTGCGGGATCGGGACTGGCACGCCTTCGCGCGCGGCTATAACGGTCCCGCCTATGCCCGGCATGGCTATCACGAGAAGCTGGCGGCTGCTTACCGGCGCCATGCCGCCGCGACGTGCCGAACCCAAACCAGGCAGCTCCTGCGCAGCGGCTCGCGCGGAGCCGACGTGCGGGCCTTGCAGCAGTGCCTGACCGCCGCCGGCTTCGCCGTCGCGGCCGACGGCTGGTTCGGGCGGCGCACCGAAAAGGCGGTGCGCGCCTTCCAGACCGCCAGCGACCTGGCCGCCGACGGGATCGCCGGCCCGCTGACGCTTGCCGCCCTCGAGCAGGGCCGAGCCATTCGGGCCGCATAGGCATCAGCCACAAATTGGCGCGATTTCACCGGCACCAAACCGTCGGGGAAGAGGGATTTCGACCCGATGCGAAGCAGGATAGGCATATGGAGACACCGCCTTCTGGCGGTGTGCCTGATAGCGCCTTTGACGCCGGCGCCTTTTGCCCAGGCCGAGGCCTGGCGGGCACCCGACAGCCCTTTCACGCTGGGCGAGGCCTATCCGGATGTGCCCGCAACTTGCGAGACCGTGGGCGATTGGATCGACCATGCGCCTACGATCGACGGGCGCATCAGCTTCGCCATCGTAGGAGAACTGGTCGCCGCCGAGTGGGACGGGACGCTCGCCTATCTCGTCATGTGCCCGGAAGGTAGCGTGCAGGTGATGTGCGTGACCTATTCCAAAGACGGCCGCGCGGTGGGCGACCGCGTGCTGTTCGGTGGCGGCTGGAGCCGTATCGACCACGACAAGATCATGCTCGACCCATGCCTTGCATCGCCGGAGGAATGAGGCGCCTCCCCCTGTTTCCCCGCGCTTCTTTTTCCCATATGAAATGGGCAAGAAGAGAAAGACCGAGGAAAAGCCCGTGCCGCATTATCGCTCACGCACAACAACACACGGCCGCAACATGGCCGGCGCGCGCGGCCTGTGGCGCGCCACCGGCATGAAGGACGCCGATTTCGGCAAGCCGATCATCGCGGTCGTGAACTCGTTCACCCAGTTCGTGCCCGGCCATGTACACCTCAAGGATCTGGGCCAGCTTGTCGCACGCGAGATCGAGAGCGCGGGCGGCGTCGCCAAGGAGTTCAACACGATCGCCGTCGACGACGGCATCGCCATGGGCCATGACGGCATGCTCTATTCGCTGCCGAGCCGCGAGGTGATCGCGGACTCGGTCGAATATATGGTCAACGCCCATTGCGCCGACGCGATGGTGTGCATCTCCAACTGCGACAAGATCACGCCCGGCATGCTGATGGCGGCCATGCGGCTCAACATTCCGGCCGTCTTCGTCTCGGGCGGCCCGATGGAAGCCGGCAAGGTGACGTGGGACGGCAAGGAACAGGCGCTGGACCTTGTCGACGCCATGGTGGCCGCCGCCGACGACACGGTCAGCGACAACCAGGTCGCCGTGATCGAACGCTCGGCCTGTCCGACCTGCGGCTCGTGCTCGGGCATGTTCACGGCCAATTCGATGAACTGCCTGACGGAAGCGCTGGGGCTTTCCCTGCCGGGCAACGGCTCGACGCTGGCCACTCATGCCGACCGTCGCCGCCTGTTCGTGGAGGCGGGGCATCTGGTGGTGGACCTTTGCCAGCGCTGGTACGAGCAGGAGGACGAAAGCGTGCTGCCGCGCAACGTTGCCGCCAAGGCGAGCTTCGAGAACGCGATGGCGCTCGACATCGCCATGGGCGGCTCGACGAACACGGTGCTGCACATCCTGGCGGCCGCCCATGAGGGCGGGATAGACTTCACGCAGGACGACATCGACCGCCTGTCGCGCAAGGTGCCCGTGCTGTGCAAGGTCGCGCCGGCCAAGTCCGACGTTCATATGGAGGATGTGCACCGCGCTGGCGGGATCATGTCGATCCTGGGCGAACTGGACCGGGCCGGCCTGATCCATCGCGACCAGCCGACGGTCCATTCGGCCACGCTCGGCGACGCGATCGATCGCTGGGACATCACGCGCACGACGAGCGATAAGGTTCGCGACTTCTTCATGGCCGCACCGGGCGGCGTGCCCACGCAGATCGCCTTCAGCCAGGAGCGGCGCTGGGGCGAGCTGGACCTCGACCGCGAGAACGGCGTCATCCGCTCGGCCGATCATCCCTTCTCGAAGGATGGCGGCCTGGCGGTGCTGAAGGGCAACATCGCGCCGGACGGCTGCGTGGTGAAGACCGCCGGCGTCGACGAGTCTATCCTGAAATTCTCCGGACCCGCGAAAGTGTTTGAGAGCCAGGACGCGGCGGTGAAGTCGATCCTGTCCAACGAGGTCAAGGCCGGCGACGTCGTGGTGATCCGCTACGAAGGTCCCAAGGGCGGCCCCGGAATGCAGGAAATGCTCTATCCGACGAGCTATCTAAAATCGAAGGGGCTCGGCAAGGTCTGCGCCCTGATCACCGACGGACGTTTCTCGGGCGCCACCTCGGGCCTGTCGGTCGGCCATGTCTCTCCGGAAGCGGCGGCCGGCGGCGCGATCGGCTTGGTGCGCGACGGCGACATCGTGGAGTTCGACATCCCGAACCGGACGGTCAATCTGAAGGTCGATGACGAGGAACTCGGCCGTCGCCGCGACGAGCAGGACAAGGCCGGCTGGAAGCCCGCCGCACCGCGCAAGCGCAACGTGACTACGGCGCTGAAGGCCTACGCGGCCTTCGCCGCCAGCGCCGACAAGGGCGCGGTCAGGATCCTGCCGGAATAGGCGGAGCGGTTCGCCGCGGTTGCGTGACGAAGGACGTTACGGCCTGATCGCGGTCGTGCTCTCGCGGTCGGTGCCGGGCCCGCCGGAGGCTGCGGCGTCGCTTTCCTCTCCGGCCTTCTCCGGGTCAGACGTTTCGTTCCCCTCGGCGTCCGGAGCGGGCTTTCCGTAGAAATCATCGGCGCGGCCGGCCCGGGGGGGCGGCGCCTCGCCAAGGACCGACAGTCTTTCGCCGGGCAGCGTCGGGTCCCCTTCCCTTTTGGGCGGCTCGGCGCCCAGCAGCTCGGTCTCGCCTTCGAACGCGGGGGCTGCCAGCGAGATGGGCACGGTGCGCACGATCTGCCCTATGTCCGGCGCGATCGGACCGTATTGCTCGCTGGCGCGCGCCGCGACGCCAGCCGCCGGCGCGCCGCCGTCTCGCAGAAAGCGCGCCAGCGGTTTTTCCGCGTAGAAGGCGACCTTGCGCTTGCCGGCGCGCGTGAGATTGATGCCGTCGCTGCCGCGCAGCCGCACCGTCTGCCCCGAAATGTCCGGGCCGCTGGCGACGAATGCGCCGTTCTCGTCGACAAATCCGTCCCAGATATCCACGAACTCGCCGCCGACGCTTTCGGCCGCCGCGCGGTAGATGTCGTTGAAGGTGAGCATGTCGGCGCTCATGGAACTGAACCGGAAGGATGGTTGGCCGACCCACACGAGCGGCAGGCCCTTCTCGCCGATCGTCTCGGCGAATGCCTCGACGCGGCGCTCATATTCTTCCGTCCATTCGGGCGTGAGCTTTTCGGCCCGACCGGTGTCCAGCGCCATCTGCTGGCGGTCGTTGGAGCCGATCATGGCCACGACCACGTCGGGCTCGGTCTCGTCGACGATGGCACCGATCTCGGCCGGCCAGTCGTAGAAATCGTCGCGCACGAAACCGGAAGAGCCGTTGGCGCGATCGACGACCACCACGTCTGCGCGTTCGGCGAAGGCCTCGCGCAGCCCTTCGGCGAGACCGCCGGCCATGAAATCACCGACCACGAGCACGGTGCGGGCGTCCTCGGCCTTCTCCACGGTCGGCTTGGGCGGCTGGGCGGGCGCTGCGGCGCGCTGCGTGCGGCGGCGCGGCTGGGTGCGCACGCGGGGCTGGGTGGCGCGGGGTTCCTGGCGGCGCTCGACATTGCCGCCGCCGAACAGGAACTGGAACAGGCCCTGCCGGCGCTCCTGAGCATGGACGGGCCCGGCCGCGACCCCGAAGGCGGTGACGACCAGCGCCACCGCGATCAGTTGGGTCAAGAAACGCGCGAACAAACGCATTGCAGGCCGTTCCTATCGGGTCCGGTCCGCCGCACGGCGGACCGGAAGGTCAGTTGCCGCGAAGGCGGCTCAGCACTTCCTTGCTGGGATGGCCGTCCTGCGTCAAGCCCATGCGCCCCTGGAAGGCCTTGATGGCCGCGCGCGAGCCGTTTCCGATCTTGCCGTCGATCTCGCCGTCGTAATAGCCGTGCGCGGACAACCGCTTCTGCAGTTCCTGCGTCTCGGAAAAAGACAGCCGCGTGAAGGGACGGTTCCAGTCGCGGACCAGCCCGCCATAGCCGGCGATCTCGTCGGCCAAGAGCCCGACGGCCAGGGCATATTTGTCGGCGTTGTTGTAGCGCTTGAGCACGAAGAAGTTCTTCGTCATCAGGAAGGCTGGTCCCTCGCGACCGTCGAGCACCTTGAGCTCGGCGTTCATGCCGGGACTGGGGAAGGATTTGCCGCGCGCGCGGACCACGCCGATGGACTCCCATTTGCCGAGGCTCATCGAGCCGCCGGGAAACTTGCGGCCGGCCGGCAGCGTCACCTCGTAGCCCCAGGTCTGACCGGTCTGCCAGCCATTCTTGCGCAGGAGGTTGGCGGCCGTGGCGAGCGCGTCCGGGACCGAGTTCCAGATGTCGCGGCGGCCATTGCCGTCGGCGTCGACCCCATAGGCGATGAAGCTGGTGGGGATGAACTGCGTGTGGCCCATCGCGCCGGCCCAGGAGCCGGTGAGATGGCTCTCGTCGATATCGCCACGCTGCAGGATCTTCAGCGCCGCCAGAAGCTGCTGGCGGCCGAACTTGGCCCGCCGCTGGTCGGCATAGGCCAGCGTGGCCAGCGAACGCACGACGTTGCGCATCACCTTGTCGTTCTTCAGGATCTCGCCATAGTTGGATTCCATCGACCAGATGGCGAGCAGGATGTGGCGGTCGACGCCGTAGGCGGCCTCGATCCGGTCGAGCCATGGCTTCCACTGGCGCAACATCTGGCGGCCCGTCGCGATCGACCGCTCATTGATGCGGTTGTCGAAGTAGTCCCAAACCGGCGCGACGAATTCGGGCTGATAGCGGGCCTTCTCGAGCACTTCCGGATCGGGCGCGGTGACGCCCCGGAAGGCGCGGTCGAAGGTGTCGCCGGATATGCCGTTCTGCGCGGCGACGCCGCGGAAGGACGACACCCATTTCTGAAAACCGGCATCCGCGAAGGCCGGCGCGGCGCAGGCGAGCGAAAGCGCGACGGCCGCCGGCGCAAGAGCCAGGCGACGCATGGCACCAAACAGTCCATTACCGGGTCGAACAATCATGCGGGCCTCCCCTGATCCAGGCGTCCGAAAGTTCGATTCATCGCCGAAGGCGGTTAGCAAAGGGTTTACCATCTTTGCCAAGGCGCTTCCACGCCCTCGAAGGAACCCGCCGCACGGTTCACGATTTCGTCACAGGCCCCGGTTCTACGGGGCGGATTGCGCCCGGGCGCGCCGCGCGGCATTAGAGTAGCCGTTTTGATCATGCAGATGGAGGGACGAGACAGGATGAAGAAACTGCGCAAGGCGGTATTTCCGGTGGCGGGCCTCGGCACACGATTCCTGCCCGCGACGAAGGCGGTGCCGAAGGAAATGCTGACCGTGGTCGACCGGCCGGTGATCCAGTATGTCGTGGACGAGGCGCGTGAGGCCGGCATCGAGCATTTCATCTTCGTCACCGGACGCAACAAGGGGGTCATCGAGGACCATTTCGACATCCAGTTCGAGCTCAACGAGACGCTGAAGGACCGCGGCAAGACCGAACAGCTCGATCTTCTGGACGGCATGCAGCCGGCGGCCGGCACGACCAGCTTCACCCGCCAGCAGGAGCCGCTTGGGCTGGGGCACGCGGTGTGGTGCGCGCGTGACCTGGTGGGCGACGAACCTTTCGCGCTGCTTCTGCCCGACATGATCATGCAGGCCGAGCCCGGCTGCATGGCGCAGATGGCCGAACTCTATCGCGAGACCGGCGGCAACGTCATCGGCGTGCAGGAATGCGACCCCGCGGAAGCGCATAAATACGGCATCGTCGGCAGGGGCGAGGAAAAGGGCGCCGGCTTCCGCATCACGGGGATGGTGGAGAAGCCCCCCAAGGGCACCGCGCCGTCCAACCTTTACATCAATGGCCGCTATATCCTGCAGCCGACCATCTTTGACATATTGGAGACCCAGGAGCGCGGCGCCGGCAACGAAATCCAGCTCACCGACGGCATGCTGAAGCTGGAAAAGGAGGAGCCCTTCTGGGGTTTCCACTTCACCGGCGAGGTCTATGACTGCGGCTCGCCAGAAGGGTTCGTGGAAGCCAATGTGGCGATCGCGATGCGCAAGAAGGAATTGAAGGCGCGCGTCGTCGAGACGGTGGAGCGCCTGCGATAAAGTCTCTCCTCACCGTCGGCGCGAGTTCCGCGCGGGCGAGGCGGCAATGTCCTCGATGAAGGCGACCGCGCGCGCCACGCCCTGCTCCCCGCGGATGCGTTCGCCAAGATCGGTGGCGCGCGCCAGCATTCCGGCCCCTTCCATGACGCGGATCGCGCCCGCGATGCGCTCGCCGGTCAACTTGCGCCGGTCGAGCGGCGGCGGCCCGACGCCGAGATCCTCGACACGCCGAGCCCAGAAGGGCTGATCGCCGAAGAAGGGACATATGGCGTTCGGTCGGCCGGCGCGCAAAGCGGCGGCCGTCGTCCCGGCGCCGCCGTGATGGATCACCGCCCCGACGCGGGGAAACAGCCAGTCATGCGGCGCGGCGTCGAGGAAAAAGACGTCATCCGTCGATCTTCCGCCAGCCAGTGCGCCGCCACCGGTGGAAAGAATTGCGCGCCGGTCGGCAAGGGCGATCCCGGCCAGGAAGACGTCGCGGATCTCGACCGGGTCGAGGCCGGGCATGGAGCCGAAACCGACATAGACGGGCGGATCACCGGCCGCCAGGAAGGCTTCGAGATCAGCGGGCGGCGTATAGTCCTCTCCCTCGTCCAGGAACCAGTAGCCGCTGACGAGCACGTCGTCGCCCCAGTCGTCGGGTTTCGGCAGAACATGCTCGCTGTAGGCGTAGATCGTTCCGGCAAGCGGCGGCGTATCCCGGACGGGAAGGCCGAGAGCGGCGCGAAAGGCGCGTATGGTGCGACCGAACAACAGGTTCGTGGCATGGATCGCAAGGCCGTGGCTTGCCCTGTTGAACGGGCCGAGCGACCGGAAGGGCAGCAACGGGCTCGGAAACTCGACGGTCGGCGTGAAACCTGGCAGCGGAGAGGCGAGTATGCGGGGAATACCCATCGCCTCGGCCAGATGCGGCGCGGCCAGCGTCTTGGGATGATGGATCACCATGTCGGGCGCGAAGGCGCGCATCGCCTCCGCCTCGGCGTCCAGCAGGCCGCTCATCAGCGGGCGAACCTTGGGCAGAAGCTTCAGCCCCGCCGTGAAGCCGTCGCTGCCGGCGATCGCCTGCTTGCCTTCCCGGCTGTCGATCAGGGCCAGGAACTCACCGGGCAGCGGATCGACGGCGACGCCGCGCGAGGCGATCCACTGCGCGAACTGTTCAGGCGCGGCCAGCCGCACGTCATGGCCGCGCGCCGCCAGCCTCCTGGCAAGGGCGAGATAAGGTTGCACGTCGCCCCGGGTGCCGAGTGTATGGATGGATATTCGCATGTCGCGTCAACCCGTCGGGTCCAGTCCGGTTGCGCCGCCGCTTAGCGCTGCAGCCTCACGCCGGCGAAGACCGAGGCCGCGTCGGCGCCCCGGCCGGGCAGGTTGCTTTCCTGGGTCTCATAGCGGGCGCGGCCGATCAGGCCGACATAGCGGCTGAGCCACCATGTCGCGCTCGCCTCGCCGATCAGTCCCTGGTCGTAGCCATTGGTGCCGACATAGTCGCGATAATAGGCGCCGACCGAGGCGGTTCCGGTGACATTGGCGCGCAGGCGGCGTTCGACCGAAAGCGTGCCCGAATAGAGGATGGAGCCCGACTCGCCCGGCGCTGTCGTGCCGTCGACGGCCGTGTAGCCGAGCAGCCGCACGATGGTGCCGCGCTGCGGCGACCATGCGACCGAACCGTCGGCGGTGAAGCCTGAAATGTCGTCGAGGCGGGGATCGTCGATCGATTCGCGCAACCAGCCGAGTGCGACTTCGCCCGACAGCTTCTCGCCGAAATCGAAGCTCGTGCCGGCGCGCAGGCCGAGCCGGTTGGCGGAGCGCTCATAGCCGGCGGAGTCGACCGTGAGATCGTAGAAACGCCGGCCATATTCGACTTCGGCGAAGGGGACGAGCGCCGGCGACACCTCGTAGCCGGCACGCAGCTTGGCGGTCGCCAGCGTGTAGTTGCGATCTTCCTGGCTGAGCGTGCCGCCACCGACCAGTTCCGCGTCGTCGAACATGGCACGCTCGACATCGCCGGTCAGGGCAAGCCTCAACTTGCCCTCGTCCTTGGCGATCCCGGCCCGTCCGGTAAGCGTCTGGCGCAACGGCCGCGACGCCGCGCCGGGGATCTCGACGGGAGAAGAGGCGGATTCGGGCCGGATCGAGTAGCCGGCGGCGAGACTGGCGCCCCACCGATCGCCGATCTCCAGATCGAGCGCGCCGGAAATCCCCGCCTCCTCGTCCTCGACCTCGACACCCGAGAGCGATTTTCGATAGGTGCCGTAGGCGTCGATGCGGGCCGAATGGCGCGACCAGTCGGAAACGGCTGTCACGCGCAGGTCGGTCTCCGATATCGTCGCGCCGTCTCCATTGAGGGTGAAATCCGGATTGGTCGAATGGCCGATGAGCTGGTCGAGCGTCGTGGTGACGTCGAAAGTGCCAACGCGGAGGCCGAGCGGGGCGTAAGGATCCTCCTCCGCGACGACGGACGGCGCACCGATGGCGTTCACCCGGCCCGCACGCTCGACCGGCAGCCTGCGGCCGGGATCGACGAGGTCGATCCGATCAGTCGGCACCGTTCCGGTCGAGACCGGGTCGAGGGCCGAGGCACGGCTGGTGGCCCGCCTGTCGGTCTCGGCCTGACGGCGCTCGATCGCGGTTTGCGGGCCAGATTCCCGCCTCTCGCGCGCCTCTTCGGCGCGTTGGCGGGCGCTGACCGGCCGCGCGGAAGGCTCGCGCGCACCGATGTCCTCGAACGGATCGGCTGGATCGGGCTCGTTGAACAGCGACCGGCTTGCGCGCCCCTCCTCGTCATCCACCTCCAGTGCGCCGTCGCTGGCGGGACGATAGCGAGGCGTCGGAATACCCGCGCCGTCGTCCTCCAGCGCCGCGGCGCGCTGCGGCTGGACCTGTCTGTCGAGGACGGTCTCGTAAATCTCGCCCTCCTCGACCCGGCCACGAAGCTGGGCGGCCGCCGGCCACGCCACGAGCACGGCCAGCGCCACGCCGGCCAGGAGTCGGGTTGTGGTAAGGTTTCGAGAAGCCATCGACGCCGGTCAGGGTTCGGCGCGGGTCGCGCCATCCTTACCGGACCGTAAACAGGGATGGTTAACGGGGAGTTAGGCCGTCTCGGGTTCCACGGCGAGTTCGCCGCCCACAGCGCTGACGACGCGCACCCGCGCGCCGGCCGGAAGATCGGGCCCTTTCACGCGCCACAGCGTGTCGCCTAGCCGTACGCGTCCGTAGCCTTCCACGATCGGCTCCGACAGGGTGGCGGTACGGCCGATCAATTGCTCGCCGCGCCTGTTGAGCAGCGGCTGATCGCTCTCGTCATGGCGCGCGCGCATGATGCGGTGGCCGACATAGGCCGAGGCGAGCGACAGCGCCAGGAAGACCAGCACCTGCGCCTGCCAGACCCAGAAGTCCCAGCCCCACAGCTGCAGGGACAGCGCGCCGGTGAGGATGGCCGCGATGCCGATCCACAAAAGGAAAACGCCAGGAACCATGATCTCGGCCGCGAGGAGCACGAAGCCGAGCACCATCCAGTTCCAGGGACCGAGTTCGCCGAAGATGCTGGCCAGCATGTCATGGTCTCCGATGGGGTTGGGCAAGCATACACCGGCGCGCGGCGGCTTTCACGTGCCCATATCGACAGGCCGCCGGCCCCTATTTCTGGTAGTCGCGTTCGTCGGAAATCACCTTGCCATCATTGGGCAGCGCGCCAGGTTCGACCGGTTCGACACCGCCGCCGAGCTTGGTCGCGTCGCGCAGGCTGGTCTTGATAGCGGCGATGTCGAGCACCGCGCCGTTGGCCGGCTCGACACGCAGCGTCATCACGTCGCCGGCCCCCTCGCGCGCCACGACCAGGCGGCTCCTCGATATCTCGGGGTGACGGCGCATGACCTCGGCGACCTGCCGGGGATCGACGAACATCCCCTTGACCTTGGTCCGCTGGTCGGCCCTGCCCATCCAGCCGCGGATACGGCCATTGGTACGCCCGCAGGGCGAAAGGCCCGGCAGCGCCGCCGTCAGGTCGCCCGTGCCGACCCGGACCAGCGGGTAGGTGCTTGAGAAACCGGTCACGACGAGTTCGCCGACCTCGCCCTCGTCGACCGGATCGCCGGTGCCCGGCCTGACGATCTCGACGATCAGATCCTCGTTGAGGACCATGCCCGGATTGGGATTGCCGTCAGCATCGGATGTCTCGTAGGCGATGACGCCGAACTCGGCCGTGGCGTAGCACTGGAACACCGACACGCCGCGCTCGCGATAATCCTGTCGCATGGACGGGAACAGCGCACCGCCTGAAACAAGGCCATGCGTGATGGAGGACAGGTCGACGCCGCGTTCGGCGGCGCGATCGAGGATGGTTTTGAGGAAGTCCGGCGTGCCGGCATAGAGCTTCGGCCGGATCGCGGCGGCCGCGTCTACCTGCATGTCGGTGTTGCCGACCCCGGCCGGAAACACCGCGCAGCCAAGCGCGCGCGCGCCCGCGTCGAGAATGAAGCCTCCCGGCGTCATGTGATAGGCGAAGCAGTTGTGGACGACGTCGCCAGGCCTCGCGCCCGCCGCAAAGAAGGCGCGCGCGGCCTGTCCCGGATCGGGGCGGTCGTCCTCCGGCTCGAAAATCGGCCCGGGCGACATGAAGACCCGCCGCCCGCCGAGCTTCGATGGGTCTGCGAAACCCGCGAAGGGCGGATTGGCCGCCTGCATCTCCATCAATTCATGCTTGCGCAGGACAGGCAGACGGCGCAGCGCGGCACGGTCGGTGATCGGCTCTGTGTCGACGTCGCCGAGCCATTCGGCCAGACCGGGAGCGGCCGATTTCGCGCGCGCCAGATAGGCCGGGAGGCGCGAGAACAGCGCGCGCTCGCGCGCTTCGGGATCCTGTCGCTCGGCGTCGTCGAAATGGGCGTCCATGCGTCTCCTCCCTGCTGGCGCAGCCTTATCGCAGGCCGCGGCGCCGGCAGGCAAGGGCGCGGATCGGCCGGATGGACGTCAGCCCGTGGCGCTGCGCCGTGTCAGCACGAAGCGGTTGCCCTCGGAATTCGTGCAGTTGAGCCGGTTGGGCGTGGCGAGCGCGCAATTAACATTGCTGGTGGTGTTGCGGATGAGGGAGCGGACCTCGATCGAGACGGTCCGATTGTCGACGAAGCGGTAGGATCCTTCCGACAGCCGCGAATTGGTGTCCAGCGCACGCGTGGTGAAGGCGCCGCCGGCGAAGGTCGACACGCCCACACCCTGTTCATCGACCCACTGGCCTTCCACGCCCGTCGGCTGGGACGCGACCGCAGGGCTGCGCCGCTCGACCGGACCCATGACGCAGCCGGCCAGAAGGCCGAGCGCTGCAAGCGCGGTGAATGTCTGGACGGTCCGCATCACGGTCCTCCTCGTCTGACAGATCCCCTCGCCGCTTCCTTCGCCCGAATTCAGCCAAAGCGCAAGGTGCGCGAGCGACGTGCGGCGCAAATGCGGGCTATTCGGTCAACCGCACCATCGTGAGCGAGGAGGCGATGTCAGCGAACGCCGCCGCCAGTTCCGCCGAATCGGATGCATCGAAATAGTGGTTGGCGTCCGCGGCGCACTTGCTCATCAGTTCCTTGCCTTTCGTGCTCTCGACGGCAAAGGCGATGGTGAAAATCTCGATCCCGTTCTTCTTGGCGTAGTCGCAGACGGCAAGCCCATCCTCATGCGTCTGCTGCTCCTGCTTGGCGATCTGCGTGGCGTTGCCGTCGAAGGCTATGTGCCTGCCATCGGAACGGCGAAACCGAAGCGTGTTTTCGCCATCGGTCATCAGCACCAGCACCTTGCGGGGCATCTTGTTCTTCGGATCATAATTGCGCCCCTCGGCAAACGGCTTGCCCGGCGACAGCACGTTGACGCCCCAGATCAGGCCGGTCGGGATGTAGGTCAGCGGACGGTAGCCTGGCAGTTCGATCACCAGATTCGAGATTGCGGTCTCCAATGTCCATTTGCTGTCGGTCAGGGCCACGATCGGGCTCGGGCACATCTGCCTCGTCGCCAGATAGCCGGGGTAGGTCTCTGTCGGCGTACCATCGTGGAGCCGCGTCGTTCCGGCCCTGCGCGATCCGACACAGCCATACCAGCCGTACTTCGTGGTGCCGCCGCCGCTACAGACCTCATAGGGGTCGACAGAGTAGGTTTCGGAGCGGATGCAGCCACCGCCGCAACTGTAAGTCTCCTCGATGCCGTCCACGGTTCTGGTGCAGGTCCGCTTCGGCTCGTTCTCCAGACAGCGTGACTTTGTGTTTCGCCACTCGCAGCTGCGCTCGGATGTCTTGGAGTAATCATCCGGCACGGAAAGCCAGCTTGCCGATCGATTGGCCGTGCCGACATTGACATAGTCCGCATAGGGCACCAGCGCGACCTTGGTGGAGCCGGACGCATTCTTGAACAGCTCGCGCACAAGCTGGGTGGCGGAGGATTTGAGCGCGTCGATCTTCCGCGTGCCCCCGGAATCGGTATCGGACATCGAATAGGTATTGTCGAGCACCAGGGCGACCTCGACGCTGCCCTCCACGCTTCGCTTCGCCACCGACCGGCCCGACAGATTGACATAGTCGGTCTGCATGATGCGCATGAAGGTCGTCGGCAGCCGCCCACTGAGGCTCAACTCGAAATCCTCGCCATTGGTTCGAAAGTCGGAGATCGTGACACCATGCGCCCGCTCCCCGTCGAGGTTGGCCGCGATCTGCTTGTCCGCGATCTGACGCAGTTTAGCTTCAAGCGTCTCGCGCGACGATGCCATCGCCAGCGCACCGGCATCCGCCAGTTCCTGGAGGTGAGCCTGCCCGTTCAGGTAGCGGCTGTAGTCCACAGCCAGCCCGACGCTCACCAGGAGCGGGATGGCCAAAATGACCGTGAGGAGATGAAAATTCCCGCCGCGATCGCGCCCGAAGGCGCCGCCTGGCCAAGCACTGATCGACATAGCAACCCCCTGTGCGCCGACAGTTTCACGCACAGTGAGCGCAAATTCCTCACGTCCGATTATCAAGCAATGCCAATTACCGGTTAACACCGGCGCGGCTTGTTTACGCGTCCTGCATTGGTCTCAAGCCGAGAAAGACACCTATCGCACCAGGATGTTGCGGAACTGCCAGGGATCGGACTTGTCGATATCCTCGGGAAACAGACCAGGCCGGCCAGTAAGCGGCGTCCAGTCGGTGTAGTGGCCCTCGACTGGCCCCAGATAAGGACGCTGGATCTCCAGGCAGCGGCGATAGTCCATCTCGTCGGTCTCGACGATGCCAGCCTCGGGGTTCTCCAGCGCCCAGACCATGCCGGCCAGCACGGCCGAGGAGACCTGAAGCCCGGTCGCGTTCTGATAGGGCGCCAGTTCGCGTGTTTCCTCGACCGAAAGCCGCGAGCCGTACCAGTAGGCGTTCTTCCTGTGGCCGTAGAGAAGCACGCCCAGTTCATCGATGCCGTCGACCAATTCGTTCTCGTCCAGAACGTGATGAACGGATTGCGGCTTGCCGCCCGCGCCGAACATCTCATGCAGCGAAAGCACCGCGTCATTGGCCGGATGATAGGCATAGTGGCAGGTCGGCCGGTAGCTGACCTTGTCCTTGCCGTCGCGCACGGTGAAATAGTCGGCGATCGAGATCGACTCGTTATGGGTCACCAGGAAGCCATATTGCGGTCCGGGAGTCGGGCACCATGTCCTGACGCGCGTGTTGGCGCCGGGCTGCTCGAGATAGATCGCCGCCTTGCAGCCCTTCTTGTGCTTGCGCGCGTTCTTCGGCGCCCATTTCTCATGCGTGCCCCAGCCAAGCTCGGACGGCTGCAGCCCCTCCGAAATGAAGCCCTCGACCGACCACGTGTTCCAGAACACGTCCATCGGCTTGGGCTTCCTGGTGCGCTGCGTGTCGCGTTCGGCGATATGGATGCCCTTGACGCCGACCTTGTTCATCAGCTTCGCCCAGCCCTCGCGATCATCGGCGGTGGGCTCCGAGAATTTCAACTTCATCTCTCCGGCGAGGTTCACCAGCGCCTGCTTGACGAACCATGACACCATGCCGGGATTGGCGCCGCAGCACGAAATCGCCGTGGTGCCGCCGGGGTTGTTGCGCTTTTCCTCGCGCACCGTCTCGCGCAGCGCGTAGTTCGTGCGGCTGGCATTGTCGGCCTTGGTGTCGAAATAGAAGCCGAGCCATGGCTCCACGACCGTGTCGATGTAGAAGACGCCGAGCTTGCGGCACAGCTTGATGAGGTCGAGCGAACCCGTGTCGACCGACAGGTTGACGCAGAAGCCCTGTCCCTCGCCCGCCGTCAGCAGCGGCGTGAGCAGCTTCTTGTAGTTCTTCTTCGTCACCGCCTCCTGGATGAAGCGGATGCCACGCTCGTCCAGCAGCTTCCTGTCGGCGTCAGACGGGTCGATGACGACGAGCCGGTCCTTGTCGTATCTGAAATGGCGCTCGATGAGGGGCAGCGTGCCGCGGCCGATGGACCCGAAGCCGATCATCACGATCGGGCCGGTGATCTCGCCATGAATCGGCCAGTCGGTTTTCGCCATGTCGTCACGCTCCGTATGAATGCCGTCGAGCGGTCAAAACACATCGCGCCGTCACAATAAAGAGCAAGGGTGAGAGGACCGGCCGCGTGGACACCTCGGGTCGGCGCTGCTAATCGGTTGAATAGTCACCGGCAGGAACTGGAAGGATCCGTCATGACGCAGAAGACGGAGCGATTGAAGGCGGCACTGGGTGACCAGCGTGTCATCCCCGTCATCAGGATCGAACGGCTGACGGATGCCGGACCACTGGCCAGGGCGCTGGCGGCGGGTGGGCTGAGAGCCATCGAGATCACGCTCAGGACGCCCGACGCGCTCGACGCCATCCGGGTGGCGGCCGCCGAAGCGCCCGATGCCGTGGTCGGGGCGGGCACGATCCTCGGCGCACGGCAGTTCGAGCAGGCGGCGCGCGCCGGCGCACGGTTCATCGTCAGCCCCGGCACGACAACGGAGCTGATCGACACGGCGCGCAGTTCCGACGTGCCGCTGCTGCCGGGCGCCATCACCCCGTCGGAGATCATGGCGCTGCGCGAGGAAGGCTACTCGATGCTGAAGTTCTTCCCGGCCGAGCAGGCGGGCGGCATGTCCTTCCTCAAGGCCCTTTCGTCGCCCATCGCCGACGTTTCCTTCTGCCCGACCGGCGGCGTCTCGGCGGCCAATGCGCGCGCCTATCTGGACCTGCCGAATGTCTTCTGCGTCGGCGGGTCCTGGGTCGCGCCCGACGCCATGATCGCGGCCGGCGACTGGACCGGCATCGAGGATTTGGCGCGCAAGGCGGCCACGATCGGTCAAGTCGGACCGACCTTCGCGTAACCGGAAGATCTGTGCTATCGGCTGAAAGGCGAGGTCTCGGCTTCGCCGGAGGGAGGTTGCCGGATTGCGTCGATTTTCAGCCCGCCGACATCTGGTTGTGCTGATCGCGGCGGCGGCTCTGCCGGCGTTCCTCTTTTCCGCTTACAGCCTGACGCAATATGCATTCAGCGAGCGCCAGCGATATGAACGCGAGGCCCTGCAGGTGGCGCGGCAGGTCGGCCTTGTCGTGGAGGCGGAGCTCCATAATCTCGAGACGATGCTGAAGGCGCTGGCGACGTCGGAAGCGCTGGCCGGCGGCGATTTCGCCGGGTTTCACGCCGAAGCGTCTCGGCTCGTGCGCGGCACTGACCGTGTCATCCTCCTGCTGGACGCAAATGCGAGGCCGATCCTCCGCACCGGCGAACCCTATGGCTCCACCCTGTCGACGACCGCACGGGCACCGGGCTCGCTGCCAGCGGCGCCCGAGGACGTTCTGGTCGGCGACGTCTATTTCAGCGAGGCGACAGGCGACTATCGCATACCGCTCTCCCTGAGCCTCGACGGTCCCGAGGGAGAGCGCATGACACTGTCGATCTCGGTGCCGGCGCGGTCGATTCACGACGCGATGCTTCCTGCGGTCCCGCCGGGCTGGATCGTGGGGATAGGCGACCGGACCGGTACCTTCGTGACACGGTCGGAAATGCACGAGGAAGCCACCGGGCAACCCGGCTTGCCGGAGTACCTGGCAAAGGCAAGCGGGCGGTCGGGAACGTTCACCTCCGAAAATTTCCTGCGCAACGACGTCCTGCTGGCCGGCTATTACCGCCCCGCATTCTCCAACTGGCTCTACGGGGCGAATATCCCGCTCTCGGTGGCGGAGGCGCCGCTGTGGAGGTCACTCGCGGCCATCGGCGCGCTCGGCCTGCTTTGCGCGCTGATATCGGTCGGATTGGCCTGGGTGTTCGGCAGGAGCATGGCTGGCGCGGCGCGCGGGTTGGCCGCTCGTGCACGGGCGCTCGGCCACGGTGAGCCTGTGACCCCGCTCGAGACGACGGTGACCGAGTTCGCGGAGATCGGCGATGCGCTGGTCGAGGCCCAACGGGCGATCGAGGAGCGGACTTCGGAGCTGGACACGGTGCTCGCGACCGTCCCGGCGGGCGTGTGGTTCACCTATGATCCGACCGCCAGGCGCGTGATCAGGAACCGCTTCGCGGCAGAGCTGATGGGGCTGCCGACGGAAGGCCGGACCACCTGGGGCGCCGCCGATCAGGTCATCGACACACGCGCCTTCAAGGATGGCAAGCCCGTCAGCCGCGACGAACGGCCTCTCACGCTGGCCATGCACGGCCAGCAGACGGACGGCGAGGAATTCACCTATGTGCTGCCCTCCGGCGAAGAGCGGCACCTTCTATCGAGCGCCCGCTCGATCCGCGACAAGGACGGCACAGTCATCGGCGCCGTTCAGATCAGCCTCGACATCAGTGACCGCAAGCGCGCCGAGGAGCAGCGCAAGCTGCTCGTCAACGAACTCAATCACCGCGTCAAGAACACATTGGCGGTCGTCCAGTCCATCGCCGTGCAGACCTTGAAAAACGCCGCGGACGTCTCCTCGGCGCAAGCCGCGCTCGTCAGCCGCCTGCAATCGCTCGCCAAGGCTCATGACGTCCTGACGCAGGAAAGCTGGGGCGGCGCGTATCTGCGGGACCTCCTGGCCGCCACTCTCGCGCCGCAGGTCGTGCTCTCGCGCTTCCAGCTCTCCGGCGAACGGGTATGGCTTTCGCCCAACCTCGCCGTCGCGCTTGCCATGACCTTCCATGAGCTTGCGACCAACGCGATCAAATACGGCGCCCTTTCCGTCGACGCGGGGGCCGTGTCGATCTCCTGGACGATCGAGCAGGTATCGGATGACGCTTCAAAGCTCGTCATCGAATGGCGCGAACGGGATGGACCCCCGATCGCGCACCCCCGGCGAAAGGGTTTCGGTTCGCGCATGCTGTCGATGAGCCTGCGACCGCATTCTGGATCGGTCGATCTGCGGTTCGAGCCTGAGGGGCTTGTCTGCGTAATGGAAGCGCGACTGGCGACCAGCGCTTCGGCGAACCCGCCGAGAGGTGCCGAGTCAACCGGCTGATATCCGAGGGTTGTTTCCGCGACCCCCGAGCTCCGTGGCGCGGGGCTGCCACGGACCGGGCGGGACAGGCGCTCGTCTGCCTATTCGTTGATGCTAGGCGGAGAAACCGGGAAAAGACCGCACCGTTCGCCGTACCGCTGTGCCCGGTTGACACGGCCCGTGACGCCGAAGAAACGGTCCCGCCGCGCGAAACGTTCCCTTGGGACCTAGGCGCGGCGGGCTGGTTCAGTTGGTGCGCTGGAACTTGGCCACCGGCAGGAAGGCGATGGCCTTGCCGCTGAAGCGGGTTGGATCGTCCACGGCGGGCGCCTGCTGGAAACCGGCCGTGTAGACCGCCTCGGGCGCCGCGCGCACGATATTGCGAGCATAGGCCGGCGCGGTCGCATCGCGCTTCGAATTGATGACAAACTCATTGTGGAAGGCCCAGCGGGCGTCGTCCGGCTGGGCAGGCAACACCACCGGCTTGGGCTCGGGCACTGCGTCGCGGGCCGAGGGCTTGGCGCCTTTCTGGGTGGTGCGCACGGGCTGGGGCCGCTCGCCCGCAAGCATTGCACTGCGCTGCGAGGCGGCGGGAGGCGCGCCCTTGGCGGGTTCGGGCCGCGAAGCCGGCAGCGATGCGAGTTGAGCTTTCGCCAGCCCCGCCGCGCTGGCGGATGCGGGTTCGGGCCGAAGGCCGGGTACGGCGCTCGCCGTCGTGATGGCGTTCTGGATAGCCCTCTCGCCGGCGCTTTCGCGCTGGGCCGGCGCCAGGGCGTTGACGGGAACGGTGTCGGGCAGGCCGGCGACGGTCACCGGCGCCTGAGAAACGAAATCGGGACGGCGGCTCGGCAACGGAACGTTGGCGGCAACCTCGAGCGCCTCTGCCGCGGCCTTGCCCGACGCCGGGTCGGTTGCCAGGGCGAGCACGCCTTCCGCCGCCGGATTGGCCGGAAGCTCCTCCACGATCGGGCCGATATCCACGCGCCCGACATCGACCTGCGGGCGCGGCGCAAACAGAGGTGTGGGGACGGCCCGCGCCGGAAGCGCGGCGATGATGGTCTCGGGCGTTTCGGGTGGCGCCGGCTCGGCGACGGGCGCGGGCGGCGCGGGTCGTTCGTCGGGCTGGGCTCCATTGACGCCGGGCAGCGGCTGGTCCCGATCACGTGACGAAGCGGCCGGCGCTTCCGGAGCGGTGGCCACCTGCCGGCGCGGGCGCGGATTGCCCGGCGAAGCCTGCCGGTCAGGGCCGGACCACGCCATGGCGACCTGTCCGCTGGCCTCTTCTTCCTCGTCGGCTCCGCCGCCGAAAAGAGCCGACAGGAAGCCGCCACGACGCTCGGCCTGGGCGACCGTGACCGCACCGCCGCTGGCCTTGCGCTTATTGTAGGCGGCAAGCGCCTGGTTGTAGCCGGGCAGCGGCTTGCCGTCGGTCGGCACGTGCAGCGTATTGCCGTCAGGGAAGACAGCGACGAGTTCGCTCCGGCTCATGCGCGGCCAGTGGCGCACATTGCCGACGTCGAGATGCACGAAGGGCGATCCGGACTTCGGATAGTAGCCGACGCCGCCGCCCTGCAGCCTCAGCGCGGTGTTGCGCAACTTGGTCAGGCTGACGCCGGGGATGTAAAAATCCATCGCCTTGCCGAGCGTGTGCTGGCTCTTCTGGGCCACGCCGCTGGAGCGCTTGCGCAGCATGGAATTGGTGGCCGGCGACCGGTAGGCCGACACGACGTGGATATAGTCGCGTGCGCCGACCTGGCGATAGGTTTCCCAGACGAGGTCGAGCAGACGAGGATCCATCTTGGTCGGTTCGTTGCGGCGCCAGTCGCGCAGGAACCTGTTGATTTCGTTGAGACCGCTCTGGATGTAGCGCCCGTTGCGCTTGTAGGTGATCTCGGCGCGTTCCTTGGTGTGTATGAAATAGAGCTTGAGCGAGCGGGTTTCCGCCCTTGCGGGGGCTGAAGCGATGGCGGCAAAGACGATGGCGAGCACGAAAGTCGCCATCCACCCCGTCCAGGCGAGGCCCCTCTTGCCGCGCCCGCTCTGCGTTCCGATCGCGATGGTCAAATCGGTGTATCCTGTCGGATCGAGCCAGTCCCCGGAATCAGCCTTCCGAAGCACGAAAAATCGCTTCGGATCATCGACCGTAATGGTTAACCGCGACTTATTGAAGCCGAAATGCGGTCAGACAATGGCATTTCCCCGGCGGAATTTGATCACGCCGGACTGGCTGGCAACAGGGTTAAGAGGCGGGAAACGGCGCCTTAACGTTCACGACGCGAGCCGGTCGGGCCGTGTCTCGTCGGGGTCGAGCCCGTACTCCTTGAGCTTGCGGTAGAGTGTCGAGCGGCCGATGCCGAGCCTGCGGGCAACTTCGCTCATGCGGCCGCGATAGCGGTCCAAGGCGAAGCAAATCATCTCGAACTCGACCTCGGACAGGGGACGCACGTCGCCACCGGCATCGAGCGCCGAGACCTGACCTGCCGGCGGATGGTCCGGCGTGACCATAACTGTCTCGTCAGCGGAAACCGCGTGGGCGGCCCAGTCGACGCCTTCGACCTGGGCGCGCACCTGCGGGAAATGGTCGACGGTGAGACGGTCGCCCTCGGCAAGTACGACGGCGCGGAAGATGGCGTTCTCGAGCTGGCGGACATTGCCGGGCCAGTCATAGGCCGACAGCAGGGCCAGGAGCGCGGGATCGAGCGTCAGCTTTCTACCCGGCTTCTCCTCCGCGGCGAAGCGCTCCGCGAAGGCGGCCGCAAGCGCCGGCACGTCCTGCAGACGCTCGCGCAAGGGCGGCAGGGAAACGGGAAAAACGGCCAGCCGCCAGTAGAGATCCTCGCGAAACCGCCCCTCCTCCACCCGTTTGGCGAGGTCGCGATGGGTGGCCGATATCAGTCGGATGTCGACCTTGCGCGAGGCGCGGGCGCCGACCGGATCGACCACGCCTTCCTGTACGGCGCGCAGGAGCTTGACCTGGGCGTGCAAAGGCAGATCGCCGATCTCGTCGAGAAAGAGCGTGCCGCCATCGGCCTCGACGAATTTGCCGGCATGTTTCTCGGTCGCGCCGGTAAAGGACCCCTTCTCGTGGCCGAACAGAATGGATTCGACCAGCGTGTCGGGGATGGCGCCGCAATTGACGGTGACGAAGGGCCTGTCGGCGCGCGGCCCGGCCGCCTGGATGGCGCGCGCCAGCACTTCCTTGCCGACGCCCGACTCGCCTTCGATAAGGACCGGAATGCCTGAATCGGCCGCTTTCCTTGCCAGGGCCAGCGTCTCGCGCATGGCCGGGCTCGCTGTCTCGAAGGCAAACCCGGTGTTCGCGGCCGGTCGCGCGGCCCGGCGCCGACGCGTCTCGGTCTCGCGCCGGCCGACCGTGAGTGCGTCGTCGATCGACTTCCGCAGCCGTTCGGGCGCGACGGGCTTGACGACGAAATCGAAGGCGCCGGCGCGCATGGCCTTCACCACCGTCTCGATGCCGCCCTGGGCGGTCTGGACGATGACCGGCGTCTCGCGGCCGGATTCGCGCATCCTGGAAAGCGTGGTCAGCCCGTCCATGCCCGGCATGACCAGATCGAGCACCACCAGCGATATGGCTTCGGAGCCCGCCAGCGCCGTCAACGCCTCCTGCCCGCCCGACACACATAGCGGTCGGTGGCCGAAGCGCTCGACGGCGGCCGACAGGAGTCGAAGCTGGACGGGATCGTCGTCGACGACGAGAATGGTTTCGGTCATGGCGCGCGCGTGCAATCCGTGTTCGGAACGGCTGGATCATACTGGCACAGGGTTCTAAACAGGCGCTCAACCAGACCGGTGAACGGACCCTTTCACCGATCGCGACAATTCGAGAAGGACCCGCGATGCGCCCCGAACCCGTTTTCTCCGCGCAGGCCCCGGCATCCGGCGCAGCTGCCAGGACGCCGCTGGCGGACCTGCCGGAATGGAACCTGACCGACCTCTACACCGCCATGGACGCGCCGGAACTGAAGCGTGACCTGGAACGCTGCGCGGCCGGGTCCGCCGCCTTCGAAGAGCGCTGGAAGGGTCGGCTGGCCGAGGCTTCAGGGAAGACCGGCGATGAGGGCCTGGGAAAGGTCGTCGCGGACTACGAGGCGCTGGAGGAACTGATCGGCCGCGTGGCCTCCTATGCCGGGCTGGTCTATGCCGGCGACACCTCGGACCCCAAGCGTGCCAAGTTCTACGGCGACGTCCAGGAGAAGCTGACGGACGCAAGCGCGCATCTGATCTTCTTCGGGCTGGAACTGAACCGCCTCGAGGACGCGGTCGTCGATGCCGCCTTCGCGGCCGATCCGGCCTTCGCGCACTACCGGCCCTGGGTGCTCGATCTCAGGAAGGACAAGCCTTTCCAGCTCGAGGACCGCATCGAGCAGCTCTTTCACGAGAAGTCGGTGACGGGACGCGGCGCCTGGAACCGGCTATTCGACGAGACGATGACCGCCCTGCGCTTCACCGTCGACGGCGAGGAGATGACGCTTGAGCCGACGCTCAACCTGCTTCAGAGCCCGGAAGAGGCCGTGCGGCGCAAGGCGGCCGAGGCGCTTGCCGGGACCTTCAAGGTCAATCTGCGCGTCTTCACGCTGATCACCAATACGCTGGCCAAGGACAAGGAGATATCGGACCGCTGGCGCGGCTTCGCCGACATCGCCGATTCCCGCCACCTGGCCAACCGCGTCGAGCGGCCGGTGGTCGACGCGCTGGCCAAGGCCGTGCGCGAGGCCTATCCGCGCCTGTCGCACCGCTACTACGCGATGAAGGCGAAATGGCTCGGCATGGACGCCATGAACCATTGGGACCGCAACGCACCGCTGCCCGAGACGCCGCAGGCCGTGATCGGCTGGGAGGAGGCCCGCCACACCGTGCTGTCGGCCTATCACGACTTCTCGCCGGACATGGCCGAGATCGCGCGCGGCTTCTTCGATCACAACTGGATCGACGCGCCGGTGCGCCCGGGCAAGGCGCCCGGCGCTTTCGCGCATCCGACGGTTCCCTCGGCGCACCCCTATGTGATGCTCAACTATATGGGCAAGCCGCGGGACGTGATGACGCTGGCCCACGAGCTCGGCCACGGGGTGCACCAGGTGCTGGCGGCCGGCCAGGGCGCGCTGATGGCGCAGACCCCGCTGACGCTGGCCGAGACGGCATCGGTTTTCGGCGAGATGCTGACCTTCCGCTCGCTGCTCGACCGCACCAAGGACCGGCGCGAGCGCAAGGCCATGCTGGCCCAGAAGGTCGAGGACATGATCAACACCGTGGTGCGCCAGATCGCCTTCTACGAATTCGAGCGCAAGGTGCACACGGAGCGCCGTAACGGCGAACTGACGGCCGACCGGCTGGGCGAGTTCTGGCTGGAGGTGCAGGCCGAGAGCCTGGGACCGGCGATCAGGCTGAGGGACGGCTACGAGACCTTCTGGGCCTATGTGCCGCACTTCATCCACTCGCCCTTCTACGTCTACGCCTACGCCTTTGGCGACTGCCTGGTGAACTCGCTGTTCGCGGTCTACCAGAACGCCGAGAGCGGCTTTCAGGACAAGTATTTCGAGATGCTGAAGGCGGGCGGAACCAAGCACCATTCCGAGCTTCTGGCGCCGTTCGGTCTCGACGCGACGGACCCCGGCTTCTGGGCCAAGGGGCTTGCTGTAATCGAGGGTCTGATCGACGAGTTGGAGGCGATGGAGACAACGGCGGCCGACGCCAATTCGGCGGCGATGACGGGAGCCACCACGCCCTGAGCGCCTCCTCCAGGCTTGATGCCCGCTGATCGTCAGGAACGAGGCGATCAGAGGTCCAAACCCGCGTATCGTTGAGCGGCAGACGGGTCTTCCGCAGACCGGGAGCGCCCTACTCGCTGGCGCCTGAATGCACCGCCGGTGCGGCGAAGTATCGTTGGGCGATCTCCTGCGGCGACGGTGGATGCGTCAGCACGGGGATGAGCGAGATTCCCGACAGCATCCTGCGGTTCAGCATGTGCTCGGTGATGCCGATCATGGCGCGGTCCTGGCTCGAATAGCAGGCGTAGCCATGCGGCGCCATGACCAGATAGCCGGCGAGTCGGTAGGGGTCTCCGGGAATGACATCGCCGTCCTTCTGACAGCGTTCGATCACATCAATCAACGTCTCCAGCGCGGCCGCATTGATCCGCTCCCGCGATTTCGCGCGGCTCACCTCCTCGCCACGATTGCCGAACATCAGCCAGAACGCGCCCGGGTTTTCCTCGGCGAAGCGGATATAGGCGTCGCCGAGCGCATGCAGTTGTTCGACGGCGCCGGGGCCGCAGCCGGCGAGTTCGACCTCCTGGTAGCGGCGCAGCTCGCTGAAGCCTCTTTCGGCCAGCGCTTCGAGCAGGGCCGCCTTGTCGGGGAAGTGGCGGTACACCGCCGGATGCGACACGCCGAGCGCGGCGGCGAGTTCTCGTAACGAGAATGCCGGGCCGTGACGCTGGGCTATGAGCGCGAGCGCGGTATCCTGCAGGGCGTTGCGCAGATCGTTGTGATGGTAGCCGACCTTTTTGCCGGCATTTCCTGCGAGAGCCAAGGTTTCTTCCCGACATTGTGGCTGCTGCTTCGAACGCAGCTCGCGAACCTGCCGTGAGACAAGTGCGCCTCCACTATTGACGAGTCGCGCCTCTCGGGCAATGTTACCGATGGTTACATTGCATAACAATCAATGCAGCCGGCTGGCCATGGGCGTGCGGCGAGACGACCCGCTGCCTCCCATTCGAGGCCGATCAAGACGGGAGGTAACTCATGCCGAAATTCACTTCTGCTGGGCGTGCATGTTCGCTCGCCATGGCCATCGCGCTGACGGGCGCGCTTCCGCAGGCGCTGGCGCAGGACGACTCGCGCTGGCTCACGCCGACGATGATCAACGCCCGCGCCCACATGTTCGATGCGAACCTCAACTATCTGACGTTCCAGCACATGGATCAGATGTTCGCCACGCGTGCCGTGGCGGCAGGCGGCGAGGTCTGGCAACTGCCCAGCGAACTCGTATCCCTGGAGGGCGACTATACGATTGGCGACAAGACGATGAGCCTGGCTGACGCACTGGAGGCCACATCCACCAACGCCCTGGTGGTCGTGAAGGGAGGCAAGATCGTTCACGAAACCTATCGCAACGGCAGCGACGCCAGCACGCGCTTCCTCACCTTTTCGGTCGCCAAATCCTATGTCTCGACGCTGATCGGGCTGGCGCTCGCCGACGGCGCGATCAAAAGTCTCGACGACAAGGTGACGAACTACCTGCCGGAGATGAAGGACACGGGCTATGATGGGCCAACGATCCGCGATCTCCTGCGCATGCGCTCGGGCGTCGACTGGCTTGAAGTCTACGAGTTCGGCAGCGACACGCAGCTCACGCAGGTTCACGACAACTCGCTCGTCGCCTACAGCTACAGGTGGTGCGACTACGCGGCCAATGAATCGAAAAAGGGCCCGAACGCGCCGGATGCCGTCTTCAACTACGCCACGCTCGATACCAGCGTGCTTGGTTGCATCCTCGAAAGGGCGGTCGGCAAGACCGGCGCCGAATACATGTCGGAGAAGCTGTGGAAACCCGCCGGCATGGAGAGTGACGCCTACTGGATCATGGACGGGCCCGACGCGGTTGGGCGCGAGTTCTTCGGCGCCGGTTTCGCCGCCACGGCGCGCGACCATGCCCGCTTCGGGCTGATGTTCCTGAACGGCGGCAAGGCCAACGGCAAGCAGGTGGTGCCGGCCGACTGGGTCAAGGAAGCAACCGTGCCGGACGAAGGTTATGAGCCGATCGCTCCGGGCGAGACGCTGGGCTACCAGTATCAATGGTGGACGTTCACGGATTCCGACGCCTATGCAGCGCTGGGGCTCCACCATCAATACATCTACATCGACCCGGCTCACGACATGGTCATCGTCAAGATCACCCATACGGCCGAGCCGGTGGGGCGCGACGAGGAGAATCTGGCACTTTTCGCGCAGATCGTGCAGCGCCTCGGCGGCTGACCGGGCCGAAGCGCAGCGGGACATCGAAGAGCGACGGCGGCGGGCCGCGGTCCGTCGCCACGTCGGCGAGCGGAGGTGTCTGGCATAGGAGGCGCATGGCCCCGGGGCTTTCGGGGGCAGGCATGCACACGCCTCGCCCATGCAACGGTCTTCCGCTTCTTCCGGCGGCCGCTCGACGCACGCGAAGCGACAGCCGACGTGGCGCGGGGCGGCTCGGTGAGATAGTCTGTTTGGCAAAGGAGCCGGTGATGAACGTTCGGAAAGGCCTGGCTACGTGCAATCGGGCACCGAAGGCCATCGCGACTGGCACCGTCTGCTGAACGATCGCGACTGACAATGATCTGCCGGACCGACCCGCCTGTTCACACGCCCTATGACGGTTCCTCGATGCCGTTCTCGATCGGGCTGAAACCGCTCGACCTTGGCGGCTGGATCGAAGTCGACCAGCACTACGAGGTCCATCTGGCGGAGAAGGACCGGCTGATCACCGAGCGCCCGAACGCGGTCTTCGCGGCCGAGCACGGAACGGAGGCGGCGCAGGCCGAGGTGCGAGATCTGGTCGTGGCGGCGATGGACGGTCCGACCGTGTTTCCGGGTGAAGCGGAACGAAAGCTCTACCGGGAACGGCGCCACCGCTTCGCGGGAACGGAAGCCGAGCCGGCTCTGCAGGCGGCCGCGCGGCTGGTTCAGGAAGACCTCGTCCTGATGCGCAAGGGCGAGGCGGGATGGCGGCTGGCGGCGGCCTCGCTGTGCTTTCCCTCGTCCTGGTCGCTGGCCGAGAAGTTCGGACGACCGCTGGCCGATATCCACGGGCCCGTGCCCGGCTTCGGGCGCGGGACGCGGCCGGCCGAACTGATCGAGCGCATGTTCGACAAGCTGCAGGGACAGGCCGTGATCCGCTGGAACTGGTCGCTGCAACCGGACCCGACGCTGCACAGGCCACGATCCGAGCATCAGCGTGCCAACCCGGCCGAAACGGTGACCCAGCGCTTCGCTGGCGACGATCCGGCGGCGGCGGCCTTCATCCGGGTGGAGCGCCAGACTCTGCGCAAGCTGGCGGGATCAAGCGACGTCCTGTTCACCATCCGCATCCATCTCGACCCGATGGAAACGCTTCGCCGGCATGAGGATCGCGCCGCCATCGCGGCCTCCTTCGCCAAGCAGCTCGCGGCGCTGGACATGGCCCAGCTCGACTACAAGGGCCTGGCAGCGGATCGCGACCGGCTGGTGGCGGCACTGGACAAGATCGCGGCGGGTTAGCTTGCGAGCAGCCGCGTGAACCCGTCGACATCCTCCACCGTCGTGGCGAAGCTGGTGACGAAGCGGCAGATCGTCTCGTCGGCGCCCACGCCCTCATAGCCGCGCGGCGTCGCCCATGGGTGGAATATCGCGCCCCTTCTCCGAAAGTTCTCGGCCCTTTCGCGGCTCATGATCGCAAAGACCTCGTTCGCCTGAGGCTCCCAGGCAAGCCGCACCGCATTCGAGGCGCGAAAAGCCTCGGCAAGCCGCGCGGCCATCGCGTTCGAGTGGCGCGCGGTCGAGAGCCACAGATCGTCGCGGAAATAGGCCTCGAACTGCAGGGCGACAAAACGCGACTTCGAGAAGAGCTGCGCAGCACGCTTCCGCAGGAACGGCAGTGCCTCATGCTTGTCCGGCTCCATGACGACGATCGCTTCCGCGCACCAGCAGCCGTTCTTGGTGGCGCCGAAGGAGACGATGTCGACACCCCGCTTCCATGTCATCTCGGCCGGTGTCGTGTCGAGCGCGACCAGGGCGTTGGCGAAGCGCGCGCCGTCCATGTGAAGCGGCAGGCCATGGCGCCTGGCGATGCCGGCGATCGTGTCGATGTCGTCCAGCGAATGGACGGTACCGATCTCGGTGGCCTGGGTGATGGAGACGGCGGCGGGCTGGCCCGAATGGAGAAAGGCGGCCGGATAGCGGCCGATCGCCTCTTCGAGCATCGTGGGGTCCATGCGCCCCAGCGCTCCGTCGACCGGACAAAGCCGCAAGCCGCCCGCGAGATATTCGGGCGCGCCGCCCTCGTCGGCAATCATGTGCGCCTCGGCATGGGCGAAGGCCACGCCGGCGGGACGGGCGAGCGCGGTCATGGAAAGGGAGTTGGCGGCCGTGCCGGTGGAGACGAAATAGACGCCGACCTCGCGCTCGAAGATGTCGCAGAACGTCTTCGCGACCCGCGCATCGACCTCCGAATTGCCATAGGCGGTCGCGTAGCCGCCCGAATTGGCCGCCAGATGGTCGGACACCGCCGGGTGCGCGCCGGCCCAGTTGTCGGATGCGAAGATCATGACGGCTCCGGAAGACGAGGAACGTTAACCGCGCCACGCTACGGCGTTCGCGGGCGCAACCGGGCTACAGGCGAGACCGAGGAGTTTCAAGACATGATGCGAACGGTGCTGATTGCCGCCACGATGATCGCGGCCGCGCCTTGGGCGGCGAAAGCGGACACCGAGACCCTGTGCACCCTGGTCGCGAGCGCAAACGGCACCGTGCTCGTGGAACGCGGCGACCGCTGCGGCGAGCGGGTGACGCCGGCCTCGACCTTCAAGGTGGCCCTGGCCGTCATGGGATATGAGGCAGGCTTTCTTCAGGACGAGACGAACCCCGTCTTGCCGTTCATGCCCGGTTATCCGGACTGGATCGCGGCCTGGAAACAGCCGACCGGCCCGGCCGGCTGGATGGAGAATTCCGTGGTCTGGTATTCCCAGCGCATCACCGAGCAACTCGGAACGCAGAGCCTGACCGACCATGCCCGGGCCTTTGGCTACGGAAACGCGGACTTTTTCCGGCGATCCTGGCAAGGGCAACGGGCTGGAACGTGCCTGGATCGGCTCCTCGCTGAAGATATCGCCGCGCGAACAGGTCGCCTTCATCGGCCGGCTGATCCACGAAACGCTGCCGGTCGCCCCGCAGGCCATGCGCAAGACGATCGCGATCATCGAGCGGCGCGAGGCCGGCGGCTGGACGGTGCGTGGCAAGACCGGCTCGGCCTATCCGCGCAATGCCGACGGCTCGTTCGATCGGGCGCGCATGTTCGGCTGGTATGTCGGCTGGGCCGAGCGCGACGGGCGCAGCCTGGTGTTCGCGCATCTGCGCCAGGATCGGACGCGCCAGAAGGGGCCGGGCGGCCTGCGCGCCCGCAACGATTTTCTTGCGCTTTGGCCGGACCTGGCCGGCGAGGCGGTGGAGACGCGCTGAGCCGCACCTCTCGCAAACCGTCCGTCCAACACTCATCCCCATCCTCCACACCGGAAGAAGACCGGGACGCAATAATATGTCTTCATAGCACCTCCGCGAGCCATTCCGTATCGTCGCGGCGCGGCGTTTTTTTCGAATCGGTCTTGCTCCCTTGCCGCGAGTGTGTCATACCAATTTAGGACAGCATTGCTGTCTCATTCCGACATTGCCGGTGTGATGCGGGTCCGTTCGGCCCCGACGCTGGTCCTGCCGGGATTGAATGCCCTAGAATAGGCGGCGGCCAGGCGGCCGGCCGCCTGATCGCGTCGCCAGGAAGGCCGCGCGAGCAAGACGAACCTTCTGACGGAGGACGAGCCATGACGCAGGAGCTGAACGCGACGATCGGAACCCTTCCGGCCGCCACGACCAAAGCTGTCCTGCGCCGCGGGACCGCCGCCGGCCTCTACGATCCCCGCAACGAGCACGACGCCTGCGGCGTCGGCTTCATCGCCCAGATGAAGGGCGTGAAGTCGCACAAGATCATCGAAGACGGGCTGGCCATGCTCGAGAACCTCACTCATCGCGGCGCGGTGGGTGCCGATCCGCTGGTGGGCGACGGGGCGGGCGTGCTTGTCCAGATTCCCGACCGCTTCTTCCGCGCGGAGATGGCGGAGGCCGGCATCGACCTGCCGCCGGCGGGCCATTACGGTGTCGGTCACTGGTTCATGCCGCAGGATGCGGAGCTGCGTGCCCATATCGACGAGATCATCGCCGAATGCGCCCAGTCGGAAGGCCTGCCGGTGCTCGGCTTCCGCGACGTGCCCGTCGACAATTCCTCGCTGTCCAAGGCGCCAGAGATCGTCGAGGCCGAGCCCTTCCACCGCCAGGTTTTCATCGGGCGCCCGTCCGAGCTGGAGGATGACGAGGAATATGAGGCCAGGCTCTATCTCCTGCGCAAGGTCATTTCCGGCCGCATCTACGCCGAGAACGAGAACCGGGACATCGGCGCCTACTGCGTGTCGCTGTCGTCACGCACCATCGTCTACAAGGGTATGTTCCTGGCCTACCAGGTGGGCGCCTATTACAAGGACCTGAAGGACGAGCGCTTCGAGAGCGCGCTGATCCTGGTCCACCAGCGCTTCTCGACCAACACCTTCCCGTCGTGGAAGCTGGCGCATCCCTACCGCATGGTCGCCCACAACGGCGAGATCAACACCGTGCGCGGCAACAACAACTGGATGGCCGCGCGCCAGGCTTCTGTCGATTCGGAGCTGTTCGGCAACAACATCTCCAAGCTTTGGCCGATCTCCTACGAGGGACAATCCGACACGGCCTGCTTCGACAACGCGCTCGAGTTCCTGTTCCAGGGCGGCTACAAGCTCGCTCACGCGATGATGATGCTGATCCCGGAGGCCTGGGCCGGCAACAAGCTGATGAGCCCCGAGCGCGCGGCCTTCTACGAGTATCACGCCGCGCTGATGGAGCCGTGGGACGGGCCTGCGGCGGTCGCCTTTACCGACGGCCGCCAGATCGGCGCCACGCTCGATCGCAACGGCCTGCGCCCCGCCCGCTATATCGTCACCGATGACGACCGGGTCATCATGGCGTCGGAGGCCGGCGTGCTGCCCGTGCCGGAGGAAAACATCGTGTCGAAGTGGCGGCTGCAGCCGGGCCGCATGCTGCTGATCGACCTCGGCAAGGGCCGCATCGTTTCCGACGAGGAGATCAAGTCGGAAATCGCCACCAAGCATCCCTACAAGGAGTGGCTGAAGAACACGCAGCTCATCCTGGAGGATCTGAAGCCGGTCGAGCCGCGGGCGCTGAGAAAGGATGTCTCGCTGCTCGATCGCCAGCAGGCTTTCGGCTACACGCAGGAGGACACGAAGCTCCTGATGGCGCCGATGGCGACCACCGCGCAGGAAGCGATCGGCTCAATGGGCACGGACACGCCGATCTCGGCCATGTCCGACAAGTCGAAGCTGCTCTACACCTATTTCAAGCAGAACTTCGCCCAGGTCACCAATCCGCCGATCGATCCTATCCGCGAGGAACTGGTGATGAGCCTGGTGTCCTTCATCGGGCCGCGGCCGAATATTTTCGATCTGGTCGGCTCATCGCGACGCAAACGGATGGAGGTGCGCCAGCCGATCCTTACCAATGGCGATCTGGAGAAGATCCGCTCGATCGGCCACACCGAGGACCGCTTCGACACCAAGACGATCGACATCACCTATCCGGCCGGCGAAGGCGCGGCCGGCATGGCGGGCGCCGTCGAGCGTCTGTGCGACCGCGCAGAGGCGGCCGTGGTCGGCGGCTACAACATCATCATCCTGTCCGACCGTCAGGTCGGGCCCGACCGTATCGCCATTCCCGCCTTGCTGGCGACGGCTGCCGTGCATCATCACCTGATCCGCAAGGGCATGCGCACGGCGGCCGGGCTGGTGGTGGAATCGGGCGAGCCGCGCGAGGTGCATCATTTCTGCTGCCTGGCGGGCTATGGCGCGGAGGCGATCAACCCCTATCTCGCCTTCGACACGCTGATCGAGATGCATCGCCGCGGCGAGTTCCCGCCGGAGGTGGATGCCGGCGAGATCGTCTCGCGCTACATCAAGTCGATCGGCAAGGGCATTCTCAAGGTCATGTCCAAGATGGGCATCTCGACCTACCAGTCCTATTGCGGCGCGCAGATCTTCGACGCCGTCGGGCTCAAGACCGAGTTCGTCGAACGCTTCTTCACCGGTACCGCGACCACCATCGAGGGTGTGGGGCTTGACGAGGTGGCGGAGGAGTCCACCCGCCGCCACGCCGCGGCGTTCTCCCACGATCCGGTGCTGGCCAGCGCGCTCGAGGTCGGCGGCGAGTATATGTACCGCATGCGCGGCGAGTCCCACGTCTGGACACCGGACGCGGTTGCGACGCTGCAGCACGCCGTGCGCAAGGGCTCTTGGGAGACCTATAAAGAGTATTCCGCCCAGATCGACGCCGAGGCGCAGATGGCCCGCACGATCCGCGGCCTGTTCACCATCCGCAAGGCGGCCGACACGGGTCGTGCGCCGGTTCCGCTCGACGAGGTCGAACCCGCCTCCGAGATCGTCAAGCGCTTCTCGACGGGCGCGATGTCCTTCGGCTCGATCAGCCGCGAGGCTCACACCACGCTGGCGCGCGCCATGAACGCGCTCGGCGGCAAGTCCAACACCGGCGAGGGCGGCGAGGAATCGGACCGCTTCCTGCCCCTGCGCGACGGCAGCCCCAATCCCGAACGTTCCGCGATCAAGCAGGTGGCTTCCGGCCGCTTCGGCGTGACGACGGAATATCTCGTCAATTCCGACATGATGCAGATCAAGGTCGCCCAGGGCGCCAAGCCCGGCGAAGGCGGGCAACTGCCGGGCCACAAGGTCGACGCGACCATCGCCAAGACGCGCCATTCGACGCCTGGCGTCGGGCTGATCTCGCCGCCGCCGCATCACGATATCTATTCGATCGAGGATCTGGCGCAGCTCATATACGACCTGAAAAACGTCAATCCGTCCGGCGACGTATCGGTCAAGCTGGTGTCGGAAGTGGGCGTCGGCACGGTGGCCGCGGGCGTCGCCAAGGCGCGTGCTGATCACATCACCATCGCCGGCTATGACGGCGGCACCGGCGCTTCGCCGCTCACCTCGCTCAAGCACGCCGGCAGCCCCTGGGAAATGGGACTGGCCGAGACGCACCAGACGCTGGTGATGAACGGGCTGAGAAGCCGTGTCGCGCTGCAGGTTGACGGCGGGCTGCGGACCGGCCGTGACGTCGTGATCGGCGCGCTGCTGGGCGCGGACGAATACGGCTTCTCGACCGCGCCGCTGATCGCGGCGGGCTGCATCATGATGCGCAAGTGCCATCTCAACACCTGCCCGGTCGGCGTCGCCACGCAGGATCCGGTCCTGAGGAAGCGCTTCAAGGGCGCGCCCGAGCACGTCATCAACTACTTCTTCTATGTCGCCGAGGAAGTGCGCCAGCTTCTGGCCGAGATGGGCTATCGCAGGCTGGACGAGATCATCGGCCAGTCCGATCTGCTCGGCAAGAAGGACATGATCGACCACTGGAAAGCCAGGGGGCTGGACTTCTCGAAAGTGTTCTTCAAGCCGGAGGCCGGCCCGGACGAGATCCGCTGGACAGAGCGGCAGAAGCACCCGATCGACGACATCCTCGACCGCAAGCTGATCGCGCAGGCCGCGACGGCGCTGGAATCGCGCTTTCCCGTCAAGATCGAGGCGGCGATCCGCAACACCGACCGCTCGGCGGGCGCGATGCTGTCGGGCGAGGTCGCCAAGCGCTACGGCCACAAGGGGCTGAAGGACGACACGATCCAGGTGAGGCTGACCGGCACGGCCGGCCAGTCCTTCGGCGCCTTCCTGGCGCGTGGCGTGACCTTCGATCTGGTGGGCGACGGCAACGACTATGTCGGCAAGGGCATTTCGGGCGGCAAGATCATCATCCGGCCGCCGGCCGAATCCAGGATCGTTCCCGAGAAGTCGATCATCGTGGGTAACACGGTGCTCTACGGCGCGATCGAAGGCGAGTGCTACTTCCGCGGCGTCGCGGGCGAACGCTTCGCGGTACGCAATTCAGGCGCGATCGCGGTCGTAGAGGGTGTCGGAGACCATGGCTGCGAATACATGACCGGCGGGGTGGTGGTCGTGATCGGCGAGACGGGCCGCAACTTCGCGGCCGGCATGTCGGGGGGCGTGGCCTATGTGCTGGACGAAGCGGGCAATTTCGCCGAACGCTGCAACATGGCCATGGTCGAACTCGAGCCCGTGCCCGAGGAAGACGACATGCTCGAGAAGCTGCACCATCACGGTGGCGACATCGCCCACAAGGGCCGTGTCGACGTGTCGGGCGACATGACCAAGCATGACGAGGAGCGGCTGGTGCAGCTGATCTCCAACCACATGCACTATACCGGCTCGACGCGCGCCAAGGCGATCCTCGACGACTGGGCGACCTACCGGCCGAAATTCCGCAAGGTCATGCCGGTCGAGTACCGCCGCGCCCTGATCGAGATGGAGCGCATGCGGCTGGGCATCGCGGCGGAGTAGGAGCTGATTGAAATCGTGAACCGTCCGGCATATGTCTTGGCATATGCCGATGGAGGCCACCGATGAACGCACATGATCCCGAGAGTCGGAAAGCAAGCCTGTTCCGGAACGGCCGCAGCCAGGCCGTCCGCATACCGAAGGAGTTCGAATTCGAGGGCGATGAGGTTTTCATCCGCCGCAACAAGGATGGAGACCTCGTTCTGTCCTCGCAAAAGAAAAGCACGATTTCCCCGATCCTGGCCTGGCTGCAAGAGAACGGACCGATCGAAGACTTCCCGGGCGATCCGGGCGACGGCGACATGCTGCCGCTGGACGATGTGAAATTCTAGGCGAATGTATCTGCTCGACACGAACATCATATCGGACCTGGCACGCAACCCTTCGGGCCGTACCGCGAGGAGGCTGAGCGAGGTTGATCCGGACAAGGTGGCCAGTAGCGTCGTCGTGGCGGCCGAGGTCTGGTTTGGCGTCGAGAAGAACCCCTCGTTTCGCTCGCGCGCCAGAACCGAATCTTTCATGCGGACGGTGCGGGTTCTGGAACTGCGCCCCGAGGTCGCGAAGGTCTACGGCAGGGTTCGGGCACAGTTGAGCGCCTCGGGGAAAACGCTCGGCCCGAATGACATGCTGATCGCGGCCCACGCATTGTCGCTGGACGCAACCCTGATCACCGACGATGCCGCGGCATTTGCGCAGGTTCCAGGGCTGAAGATGGAAAACTGGCTGCGGGACGCTCCCGCGGATCGTGAGTAGGAACTGGCATGGGCAAGGTAACAGGATTTCTCGAGATCGACCGGCAGGTGCACAAGTACCAGCCGGCCTCCGACCGCATCCGGCATTTCAAGGAATTCACCCTGCCGATGTCGGACAAGGAGGTCGAGAAACAGGCGGCCCGCTGCATGGACTGCGGCATCCCCTATTGCCACGGGCCGACGGGCTGTCCGATCCACAACCAGATCCCGGACTGGAACGACCTGGTCTATGCGGGCGATTGGGACAACGCGATCCGCAACCTGCATTCGACCAACAATTTTCCCGAATGGACGGGGCGCATCTGCCCCGCGCCATGCGAGGAGGCGTGCACGCTCAATCTCGAGGACATTCCGGTCGCCATCAAGACGATCGAACAGGCCATCGCCGACAAGGCCTACGAGACCGGCCATGTGCGCCCCTGCCCCGCCGACCACAAGACCGGCAAGCGCGTGGCGATCATCGGCTCCGGGCCGGCCGGCATGTCGGCCGCCCAGCAGCTCGGCCGGGTCGGTCACGACGTTCACGTCTTCGAGCGCGAGAGCCGGCCGGGCGGCCTGATGCGCTACGGCATTCCCGATTTCAAGATCGAAAAGCACTATATCGACCGGCGCGTCGTGCAGATGTCGGGCGAGGGCGTGACCTTCCATTGCGGGGTCAATGTCGGTGTCGACAAGCCGGTCGCCGAACTGCTGGCGGAATTCGACGCGGTGCTCTACTGCGGTGGCTCCGAGACCCCCCGGCCGGCCGGCATTCCCGGCGCCGATTTTCTCGGCGTCCATGACGCGATGCCGTATCTCGTGCAGCAGAACCGGCGCGTCGGCGGCGAGGACATCCAGTCGGTCGCCTGGCCGGCCGAGCCGATCCTGGCCGGCGGCAAGCATGTCGTGGTGGTGGGCGGCGGCGATACGGCCTCCGACTGCGTCGGCACGGCCTTCCGCCAGGGCGCGGTGCGCGTCACCCAGCTCGATATCCGCCCCAGGCCTCCTGAGAAGGAGGACAAGCTGACGGTGTGGCCCTACTGGGCGACCAAGATGCGCACGTCCTCCAGCCAGGCCGAGGGCGCCGATCGCGAGTTCCAGGTCGCGACACTGCGCTTCCTGGGCGAGGACGGGGTGCTGACCGGCGTGGAATGCTGCGAGGTGGACGAGAAGCGAAAGCCGATCGCGGGCACGGAATTCATCATCCGCGCCGACCTCGCCTTCATCGCGATCGGCTTTGCCGGCCCGTTCCAGGATTCGGTGCTGAAGGAACTGGAAGGATCGCTGGAGACCACCGTCGACAGTCGCCGCTCGATCAATGTCGCGGCCAATGACCGCGACTACCGCACCAGCGTCGACAGGCTGTGGACGGCCGGCGACGTGCGGCGCGGCCAGTCACTGGTGGTCTGGGCGATCCGCGAGGGCCGGCAGGCGGCCCGCGCCATCGACGAGGATCTGATGGGAACGACGGTGCTGCCGCGATAGGCGGCACGCGCTCAAGGACCATTGACGATCCCGACACGGCGGCCGTTCGACGGTTTATCAAACGGTCAGCCGTACAACCGGCGACCATCCGCCGCGCGATCAGCACCCTATGAGGTGTCGTACGGCCCGGCCGCGAGACCGCCGGGTGTGCGGGGAAAGCGACTGGCCGTAGCCGGCATCGCCTCTCTCCGTCTCGGGCTTCGCCCGCGAAGCGGGGGGAGGATGAGCGCCAAGCGCAGCAGGACGCCAAGGGCCTCGGCCAGTGCGTGCAAGCGCGCCGCAAGCAGGAGCGCGTCCTCAGGATCGTTCCCGGTCGTCCCGATGCCGGCGAAGGCCGGCTGCGGCATGCCCGTCGTCTCGGCGACGAACTCGCCGACCGCGGCCTCGGCCCGCCGCAACAACCACAGAACGAAACAGCGGACGAGGTAGCAGCGCCCGGCGGCCTGCTCGGCGAGAGCGGCGAGCGCGACCAGCAGCGCCGCGATGCGCCGAAGTCTCCTGCCATCCCCTCTTGCTGCGTAACCGTCCATGCCGCCTTCCTTTCTTCGGCGGACATTGTCCTACCGGTCGCGGGGCATGTGAATAAAACCGGCCCGGAATTCGCTGAAGTCGTTGATCCGGCTGGATAGGGCGTCGGATTTTATTCACCCGAACCGGCGGTCATCTCGATCAACCATCGACGTCATCCCTCGCGACGGCGGGCGGATCGGGGTTGTAGGTATCAGACCCAGCCGGACAGTTCGCGCCTGACCATCGCCTCGATGACGGCCATGCCCTCTTCCGAATCGTTGAGGCAGGGAATGTGGGTGAAGTTCCGGCCGCCGGCCTCGTGGAAGCTCTCGGCCGCCTCGCCGGCGATCTCCTCCAGCGTTTCCAGACAGTCCGACACGAAGCCGGGATTGAAGACGGCGAGCGATCGGACGCCGTCCCTTGCCAGTTTCTCGACCGTCTCGTCGGTGTAGGGCTGGAGCCATTCCTCGGGGCCGAAACGCGACTGGAAGCAGATCATCAGCCGGGCCTCGTCCCAGCCGAGACGTTCGCGGAGCAACCGCGTCGTCTTGAGACACTGGCAGTGATAGGGGTCGCCTGCGAGAAAGTAGCTTCGCGGAATGCCATGATAGGAGGCGATGACGACCTCGGGCTCGAAATCGAGCGTGGCGAGATGGTTCTCGATCGAGCGCGCCAGCGCCTCTATGTAGACCGGCTCGTCGTGATAGGAGGGCACGGTGCGGGTCGCCGGCATGAAGCGCAGCTTCGACATCGCCTCGAAGAACTTGTCGTTCACGGTCGCCGTGGTTGTCGCCGAATATTGCGGATAGAGCGGGAACATGACGATGCGGTCGCATCCCGCGGCCAGCATCCGGTCGACCACGCTTTCGATCGACGGCTTGCCGTAGCGCATCGCCCAGTCGACATGGACATTCGCGTGATCCGAGAGCGCGACGGCGAGCTTTTCGGCCTGGGCGCGGGTGAAGGTCCTGAGCGGCGACTCGTTCCTGTCGCGGTTCCAGATCTTCGCATAGGCGGCGCCGGACTTCCTCGGGCGCGTGTTGAGCACGATGCCGTAGAGGATCGGATACCACAGCGCGCGCGGCCATTCGATGACGCGCCGGTCGGACAGGAACTCTCTCAGATAGCGCCGCATCGGCGCGTAATCGGTGCCGTCGGGCGTGCCGAGATTGACCAGCAGCACGCCGACCTTGCCGATGCGCACCGGCGGATGGTCGGGCGGCAGCGGCCCGATCTTCCTGGCTTGAGCGGGGTCGAGCTTGGAAACGACGGTCATGGCTTCCGATCCGGTTGCGGCTCCGCAGAAGTAGGCCGCGCCGGCGCCGCTTCAACGCGACATATCATGCCGTGACCCTTAGCCAACGCAAAGGCCGCGCGGCGAAACCGCGCGGCCTTTGCGTTCGAATACCCTCGCGCGTCAGTTGGCGGCCGGAATCGCCAGTTCCTGGCCGACGGTCAGCACGTTCGGGTTGATGCCGGGATTGGCCTCCGCGATGCGCGACCACTGAGCCGGATCGTTATAGAAGGTACGCGCCAGTTCCCACAGGGAGTCGCCGGCGACGACGACATGCGTCTGGCCGGCCATCGGCTCGTCGGCGGATTCGGCAGGCGCTTCGGCGGCGGGCTCGGGAGCCGCTGCCGTCTCTTCGGTGGGGGCTTCGTCGGCCGCCGGCTCCGACGTCGTCGTCTCCTCGGCGGCGGGCGCTTCGGCTGCAGGCGCTTCAGCGGCCGGCTCGGCCGCCGCCGCTTCCTCGGCCGCTGGCTCTGGTGCCGTCGTCTCTTCGGCGGCATCCTCGGTCGCGCCGGTCGCGCTCACCACGGCGATGCGGCCGTCCAGCTTGGGCGTGTAGGGACGATTGTCCGCCAGATAGTCGGCCACGACCTGTTCCAGGCTCGGTCCGTAGTCGTAGGCGTTCTGGGCATTCTCGGCGAAAAGCCTGTAGCCGTCGCCGCCCGACCGCACGAAGTTGTTGGTGGCGATGGTGTAGGTCTTGCTATCCTCGAGCGGCACCCAGGAATCGCCCTCCATCACCTCGATCGACTGGACCCGGCCCTCATTGGGCGGGACCGATGGATCGAAGCTGTATTTCAGGCCGGCGACCTGTGGAAATTTCCCGGCTCCGTCCTCGACTTCCGAGACCCCCGCCTCGATCGAGGCCTTCAGATCCGCGCCGGACAGTTCGAACGTCGCCAGCGTGTTCTGGAACGGGAGCACGGCCAGCACCTCGCCCATCGTGATCGTGCCCTCGTCGATCGAGGCGCGCAGGCCGCCGCCATTCTGCACGGCGATGGTCACGCCCTGATCGCGCGTGCGATCCAGTATCGCGTCGGCGACCAGGTTTCCCATCTCGCATTCGCGGGCGCGGCAGGATGTGCGGTCACCGTCGATCGGGGCTGTTGTCTCCGAGACCTCCTGCGCCACCAGTTCCTCGATGGGGCCGGCGAGTTCCTTGATGCGGGCGACGACCGCCTCGTCGCGCTCGAACGAACTGTCGAGCAGGATCGGATCGCCGCTGGCCGACTGGACGACCCCGGCGTCATCGAAGGTCACGGAGAACTCGCCCAGATATTTCGAATAGGAGCCGGCCTGCACGACGGGCACCTGGTAGCCGCCGGGATTGTCCACCATCGTGGGATAGGGTCCGGCGGCCTTGTCGTCGGAATTGTGCAGCAGCGTGTGCGAATGGCCGCCGACCACCACGTCGACGTCCGGAATCTTGGCGATCGCGGCGAGGTCGCGCGGATAGCCGACATGGGTCAGCGCGATGATCTTGTTGACCCCGTCGGCCTTCAGCCGCTCGACCTCGGCCGTGATCGTGGCCACGTCCTCCTCGAAGGCGATGTTGGGACCCGGCGAGGCGAGTTCGGGCGTGTCGTTGGCCACGGCGCCGACGATGCCGATCCGCTCGCCGCCGACCTCGATGACGACCGACGGCTTGATCCTGTCGCCGACCTCGGATGCCGCGCTCGGCTTCACATTGGCCGACAGGACCGGAAATTCGACCTTGTCGAGGAAGGGCACGAGCGCTTCCTCGCCGTCGTCGAATTCATGGTTGCCGACGGCCATGGCGTCAAAGCCCATCTGGTTGAGGAATTCGGCCTCGGCCTCGCCCTTGTAGGTCGTGTAGAACAGCGAGCCCTGGAAATTGTCGCCCGCGTTGAGAACCAGGAGATTGTCGTCCGTCAGCGCCTCGCGCCGCTGGGCGATCGCGGTGATGAGCCTGGCCGCGCCGCCGAAGCAGGCGCCCTGGGTCTCATCGTCGTCGGAACAGGTCGAATCGTATTTGTTGATGGACTCGATGCGGCTGTGCCAGTCGTTGATATGCAGGATGTTGAGCGTGTAGTCGGCAAAGGACGCCGCGCAGGACAGCGCCAGCATCGACCCCGACATCGAGGCGATCAGAGCGATCTTCTTCATCATATTCTCTCCACTGGTCCGTGACGCAAGCCGGCCATCCCCGCGGCCGGACGAAGGGCAACAGCTCTCCGGTTCTCCCGGCGCGCATGTTTCCACCCCCTCGCGCGAGGCGCAAGCGGATTCAAGGCAGGTGATCCGGTACCCCGGGGGAACGCGCGATCAGCGGTCGAACGGCGAGGCCGGCGGCTGCGCGGGCGGAAGAGGCTGCGCCGAGGATTGCGGCGACTGGCCGGTCTGCGGCACGCGGCCACCGCCGGCACCGCCGCGCAGCGGCTGGTCGCGCCCGTCCTCGCCGAAGACCTCCTTGGCGATGGCGCCGATGCCGCCGAGCGAGCCGATCAGCGACGACGCCTCGAGCGGCATCAGCACGATCTTGGAATTGGTCCCCGCCCCGATCCTGGTCAGCGCCTCGGTATATTTCTGCGCCACGAAATAGTTGATCGCCTGCACGCCGCCGCGCTCGATCGCCTCCGACACGACCTGGGTGGCACGGGCCTCGGCCTCGGCCGCGCGCTCGCGGGCCTCGGCGTCGCGGAACGCGGCCTCCTTGCGGCCCTCGGCCTCCAGCACCTGCGCCTGCTTGAGACCCTCGGCCTCCAGGATCTGGGCGCGCTTGTTGCGCTCGGCCATCATCTGGCGGGCCATGGACTCGACCAGATTGGCCGGCGGGTTGATGTCCTTGATCTCGACACGCGTCATCTTGATGCCCCACGGGCTGGCCGCGTCGTCGACGATCCTGAGCAGGCGCTCGTTGATGGCGTCGCGGTTGGACAGGAGTTCGTCGAGATCCATCGAACCCATGACCGAGCGGATGTTGGTCATGGTCAGGTTGAGGATGGCGTTCTCCAGTCCCGAGACCTGATAGGCCGCCTGGGCCGCGTTGAGCACCGTGTAGAAGGCCACGCCGTCGACGGCCACGATGGCGTTGTCGCGCGTAATGACCTCCTGGGTCGGCACGTCGAGCACCTGCTCCATCATGTTCATCCGGGCGCCGATCCGATCGATGAAGGGCACGATGATGTTGAGGCCTGGCGTGAGCGAGCGCGTGTAGCGGCCGAAACGCTCCACCGTGTAATTGTGGCCCTGCGGCACCGTCTTGATGCCGGCGAAAATCAGCAGAATGACAAGGACGGCGAGAACGCCGATCACGATGTCGAGGCCTGAAAACAGCATGTGTCCCTCCGTTCGGCGAATGCGCGCCGGTCAACTGGTATGCTGCTTCGTGCCGTGCCGCAATCGCCGCCGTCGATGAACAAGCTCACCTCCGACCGCTGAAAGCACACGGCGGAACAACATTACCAATCGGTAACGTTTGCCTCACGGCAGCGTGTCGGGCGCGTCACGCGTTGTCCCGCCGCCTTGATTTCCCATTGAAGCGCCGATCCGGGACAGTGTCGGTGCCGGCCGCGAGAGCCGGCGTGGCAATTTCAAGAGAGGAGACCGACATGACCAGGACAGCACTCAGCGCCGCATATCTGGCCGGAGCCGTGGCCACCGCGCTCGGCACCGGTGCCATCGCCGGGCCGATGACCGAAGCCGAGGCGGAGGCCGCGATGGCTGCCGGCAAGGAGAAATGCTACGGTGTATCGCTCGCCGGCATGAATGACTGCGCCGCCGGGCCCGGCACGACCTGCCAGGGCACGTCCACGGTCGACTTCCAGGGCAACGCCTGGACCTTGGTGCCAGGTGGCACCTGCGCTTCGATTCAGGTTCCCGGCGGCCGCACCGGCTCGCTCGAGCCGCTCGACCGCGATCTGCCGACCTGACCGGAAACAGCCGGAAAGAGGGAGGCGTCGATGGTTGCCGTGCCCATAATCGAAGGCGCCCGGGCGGCCCGCTTTCCGGCGTTCCCTGTCGGAGGGACCGCCGGCGCAAGCCTGAAGCCCGAGCATCTGGCCGCGATCCACGCCGACCCCGCTCCGGTCGGCTTTTTCGAGGTGCATGCGGAGAACTATATGGGCGCCGGCGGCCCGCCCCATGCCGCGCTGGCCGCCATACGCGAGCGTTGGCCGGTCTCGCTTCACGGCGTATGCATGTCCATCGGTGGCCCGCAACCGCTGGACAAGGATCACCTGCGGCGCTTCAAATCCCTGGTCGAGCGCTACGAGCCGGCCCTGGTGTCGGAGCATCTTGCCTGGGCGACCCACGACACAACCTATTTCAACGACCTGCTGCCGCTGCCCTACACGCAGGCGACGCTGGCCCGCGTGGCCGAGCACATCGACGAGATGCAGGAGGCGATCCGCCGTCCGATCCTGCTGGAAAACCCGTCCACCTACGTCGTTTTCCCGGAATCGACGCTGGGCGAAACCGAGTTCCTGCGCGAACTGGTGCGCCGCACCGGCTGCGGCCTGCTGCTCGACGTCAACAACGTCTTTGTCTCGGCCACCAACCACGGCTTCTCCGCGCTCGAATATCTGGCCGGTTTTCCGCTCGAACATGTCGGTGAAATCCACCTTGCCGGTCATGCCGAGCAGGAGGACGACGAGGGGGCGCTCCTTTTGATCGACAGCCACGATGGGCCGGTCGCCGACGCCGTATGGAAACTCTACGAGATCGTGATCGGCCGCAGCGGCCCCGTCCCCACGCTCATCGAATGGGATAGCGACATCCCGGACTGGCCGGTGCTGAAGGCCGAGGCGGAGGCCACGCAGAGAATTCTCGACCGCGAAGCAGCATGCCCCGCGCGGGGCATGGCCCATGCCTGAGCCCGTCATATCCATAAGCGAAACGTGTCGGGAACGGCTGGGATACGCGGCGGCCTTCACGCCCGCTTTGCTGGATCCCGAGATCGGCGAACCGGAAGTGATCGCCGGTCCGAACGGCAAATCGGCCAAGAAGCGCTATGATGTTTACCGCAACAACGTGACGGTGAGCCTCATCAACGCTCTGTCCGACACGTTTCCCGCGACACAACGCATCGTCGGCGAAGAGTTTTTCCGCGCCATGGCGAGGCTTCATGTGCGTCAAAGTCCGCCGACCTCGCCGCTCCTTTCCGACTACGGACGCGACTTCCCCGATTTCATCGAAGACTTCGAGCATGCGCGTAACCTGCCCTATCTCGCCGACGTGGCGCGCATCGAGCGCGCCTGGCTCGACGCCTATCACGCCGCGGACGCAGCACCGCTGCACGGACATATGCTTACCGCCATCCCGCCGGAAACGCTCGGGCAGGCGGTCTTCACCACCCATCCCGCGACAAGGGTGGTGCGCTCGCGCTTCGCCGCCGTCACCATCTTTTCTGTGAACCGGCGGAATGAGCCATTCGGCAGGGTGAAGGCCGGCGAGCCGGAGGATGCCCTGGTGACCCGCCCGCGACTGGAGGTTTTCGTGCGCCGGCTGCCACCCGGCGGCGCACGATTCCTCGAAAGCCTGATGGCGGGTGAACCGTTCCGGAAGGCGGTGGATGCGGCGCTAGAGGAAGACGGCGATTTCGATCTGACAGCCAATATTTCCGGCGTGATCGAGGCCGGCGTCTTCACGGCGGTAATGGTGTCGGAGCACGGAGATAATGGCTGACACGCAGGACACCGGATATGTGGACCGCAAGCGAACGGCTTCCGTTCCGGTCGAGCGGATGAATGTCCTGATATCGAAGATCGCCGCTCCCTCGCTCACCCAGTTCGTGCTGCGGCTGGGGCTGGCCGTCCCGTTCTGGCGTTCCGGCGTGAAGAAATGGGACGGCCTCTTCCAGCTCAATGATACGGCGATCTATCTCTTCGCCGAGGAGTTCAAGCTGCATCTCCCGGGCGGTCCCTACGGCTTTCCCGCGCCGGGTCTCATGGCCTTTCTGGCCGGTTCGGCGGAGATCCTGCTTCCGATTCTGCTCGTGCTTGGCCTGGCCACGCGCTTCGCCGCGCTGGGACTGTTCGTCATAACCATCCTCGTGCAGTTGACGGTGCCGAGCGGCTGGCCCCTCCATCTCACCTGGGCGGCGATGGCGCTTGCGCTCATGGCCTGGGGACCGGGCCGACTTTCGCTCGATCATTTGCTGGCGCGGCTGGCGAAATGAAAAAGGCGGCGCCCGAAGAACGCCGCCCTGACTTCACCGGGAAAGGCCGTCCTCAGTTGGTGGCCTTGCCCTCGATCTGCTTCGCCTTCTGGCCGACCACGCCGATGTCGATCTTGCGCGGCTTCATCTCCTCGGGGATGTTGCGCTTGAGATCGATGTGGAGCAGGCCGTTCTTCAGCGCCGCGCCGACGACGTCGACATGGTCGGCAAGCTGGAAGCGGCGCTCGAAGGCGCGCGCGGCAATGCCGCGATAGAGCACCTCGGACCCCTCGCCCTCGGTCTGGTCGGTCTTCTCGCCCTTGACCGTGAGCACGTTGCGATGGGCTTCGATAGAGAGTTCCTTGTCGTCGAAGCCGGCCACCGCCATGGTGATGCGGTAGGCGTCCTCGCCGGTGCGCTCGATATTGTAGGGCGGGTAAGTCTGGCCGTTGTTCTCAGGCTGGGTCAGCGAATCCATCATGCTGAACAGCCGATCGAACCCGACGGTGGAACGATAAAGCGGGGAAAAGTCAACGTGACGCATGGGTCTGTTCTCCTTCAGAGCAACAAGTGCTTGCGTTTGACCGGCCGCCGGAACCCCAATGGGCCTTCCCGACCGGCCAGCGGCCCCGTCATCGGCGACCGCAGGCAAAATTTGGGAATCGGCCGAGCGGGTTTCAAGGGTTTGCGGCGGCTTCGCCCCTTTCGAAGATGAACGGTGGATGAACCGAGGCTTCGGATCGCGTTCAGCAGACCGCGGCTAGGATGCAATCGTAAATCGGAATGCGGAAGCCGATGGGGCGGCCGCTCCGAATACGGATACGGGTGCAACGTCCCTTCCGCCCGTGTTCGTCGGACCCGGAAGCGCCTATGGCGCTTCCGGGTTTCCTTTTGCGCGAAGGCAAACCGTCGACGCCCATGGCGGGCCTTTTCAAGCGACGGCGCCGCGCCTATCAGGACCGGAATGCAGAAGCCTTCCGACAACCCCCAGCTCTTTCCCACAAGCGGAAATCCGCTGCCCGACAATGCGCGCGCCGGCTATTTCGCCGGCGAGGACGGCACGCGGCTGCGCTACGGACTGTTCGCGGCCACCGGCCGGCCGGCGCGCGGGACATTCGTGGTCCTGCCGGGCCGCAACGAGCCGATCGAGAAATATTTCGAGACGGTCGAAGACCTGCAGGCCACCGGATTCGGGGCGGCCGTCATGGACCTGCGCGGACAGGGCGGCTCCGACAGGCCGCTGCGCGATCGCCAGCGCGGCCATGTCGATTCCTTCACTGACTATGTCTCCGACCTCGACCGGTTTCTCGACGAGGTTGTGCTGGCGGACTGCCGGCCGCCCTACTACCTGCTCGGCCATTCGACCGGCGGGCTGGTGGCGCTGATGGCCGCGCCGCTGATCGCCAGCCGCATCGAACGGATGGTGCTGTCGGCGCCGCTGATCGAGTTCGACGGCCGGCGGTTTTCGATGCGCAACATGGAGCGGCTGGCCGGCCTGCTCCATGTGATCGGGCTGGGCTCGTCCTATTTCGGATCTGGGCGGCGTGTGCATGGCGGACCACCGTTCCAGGGCAATGCATTGACTTCGGACGAGGCGCGCTACGCCCGCAACCAGCGCATTTACGACGAAGCGCCGCAGATCTCCATGAGCGGGCCGACCGCGACCTGGATGCGCGCCGCCTGCCTGGCGGCACGGGCGGTGGCCGATCCGGATTTCATGGCGACGATCACCGTGCCGGTGCTGATGGTGGCGGCCGGCGCCGACACGGTGGTGTCGACTCCGGCGATCGAGCGCTACGCGATCCGCCTGCGCTCGGGCTCGTCGATCACCGTCGACGGAGCCAGACACGAACTTCTGCAGGAGCGCGACGTCTATCGCGAACAGTTCCTGGCGGCCCTGCTGGCCTTCGCGGGTAGCCGGTAGTCATCAGTCGGTCGGCGAGGATGCGCCGAAGGCGGGGTTGGCACACGCCTGGGATTCAGGAAGTCCGCCCTACCCCTTGCGCCACAGTTCCAGGGCTGCCTCGTGGAGCCGCGGCGTGGCGGCCGCGATCACGTCGCCCCCGTTCTCCGCCGGTTCGCCGTCGAGCGTGGTGATCACGCCGCCCGCCTTCTCGACGATCGGGATCAGCGCCACGATGTCGTAGGGCTGCAGGCCCGCCTCGACCACGATGTCGGCATGGCCGGCCGCCAGCATGGCGAAGGCGTAGCAGTCGGTGCCGTAGCGCGGCAGGCGCACGGCCGCTTCCAGCCGGTCGTAAAGCGCGCGTTTCGCCTCGGTGAAAAGCGCCGGCGTCGTGGTGAACAGCGTCGCGTCGACAAGCGCGAGCCCCTTTCGGGTTTGCAGCGGATGCGGCCCTCCCGGTCCTTCATAATGGGCGCCGGTCTCGTCGGCGTAGAACAGTTCGCCGGTGAAGGGCTGCGACATGGCGCCGGCGGTCGCGTCACCGTCCTCGGTAAGCCCGATCAGCGTGCCCCAGACCGGCAGACCCGAGATGAAGGCACGCGTTCCGTCGATCGGGTCGATCACCCAGACATGGCGCGCGTCACCATTGTGAAGCCCGTGCTCCTCGCCCAGGATGCCGTGGTCGGGATGCTCGGCCAAGATCAGCGCCCTGATGGCGCGTTCGGCCTCGCGGTCGGCCTCGGTGACGGGGTCGAAACCGGAACCAAGCTTGTTGTCGACGAGGCCGCGCCGGCGAAATCGCGGCAAGGTCTCGGCCGCCGCCGCGGCGGCCAGCCTTTTCAGAAAATCGCCATAGGGCACGTGCTGTCTCCGTTCCGCCGCGAGAAGCGTGACATATTTGCCGCAGCGTCTGCATAAATGCTGTGCAGAACTTGCCGCTGGCTAAAGAAGCGACATGTTTCGCTTGACATTTGTGCGCCGCAACATAAACTTCAGAATCAGGCAGGTTTTCCTGTCTATGCCCTCCTTGGGCGTTTCCTCCCTAGACTCAAGACCGCCTCCGGGCGGTCTTTTTTTGTTCGGACGCGGTTTGCGGCGGCATCGGCCTCATTCGGCCGCGATCGGCAACGGCTCGACCTGGGCATCGGGGATCGACATCAGGTCCGCGCAGAAACGTCGCAGATCCTCGGCCAGCGCGTCGAAGCCCGCCGTCTTCTCCAGCGTCGCCTCGTTCATGTAGAGGCCGCGATTGACCTCGATCTGCAGCGCGTGGAAGCCCTTGGCGGGCCGGCCGTAGTGCTCGGTGATGAAGCCGCCGGCATAGGGCTTGTTGTGGGCGACCAGATAGCCCATCGATGTCAGCAGCGAGATCGCGTGCTCGGTCAGTGCCGACGCGGCGGACGCGCCGAAGCGGTCACCGATGATGAAGTCGGGGCGCATGCCCGCCTCGCCAAGCCGGATCGACGCCGGCATCGAGTGGCAATCTACCAGCACCGCATGGCCGAACCGGTCACGCGCGACCGAAACAAGGCGCTTGAGCGCGACGTGATAGGGCCGGTAGACGGCCTCGATGCGCGCCAGCGCCTCCGAAAGCCTGAGCCGGCCGGCATAGATGTCCTGCCCCTCGCCGACCAGCCGCGGGATGGTGCCGAGCCCCCCGGCCACCCGGGCCGAGCGCGTATTGGCGAAGGAGGGCAGCGGCTCCACGAACATGCGCGGGTCCAGCTCCCACGGCTCGCGGTTCACGTCGAGATAGGCGCGCGGGAAGTTGGCCACCAGAAGAGGCGCGCCAAGGACCGTCGCAGCGCCGAACAGTTCGTCGACATAGCAATCCTCGGAGCGGCGGATCGACAGCGCGTCGAGCCTGGTCTGGGCCAGGAAGCGCGGCGGGTAGACGCGGCCGCTATGCGGCGAATTGAAGACGAAGGGAACGCGCGCCTGTGCCGGGGCCCGCAATTCGAAGGGTGGGATATGCGCGAAGTCTTCGTGTACCGTCATCGACCATTCGGACTGGAGCCTGACATGAATGAACCGTGCCACCGCCCGGCCGCTCTGTCCAGTATGACGTCTTGCCGGCGCATCGATACATTCACTTGATCTTTACCCCGTCGAATTCATATAGCGCATGGTTAACGGGCCGCGATACAGGCCTGAAACCGCGTGATTCGGACGGGTCTTCATGAAGAGAATACTGCTTGCGGAAGACGATGAGGACATGCGCCGCTTCCTCGTCAAGGCGCTGGAGCGGGCCGGCTACGACGTGATCGACTTCGACAACGGCGCCAGCGCCTATGACCGGCTGCGCGAGGAGCCCTTTTCGCTGCTCCTGACCGACATCGTCATGCCGGAGATGGACGGGATCGAGCTCGCGCGCCGCGCCACCGAGATCGACCCCGACCTGAAGGTAATGTTCATCACCGGCTTCGCCGCCGTCGCGCTCAATCCCGACTCGCAGGCGCCGCGCGACGCCAAGGTGCTGTCGAAGCCCTTCCACCTGCGCGAACTCGTCACCGAGGTCGAGAAGATGCTGGCCGCCGCCTGAGCGCGCGGGCCGCATTGTCATCGGGTTTTGACTATTGACGGCCTGCGCGGCTCGTGGTCTATGCGCGCCGTCGGATGGGCGTGTAGCTCAGCGGGAGAGCACTACGTTGACATCGTAGGGGTCACAGGTTCAATCCCTGTCACGCCCACCATTCAGACCAAGGACTTAGCGGCAGTTTACGTAGTGTTCGTCCAGTTCATTGAACCTGGAACGGGGTAGGCATGCGGCTGACAGTGGCTTGAACACCCTGTATTGGCATCCTTATGCTCGCACTCTCCCGAGGCTCTTGGCGAGTGACGCTCCTACGATCACCGTCGCTAATAATGTGTACTGATCCGGTTTTCCGCGGCCGGCCGTGCATCTCAATTGTGGCATCCAGTTTGCGCCCTCTTCTCAGGCGCTGAGGGCATTGCCTTCGTCCAAAACGGACTTCGCTATCGAGCGCCTGTTGCGACCGCTATGCGCCCCCAGCTCAGACGTTGAAACCGAGATGGTGGTTGCCCGAAAGCCGACATTCCCGCCATTTTGAATCGCTTCAATACTTCCTTCTCAGGCGACGAAGCCGGTGGACTTCCGCAAAGGTATGGAGTGGACTGTCTGCCGCAATCTGGTCCCGGCCCTAATCCCTGGCGCTGCCCGGTCGTAGGTGCTGCTGACTCTGGTCTCGTTTCCACTGGGTGCGACCACGCCGGGTACAACCACTGAGGTATTGGGTTGAATGTTCTGAGACGGTAATCACCTGACAGTCGGCCAGCGCCGGGCCGCGGCCCATCAAATCGCACCAAGTTGACGCTCCAGCAGCGCACCGAGGCGCAACGTTTCGGTGACGAGCATGTCCAAATCCTCGCGCCGCGTCCGATGATTGTTGACCGCCACCCGCAGGCAATGCTCGCCATGGACGGTCGTGTCGGAAAGGACGGCGATACCCTCCTCCTGCAGCCGCAGCATGATCTCGATGTTCAGCGCTTTGAGAGCCCCTTTTCCTAGGCGTTCGGGTCGATAGCGGAAGCAGACGATGTTGATGCTGGTCGGCGCGACCAGTTCGAAGAGGGGTTCCTGCTCGATCAACCGGGTGAGATAGCGCGCTTGCGCGATGTTCTGGTCGATCAGGCGGCCGAACTTCTCGGCGCCATTCTCCTTCAGCGCCATCCAGACTTTCAACGCCCGGAAGCCGCGCGTCGTCTGCAGCCCATATTCATGCAGCCAGGCGGCCGATGCCAGGCCGCGCGGCGTCGACTCGAGGTACTCCTGTGAGACGGCGAAAGCGCCGCGATGCGCGGAGGAGTCGCGGACCAGGACGCAGCCGACTTCAAATGGCGCGTGCAGCCATTTGTGCGGGTCAAGCGCCACGGAATCGGCGCGCGCGATTCCGGAGACGCGATAGGCATTCGCCGGCGCGATCGCCAGCAATGCACCGATACAGCCGTCGACGTGGAGCCAGAGAGCCTCTTCCGCCGCCAGGTTCGCGAGAGCCTCTAGACCGTCGATGGCACCGGTGTTGACCGTTCCGGCCGTGGCGATCAGGCAGGCCGGTTGAAAACCGGCCGCGCGATCCTGAGCAATCGCGGCTCGAAGCGCGGTGACATCGATCCGCAACTCGGCGTCCGTGAGAATGCGGCGCAGCGCCTTGTTGCCCAGCCCGAGCGCCTCCATCGCCTTGCGGTGGCAGCTATGCACCTGATCCGAAGCGTAGAAGCGCAGCGGCTTTTCGATGGCGCCGACACCGTCTTCACGGACATCGACTCCCGCCTTGACGTTGCGCGCGACGATGAGCGCAATCAGATTGGCCATCGAGCCGCCGCTGACCAGCGTTCCGCTGGCCGACGGGGGAAACCCCATCATCTCCTTGCACCAGTTCACGACCTGGTTGTCCATCGACGCGGCGGCATGGTTGCCGCCGCCGAGATTCGACCCTTGGACGGCCGCCAGGAAGTCCGCGAGGGCACCGGTGAAGTTGCTCGACCCCATGTACCAGGACCAGAAGCGCGGATGGATATTGCCCATCGGATAGGGCATCAGGTTCTCGGTGACCTGGCAGTAGACCGCATTGAGCGGTGTCGGGAATCGCGGCAGGGGTTCCTCGAACGCGGTCCTCACCTCGTCCGGCATTTCCTGCCAGACAGGGCGCTTGCGGACGTCGCGGAGATAGCCGATCGAATCGTCGACCATCCGATGCGCGAGCGTCCGGACATCGCTCCAGTCGGACGGATCGAGGGTTTCTTCGGCGTCCGAGGTCGCGGAGCTGGGCAGCGCATCCATCTTGTCACTCCCTCGCGGCGTCTTCACGCGGCGACTAGCTGGAACCCGGGGGTCGACAGCGAAAGCGCCAGTTCCTGCTCGTCCATGTCGGCTTCGATCCCTTCGAAGAGCGGAGTCGTCATGTACCGCTCGCCGGTGTCGGGAAGCATGCACAAGATGACAGAGCCGGCTGGTGCCTGTTCCGCAATCTGATGGGCAACCGCGAAGCTGGCGCCGCCGGAGATGCCGGTCAGGATTCCCTCCCTCTGCGCGAGAGCCTTTGCCCATCTGATCCCTTCGGCGCCTGCGACAGGGGTCACTTCGTCGTAGAGGCTGGAGTCGATCGCCTCCTGCAGCACGTGGGGGATGAAGTCCGGCGTCCAGCCCTGGATGGGATGCGGTTCGAAGGCAGGGTGGCTCGAGGCGGGCGCGCCACCGGGTTCACGTGCCTGCAAGTGGCCGCTGCCGATCAATTGCGCGTTCGCGGGCTCCGCGAGCACGATCCGTGTCTCCGGCCGCTCTCGGCGCAGCACGCGACCAACGCCTGCCACCGTGCCGCCGGTGCCATATCCGGTTACGAACCAGTCGAGCCGCGATCCGGCAAAATCATTGATGATCTCGCGCGCGGTCGTCGCCTCGTGAATGGCGGCATTGGCCTTGGTTTCGAACTGGCGCGCGAGGAACCAACCGTTAGCCTGGGCCAGTTCGACAGCCTTCCTGTACATGCCGAAGCCTTTCTGGGCGCGTGGCGTCAGAACCACCTTGGCGCCGAAGATGCGCATCAGCTTGCGGCGCTCGATGGAGAAGCTGTCGGCCATAGTCACGACCAGCGGGTAACCCTTCGCCGCGCAGACCATAGCCAGACCGACACCGGTGTTGCCTGATGTCGCCTCCACAACCGTCTGGCCAGGGCTCAGGCTTCCGTCGCGTTCGGCCTCCTCGATGATGTTGAGCGCCAGCCGGTCCTTGACCGACCCGGCCGGGTTGAAGGCCTCTGCCTTGACGTAGAGTTCGACACCGACCGGGGCGAGGCTGTTGACCCGGATTGTAGGAGTGTCGCCCACGGTTTCGAGGACGTTGGCGAAGAGTCGGCCTCGTCCGGCCGTGGTTCGATGCTCTGCTTGAGTCAACATGCTCGTCTCCTATTGTTTCGGTACGTGACGGTTACGCGGCCGCCGCGAGCGCGCCGGCGGCCGCGGAACTTCAGTTCGTGCGCGGATCGTCCTTTGCATTCACATATTCGATGCCGAACGGGCCGATACCGTTGAGCTGGACGACCGTCTCTTCCTCGGTCCAGGCAAAATGCGCCTGGCCGACAGGAATCCGCACGAAGCTGCCCGCCGGGAGTACCGGGGCATGGCTGGGGTCGAACGTCTCGCCCGTGGCCATGCCGAAGCCTCCCGAGAGCACCGTGACATGCTCTTCTTTCGGATGGCGATGAGGTGCGATCTTGTAGCCCGCCGGGAACTTTAGCCGAATCACGAAAGGGCCTTCCTCGGCGGGGCTGCCGAGCAGGACAGCGATCTGCGCCCCGTCAGGGAGCGTCGGCGGGCCAGGGTTGAACTTCACGTGGTCGGCACCGACAACGGTGTGATGTTCCTGTTGCGCCGAGGCTGTCCACCCCGAAACCGCCAGGAGCGCACCGAGCGCGACTGCACCCGTCAGAGATATTCTTCTCATTCTCATAGTCGTTCTCCCATGATTGCCCGCTGTACAATCGTCTGCGGCGCAGGTTTCATTCGTTGATCGTGTGGCATTGGTTTCGGACAAGCTTGACGGAGTTCTGAAGAATTCCTGTAGAAGCCGGCGATTGTGCTGTATGCTCCCGCATGGCTTGGTCATTCGGCGCTTTTCGGCTCGACCCGGAGCTATTTCAGCTCAGCTGCCGCGATGTGCCGGTGCGGCTGGAGCCGCAGGTGCTTTCCCTGCTCATCCATCTTGTCCGAAACCGTGATCACATGGTCACGAAGGACGAAATCGTTGCCGCGGTCTGGCAGGGTGAGGCGGTCTCAGACGCCAGCATCTCCAGTCGCATACGCTCGGCCCGTCAGGCGGTCGGCGACGATGGCGCACGACAGGCCGTAATCCGCACGGTTCACGGTCGAGGATTCCGCTTCGTTCCCGAGGTGACGCCCTCGGCGCCCGGGCATGCGACTTCGGAGGACTTCATCCCTCCGCCGCCAGGCCGCCCCGGCGGGCGCCCCTCGATCGCCGTGCTGCCCTTCCAGCAGCTCGGCATGTTGCCGGAGCTCACGATCCTTGGCGACGCTATCCCGCACGAGATCATCGAAGCACTGTCGCGGCTGCGATGGCTTGCGGTGATCGCGCGGGGATCGACCTTCCGCTTCCGGCAGGTTGCCGCCGATCTTGATCTGGTGTCGACGGCGCTTGCCGCACGCTACGTCCTGTCCGGGGTGATCGAGAGTCCCGGCCGCACCATCGCCGTGACTCTGGAGCTAACCGACTCAAGCTCGCGCGAGATCATCTGGGCAGACAGGCTCGTGGCTCCCGTTGATGAAGTCGGCGACTTGAGAGCGCGGATCGTCGCTCACCTGGTATCGGCGCTCGAGGCCCACATACCTGATAATGAGGCGCGTATTGCGCGACTGAGCGATCCGGCTGGGCTGGACGCCTGGGCCAACTATCACATTGGCCTCGGTCATCTCTATCGTTTCACAGCAGCCGACAATGCACTCGCGAAGGGCTGTTTCGAGCGGGCTGTCAAGGCGGATCCCCAGTTCGCGCGCGCGCATGCGGGACTGTCTTTCACCAGCTTTCTGGAAGCTTTCCTGCGCCTGACGCCGGACCCGGCATTGGCGGCACGCAACGCGCGGCGCCATGCCGAGCGCGCTGTGGAACTGGACGCTCTCGACCCGTTTGCGAACTTCACGATGGGACGCACGTTCTGGCTGTCCAACGAGCCTGATATCGCCGCCGACTGGCTAGCGCGGGCGACGGCACTAAACCCGAATTACGCGCAAGGCTTCTACGCCTCCGCTTTTACGGCGATGCTTACGGGAAATGCGCCTGGTGTTTACGCCGCGCTGGACACCTCCCTGCATCTGAGCCCGCTCGACCCGCTGCTCTACGGCATTCACGGCGTCCGGGCGCAGATGCTGATCCAGCAGGAGGATCATGAGGCTGCGGCCAACTGGGCCGACCGTGCGGCTACCACGCCCGGAGCACATTACCTGATCGCAATGATTGCACTTGTCGCGAACGGGCTAGCCGAGCGTCATGAGCAGGCGGGCCGATGGCGACAGACGATACGCCGGCTCAAGCCAGACGCCACTTCGGCGGATTATTGCGCCGCCTTCCCGACGCGCGAAACGAAATCTCGTGCGCGCATCGAGCAGGAACTGCGCCGGCAGGGTTTCTGATCCAATAGCGTCCACTTCCGCAAATGCCGCATATCAAGATGGCAGCTATCCCCGGCGCTCAATTCATTAGTGGACGGTCTGAAATCGGCCCCGTCCGCCCCATCTTCTCCATTGGCCATAGTTGGCCAAAGGAGAATGGTTATGGGTATTTCGCGTTATGATCCAGCCGCAAAAGGGCGGCCAGCTTGGAATGCAGGCAAACAGGTCGGCGCAAAACGCGCGCTTAAGATTCGGCAGATCTGGTCGATCCGTTTCTTTCTGGATCGGGAAGGCCGGATGCGCGATCGCGCGTTGTTTGACCTCGCAATCGACAGCAAACTTCGCGGTTGCGATCTCGTAAGAATCAAGATCGGCACACTCGTCTCAGGTCCGGCCATACGGAACCGATCGATGGTAATCCAGCAAAAGACTGGGCGACCTGTTCAGTTCGAGATAACGGCAGATACGAGAGCCAGTTTGCTGGCGTGGCTGGAGCGCCGCGGCGGCAGCGTTGACGACTATGCGTTCCCAAGTCGTGTTGACAGGGCCAGCCATCTGAGCACTCGGCAATATGCGCGATTGGTCGACGAATGGGTGATGGCGATTGGGCTGCCTGCAGAAGAGTACGGCACGCATTCGCTTGGCCAAACCAAGGCTGCCCTAATATACAAGGCCACCGGCAACATTCGCGCGATCCAGATACTTCTGGGACACACCAAGATCGAGAACACAGTCCGATATCTTGGCGTGGATATCGATGACGCGTTGACGCTCGCAGAAGCGACCGAAATCTGAGCCACAAGAAGGCGGCCTCGCTAGCATAGGCGGGGCCGTATTCTGTAACGCGCCTCCCACTTCGTTGAATGGTTTGGCAGCGCGGTATGCCCGAATCTGACTTTGGTGCGTGCTCCTGTTGCTAGGTTTGATGAAGGCGCAATCAGCGGGCTGGTCTCTCGTCCAGCAGCCCCAGTTCCAAATGAGAAGTGGCGCGCCTAGCGCCCTAGACGGGGTCCATCACAAACCGCGTGCTTCGTCCTCTATTTGGGGCGGCCCGCAGCCCGGCGGCGTGTCGGTCCATCCTGGCTTTGTGGAGTCTGCGTCGCATTACCTTGTGAAGCCCACACTCGGCTCAGATCGCCGCAATGGCCTTCGCGAGAAGATCGCGTACCTGGCTTGCTACGGCCAGCAGTTCGGCGTTGTCCACCGCCTGCATGGACGCAACGGGATCAACGGCGCTAACCTCGACGCCGCCCTCTACTTCCCTGAGGATGACGTTGCAGGGCAACATGGCGCCCACCCGCGGTTCCACGCTGATGGCTTTGTAGGCCATCGTCGGGTTGCACGCGCCGAGGATACGATAGGCCGGCATGTCAACTCCGAGCTTCTTCGCCATCGTCGCTTTGACGTCGATCTCGGTGAGAATTCCGAAACCGTGCTCCTCAAGCGCCTTGCGCGTCTTGGCATCTGCCGCATCGATGTCCGTATTGGCAATCGTTCGATCAATCGTGTAGCTCACCGCCTGTTCTCCATTTGTAACCGAACCATTTGGCCAAGCCGCTTCGTGCGGTCGCCGACTTACACTCTGCTGACCTCTGGTCCTCTCTATCGACGCCCCTCATCTCTGCTAGGCAGCGTCACAGCTGTAGAAGCCGCGGTAGCCCACGCTCAGGCCTTGATCGAGTTTGAACACAAGCTCGGCATTCTGCCGCCAGTCGGCCTCGTCGCCGAGCGGCCTGATCGTGACCATCGTGCCTGGTGCGCCAAATGTCTTGGTCGCTCCTTCCTTTTCATCGCTGTCAGCCTCCAACGCAACCAGGACGCCGTTCAGCTTGATCGCGGCACCGCCTCCCGCGCTCGCCCACAGAACCGGGTCGGTTTCAGGGCTGCGATTGAAGGTGCAGTTGCCGGCCGCATTCAGCACCTGGTCTGCCTCTGCCTTGGGCATAGGCGCCAGATCGAGCTGGCCAATGAGTGTGTTTGAGAGAGCTTCCTGGACGCTGCCTGGCTCCGCAGGGGGGTCTTCGTATATGCCCTCAGCTACGTTTCCATTTTCCACTTCCGCGATCAGGTAGCGCATCTCGGCAATCTCGCGGCGCTGCGCTTCGATGATCTCGTCGGCGAGCTTGCGTACGCGGGGATCACGGATTTGCGCTCGCTCGGAAGTCATGATGGCGATCGAGTGGTGCGGGATCATCGCCCGCATGTAGCTCGGTCCCGATACGGTGACCTGGCTGCGCACCAGCCAGAGCGACAGCGCGAAGACAACCACCGATCCGATGAAGATGGCCATGTTGAGCGCCGTGTTCTTGTACATCCCCAGCATGTAGCCCAGCATGATGATCGCCATCGTGGCGCCCATCAAAATCGCCATGTAGATGCGCGTCTCCGAGAAGAAGACGTGCTCCCAGGCATAAGTGTTGAGATACATCAGGATGAACATCACCACGGTGGAGGTGAGGATCATCAGCCCGAAGCGGAGATACGACATTTCAACGCTCCTGCCAGTTTCCGTTCCTGTCATATCGTTAGAACGCCGATGCAAGGACAGGCGGTGATCTGGTCGCGTTCAGAGACACCGGTGTTCGCAATGCTATCGCCACGTCGCTATTGCTCGCATCGCCGTGGAACAAACCACTTGTCAGGAACAAGACTGCCAGCGGTTTCGATGACCGAACGTCGATGCGGCATCTCGCGCGGCACCCTATCCCTCGAACATGATGCCTAACGGGCAGGGCGCTTCTACGTTCCGCGAGTGTCTTATTTGTAGCTCGCGTAGACTTCCGTCGTCCCGTCGCCCTTGACGAGCAGCACGTCGTAGGGTTCTGCATCGTCGCCGGCTTCGCCCATGCCGGGTGATCCGTAGGGCATGTCAGGCACTGTCAGGCCGACGGCATCCGGCCGTTCCTCCAGGAGACGCTTGACCTCCCTCGCGGGCACATGGCCTTCAATCACATAGCCGTCGATCCTGGCTGTGTGGCAGGAGGTCTGGCCTGGCTTCAATCCCGCCTCGACCTTGGCGGCGTTGAGCTCGGCCAGCGGGACGTTGATTTCGGTGACGGTGAAGCCTGCCTCGCGCATGTGCTTGCCCCAGGAAACGCAGCAGCCGCATGAGGCCGATTTCAGCACCTCCAGTTGCCCCGCTGCCCACACGGTCGAAGTGGTCAGAGCCAGCGCGGAAAATGCAGCGGCAAGGACTATCCTGTCGAACCTCTTCATGGTCGTTCTCCTATCTGAAGAAGACGTATTTCACGAGTGCGGCGACGGCGAGGAGCACAAAAACGAGGATCACGATCCCCCACAGTCCCATCCCCCACATCATTCCTCCGTCCATCATGGCGCTGCCTCCATTGTTTGGGGGGCGCGGGGTTCAAACCCACGCCGCTCCAGCCTCACTTGATGTCGGTAACCGTGATGCGGCCGTTCACCCGGTCGGCGACAAACTCGATCTTCTGACCCACCTTGACCTTTTCAAGCATCGCATCCTCGGCCACGACGAACACCATCGTCATCGCCGGCATTTCGAGGTTCTTGAGTTCTTCGTGCTTTATGGTGAGCTTCTTCTGGGCCGTATCGACCTTAGTCACCTCGCCCGAGGTGTACTCCTCAGCGGTGGCGGCGCCGGCACCGCCCGCCAAGGTGAGGGACGCAAATAGCGCGAGTAACAGGTTCTTCATGCACACATGCCTTTCCATGTTCAGTGACTGACGCTGATGTCGCCCCTCATGCCGGAATCGTAGTGACCCGGTATGAGGCAGGCGAAGCCGAAGTCGCCCGCCTTGGCGAAAGTCCAGACGATCTCGCCGGTCGCACCTGGAGCGAGCCTGATCGCGTTGGGATCGTCATGTTCCATCTCGGGGAAACGCTCCATCAGCGCCTTGTGCTCCATGATGCCATGATGGACATCCATCACGAACTCGTGGTCGAGTTCGCCCTTGTTGACGAATTTTAGGCGAAGCGTCTCTCCCTCCGAGATTGCCAGAGACGCGGGCTCGAACACCATGCCGCCGTCGTCCTGCTCTTTCATCGTAATGGTGACGGTGCGAGAGACGTCGGCCGCCTTTCCGGGCGTGCCGATTGCCATCATTCCCGCTTCACCGTGGCCGTGGCCGCCGGCATGGCTACCGGCTGCCATGGCGGATCCGGCCGTTGCGAGAAGGGCGACGACTGCCAAGCTCGGTGTCTTCATGTGATGCTCCTTGCTGTCCATGTTTTCAGTGATTGGAGTGGCCACCATGAGCGGCCGCAGGGGGTTCAGGGGTTGCGGACCCGGCTTTTGCCGGAGCCGGAAGGTTGCCCGTCCATTCGTAGGCAACTGTGCCCTCCGGATGCTCGTACCAGCCCGGATCGGCATAGTCGTTGGCGGCGATTCCCTCCCGTACCTTCACCACCGAGAACATGCCGCCCATTTCGATGGCGCCGAACTGACCCCAGCCGGTCATCATCGGGATCGTGTTGTCGGGGAGGGGCATTTCCATCTCGCCCATGTCCGCCATGCCGCGATTTCCCATCGCCATGTAGTCCGGCTGGATACGCTGTATGCGGCGGGTCACGTCGGTCTTGTCTGCGCCGATGAAGGTCGGCACATCGTGACCCATCGCGTTCATGGTGTGGTGCGACTTGTGGCAGTGGATCGCCCAGTCTCCCAGGTATTTTGCATCGAACTCGTAGGCCCGCATGGCGCCCACGGGAATGTCGATCGAGACTTCCGGCCAGCGCGCTTCCGGTCGCACCCAGCCGCCGTCGGTGCCGGTGACTTCGAAGTCGTAGCCGTGCATGTGGATCGGATGGTTGGTCATGGTCAGGTTGCCGACCCTTACCCGAACCCGATCGTTCTTGTTGACGACCAGGTGACTGATGCCGGGGAAGACCCTGCTGTTCCAGCACCACAGGTTGAAGTCCGTCATTTCCATGACGCGCGGGACGTAGGATCCCGGCTCGATGTCGAAGGCGTTGAGCAGGAAGACGAAGTCGCGATCGACGCGGTGCAGCGATGGGTCCTTCGGGTGGATGACGAAGAAGCCCATCATGCCCATCGCCATCTGCACCATTTCGTCGGCGTGCGGGTGATACATGAAGGTCCCGCTCTTCACGAGATCGAACTCGTAGACAAAGGTCTTGCCGGGCGGGATGCCGGGCTGGGTCAGCCCCGTCACACCATCCATGCCGCAAGGCAGGATCATCCCATGCCAGTGAATGGTGGTGTGTTCCGGCAACCTGTTGGTGACAAAGATGCGCACCCTGTCGCCTTCGACAGCCTCGATCGTGGGCCCCGGCGACTGGCCATTGTAGCCCCACAGGTAAGCGGTCATGCCGGGGCCGAGTTCCCGCTCGACCGGCTCGGCGACGAGATGGAACTCCTTGACGGTCCCGTTCATCCGGTGAGGAAGCGTCCAGCCGTTGAGGGTGACGACGGGCTGGTAGTCCGGCCCACTTGAAGGGATGATGGGCGGTTGCATGTCGGGCGATTCCATAATGGGAGCATCCGGCAGGCTCATGGCCGAGGTCTTCGACCAGGCCGCGGCACTTGCGAGAAACGCGCCGCCCCCGAGCAGGTGTCTTCTGGTGATCATTGCATCTACTCCGATCAGTGTCCGGCGCCGCCGTCGTCGGCCGCTGCCGCGATGGCGCTTTCGCCGGTGGGGCTGCCGCCGCCTCCGCCAAAAATGGCAGTTCCCAGGTTCACGTCGGCGAGCCAGAACTGTCGCTTGGCGTTGAGTGAAAGCATGATCGAATTCACCTTCGCCCTCGTGTCGGCGAGAAGCTCGAAAGTGTTGGTGATCATGCCGTTGTAGGTGAGGAGAGCCTCTTCCTCGATCGTCGTGCGCAACGGCACCACGTTGTTCCGGTAGTGGCGTGCGATGTCGAGCGTGGAGCGATAGGCGTCATATGCGCTGCGCGCCTCGGAGCGGATGTTGACGGCGCGCTCGGCAAGCCGGTTGGCGGCCTGCATATAGGCCAACTCCGCCTTTCTCATTCGTGCCTGGCCGCTGTCGAAAATCGGGATGACGAATTCCAACTCGGCATTGATGTGGACGTTCGTCTTCGTCTCGCCGTGCTCCTCCTCCCGCTCAATCTCCACTCCCGTGACGAGTTCGAGGTCTGTGACGAGCCGCGTCGCCTGCGTCAGGCCATGGGAGAGTGCAAGAGTTTCGAGCTCCAGCCGCGCAATCTCCAGGTCGACCCGGTTCTTGAGGGCCTGTGCCTCGATATCCTTTCGCGCGAGCGGGTTGGCTGGCAACGAAGGCAGCGCGTTCGGCACCTGGTAGTCGATGTCGTAGCCCCAAAGCCCCATCAGGCGAGTGAGCGCTTCCTTGGCCGCTCGCGCGTGCATGCGTGCCTCCGCCGTCTGTCCGGCAAGCTCAGCGTAAAAGACGTGTTCGCGAGCTTGCCCGGATTTGGTGAAGGCGCCGGTCTCGCCAAGCTTCTGGGCAAGCGCTGACGCGGCATCGGCGGCGGCCTGGGCTCTGTTGAGGTAGGCAACCCGCTCCCACGCGGCCACCGCTTCGATCCATGCCCGGCGCGTGTCGGCGGCGAGCCGCAGCGTCGCTTCGGCAGCCCGCAACTGCGCTTGCCGGAAGAGCGCTTCGGCTACGGCCATACGGCGGGGCCGCGTCATCAGCGCAAGAATGTTGCCGACAATCGCGGTCTCCACCGTCCGGCTCGTATTGATTCCCATCACCCCGACGGAGACGCTAGGGTTGACCAGCAGAGACTGCTGCCAGAGGTCTGCGGATGACATGCCGAGGTCTGCATACGCTGCCTGCAGCCCCTTGTTGTTGAGGAGCGCCACCTGCACCGCGATGTCCGGTCCGATCGCCTTGCCCCTGACGAGTGCGCTCACGCGCTCGGCAAGAACCTGCGCTTCGGCACTAGACTGCACCCAAACCGTCTCGGTCCCAGTGGCGGCGGTTGCCTTGGCGGAGACTGTTTCGAAGCCGGCAAGAGGATCATCGAGCACGTCCGCCGTCGTGACACAGGCAGAAACGAGCAGCGGGAGCCCCATAGCAATGATCGTTCGAATGCCGCGCTTCATGAGCCTTGCCCCCTATTGGCAGGGGAGAGTCGATCGTTGAGCCGACGCCAGTCATCGGGATTGGTTGGCCTGCGGGGGTGAAAGTCGCCCAGGGCGGGGGAATAGCGTGCGTCACGCAGCCCCATGGCCGGATCTGCGGGGTGGAAGAGCGGCAGCACGTTCGGCGGCGGCGATGCCGCGCACCCTGCCATGATGAGCGACGCACAGAGCGCCGCAATCGCTGGAATTTGCATGTGGAACCTTGAACCTGTTGCTGGTGGAGGCCCGCGCGCGGACGCACGGGTGCCCAAGCGCCGCCTTGGCGCGGCGAGACCGGCTCAGGTTCGGGGTGGTTGGACGACTTCGTCTGCTACCGAGAATAGCGGGGCAGCGCATTCGGCCGACTGGAAACCGCCACTCGCCGGCTGCGGTACGGGCGGGCAATCGACGGGCATGGCATGCGCGGGCGCGCAATGAACTTCGCAGCTCTTTCCATCCCCCTTGCCGACACCATGATGGTCGACTGCATCGGCCATTTGACCACTTTGCGGGGCATCGTGCTTCGACAACTGATGATCATGCTGGTGCGAGGCGTTCTCGACCGCCGTCTGATCGTGAGCCCCTGCGGCATTGGCCGTCGCGAAGAGGCCGGGTTGAGACGCCAGCAGGGCGACGAATACCATTGCCAGCGCCGCGCGCAGCAGCCTGAGCCTGGCAATGTCACCTATCAATCCCAACATGGCCTTACCTACCGCACGAAGTGGACTGCGTTGTCAATCAGGTCGCGGAGCGATTGCCCATCAGCCCACATGAAGTCGCAGCGATGGTTCCACCGCCTCTCCATGGAGAGCGGCTTTGCCGGACAATCCGTCGATAATGGGGCAATCGGGTCGATCGTCGCCATGGCAGTGGGCAACAAGGTGCTTCAGCATGTCCCGCAGTCCCAGCAATTCAACGATCTTGCACTCGATCTCTTCGAGTTTCGCCGTCGCGATCGCCTTGACCTCCGCGCTCTCGCGCTCCCTGTCGGCGTAGAGCGAGAGCAACTGCCGGCATTCCTCCACCGAAAACCCGATGCTGCGCGCCCGTTGAAGGAAGCGAAGCCGATGCACGTCCTCCACGGAATAGTCGCGATAGCCGTTGTCGCGGCGGTCGGGTGCAATGAGCCCGATCTCCTCGTAGTAGCGGATCGTCTTTGCAGGCAGACCCGACTTTTCCGATACTGTGCCGATATTCATTGGGTTTCTCCTCGAGAATCTAACCGAGCCGCACGGTGCGCAAACGCAGCGCATTCGCGATGACCGACACGGACGACAAGCTCATGGCCGCGGCCGCGATCATGGGTGACAGCAGCGTGACAAATACAGGATAGAGAACGCCGGCTGCCACGGGCACGCCAAGCGCATTGTAGACGAATGCGAAGAACAGGTTTTCCTTGATGTTGCGGATCGTTGCCTGCGCTAGCGCACGTGCCCGCACGATGCCATTGAGATCACCTTTGACCAGCGTTATCCCTGCGCTTTCCACTGCGACATCAGCACCGGTTCCCATTGCGATGCCGACATCGGCGGCGGCCAGCGCGGGTGCGTCGTTCACTCCGTCGCCCGCCATCGCGACTCGCGCGCCCTTCGCGCGAAGCTCTTCGATGAGCTTCTGCTTGCTGTCCGGCAGCATATCGGCGCGGACCTCATCAATGCCGAGCCTGGAGGCGACTGCCTTGGCGGTGCGCTCGTTGTCTCCCGTCGCCATGATGATGCGGAGGCCCTTGTCATGGAGCGCGCGGATCGCCTCGGCGGTCGTCTCCTTGACCGGATCCGCGACTGCCACGAAACCGGCGGACCGGCCGTCGACGGCAACGAACATGGCTGTCTTGCCCTCCGAGCGCATGGCGTCGGCGTGCTCGGAGATCGCATCGATGGCGATGCCGAGATCGGACATCATCGCCGCGTTCCCGAGGGCAACCCTTTGGCCGTCCACCATGGTCGCAAGGTTGACACTGGCTTCTATGACGCCTCCCACGGATTTCAGGGCCCGCTCCACACGTCCCACGCAGGAAGCGCAAGTCATGCCCTGGATTGGGAGGGAAACGGTTTCCTCGGTGAATCTGGCTGGCGCATTCATGACTGTTTCCTTCGGATTCGTCGTGTTGCGCCAAGACATGGGATCTCCCATGGTGGGAGGGTCAAGAGATGATTTCCCGCTTTTTGGCAGTCCATCATGTCGCTCCGCGCACGCGCGGACTGAGGTTTCACGTGCCGAGCCGAGAGCCTCTGTGCGTCGGCGGAAAAATCTGCGCGGTGTCGCTTGACCCTCCAATGCTGGGAAAGCCCACCTGTCGTTTCGCCAAACACACCAAGGAGGCAAACATGCATTTCCACATCGAAAACATGACCTGCTTCGGCTGCGCCCGGAGCGTGACCAAGGCGATCCAATCGGTCGACAAGGACGCGGTAATCAAGGCCGATCCCGAGAATCGGACTATCGACGTCGAGACATCAGCTGCACGTGGAGAGATCGAGCTCGTTCTCGTCGAAGCTGGCTATCCCGCCTCGCGCGAAGCGGCTTGACGGAAGACGACTATGTCACGCCTGTCGATCACATTTTTAGGATTGGTCGCGGTAGCCGCGCTGGCGCTGATTTCGGTCCAGATGCAGGTGGTTGAATCGACATCCGTCTCATCAGGATCGGGTGCGAACGCTGTGTCTGATCTTCCGCATTCCGGAGCCGGGCACGCGGAACATTGAGCATGTCCGGGCGGGCTAAACCATGGCGGTTTGGCCCGCTCATCTACTGCCGCAAACAGCGATTGCCATCGTTCATATGCCAATCTGCACGATTGGCGACGACTGTTCGCTAGCGGAGAACCGCAACAACGTTGTCTGCAATCTAGTTGACAACCTTCGCATACATAGGACTCGCCAAGGCGGTCCTTACGACAATGAACGTCTGCAAACTGCGGTAACAGCGACGCAAGCTGCCTGTCCGGTTGCGGCCCCGTCTTTGCGCCTATCTTCGCAGATTGAGCTACACTTTCGTGGTCGATCTACGCCCACGCTTTGCCGGTGCCGGCGCTTCCACCTTCTTCCGTCCGAGGCCCATCGTTTTCGCGAAGGCGGAGCGAGCGGCAGCGTAGGACGGCGCGACCATCGGATAATCGGCTGGCAATCCCCACTTGGCGCGGTACTCATCGGGCGTGAGCCCATGATGCGAGCTGAGGTGGCGCTTCAGCGACTTGAACTTCTGCCCGTCTTCAAGGCAGACGACATAGTCCTGCTGAACCGACTTCTTGACCGGTACGGCGGGCGTCTTCGCTTCGGCCTGGGGCTCAGCTTGGCCGTTCGAAAGCAGTGTCAGCGAGCGATGAACGTCACCGATCAGGGCGGGCAGGTCCGCTGCCGGGACCGGGTTGTTGGCGACATAGGCTGAGACGATGTCGGCGGCAAGCGGGACTGTGTGGTTGCGGTCAATTGGATCGGTCACGGCAATATCCTTTCAAGCGGGGCAGGAAAACTTGGATCTACGTGGAGGCGATAGACCGTGCAGCGGTTCAGCAGAAAAAAGCTCTTGAGTGCCAGAACCTGTCGGCGATAGCGAAGCGAGCCTTGGGACAACAGGCGAATTCGGACAGCGAGTCGAACACGACACGATCGGGCATGAGCCGTTCGATTTCATCGAGAGCCATTTTGACGGTCTCGCCAAGTTCCAGATCAGATGAATGAACGAGCGTTTGCCGCTGGCTTGAATCTAGGCTGAGTTCCGGCGGGACCAGTTCAAAAATCTCGATTCCCTCAAGATCAAGACCGTGCCTTTCAGCGACCGCCTGAAGCTCGCGCTTGCTTTCCGACAAGGTGATATAGAGGCATTTTTCGCTGCTATCGCGACCGTTAAGCAGAAACTGAAGGCCGATCGTGGTCTTGCCGCAACCGGGGCGACCCTCGACCAGATGGGATCGGCCAGCCGCAAATCCGCCACGCAGGATATGGTCGAGACCAGGTACCCCTGAACCTACCGGTGCGGCATCCGATACTAGATCGTTTTGCATTTTTCTTCCTCGCTGGGGCACTGTTTGCCACGCCGTTCCGCCCTTGTCCGTGTTTTTGACGTACTTCTCGTCGGATTCCTGGCCCGGCACTGATCGCGCTCGTGGGCAGCCTACCGCGACCTGCTGCCGGGTTTTCGGACACGAGGTTAAGCTAACATAGCTTGCTCCTAGAACTCGACGGGGCGGAGATAGCCGAGAGTCGAGTGCCTCCGCCGGGGTTGTAGAAACGCTTGATGTAATCGAACGCGTACGCCCTGACCGTCCCTCGTCCTGTAGACCTTGCAGGCTTTCTGCTCGGTTCTCAGCGACGAGAAGAAGTTCTCCGTCGCAGCATTGTCCCGGAGATTGCCAACCGGCTCATCGAACAGATAATTCCGTGACCAGTCATCAGACGTTGGAACTGCTCGGTCGTGTATTGCGGTCCCTAGACCAAATGGTGCAGCAGGCTGTCGAGCCTGCCCCGACGCCAGATTGCCATGGTGAATGCTCGAGGCCGCCTTTGCCGTGGTCGAGCGGCACATCGGCGTCGTCAGCGTGTCCGACGCGCAGGTGCTGAGGGCGGAGCGTTTCTGACGGACCGGCCGCACCTGCGGCCCAGACGTTCAAAGCACCGCCATAAACATGGCCCAAATCAAGACCGTCACCTCCGCCAGCCGCGCCCATGGTGGTGGGCCGGCATATCGGGCCGCGCTGCGATACACCCCCACTACCGCCGCCAGGAGATAGGGCAGCGCAAGAAGGTGGACCATCAGCGCTATGCCCACTGGCATTCCGGCGGCCAGAAGCGCCAGCGCACTTCCTGTGGCCAGCAGGCTGGCCAGCGTGCCGTAGAGGAGCGCGATTTTCCAGAACGCTTCGCCCAGCGGCAGCTGCCCCGCCCACAACGCGCGCATCTCCTAGTCCGTGTCGCCCGGCTTCTCGAGCGTGCGCTTGGCCGGGCTGCCCGGCACCCAACCGGTAGGCAAGGCCTGCGGCTCCGGAGGGATGCCGCGCGTGCGGATGAGCGAAAGCACGATCGAGCCGCCGATCAGCACCACGGTGATCAGAAGCGCGAGTTCGGTGGGCACGAACTTGCCGCCGTAGAAATAGTTGGCGATCATCTTGAAGCCGATCACCACCAGCACCAGCGATAGCGCGTATTTCAGGTAAATGAAGCGCGGCACGATGCCGGCGAGTGCGAAGTAAAGCGCCCGCAGACCCAGGATCGCGAATACGTTCGAGGTGTAGACGATGAAGGGATCGGTGGTGATCGCGATGATCGCGGGAATCGAATCGACGGCGAAGACGAGATCGGTGAACTCGATCATCATGAGCACGAGGAACAGCGGCGTGGCATAGAGCAGGCCGTCCCGGCGCACAAAGAAGTGCTTGCCGTGAAAACCTTCGGTGAGCCGGAACCGCCGCCGCACCGCCTTCATCACGATGTTGTTCTCCAGATCCGGCTTCTGGTCGGCCACGATCAGCATCTTGACGCCGGTGACGATCAGGAAGCCGCCGAAGATGAGCGCCATCCAGGCAAACTGGTGGATCAGCTGCACGCCGGCGAAGATAAGCACGCCGCGCATGAAAAGGGCCCCCAAGATGCCCCAGAAGAGCACCCGGTGCTGATACTGCGCGGGAACCGAGAAATAGGTGAAGATCAGGACGATGACGAAGATGTTGTCGACGCTGAGCGACTTCTCGATGAAATAGCCGGTCAGGAAGTCTACGCCGTCCTGCGTGCCCCGCAGCCAGAACAGGCCGGCACCGAACAGGAGGGCGAGGACGATATAGAAAAGGCTCAGCCAAAGAGCCTCGTTGACTTTGATTTCGCGCTCCTTGCGGTGAAGAATACCGAGGTCGAAGGCCAGTAGCGCTACGACAAACAGGTTGAAACCGACCCAGAGCCAGATAGCCGAATCCATGACGTTGCTTCCAGCTGATTGCCCGCGGGAGGAAGAAAGGATTGAACGCCGCGAAGAAAGGCCGGCTCCCACCGGGTCTGCTTTCTTCGGATGATCAGGTTAGAAGTCGAACAGTTCGCCGAGCAGCGACTTGCGCTTCTTGTAGCGCGGCTGGTCGTATCCGCTCTCACGGTATTGCGGCCGTGCCTCTTCCCGCCGATAGGGCCGCTCCGCGCGCGGTGCTTCGGCGGCGGCGGCCCGCTCGATCAGCTTGTCGAGCTCGCCGCGGTCAAGCCATATGCCGCGGCATTGCGGGCAGTAATCGATTTCAATCCCCTGCCGCTCCGTCATTACAAGTTCCGTCTGGTCGATCGGACAATTCATTGCGTTCTCCATAGTCTGACCGGACCGCGGCCAATCGGGCTGTTGCTGGAGACCTTACCTGGAGGACGACGGGGCATTGAAAAGGGTCGGCCAACAAGCCAGGTGCGATCACCGCAGCTTGAAGTCCGACATCGCAACGCCTGGATGGCGTGCCAGAGGGGCCCGGACGGTGAGAAATCTGGGACGGGGCCGGACGGTTTTCAAGTTCGTCGGTGGAGGATTTCTGAAGATCATCGGTGCGAACCCATCGACGACTAGCCTATATCGGCATGGCCGGTTCTAGAAGTCCGTGGTGGCTCGGCGCGCGCCTCCGAAACGCAACGCCTTCGATAAGATTGGAAATGTGCCGACGTTCCCAAAGGCCGTTGGAACGCAGTCGGAAGGGCGCCTCAAGGTCGTATCAGGGCCATTAGCGCCGTTTGCGTTGAGCGGCCGATCCAGAGAAAGGGTTCAAATCGAGCCGTTCATTGCGTCTACCGCTGCCTGAGGTTTATCCCCTCCGCCGCCCCCGTGCCGCCACCGGCACGAACTACTTCCCGGATAATGGTCAGATGTTCACGGTCTAGCAGTGTAAATCCTGCTGCCGTCGATGAAGTCTTCGCTAAGGAACAACGGTAGCAATTACGTCACCGTTCGGATTTGGGGATCCTGAAGGAGTCATCCGTCTGAGGATTTTCGTCAGCCGGATCTACGCTTGGGCGCAGGCGGGAACGGTCTTGAGGTTTTTGCGCCAATGCCGGTATTGAAGAATCGATAGAGATTTCTTCCTTCAGCCTTTGCACTATAGAGCGCAATGTCAGCCTTCTTCAGCAAGTCCTGCGGATCACGGCCGTCGTCCGGCGCGACTGCTATTCCGATACTGGTTCCAACCAAGGCTCTCTGTCCCTCAAGGTTGAACGGCTGGTGAAAAGCGTCGAGAATCCTCTGCGCAACCGAATGTGGCTCCGTCGGATCATCCAGGCCGACCTGGACGATGGCAAATTCGTCACCGCCCATTCGTGCAACCGTGTCCTCGCTACGGCATGCGGCCTTGAGACGGAGAGCCGCCTCTTTCAGGAGGAGATCGCCGGCCGCATGCCCGAAGGCGTCGTTGACCGCCTTGAACCGATCGAGATCAAGGCAGAATACAGCGAAATAGCCTCCGTGCCGGGTCGTCCATGACGCAGCCTGTTCCAGCCGTTCCTTCAGCAGCGTGCGATTGGCAAGATCTGTCAGAGGATCATACCGCGCCAGGTATTCCATTTCGGCTTCGGCCCGCTTGCGATCGGTTGCCTCGATCAAAGTCCCCTCGAAACAAACCGGCTCACCGTCGGGACCATAGATCGTCCATGCATTCTCGGAAATCCAGATACGCTCCCTCGTCTTGTGGCGGTAGACCTCGGATACGAAATCCCTCACCCGGCCCTGTTCGCGCATGAGGCGAATCCACTCGTCGCGGCGTTGGGGCTGAACGTACCACTCCCTCGCAATGTCGTTGACCGCAGCCATCAACTCGGCTTCGCTGTCATAACCATTGAGCCGGACAAGCGCAGGGTTGGCGCGTAACATCTTGCCGGCTGGCGTGGAGCGGTAGATGCCTACCGTCGCGTTTTCAAACAGGTTACGATACTCCAGTTGCTGGTTCTCAAGCCTGCGATAGACGCCCGTGATACGCTGCGCCACGATAAGACGCGCGCTGAGTTCGTCCAGATCGATGGGCTTTGTGAGATAGTCGTCGGCGCCTGCGGCCATTCCTTCCGCGATGCGGCCCTTCTCCTTGGCCGACGTTAGAAAGATGAAATACACATACTTCTGCGTGTCCCCGGCACGTATCCGGCGGCACAGTTCGATGCCGTCCATATTCGGCATTGAGCGGTCGCTCACGACCGCGTCGAAGTCGGCCGTCTGAAGGGCGCGCCAAGCCGCCTCGCCGTCCGCCGCAACTGTCACGTGGTGGCCGAGTGCTACCAGAGAAGCCTCCAGAATCATGCGGGAGGCGGCATCGTCCTCGGCGACAAGAATATGCATCTTAGGCAGCCTCGGATCGGGAGGAGATCGCGGCAAGAGTCCGTTCGAACTCGGCCTCGAGCCGACGAACGCTTAAGCGAGAGGAGCCGAGGTCCGTTGCCTTCGCCTCACGTTCCAGTTTCTCGCAGATGGCCGCCATTTCGAGTGCACCCATATTCGCGGCACTTCCCCTCAGTTCGTGGGCGAGCTTCGCCAAGCCTTCCGCTTCAGCTTTCGCGATCGCCTCATCCATCCGGCTAAGACGCCAGCGCGTGTCCTCCGCGAACAGCTTCACGAGCTTGTCGAAAAGTCCTGGCGAGGTGCCCTCAAGCTTGCGCAAATTTTCCACTACCGCAGCATCGAGAACCATCACTCCGCCATCTGCGCTGTTCACCGTCTCGTCGAGCTGGGCGACAGTCCGGCGTGCCAGTGCGGCGGCGAGCGCGTCGACACGGATCGGCTTGGTGATGTATTCGTCCATGCCGGCCGCCAAGCATGCAGCCTGGGCCTGCTTCGTGGCATCGGCGGTCAGGGCGATGATCGGAATGTGAGAGCCTTCTCCCTCCTTGCGTCGGATTTCCCGCGTGGCGGCATAACCATCCATCTCCGGCATCTGGCAGTCCATGAGGATGGCCGAGTAGCTGCCGCGCTCAATTGCTTTGACAGCCTCGCGTCCGTTCGACACTACATCCGCGGTATGGCCGAGCGAGGCGAGCAATCCCCGGACGACCTGCTGATTGACGACGTTATCTTCGGCGACCAGCAATCGGAGGCCGGATACCGATTGCGAAGTGTCGCTTGCGGTTCCGTAACGCCGTTCAACAGTCTGGACCGGCAGTGTGAGGGTTGTGGCCATAACCCTCACCAGACAGTCATACAGTTCCGATTGACGGGCTGGTTTCGAAAGAACGGCATCAATGCCTGCTTCCCGTCCCGCGAATATAAGATCCTCTCCAACGGAACTTAGTAAGATGAGGCGGGTAGTGGCGAGTCGTGCGTCGGCGCGAATCTCACGCGCGAGGGTCAACCCATCCATGTCCGGCATGTGGCTGTCGAGAATGGCGACATCATATGGCTCGCCTCGTGCGGCCGCATCATGCAACATCTCCAGGGCCTTCGGACCGGAATCCGCACTGCCATTCCGCATTTGCCATCCGATCACGTGCTCGTGCAGGATGGTTCGGTTGACCTGATTATCGTCGACCACCAGCACCCTCAGATCCCCAATCTCGACATGGGTGGGTGCGGCGCTTTCAGCCTGCGTCAGCGGGACCGTGAACCAGAAGGTGCTGCCCTTTCCATACTCGCTCTCGACGCCTAAGTCGCCGCCCATGAGTGTGGCGAGTTGCTTGGAAATGGCCAAACCCAACCCTGTCCCACCATATCTGCGCGTTGTCGAGACATCGGCCTGTGTAAAGGCTTGAAATAATTTCGCCTGCTGCTCCGCTGAAATTCCAATGCCGGTGTCGCTCACCTCGAACCTCACGGTTGCGGGGCCGTCAACGGTAGCGGCCTTCCTAGCGCGAATGACGACCTCACCACTCTCGGTGAACTTAATCGCATTGGCGACGAGGTTTACGAGGATTTGCCGGATGCGGAACGGATCGCCGCGCAGCCGTGCCGGCAGATCGTGATCAACCCACGTCGCGAGCTCCAGCCCCTTTGCAGTAGCCCGCACCGCCACCATGGCGGCCACACCCTCCACGACATCGCAGAGATCAAAGTCAATCGTTTCCAGGTCGATGCGGCCGGCCTCGATCTTGGCGAAATCGAGCACACCACTGATAACCTCTAACAGCGCCTCGCCTGAATCGCGCGCTGTCTCCGCATACTGCCGTTGCTGGGCTGTCAGCTCCGTGCCGAGCAACAGTCCCGTCATCCCGATCACGCCGTTCAATGGCGTCCGGATCTCATGGCTCATATTGGCGAGGAACTGCGATTTGGCTTGGCTTGCCGCCTCGGCCTGCTCCTTTGATTGCCGCAGCGCCTGCTCGATCTCCTCGCGAGCAGCGATATCGTCGCGTAGCTGGGCGTCCGATTTCTCGACCCGCTCTGCCATTTCGTTGAACGCTACGGCAAGCTGACCAATCTCGTCCGGCGGATCAGTCCGGGCTCGTGCATTATAGCGTCCCGTGCCGAACGTCGCTGCAGTGTCCGCAAGAGCCGTCAGTCTCCTGTAGCTGCCGTAGAGCAGGAAGAAAAAATTGGTGCCAAGGAAAAGAAGTAGCAGTACCGACAGGATCAGCACCGTCTTCGGATAGCTTCTGGCGATCCGGCCATCGGCGGCTGCAAGCTGCAGGTCGAGAACAACAGCACCAGTGATCGCGGATTTACGACTTGCGTCGTAAGGGCCGTGAATCGGCAGGATGACCTCGACGATGGAATTCTGGCCGGCTGCTTCCGTGGTCACACCGCTATAATGGTCGCCCTCTGCATTGATGACCTTGTCCAAACCGGACTGAAGCACCTCCGCAACGTCTACATTATCGACGCGACCTCCCGCCCGGCTCGGCTGGCTGTGCGCTACGATGCGCCCTTCGTGATTCACGACATAGGCGGCTTCGATCGGGGCAATCGCAGCCGCCAGCCGGATAAGAAGTGGCTGCAAGATACTCGACGCGGCTAGATCCTTTTCACTCGCAAGCAGTTCGCGTACGACATAGCCGGTACTGACCCCGCCGCTGGCAACCTCGGCGTAGACGATTTGTCGCGTATGGTTGTGCTGCACGTATCCGAGCACCGCAAGGATCGAAACAAGCCCGGCGACCTGGATGAGCATCCAACGTGTCGCAAGGGAGCGGAACGCACCACGTCTCATGGCCGCGCCCTCCTCCGGCACATCAACCCCAGCCCACCAAGGCCGACTGCGGCCAAGCCGAGGGCGAGCGGACCGTATTCGGAAAGCTGGAGCTGCAGTCGCTCCTTTCGAACCCGTTCCGCCCTCCGGAGGACGTCGATGCCGGCTGTCTCCCCGCCCCAACGGAGAACGGCCGAAACCGGTGCGTTGGTGCTGACGTTGAATACATAGTCGCCCGAGTCACAACGCTCGGCGAGCTTGAGGGCCTCTCCGGTCATGGGCTCGACCCAGACTAGGAATGAGAACTGGTCGTCGGCGCAGCGGATCTCCTGGTCTGCTGCAACCTGCACGCCGGGATATTCCGCCGTTCCGGCATAGGATTCGGTATACTCGCCCCGACCTTTGTAGCCGAACAGGTAGACCCGCAGGCCCTCGATTGTGGTTTCCTTGATGAAGCTTAAAGGCACACCTTTCAGATAGTTCATGCGCAAGACATAGGACCGACGCTCGACGTCTCGCGGAAACACGACATATTCGCCGTGATGCGACGGATCCACATGCATTCCGGTGGCCGGATCAACCCGTGAATGGACCGTATACCGCCATGTGACCTCGTCCGTGATCGGATCGCGAATCACATAGTCGTCCTTCAGTGTGACTGCGGTCGGCCGGTCGGCGGCAGATGCGATGCTCAATGCGCGTTCATAAAGGCCAAGCTCACCAGCATCCGGAAATGCTCCTGCCTGCGGATCCGGCCAAGTCACGGTGCCGACGAAATTGGCCTCCCAGGACCAGCCTGCCGGTATCCGCTCCGGAGAGCCCGACAACATGCTCCAGATTCCCGCAACAGCCAGGAGAATGGAGGCAAAAATCAGCGCTGCACGTCTCATCATACTCGTTACCGCGTGCAGCAGAGGTAACTGAATGTGATTGATGTTTTGTTACCGCGGACGCGGAATATCTTGGTATTCAATGACATCGACCTTCCGGTCTGGTCAGCTCGCTTCGGTTGAATAGATGGTACTCTGACCCTCATGTCCTTGGTATGATAACAGCCAAGCAGCGATCGCCGCCGTCGAAGCTCTTGGATATCCAGGGAATAGTTGCCAGTGTAGCCGCATGATCATCTGGTCGCGCGCCCCGCCCGTAGCGCTAGGGCAGGTGTGCATATTTGACCGGAGCAAGTATTGAGATGCTCCAATCGCCGCTGGGCAAAAATTCAGTGCAGGTCACAGGGCCTTGCGCATGAATGACGCGGGCCCAAGAAAGACTGGTGCAGATAGATGAGTAAATGTGCCTCGAGGTTGCTGTCCGGAGGTAGGAGGATTTTGCGGATAGCAACGGCTCAGGGCTGGCTACGGTGAAGTCGGTGCCGACATTTACCTCGCGCGCAGCCGCTTGATGTGCTCTAGGATCAGCCTTTGATCATAGGGCTTTGCGAGATGGGGGCCCTCTTCGCAAAGATCTCCGGCCGTATCTGCAATCCGCTCTACGGCGCCGGCGAGCAGAATCTTCACCTGGGGCATGGATTTGCGGATTCGTTGCGAAAGTGCAAATCCGCTCACATCTCCAGGGAGCTCAACGTCGGACAGGACTATGTCAATGCTAAATTCCGCGTGCTGCAGAGCTTGCATTGCTTCAGCTCCGGTGCCCGCTTCGAGCACGCGAAATCCACAATGGCGCAGATACTCGGCAATTACGGTCCGGGTGATCACGTCGCCATCGACGATAAGAATTGTCTCGGATTCGGCTTCTTGAGCCACTATCAGCCTCGCTCTGTAGCATCCGTATTGATGAGATTCGCGATCTCATGCGCCAGTTGATCGGCGATGACCGGCTTCGAAAAAAATGCATCGATGAGGCGTTTATGCTCCTCCAGCGGCACAAGGTGTCCCGACATAACAATGGTCCTGACACCCGGCCGTTTCTCCCTCACGGCGCGTGCCACATCGAGGCCATCACGGATGCCAGGCATACGTACGTCTGTCACGACAAGGTCTATGCGAGCCGTCGATTGCAGAACCTCGATTGCTTCATCGGCGTTAGCCGCCTCGAGCACGTGATACCCGAGACGCCTAAGTTCCTCCGCAATGTCGAAGCAGATAAGCGGTTCGTCGTCCGCCAGAAGCACCACGCGCGTATCCGTGCCAGCTTCATGCTGGGGAACAAACTCAGCGGCCATCGGTCACCCGCCGGCGAGAGACAGTCTTGCCCACTCCCCACCTCCCTTTGTGTCAAGAACTTTCAGCAGGCAATTCGGTTCCGTGCTCAGAGGTGCCGGTTTACAGTCTTGGCGCCGGTCAACGCCGCCTTTGGAGAACTGCCGGAGAGTGCAGTCGACACACTGCTGAAGCCCGAGAACAAGGATCGACTCACCAAGATCCTGAACTGCCAGTTGGTGGCGGCCGATCTCCTGTCCGACACGATTGGAAAAAAATGATCGCCGATGACGGCGGCGCGTATCCGATCAACGCCGTCGGCGGCTGCATTCTGCAAACCAAGATGGACGGCGACAAGTCGACGGATGTGAGCGGTGCCGGCGCGACTGTCACAATCGCCGACGTCGGCCCTTCGAATGGCGTCATTCATTGTGACCGACTAGGTCCTTACGCCGAAGGCTAAAGGCCAGCGGGTGGCCGACCACGTCGCGAGGGGTCAATGGAGAAAAGTTTCGCCTCGAGGTTCAATGCGCCGGAGCCGGAGAAGAGCGGTTCGTGAGTCAGGGAGCGGTGCCTGACACTTGAGGTAAGGAGGGAATTCCGGTGAGCGCTCGATCATCGCCGTTCTCAATCGAGCGCAACGGCCGGAATCGCTTCGACCCCTCGCCGGGCCAGCAGGAATGATTGGGCAGCGGAAGCTCAAGTTCTGACGGACAAAGCCGCCGCTCACCTCGATCTCCCGGAACAGTGGACGCTCTGCAATCGCTGCAATGAGCAACATTCCCCAGAGCTGTAGGGATTTTCTTTACCTGATCTTTAGCGGCCTGACGTTTGGATCGACTGCTGTTTTTGCGAGGAGCGAGATCGTGAGCGCTTCAGCTGAACCGATTGGCACTGGGTCGCTTCTGCGCATCCAGAAGGCCGAGCCTTGGTTGCGAGTGGCAGCCGCCGCGCTCGTCGCCCTTCTTTTGCTCGGGGCGACCGTCATCGTTTACGCAAGCGGCGGGACCAGATTCGCCTATGTTCATGTAACCTATATCGCCATCATTGCAGGGGCGGCGTTCTTCGCTCTGCCTGGTGGCCTTGTCACGGCAGCTTTAGCGTCACTTCTTATGGGACCGTTCATGCCACTCAATGTGGCAGCGGGCATCGATCAGACCCCTACCAACTGGCTCGTCAGAGCCGGTTTTTTTGTCCTGATAGGCGGGCTCGCCGGGTTCGCCTTCCAGATGCAAAACCGGCAACTGCAGCTCATCAGACGGCAGGGCTTCTACAACCCTCTGACGGGACTGCCAAACAGGGCACGTTGCTTGGAACGGCTCGATGAGTTGATCCGGTCGGAGACAGCCAAGCAGTCGCCGGTCGTGCTCGTGTGCCTGAGACATGGGCAACTGGGCACTATCGCCTCAACGCTTGGACATGAACAGGCTGGCGCACTTCAAAAGGCAGTGGCCTCCCGACTGAAGAGCATTCTGCCCAAAGATGCCAAGCTTTTCCATGTCAGCAGCGGTGTTTTTGCGCTGGTTGTGTTTGGAACCCAGGAAGAAGCTGCACGCGTCGGAGCGAAATTGGTGGATGCGCTCGACGAGCCCGTGGTCATTGACGGCGTTCCCATACTCTGCAACGCCTATGTCGGGCTGGCACGATACGGAGTCCATGCTTCCGATGCCTTGGCTTTGCTGCGGGCCTCGCTCTCGGCTCTTCAGGACGTCGAGCCGACCGGACAGAGGGTAGGGGTTTTCGATGCAGAGAAGGACCGCGTGCGCCGGGAAAGGCTGCGACTGCTCCCCGACCTTCAGCGTGCCCTGCGCGCCTCCGGCGAAATCACTCTTCACTACCAGCCGCAGGTCGATTTGCGCACGGGAGCCTGCATCGGCGCCGAGGCGCTTGTCAGGTGGCATCACCCGGAACGGGGCCAGATTGCGCCAGCCGAGTTTGTGCCCTTGGCCGAGCAGACCGCTCTGATCGGGCCGCTGGCGGAGCGTGTGCTCAACCTGGCCATCGCCCAGCTAGCACTATGGCAGAATGAGGGGCTCGATCTCAGGCTGGCGGTAAATCTGGCCATCCGCAACCTCGAGGACGACGAGTTGCCGGGGACAATCACCGCACTTCTCCGGCAGCATTGCGTATCACCATCGAAGCTCGAAATCGAGGTCACCGAAAGCGGTCTCATGGGGCGTTTGGACAAGGTCGCTGGAACCCTCACCGCTCTGCGCGAGCACGGCGTCAAGGTTGCTCTCGACGATTTCGGAACGGGACAGAGCTCGATAGCCTATCTGCGCGATTTGCCTGCGGACATATTGAAGCTCGACCGGTCGTTTCTGAGAGATGATGCCGCGACTGATGCGAGGAGTCGGATGCTTCTGGCGACGGCGGTCGAGGGCTGTCACAGGCTCGGCTTCCAAGTGGCTGCCGAAGGGATCGAGACGCAGCAAGCCTACGATCTGCTTCGCGGCCTTTCTTGCGACTATGGTCAAGGTTTTTTCATCGCCAAACCGATGCCCCCGCCGCGTTTCAGGTCGTGGCTCAGCGAACAAAGGCGGACTGAGCACGATGACCGGGCAGCGTTCGCGCCTTGGCAGACATCTTTTGTGGGAACATCAACGCAAGCGGGCGGTTCAAGTCGTGGCAAATAGCGGGAGTGAACCGTGCCGCGTTATTTCTTCCACGTCGATCAGGACTGGCCGCCTAGAGACGAAGTGGGGCTGGAACTTCCAAGCCAGTCCGCAGCGTTGCAGGAAGCGACCAAGGCCTGTGGCGAGATGATCGCTGAGCTTGATGAAACGCTTCAGCTTGGCGACGAGTGGCACATGACCGTCTGTTAAGGCGACGAACCGGTTTTCGTCGTGCATTTCTGGGCGGACAAGCTGTCGGGTTGAAGCTCTTTTCATGAACAGGCAAGCGAGCTTTGCTGATCCGCCCAACTCGGTCCGGTGAACATCCGTTTCATGAGATACGCTGGCCCGCGCCAGCATGTTACGGACATTGCAGGCCTCTCATGTTCTGCCGCGAGGTCGGCCTCGGCCATGCAGGTCTGCCGGCCGGTGGCGGCTGCCTGGGCGATGTTGCTCGGGTTGCCTTGCCTGCGGACGGAGCGGCTCTGGTGGCCTCCAGCGTGCGGCCAAATTTACGGTTCAGGCTTGCAGGTTCGGCACGGACCGACATCCCGGAAATGCGAAAAGCGATTCTGGATATAAAGCCGCGCTTCCTCTATCGTCTCAAACGGCTCCGACCAACCGGCTATATACTGTCCGGTTCTCCGCTGTTCCGGCTGGCCGCTGCCTGCGCGACAATGGGGGCATGATCCATCGTGGATGCGGGCGCGATGGACTCTTGCCATATAAGATACGTAGTAGCCCATCCCTCCACACCGCACACGCGTTTCCGCTGAACATACTTGAATTCCCAGTGATGCAACAAGGCCCGCCACTGTGGTGGCATCTTCATGCCTCCCGCGCGGAGAGCTAAAAAAGCCGCCCCCTTCTTCCCGCCAATCAGACGCCCTCTGCGTCGGATTTGGCGGCTCTTGCAATCAAATTTCGCACGTTGGAGACCTGCCATCTTCCACCGCGTGCGTTTAGGGATGCGGCGATGCCGCGATAGCTCATGATGCCGGTGCGCTGCAGGCGCTGGATCACCGGCAGGAGGGAGGCGGCGAAGCGGTCGGCCTCGGCCATGCACGCTTCCCGACCGCTGGCGGCTGCCTGGCGATGTTGCTCGGGTTGCCCAGGCTCGCGCCTGTCGCCTTGCGGGCGGCAAGCGCTGCTCTGGTCCGCTCGGAAATCAGCCGGCGCTCCTTTTCGGCCAGGGCGGCGTAGAGGTGGAGCATGAAGGGATCGGCGTCGGCGCCGAGTTCCTCCAAAATGAAGGGCACGCGGATTGCCATCAGACCGGCGATGAATGCGACATCGCGCGCCAGACAGTCGAGCTTGGCCACGACGACGGGACAGCGTTCGCGTCGGGCCATGGACAGCGCTTCGGCAAGGTGAGGGCGGCGGTCGAGCGTATCGGCCCCCTTGCCGGTCTCGACCTCGGTGAACTCGCTGACGATAGTGATGCCTTCGGCCTGCGCAAACCGCATCATATGTGAATAGAATGACTAGGGGATCGCGGGAATCTCATGCGTTTGCCGTGAAATTGGATGGCAACTTATCCCCACCCCCGCCGGCCAAGCGACAATGCTCTCACGACAGAAGTGGGAGCATCACATGGTTTCGTTTCGAGCAACCTTCATCGCGGTCCTGGCGCTTACGATCCTCAGCGGGGCAGCGGCGACCTATCTGGCGGGCACGTCCGGACCGGCAGGCCGGCACCGTGTGGCTGAGCGGCTAGCGTACATAGCTATGATCGGGGCGGGCGCGATCCTGGTACTCCTACGTGAAGCCTCGCAGGGCAGATGAACTGACTGCGCCGTCAACCGGAATTTCCAGAGTGACGGCAAAGTGTGAACTATCGGCATATTTCACGGCGCCTCGCCACTTCTTCTCGACGAGCGCCAGCACAAGCTTTGATCCGAACCCGGTTCCGGCGGATGCGTGGCCTTGCGGTGCTGAACGTTGATCCTCCCAATGGAACCAGAAGACACGTAGTCCCTCCGACTGCGAGCGAAAGGCCCATTCGACTCTGACGGCGCCCTCATCGCAGCCCAGCGTTCCGTACTTGACCGAATTGGTAGTCAATTCATGCAAGACCAGTCCCAGATCAAAACACAGTTCAGGAGGAAGCAGGACATCCCGTCCATTGGATTGGACCCGTTCACCAAACGGCTTCAGCGCTTCTTCTATTAACTCCGCAAAAGAAGTTTCTATCCATCCGCTTCGAGCAACGACGTAATTGGATTGCGCCAGCGCTTTTAAGCGCTCGCTGAACGATCGCTTCGCGTGCTGTATGTCGACTTCGGGATGAAACGTCTGCCTTGCGATGCTGGTTACCAGCTGAAGCATATTGCCAGCGCGATGCGCCATTTCGCGCACCAGCAACATACGGTGATCCGCTGCGGCAGCCTGCCTTGCTGCACCGGCTATGACGTTGGCAAGTGACTGAAGGAACTCCGCGTCAGCATCATCAAAGTTCCGAACATCGCGCGTATGTGCACCGAAAACGCCATACGGTCGCTTCTGAAGTCCTGGTATTACCACTGATATCCCACTTCGCACGTTGTGATCATGCAGAAGAGCCGGTCCGGTGAACCGTTCCTCATTCAACAGATCCTTCACAATGACCGGCGCCTGTGCCAGCAAGGTATAGCCTGCCTGAGAAGCTCTTTCGATGCCGACAGTGCCATGGCCGACCAGGCCGTCCGCCCATCCTATCCCTGCACGTAAAACGAGGTGATCGGCGTCATCGGCGAACTGCAGTATCTTTGTCAGCGGAACGTCGAGAACTTCGGCCGCAACCCGCGCAGCTTCATCGAGCACCTTTTGCAGCTCAGGCTGGTTCAGGGCGTAGGACCCAAATCGCGCGACCGCGTGTTGCTGGGTCAAGCGCCGCTGCAGTTGCTGCTCGCTTCGGACTCGCTCGGTTACGTCCAGACAAATTCCCGTCAGGTAGCGGGTGCCAGCAGCATCAATAGTCGTGCCGCCCGCCGTTTCGATCCAGAGCTCGGCTTTGTCCGGTCGTGGAGCCGTGCGATAGACTGCACGATAGGGCGCTCCAGTTTCGACGCTCGACCTGATCTTCTGCCAGACACCGTCGACGTCGTCGGGGTGAATATCGCTCTGAAAGCTCGAAAGTGTTCCGTTGAAGGAACCCGGCGGCAGGTGGTGAACACTCTCGAGGTTTCTTGTCCAATGGAGCTCGTCGCTGCCGATCTTCCAGCGCCATATGCCCGCGCCGCCCAAGCGCAATCCCTCCTCCAGCGCATCGGACTGCGAAAGGAAGGACGCACCTGTTTCGAGGACCTCCGGAAACTGCGACATGGATCGACCCTAGCACCTCAAACTTGTTTCTGCGCCTATTGGCGCTCCCGTCGTAGCTTTGGCGAAATTGGACACGGACATGTAACAGCTGCTGGCCGGAAATGGACCGACTGGTCCTAGCATATAGGCGGTAGACGGCCAGCCAAATATAGGGCGTTCCAGGCTACGGTGAGTCTTCTCGATCCGGTTGCGCCTCGCCATCAAGTTTGCCGCTGGCCCTCCGAGATCGCCGAGAACTCGCCATTCTCGATCAGCGGCCAGATCGACATGCGGCGATAGCTATCCTTGAGCGACTTGATCTCGTTCTGGATCTTGCGGATGGCGACCAGGTCATTACGTCCCTGGGCCGAGCGAAGGTCCACTTCCAGGTCGATCTCGCGCTTCCTGCGTCGGATATAGGTGTTGAGCTCGGTTGTCTTGGATCCGGCACCGCGAATGATGGCCTTCAGCGGCACACCGCGGTTGAGCAGGTGGAAGAAGTTCGAGATCATGTTGGCGGCCGGAACGACCACCGATTTGACCACGATCAGGGTCCGGGCGTTGTTGACCAGCTCCTGAAGGTTCTTCTCGCTCGAAACCATGTATTTGTAGGCATTCTTGCCAAGCATGCCGACAGCGATCTTCTCGAACTCGTTAGAGACCGTGGGCTTCCACCGGGTCTTGCCGGTGAAGAGATCGCCCACGGATGCCTGGCGTGCGCCGAACGTATCGAGGAGCATGTCACGGCGAACCATGAAAGTGTCAGGCCCGAAGACCTCGCGCACATGGTCCCTGACCTGCTTGGGGATCAGGCGAGCTGCCTCGACCAGGATTGGATCGGCGTTCCTGCCCAGCTTGGCGATGTTGACGAACTCGTCCTTGCGACCCTCCTTCAGGCCCTCTTTCCAGATGTCGTGCAGATTATGGACCAGCTCCTCGTTGACACGCTGGGCGAGCATCTCCTCGACCTGCCGACCACGCCACACGCCGATCATATCGGCCAGGTTGGTGCTGCGATTGAGACTGGTCAGCCTGCTGACATCGGCCGCGCGCTCGAAGGCGACGACCTTGCCGGCGTCGTCATAGACAGGCAGGAGATTTTCACTGGTCTGACGCTGATTGGCGATCTGCCGGTCGATCAGGGGCACGATCTTCGGGTCCTCAATCACACCACCGGTGACTTCGCCGATCGTGTAGCCGGTCTCCGGGTCGATGCCCGAAGCCGTCTGATGAACCGTCTGGAGCACGCCCTGGCTGTAGGGAGCCAGGCCCGAGACAGGCGCGAAATAATAAGACCGCTTGCCGAGCACCCGATCGGCCGAAGAACCATCATAGGCGGCCACACGGGTATAACCACGCATCACCAGATGGGCGTGCTCGCTATCAGAAGCGATGATCAGGGAGCCGCCCTGTCTTGCCTCGGAGGGAATGTGACCCTTGTAATGGTTGAAGCGGGCGGTGCGATTGCTGGCGTTCACCTTCCGCTTCTCGTCGACCCGCTGACCGACAAGATAACTCGTCACGAACTCGACCGAAACCGCGCCTAAATCTCGATCATTCTTCCTGGATAGCATTCCAGTTCCGCATAAAGTGGGATTAAGTTGAAAATCGCTTCTACTTATCAAGGAAAATCCTGGCTCGAGTTGAACTCCGACCCTTGTCCTGAACGGATCGGACTGCACGGTCGAGCCGTGTCGACTCACGGGCTCCGACGTTTTGCCGGGCCTAACGACATGGCTTCGTTGAACTTTTCCAGATGCACGATTCCCCACGCCAACCGTTCTTGAACTTTATGCGGTTAGGGCCGTGTTGCGTCAGGCGGCGGAATGCCCGGAACACGATTATCTTCATAATCACGCCGGATAATCGCCGGAAAATATAGCCGACTTTGGCACGCGGCTGCCGAAGTCGGATCGAGTTCAAGCTCGTTTCCAACTCCGATTCCAACTTTCCAAAGGCCAATTTCAACTTTCGCCGGAAAACGACTAAAGGCGCCTAAAGTCTACCTGAACCGCCGACCGCTCGGCCAGGATGCCTTTCGCCCGGTCTGAATCGTGTCAGAAGGGGGCGTGTCAGCCAAGGCGTGAAAATCACACGGGGCTACGATCTCGGACCCAGCCAGACGCAGTCCAGGCGGGCCGGTCCATCAAATCGATGCCGGCGTTTTTGTTGGTCGGACGCCTTCCGGTTCGAATTCGGCACTGAAGCACCTAAAGACATTCGCGAATGGCCGGTAGTGGGAGTCGAGGCCTGACGTTTACCTCGTCCGCTCCCAAGCGTGGCCAGCCGTCAGGCATTATCAAGTTTATCCAAGCCGATTGTCAAAGATAATCTTCCAACGATGCTTACAAAGTCAGGAATAAGTCAGAATTCTAGGTTGACTATTGCGGAACTATTGGTCTATAGTCTACAATAAGGATATCTATTTCATCACGAAACGCCCGCCCGGACGACCCCAATCATGTCTACCTTTCTGGCTCCTGCTGGCCATCAGCCATCTGATCGGCGTCTGCAAATACGGACGCCCCAACGTCAGCAATTCTTCAACTGCCGTGTTCTGGCAGCCCTTGGTCTCGTCGTTGGCGAATCAGTCCTTCCCGGCTTACTGCGAAGCGACTGCGTGGTGCCAGCCATCTCCCTTCATACGCTTGGAGGCACGGCATGACGAAGGCGCTGACTCCCTCCGATGTTGCCCAGATGTGGCAGTGCTCGGAGCGACTTGTTCGCAAGATGATCGACCGTGGCGATCTGCCAGCCTTCCGCCTCGGCGGCAAATTGCTGCGCATCCGTCCCGAAGATGTGGAGACGTTCGAATGCCAGAATGGCGCATCACACGACTGCGAGGAGAGCTCGCCATCACCTTCGAAGACGCCGACGGTATCCGGCGACGTTATCGACTTGGCACCGCCGACCCGACAGAGGCGGCCCGCCGCGCCCCGGCTCGATATGCGGAACTAACGCGGCCGCGTGGCACGACCGTCTCGGATTTATGGGCTGCATACCTTCTCGACATGGCCGGTCGCGCCGTCACCGTCACCATGGCCCACACTTGGAAGGCGTTGAAAGACCGCTTCGGCCAAGTCGAAGCAGAGCGGGTGTCGATTGCCGACTGCCGAGCGCATGTCGAGACCCGGCGCGCGTCGGGCATAAGCGACGGCACAATCCATACCGAACTCGGCCACCTGCGCATGGTGTTGTTGTGGGCGCGCAAACACAAGCTGATTGCGTTGGCACCCGAGATCGAGCGCCCGTCGAAGCCGCCGCCGAAAGAGGTATGGCTGACGCGTGATGAAGTTCGAATGATGGTCGATGCGGCGAAGGCGCCGCACATTGCGCTCGCCATCCGCCTGCTAATAGGGACGGGCGCTCGCATCGAGGCGGCGTTGCAACTGACGTGGGACCGCGTGGACATCGAGCGGCGGATGATCCAGTTGCGCAATCCGTTCGATCGCGCGCGGCGCAAGGGACGCGCCACAGTGCCGGTGAACGACACACTTCTTGCGGCCTTGAAAGAAGCTCACAAAGGCGCGCTGACGCCTTACGTCGTGGAATGGGCTGGCGAGCCGGTAAAGTCGATCAAACGCGGGCTTAAAGCGGCTGGCACGGCCATCGGGCGGCCGGACGTTTCTCCGCACATGCTTCGACACAGCGCGGCTGTATGGATGGCGGAGGATGGTCACAGCATGGCGGAGATCGCGCAGTTCCTCGGCCATGATAACGAACGCACCACGGCGCGGGTCTATGCGAGGTTCTCGCCAACTCATCTGCGCAAACTGGCAGACAGTCTGAATGTGTAGTGGTTACGTAGTTCCCTCCAGGTTCAATGAACCTCAAATCCGGAACGCAGAGGGAACATGGTGCCGGGAACGGCCATTTACGAAGCGCCCGGTTCCCGGATTTCCCACGGGTTCAGCGGGGGCCACTTTGTTGACATCGTAGGGGTCACAGGTTCAATCCCTGTCACGCCCACCATTCGATCCAGCGATACAGCCAGCAACCGGAACACGCGGGGAGCCTATTGCCCGAGCGGGTGATAGCACGCGGCCAACTGGCGCCGGTCATCCGGCGCGGGCTCCAGCGGCGGATGCGCCGACAGGCACCGGTCGGTCGCGCGGGGGCATCTGGGATGGAACGCGCAGCCAGGCGGCGGATCGTAGGGGTCGGGCGGCTCCGCCTCGTCATCCCCGGCGGCCAGCGCCCGGCGGCCAGGCGACGGCGCGGAGTCCAGCAACAGGCGCGTATAGGGATGGCGCGGGGCGGCAAAGACGCTTCGTGCCGGCCCCGTCTCGGCGAGCCGGCCGAAATACATCACCGCCACCCGGTCGCTGATCGCCTCGACGACGGCCAGGTCATGGCTGATGAAGACATAGGTCAGGCCGAACCGCGCCTTAAGATCGGCAAGCAGGGCAAGCACCTGTGCCTGCACCGATACGTCGAGCGCCGAGACCGGCTCGTCAAGCACGATCAGCTCCGGCTCGGCGGCGAGCGCGCGGGCGATGCCGACCCGCTGGGCCTGGCCGCCCGACAGTTCGTGCGGATAGCGCTCGAGAAAGCCCGGGGCTAGGCCGACCGCCGCCATGAGTTCGGATACCCGATCCTCGCGCTGCCGCCTGTCCATGCCGACCAGGTGGATGAGCGGGGCTTCGAGGATGGCGCGCACCGTCTTGCGCGGATTGAGCGCGGCCAGCGGGTCCTGGAAGACATACTGCACCCGCCGCGCCAGCATGCGGGGATCGCGCGCCGCCTCGGCGGAAACATCGCGCCCGGCCAGCCTGATCGCGCCGGCGCTCGGCCGGTCCAACCCGGCGATCAGGCGGGCCAGCGTGGTCTTGCCGCACCCCGATTCGCCGACGATGCCGAGCGTCTCGCCCTTGCCGACCTCCAGCGTCACGTCGCGCACGGCATGGAGCGCGGGCCTGCGGCGGCCGGTGAGTGTCCGTCCGCCGCCGAAGCTGCGCCGGGCGCCGTCGATGACGAGAAGCGACGAGTCAGCCATCGGCGCCCCCGGAGACCAGCGGATGGAGGCACCGCACCGCCCTGCCCGCGCCGATGGCGTCGAGCGCGATCTCGCCAGAGCGGCAGTCGTCCTGGACGCGCGGACAGCGGTCGGCGAAGGCGCAGCCCTCGGGCAAGCGGTCGATGGGCGGCGGATGGCCTTCGATCGGCGTGATCCGGCGTCCCGGCTCCCCGAGCACCGGCACGCAGTCGATCAGGCCGCGCGTATAGGGATGGGCCGGCGCCGCGATGACGGCGTCGGTCGCCCCGGTTTCCACGATCCGGCCGGCATACATCACCGCCACCTGGTCGCAGATGGCCGACACGACGCCGAAATCATGGGTGATGAACAGGACGGCGGTCCCGCCCTCGTCCTGAAGACCGCGCATGAGCGACAGGATCCGCGCCTGAACGGTCACGTCGAGCGCGGTGGTCGGCTCGTCCGCGATGAGGATGGCGGGTTCGTTGGCCAGCGCCATCGCGATGCACACGCGCTGGCGCATGCCGCCGGACAGTTCATGCGGATAGGCGTCGAGCCGCGCGCGCGGATTGGGAATGCGGACCAGCGCCAGCAACGCTGCTGCCCGGTCGCGCGCCTGGCGCCGGGAGAGCGGACGGTGCGCCCTGACCGCCTCGACGATCTGGTCGCCCACCCTGTGCAGCGGATGAAGCGACGACAGCGGGTCCTGGAAGACATAAGCGACCGCCGCCCCGCGCAACTGGCGGATGCGCTCGTCGGGCAGGGCGAACAGGTCCTCTCCGTCCATCCGGGCCGCGCCGGCCGCGATGCGGCCCGGAGGGGTCGGCACCAGCCCCATGACCGACATGGCGGTGACGGATTTGCCCGATCCGGATTCGCCCACCAGCCCGAGGCATTCGCCGCCGCGCAGCGCCAGGTCCACGCCGCCGACCGCGCGATGGACCCTGCCGCCGATATCGAACTCCGTCCTCAGGCCGACCACGTCGAGCGCCGCGTCGCGCTCGCGCGGCGCGGGCGCACCGGTCCGTCTAATGGCGGTGCGCGCCGAGGGCCGCGACAGCGCGCCGGAGCGAAGGCGCGGATCGAGCGCGTCGCGCACGCCGTCTCCCACCAGGTTGATGCTCATCACCAGCACGAAGATCAGAAGACCGGGCGCGATCGAGACATGCGGAGCGTTGAACAGGATCTTGCGCCCCTCGCCCAGCATCGAGCCGAGATCGGCCTGCGGCGGCTGCGCGCCAAGTCCCAGGAAGGAGAGGCCGGCGGTCTCCAGGATCATCCAGCCGACCGTGGTCGACATGGTGACGACGATGACGGGCATGACATTGGGCAGGATTTCGCCCGTCACGATCCGCAGGTTCGACTTGCCGGACAGGCGGGCGGCATCGACGAATTCGCGCCGCGCCAGCCCGAGCGTGACGCCACGAATGTTGCGCGCGAAGAAGGGGATGTTGACGACGGCGATCGCGTAGAGCGCGTTGACGAGGCCCGGCCCCAGCACCGCCACGATGGCCAGCGCCAGAAGGATGTAGGGAAAGGCCATGACCATGTCGATGCCGCGCATCAGGATGGAATCCGTCCATCCGCCGGCATAGCCGGCCGCAAGTCCGATGGCCGAGCCGAGGAGCGCCGCCACCAGCGTCGCGGAGATGCCCACGGCGAGGCTGACGCGCATGCCCCACACCAGCCTGGAAAGGATGTCGCGGCCGAGCGCATCGGTGCCGAGCAGATGGCCGACGCTCATGGGAAGCAGAAGCCGGTTGGCCGGTTCGGTGGCGTCCGGATCGGGCAGTGGCAGGATCGGCGCGGCCAGCGCGATCAGGACGAGGACCGCAAGGACACACATGCCGGCGAGGGCGAGCCGGTTGCGGGCGATCAGCCGCAGCGTGCCGGTGCGCCGCGGCGCCGCGCCCTCCACTGTTTCGGCCGGTGCCGCGGCGACCGCCATCAGCGCAGCCTCGGATCGAGCAGCGTCTGGACGACGTCGGCCGCCAGGTTGAACAGCACATAGGCGGCCGCCACGACCAGAACGCCCCCCTGGACAAGCAGCAGGTCGCGCTGGGAGATGGCGTTGACCAGCATCGAGCCGATGCCCGGCCACTGGAACACGGTCTCGACATAGACCGCGCCACCGAGCACGAAACCGGCCTGAATGCCGATAACGGGAATGACCGCAACCAGGGCCGACATGAAGGCGTGGCGCAGGACGACCCGGCGCTCGGTCAGCCCCTTGGCGCGGGCGGTGCGGATATAATCCTGCCTGAGCACTTCCAGCATGGCGGTGCGCGTCAGCCGGGCGATCACGCCGGTTGCCACCACTGCCAGCGTGACCGCCGGCAGCACGAGATGGTGCAGGAGGTCGGGCAGGTCGCCGCCGCCATAGATCGCGTACATGCCGCTGGCCGGAAACAGCGCGAGCCTGACGGCGAAGAACAGGATGAGCAGCAGGCCGAGAAAGAAGGAGGGCGTGGAGATGCCGACCAGCACGGCGAGCGTGACCATGCGGTCCGTCCATCCGTACTGGCGCACGGCCGAAATCACGCCGGCGACAAGGCCGAGGATCGAGGCGAGCACCAGCGACGTGCCGGCCAGGATAAGCGTGGCCGAGAAGCGCTCGGTCACCTCATCGAGCACCGGACGGTTGAGCGCGTAGGATCGGCCGAGATCGCCCTGGAACACATTGCCGAGCCAGATCAGATACTGCCGGGGCAAGGACCGGTCGAGGCCGAGATCGCGATTGAGGCGTTCGACATTTTCCGGCGTGGCGTAGGAGCCGAGAATGGCTGTGGCGGGATCGCCCGGCACCAGGGCCATCATCGCGAAGACGATCAGCGACAGGCCGAACAGCACCGGGATCGCGGCGAGCAGCCGCCTTGCAACATAGGCGGCCATGACCTCACTCCACCATCCGGGCCAGCCGGCGCGGCGCGATCAGCGCATAGCTTGTGGCGATGCGGCGGGCCGCCTCGTCCCAGTCCGGCCCATTGTCCAGCCACATGCCGATCCAGCCCTTGTGGCCGACATAGGGCGGACGGAAGAAGCGCTCGGGCGCGGCGGCCGTCAGCATCTCCTGCGAGCCGTCGGGCGCCTTCATCCATACCGAGATGCGGCCGTCGCCGCGCTTGACCATGGCGAAGATGCGCTCTTTGACCCTGAAGGTCGGATCGCCCCAGGCCTCTTTCTCGACCGCTTCCGGCAGGCCGAGGCAGATCTGCCGTACCCGTTGCCAGGCGTCCTCGCCGCTCAAGGCTTGGCGACCTTGTGCAGCATCAGGAAGAAGGACGGCTGCAGCGCGAAACCCTGGACGTTCGCGCCGGTGACGGCGTTCTGCTTCCAGTTGGCGATAAAGGCCCAGGGCGCATCCTCATGCACGATCGCCTGCATCTCGCGATAGAGTTCGGCGCGGCGGTCGGAATCGGTCTCGACCCGCGCCCGCTCCAGGAGGTCATCCACCTCCTCATTTGAATAGTAGCCGGAATTGAAGCCGCCCTTGTCGGGCAGCGCGCCGCTGCGCAGGGTCAGATAGGGCAGCGTGTCCGGGTCGTTGGTCATCCAGGCCATCTCGGCCATGTCGGCCTTGCCCTCGAGACCCGGATTCACCTCCGCCAGATAGGTGTTCCACTCATAGGTCTCGATCGTCACCGGCATGCCCACCTCCTTCAGATCGGCCTGGATGGCGGTGCCCATGGCGACCGGGTCGAGCATGCCCGAGCCGCCTTCGGTGACGTAGAAGGTCAGTTCCTCACCGTCATAGCCGGCTTCCTCGAGAAGTTGCCGGGCCCGTTCGGGATCGTGCGGATAGGGCTCGAGTTCGTCGTTGTAGGCCCAGGCGAAGGCGGGTGGGACGGGGCCCGCGGCCACCTCGGCCGTGCCCTGAAGCAGGTTCTCGGCGATCGCCTGCTTGTCGATGGCGTAGTTGACGGCCTGGCGCACCTTCCTGTCGGCGAACGGGCCCTCCTTCGTGTTCAGGATCAGGAACCATAGATGCGGGCCCGCCTGTTCGTGGACGGTGAAGTTGGGATCGTCGCGGAATTGGGCGAGGCTGTCCGGCGGCACCTCGACCATGATGTCGAGACCGCCCGACAGCATCTCGGCGACGCGCGTGTTTGCGTCGGTGATCGGCCGATAGACAAGAGCCTCGGGCGCCGGCGCGCCGTCCCAATAGTCGGGATTGCGGGTGAGAACGACGCGCGCGTTCGCCTCCCATCCCTCGAAGCGATAGGCGCCGGTGCCGACGGGATTGCGGCCGAACTCGCCGCCGTTCTCCTTCACCGCCGTCGGCGAGACGATGAGCCCGGTCGGATAGGCGAGATTCGACAGGAACGGCGCGAACGGTTCGGACAGGCTGAACTCGACCGTGTGGTCATCGACCACGGCGACCTCATCGACCGCGTCGAAGAAGAAGGCGAGCGGGAACGGGCCGGTGTCGTGATGGGGATGGTCCTCGTCGAGCATGCGGTCGAAATTGAACTTCACCGCCTCGGCGTCGAAAGGCGTGCCGTCGTGGAAGGTCACACCCTCGCGGAGCCTGAACGTGTAGGTCCTGCCGTCTTCCGACACCTCCCAGCTCTCGGCAAGCGACGGCTCGACCTCGAGCGTGCCGTCCTTGTAGCGGGTCAGCCCGTCATAGAGGTTGACGAGGATGCGGAAGTCGTTGGTCGCCGTAACGGCATGCGGATCGAGCGACTTGGGTTCGGCGATCTGGCCAATGACCAGGACGTTGGGCGGCGTCTGCGACAGCGCGGGCGCGGCGAAAACGGCCAGCGCTCCGGCCACCACCGCGGCCAGAAGACTCTTCATGGAAAGCTCCTCGGTGGATCGCCCCCGACTTAACAGGTTCAATATGGCGATCACAAGAATTGGCGGCGAACAATCGGGCCCGGTCGGCCGGAAAGCGGCGCTGTCAGATCGGATTTGGAGCCATGTCCGCCGGCAATAGCCGCTTGCGGCGGCAAGCCTCGCAACGCCGGGGCGGCTAACCGATCAGCCTCAGCATCTGGACCGCCTTGATGAACAGCGCGTCCATCGCCTCGGCGATGCCCTCTCCCGGGCCGACTTCGAAGAACAGGCCGGGCGTGGCGCATGATTTCATGCGCCCGGATATCTCGCCCTGGAAAGGGGCGATCCAGCTCATGTACCAGTCGTTGGAAGGGACCGGCAGATAGCGCGTATAGAGCACGGCGATCTTGATGCCGCGCGCCTTGACCGCCTCGCAGACCGCCGGATTGATCGGCTCCTGGCAGCGGCCCTTGGTCGTGGGCTTGGTGCAGGTGCCGGGCTTATAGCTGTCATTGACACCGTCGGAGACGAAGAAGACCACCTTCTGCGGTTCGGCACCGTTCAACCCGGAGCCGGGCTTGGGGACCAGCGCGTTCAAAGCCTGGAAAGTGGCCTGAAAATCCGTCTGCTGATCATTGTCGTAACCCTGCTTCGGGATCGTCATCAGCTTGAGATCGTTCGTCGCATTCGCGACCTGGTCCATATTGGACGACAGGGCGGCGACCTGGGTGAGGCCCAGCTTGGTCGCATCCTTTCCGAAGGAGAACACGGCCATGCGGAACTGGTGCAGCCAGGTGCGGACCTCCTCGGCGCGCGCGGTCAGCTTCTGCGTCGCCTCGCGCACGACGTCGATGCGCAGCGCGACACCAAGATCGACCGCGTCGTGGTAGGTGTCGTCCTTGCCGTTGGTGGCATGACAGGCGAAGGCGCAGCCGAGATGGGTTTCGAGCGTCTTGATGCCTTCGGTCGTGGCCGCCAGCCCCATCGAGGGCGTGTTGTCGAGCAGCATGTAGAAATCGACCGCCGCGTTGGTCTGGATCGCGGCCTGAGCCTTGCCCGAGATCGGAACCGAATCCAGGTTGAGAATCCCCCCGAAGAACAAGGAGACATTGGCACGGTAGGTGAGGCTGGAAACGATGCGGTGGTTTTCCTTGCGCACGTCGGCCGTGACGTGATCGAAGCTGACCTTTCCCTCATCCAGGAAGTTGGCGGTGAAGAAGGCTTCCACGTCTTGCTCGCCCTGGGGCAGAGGTCCGATGCCGGGCATATTGAAGGCCGCCTCTCGCGCCGGCGTGCCATCGGCGATCGCCGCCAGGACGGCCGCGTCGGCTGCATTGGCCATGCGCGTCTTGTATTCGAGGATGCGCGCGACATCGACCGCCGTCGCGACCGACAGAAGAACAGGCAGCGACGCGATCGTGGTCATCATCGCGAAATTGCCGCGCCTGTTTCGCCAGAACCGCGCCAGCCGCGCTGACAGTTTCTCCCGTGCCATACCCGCACACCCCCACAGATGATCAGGACGCTATAAAGCAAAGTCATTTCCACGCGATTAAGCCATCCGAGGACTTGAACCGGAGCGTCAGCAGCCGAAGACGGCGAGCCATCGACAGGCCGACGAGCGGATGCGCGGCGCACGACCAGGTGCCTTCCGGAAGCCCGCGCGAAATCACGCTTTGTTTCCTGCCATCAATCCTGAACGCCACCCGCGTGACCCAACTTGCGTTGGCGCGCCGCACCGCTAACTGGTAGCTTCGATTTCCGGCCAGGCCCGGCTGCGCGGTGCATGGCAGGAGACCGGAACAGACCCGGATTGGTTTCGCGGCGCGGTTCGGCAACGATCGCGGATCGGATTGATTTGTAGATGAATGTTCAGACTTCGCCGGACAGGCTCAAAGCAAGCCGTCCAGGCGCCCCGGACCAGGCCAGGCCGCAACCCGCGGAACAACCCCGCCAGCGCGAGGCACGCCATCACCTGCCGCCCAAGGCCGACGAGCCCATCCGCGGCCCCTTCCTCCCGGTCGATCGGCTGAAGGCGCTGGGCGCCAAGATCGGACTCGAAGAGGCATGCGGCGAACCGGGTCTGCGGCCGTTCGATCCGCAGGCGCGCAACCGCGACAATGCCGGCAGCATCTCCGCCGTCTATCACGCCACCAACAGGGCGCAGGCGATGGGGGAGTCGATCACGCCGGCCGCGCAATGGCTGCTCGACAACCACTACCTGGTGGAAGAGACGATCCACCAGATCAGGCGCGACCTGCCGCGCCGCTTCTACCGCCAGCTTCCGCTGATCGACGGCCCGGACGGGCAGAAGGTACCGCGCGCGCTGGCACTGGCCTGGGCCTATGTCGCGCATACCGACAGCGCGTTCTCGCAGGAGACCTTCGCCGCCATCGTCGAGGGATACCAGATGGTCCATCCGCTGAAGATCGGCGAATTGTGGGCCCTGCCGTCGCTGCTGCGTTTCGTGCTGGTGGAGAACCTGCGCCGGCTGGCACTGCGCGTCGATCGTTCCAGGCGCATGCGCAACATCGCCAACGACGTGGCCGACCGCGTGCTGGCGGAGGATCGCTACGACGAACGGGCCCGGATCCTCGACGACTATGTGCCCCACACGGGCGACAGCGCTTTCGCCACGCAGCTTCTCTACCGGCTCAGGGACGGCTCGCAGAACGCTGGTCGCGCGCTCGAATGGCTGGAGCGCGAACTGGAGAAGGAAGGCGGCGACGCCGAGCTCGCCACCATGGCCGAGCACCAGACGCAATCGTCCGGCAACGTCACCACCGGCAATATCATCCGCGGCCTGCGCGCCATCAACGACGCCGAATGGACCGAATGGTTCGAGCGCATCTCCAGGGTCGACGCGCTGCTGCGCGAGAGGTCGAATTTCGCCGCGCTCGATTTTCCCTCGCGCGACTACTACCGCACCGAAATCGAGGACCTCGCCCTGCGTTCGAGGCACGGCGAGGTCGAGGTCACGCAACGTGCCCTGGAGATGGCGGAAGCGACGCCCGAAGGCGGGGATGCCGATGTCGGCTTCCTTCTGGTCGGGTCGCGCCGGCGAGAGCTGGAGAAGGCGATCGGCTTCAAGCCGGGGCCGGGAAGGCGCTTCTATCGCGCGTACCGGCGGCTCGGCTGGCTGGCCGTGGCCGCGCCGATCGCCGCCATAACGCTGATCTTCCTGCTGATCGCCGGCGTCGCGTTTCGCGCCTCGGACCTGTCGGGCTGGACGATCGCGGCCATGCTGCTCCTGTTCGCCCTGCCGGCCGCCGAAGGCGCGACGGGTCTGTTCAACACGATCGTGATGCTGTTCCTGAAGCCGAGCAAGCTGGTCGGCTACGAGTTCGCCGACGGACTGCCCGCCGAGGCACGCACGCTGGTTGTGATGCCGACGCTGATCGGCTCCCGCGACGACGTGGAGGAAGCGGTCCGCAACATCGAGGTCCACCACCTCGCCAACATACGCGGCGCGATCCACTACGCCATTCTGTCGGACTGGCCCGACAGCCCTGTCGAGCAAACCGAAGCGGATCTCGAGCTGCTCGACTTCGCGCGCGAGCGCATCGCCGAGCTGAACAGCCGGCATCCGGGCGATTCCGGCTTCGCGCGCTTCCATCTCCTGCACCGGCGCCGGCTGTGGAACGATTGCGAAGGCTCGTGGATGGGCTGGGAGCGCAAGCGCGGAAAGCTGCACGAGCTCAACCTGATCCTGCGCGGCGACAGCGACACCACCTTCCTGCCACCCGACAGCCCCCTGCCCGAGGGCGTCGTCCACGTGATGACGCTGGACGCCGACACGCGTATGACCCGCGACGCGGTGGTGAGGCTCGCCGGCAAGATCTGCCACCCGCTCAACCGGCCGCGCATCGACCCTGTCCGGCGCCGCGTGACCGGCGGCTACACGATCCTGCAGCCGCGCGTGACCGCCTCGCTGACCACCGGCGACGAGGCGTCTTTCTTCCAGCGGGTCTTCTCGTCGAACCGGGGGCTGGACCCCTATGTGTTCACGGTTTCCGACGTCTACCAGGACATTTTTGGCGACGGCACCTTCACCGGCAAAGGGCTTTACCATGTCGACGCGATGGAGGCAGCACTTGCCGGCCGCATCGCGGAGAACACCGTTCTCAGCCACGACCTGCTGGAAGGGGCGCTGTCGCGCGCGGCGCTGGTGACGGATGTCGAACTCGTCGAGGATTACCCGACCCGCTATGCGGTCGACGCCTCACGCCAGCATCGCTGGACGCGCGGCGACTGGCAGCTTCTGCCGATCATCTTCGAGCGTTCGATGGGCATTCCGCCGCTCTCGCGCTGGAAGATGCTGGACAATCTGCGGCGCTCGCTGACCCCTGTCTTCTGGGTTGGCGCGTCGATCGCCGGCTGGACGCTGCTGCCCTTTCCCGAAAGCGCGATCTGGCAGTTCTTCCTGATCCTGTCGCTGTTCGTCGCGCCGACCTTCGACATTCTCGCCTCGATCGTGCCGCGCAGCCGCGAGATCACGCCGCGCGGCCATGTCTTCGCCTTCCTGCGTGACGTGGCCATAGGCACGGCCCAGGTCGTGGTGCGCATCGTGCTGATCGCCCACAATGCCTGGCTGATGGGCGACGCGATCGCGCGCACGCTCTATCGCGTCTATGTCAGCCGCCGGCGACTGCTCGAATGGCGCACCGCCTCGCAGGCAACCAAGGGCTCGGTCAATTCGATCGAAGGCTACTACAAGATGATGTGGGGGTCGCCGGCGATCGCCGCGATCGGCGTGGCGATCCCGCTCGCGGCCGGCTCCGAAAGCATCCTCGCTGCGCTTGTCTTCGGCATCGTCTGGGCCGCGGCGCCTGCCTTCGCCTGGATCATCAGCCGCTCGGCCGTCACCGAGGAGCGGCTCGTCGTGACGGAGGAGGAGACGGCGCTGCTGCGCACCCATGCCAGGCGCACATGGCTCTATTTCGAGACCTTCGTCACGGAAGAGCACAACCACCTGCCGCCCGACAATTTCCAGGAAACGCCCCAGCCCGTCGTCGCGGCGCGCACCTCGCCGACCAATATCGGCGTCTATCTCCTGTCGATCGTCTCGGCGCGCGACTTCGGGTGGATCGCCCTCGGCGAGGCGATCGACCGGCTGGAAAAGACCGTGTCGACGCTGGAAACGATGCAGAAGCATCGCGGGCATCTCTACAACTGGTACGAGACGCGCACGCTGAACCCGCTTCTGCCGCTCTACGTATCGAGCGTGGATTCCGGCAACCTGGCCGGCCATCTCATCGCCGTCGCCGCCGCCTGCAACGAATGGCGGCAGGCGCCGGCGGCCTATCTGGAAGGCAGTTTCGACGGCATACTGGACCCGGTCTGGATCCTCGACGAGTGCCTATCAGCCCTGCCCGACGACCGCCGCTCGCTGCGCCCGCTGCGCCGAAGACTGCAGGAACGCATCGACGGCGCGCGCCGGGCCGTCGAGACGATGAAGCGCGAGCCGGAACTTGCGGCCGTGCGCGCGATCAACCTCGCGGTTCTGGCCACCGAGATCCGCAAGCTGGCGGCCTCCATTCACCATGAGACGAAATCCATCCGCAGCGAGGAACTGGCGCTGTGGGCGCAGAAGCTGCACGAGACCTGCGAACACCATGTCAGCGACGCTCATACGGACGAGGCGCTGGTGGAGGCGTACAGGGACCGCCTGGCCGAGCTCCGCGAACGGGCGCGCGGCCTCGCCTTCCAGATGGACTTCTCCTTCCTGCTGCGGGCCGACCGGCGGCTCCTGTCGATCGGCTACAGAATGCAGGATAACCAGCTCGACGAGGCCTGCTACGATCTCCTGGCCTCGGAAGCGCGCCTGGCAAGCCTTTTTGCGATCGCCAAGGGCGACATCCCGACCGAGCACTGGATGCGGCTTGGCCGGCCGATCGTGGAGATCGGCTTCCAGGGCGCGCTGGTGTCCTGGTCGGGCTCGATGTTCGAATATCTGATGCCGCCGCTGGTGATGAAGGAGCCGCTCGGGGGCATTCTCAACCAGACCAGCAACCTGATCATCAAACGCCAGATTCGCTATGGTCGCTCGCGCGGCGTGCCGTGGGGTGTCTCCGAAGCGGCCTACAATGCCCGCGACCACGAGATGACCTATCAGTACACCAATTTCGGCGTGCCGGGGCTGGGCCTGAAACGCGGGCTGGCACATAATCTCGTCATCGCCCCCTACGCGACCATGCTGGCCGCGCAGTTCAAGCCGCGCGAGGCGGTCGAGAACCTGCGTGAACTGGTGAAACTCGGCGCGCTGGGCCGATACGGCTTCCACGACGCGGTCGACTTCACGCCGCAGCGCATGCCCGAAGGACAGCGTCATGCCGTGGTGCGTAACTATATGGCCCACCATCAGGGCATGACGGTCGTCGCGGTCGGCAATGTTATGTTCGAGGGCCGCATGCGCGACCGTTTCCATTCGGACGCGGTCATCGAGGCAGCCGAACTGCTTCTGCAGGAAAAGGCCCCGCGCGACATTCCCGCCGCCGCGATCCGCTCGGCCGACATCGAGCCCGGCAAGGGCGACGGACTCAGCGACCAGCCCGGAACACGGCTGATTGTCGATCCCGCCAGAACGGCGCGCGCCACGCTGATGATGTCCAACGGTCGCTGGTCGATGATGCTGACCTCGCGCGGCACCGGCTATGCCCGGCTGGGCGAGACGGCGGTAACCCGCTGGACACCCGATCCGACCGAGGATCGCGCCGGCATCTTCCTGTTCGTGCGCGACGTCGAGACCGGCGAGTGGTGGTCGGCCACGACCGAACCCAAACAGGCCGAGGACGAGATCGCGTCGACGCATCTTTCGGACGACAAGGCGACCTTCATCAAGTCGGTCGGCTCGCTGCGCAGCGAGGTCGAATGCATCGCCGTTTCCGAAGGCGACGGGGAGGCGCGGCGCATTACCCTGTTCAACGAAGGCACCTCCGACCGTCATGTCGACGTGACCTCCTACGGCGAAATCGTGCTCTATCCCGAAGCCAGCGACCAGGCGCACCCGGCCTTCGCCAAGATGTTCGTGAGTACCGAGATCGCCCCCGGCAACAGGGCGATCTTCGCCAAACGCCGCAAGCGGTCGAAGGGCGAGGCTGAACTGGGCCTGGTCCACTTCATCACCGAAGGCGGCGCGCCCGGGCGGGAGACCGAAGCCGAGACCGATCGCCGTGCCTTCATCGGCCGCGGGCGCGACCTGTCCGACGCCGCGGCCTTCGACAAAGGCCAAAGGCTCGGCGCCTCGCAGGGCTTCACGCTCGACCCGATCTTCTCGCTGCGCCGGCAGGTCCGTGTCCCGGCGGGCAAGAAGGTCAGCTTGACGTTCTGGACGCTCGTATCGGCCGATCGCGCCGAACTGGAGGAAGCCGTCGACCGGCTCGACTATCCCGAGAGTTTCCAGCGTCAGGCGATGATGGCCTGGACACGCAGCCAGGTGCAGACGCGGCATGTGGGGCTTTCGCTGGCGGATGCCGCCAACGTGCAGAAGCTCGCGCGCTATCTGCTCTATCCCGACATTTCGCTGCGCCAGCCCTCCGCGATGATCGCCTCGGGTCTGGGCTCGCAATCGGCGCTATGGCCGATGGCGATCTCCGGCGATTTCCCCATCTTCGCGCTGAGAATCGGCGACCAGGCCGATATCGAGATCGTGGCGAGCGCGCTGCGCTACCAGGAGTATCTGCGCGCGCGCGGCCTCATGGCCGACCTCGTGATCGTCAACGAGCAGGCCTCCTCCTATGTCCAGGACCTGCAACAGGCGATCGAGTGGCTTTGCGACAACAGCCGCCTGCGCGGTCGTGAGCTCGGACCGCGCCAGCACATCTTCGCGGTGCGCCGCGACCTGATGGACGAGCGGTCCTACACGACGCTGCTCGGCTGCGCGCGCATCGTGCTGCACACCAGGAATGGAACGATCTTCGACCAGATCGAACGCGCCGAGTCGGTTGAACTCTCGTCGGCAACTGGGACGAAGGCTCTGCCGCCGACGCCGAAGGCACGGCGCGTTTCACGCAGGCAGCCACCGGCGTCGCCTCGAGGCGCCGCGCCGCAGGGCGACGGGCTCGACTTCTGGAACGGCCGGGGCGGTTTCGCGGACGGCGGCGCGGAATATGTCGTGCGGCTGCGCGGCGGCGAAGCGACGCCGCAACCCTGGATCAATGTCATAGCCAACCCGTCCTTCGGCTTCCATGTCTCCGCCGAGGGCGCGGCGTTCACCTGGAGCCGCAACTCGCGCGACTTCCAGATCACGCCGTGGTCGAACGATCCCGTGCGCAACCGCCCCGGCGAGGGCTTCTACGTGGTCGATCGCGACAGCGGAGCGGCGATGTCGCCCTTCGCCGCGCTGCTTTCCTCCCCCGCGACGGCCTTCGAGGCCCGCCACGGCCAGGGATACAGCGTTTTCAGCGCCAGGCACGGCGAGCTGGCGCTAGAGGCGACGATGGTCGTCGACGCCGCCGATCCGGTGAAGGTCACCCGGCTCAGGGTCACGAATGATGGAGCCGGCACAAGGCGCCTGCGCGTCTATGGCTACGCGGAATGGGTGCTCGGCTCCAGCCGCGCCCGAACGGCCCCGACCATCGTGCCCGAACGCGAGCCACGGTCGGGCGCGCTGACCGCCCGCAACCCCTACGGGCTCGACTTCCCCGACCGGACTGCCTTTCTGGCGACCGACGCGGACGCTCAGTCCTTCACGGCGGACCGCGCCGAACTCATCGGCGACGGGTCCTCGGAGAGGCCGGCGACGGTGCTGGCGGGGGCGGCGCTTTCTGGCAATGTCGAGGCAGGCCGCGACCCCTGCGCGGCGATCGCGCGCGATATCGAGGTCGCGCCCGGCGAAACGGTCGAAACGTTCTGGCTGCTCGGCGACGCGGGCTCCACCGCCGAGGCGGGTGACCTCGTGCTGGCCCACAGGCAGAAACCGTTCGACGAGCGGCTGGCCGAGGCGAAGGCGGAATGGTCCAGCTTCCTGGGCACGGTGCAGATCGAGACACCCGACGCGGCCATGAACGCGGTGGTCAACCGCTGGCTGCCCTATCAGGCGGTGGCGTGCCGCGTGCGCGCGCGCTCGGCCTTCTACCAGGCCAGCGGCGCGTTCGGCTTCCGCGACCAGTTGCAGGATACGCTCGCGCTGCTGCTGCACGATCCGTCTCTGGCCCGGGCGCAGATCCTCAATGCCGCCTCGCGCCAATTCCGGGAAGGCGACGTGCAGCACTGGTGGCTGCCGCGCACCGGGGCGGGCGTGCGCACCATGATCTCCGACGATGTGGTCTGGCTGGGCCACGGACTGGCGCATTATCTCGGCGTGACCGGCGACGATGCCATTCTGGACGAGAAGGTCCCCTTCCTCGAAGGCGAGGCTCTGAGGGAAGGCGAGCACGATTCCTTCTTCACGCCCGAACTGTCGAAGGAGACCGCGACAGTCTGGGAGCACGCCGCGCGGGCGCTCGACCTTGTCGTGCGGCGCACCGGCGAGAACGGCCTGCCGCTCATCCTCGGCGGCGACTGGAACGACGGCATGAACGCGGTCGGCGAGGAGGGCCGCGGAACCAGCGTGTGGCTCGGCTGGTTCCTGGCCCGCACCATCGCCGACCTCGCGCCGCTCGCCCGCAAGCGCGGCGAGAAGGAGCGGGCCGCCGCCTGGGAAGCCCATCGCGAAAAGCTGCTCGCCGCGCTCGAGGGCCCGGGCTGGGACGGCGACTGGTATCTGCGCGGCACCTATGACGACGGCTCGCCGCTCGGCGGCAAGGCTTCGGACGAATGCCGGATCGATTCGCTGGCCCAGTCCTGGAGCGTGCTGTCGGGCGCCGGCGACCCGAAACGGGCGAAGCGGGCGATGGACGCGGCCATCGAGCACCTCGCCGACGAGGACCACCATATCGTCCGGCTGTTCACGCCGCCCTTTGAAAACACCGCGAAGGAACCGGGCTACATCAAGTCCTATCCGCCGGGCGTGCGCGAGAATGGCGGCCAGTACACCCATGCCGCGACATGGTTCGTGCTGGCGCTGGCAGAACTCGGCCGCGCCGACGAGGCCTGGCGCTATTTTTCCTGGCTCAATCCGGTCAACCACGCGCTCGACGCCGGCGCGTCCGAACGCTACCGCGTCGAGCCCTATGTCGTGGCCGCCGACATCTACTCGGAGGGGGAGAAGGCCGGGCGTGGCGGCTGGACCTGGTACACGGGCTCGGCCGGCTGGCTCTATCGCGCGGCGATCGAGGGTATCCTCGGCATCCGCAAGAAGGGGAGCACGATCACAGTGGAGCCTGCGATACCGTCCGACTGGGACGGCTTCTCGGCAACGCTCAGGATCGGCGACGCGACCCACAGGCTGCGGGTCGAGCGCGTGGCAGGCCTGAAACGCACCGAGACGATCGTCGACGGCAAGACGAGGAAGGGCGGCACCTTCGACCTGCGCGACAGCGGTGAGCACGACGTGGTTATCCGGCTGCCGCGATGACGACGATCCGCCGCGCTTGCCAATCCGCATGGCAGGCGGCTATGACCCGGCAAAGGGCTGTACGGGGCCGGTAGCCGCGCGCGGACGCGGCCGATCCCGGGGAATTCCAGAAGAACGAACGACAATGCCGGACAATGTTCCGATGATCGACGTGCAGGACGTCAGCAAGCGCTTCGGGCGTGTGCTGGCGGTCGACCGCTGTTCGCTCAGCGTCGAGAAGGGCACCATCACCGGCCTGATCGGACCGAACGGCGCGGGCAAGACCACGCTGTTCAACATCGTGGCGGGCGTCTTCGCGCCGAGTTCGGGCCGAATCCTGCTGGAGGGCGAGGACGTCACCGGCCTGCCGTCGCATGAGCTGTTCGGCCGCGGCCTGTTGAGGACCTTCCAGATCGCGCATGAATTCTCGGCCATGACGGCACTGGAGAACCTGATGATGGTTCCGTCGGGCCAGCGCGGCGAGAACGTCTTCGCCTCCTGCTTCCGGCGCGGCGCGGTGATGGCGCAGGAGGCCGAAACGCGCGCCCGCGCCGAGGACGTCATCGCGCTCTTGCGGCTCGGCCACGTCCGCAACGAACTCGCCGGCAATCTGTCGGGCGGCCAGAAGAAACTGCTCGAGCTCGGCCGCGTGATGATGACCGACCCGAAGGTCGTGCTGCTCGACGAGATCGCCGCCGGCGTCAACCGCACCCTGCTCAACGACCTTGCCGCCGTGGTGGAGAGGCTGAACCGGGAGGAAGGGCTGACCTTTTTCGTCATCGAGCACGACATGGACCTGATCGCCCGGCTGTGCGATCCCGTGATCGTCATGGCCGCCGGCACCAAGATGGTCGAGGGACCGATGGCGGAGATCCGCGCCAACCCCGAAGTCGTCGAGGCCTATTTCGGCGGCGGCCAGGCGGGAGCCGCATAATGGCGCTGATCGAGGTCGATGCCATTCATGCCGGCTATGGCGGCGCCAACATTCTCAACGGCGTGTCGATAGTCGTCGAGGCCGACGAGATCGGCGTGATCGTAGGCCCCAACGGCGCGGGAAAGTCGACGACGCTGAAAGCGGTGTTCGGTCTGCTGAGCGTCAGCGAGGGCGCCGTGCGCTTCGATGGCCGCGACATCACCAACCATACGCCCGAAAGCCTCGTGCGGGCCGGCCTGTCCTTCGTCCCGCAGGAATACAATGTCTTTCCCAGCCTCACCGTCGAGGAAAATCTCGACATGGGCGCCTATATCCGCCGCGACGACTACCGCCGGCTTGTGGACCAGGTCTATGGCTTCTTTCCGCCGCTGAAAGACAAGCGCCGCCAGCCGGCGGGCGAGCTTTCGGGAGGTCAGCGCCAGATGGTGGCGATGGGCCGCGCGCTGATGACAGAGCCGAAGCTTCTGCTGCTCGACGAGCCGACGGCGGGCCTGTCGCCGCTCTACATGGGCGAGATCTTCGAGCGCATCATCGCCATCAACACCACCGGCGTCGGCATCGTCATGGTCGAGCAGAATGCCCGCCAGGCGCTCGGCTTCGCGCATAAGGGTTTCGTGCTGGCCGGCGGGCGGAACCGGTTCACCGGCACCGGCAAGGAACTTCTCGACGACCCCGAGGTCGCCAGAAGTTTTCTGGGTGGAGGAGACTAGCCATGCCCGAAGCCGGCCTGCTTACGGTACTGCCCATGAACGAACTGGTGTTCTTCATCAACAAGGGCATCATAGCCGGGTTGATCAGCGGTTCGATCTATGCGCTGGGCGCGGTCGGCGTGACGCTGATCTTCGGCATCCTGCGCTTCGCGCATTTTCCGCATGGCGACATGATGACCACCGGCGCCTTCTTCGCGCTGGTCCTGCTGGTCCTTTTCCCTGGCGCCGGGGCGGCTGTCGGGCTGCCGACCGCCTTCGTCCTGCTGCCGATCGCCATGGCGATGACGGCCGTCTTCGCCGTCGGCATCGATCGTGTCATTTACAGGCCCATGCGGCTTGCCGGCTCGCGGCCCGTGGTCATGGTGATGACCTCGATCGGCGTGATGCTGATGATGCAGGGCGGCATCCGGCTGTTCGCCGGCACCGGTACGCGCCAGCTCTATGTCGCCGCCGATTCCAAGGACATCTACCGGATACCCTTGGGCGGCCGCGACATCGTCATCACCGAGCCGCAACTGCTCCTGTTCGTGCTGACGATCGCCGCCGTCATCGCGCTGCACCTGTTTCTGACGCGCTCGCGCATGGGCAAGGCCATGCGCGCGGTGGCCGACAATCCCGACCTGGCGCGCGTGTCGGGCATCTCGATCGACCATGTCGTGCGCACGACCTGGCTGATCGCCGGCGCGCTGGCGGCCGCGGGCGGCACTATGCTGGCGCTCGACGTGACGCTGAAGCCTGATCTCTCCTTCAACATCATACTGCCGATCTTCGCGGCCGCCATCGTCGGCGGCGTCGGCCAGCCCTATGGCGCGATCGCCGGTGGCCTGCTGGTCGGCTTCACCGAGACCCTGGCCGTCTTCAACTGGTCGGTCCTGTTGCGGCCCCTTCAGCCCCTGCTGCCGGAATTCATCGAGATACCGGGCCGGATCACCTTCGTGCCGACCGAATACAAGATCGTCGTGCCCTTCTTCATCCTGCTGGCGGTGCTGATCTGGCGACCGACCGGCATCTTCAGGGGGAGGCTCAACCTGTGAAGACGCTTCCCGTCCGCGAACTGGTGCTGCTGGCTGGCCTTGTCGCCCTCGTCGCCGCTATCTTCAGCCGGGTCGGGCCGGCCTTCGGCGTGCGCATGCTGGCCGAGGCGGCTTGCTACGCCGTCATCGCGCTCGGCCTCACGATCCAGTGGGGCTATGCGGGACTTTTCAATGTCGGCCTGATGGGCTTCGTCGCGCTGGCGGCGTTCGGCACGGTGCTGTTGTCCTACCCGGTCAACCAGGCCTTCTGGCAAGGGGCGGGACCGGGCATGCTCGGCTGGACCTTTGTCACGCTCGTCGTCGGCGTCGCCATCACGATCGCGATCAGCCGCAGCGACCGGATCGGCGTGCCCAAACCCCTGCGCATGGCGCTGACGCTGGTCGCGGCCGCCATCACCTACCTTGCCGTTCAGGGGCAGCTCGATCCGGCGGCCTCGGTCATCGAGCGCGAGGCCGGCTTCGTCGGCGGGCTTGGCCTGCCTGTCTGGATCGGATGGGCATTCGGCGGGGCGTTGGCGGGGCTTCTTGGCTGGGTGATGGGCCGCATCACGCTCGGCCTGCGCGCCGACTACATGGCCATCGCCACGCTGGGTATCGCCGAGATCGTCAAGGCCTTCCTCAAGAACGCGGACTGGCTGACGCGCGGCACGCTGACCGTCTCGCCGATTCCGTGGCCGGTTCCCACGCCCGCCGATCTCGGCTTCGTCGCGTCGCGATCGGCCTATCTAAGCGTAGTCGCGATCATGATCGTCGTGCTTTACGTGCTCCTGCAGCGCGCCTGGGCCTCGCCCTGGGGCCGCATGATGCGCGCCATCCGCGACAATGAGACGGCCGCCGCCGCCATGGGAAAGGACGTGAACCGCCGCCGGCTGGAGATGTTCATCATCGGCAATTTCATCATCGGCGTCGGCGGCGCGGCGCTGATCACCTTCGCCACCATCTTCGATCCGTCGAGCTTCATGCCGCTCAACCACACATTCCTGATATGGGTGATGGTCATTCTGGGCGGCGCGGGCAACAATCTGGGCACGATCTTCGGCGCGCTTCTGGTCTATGTCGTCTGGACCATGTCGGAACCGGCCGCGCTGTTCCTGTTCAGGCAGATCGAGGTGATCGGCGGCGATCTCTTCGGTTGGCAGGCGCCGGGCGACCTCGCCACCCGCGCGCTTCAGATGCGCGTCTTCGTCATCGGTCTGGCGATCGTGCTGGTGCTGAGGCTGGCGCCCGGCGGGCTGCTGCCGGAAAAGCGGATGCGCTACGAGTAACGGCGAAACAATCCGCCGGTTACCACCGCTATCAACGCTATCCACAGGGCGGCCGCGATTGCGCAGCCGCCTGCCCCAACGTAAGATCAAGGGCAATTCAGGGCTCGTCGACGGATCGACTTGGACAGCGAGACAGAGACGAGAACAACCCTGGAGCCCGTCCGGGCCAAGACAGAGCGCGGATTTCCGCGCGGTGTTGCGGACCCGGGTGTCCGGCGGGACATCGGAAGCCGTTTCCGGAACGCGTGACCGGTGAACCGATGCTGTCATGAAGGCCGGTCAAGCCCTTCGATGACAGCCGAGCGTGACCTTGTGTTGCGTGAGGCACAAGGTCCGGCATTGCGGAGCCTGACGGTAACGCAGAGCCGAGACCGGTTTCCGGAACGATCGCAAGTCGTGTGCGCTTGCGCGGCGAGTTGGGGCCGTATCCGGTAAACAGGGAGGCGCTGGGAGAAATCCCGGCGCCGACTGTTTTTTTGCGCCTCTCGAAGCAGGGCCGCGGTCAAGATCCGACGCGCAAAGAAGAAGGCCCGGCCGAAGCCGGGCCTCCATCATGTCTTTTGAGGCCTTTAATCCATCGCGACCGGGCCGATATCCTTGAAGCCGGGGCCTTCGATCACCGTCTCGATGACGACGCCGGGCACATCGCCCTTCTCGTCGAACTCGTGGCTGCCCGACGCGCCCTCGTAGTTGATGTCCTGACCGTCGGCGAGAAGCTGCTTGGCCTTCTCCCATTCGCCCGGCAGGATCGTCTCGCCCGGGGCGCTCGCGACTTCGCGCAGCGCCTCGGACAGCCCCTCGCGGTCACCGCTGCCCTTCTTCTGGACGGCCAGCGCCAGTAGGAAGGCGGCGTCATAGGCCTGCGCGGCGAAGGAGGCCGCGGGGTCCAAGCCGGCCGCGGTCGCCGCCTCGGCGTAAATCGCCGTTCCAGGCGTCTCGGACGAGCCTATCTTGGTGCCGATGAAGCCGTCGAGCTTGCCCTCGCCGATCGCGGTGACAAGGCTGTCGCCGATCATGCCGTCGCCGCCCGCGAACTCGGCGAAGTCGCCGCTTTCGAGCGCCTGGCGGATGATGGTCTGGCCCGACCCGTCGACATAGGCGAGCACCACGAGCATCTGCGCGCCGGAGGACGCCAGCGAACCGATCTCGGCGCGATAATCGGCCTTGCCGTCCTCATGCGCCTCGTTGGCGGCGACCGTGCCGCCGAGCTCCTCGAACGACCCCTGCAACGCCTCCGCGAAGCCCTTGCCATAGTCGTTGTTGACATAGGTGATGGCGATGTTGTCGTGGCCCTTGTCACGCAGCAGCCTTGCCAGCACCTCGCCCGAATAGGCGTCCGATGGCGTCGTGCGGAAGACGAGGTCGTTGTCGTCGAGATCCGACAGCGCCGGCGAGGTCGCGGCTGGCGAGACCAGCACCACGCCGCCCGGAATGGCCGCGCTGTTGGCCGCCGCGATCGTCTCGCCCGAGCAGAGCGGCCCGACCAGAGCCGTCACGTTCTCCGAATTGACCATGCGGTCGGCGGCGTTCGAGGCGGCTGTGGCGTCGGCGCAGGTGGAATCGCCCTGAACCAGCGTCAGTTCGCCGTCGAGGATGCCGCCTTGCTCGTTGATCTGGGTGACGGCCAGCTTCGCGCCCTCGAAGATCGGCGGCACCAGCGACTCGATCGGCCCGGTGAAACCACCGAGGAAGCCGAACTTCACGTCTTCGGCCTGCGCCGCGCCCGCCATCACGACGGCGGCCGTCGCGGCCAGGATGGTCTTGAACTTACGCATTGTCACTCTCCCTGAGACCCTTGTAGTGGAGCGAATACTGGAATTCCCGGCTTCGATTGTAAAGCGGAGTTCGCGCGGCGAGCCGCGCGCTGATGCCGCCGCTCAGGCCGCGACGCGGCCCTCGATGGCCGCCTCCAGAAGATCGAGCGCGGCCTGTCGCGTCAGCTCGACCGGATTGCCGCCCGCCGTCGGGTCGACGATCGCCATGTCGGCGATGAGCTCCTTGCGCGCCGGATCCGGCGCGAAGCCCTCGATCAGGTCCGGCAGCGTCGCGGGCACGGCAAGATCGGCGCGCAGTTTCATGATGGCGTCGAAGAACCCGTCGAACCCGCCCTTGATGCCGCACCAGGCGGCCAGCCTGTCGATGCGCGCCTCGATCGCCGGCCGGTTGAAGGCGAGCACATAGGGCATGAAGACGGCGTTGGTCATGCCGTGGTGGGTGTCGTAGAGCGCGCCGATCGGGTGCGACAGCGAATGGATGGCGCCGAGCCCCTTCTGGAAGGCCGTGGCGCCCATGGCGGCGGCCGACATCATGTGCGCGCGCGCCGTCAGGTCGGAGCCGTCGCCATAGGCCTTCGGCAGGTTCTCCAGCACCAGCCTGACCCCCTCGACCGCGATGCCGTCGGCCATGGGATGATAGCCCGGCGCGCAATAGGCCTCGAGGCAATGGGCGAGCGCGTCCATGCCGGTGCCGGCGGTGATGAAGGGCGGCATGCCGACCGTCAGTTCGGGATCGGCGATCACGGTGGCCGGCAGCATCTTCGGGTGGAAGATGACCTTCTTGGTGTGCGTGGCCTCGTTGGTCAGCACGCCGGCGCGGCCGACCTCCGAGCCGGTGCCGGCGGTGGTCGGCACGGCGACGATCGGCGCGATCGCGCCCGCGTCGGCGCGCGTCCACCAGTCCCCGATGTCCTCGAAGTCCCAGACCGGCCGCGTCTGACCGGCCTGGAAGGCGATCAGCTTGCCAAGGTCGAGCGCAGACCCGCCACCGAAGGCGATGACGCCGTCATGGCCGCCGTTCCTGAACGCCTCGATGCCGGCGGTGAGGTTCGATTCGACGGGGTTGGGCCTGACGTCGGAAAACACACCGTGGGGCAGTTTCGCCTCGTCGAGCAGAGCGAGCGTCGAGGCGACGACCGGCAGCCTGGCCAGTCCGGGATCGGTGACGAAGAGCGGATTTGAGATACCGGCGTCTTTCAGAACGTCCGGCAGTTCCTTGACGCGCCCGGCGCCGAAGCGAACGGTGGTGGGGAAGTTCCATTTGGAGACGAGGTTGGTCATGGACAGAAGCTCTCGCGGAAGGTTGTAAGCGGATTTCTCCACCCCCTCTGGCCTGCCGGCCAGAGGGGTGAGTTCACGAGCATTGGCAGCTCAGATCGCTTCCCTCAGATGATAGCTCTTCGGCCGGGTGAGGTTGTGGTAGCCAACGACGCCCATCGCGCCACCCTTGCCGGTGTCCTTGATCCCGGTCCAGACCAGGCCCGGATCGACATAGTCGCAGCGGTTCATGAACACCGTACCGGTCTCGATCCGGTCGCCGATCGCGGCGGCATGGTCGGTATCGGTCGTCCAGATCGAGGCGGTGAGCCCATAGGGGCTGTCGTTCATGAGCTGGATCGCCTCCTCGTCATCGCGTACTTTCATGATGCCGACGATCGGGCCGAAGCTCTCCTCGCGCATGACGCTCATCTGGTGGTCGACATTCGTCAGCACCTCGGGCGCCAGATAGGGCGAGCCCTCGCGGTCGCCCTCCACCTGCATGCCGATATGCGCGGTCGCGCCCTTGCGCAGCGCCTCGGCCTTCTGCTCGCGGACGAAATCGGCGAAGCGGGCCTGCGCCATCGGCCCCATCGTGGTCCCCTGGTCGAGCGGATTGCCGACGACGTAGTTCCTGGTTTCGGCCACGAAGCCCTCGACGAAGTCGTCATAGACCTTCTCGTGCACATAGACGCGCTCGATGCCGCAGCAGCACTGACCGGTGTTGTAGAAGGCGCCATCGACGAGATTGGCGACCGCATGATCCAGTTTCGCATCGGGCAGCACATAGGCCGGGTCCTTGCCGCCGAGTTCGAGCCCGAGCGACATGAAGGTGCCGGCGGCCGCTTTCTCGATGGCACGCCCACCCGCGACCGACCCGGTGAAATTGCAGTGATCGACCTTGCCGGAGGACAGCAGCACCTCGGTCTGGTCGTGGCTCATGACGAGATTCTGGAACAGGCCCTTGGGCAGGCCCGCCTTGTCGAACGCCTGCTGAAAGCGCTCGCCGACCAGCAGCGTCTGCGCGGCGTGTTTCAGGATCACCGCGTTGCCCGCCATCAGCGCGGGCACGATGGAATTGCCGGCCGTGAGATAGGGGTAGTTCCACGGCGCGATGGTGAAGACGACACCGAGCGGCTCACGCCTGAGATAGCGGCGGAAACCTGGCCGGTCCTCGGGCACGAATGGCGCCAGCGCCTTCTCGGCGATGTCGACCATGTAGCGCGTGCGTTCCTCGAAGCCGCCCTTCTCGCCGCCATAGCGCACCGGCCGGCCCATCTGCCAGGCGAGTTCGGGCACGATCTCGTCATTCATGGCGAGCAGCGCGTCGAGGAACGCGAGCAGGTATTTGCCGCGCTCGGCGATGGTCGTGCCAGCCGCCCATTCGGCCTGCGCGGCCTTGGCGCGATCCACCGCCGCGGCGATTTCGCGGTCGGTGGCAAGGGGACGTTCGGCGTAGACCGAGCCGTCGATAGGCGATTTGAGCTTGACCGTTTCGGTCATGATGTTTCCTCTTTCCTTTTCTCAGTACCTCTCAAACCCCCGGTGCAGCTCCCAGTCGGTCACGCGGCGGTCGTATTCGAACTGCTCCCAGCGCGCCGTGTGGACGTAGTGGTCGATGGCCTCGTCGCCGAAGGCGGCGCGCAGCATCTTCGACTTGCGCATCGTCTCGGTCGCGTCGCGCAGCGTCTTGGGAATCTCGGGAAGGCGCGAGGACTGATAGGCATCGCCGACGAATGGCTGGCCCAGTTCCAGCTTCTCGTCGATACCGGCCAGCCCCGCCGCGATCAGCGCCGCGAAGGCGAGATAGGGGTTCAGGTCGGCGCCGCCGATGCGGCACTCCATGCGGATGCCCTTCGTCCCCTCCCCGCACAGCCGGAAGCCGGCGGTGCGGTTGTCCTGGCTCCACATGATCTTGGTCGGCGCGAAGGTGCCGGCCTGGAAGCGTTTGTAGGAGTTGACGTAGGGCGCCAGGAACCAGATGAACTCCTTGGCGTACTTCAACTGGCCGGCCGCCCATTGCCGGCCGAGCTCGGAAAGCGTCCAGGGCCCGTCCTTGTCGAAGAAGAGCGGCGTCTTGCCGTCGGCGCTCCACAGCGAGTTGTGGATGTGGCTGGAATTGCCGGCAAGGTCGTAGCTGTATTTGGCCATGAAGGTCACGGCCTTGCCCATCTGGTGGGCGATCTCCTTGGCGCCGTTCTTGAGGATGACGTGCCGGTCGGCCATTTCCAGCGCCCCGGCATAGCGCACATTGATCTCTTCCTGTCCCGGCCCCCACTCGCCCTTGGAGTTTTCGATCGGCACGCCCGCCTCGTGAAGCTCGTTGCGCAGCCGGCGCATATAGCCTTCTTCCTTCGAGGTGATGCCAATGAGGTAGTCGCCTATATGCGGCGAGGCCGATTTCAGCCCGCGCCAGTGCTTCTCGCGCGCCGTGTCGTAGGTCTCGTCGAGCAGGTAGAATTCGAGCTCGGAGGCGAAATAGGCCAGGTAGCCGCGCTCCTTCAGACGCTCCACCTGGCGCCGCAGGACGGCGCGCGGCGAGTGCGCCAGACCTTGATGGCTGTGATGGTCGAGAATGTCGTTGATGACGAGCGCCGTCTTCTCGAGCCACGGCACGCGCCGGATCGTGGCGAGGTCCGGCTTCATGACGAAATCGCCATAGCCCTTGTCCCAGCTTGCCGCGGCGTAGCCGGGCACCGGTTCCATGTCGATGTCATTGGCCAGCAGATAGTTGCAGCCGTGCGTCTCGTCATGCGCGCTGTCGACGAAGAAGCCCGCGTGGAAGCGCTTGCCGATAAGCCGGCCCTGCATGTCGACGCCGGCCGCCAGCACCGTATCGATCTCGCCGGCGGCGATCAGGTTCTTCAGTTCGTCGAAGGAGATCGTTCCGGCCATTCATCGCTCCGGCATCTATGGAAATCGTCAGGTTTCAACGTGACCGCCCGGCCCACGAGGGCCGGGCGAGCGTGTGTCGCGGATATGCGGTGTCAGGTGTAGCGATAGGGCCGCCCCGCCTTCTCCATCAGGGCGCGATAGTCGCGGAAGATCTGCACGACCTTCGCCGCGCGGTCGCTGGTTTCGGATATCTCGTCCCAGAACTTCTCGGCCTCAGCCTCGACTGTCGCCCATTCCTGGTCGGGAATGGAGGTCAGCTCCATCTTGCCGCCATTGACGCGCAGATCGGCCTCGCCGGCCCAGTACCAATGCTGGCGATAATAATGGGAGGAGTCCATCGTCAGGCGCCAGAGTTCCTTCAGATGGTCCGGCACCTCGTTCCAGCGCTCGGAATTGGCGAAGAAATGTCCGATCCAGGCGCCGCAGATATTGTTGGTCAGGAAGTAGGGCGTCACGTCCGCCCAGCCGACCGTGTAGTCCTCGGTGATGCCCGACCAGGCTATCCCGTCGAGCTCGCCGGTCTGCACCGCCACCTCGACATCCTCCCACGGGATGGTGACGGGCACGACCCCGAAGCGCGACAGGAAGCGGCCGGCGGTCGGGAAGGTGAAGACGCGCTTGCCCTTCAGGTCCTCGAGACTGCGGATCGGCTCCTTGGTGTTGAAGTGGCAGGGGTCCCAGGCGCCGGCGGACAGCCAGGTGACATTCTCGACCTCGCCATAGGCTTCCTCCCAGATCTCGGCGAGCCCATGCTTGTAAAACAGTGCCGGCACGTCGAGCGAGTAGCGTGTGGCGAAGGGGAAATAGCCGCCGAAGACGCGCACGTCGACCGGGGCGGCCATGGAATCGTCGTCCGACTGGACCGCGTCGATCGTCCCGTTCTGCATGGCGCGGAACAATTCCCCGGTCGGCACGAGCTGGTCGGCATAGTAGAGCTCGATCTCCATCTCACCATTGGCCGCCTTGTTGAAGGAATCGACCGCCGGCTTGATGACATGCTCTCCAAGCGCAGGCCCCGCATAGGTCTGGAGCCGCCAGCGGATCGGCGACTGGGCGCGCACGATGGCGGGCGTTGCGAGCGCAGATGCGCCGGCGGCGGTGGCCAGGCCCGCCCGGGTGAGGAAGGTGCGTCTGTTGTGCATCGTCTTGTCTCCACTCTGTTGGTCGTCATCCCAGCCGCTTGATCACGGCTTTCTCGTTGATCCCGTCTTCATCCCCTCAGATAGACGTGCTGCGGTAGCCACAGCGCGATCTGCGGGAACAGCATCACCATGGCGAGCGCGAAGATCATCACCACCACGAAGGGGACGATGGAACGGTAGATGTCGCCGATCGTCACTTCGGGCGGCGCCATGGCGCGCATGAGGAACAGATTGTAGCCGAAGGGCGGGGTCATGTAGGCGATCTGGCAGGTGATCGTGTAGAGCACGCCGTACCAGATCAGGTCGAAGCCCAGCACCTTGACCAGCGGCACGTAGAGCGGCGCCACGATAACCAGCATGGCCGTGTCGTCCAGAAACGTGCCCATGAGCAGGTAGGAGAGCTGCATCAGAATGAGGATCTGCCAGGGGGTGAGGCCGAGCTGCTCCACGAAGAAGCCCTCGATCGCCTTGACCGCTCCCAGCCCATCGAACACCGCCCCGAAGGCCAGCGCGGCCACGATGATCCACATGAACATGCACGAGACACCAAGCGTCTTGCGCACCGCCGTGTGAAGCACGCGGAATGTCAGCCTGCCCTTGACGATGGCGACGAGCGTCGCCGAGACCGCGCCGACCGCCGAACTCTCGACCAGGCTCGTATAGCCCATCAGGAACAGGCCGGTCATCATGAAGAAGATGAAGAAGGGCGCCAGCCCCGCCGACAGCAGCGCCAGCTTTTCCGACAGCGGCACCCGCCGCTCCTCGCGCGGCAGGGCGGGCCCAAGATGCGGCTGCCACCAGCAGCGAATGGCGATGTAGAGCAGGAACAGCCCGGCCATCATCAGGCCGGGAAATACGCCGGCCAGCCACAGTTGCCCGACCGGCTGGCGCGCGATCATCGCATAGAGCACCAGCACGACCGAGGGCGGGATCAGGATGCCAAGCGAGGAGCCGGCCTGGATGACGCCCGTGACCATGATCTTGTCGTAGCCGCGCCGCAGGAGCTCCGGCAGCGCGATCGTGGCGCCGATCGCCATGCCGGCCACCGACAGGCCGTTCATGGCCGAGATGACCACCATCAGGAATATCGTGCCGATCGCCAGCCCGCCGCGGACCGGACCGAACCAGACATGGAACATCTTGTAGAGGTCGTCGGCGATGCCGGTCTCCGACATGATGTAGCCCATGTAGATGAACATCGGCAGGGTCAGGAGCGGATACCACTTCATGACCTTGATGGCCTGGCTGAAGCCGATCTCCGACCCGCCCGCGCCCCACAGCATCAGCGCGAACGCCACCGCCACGAAGCCGATCGCGCCGAACACGCGCTGGCCGGTGACCATGAGCAGCATCATGAGCGAGAACATCAGGATGGCGATGAGTTCGTAGCTCATTCGCCGTCACCCGCGCGTGCCGCCTCGACATCCTTGAGAAACTGCGCGATCGCCTGGAGCAGCATCAGCGTGATGCCCGCCACCATGATGATCTTGATCGGCGCCATGTAGGGCGCCCAGGATGAATAGCTGGTCTCGCCATAGCGTAACGCATAGCTGGTCGACGAGAAGCCGCCGATCAGCATCAGGACCAGGTAGAAGATAAGGAAGAAGATCGTGAAACAGTCGACAAGCGCGCGGGTGCGCGGTTTCCATGTGCCATACCAGAGGTCCATGCGCACATGGGCATCCTGCTGCAGGGAATAGCCACCGCCGAGCATGAAATAGGCGACCATGGCGAACTGCGCCATTTCCAGCGTCCACAGCGGCGGAATGGCGACGGTCTTCATGATCGACGAATAGAGCAGGATGCCGATCATGGCGAAGATCAGGTACATCGCCAGCGTGCCGACCCAGCGATTGGCCGCGTCGACGACGCGCACATAAGTCCTGAGGAATTCAGGCATGCGCGACCCCCTCGACCGGGAGATCGTCCGCCGCGCGACCGGCCGCCTGTTCCGCGATCGTCTCCAGCATCCCGGCAAGGCGTTCGCCCCAGACCCGCTGCCCGGCCTCGTCGGCGATCTCGTCGTTGCGGATCTCGATCATCACGCAGGCCAGACCCCGCGACCGTGCATGGCGTTCCAGCGTGTAATAGACCCTGTCGGCGGGCGAATAGGGCTGGTTGTCGCCGACCGTCAGGTCCGGCAGGTCGCGCAGCGCGGCCAGCAGCGGTGCGGACAGACGGTCCTCGTCATCATGCACGATCCCCACATGCCACGGCCGGGCCACCCCGCCATAGACGGGCGTGAAGGAATGGACGGAGACCACAAGGACTTGCCTCCCCTCGGCCAACCGCTCGCCAATCAACGCGTCCAGCGCGCGATGGAACGGCGCGTGCGCCAGGTCGATCCGCTCCTGCCTGGCGGCCGCCGACAGGCCCGAATTACCCGGAACGGGCGTCCCCTCGCTGGTCGCGGCGACGAGATCGGGCGCGTCAAGCGCGCGGTTGCAGTCAACCACAAGGCGTGAAACCCGGCTTTCCACCAGCGGCGCGTCGAGCCGGTCGGACAAGGCGCGGGCGACGCCGAGCGCGCCGGGATCCCAGGCGATATGCCTGAGCAGGTCCGTTTTCGTCAGACCGAGCGATGCGAAGGCGGGCGGAACGAAATTCGAGGCGTGGTCGCAAACGACGACATAGGGGCTGGTCCCGTCACGGCGGGAAAGCCGCACGGTCTCGGCAATCGCGTCTGTCTCGGCCGGCGCTGTCGCCATCTGGAAGGCCCCGGAGCGGCATGTATCGAACGATACGTGAATGGGCGCGTTGCGGTCCCTTGGATGATTTCATACAGTTTTGACGGCCTTGTCAAACAGCGACGCCCTCCGGCGGCGCCGTCGCAGAGAAGGCCGGGAGGACCGCAATGGCGTCAAGCATCGCCGAACGCATAGCCGAGCGCATGGATGAGCTTTCGACCGGCGAGCGCCGCGCCGCGCAGGCGCTGATCGGCGACTATCCGATGATCGGGCTGGAGACCGTGGCGGACTACGCCCGCCGGGCCGGGGTGAGCTCGCCGACGATCCTGCGCTTCATCGGACGGATCGGCTTCGCGGCCTATGCCGACTTTCAGGCCGGGCTCAAGGAGGAACTGGCCGAGCAACTGCAGTCGCCGCTGTCGCGCTCGCAGAACCAGCCTTCAGCCGCGCCCGGCGAGACGGCCTCGCCGATGGTGCGTGCCACGCTCGACAATATCGCGGAAACAATGCGCCATGTCGGCCCGCGCCAGATCGCCGAGGTCGCCGAGATTTTTTCCACGCCCCGCTCGAGGCTTTATCTCGTCGGCGGCCGCTTCACCGATCCCATTGCCCGCTACATGGCCGCCCATCTGGCGTTGATCCGTCCCGACGTCGTCCATCTGACCGGCCAGGAATCGGCCTGGCGCGACAGGCTGGTCGACATGGGCCGGCGCGACGCGCTCGTCCTGTTTGACATTCGCCGCTACCAGGACGGGCTGCTTGACGTCGCACGCGCCGCCCACCGGCGCGGCGTCCGCGTGGTGCTGGTCACCGACCAGTGGCTGTCGCCGATCGCCCGCTTCGCCACGCAGGTGCTGCCGGGCCGCACGGCGGTGCCGTCGCCATGGGATTCGTCGGCGTCGCTTTTCGTTCTGGCGGAACTGATCATTGCAGAAACCACGCGCGCCCTGGGCGCGACGGGAGCCGAACGCATCCGCGCCATCGAGGACACGCGGCACGAACCCTGATTGTTGCAGCGCGACACATTACCAAACTTTAAGTTGGTCAGGCTGTGCTACACGCCAATAAGTGTAGGTTCACGGGATGGATGCCTGGCCTCCGTCCCGATCCATTTGTGCGTAATGTCGCGCGGGGTCATCTTCGTGTAGAATGACCCGGTTTCGCCGGACAAGCAGAAGGTTTGTCGATGTCGTTCTGGAAGCAGGCATTGCTGTCGCTGGTCGTGCTGGTCGTCGCGGCCGCGCTGTGGGTCCGCTTCTACCCCGGCGCGCATGATATCCTGGCGAAGTACGATCTCGAATGGATGTCGGCGGCGGTGGCGAACGCGCCCGACGACGGCGAGACGCAGCGGCGCGAAACGGCGTCGGAGGATGGCCGCGGTGCGAATGCCGGTCCGCGAACCGCCGTCGTGACCTCCCCGGTCGATACCGCGACAATCAACGACCGGCTGACCGCCATCGGCACCGGGCGCGCGAACCAGACTGTTACCGTGCTCCCCTTCTCGACCGGACGCATCGTGTCCTACGAGGTGGAGTCCGGTCAGCGGGTGTCGGCGGGCGACGTCATCGCGCGTCTCGATTCAGATTCGGAACAGATCGCGTTCGACCGCGCGGAGGTCGCCATCGCCGATGCCCGCTCGCGGCTCGAACGCATCAACACCTTGCGCTCGTCCAACACCGCTTCGGCCGTGCAGGTCACGGAAGCGGAACTGGCCGTGCGCAATGCCGAACTCGCGCTTCGCGAGGCGGAACTCGATCTGGAGCGCCGCGCCATTCGCGCGCCGATCGGCGGGGTCGTGGGCATCCTCCCGATCAATGTCGGCAACTACGTCACCACCCAGACCGAGATCGCCACGATCGACGACCGGTCCGAGATCATCGTCGATTTCTGGGTGCCCGAACGCTTTTCGGGCCAGATCGAGGTCGGCACACCTCTCGCCGCCGCCCTTGTTTCGAGGCCGGACAGCACCTTCAGCGGCCAGGTCAGCGCCATCGACAACAGGGTCGATCCGGCAAGCCGGACCCTGCGGGTTCAGGCCCGCATAGACAACGAGACCGACGCGTTGCGCGCCGGTATGGCTTTCCGGGTGGAGATCCGCTTCCCCGGCGACACCTACCCGACCGTTGATCCGCTCGCGGTGCAATGGGGCACGGAGGGCGCCTTCGTCTGGACCGTTCGCGATGGGCGCGCCGAGCGCACCATGGTGCGCATCATCCAGCGCAACACCGAATCCGTGCTCGTCGACGCAGCGCTCTCTCCGGGCGAGGAAGTCGTCACCCAGGGCATCCACGCGGTCCGCGACGGCGCTCCGGTGATGATCGCCCGCAATGCGCGTCCCGACGCCTCCAACACTCTCGCACCCGCCCAGGACGGCGCGGCGAGCGGCACCTAGAGGCCGCCGCCTCGATGGAGACCCGCGACACCTTCCGCATCCTCGACAGCATCACGGCGCTGTTCGTGCGCCGCCCGGTGCTCGCCTTCGTGCTGAACACGCTGATCGGCGTGGCCGGGCTCGCGGCACTGTTCGGCGTCGAGGTCCGCGAACTCCCGGATGTGGACCGGCCGGTGATCACCGTCAGTTCCCAGCTGCCCAGCGCCGCGGCCGAAACCATCGACCGGGAACTGACCGGCCTTCTCGAAGGCGCGGTTTCACGCGTCGCCGGCGTGAAGTCGATCTCCTCGACATCCTCCTACGGCCGAAGCCGGGTGACGGTGGAGTTCAACGACGGCACCGATCTCGACACCGCCGCCTCCGATATGCGGGACGCCGTCTCGCGCGTCGTGGACGATCTCCCCGACCAGGCGGACCCGCCGCAGATCGTCAAGGCCGACGCCAACGCCGACGCCATCATGCGCCTGGCGATGACCGCCGAGGACATGTCGATCCAGGACCTCACCGTCCTCATCGAGGACAAGATTCTCGATGCCCTGGCCGCGATTCCCGGCGTGGCCGACGTGCAGGTTTTCGGCGATCGCGACAAGATTTTCCGCGTCGACATCAACCAGGCCCGCCTGTCGAGCCTCGGGCTTACCGTCGGCGACATCCAGACCGCGCTGGCGTCGATGTCGCTCGACACGCCGGCGGGATCGCTGACGTCAAACACGCAGGATCTCATCGTACGCGCCTCGGCCAACCTGACCACGCCGGAAGCCTTCGAGGCGGTCTATATCAGCCCGACGACGCGGCTGGGCGAAGTGGCCAGGGTGACGCTCGGCGCCGATATCGGCGAGAGCCAGTTGCGCGCCAATGGCCGCACCGGCGTCGGCTTGGGAATCGTGCGCCAGGCTCAGTCCAACACGCTCGACATCTCCGAAGGCGTGCGCGCGGCGATCGACGAGATCCGGCCGAACCTGCCCGACGGCGTCGACATATTCGTCTCCAGCGACGACGCGACCTTCATTCGCGGCGCGCTGCACGAGGTCGAGATCGCGCTCGGCATTTCCGTCAGCGTGGTGCTCCTGATCATCTTCCTGTTCCTGTGGGACGTGCGCGCCACCATCATCCCCGCGCTCGCCATGCCGGTGGCGCTGGTGGGAACGGTGGCCGCGATCTGGATCGCCGGCTTCTCGATCAACATCCTGACGCTGCTCGCGCTGGTGCTCGCCACCGGTCTCGTCGTCGATGACGCGATCGTGGTTCTGGAAAACATCGTGCGACGGCGCAACGAGGGCATGGGGCCGCGCGCGGCCGCCGTGCTGGGTACCGAGGAGGTGTTCTTCGCGGTGCTCGCCACGACCGCGACGCTGATCGCCGTCTTCGTGCCGCTTTCCTTCATGCCGGGACAGACCGGCGGGCTCTTCCGCGAATTCGGCTTCGTGCTGGCGATCGCGGTGTTCCTGTCCTCGATCGTGGCCCTGTCGCTGTGCCCCATGCTGGCGTCTCGCATGCTCAAGGCGGGAGCAGCCGACGCCGAAAAGCGCGACGGCGTCATGGCCAGGTTCGGCGGCGCGCTGGCATCGCTCTATGCACGGGTGCTGAGGGCGGCGCTCAACGCGCCTGCGGTCGTCCTGCTGATCTCCGCGCTCTTCGCCGCCTCCGCCTTCGGCGTCTTCGGCACGATCAAGTCGGAGCTGACGCCGACCGAGGATCGCGCCCGCGCCTTCCTTCGCATCAGCGCGCCGCAGGGCGTCAGCCTCGACTATCTGGCAGGACAGATCCAGCAGATCGAGGACCTGATCCAGCCGCTTCGCGACAGGGGCGAGATCATCTCGACATTCTCGCTTGCCGGCTCATGGGGCAGGACCAATAACGGCTTTCTGGTCATGGCGCTGTCGGACTGGTCGGAGCGCGAACGCAGCCAGCAGGAGATCATCGAGGAGATCAACAGCCTGACGCGGCAGGTGCCGGGCGTGCGGGCCTTCGCATTCCAGCCCAACAGCCTGGGCATTCGCGGCGCCGGTTCCGGTCTCCAGTTCGCCGTAGTCGGCAACAGCTATGCGCAGCTTGGCAAGGCGGCCGCCAACATGGTCGCGGCCATGGAGCAGGACCCCCGGTTCCGCCAGGCGCGGCTTTCGGTGGAGCCCACGCAGCCGCAGCTTTCGGTCACGATGGATCGTGAGCGCGCTTCCGACCTGGGCATCGACATCACCGGGCTCGGCCAGGCGATGCAGGCCATGCTCGACGGGCGGAAGATCGGGTCGGTCTATATCGACGACCGCAGCTTTTCGGTGAAGCTGGTTTCCACGACGAACCCGATCAACGATCCCACCGATCTCGAAGCGATCTTCGTCAAGACCAGCGACGGCCGTTTCGTGCCGATGTCGACGATCGCCTCGCTCAGGGAGATCGCGGTGCCGCCCGAACTCGCCCGCGAGCAGCAATTGCGCGCCGTGGCCGTCACCTCCGCCCTTGCGCCCGACTTCGCGCTCGGCTCGGCCTGGGAAGAGGCCCAGAGGCTGGGCGAGGAAGTCCTGCCGGCCGGCACCCGCCTCGTGCCGCTCGCCGAAGCGGCCACGCTGGGCGACACCCAGGGCAGCATGCTGACCATATTCGCCTTCGCGATCGTCATCATCCTGCTGGTGCTGGCAGCCCAGTTCGAGAGTTTCATTTCGGCGATCATGATCATGTTCACCGTGCCGCTGGGACTGGCCTGCGCGGTCTTCGCGCTGCTGCTCACCGGCACGACGCTCAACGTCTACAGCCAGATCGGGCTCGTGCTGCTGGTCGGCATCATGGCCAAGAACGGCATCCTGATCGTCGAATTCGCGAACCAGCTGCGCGACAGGGGCCAGGGCGTGCGCGAGGCGATCGAGAACGCGGCCAATGTACGCCTTCGCCCGGTGATGATGACGATGATCTGCACCATCGTCGGCGGCCTGCCGCTGATCCTGGCCAGCGGCGCCGGGGCCGAGGCTCGCATATCGCTGGGTTGGGTCATCGTCGGCGGCCTGGGCCTGTCCACCATGGCGACGCTGTTCGTCACCCCGGTCGCCTACCTGCTCCTGGGCCGCTTCACCACGCCTCATATCGAGGAGGAAAAGCGGCTGCACCGCGAGATCGACAGCGCGGTGACGAAGCCCGCACGGCAGGCCGCGCCCGCCGAGTAGGCCCGGGCCAGCCGGAATGAAGAAGCCGCGCGGTCGCCCGCGCGGCTTCGTCGATACAGGTGTGGCCGACCTACTGGGACTTGGTCGGATCGATGCGGGCCTTCTCGACCCACTGGCCGTTCTCGATCTGGGAGATGAAGATCAGATCGCCGCCCAGATGGTCGCCAGGACCGTACTTGACCGGCACGTTGCCCGAGATCACATCGGTGAACTCCAGGCTCTCCATACCTTTCTGGAAGGATTCGGCCGTCAGATCCTGCCCCGCGGCCTCGAGCCCCCTAACGAGCGTCGTCGCCGCGCCGTGACCGAGGATCGCGGCGGTTCCGGCGGGCTCGCCGGTCTTGGCCTGGTAGTTCTCGGCCCATTCCTTCACTTCGGGATTGTCCATCCGGGCCTCGTGGTCCGTCCAGCCGGCAGCGGCGTAGTAGCCCTCGGTCACGCCTTCAGGCACTTTCGCCACGGCCGTGTTGAACCCGGCCGACGAGCCGATGAAGCTCGCATCCGTCCAGCCGAGTTTCTTGGCGGTGCCGTAGGCGACGATGGTCTGGCGCACGCCGATCGCGGTGGCCACGATTTCGCACCCCGCGTCGCGGAGCTTGGAGATGGAGCCGACGAAGTCCTGCTCGTCGGGCTTGTGCGTCGTCTCGGTGACGTATTCAAGTCCGAGAGCTTCAGCCTCGTCCTTCGTGCCTTCCTGGATCTCCAGGCCGAAGTCGGTCGGCAGGTACATGGTGCAGACCTTGGTGGCGCCCTTTTCTTCCGCGAGGTAGCGGATGCCCGCCCGCATCTGGTCGTAGTATGACGAGAAGCCGGCATATTTGTAGGTTATGTCACCTTCGATCATCTGCCGGGCGGCCGTCAGCGGACCGATATTGGCGACCTGCTTGGCCTCCATCAGCGGAAAGCCCGCGATGTTGTGCGGGGTTCCCAGATTGAGGATCATGGCGAAGACCTGATCGGAGTTGATCAGCTTGTTGAAGTTCTGCACGGCCTTGGGCACTTGGTAGCCGTGGTCCTCCACCACGAAACGGATCTTGCGCCCGTGGATGCCGCCGGCCGCGTTGACCTCGTCGAAGACGATCTGGGCGGCCTTGATCGCGCCGACGTTGAACGCGGCGAAGATACCGGACAGGTCGCCGTTGGAGCCGATGACGATCTCGTCGTCGGTGACGCCCTGGGTCGCCCAGGCCGTCGAGCCCATGCCGGCGGCCAGCGCCGCGGCAAGGATCGATGTCTTTATAGCTTTCATGTGTCTCTCCTCCTTGGTTGACACGGTGCTTCTCATACGGCCTCCCGGCCGTACATCTCGTCGATCAGCGCCTTGTGCTTCTTTTCCACGAAGCCGCGCTTGAGCTTCATGGTCGCCGTCAGTTCCTCGTCCTCGGCTGTCAGAAGCACGTCGATCAGCCGAAAATCCTTGATCTGCTCCACGCGCGCGAATTCGCGGTTGGTCTCCTCCACGACCCCGGCGATGAGGTCGCGAACCTCCTGCGCCGCGCATAGCGACTTGAAGTCGTTGAACGGCACGCGGCGGTCCTGCGCGAACTTCTCGACGTTCTCCTGATCGATCATGATCAGGCATGACAGGAACTTGCGCTTGTCGCCGATGATGACCGCATCCGAGACATAGGGGCTGAACTTGAGACGGTTCTCGATCTCGGCCGGCGTGATGTTCTTGCCACCGGCGGTGATGATGATGTCCTTCAGACGACCGGTGATCGTCAGAAAGCCTTCATTGTCGAGCCGCCCGACATCGCCGGTCCGCAGCCATCCCTCGGCCGTGATCGTCTCGGCCGTCTTGTCGGGCTTTTTCCAGTAGCCCTTGAAGACGTTGGGGCCGCGATACTGGATCTCGCCGTCGGTCGCGATACGAAGCTCCGCGCCGGGCACCACCGGTCCGACCGTGCCGAGCTTGTTGTTCTCGATCAGGTTGACCGAAATGACGCCCGAGCTTTCGGTCATGCCGTAGCCTTCGAGCACCGTGACGCCGATGGCGCGGTACCACTTGAGAAGATCGGGCGAGATCGGGGCGGCACCCGTCGTGCCGCGCCTGAGCCGGTCGAAGCCGAGCATCCGGCGCATGTTTCTCAGCACGGTGAAATCCCAGAAGGCATAGGCGAGATTCAGCAAGGCGGGCGCTGTGCCGCGCTCCTCGATCGCCTCGGCGCGTTTCATGCCGGTGGCCACCGCCCTCTTGTAGGCCCATCGCCCGATCGGCGTGGCCTCGCTCGCCATGATCGCGACGCGGCTATAGACCTTTTCCCACACCCGCGGCACGGCGGTGAAGACGTGCGGCGAGACCTCGCGCACATTGTCGAAAACGGTTTCGGGGCTTTCGGCGAAGTTCACCGTCGAACACAGCCCGAGCGGGACGAACACCGTGATCAGGCGCTCCAGGATATGGCACAGCGGCAGGAAGCAGACCTGCTCGTCGGTCGGCTCCACGGGAAGCGTCAGCACCGCACCGATGATCGAGGCGATGATGTTTTCATGGCTGATCATCGCGCCCTTGGGCGGACCGGTGGTGCCCGACGTGTAGACCAGGATCGCGGTATCCTTGGCATCCGACCTCGCGATCTCCTCGTCGAACCGCTCGGGGTTCTCCTTCAGGAAATCGCGGCCGATCCTGTAGAGGTCGTCGAGGAAGATGACCTTGTCGTCCTCGAAGCCGTGCAGCCCGTCGCGATCGTAGACGACGACCCTGGCGAGCCCCGGCATCTGGTCGCGCACCGACAGATATTTGTCGAGCTGCTCGTCATTCTCGACAAACAGGAAGCGGCTGTCCGAATCGTTGACGAGATAGGTGAGCTGCGCGGCCGAGTCGGTCGTGTAGACGCCGGACGCGATGCCGCCGACGCATTGAACGCCGAGATCGGTGTAGATCCACTCCTTGTTGTCTTCCGACAGGATGGAGACCACCTCGCCCCGCTTCAGCCCGAGCGCCAGGAGCCCGAGGCCTATCAGCCGCGCATGCTCCCAGTAGTCCGCCCATGTATAGGCAAGCCAGATGCCATAGTCCTTCTCGCGATGGGCGATCTTCTGGTCGAGCTCGCCGCAGCGGCGCCGGAACAGTTTCGGCAGCGTGTCACAGCCGTCGAAGAAAAACGGTCCGGTGCCGACATCCGCGTTGAAGCTGTGCCCGCGCACGGTCTGCATCGGCGGCAGTTTTTCTGCGATCGTCATGCGCTCCTCCCTGAGTGCATCGCGTCCATCCAAGGCGACTCAGGCCACTTGGCCTAGCGCCAGGTCTTCTTCTGTTTCCAGCGCTTCTGTCCGCGCTGGGCCTCCTCCGTCTGCACTCCAAGATAGAACTCCTGAACGTCCTTCGACTGCAAGAGGCGTTTGGCGTCATCGGCCATGACGATGCGGCCGAGTTCCATCACGTATCCGTAGTCGGCGACCTCCAGCGCCACCTTGGCGTTCTGCTCGACCAGCATCATGGTCACGCCCTGCTCCTTGTTGAGCCGGCGGATGATGGCGAAGATCTCCTTCACCAGGATGGGCGAGAGGCCGAGGCTGGGCTCGTCGAGCAGCATGAGCTTCGGCTTGGCCATCAGGCCGCGACCGATCGCCAGCATCTGCTGCTGACCGCCCGACAGCGTACCCGCCGCCTGCCGGCGTCGCTCGGCCAGGATCGGGAAATATGTATAGACCATGTCCGTGTCGGCCTTGATGCCGGCATGGTCGGAGCGCGTATAGGCGCCCATCGCCAGGTTTTCCTCGACGGTGAGCAGCGGGAACACCTCCCGTCCCTCGGGCACGTGGCAGATGCCCATTCGGACGACCTCGTCCGGGCTCATGCCGGCGATGTCGCGGCCACCGTAGAAAATCTGGCCCTTTTCGGGATCCATGACGCCGGAGATGGTCTTCATGAGGGTCGTCTTGCCGGCGCCGTTGGCGCCCAGCACCGTGACGATCTGGCCCTCCATGACGTCCAGCGAGCAACCGCGGATCGCCATGATGGGCCCATAGAAGCTTTCGATGTTGCGCACCGACAGCACCACGTCGCGCGCCGGCCGCACTTCCTCCCCGGTCATGGCAACAACCACGCTCATGCCAGCACCTTCTCGCTCTCGTCGGCGACGCCGATATAGGCCTCGATGACCTTGGGATGGTTCTGCACCTCGTGCGGCGTGCCGAGCGCCAGCGTCTTGCCGTCGGCCAGCGCCAGCACGCGATCGGACACCGCCGACACCAGGTGCATGTCATGCTCAACCATCAGCACGGTGACGCCCATCTGCTTCTTGATGTCCTCGACCCAGAAGGCGACATCCTGCGTCTCCTCGACCGAGAGACCCGAAGCGGGCTCGTCAAGCAGGAGCAGCCGTGGCTCGATGGCCAGCGCACGGCCCATTTCGACCACCTTTCGCACGCCGTAGGGGAGCCCGGCGATGTATTTCTCACGATAGGCCTGAAGGTCGAGGAAATCGATCACCTTCTCGACCGCCTCGCGATGGCGCCTCTCCTCCTCGCGCGCGGCAGGCGTGAACAGGACCTCGGACCAGGCCCTGGTCTTGCGGTGCCGGTGGCGCCCGACAAGCAGGTTCTGAAGAACCGTCGCCTGCTCGAACAGTTCGATGTTCTGGAAGGTGCGCGCGATGCCGAGACGGGCGATGTCGTGCGGCGGGTGCCTGAGCAGGTCCTCGCCCGCGAAGATAATCTCGCCCTCGGCCGGCTCGTAGAAGCGCGAGATGAGATTGAACACGGTCGACTTGCCGGCCCCGTTCGGGCCGACCAGGGCGAAGACTTCGCCTTCCTCGACGGAAAAGGAGACCTTGTTGACCGCCACCACCCCGCCGAAGCGCAGCGTCACGTCCCGGAATTCCAGAAGCGGGCTCATCGCATGCGCTCCGTCTTGAGATAGCTCTTCTGCCGGCGGAACATGTCCTTCCGGTAGAAGGGAAACAGCTGGAAATAGGTGCGTATCTTGATCCAGCGCCCGTAGATGCCCATCGGCTCGAACAGGATGAACAGGATCAGGATCGCGCCGAAGGCGGCCGATTCCATGCCGGGCACGCGTATGGTGGTGCCGAGGATATCGCCCAGCCCGTCGCGCAAGGTGGAAATCGTCTGGGGCAGCAGGGCCACGATGATCGCGCCGAAGAAAGCGCCGTGGATCGAGCCCAGCCCACCGATCACGATCATCAGGAGCAGCTGGATCGAGATGATGATGGTGAAGGTCTCGTTGTTGAAGATGCCGGCGAAATGCCCCATCAGCGCGCCGGCGAGACCGGTGATGGCGGTCGACAGGCCAAAGGCGACGGCCTTGGTCCTCGCGATGTTGACGCCCATCGCCTGGGCCGAGATTTCGGAATCTCGAACCGCCGCGAATGACCGTCCCAGCGGGGATCGCTGGATGTTCCGATAGGCGAGCACCACGAGCACCGTGACGAGAAGCACCAGCCAGTAGAAGCGGCCAGGCGTGCCGTAGCGGTCGAACGGGAGGCCGAATATCTCGATCGTCGGCGCCAGGAGGCCGTTGATGCCGCCAGTCAGCGGCTCGGCCACGACAATGAGGTCGTCGGCCAGGATGGACACGGCCAGAGTGGCGATCGCGAGATAGATTCCGTGCAGCCTGGTGGTCGGGATGGCAAGCGCCACGCCGGCGAGCCCGGCGATCACGCCGGCGAGCGGGAAGGAGAGGATGAAGGGCAGGCCGGCGTTCTGCAGGAGAACGTTGGCATAGCAGCCGACGGCGAGGAAAGCGGCGTGGCCGAGGCTCGCCTGCCCCGTCTGGCCCACCAGAAGCATGATGCCCATGCCCGCGATCGACCAGATCAGCACATTGGTCACCTCACCGATCGCGAAAGGCGACATGAGAAACGGCAGCACGATCATGATCAGGAGCAGCGCCAGGTACCAGAAGGCGTGCATGCCGTGGCGGAAATAGTCGATATCCGCGTCGTAGGAGGTCTTGAAGACTGTGCGCATCGTCAGACCTTCTTCCGGTGGACCTGGGCAAGAATGCCATGCGGTCTGAAGACGAGGATCAGGAACAGGAGCAGATAAGGCATGATCTGCGAGTAGCCGGCAGCGATGTAATAGGAGGCGAACGGCTCGATCAGGCCCACGATGATCCCGCCAAGCAGCGCGCCGGGCAGCGAGCCGAAGCCGCCGATCACAGCCGCCGCGAAGGCCTTGATGCCGAGCAGCCCGATCGACGGATCGATGGAACCCTTCGACGCGAACAGGATGCCGGCCACGGCCGCCACCATGCCCGACAGCGCCCAGATCAGCGAATGGACCCGCTTGACGGGGATGCCCATGTAATAGGCGGCGAGCTGGTTCTGCGAGGCGGCCTGCATGGCGACGCCAAGCCGCGTGCGGTTGAAGTAGAAATACAGGATCACCGTCAGGAAGATGGTGACGAAGATGACCCAGACTTCGTCCAGCCCCAGCACCAGCCCGCCGAAACGCACGTCACGTCCCGCGATCGGCGATTGCAGCGAGATCGGCTCATGCCCCCAGATCGCGCCGGCGGCGAAGCGCAGCACGAAGCCCAGCGCAATCGTCAGGATGATGAGGGCCACCTGGCTCTGCCCGAACATGCGCCTGAGCACCAGCATGTCGAGGAGGTAGCCGAAGGCGCCCATGGAGGCGATGGCGATCGGCACCGAAATCCAGAAGGGCAGGCCCCAGAACTGGTCGTTGGTGAGTCCCAGTGTGATGAAGGCGCCCAGCATCATGAAATCGCCCTGGGCGAAATTGACCGCCTCGGTCGCCTTGTAGATCAGCACGAAGCCGAGCGCGATCAGGCCATAGACGCAGCCATTCGCCAGCCCGCTCACGAAGAGCTGTAATATGTCCAACGCTGTTCCTCCCTTGCGCGGACCGCCCCACTCTCTCCCGGACCGGGCACGACCACGCCGAATTTCAGTTCCCTCGCGCGGTCTGCGCCGCGTCTCAACTCCGACTATAGAGGCGGCGGCCCGACCCGCAAGCCACGGACCGCCATGATTTCATGGACTTATGAACACCTTTCCGTTCGGCTTGGCGAGTTCGGCCGGCACCCGCGCCATCGCTTCATCAAGCGGGATGACGGCCGTGACATCCGTGGACCAGCGTCCGTCGGCGAACCGCTTCTGCGCTTCCGCCACGGCCTCCGCCCGCTTCTCGCGGCCGACCGACCGCATCCAGTCCGTGAGCCAGAAACCCTCGATCTTCTTGTGCTGGAAGATGAGCTGACCGGGTTCGGGAATCTGCGTAGGCTCCTGCGCCAGCCGCCCGTAGACGATCCAGCGCGAGCGCTTGCCCATCGCGTGGAAGATCGCCGAGGCAAGCTTGCCGGTGACGGCGTCGAGGAAGATCCGCGGCTGCTCGGCCTTCATCGTTTCCTTGAGCGTCCGCTGGAAGTCCGGCGCCTCGGCATTGAGCACGACCGCCGCGCCAGCCTGCTTGAGGATGTCGGCCTGGTCGTCGCGGCGCACGATGGCGATCGGGCGATAACCCTCCTCCTTCGCCACACCCATCATCAGCTTGCACAACTGGCTGGCGGCGGCCGTCAGAACGAAGGCCTTCTCGCCCTCCTCGCGGACGATGCCGAACATGGCCAGCGCGGTGATCGGGTTGACGATCATCGCAGCGCCGTCCTCGTCGCGGACGCCATCAATCAGCGGAATGCAGGCGGCGGCCTCCGCGACGGCATATTCGGCCCAGGAACCCCAGCCGGTGAGGCCCACCGCGAATGCGACCCGCTTTCCTTTCAGCTCCCGCGCCTGCGGTTCGGACCCGGCCTCGACGACCTCGCCCACGCCTTCGAAGCCGGCCGGCTGTCCCTGCATGCGCGGCTGCCCGTACATGCCCTTGACGAACATCACGTCGGACGGGTTGATCGAGGCGCGGCGCACCTTGATCAGCACCTGGGAGGGTTTCGGCGCCGGCACGGCGATCTCGCCGGCCTCGACATAGGGCTCCATCGCCTCCAGCACCGAACCGGACGGTTCGGATGCATAGCCGTCGTTCCTGAGAAGCAGCGCGCGCATGGGGGAACCCGCCGCCATCAGACCTTCTCCTGGGTGTATTTGCGCAGCTCCTCGCGCGCGACCTGGCGGCGGTGAACGGCGTCGGGGCCGTCCGCGAGCCGCAGCGTGCGAAGATGGGTCCAGGACCGGGCCAGCGGCGTGTCCTGGCTGATGCCCTGGCCGCCGAACATCTGGACCGCCTCGTCGGTGATCTTGAGCGCGATGCGCGGCGCCACCACCTTGATCTGGCTGATCCAGGGCGCGGCGGCCTTCCTGTCGCCCTGGTCCATCATCCAGGCGGCCTTGAGGCACAGGAGCCTCGCCTGCTCGATCTCCATGCGGCACTCGGCGATGATGTCGTAATTGGCGCCGAGTTGGGCCAGCGGCTTGCCGAAGGCCTCGCGCCGCATCGAGCGCTTGCACATGAGCTCAAGCGCCATTTCCGCCTGTCCGATGGCGCGCATGCAGTGATGAATGCGGCCCGGTCCGAGTCGGCCCTGGGCGATCTCGAAGCCCCTGCCCTCGCCGAGCAGGAGGTTCGTCGCCGGCACCCGGACATTCTCGAACTTCAGGTGCAGGTGGCCATGCGGCGCGTCGTCGTCGCCATAGACCTTCATGGCCCTGAGCTTGGTGATGCCGGGCGTCTCTGCCGGAACCAGGATCATCGAATGCTGCTGGTGGCGCGGCGCGTCCTCGCCACCGGTCCTGACCATGGTGATGTAGATCTTGCAGCGCGGATCGCCCGCGCCCGACGACCACCATTTTTCGCCGTTGAGGACGTAGTCGTCGCCGTCGCGCTCGCAACGCATGGCGATGTTGGTCGCGTCGGAGGAGGCGACGTCCGGCTCCGTCATCAGGTAGGCCGAGCGGATCTTGCCGTCGAGCAGCGGCTTCAGCCATTCCTCCTTGTGTTCCGGACGGCCGTAGCGCTCGAGCACTTCCATGTTGCCCGTGTCGGGCGCGGAGCAGTTGAAGGTTTCGGCGCCGAGATGCGCCTTGCCCATCTCCTCAGCCAGATAGGCGTATTCGACGGTCGACAGGCCATAACCGCGCTCGGAATCGGTCAGCCAGAAGTTCCAGAGGCCCCGTTCCCTGGCTTTCGCCTTGAGCCCCTCCAGGATTTCCGTCTGCCGTTTCGTGTAGGACCAGCGGTCGCCGTCCTTGCCGACCTCCCCCAGGAATTCCTCGTCGAGCGGCATGATCTCGTCGCGGACCATGCGCGCGACCTTTTCGTGCAGCGGCTTCAGCCGCTCCGTCATGCCGAGGTCCATCGAACTCATCTCGCAACTCCCTTGGTGTCGACCCCGCCAAGCCCGCGATAGGCGAAAGCCACCACCTGCTCGGCAAGGATCTCTCTGTCGGCGTCCGTCTCTCCGGCCCTCGGCGAATACCAGAAGAGCGGTGAATTGAGGGTCAGGAACATGATCTGCTCGGTCAGGCCGGGATCATCGAAGATGAAATCGCCTTCGTCACGCGCACGCGCGATCACGTCGCGGAAGATGTTGCCGTAGTCGCGCCGCGACTGCTGCAATTCGGCGAACACGTCGCGCTGCTCGGGCGTGGTGGCGCCGCGCAGATACATCGAGACGCCCTCCCACACGACGCGCTGGAACGGCTTCGTGCGGATCATCTGCAGAACATGGGCGAACGCCATCGCACGCCACTGCGCCGCCGCCCTGCCCGACATGGCGCGGAAGGGCGCGATCGCGGCGTAGTTCATCTCCATGCCGACGCGGAAGACGTCTGCGAAAAGGTCGGCCTTGGAGCGATAGTGGTGATAGACCATGCCCTTGGTCGCGCCGAGACTGCGCGCTACGTCGTCGATCGACGTGGCCACATAGCCGCGGTCGTTGAAGCAGATGGCAGCGGCATGCAGAATATCCGCGCGCGCGTTTTCCGCCACCTGTTCGCGGGCGCCGAGCGCCATCGCCTGTCTCCTCCTCCACCCTTGCCCGAGCATCCGGCCCTTGCGGCCAGCGGGTCTTTTCGGATAGGCAGAGGAAACATACTACCGGGTATGTTGTCAACGCGCCGCATGGCGCCTCCGGCATAACGATGGGGAGGGAGGATCGAATGGGCTATCTGGACGAACTGTTCTCGGTGAAGGGCAAGACCGCCCTGGTGACCGGCGGAGCCACCGGCATCGGGCGCATGGCGGCGACTGCTCTTGTAAGGGCAGGCGCCCGGGTGCTCATCGCCTCGCGCAAGGCCGAGGATTGCGAGAAGGTCGCGGCCGAACTCAACGAGATGGGTGGCGACGGGTCCGCCGAGGGCTTCGGCGGCAATGTCGCCACCGAGGAGGGTGTCAAGGAACTCGCCAACGCCGTCGGCCAGCGCGCGGACCGGCTGCACATCCTGCTCAACAATGCCGGCACGACGTGGGGCGAGAAGATCGATACATTCCCCTATTCGGCCTGGGCGCGCGTGCTGAACGTCAACGTGACCGGTCTCTTCCACCTGACGAAGACGCTGCTGCCGCTGCTCGAAAAGGGCGCGAGCGACGAAGACCCGGCGCGCATCATCAATCTCGGCTCCGTCATGGGCACCCAGCCCATCGCGGACGGCGCCTACTCCTACACGGCGTCCAAGGCCGCGGTTCATCACCTGACGAAGACACTGGCCAACGAGTTCGCCGGCCGGCGCATCACGGTCAACGCCTTCGCGCCCGGACCCTTCCAGAGCCGCATGACGGCCTTCGCCACCGCAGGCGACGAGAACGCGGCGCGTATCGGCAGGCGCGTACCGCTCGGCCGGATCGGACAGCCGGATGACATCGCGGGCGCGACGCTTTATCTGTGCAGCCGCGCGGGAGCCTATGTCACGGGCGCGATTCTCCCGCTCGACGGCGGACAGTCCGTCCAGCACGGAATGTCGCTGTTCAAGGAATAGTCGGCCACCGACCGGCCGCCCGAAGGGAGACCGCCGCGCGTGAAGAGCGCTACCATCGACGATCTTAAGGCCGCGCTCGGGACCGAGCTGGGTGTCTCGTCCTGGCGTACCGTCAGCCAGGCGATGATCGACCGCTTCGCCGAGGCGACGGACGATCACCAGTTCATCCATGTCGACCCGGTGCGCGCGGCCGAGACGCCCTATGGCGGCACGATCGCGCATGGCTTCCTGACGCTCTCCCTGCTTTCGACGCTTGCATTCGAGGCGATCCCACCGCTCGAGGGATCGACAATGGGCGTCAACCACGGCTTCGACAACGTGCGCTTCGTCTCACCGGTGAAATCGGGCGCCAGGGTGCGCGGACGCTTCGTCCTGGCGACGCTCAACATACGTCCGTCAGGCTGGATCGAGATCGGCTACGACGCCACCGTCGAGATCGAGAATGCGCGGAAGCCGGCGCTGACGGCCCGGTGGCTGACGCTGGCGCGTGTCGAACCGAAGGATCAGGACGCATGAACGCCGACCCCAACGCGATCGACCTCGCGGCGCTGGCGCCACATCTGGAGAAGAACGTCCCCGGCTTTTCGGACGCCAGGGCGATCCGCAAGTTCGATACCGGTCAGTCGAACCCCACCTATCTGGTCGAGGCCGGAAGCGGCCGTTACGTGCTGCGCGCCAAGCCGCCGGGCCAGTTGCTGAAATCCGCGCACCAGGTCGACCGCGAATTCCGCGTCATGAAGGCGCTCGCATCCACGGACGTGCCGGTGCCTGAAGTCCTGTACCTGTCGGACGAGGACAGCCCGATCGGCCGCATGTTCTACGTCATGGGCTTCGTCGAGGGTCGCATCTTCTGGGATCCGGCGCTTACGGATCTGTCCTCGAACGAGGAACGGGCCGCCGTCTATGCGTCCATGAACCGGACGCTGGCCGCTTTGCATTCGGTGGATGTCGATCGCGTCGGCCTTGGCGATTTCGGCAAGCCCGGCAGCTACTTCCAGCGCCAGCTCGGCCGCTGGACGTCGCAATATCGCGCCTCGGAGACCAGGACGGTCGCCGACATGGATCGCCTGATCGCCTGGCTGGAGGAGCACCTGCCCGAGGACGACGGCATGGTGTCGCTCGTTCATGGCGACTATCGCCTCGACAACATGATCTTCGCGCCGGACCGGCCAGAGGTCCGTGCCGTGCTCGACTGGGAACTGTCGACGCTCGGCCATCCCTATGCCGATCTCGCCTATCAGTGCATGCAGTGGCGGCTGCCCAACAGTTCGGCGTTCCGCGGCCTCGGCGGCGTCGACCGTGCATCGCTCGGCCTGCCGAGCGAGGAGGCTTATGTCGAATCCTATTGCCAGCGCCGCGACATCACGTCTATTGCGCGCTGGACCTTCTATCTGGCGTTCTCCTTCTTCAGGCTCGCCGCGATCTGCCAGGGCGTCTACAAGCGCTCGCTGGACGGCAACGCGTCGAATCCGGAAAAGGCGAAACGCTACGGCGAGGCCGTGACGCTGCTGGCGGGACTGGCGGTCGAAGAGATCGGGACGAACGGATGACGACTGGACGCTTCGAGGGACGCGTCGCGCTGGTAACGGGCGCGGCCGGCGGCTTCGGTCGCAGAGTGTGCGAAAGGCTAGCCGACGACGGCGCGAAACTGGTCATATCCGATATTGACCAGTCCGCGCTGGATGAACTCCGCGCGACGCTGCCAGAGGGGACCGTCGCGGTCACGGGCAATGTCGCGGAGGAGGAATTGTCGGAGCGGCTGGTGAAGGAGGCCGGGCGTCGCTTCGGACGGCTGGATATCGCCATCAACAACGCCGGCATCGCCCAGAGTTTCGTGAAGCTGCCTCAGGTGCCGTCGGATGAAGCCCGCCGCATCATCGATATCGACCTGATGGGCGTCTTCTACGCGATGAAGCACCAGATCCCATTGATGGAAAAGCAGTTCCGCAAGGCCGGCTCCGGCGGCACGATCGTCAACATAGCATCCGTCGCCGGCCTAGTCGGCGCCGCGAGACTGTCTGTCTATGCCGCGGCCAAGCACGGCGTGGTGGGTCTCACGCGCTCGGCCGCCGCCGAATACGCCTCGCGCGGCATCAGGGTGAACGCGGTCTGCCCCTCTTTCGCGCGCACGAACATGGTGGGCGATTTCGTGAAGATGGCGGGGACGCCGGCGGACGAGGCGCTGTCGGATCTCACGCGCGGCGTTCCCATGAAGCGTGTGGCCGAGGTCGACGAAGTCGTGGAGGTCATCCTGTTCGCGGCCGACCCCAGAAACTCCTTCATGACCGGCCACTGCCTGTCCGTCGACGGCGGCATCATGGCGATCTGAAGGCCTTGGAAGCGCGCTACTTCTCGCGCTTGCCAGGCCCGCCCGACTTGGTCGAGGAGGTCGGCGAGACGGGATCGCTAGCCGGGAACGTGTCTTCCAGACCTTCCTCCAGTTCGTCCTCTTCTTCCTGACGCTTGCGCCTTTCGCGTTCCTTTTCCCACGAACGCGTCGCATCGGTCTCCTTGTCGCCTCCGAACGAGGCGACCCGACCCTCGTCTTCGGCGTCCAGGCGCTCGATGGCGGCCAATGCACTCTCGACGGATACCGCGAAAGCCGCGCGGGCCGCGACAGGATCGGGCATGTTTGCGGAATATGACATGGCGGACCTCCTGTATCGCCCTGACAACGCCGGGCTCGTGGCCGGAGTTCCCGCTTGCCTCAGCCGGCCGCGTCCCGCGCGGCCGTCTCCATGAAGGTAAGGACGTAGTCGCCGAACGATCGCCAGCATTCGACGTGGAAGGCCGTTTCGCTCCGGCGCCAGATCACGACCTCCGCACTGCCGAACACCGTCCGCGAGCAGGCGCCGACGCCAAAGGCGGGCCGCGACAGGTCCTGCGGGCATCCGGCCGACAGGACAGCCTCGGCGAGCGGCCCCTCGACCATCAGTCCGACATTGCGATGAGAGACGTCGACCGCGGAATGGAGGGCCGAAACGCTGACGCAATCCGCGACGGGATCCTTTCCGTCCATGTCGATCACCAGCCATTCGTCGGGGCCGAACCAGAGGGCGGCGCGACCGCCGGCCTCGGTCGCCTTTTTCGGCTTCCTCGGCAGGCTTACGCCCAGCGCCTTGCCGAGCGCGGGCAGCGATCCTTGCGGCGCGCGCAGCGAAATCCGCGACGCGGGCGCAAGAACGGTCACGCTCACGCCTTCGGCGGCGACCGAACGCCCATCCAGCGGCCCGATGCGGGCCGCGACCTGGCCTGCTTCCGCGGCAGCCTTAGCCATGGAGCCGCCCTCCCTTCTCGTCGAAGAAGACCGTACCGCACAGCTCCACCTCGATCGTTCCATCCGGCATGGGCACGAAGAGCGTCTCGCCCATGCGCGAATGGCCGTCCTTGACCAGCGCGAGCGCGATCGACCGGCCGCAATTCGCCGACCAGTAGGACGAACTGACATGGCCGATCATCGTCATCGGCACCGGCTCGTCCGGATCGGCGACGATCTGAGCGCCTTCCTCGAGCACCACTTCGGGATCCTTCGTCTTCAGCCCGACGAGCTGCTTGCGGCCAGCCGCCACGAGGTCGGGGCGCCTCATGCCGCGCATGCCGACGAAATCGGTCTTCTTCTTGCCGACCGCCCAGTCGAGCCCGGCATCGGCGGTGGTGACCGTGCCGTCCGTGTCCTGGCCGACGATGATGTAGCCCTTCTCGGCGCGCAGGACATGCATCGTTTCGGTGCCGTATGCGCAGGCGCCGTGCTTCTCGCCTTCCGCCCACAAGGCTTCCCACACGGCCTGCCCGAAATCGGCTGGCACGTTGACCTCGAAGCCGCGCTCGCCGGTGAACGACATGCGGAACAGGCGCGTCGGCACGCCGCAGATGCGCCCTTCGCGCACCGACATATGCGGCATCGCCTCGTCCGACAGGTCGATGCCTTCCACCAGCGGCGCGATGATCTCCCGGCTCTTCGGTCCCTGCACGGCGATCACCGCCCACTGTTCGGTGACCGATGTGAGCCAGACCTTGAGGTCGGGGAATTCCGTCTGGAGATAGTCCTCCATGTGGTGGAGCACGCGCGGCGCCCCGCCGGTGGTCGTGGTGACATGGAAACGGTCGGGCGCCAGGCGGCCGACGACGCCGTCGTCATAAATGAAGCCATCCTCGCGCAGCATGATTCCGTAGCGGCAGCGGCCCGGATCGAGTTTCTGCCAGGGATTGGTATAGAGAAGTTCCATGAACCTCGCCGCGTCGGGCCCGACGATTTCGATCTTGCCGAGCGTGGACGCGTCGAAGAGGCCGGCGGCCTTGCGCACGGTCAGGCATTCGCGGTTGACGGCGGCGTGCATGTCCTCGCCGACCCGGGGAAAATACCAGGCGCGTTTCCAATGGCCCACATCCTCGAAGACCGCGCCATGCGCGGCCGCCCAGGGATGGATCGGGGTGCGCCTGGTCGGATCGAAAAGCGCGCCACGCGCGTGATTGACGATCGCGCCGAAGGTGACCGGCGTATAGGGCGCCCGGAAGGTCGTCAGACCGACCTCGGGGACCGGCTTGCCGAGTGCCTGCGCGGCGATCGCGAGACCGTGGATATTGGAGGTCTTGCCCTGGTCGGTCGCCATGCCGTTGGTGGTGAAGCGCTTGACGTGCTCGATCGAGCGCATGCCCTCGCCGACGGCCAGCCTGATGTCCTTGGCCGTCACGTCGTTCTGGAAATCGACGAACGCCTTGCCGCGACCCGGGCCGTCCGCCGCGCCCGCCATGCCACCCGACCAGCTTTCGCTGCTCCTCGCGTCCAGCGAGATCGCCACCGCCCCCTTGAGGCCGGCTTCGGCCGCGGCCGCCTCACCGGCGGACGTCGCCTCCGCGACCGATCTGGCCAGGGTCTCGGTGCCGTTGCAGGCGCCGACAGAGGCGCAGGCCTGCGCATAGGTGCCCGGCAGGAAGCGCTGCGACTTCTCATCGAATCTGACCTTGCCGCGCGACTGCGAGAACAGATGGACCGACGGCGTCCAGCCGGCCGACATGAGCAGCGCGTCGACGGCAACCGTCCGTTCAGCGCCGCCGGACTTGGGACTGACGGTCATGGCGGACACGCGCAGCGTGCCGCTGGTCTTCACCACCGTCCGGCCGGCCATGACCTGGATACCCAGGCCGCGCGCCTCGTCGACGGCAGCGCCACGCGGATTGTCGCGAAGATCGACGATCCCGGCGATCTCGGCCCCCGCCTTCTTCAGGTCGATGGCCGCGTGATAAGCGCTGTCGCCGGCGGTGAACACGCCGACATTGCGCCCGACCAGCACGCCGTAATGATTGAGAAAGGCCCTGGCGGCCGACGCCAGCATGACGCCGGGCCGGTCATTGCCCGGGAAGACCATGTGCCGCTCGATCGCGCCCGAGGCGAGGATGACGCGTCTGGCACGCACCTGCCAGAGCCGCTCGCGCGGCAGATCGGCGGGATCGGCCAGGTGATCGCTCACCCGCTCCACCAGACCGACGAAATTCTGCGCGTAGTAGCCGAACGCCGTGGTGCGCGACAGCACCCGCACATTATCCATCGCCGCCAGTTCCGTGGCCGTGGATGTGGCCCACTCGAAGCCGTCGCGGCCGTCGATCCTGGCGCCGGTCTCGAATTTCAGTGCCCCGCCGAACCCGGCCTGCTCGTCAGCCAGAATGACGCGCGCGCCGGATCTGGCGGCCGTGAGCGCGGCGGCAAGACCGGACGCCCCGCCGCCCACCACCAGCACGTCGCAATGAACATAGCGGGCGGCGTAATGATCCGGATCGGGCTGGTCTGGCGCCACGCCCAGCCCGGCCGCACTGCGGATGCTCGGCTCGTAGACCGATAGCCATGCCGCCTTCGGCCACATGAAGGTCTTGTAGTAGAAGCCGGCCGAAAACATCGGCGAGGCGAGATCGTTGACCGCGCCGACATCGAAGGCGAGCGAGGGCCAGCGATTCTGGGACTCCGATTTCAGCCCGTCATAGATCTCCTGCACGGTGGCGCGCACATTCGGCGTCCGGCGCGCCTCGTCGCGCTCGATCGAGACCAGCGCGTTCGGCTCTTCGGCGCCCGCCGACAGGAAGCCGCGCGGCCGGTGATACTTGAAGGAGCGGCCGACCAGATGCACGCCGTTGGCCAGCAAGGCCGACGCCAGCGTGTCGCCTTCGAGCCCCTTGTAGGACCGGCCGTCGAAGCTGAAGCCGACGGCCCGCGCGTCCGTCAGCCTGCCTTTGCCCTCGACGCGGAAACTCGCCTCGCCCATCATGCCCCCGCCTTGCCGGTCGCCGACTTTCTCGCGGCCTTGTTGGCATTGGCCGCCTCCTTGAGGGACGGCTTCGGCTCGCCGGCCTTGTAGGTGGTGACGAACTTGTCGCTCACCGTATCGCGTACGGCGTTGAAGAAGCGGCCGCAGCCATGAATGTGGCGCCAGCGTTCATAGGCCAGGCCCTTGGGATTCGAGCGGATGAAGAAGTATCCCTCGAACTCTTCGTCGCTCATGGACGCCATGTCGGCCGGGCGCACGAGGTGCGCCTCCCCCGCATTGCGGAACTCAAGTTCCGGCCGCTCTTCCTCGCAATAGGGGCAATGGATCAGGAGCATCGTCGCCTCGCCTATTCCCTCAGTGCGCGACAGCGGCCGCCGCCGCCTCGTCGATCAGCCTGCCGGTGCGAAAGCGCTCCAGCGTGAAGGGGGCGTTGATCGGGTGCGGATTGTCGTTGGCGATCGTGTGGGCGAAGACATGGCCGGAACCCGGCGTCGCCTTGAAGCCGCCCGTTCCCCAGCCGCAATTGACGTAGAGGCCCGGCACCGGCGTCTTGGCCAGGATCGGCGAACGGTCGGGCGTGACGTCGACGATGCCGCCCCAGGAGCGCAGCATCTTCATGCGGGTGAAGATCGGGAACATCTCGCAAATCGCCGCCAGCGTGTGCTCGAGGATGTGCAGTCCGCCGGTCTGCGAATAGGAGATGTACTGGTCGGTACCCGCGCCGATCACCAGTTCGCCCTTGTCGGACTGGGAGATGTAGGCGTGCACGGTGTTGGACATGACCACGCAGGGGAAGACCGGCTTGACCGGCTCCGACACCAGGGCCTGCAGCGGATAGCTTTCCAGTGGCATGCGCAGGCCGGCCATGCCCATCAGCACCGAACTGTGCCCGGCCGCCACCACGCCGATCTTTTTCGCGCCGATGAACCCGCGCGACGTCTCGACGCCCGTTACATGTCCGTTCGACGAGCGGCGTATTCCCGTCACCTCGCAGTTCTGGATGATGTCGACCCCGCGCGCCGACGCCGCGCGCGCGTAACCCCAAGCCACGGCGTCATGGCGCGCCGTCCCGCCGCGCCGCTGCAGGGCCGCGCCCATGACCGGATAGCGGGCATCCCTCGAGATATTGAGCGGCGGGCAGTATTCCTTCGCCTGCTCAGGCGTCAGCCACTCATTGTCGACACCGTTCAGCCGGTTGGAATGGATGTGGCGCTTGAACACCTGCACGTCGTGCACATTATGGGCCAGCATCATGACGCCGCGCGGCGAGTACATGACGTTGTAGTTGAGGTCCTGCGAAAGCCCGTCCCACAGCCTGACGGCATGGTCGTAGATGCCGGCCGATTCGTCATAGAGATAGTTGGAGCGGATAATGGTGGTGTTGCGGCCCGTATTGCCGCCGCCAAGCCACCCCTTCTCGAGAACGGCGACATTGGTGACGCCGTGTTCCTTCGCCAGGTAATAGGCGGTGGCCAGCCCGTGGCCGCCCGCGCCGACGATGACGACGTCGTAGCCGGATTTCGGCTCTGGGGAGCCCCATTGCTCCTGCCAGCCGGAATGACCGCGCATCGCCTCGCGCGCGATTGCAAACACCGAATATTTGCGCATTTCGTCCGCTTTCAGACCTGCCGAACCAAGCCGCGCATCGCCGCGCCAAGCCATAGCACTAGCCAAATCCGCGTCCAGGAAAATGCCCTGTTTGCGACGGTGCGAGTTCGCTTTGCGCAAGACGACGGCACACGACAGGAACCGCCCCTCCGCGGGTTAGGGTTAACCGAAGGTTTCGCTGGCCTGGGCAATGCAAAGAATGTTTCGTCGACCAATGAAACTCCGCCACGCCCTGGACACGCTCGCGCGCCTTGCGATCCATCCGCTCGTCGTGGCGGCGACCGTCTCGGCGGCCGTTGCCGCGCTCTTTCTCGTCGAGCGGGAGTTGCGCAACATGCCCTTCATTCTGGCGGTCGGGCTGTGTATCGCAGTCGTGATCGGCCTTCCGACACGACGCCCGCGCTTCGCCGCCTACGCCACGGTGGCGACGATGCTGACGATCGCCGCCGCGTCGGTGGTGAAGTACCGGATGAAAGGCTTCGACCTCCACGTTTATGATTTTGGCTTCACCGGCGGCGACACGGACGCGGCGATGTTCCTTGTTGCGGAATATCCCGGTCTGGTGGTCCCGATACTGGCTGCAATCGCGACGGCGGTTCTGGGGCTCGCGCTCGTCTACCGGGCCGAACCCGAGATCACTGGAGAGCGGCTGGCCGCGACCGCCTGGCTGATGCCGGCGGCGGCGCTCGGTCTGATCGCGGGCTACCCGCTCAAGCAGGAGGAGCCACGCTACTTTCACTATGTCAGCGGCTTCAACGGCTCCGCCTTCTACGTGTCGCTGCTGGACCTGCAGTATCTGTTTACCGCCACCAGGCTCGAGGAGAGGTTGCGCGAGACGGCGCCACAGCCGGCCTTTTCGCGAGCCACGGCATGCGAGGGGCCGAAGCCCGATATCGTGCTCGTGCTGAGCGAAAGCCATGTCGATCCGGCGGTGCTGCCGGGCGTTGAAAACGCCCCGGACCTGTCGCGAAGCTTCGCCTCCGACGACGGCCGCAAGCGCGACATGTTCGTCGAGACCTTCGGCGGCGGAACCTGGGTCACGCATCTGTCGCTGCTGACGAGCCTTTCGGCGGCCGATTTCGACTTCATGGGCCCTTATCTGACCACCCATCTCGACGGGAAGGTCAAGGGTGCCTTGCCTCAGGTGCTGTCCGATTGCGGCTACCGGACGGCCGCCCTGCTGCCGATGAAGGACGGTTTCGTCAATGAAGGGCCGTTCCTGCGATCGATCGGGGTGGAGACGGTGCTCGATTACGACGCGATCGGCGCCAGCGAATATGCCCATCGCGACCGCTTCTATTTCGACCGGGCCGCCGGGTTCATCAAGCAGCATCGGCAGGACGATGGACGGCCGCTGTTCCTGACCATCGCGACGATGTTCGCCCATTCGCCCTATGACGGGCCAGCGGCGGAGGGGCCGCAGGAGATTGCGAGCGACATCGCGGGTGATCCGGAGACGAACGAATATATGCGTCGGGTCGCCATCTCCCGCGGTGATCTGGAGCGGTTTCTTCAACGGCTGAAGACCGGCCGGCCGACGGTCGCGGTCGAGTATGGCGATCACCACCCCTACATCTCCAGAAAGGCGCTTGATGCAGCGGCGGAGCGCAACACGCTGGCCGACTTGCGCTCGGATGCCTACCGCACGCATTTCGCGGTCCATTCCTTCGGACACCCGCTGGATATGGATGCCTTCGGCGAAGGACCGCTCGACGTGGGATTTCTTGCTGCCTCCCTGCTGGAGGCCGCCGGGCTTCCCTCATCCGAGATGTTCACCGAACTGGCCCGCTTGCGCCGGCTCTGCGCCGGCCGCTTTCATGATTGCAAAGACCGCGCCATCATAGACCGGCATCTGCGCCGCCGGGTCGATTCGGGACTGCTCGCGCTGTTCTGAATGGTCCGGTATGGACACCGCATGTCTCTTCGGCCGGACCTTCGATGTGAGTTCATACAGTCTTGAATCAGAACGGTTACGCCAGCGCCTGTGGTCGCTGCTGGGCGGGCCGCCGCTGTCGCGCCAACCGTCGATCATCTCGCGCCAGATCGCCGGGCAGGCGGTAGAGGGTGCTGTCGTGGAGGACCTGCTTCTCGACCTGAACGGGATCGAGCCGGTGCCGGCGCTTTTCCTGCGCCCGCGGGCGGTGGAGCGGCCGCCGCTCGTCCTTTACGCCCATGCGCATGGGAACAATTATGACATGGGCCGCAACGAACTCGTCACCGGCAGGCCGGCGCTCCAGCAACCAGCCTACGGCCATGCGCTGGTCGAACGAGGCTATGCTGTTCTGGCCATCGACAACTGGCTTTTCGGCGACCGCCCGCGGCACGGTGGCGAGAACGCCTTCGCCAAGGGACGCCTTCTTGGCGGCGATACCGTCTTCGGCATGATGCTGCGAGACAATCAGGCGGCGCTGACCCTGGCGGTGAGCGAACTGGATGTCGATTCCGATCGCGTGGCCGTCATGGGCCTTTCCATGGGCGCGTCGATCGCCTGGTGGCTGACCGCCCTCGACGAACGGATCAGGGTCTGCGTCGACCTGTGCTGCATGACGGACTTCGAGACCGCGATCCGAACAGGAGGCATTGACGGCCACGGCCTCTACTATTGCGTGCCGGGACTGTTGCGTGAGTTCTCGACAGCCTCGATCAATGTCCTCACCGTCCCCCGGCCGCATCTGTCGCTGAATGGCCGCTTCGATCCGCTGACGCCCGAGGCAGGCCTCGAGGCGGTCGGAATCCGGCTGGGTGCCGCTTACGCGGCGGCGGGCGCCCCGGATGCGTGGCGCATGGAGGTTCATGACTGCGGTCACGTCGAGACACCGGCGATGCGCCTGTCCGCCCTGGCGTTCCTCCGCAAATGGTTGTGACGCAAGGCCTTCGGGCAGAAACTGCCTGTGGACAATTGCCGCTGATTCTGCTAATCGCGCGCATCCTGCGGCGGGGTCGGCCTCGACGCGGGCTGTTTCCGTGAATGTTGCGCCCTCGAAACCAAGGATCGCCAGGTGCAGGTACTCGTCCGCGACAATAATGTCGATCAGGCGCTTCGCGCGCTCAAGAAGAAGATGCAGCGCGAAGGCATATTCCGCGAAATGAAGATGCGCGGACATTATGAAAAGCCCTCCGAAAAGCGTGCGCGGGAAAAGGCGGAAGCCGTTCGCCGTGCCCGCAAGCTCGCCCGCAAGCGCGCCCAGCGCGAGGGTCTTGTACCGGGCGGCAGGGCCGTGGCGGCCGCGGCGCGCTGAGCGCCGCTTTTTCGTCCTTTTCCGGATATACCGGCAGGGCGGGGTGGCGTCGAGCCGCCGCCGCCCTTCGCGCATTGAGGGCGGAGATGGGATCGCGTCTCTGGAGGGACCGGCGCGCAACACCGCGACATGGCCGCGAGGCCGAAGGAGAGTGACGGGGCAATGGCGACTGACATGACCGGAACGACAAGGGGCACGGCCCGACTGCGGATGCTGGCGACGGTGGCCGCGATGACGGCGCTGGCCGCTCTCGCGGGATGCCAGACGGCGACCGTGTCCGATCTCGCCGTGGTCGAGGAAGCGCAGGGCTCGGAAGAGAACATCGCCTCGCTTTCGGCGGTCATCCAGCGCAGCCCGCGCGATCCGGAAGCCTACAACGTGCGCGGTTCGGCCTATGGCCGCGGCGGCAAATATCGTGAGGCGCTCAAGGATTTCGACACTGCGATCGAGCTCAATCCGTCCTTTTATCAGGCCTATGCCAACCGCGCGTTGATCCATTCCTATCTCGGCAACGACGCGGCGGCGATCGCCGATTACAACCGCGCGCTTCAGATCAACTCGAACTACGATGTAGCCTATATCGGACGCGGCAACGTCTATCGTCGCGCAGGGCGCGTCAACGAAGCCTTCTCCGACTTCCAGCGCGCCATCCAGCTCGATACCACCGACGCGCGCGCCTATCACAATCGCGGCCTGCTCTATCAGTCGCGCGGGCAGCATGAATTCGCCATCGAGGATTTCGCGACGGCGATCTCGCTCGCTCCCGACGCGCCCGCCCCCTACAATGGCCGCGGCATCTCCTATCTGGCCACGGGCAGCCAGGAGAATGCCTTCGCCGACTTCAACCGCGCGATCACGCTCGACGACAGCGTGGCGGAAAGCTGGGCCAACCAGGCGCTGATCTACGAACAGCGCGGCGACAAGGCCAGGGCGCGCAAATCCTATGCCCGCGCGGTCCAGCTCGACAGTTCCTACAGGCCCGCCGTCGACGGGCTGGCGCGAACCGGCGGCGCCAGCAGCTGACATTTCTCCGGAACCCGGCACACGGCGCATGAGTTGATGCGCCATGGGACGACAATCCGGAGAATTCGACATGAAACGACTGATTCTATCGACCTGCGCCGCCTCCCTGCTGGCTCTGGGAACCGTCGCGCACGCACAGGACGACGACCGTGTCGAAGTCGGCATTCTCGACTGCATCATCGAGGGTGGCACGGGCTTCGTCTTCACATCCGAGAAGGATCTGCGCTGTGAATTCCAGGGCGTCGAGGCGGGAAGGCCCGCCGAGCCATATTTCGGGGTAGTGCGCAAATTCGGCCTCGACGTCGGCGTGACCGGCGAACAGGTGATGCGCTGGGCCGTCTTCGCGCCGACCGATGATCCATTCGGCCCCGGCGCCCTCGCCGGCGACTATGTCGGAGCCACCGCGGAAGCCACGGCCGGCGTCGGCGCGGGCGCGAACGTGCTGGTCGGCGGCTCCAACCAGACGATCACGCTGCAGCCGGTCAGCCTGCAGGCCCAGACCGGCCTGAATCTCGCGCTCGGCGTGACCGAGTTCCAGCTGCGCACCACAGTGGACTGACCAAGCCGCCGGCGCGGACGGCTGTCCGCGCCGGTTCCTCCGGGGGCGTCCTTCTCCCTTCCCGCACGACGGGCGGGCCGTGAGCGGCCTTGCAGCCCGGTTGCGGCGGGGCTATACCCCCGCCGCGCGCAGGCCGCCCGGAGGCGTCGACCTTGACCAGTCACTATCTTCGCTCGGCGACCTTCGTTACCTCCGTTTTCGTCTTCTACATCGCCGCCGCAATGCTCGTGCCGGCGCTCGTCGATCTCTACCAGTCCAACGCGGACTGGCAGGTTTTCGCGCTGTCGGCCGCGCTCGTGGGAGGGATCGCAATCGGCGCGGGTGCCGCCACGCAGGGCGCCATGCCGCCTGTCTCGAAGCGCTTCGCGTTCCTGCTCGTCAACGCGCTCTGGGCCGCGACCGGAATCGCCGGCGCGGTTCCGTTCCTGGAATCCTCGATCGACATGAGCATTGCCGATGCGGTTTTCGAATCCGTGTCGGGTCTCACCACCACCGGCTCGACGGTCATCTCCGGTCTCGACAACCTGCCGCCCGGCCTGCTGCTGTGGCGTTCCCTGCTGCAATGGATCGGCGGGATCGGCGTCATCGCGCTTGGCCTGTTCGTTCTGCCGTTCCTCAAGATCGGCGGCATCTCCTATCTGCGCATCGAATCGTCCGACATCGGCGACCGGCCCTTCGCGCGCCTGTCGACTTTCCTGCTCGCGCTGGTCGCGATCTATGTGCTTCTCACCCTGGCCTGCGCGCTTGCCTATCTTCTGGTGGGGATGAGCGCGTTCGATGCCGTCAATCATGCGATGACCACGCTGTCGACCGGCGGTTTCTCGACCCATGACAGTTCGCTCGGCTTCTATGCCGATCGTCCTGCGGTCCTGTGGGTCGGAACCGTATTCATGTTCATCGGCGCGCTACCCTTTTCGATTCTCATCTTTCTGGCCGTTCGCGGGCGAATGGATCCAGCCGGTGACCCGCAGATCAGGGTCTTCCTCGGCTACTGCGTCGCCTTCACGCTGGCGGTCGCGATCTATTGGCGGCTGACGGCGGACGTGCCCTTCATCCAGGCGCTGACGCATTCGGCCTTCAACTTCACCTCGATCATAACCACGACGGGATATGCCAGCTCGGACTATTCGACCTGGGGCCCGTTCGTGGTGATGTGCGCTCTGGCCGCCACGTTCCTGGGCGGCTGTTCGGGATCGACGTCTGGCGGCATCAAGGCCTATCGCTTCTACATCTTGTTTAGGATGCTGGGGAGTGGCCTCGAAAAGCTGATGCGCCAGGACTCGGTGAAGTCGATGAATTACGGCTCCCGCCGCCTCGAGCCGGACATGGAAGCAGCGGTCGCGCTGTTCGTTGCCGTCTTCCTGCTCTTGCTGGTGGTGTTCTCGGTCCTGCTGTCATTGACCGGCCTTGATCTCGTCACGGCCTTCTCCGGCGCCCTCACCGCCATGACCAATGTCGGCCCGGGTCTCGGTGCCGTCATCGGCCCCGCCGGCAATTTCGCGACGCTGAGCGACACGGCGAAATGGATCCTCATCGTCGCCATGCTGCTCGGCCGGCTCGAAATCCTGGCTGTGCTGGTTCTGCTGTCGCCGGCCTTCTGGCGCTGGTAGCCGGCCTTCGGCGCAACGCGAAACGGCCCGCCGATGGCTACGCGTAGTCAACCTCAGCCGTCGAGACCTGGCTGGAAATGATCGACCGCGAAGCCGTACAGCACCTTCAGCATGAAGAGCTGCGCCACCACGATCAGATAGACGGGAAGCTGAAGCGCCAGCGGTATGGCCACGAAACCCACGGCAAGAAGGACGCCGCCGGCAAAAGGCTGCGCGCGGCGTTCCTTGAGCAGATTCACAATCGCCGCTCCAACGACGGTGTAGCCCCACACGGAAAGTGACCCGGCGACGCCCTCGCCCAGCAGCACCGCCGCAACCGGCAGGTGAAAATGGATGGCGATGAAAATCCAGCGAGCAGCGGGCCGCGCGCTGTAGAATTGGTTGGTCGACCAAGTGAAGTTCGCTGCGCAGCCGGCGAATATATCGAAAATCAGCAGCAGCGCGAGACCCGAGCGCCACAGCGGCAGGTCGGCGACTGCTTCCGGATGCAGCATGACCAGCGCGGCTGTCGCTGAGATCCCAAAGGCGAGAGTAATGGCCATTTCAGCCATAGTCGGCCGCTCGCCGAAAACTTCGTGCAGGAACGCCGGCGCCTTAACCGTTTTCAACAGGGCGGTTCTCCACAAATGAAGTTGGCCCCGGCTACGGATCGACGTGGGCCAATCCAGAAAGAATGGATTTACTGGTTCAGTGATCCATCGCCTTGACGATTTCCTCCGTCATTTTCTTCGCGTCGCCGAGCAGCATCATCGTGCCGTCCTTGTAGAACAGCGTGTTGTCGATGCCTGCATAGCCCGAGCCGAGCGAGCGCTTGACGAACAGGCAGGTGCGCGCCTTGTCGACGTCGAGGATCGGCATGCCGTAGATCGGCGAGGTCTTGTCGTCGCGCGCGGAGGGGTTGGTGACGTCGTTGGCGCCGATCACATAGGCGATGTCGGCCTGCGCGAACTCCGAATTGATGTCCTCGAGTTCGAACACCTCGTCATAGGGCACGTTGGCCTCGGCAAGCAGCACGTTCATGTGGCCGGGCATGCGGCCGGCGACCGGGTGGATCGCGTATTTGACCTCGACACCGGCTTCCTTGAGCTTGTCTGCCATTTCGCGCACGGCATGCTGGGCCTGGGCGACCGCCATGCCGTAGCCGGGCACGATGACGACCTTCGAGGCATTCTTCATCAGGAACGCCGCGTCGTCGGCCGAACCCTGCTTGACCGTGCGTTCGATCCCGTCATCGGCGGCTGCGGCCGTCTCTCCGCCGAAACCGCCGAGAATGACCGAGATGAAGGAGCGGTTCATGCCCTTGCACATGATGTAGGACAGGATCGCGCCAGACGAGCCGACGAGAGCGCCGGTGATGATCAGCGCCAGATTGCCGAGCGTGAAACCAAGCGCGGCCGCCGCCCAGCCCGAATAGGAGTTGAGCATCGACACCACGACCGGCATGTCGGCGCCGCCGATCGGGACGATCAGCAGCACCCCGATGAGCAGCGACAGGATCACGATCAGCCAGAAGTCGACATGGCTTTCGGAAACCGACAGGCCGACCACGAAGAACACGATCAAAAGGGCGATCGCGATATTGATGACGTGCCGGTAGGGCAGCAGGATCGGCTTGCCCGACATGCGCCCGTCGAGCTTGAGGAAGGCGATGACCGATCCCGAGAAGGTGATCGCGCCGATAGCCACGCCCAGGCTCATCTCGACCAAGGCGCCCGCGGGAATCGCGCCGACCTCGCCGATGCCGAAGCTGGCGGGCGAATAGAGCGCCGCCGCCGCCACGAATACGGCGGCCATGCCGACGAGGCTATGGAAGGCGGCCACGAGCTGCGGCATCGAGGTCATCGGGATCCGGCGCGCGATATAAGCGCCGACGCTGCCGCCGATCGCCAGTCCGATCACGATCAGCACGAACCCGCCGAGCGAGGGCGTGGCCAGCGCCAACGTGGTGGCGATCGCGATGGCCATGCCGGCCATGCCGAACAGATTGCCACGCCGGCTGGTGGTGGGATGGGAGAGCCCGCGCAGCGCCAGGATGAACAGGATGCCGGAAACGACATAGAGGAAGGAGGCGATATTGGCTGACATCGGCCTACTTCTCTTTCTTCTTGTACATGGCAAGCATGCGCTGGGTGACGAGGAAGCCGCCGAAGATGTTGACCGAAGCCAGCATCAGCGCCACGAAGCCGAAGCCTGTCGCGAGCCCCGACGAGGAGATGCCCACTGCAAGCAGCGCGCCCACGACGATGACCGAAGAGATCGCGTTCGTGACCGACATCAGCGGCGTGTGCAGCGCCGGCGTGACCGACCACACCACATAGTAGCCGACGAAGATCGCCAGCACGAAAATGGCGAGACGGAACACGAAGGGATCGACCATGCCGCCGGTCGCGCCATGCGCGATCGCGCCGGCGGCGTCGGTGGCGGCCTCGCTATCCAGCGCGGCCCGCAGGCTGGCGGACGCTTGGTCGAGCTGGTCCAGCGCCTGCTCGAGAGCGGTTTTCTCCTCCATCAGGCGTCTCCTCCCGATTTTCGGCTAGCGGGCTTCTTTGGCGCCGGTTTCTTCGGCGCGGCCGTCGCCGGTTCGCCGCCGGCCGCTCCGGCGAACGCGGCGTGCACGACCTTGCCCTCATGGGTGAGCATGGTCGCCTTGACCAGTTCGTCGTCGGGCTTGATCGCCAGCGTCTTCGCTTCCTTGTCGATCATCGTCTCGAGGAAGGCGAAGAGGTTCTTGGCGTAGAGCAGCGATGCCGATGCAGCGATGCGGCCGGCGACATTGGTATGGCCGACGATCCTGACGTCGTTGCCGGTGACCACGACCTCTCCCGCTTTCGCGCCCTCGACGTTGCCGCCTCGTTCCACCGCGAGATCGACGATGACCGAACCGGGCTTCATGGAAGCGACCATCTCGGCCGACACGAGCCTCGGCGCGGGGCGTCCGGGGATCAACGCGGTGGTGACGACGATGTCCTGCTTGGAGATGTGGTCGGCCACGAGCGCGGCCTGCTTGGCCTGATACTCCTTGGACATCTCCTTGGCATAGCCGCCGGCGGTCTCGGCCGCCTTGAACTCGTCGTCCTCGACGGCGATGAACTTCGCGCCGAGCGAGGCGACCTGCTCCTTTGCGGCGGGCCGGACGTCGGTGGCCGAAACGGCGGCGCCCAGTCGACGTGCGGTCGCGATCGCCTGCAGGCCGGCCACGCCCGCGCCCATGACGAACACCTTGGCGGCGGGCACCGTGCCGGCGGCCGTCATCATCATCGGCAGCGCACGGTCATATTCGTACGCCGCATCGATCACTGCCTGATAGCCGGCGAGATTGGCCTGGCTGGACAGCACGTCCATCGATTGCGCCCGCGTGATGCGCGGCATGAACTCCATCGAGAATGCCGTGATTCCGGCGCCGGCCATGGCGGCCACCGCCGCGTCGTCGCCATAGGGGTCCATCGAGGCGAGGACCGCCGTGCCCTTCTTGTAGGACTTCAGTTCGGCCGCCGTGGGACGCCGCACTTTCAGGACAACGTCCGCCCTGCCCCCGTCCTTCGCGGCGCCGAGCGTCGCGCCGGCCTTCGCAAAGTCGTCGTCGGTAATGCGCGAGGCGAGCCCCGCACCCCGCTCGACCACGACCTCAAGGCCGAAACCGGTGAGTCGCTTGACCGTATCCGGAGACGCCGCCACGCGGGTTTCGCCGGCAACCGTCTCCCTGGGCACGAAAACTGTCAGTCCCACCGCCTCACTCCCTACCGGCCGGAACGGATTTTGTGATGATCAGGTCGCGCTTAGCGCAGCAGGTAAATCCCCAGCGCGGTCAGAAGCACGAACAGGATCGTCGCCGAGATGAAGCCGAAGCCGCCGAAAAAGGCGAAAGCCATGGCGATGAGAAGGGTCGCGACATGAAGCGCGCCGTACTTGGTCAACGTCAGGAACAGGGAATAGGTCTTCTCGTGTTCCTGGTAGTCCATTTCCGCGCCGAGTTCCGTCGGTCCGGAATTGGTCTGGTCAGCCATGTCGAGATCCCCAGCATGAAGACGGGCCATGCGGCCCCTTCGGCGGACATAACCAAAAGCCTTCCCAAGGGCAATGGCACGATTGTCGCGCAAGCAGGATCGCGCGGTCGTTCCGGCACCCTCCCGATTCCTCTATACAACTAAAAATAGAGTATTCCACAAGTACACAAGTTGAGGTAGTATCGTGTTCGGAGGGAAAGGGGGGAAGTTTCATGCACGAGATCATCGACGTGCCCCGCAACATAGCGCAGTTCGCGGAGCGTCTGGCAAATGCCGGCGTCAAGGCCGCCATCAGGTACTACAACCACCGCAACAGCACAGTATTTCCATCCAAGTGCTTGACCGCGGCGGAACTCAACGCGCTGCACGGCGCCGGCATATCCGTCGCCGTGGTCTTTCAGCAGCGAGGCGGGGCCGGTGGCAATATTGGCGATCTGGACGCGGCCAGCGGACGGAGGGACGCGCAACGGGCGCTGACGCTCGCTCGACAGGTCGGTCAGCCGCAACACTCGGCGATCTACTTTGCGGTCGATTGGGATTACTACAAGCCACAACAGCTTGCCCGGATAACCCCCTACTTCCAGAACGTGCGAGCTGCGCTGGCAGGTCAATATCTCGTCGGCGTCTACGGGTCGGGAACCGTCGGTAATCACCTGAAGCGCCAGGGTCTGGTGGACCATATATGGCTTTCGGGCTCGATCGGCTGGTCGGGAACGAGGCAGGCACTGGAGGAGGGGAACTGGTCGCTATTCCAGAAATACATGGAAAGACGGTCTGAAATCGGCGGCTTCGGCTATGACGGGAACATCGTCAATCCGGCCATGGCGAATTACGGCCAGTTCGATCCGGCCGGCCCTGTGGAAACGCCACGCGGCGAAGGCTCCGCCGCCTTGTACAAGGTCATCGCGCGGTCGGGCCTGAATCTCCGCTCCGGTCCAGGCGAGAACTACCGCATTGTTGAAAGCATCCCCGCCGACTCGATCGTCACCGGCATCGGTCGTGACGGAGCCTGGATGAAGGTGGACGTCGGAGGCGATGGCCGGGTCGACGGCTACATGTTCGCCACGTTCCTCGAACCGGTTTCGGGCGGGCTTCCGGTCGAACTCGCTATCGCAAGAAAGCCCATCGACGTGGCCCGAGCGGAGCTGGCTCTGGGTGTGAGGGAAATATCCGGCTCCCGACACAATCCCCGGATCGTGATGTACCACAGCACGACGCGCGGCGGAGCGGCGCCGGATGAAACGGCCTGGTGCTCGTCATTCGTCAACTATTGCGTGGAGCAGGCCGGCCTGCGGGGAACCGACAGCAAGTGGGCGAGATCCTGGCACGATTCCGGTGGCTGGGGACGGGACGTGACGGCCGCGGCCGTCGAAGGCGACATCGTCGTCTTCAGACGCCAGGGTACGAACGTCGACGGCGGCCATGTCGGCTTCTTTATCGAGGAAGACGCCAGCTCAATCCTGCTCCTGGGGGGCAACCAGGGGAACCGGATCAGCATCGCGCGCTATCCCAAAAACGGCCAGATGGGATCGTTCCGCTACACATTGCTGTCGATAAGGCGCGGCTAGCGCGAGCCCTGTCCGGCACCGACCCCACGAACATTCTCTCTTTGCAAGGCCCATGACGATGGTCGACCACCTGTACATCCTGCAACTCCTGATCGCATACACATGCGTCGGCGTCTTCATCGCCACAGCCGTGATCACGCTTCTTGCGCTGGTGGGCCTTCTTCCGATCCTTCCCCACTTCCTGAGCAGATTGTTCAACATCCTTATCGTGGAGGTCGTTGTTATCGCGGTTGCCGCCTTTGCCGGATTCCTCCGGCTTGATCCCCGTCCGGTCACCAACACCGTCGAGCAGGTGGCAGCCACGCAGGCCGAACTCGCCGAAACCGAAACGCGGCTGGAGGAAACCGGTCGGGCCCTGGCGATCATCGAAACGACAGAAACGCAGGCGAACGGCCTGCCGAGCGACACAAGCCTGCCGGCGCGGGTGTACGTGCATGTTCCCGACACCCAAAGCAGGACGAAGGCGCAACAGGCACGAGAGATACTCGAAGCGCAGAAAGCCTTGGTGCCCGGCATTGAAAATGTCGGACAACAGCGCTCTCCGACAGCCTCCGAATTGCGTTATTTCCGCCGCGACGAGGCCGCGGAAGCAGAGCGGCTGGCGGAAGGTCTTCAGGCCGGTGGAATAGATGCTGTCGCCAGGTTCGTGCCCGGATTCGAGAATGCCGCGATTCGTCCGCGGCACTATGAACTCTGGTTCGGTAAGTCCTGACGTGCCGTGCCGTCAGCCGGGCACGGCGATACCTCAACTGTTCAGGTCAGATGGTCTGCCGGACAAGGTCTAGCTCAGCCAGCGCTTGCGCCGCTTGTAGTGCTTGACGGCGCGAAAGGATCGCCGCCCCTCGCCGCCTACGCCGAGGTAGAATTCCTTGACGTCCTCGTTCTGGCGCAGTGCCGTGGCTTCGCCGTCGAGCACCACGCGGCCGGACTCCAGGATGAAGCCGTGACGGGCGTAGCGCAGGGCAACATTCGTGTTCTGCTCGGCGAGCAGGAAGGACACGCCCTGCTCCTCGTTGAGCTTCTTGACGATCTCGAAAATCTCTTCGACGAGCTGGGGCGCAAGTCCCATCGACGGCTCGTCGAGCAGGATCATCTTCGGCCTCGACATCAGGGCGCGGCCGATAGCTGTCATCTGCTGCTCGCCGCCCGAGGTGTAGCCGGCCTGGCTGGTGCGGCGCTGCCTGAGGCGCGGAAAATAGTCGTAGACCATGTCCAGGTCGTCGCGGATGGCGGCATTGCCCTCGCGCCGCGTGAAGGCGCCGGTGAGCAGATTTTCCTCCACGGTGAGATGGCCGAAGCAATGGCGGCCCTCCATCACCTGGATGCAGCCCTTACGAACCAGATCGCTGGGCGAGGAGGAATCGATACGCTCGCCTTCGAACAGGATCGACCCCTTCGTGACCTCTCCGCGTTCGGCACGAAGGAGATTGGAAATCGCCTTGAGCGTCGTCGTCTTGCCGGCGCCGTTGGCGCCAAGCAGGGCCACGATGCTGCCGCGCGGCACCGTCAGCGACACGCCCTTGAGCACGAGGATGACGTGATTGTAGATCACCTCGATATTGCTGACCGACAGGATCGTATCGGCTTCCGCGGGCCGTGGGGCGGCTTCGCTCATGGCAGGCTCCAGTCCGATTGCGTCCCCGGCGGCGCGTGGCGCCGCCGGGTTTGTGGTTCAGTTCGTCACGAATCGCAGCTGCGGGGCGTGATTCCCGCTTCCTGCGCATAGGCGGCGGAATCCTCCTTGATCAGCGGATCCACCACCTCGCGATCGGAGCCTACGAAGTCGGTGATGAGCGTCCAGGTCTTCTCGGACGCGTTCCACTGCTGGATCGCTCCGAGGCCGGGGCCGCCATGGTTGGCGCAACTGACCTCGACGGCAGGAGCAAAACCGGGCAGGCCGAGCTCGGCCCACCGTTCCTCGCTGATGACGGAGTTTTCGAGGCCGTCCCGCATCTGTGCGGGCGTCAGTTCCTTCGTGTCGTGGATCTCCTGCGCCTTGCGGATGCCCTCGGCAATGGTGATCGCCGCATACATGCCGCGATTGTAGAGGACCGAGCCGATCTGGTCGCCCGCGCCCGCCGCCTTGCCGGCATCGTAAACGTGTTTCTTGAGGTCGTCGTAGAGCGGGAAGTCACTGCCGGGCGCGTGGAAGGCGATGGACTTGTAGCCATCCGCCCCCTGGCCAGCCGGCATGACGTCATTCTCCGAACCCGACCACCACACGCCGATGAAATGATCCATCGGATAGCGGATGTTGGCGGCTTCCTGGACAGCGACGGCGTTCATGACACCCCAGCCCCACATGATGACATAGTCAGGCCGGTCGCGGCGGATCTGCAGCCACTGCGACTTCTGCTCCTGGCCGGGATGGTCGACCGGCAGCAGGGTCAGTTCGTAGCCGTGCTTCTTGGCCAGCTCCTCAAGCGTGCGGATCGGCTCCTTGCCATAGGCGGAGTTGTGGTAGATCAGCGCCAGCTTCTTGCCGTTCAGATCCCCTCCCTCCTCGTCGAGGATGTGCTTGACGATGATCGAGGCCGCATCCCAGTAGGTGCCGGGATAGTTGAATATCCACTCGAACACGGTGCCATCCGCCGCCGAAGTGCGGCCATAGCCCATCGAATGGACCGGAATGCCGTCGGCCGTCGCCTTGGGGATGAGCTGATAGGTGATGCCGGTCGACAGCGGATGATAGACCAGCGCGCCTTCGCCCTTGGTCGACTCGTAGCACTCGACGCCCTTTTCGGTGTTGTAGCCGGTCTCGCACTCGACCAGCCGCACCGGCTCGCCATTGATGCCCCCGTCCCGCTCGTTGAGCAGCGTGAAGTAGTCGGTGTAGCCGTCGGCATAGGGAATGCCGCTCGGCGCATAGGGGCCGGTGCGGTAGCTCAAGAGCGGCACCACGAGTTCGGCCAGCGCCGGCCCGACGGCGCAGGCCGTCGCAACCGCGGTGGCCGCGATAAGTTTCGTCAGTCTCATGTCGTTTCCTCCCGTAATGAGACGTTTTCCATCGCCGACCGGCGCAAGACCGGCCGGCGCCCGAACCGGTGACCTAGTAGGGGAAGGGCCAAAGCCTGAGCTTCTCCTTCGTCAGTCGCCAGAGTTGCGCCAATCCGTGCGGCTCCACGATCAGGAAGAATATGATGAGCGCGCCGATCGTCATGATTTCAATATGCGCCGCCAGGTCAGTCGACCAGCCGAGCCCGCCCACCATGATGTTCTTCAGCACGACCGGGAACACCACGATGAAGGCCGCGCCCAGAAACGAGCCGAGGATCGAGCCGAGGCCTCCGATGATGATCATGAACAGCGCGTCGAACGACTTGTCGATGTTGAAGGCTTCCGTCACCTCGACGGCGCCCAGATAGACCGAGAAGAACATCGCGCCGCCCATGCCGACATAGAATGACGAGATGGCGAAGGCCGACAGTTTGGAGCCCAGCGGCGACACACCCATGATCTGGGCCGCAATGTCCATGTCGCGCATCGCCATCCAGCTTCGCCCGAGCCGTCCGCGTGTCAGGTTGCGCGCGACCCAGGCAAAGACGAAGACGAAGGACAGGCACAGCAGATAGGTGGCCCATGGCGGCGCGTTCGCCCCTGTGACCGCCACGCCGAGGATGTAGCGTGTGGGCGCGTTGATCTGGCCGGACGCCGAATAGTTGTAGAACCAGCCGACCTTGTTGAAGAGCCAGACCAGGAAGAACTGGGCCGCGAGGGTGGCGACTGCGAGGTAGAAGCCCTTGATACGCAGCGACGGCAATCCGAACAGGAGCCCGACGCCCGCCGTAATGAAGCCCGACAGCACGATCACCGCCACGATGTTGAGGTCGGGGAAGGCGATCATGAGCTTGTAGCAGGCGAAGGCGCCCACCGCCATGAAGCCGCCGGTGCCCAGCGAGACCTGACCGCAATAGCCGGTCAGTATGTTGAGCCCCAGCGCGACGATCGACCAGATCAGGAAGGGAACGATGATCGACTTTTCCCAATAGGGCGTGATCAGGAAAGGCACGACGAGGAAGCAGAAGGCGACGAAGGCCCAGAACAGGTAGCGCTCACCCTTTATCGGGAAGGTCTGGATATCGGCGGCGTAACTTCCCTTGAAGTCCCCGGCCTCGCGGTAGAGCATGGATCAGACCCTCTCGATAATGCGTTCGCCGAACAGGCCCTGTGGCCGGAACAGCAGGAAGACGAGCGCCACGACATAAGCGAACCAGTTCTCGATCGCGCCGCCGACGAGAGGCCCGATATAGAACTCGGCCACCTTCTCGCCGACGCCGATGATCAACCCGCCGACGATCGCGCCCGGTATCGAGGTGAAGCCCCCGAGGATGAGAACCGGGAGCGCCTTGAGCGCGATCAGCGACAGCGAGAACTGGACGCCCGACTTGGCGCCCCACATGACGCCCGCGACCAGGGCCACGAAGCCGGCTATCGACCAGACCACCACCCAGATGGTGCGCAGCGAAATACCGACCGACAGCGCCGCCTGGTGGTCGTCGGCCACGGCCCGGAGGGCTCGTCCCATGCGCGTATACTGCGCGAACAGCGTCAGCGAGGTCACCAGCACGATCGCCACGACGGTTGCCACCACGTCGAGCTTGTCGATGTACATGCCCCAATAGTCGCTGCCTTCGGGCGCCCATTCGCGCGTCACGTCTTCCCACCAGAAGGAACCTCCGGACGGAATGCCGAGATTGATGGCCTTGATGTCGGCGCCCCACAGGAGATCGCCGAAGCCTTCCAGGAAATAGGCGAGCCCAATCGTCGCCATGAACAGGATGATCGGCTCCTGGTTCACCAGATGCTTGAGAACGAGCGCCTCGAACGCCCAGGCGAAGGCGACCATGACGCAAAGCGTCAGTATGACGGCGAGGAAAGCCGGCAGGGTCCACCCGAAATGGTGGATGTTGGTGCCGAATATCGCGTTGATGAGGTGAGCGAAAGGCACCTGCCCCGTCTGAAGGCCGACCAGTGTCAGCGCCGCGAACAGCGCCATCACGCCCTGAGCAAAATTGAAGATGCCGGAAGCCTTGAAGATCAGCACGAAGCCAAGCGCGACCAGCGCGTACATGATGCCCGCCATGAGGCCGTTGAGCACGACCTCGGTCAGGTTGAGCATGGCGACGCTCATATGCCGGCTCTCCGCGTTGCCTGGTCAGTCATGGTGCGGCACTCCGAGATAGGCGTCGATGACGGCCTGGTCCGCGGCAATCTCGGCGGGCTTACCGTCACCGATCTTTCGGCCGTAGTCGAGCACGACGATGCGGTCCGAGATGTCCATGACCACGCCCATGTCATGCTCGATCAGCGCGATTGTCGTTCCGAACTGGTTGTTCACATCGAGGATGAAGCGGCTCATGTCCTCCTTTTCCTCGAGGTTCATGCCGGCCATCGGTTCATCGAGCAGAAGCAGCGCCGGCTCGGCCGCGAGCGCGCGACCCAGCTCCACCCGCTTCTGCAGCCCGTAAGGCAGGCGGCCGACAGGAGTCTTGCGGATATGGGCGATCTCGAGAAAGTCGATGATGTGCTCGACGGCAAGCCGGTGCTCGATCTCCTCGGCCTGCGCGGGCCCGTGCCACAGCGCCTGCCAGAAGAGGTTGCGCTTCTGCAGCGTGATCCTGCCCGTCATGATGTTGTCGAGCGTCGACATGCCCTTGAAGAGCGCGATGTTCTGAAACGTGCGCGAGATACCCTGGCGCGCCGCCTGGGTGGACCGCATCGCCCGGCGCGGCACGCCGCGATAGGTGATCGTGCCCTGCTGCGGCGTGTAGAAGCCGTTGATGACGTTGAGCATCGACGTCTTGCCGGCGCCATTGGGCCCGATGATCGCGCGGATCTCGCCTTTCCTGATATCGAACGAGACCTCCCTGATCGCCTTCACGCCGCCGAAGGACAGCGACACGTTGTCGACCTTGAGCAGCGTCTGGCCGGTCGGAATGTCGTCCTGATGCGCCTCCAACCGGAACTCGGTGCCGGCAACCGGATGAGGCATGATCGGCGCGTTCATTCAGCCGCCTCTCTCGCATGCACGGCCGCACCGCCCTCGAATTCGGCATCATGGATCTTCACGGTCGCACGGATCGAGCCCTTGCGGCCATCCTCGAAGGTGACGGCCGTCTCGACATACTTCTCCGTCGAGCCGTCATAGAGCGCTTCGATCAGTTCCTCGTATCGCTCGGCGATGTAGGAGCGACGGACCTTCTGGGTGCGGGTCAGTTCGCCGTCGTCGGCGTCCAGTTCCTTGTGCAGGATCAGGAAGCGCCGGATCTGGGCGTCGGCCATCATCGGCTCGGCCGCCAGTTTCTGATTGGTTTCGGCGACATGGCCCGCGATGATCTCGGCGACCCGGGGATGCTGCGCCAGCTCCTGATAGGATGAATAGGCGATGCCATTGCGCTCGGCCCAGTTGCCCATCGCATCGAGGTCGATGTTGATGAAGGCCGCGCAGAAGGGCCGCCCGTGACCGAAGGCGACGACCTCCTTTATGTTGGGATGGAATTTCAGGACGTTCTCGACATATTTCGGCGCGAACAGGGCGCCGTCTTCCAGGCGCCCGACATCCTTCGCGCGGTCGATGATCTTGAGCTGGCCATCCTTGTCGAAGAAGCCGGCATCGCCCGTCTTGACGTAGCCGTCCAGCGTCATCGTCTCGGCGGTCTTCTCCTCTTCCTTATAGTAGCCGGCGAACATGCCCGGCGACCTAAACAGCACCTCGCCATCGTCGGAGATCCTGATGTCGACATCCGGCGCGGCCGGACCGACCGCATCGGCCCGCACCTTCCCGTTCGCCTGCACGGTCACATAGAGGAAGGCCTCGGTCTGCCCATAGAGCTGCTTGAGATTGATGCCCAGCGAGCGGAAGAAGGAAAACAGGTCCTCGCCGATCGCCTCGCCGGCCGTATAGGCCACGCGAATGTTGGAAAAGCCCAGCACATTCTTGAGCGGTCCATAAACCAGAAGCTCGCCAAGACCGTAGAGTGCCCTGGCCGACCACGGCACGGGACGGCCCTCCAGGATCGCCTCGCCATATTTGCGGGCATGGGCGATGAAATAGCCGAACAAAGCCTTCTTGAAGCGGCCGGCATCCTCCATCCGGATCGTCACGCGCGTCAGCAGCCCTTCGAACACGCGCGGCGGCGCGAAGTAGAAGGTTGGGGCGATCTCGCGCAGATCCTCGGCCACGCTCTCCGCGCTTTCCGGGCAGTTCATGCAGAAGCCGGCCACATAGGCCTGCGCGTAGTTGAGATAGTGATCGCCCACCCAGGCAAGCGGCAGATAGGCCAGCACGCTGTCGGTCTCGTTGAGCCCATCGAAAGCCGCGGTGTCGCTGGCGGCCTTGACGGCGCCGGCCGCCCGGATCATCACGCCCTTCGAGCGGCCGGTCGTTCCGGACGTGTAGAGCATGATGGAGACGTCGTCGCCGCTGGCGGCGCGCACCGCGTCCTCCCAGCGCGCCGCGGCACCGTCATCGGCGGCCATGACGGCGCGCCCCGCCTCCTGAACCTCGGCGAAATCCTTGAGCTTGGCGTGATCATAGCCGCGAAGGCCGCGAGGCTCGTCGTAGACCATGAATTCCAGCGCCGGAATCTTCTCGGCGAAGGCGGTCAGCTTGTCGACCTGCTCCTGGTCCTGCACGATCGCGACCTTCACCCCGGCATGGTCGAGAACATAGGCCATCTCCTCGGCCACCGCGTCGGCATAGACGGGGACCGGCACCGCGCCGAGCGACTGCAGGGCGCAGATGGACCAATAGAGCCTGGGACGGTTCTGCCCCACGACGGCGACACGATCGCCATGCGTCACGCCGAACGACTGGAGCCCAATCGCCAGCGCGCGAACCTCGTCGAGCTGTTCGCGCCACGACCAGCTCTGCCATATGCCCAGATCCTTGTGGCGCATCGCGGGACGATCGGCGAAACGCCGGGCGTTCCACAGCAGATACTTCGGAAACGTGTCGAGCGACCCGCCGGCGGCGTGAGCCGTCGTGTCCATCTCCTGTCCTCCTCCCGATCCGCGTTGTCCGCGGTTATGCCAAATTTATCGCGCGGCTTGAGCCAGGGGGCAAGGTTTCTTTAGATGAACGGCTTCCCCTCGAATCCGCACCCCATTGGCGCGGATTGTTCATGAAGCGGGGATCGGCGCAACATCGCCGTTGACAGACAGACAGGCTGGTTGTCCATTAGACACGCGGTATTGTCTTGCGATCGTGCCTGCGACCTCCGGGTCACTCGTATCGTGCAAGCGTCCCGATATCACGCACCTCTATCCGGCCGTGTTCGGCGCGGAGGAGCTTTTCGGCCTCGAGCTCGTGCAGGGCGCGATTGACCACCGGCCGCGACACGCCCGAAAGCAGCGCCAGTTCCTCCTGGCTGATCTCGATGCTCGTGCCCGAGCCCGGATAAAGCACGGGATTGAACAGCCATGCCAGGTTGCGCGCCACGCGCGCCTTGGCGTCGAGGATGCGGTCGTGCTCGATCGTGGCGATGAACTGTCCCATGCGCTCGTTGAGCTGCCGGACGAGATAGCGGTTGAAACCGACGCTGTTCTCGAACAGCCACAGGAAGGTGGCGCGGTTCATCATGGCAAGCCGGGTGTCGCGCAGAACGACGAGATCGTATTTGCGCGCTTCGTCCTTCAGGACCGAGCCCTCGCCGAACCAGCCTCCCTCGCCGATGCCGGCGAAGGTCATCGCCTTGCCGCTGCGCGAGATCGTGCTGATCTTGACCAGCCCGGTGAGCACGCCGGTCCAGTAGTCGAGCCGGTCGCCCCGGTGGCAGATATAGGCGCCCTTGCCGTAGGATTTCTCGACGATGCCCCGCCGGGCCCGGTCCCGCTCGTCTTCGGTCAGGTCCGCGTTCCAGGCCGCCGAGCGAAGGGGATCGGTTCGTGTCGTCATGATGCGCCGATGCGCTCCACGCCGGTTTCGACGACCGTTTATGGACCCGGCGCTGCCGCCTTCGCAAGCAGTTGGCCGATCAGGCCGCCAGCAGGTATTTCGCCGTGGGCAGGATGGTGAGCGGCGCAAGCTCGCCTTCGGCCGGCTTCCCGAACATCATGCGCCGCTCGCCCGGCGTCGAGTTGAAGAAGGGGAAGCGGTCGAGCGTCGGCTGCATGTTCTGCGCGCAGTCCGAATCGTAGAGCATGACATCGACCGCGAAGGACGGATGCGCCCGCGGCAGTCCCGCCTGAACCGCTCCGAATATCCGACGGTAGAAGGCGGTGTGATCCTTGCGGACCACACATACGCAGCTCGTCGTATCGAAGAACGCGTTGGCGATGACGGCCGGTCTCAGCGTGACGTAGGGCACCGCGCGTGGCGCCGTCTCGTTGAACGGATCGGCGGCGAACATGGTGGGGTTGATGAAGGTTTCGCCTCGCCGCAGGCGCGGCATCAGCACATCACCGAAAATGTCCATGACAGGCGCAAAGGGCATGTCGAGGGACACATGGTGGATGCGAACGGTGCTAATCAGGACGCCATCGACATAGACGCCGAACCGATAGCAGTTCGGCAGGCCGTCATACCGGTCCGTCGTGAGCTTCTGGGTGGTCTCGGGAATGTCCCCGTTGCTGCGATAGGCGTCGTAGCGCAGGCGGTATATCGCCTCCAGATCCTCGCCGCTTTCGCAGCGCCGATATTCCACCCGCTCCAGCAGGGCAGCCACATTCGCCGAGAACCCGCTCAACGCCGGCGCCACGACCGTCGCCGGCACCGGCGGCAGCACCCTCAAAACCTCGGCATTTTCCATCCGCCATTCCCCTCGCATTCCGCCTGTAACATTCCTAGCCGGATGCACGGACAGGCGAAAGCGGAAACACCTATTGAAAGTATTTACCTTCCGTTAACGTTAATTCTAGTCCGGTGGCAATGGCGATCGCTGCAAGGTAGTCTTGCAATAACGGGATGGTCGAAGGAAGAGTGGCGGCTTTCAGCCGTTCGATGCCCGCCCGACAGGCAGGATGTTCTGCTCCAGCGGCAAGGCGCTGGCCGACATGGCGCGAATACCGGCCGCTGTCAGCGGCGCGCCGAAGAGGAAGCCCTGCACCTGGTCCGGCCCAACGCTGTTGGACAGTATCTTGAGCTGCTCGAAGGTCTCGACCCCCTCGATCGTGACCTGCAGGCCGAGCGGGCGCGACAGATTCACGATCCCCTTCAGCAGTTCGAGCGACCGTTCGGAGCGCGTCATGTCGATGAGGAACGACCGATCTATCTTGATCTTGTCGAGCGGCAGCGTGTGGAGATAACTCAGGCTCGAATAGCCGGTTCCGAAATCATCGAGCGCGATCCGCACGCCGAGCTTCTTGAGTTCCGCCAGCAGGTCGCCGGTCGATGATTTGTCATCCAGCAGGGCGGTCTCGGTCACCTCGATCTCGAGACGATCCGGTGCCAGGCCCGATTTCCGGAGGGCATCCTCCACCTTGGCAATGATTTCCGATCCGCGAAGATCCTTGGCCGACAGGTTGACCGAAACGCTGATGTGCTCGGGCCATCGCGCGCATTCCTCGGTCGCGGCGTAGAGCATGAAGGAACTGATTTCGGAGACGATCCCCATCTCCTCGGCCAGGGGAATGAAGACGGCGGGCGAGATCGGTCCCAGTTCAGGATGATCCCAACGGCAAAGCGCTTCGCAGCTGGCTATGCGCATCGAACCCATGGTCACGATGGGCTGGTAGGCCACCCGCAGACTGCGCGCCTCGACGGCGCTTCTGAGGTCGGCCTTCATGATCTGCTTGTTTCGGAACGCCTCGTCCATGGCGGCTTCGAAAAGGCACCAGCCCTTCTTGCCCCGCTCCTTGGCCTTGTAGAGGGCAAGGTCGGCCTTCACGATCATGCCGTCCGCGTCGGCATCGGCTGCGCGCGACAGCACCGCACCGGCCGACAATTGATAGCGCAGGGCGTGCCCGGCGACATCCACCTCGCCCTGCATGTCCGCGAATATCCGATCGAGCGCCGCCCCGAGTTCGGCCGCGTCGGCGACGCTGTCGAAATAGATGATGAACTCGTCGCCCCCGAAGCGGCTCACCTTCACGTCCGCACTGTCATAGGACGAGAGCTTCTCGGCAACCGCGTAGATGAGACCGTCGCCGACCGGATGTCCGAGTGTATCGTTGATGCTCTTGAAGTCGTCGAGGTCGAAGACCACGAGCGCACAGTACCGGTCCGGATCGCCCTGAGCCATCGCCTCGGCGACGATCTCGTAGAAATATCCCCTGTTCGGCAGACCGGTGAGACGATCGTAGCGCGCCATGTAGCGCACCTTCTCCTCTGCCTCGATGCGGCTGGTCACGTCCTCGAAAATGACGACGCCCAGATCGTCCGTCCCCTCGCGGGCCGAGAATTCCATGTGCCGGCCATTCGCGAAGGGAACCAGCAGCTTGCGGTCGCGTCCTTCGCGCAGCGCCCTGGTGAGCTGGGTACCGACGAACTGGCTTTCGGATCGGCTCAGAAGGCCGCCGGCCACACTGCGCATCAAGAGCGCGTCCAGCGAGCGGCCGAGCAGCCGGTCAGCCGACGAAATACGCATGAAAGTTGCCGCCTGCGAATTGGCGACAACGACGCGACCGTCGGGGCCAAGCATCACCAGCCCGTGCGACATTGTGTTCAGCGCCCTGTCGAAACGCTGGGCGAGGCGCTTTGCCTTCTTCTCCTCGCTGATGGCCGCGAACAGGACGACGCGCACCAGTTCGGCCATCTTCATAACGATGAACATGAAGGGCACGATGAACAGCCCCAGCACCACCTTGTAGAAGTCGGCCTGGATGATCAGCGCCGCCGCGATCGGCCCGATCGTCGTGATCGACAGGATCGCCACCATCTTGGTCGACCCGTGGTTGCGGCCGGCGATCGTGATCGCGCCGCCCATCACCACACCGATTGCCGCGATCTGGCTGAAATCGTCCGGATAGACGTAGATGCAAAAGAAGGCAAAGATTCCGACGAACGCACCCTGAATGGTGCCCGCCATCAGGTAGTATCTCTCGCGCTGAAGCGCGTGCTCATAGCTCTGGATACTGGCCGCGTCCACGCGCCTTATCGCAATATAGCGGTACAGTCCGGCTCCGAACATGAGCAGGGCAAGCAGGAGAAACGCTGGCTGGCCGGACTTCAGGAAGACGAGAAAACCGACGACGCCGTGCAGGCATGCGCCGATCAGCAGGATTCCCGGATCAAGAAACAGTGACCGGACGAATCCCACATAGATGTCTTCGGAGATATCGCCCTTGCCGCTTTTCACCGCGCTCGACCGGTTATTCTCGGCCGACCTGTCGCATATTCGGATTAAGAAACGTTTATAGCAACTTCAGGCGGGCCGGAACCGACGGCGGCGCCGTCCTATTCCGCGGCCTTCAGCACGGCGCCGACGGGCTCCGAAGAGAACCGCCTACGCAGTCTTTCGCGCTCGGCTTCGGCGCTTTTGGCGCTCGCCGCCTTGACGTGGCCGAAGCCGCGAATGATCGAGGGCACGGATGCCAGCGCCGCCGCCGCTTCGATCCGGTCCGCCGTGAGTTCGCTCGAGATCATGTCGAGATCGGCTTCGTGTTCGGCCAGTAGCCGCCTTTCCATGCGGCGCTCCGCCGACCAGGAAAAGACGTCCAATGCCGTGCCACGCAGGCCTTTCAATCCCGCCAGCAAGCCGAATGCCTTCATCATCCATGGGCCGAAGCGCGACTTGACCGGCCGCCCGTCGGCGTCCCTGCGGCCCAGGATGGGCGGCGCGAGATGGAACTCCAGCCGATCCCAGTCCTGGAATTCGGCCCGAAGCCGGCGCGCGAAGGAACCGTCCGTGTAAAGACGGGCGACCTCGTATTCGTCCTTGATCGCCATCGCCTTGAACAGGTTGCGGGCAGCCGCTTCCGCGACCATCGTCGAGCCGGGCGCGGCCTGCTCTTCGGCCGCGCGCACCGCCGCCACCCTGTCGCGGTAGCGCCGGACATAGGCCTCGTCCTGATATTCGGCCAGGAACGCGGCACGCTTGTCGACGATCTCGTCCAGCGTGGTCGCGAAGCCAGGCGCGGCGGGTCCGCGGGCGCGGTCGACGAGCCCCTGGACATAGCCGGGTTCATGGGCGGCCCTGCGCCCCCAGCGGAAGGCCGCGATGTTCATCGGCACCGCCTGGCCGTTCAGTTCGATCGCGCGTTCCACCGCCTCGGTCGACAGCGGCAGCCCCCCAAGCTGGCAGGCGAAGCCAAGCATGAACATGTTGGCCGCCAGCGAATTGCCGAACAGCACCGAGGCCGCGCGCGTGGCATCGAAGAAATGGGCACGGTCCTCGCCGACGGCCTGGCGGATCGCCTTCTTCAACCGCTCGACCGGGAGCGAGAAGTCCGCCTGCCGGGCAAAGTCGCCCGGCATGACCTCGGCCGTGTTGGCCACGAACAGCGTCTTGCCCACGCGCGCCGAAGCCAGCACCTTTCTGTTGCCCGACACGACCAGGTCGCAGCCGAGCACCAGGTCGGCCTTGCCGGCCGAGACGCGGATCGCGCTGATGTCTTTGGGTGTTCGGGCGATGCGGATGTGGCTGAAGACCGCGCCACCCTTCTGCGCGAGGCCGGCCATGTCGATCATGCCGCAGCCCTTGCCCTCCAGATGCGCCGCCATGCCAAGAATGGCGCCGATCGTGACGACGCCCGTGCCGCCGATCCCGTCCACCACGCAGGCCCACCCCTCGTCCAGCGGCGCTTCGGCCGGCGCGGGAAGGCCTTCCAGCGGGTCCGCGCTTCCCGCCGCGCCCTCCGCCTTCTTCAGCTTCGCGCCATGGACGGTGACGAAGGACGGGCAGAAACCGTTCACGCAGGAGAAGTCCTTGTTGCAGGACGACTGGTCAATGCGCCGCTTGCGGCCGAACTCCGTTTCGAGCGGCTGGACCGAGACGCAGTTCGACGCCACGCCGCAATCGCCGCAGCCCTCGCACACGAGTTCGTTGATGACAACGCGCCGGTCCGGGTCGGGAAACGTGCCGCGCTTGCGGCGCCGACGCTTTTCGGCCGCGCAGGTCTGGTCGTAGAGCAGGACCGAGACGCCGGGCACGTCGCGCAGTTCGCGTTGCACGCGGTCGAGATCGTCGCGATGATGGATCGTCGCACGCGCCGGGAAGTCGGCCTTGCCGCCATATTTGTCCGGCTCGTCGGTCACGATCGCGATGCGCTCGACACCTTCGGCGCGCACTTGGTGCGCGATCATGTCGACCGTCAGCCCGCCCTCGTGCGGCTGGCCGCCGGTCATGGCGACGGCGTCGTTGTAGAGGATCTTGTAGGTGACGTTGGTGCCGGTCGCCAGCGCATGGCGGATCGCCAGCGATCCCGAATGGTTGTATGTGCCGTCGCCCAGATTCTGGAAGAGGTGGCCGCGTTTGGAGAAAGGCGCCTGACCGACCCATTGCGCGCCCTCGCCTCCCATCGCCGTGAAGCCGACGGTGGAACGGTCCATCCAGATCGCCATGAAATGGCAGCCTATGCCGCCCGCCGCCATCGAGCCTTCCGGCACCCTGGTCGACGAGTTGTGCGGACAGCCGGAGCAGAAATAGGGCGTGCGACCGGCGACGTCGGTCGTTTCAGCCAGCATCGCCTGATACTGCCGCAGCGTCGCGACCTTGTGCGCGACCTGCTCGGAATGGCCGATGATCCTGAGCACCCGCTCGCCGATCGCGATCGCGATGTCGTTGGGATCGAGCGCACCCTTGGCGGGAAACAGCCACTCGCCGCGCTCGTCCTTCTTGCCGACGACCACGGGCTGCATCTCGGTGCCGTAGAGATTCTCGCGGATCTGGGCTTCGATCAGCGAGCGCTTTTCCTCGACCACGATCACCATGTCGAGTCCGCGCGCGAACTCGGCGATGTGCTCAAGATCGAGCGGCCACGGGCATCCGACCTTGAACAGGCGGATGCCGAGCCGGTTCGCCTCGGCCTCGTCCAGGCCGAGATCGTCCAGTGCCTGGCGCACGTCGAGATAGGACTTGCCGACCGACACGATGCCGAGCTTCGCGTCCGGCCCGCCGGAGAACACGATCCTGTTGAGGCCGTTGGCACGGATGAAGGCCGCGGCCGCGGCGCGCTTGTACTCGTGCAGCCGCCCCTCCTGCCCGATCTGGTCGAGCTCATGGCGGATGTTGAGCCCGCCGGGCGGCAGGTCGATTTCGGGCAGGACGATGTTCAGCCGGTCGAGCGACACGTCGACGGACGCGGTGGATTCGATGTTGTCCTTGACGCATTTGAGCGCCGCCCATGTGCCGGCGAAACGCGACAGCGCGTAGCCGTAGAGGCCGTAGTCAATCAGTTCCTGCACGCCGGCGGGATGGAAGATCGGGATCATCGTGTCGACGAAGAGAAATTCCGTCGCATGGGCATTGGTGGACGACTCGGCCGTGTGGTCGTCGCCCATCAGCGCCAGCACGCCGCCATGCCGCGACGATCCGGCCAGGTTGGCGTGGCGGAACACGTCGCCCGAACGGTCCACCCCGGGGCCCTTGCCATACCAGAGTGCAAAAACGCCGTCATGTCTGCCTTCGCCCAGAACTTCGGCCTGCTGCGAACCCCAGCAGGCCGTGGCGGCCAGTTCCTCGTTGAGGCCGGGCTGGAAGACGATGCCGGATTCCGCCAGGGCGTCCTTGGCCTTCCAGAATTGCTGGTCGAGCCCGCCGAGCGGCGAGCCCCGATAGCCCGAGACGTAGCCGGCCGTGTCGAGGCCGGCGCGCCGGTCGCGCTCACGCTGCATCAGAAGCATGCGAACGATGGCCTGGGAGCCGGAGAGGAAGATCCGCTCCTTCGACAAGTCGAACTTGTCGTCGAGCGTCACGTCATGCAGCGTCATCGCCAGTTCCTCGTATGCCGGTCGCGCGACACTGTCGAACCAGCCGCCGGCAAGGTCAAATAAAAAGGCAACCGCGCTGCCATCGCGCCGGTTCATGGCCTGAACGACCACGTCCGCGCAAACCAAATTGCCTTGCAAGCGTGGCAATTATACGTTTCTTGCGGCGACGCTTGGGCAGCCTGTGTACCCGTGCGGGCATCGGCGGCGCCAGGCTTGGCCGGAAGGGACGGAAGGTCGCGACATACGCGCTTTTCCTGCCCGTCCGAAGCTGGTACGGAACCCGTCCGAAAAAGGGGATAACCGGCCGAAGAGCCGGAAATGTGAGACGTCGGGAGCGTCATTCGATGATTTTCAATCGTGCCGGCCGGTCCGGCGCCACGGCACGGTGCGCCGCTTCATGACATTCATAGCCTTTCTCGTCCGCGCCATAAGCGGCCTCAACCGCATCACCGGCAGCATCTTTTCATGGCTGGCGCTGGCCATCGTACTGGTCTGTTTCACGGTCGTGGTCCAGCGCTACCTGTTTTCCACGACGCAGTTGTGGATGCAGGACCTCTATGTCTGGCTCAATGGCGCGATGTTCACGGCGGTGGCCGGCTTCGCGCTGCTGAGGAACGACCATGTGCGCGTCGACATCTTCTACCGTCCGGCCAGCACCCGCACAAAGGCCATCATCGACCTGATCGGCGTGTGCTTCTTCCTGCTGCCCTTCTGCTACATCGTGTGGATATATGGCTACCCGTTCGTGATGCGTTCGTGGCGCATCTACGAGGCCTCGGCCAATCCCGGTGGCATGCGGGGCCTCTATATCCTCAAGACCTTCATCCTCGGCTTCGCGGTGCTGGTCGCCCTGCAGGGCATTTCCATGGCGCTCAGGAGCGTGCTGGTCCTGGCCGGCAAGGAACACCTGCTGCCGATTGACCTTCGCTACGAGACCGACGGGGACGCTCACTGATGGATCCCGTGCTTCTCGGCGAGATCCTCGCGGGTCTCATGTTCTTCGGCATTATCGGGTTCCTGATGCTGGGCTTCCCGGTCGCCTTCACGCTGGCGGGCGTTTCGCTGCTGTTCGGGCTCGTCGGCTATTGGCTCGGCGTCTTCTCCCCCACCAATCTCGGCTCGCTCGCGCCCCGCTACATCGGCTTCATGACCAACGAGGTGCTGGTCGCGGTACCGTTGTTCATCTTCATGGGCGTCATGCTGGAACGCTCGAAGATCGCCGAGCAGTTGCTCCTGACCATGGGCAAGCTGTTCGGCAATTTGCGGGGCGGCCTGGGCATTTCGGTGATCGTTGTGGGGGCGCTGCTCGCCGCCTCGACGGGCGTGGTCGGAGCCACCGTCGTCACGATGGGCCTGATCTCGCTGCCCGCCATGATGCGCGCTGGTTACGATCCGAGGCTCGCCAGCGGCGTCATCTGCGCGTCCGGCACGCTCGGCCAGATCATCCCGCCCTCGACGGTGCTCATCTTCATGGGCGACATGCTGTCGGGCATCAACGCCCAGGTCCAGATGGCCAAGGGCAATTTCGCGCCGTCGCCGGTTTCGGTCGGCGACCTCTTTGCCGGCGCCATGCTGCCGGGCCTGCTCCTGGTCGGCCTCTATCTGGCCTGGATGGTCGTCAAGGCCGTCATCGATCCCGAATCCTGCCCGGCCACTCCGGTACCGGCCGACGAGCGGCGGCATCTCTTCCGCGAGGTCCTGGTGGCGCTCGTGCCGCCGCTGCTTCTCATCGTGGCGGTGCTCGGCTCGATCCTCGGCGGCATCGCAACGCCGACGGAAGCCGCCTCGGTGGGCGCCGTCGGAGCGATGGTGCTCGCCGCCGCGCGCTGGCGTCTGTCGTTCACCGTGCTCCGGGAAGCGGTCACCTCCACGGCCGCCATCACCTGCATGGTTTTCATCATCCTGTTCGGCGCGTCGGTCTTTTCGATCGTGTTCCGCCTGATGGGCGGCGACAATTTGGTGCACGAGTTCCTGACCGCGCTCCCCGGCGGCACGCTCGGCGCGGTGGCGCTGGTCATGTTCATCATGTTCCTGCTCGGCTTCATCCTCGACACGTTCGAGATCATCTTCATCGTGATCCCGATCACCGCGCCGGTGCTGCTCAATCTCGGCGTCGACCCGGTCTGGCTGGGCGTGATCGTCGGCGTCAACCTGCAGACCTCGTTCCTCACGCCGCCCTTCGGCTTCGCACTGTTCTACCTGCGCGGGGTGGCGCACCGGAGCGTGTCGACGGGCATGATCTACCGGGGCGTCCTGCCCTTCGTCGTGCTCCAGCTGATCGCCATCGCGCTGATGTTCACCTTCCCTGAACTGGCCACGTGGCTACCTGACCTTCTCTATAGGTGAGGAAGGCATGAGCATGGAATTTCAAGATACCAGCGAGACCCTTCGCCAGACGCTGGAAAAGACCATCGACGAGATCGACGGCCGTCAGGTGACGCTGCGCGAGATCATGAAGCATACCGGCGAGCAGGGGCTGCTGCTCCTGTGCGCGCTGCTGACACTGCCCTTCCTGCTGCCGGTTTCGATTCCCGGCGTGTCGACGGTCTTCGGACTGGCGATCATCATGATCAGCATCGGCATCACGCTCAACCGCACGCCCTGGCTGCCGGGCAGGATCACCGATCGCCCGATCGATTCAGGGAAGCTCGTGCCGACGCTCAAGCGGGGCGCCGGCATCGTCGAGAAGATCGAAACGGTCATCAAGCCGCGCCTCAAGGCCGTCACCGAGGGCGCCGCGGTCAACCGCTTCAACGGGCTCATGCTCCTTTATGGCGGCGTGCTGTTGCTTTTCCCGCTGGGTCTGGTCCCCTTCTCCAACACGCTGCCGGGCTACGGCATCCTTTTCCTTGCCGTCGGCATTTCACAGCGAGACGGTCTGCTGGTCGTGGCAGGCTATGTGATGATGATCGCTACGACGATCTATTTCGGCGTCCTCGCCTGGATAGCCTTCGCCGCCGGCCGGGGGCTGGCCGGCTTCTTCGGCGGCTGAAACGAAAAACGGCCCGGGGTCGCCCCCGGGCCGCCGTCTCGAGCCGAGCCCGAATTCAGATCTCGAAATACTTCTCGCGCGCCTGCATGAACAGCGAGTCGGTTCCTTCGGTCTTCTGACGAACGACCCTGAGCGATTCGACGAAGCTTTCGGCGGTCTTCTTGGTCAGCGCGTCGTCGGAGTCCAGCAGACCCTGGATGATCTCCTTGGCGGCATTGGCGCCAGCCTCGAGAATCTCGTCCGGGAACCGGCGCACCTGCACGCCGTGGTCGTTGATCAGCGTCTGCATCGCACGCGTGTCATTGGCCTGGAAATCGGCCGCGACCGAGTCGTATTCGGCCTGGCAGACGTCGCGGATGATCGCCTGGAGGTTCTGGGGAAGCTCCTGATATTTGGCCTTGTCGACCACCAGTTCGGTCGCCAGGCCCGGCTCGATGAAGCTCGGGAAATAGTAGTTCTTGGCGATCTGGTAGAAACCGAGCGCCAGGTCGTTATAGGGGCCGACGAACTCGGCCGCGTCCAGCGTGCCCGACTGCAGCGCCTGGAAAATCTCGCCCGCCGCCATGTTGGTGACCGAAGCGCCGAGCTTCTCCCACACCCGGCCGCCGAGACCTGGCGTACGGAAGCGCAGACCCTGGACGTCGGAGACGCCGGTCAGCTCGTTCCGGAACCAGCCGCCGGCCTGGGTGCCCGTGTCGCCCGACAGGAAGCCCTGCACGCCGAACTGATCGTAGATCTCGTCCCAGATTTCCTGGCCGCCGAGATAGCGCACCCAGGCGGTCAGCTCGCGCGAGGTCATGCCGTAGGGGACACCGGTAAAGAAGGACAGGCCCTGGCTCTTGTTCTGCCAGTAATAGGCCGCGCCGTGGCTCATCTCGGCCGAGCCGTCGATGACGGCATCAAGCGATTGAAGCGGTGGGACCAGTTCGCCGGCGGCATAGACCTGGATAGTCAGCCGGCCGTCCGATGCGGTGGTGATGCGGTCGGCGAGACGCTGCGCGCCGACGCCGAGGCCCGGAAAGTTCTTGGGCCAGGTGGTGACCATGCGCCAGGTCTGGTTGCCCTGCGCGATGGCCGGTGCGGCGAGCGTGGTCGCGGCGGCGCCGGCAAGGCCGGCCTTCTTGATGAATGAACGACGATCCATGGATTACCTCCCTGCGGATACGATACAGACGATCGAATACGGGTCGGAGGATTGCCGCAAGCGACGCTCCCCCCGAAGCCGGCGGGGACCATACACGCTGTTTCGACCGAGTCCACAGGACTTTGACGGCTGCCGCTGCGGAATTGGCGCGTTTAACGTCTGGCGTCTTGCGATTGGAATCGACGCGCGCCGCGCATAGATTGAGCTCAGGAAACAGCAGGCGGAAACCGTCCCCATGACCCAGCCCCTCGTCGCCGTCTCGACAGACGTGCGCCAGTTCGAGAACTACACCTGGCACGCCGCGCCCCGGCAATATCTGGCGGCCGCGATCGAGGCGGCGGGCGTCTTTCCGGTCCTGGTGCCGTCCTTTGGCGAGCGTCTCGACCTCCAAACCCTGCTCGACCGCGTCGACGGCGTGATGTTGACCGGCTCGAAGTCGAACGTGAATCCGGCACACTACGGCGGCGAGGCCAGCGAGGCGAACGGCCCATATGACGATGCGCGCGACGCCACCACATTGCCGCTGATCCGCCGCGCCATCGAGCGTGGCGTGCCGCTGCTGGCGATCTGCCGGGGCATTCAGGAACTGAACGTTGCGCTCGGCGGCACGCTCGCGACAGAAGTCCAGGAGATCGAGGGCCGGATCGACCATCGCGCGCCGCAGAGCGACAGCCAGGACGAGCGCTTCGCCATCCGCCAGCCGGTCAGGATCGCGGAGGGAAGCTGTCTGGCCGGCGTGTTCGGCGCGGGAGAGATCATGGTCAATTCGGTCCACCGCCAGGCGATCGACCGGCCGGGCGGGCGGCTGGTCGTGGAAGCCGTGGCCGAGGACGGAACCGTCGAGGCGGTGTCGGTGGCGGATGCACCCGGCTTCGCGATCGGGGTCCAGTGGCACCCGGAATACTGGGCGGCCTCCGACGAGAATTCGGCGCGCATATTCCGCGCCTTCGGCGACGCGGTCCGCGAGCATGCGAGCCGCCGCGATTACCGGGCGGCGGCCGAATAGCCCTCAGTCCGCTGGGGCCATCGTGTAGATCGGATAAACCGGCTCGTAGCTCTCCCAGGCCGCGCCGTCGGCGACCGCGAAGCGCGCGATCGTCTTGCCGCGCGCATCGGCGAGAACCAGGTCCCCCGCCTCACGTGTGATGACGGCCCGGGCGAGCTTCGACGTCTCGTCCCGGCATTCGGCGACCGAACGCGTGGCCCCGCCGAGACGCTGGATCCTGCACCCCGTCTCCGCGCCGTTGACGATCACATTGTAGCTCGAATTCTCGGCTTGCGGCGGTGCGACGGGCGACAGACCGCCACCCTCCGAAACCGCGGCGAAGAGCAGCGCGGCCGCCAGCGCGGCCCCCATCATCAGCTTCATTCGAACCCCCAAGCCGTTGATTCCCGGCAAGGCAATGGTGCCGCCACAGGTCTTAACGAAGCCTTGACAGGCCTGTCGAGCTAACCCCTTGATACATCTTTCGTTTCCGGCACGGGCGTCAATGCGCCCTTGCCCGCGAACCAGCTTTCGAGATTATCGACGACGAGATCGGCCATCGCCTGGCGCGTGTGCACCGAGGCCGAGCCGACATGCGGCAGCAGGCAGGCATTGGGCAGGTCGAGAAAGCGCTGGTCGAAGCCCGGCTCTGAGGCGAAGACGTCGAGGCCGGCGGCTCTGATGGTGCCGCTCTTCAGCGCCTCGACAAGCGCGTCCTCGTCGACCGTCGATCCGCGCCCGATACTGATGAACACGCCGTCCGGCCCGAGCGCCTCCAGCACTGCTGCATTGACGGCCTTCTCGGTCGACGCTCCACCCGGCGCAATGGAGATCAGCGTATCGACGGCGGAAGCCAGACCCGTCAGACTGTCATGGTACTCATAGGGCGAGTCCGCTATCCGGCTGCGGTTGTGATAGGCGACGGGCAGCCCGAAGGCTTCGATGCGCCGCGCGATGGCCTTGCCGATCCGGCCCATGCCGAAAATGCCGACCCGTCTGCCCCGCAACGTCGCGGCCGTCAGCGGATAGGCGCCATCGCGTGCCCAGCGTCCCTCGCGAAGCCAGGCCTCCGCCTTTGGCAGTTCACGCACCGTGTTGATGAGCAGGCCGAGCGCGGTGTCCGCCACCTCCTCGTTCAGCACGTCGGGTGTGTTGGTCACCATGACGTTCCGGATCGCCGCGTGCCGTGCATCGACGGCGTCGTAGCCGACCCCGAAATTGGCGATGATCTCGAGATTGGGCAGCGCGTCGATGAAGGCCGCCGAGATGGATGTCATCGCCCCCAGCCCGCGCACCTGCCGCGCCATCGCCGGTGTCACCAGCGACGGATCGGCCGTGTCCAAAGTCACGAGGTCGAACGTCTTCCCGATCCGGGCGACGGCGTGGTCATGCAGCCGCCCGGGCACCAGAACGGTGATGGTCTTGAGATCCGGCATGGGCACTCCTTCGAAGATGCGGGCAACCTATGGGAGAGGATTGCCCGCCGCAACCGCGTCAGAGCCGTTCGACGGGTCGTCCTGTCGACTGGCGCACATGGAGTTCCGGACGAATCAGCTCCTGTGTGGCGTGGGCCGGCGCCCCGCCGAGCCGATCCAGCAGCGCCAGCGCCGCCCGCCGGCCGACCTCGCGCTGTCCGTTCCAAACCGTCGTCAGCGCCGGCGTGGCGATCGCCGCCTCCTCGAGGTCGTCATAGCCCGTCACGGAAATGTCGACGCCCGGCTGGTATCCCGCGCGAAGGATGCCGTTCATCAGTCCGATGGCGACCAGATCGTTCCAGCAGACCGCGGCCGTCGGCCTGTTCTTCATCGCCAGAAACGCGCCGGCCGCCTCGAAACCGGCCTGCTTGGTGCGCGGGCCTGGAAACCGCCATTCGGCCGGCACGGCGAGCCCCGCCTTGCGCATCGCGGCCACATAGCCCTGATAGCGGTCCCGGCCGGTCGAGGTCTGGTCCGTGCCGCCGATCATCGCGATCCGGCTGTGGCCCAGCGAGATCAGGTGATTGGTCGCAAGCCCGATGCCGTAGGCGTCGTCGCCGCGGAACACCGGCACGTTCGCGTGTTCGACCGAGCGCGCGATCAGCACCACGGGCAGGCCGTTGTCCTCGGCCATGGCGATGTCGGCGGCCGGCGTCCCGATCGCCGGCGACATGATCACGCCGTCCGCGCCGAGCTGCAGCAGCGTGTCGATGAAGGTGCGCTGTTTTTCCACCTGGTCGTAGTGGTTGGACAGGAGAAAGGTCTGCCGGCTGCGGTCCAGTTCGCTCTCGATCGAGCGCAATATCTCGGCAAAGAAGGGATTCATGATGTCGTGGACGACGACGCCGACGATGCCCGAGCGCGAGGTTCGCAGGCTGGCGGCGCGGCGATTGTAGATGTAGCCGATCTCGCGCGCGTGCTCCTTGATGCGGTCGCGCGTGGTGTCGGCCACAAGCGGGCTGTCGCGCAGCGCCAGCGACACGGTCGCGGTCGACACGCCCAGCGCGTCGGCGATCGTGGATAGCTTTATCTTCTGTCCCAGCCTCTCCCCTCCCCGGCCGGCGGCATGGCTTAAACTGTTTAAGCTATGCCATGTCCGGCGGGCTGTTCAAAGCCTTTTCGCCAGTTGCGCGTTCTCCGCATTGGGCACGCTGCGCGCGGCCAGGTGAAGCTGGCGTTCGCGATGAACGATGTAGAGACCGCTGCTGACGATGATCAGCGCGCCCACGATCGTGCCGCCATCGGGGAACTGGCCGAAGATCACATAGCCGAGCGCCACCATCCAGACCATTTGCAGATAGGGATAGGGCGCCAGCGCCGAGGTGGTCGCCACCCGGTATGCGCGGATCAGCAGCCAGTGGCCGAACGCGCCGTAGAAGCCGAGCGAGAGGAGCACGATCCAGGACAGCGTGTCCGGTGGCATCGACCCGTAGATCGGAACCGACGGCGACATCAGGATCACCGGCGCGAGCGCGGAATAGAAGATCATGCTCTCGGCTGATTCGGTGGCCGACATGCGCCGTGTCATGATGACGTAGAAGCAGTAGGAGAGCATCGCGCCCACCGCGTAGAGATGGCCGATCTCGAAGGCGCGCAGGCCCGGCCGGGTGATTACCAGCATCCCCACAAAGCCGATGCCGACCGCCAGCCAGCGCCGCCAGCCTGCCCATTCGCCGAGCAGCGGCCCCGCCAGCGCCGTTATCACCATCGGCGCGAAAAAGAAGATCGCCACCGTCTCGCCAAGCTGTAGCGTCTTGAGCGCCGCGAAATTGAAGAATGTCGAGCCGAACAGGAAGCCGCCGCGCACGATCTGCAGCGGCAGGCTCGTCACCTTGAACATCGCCGGATTGGCCCAGGCCCTGAACAGGACAAGCACCAGGACCAGATGCACCGCGAAGCGCGTCCAGGCCACGAAGGGCGCGTTCATGCCGCCCGTGACCAGATATTTCGCGCTCGTGTCGAGAAAGGAGAATATGACGCCGGTGGAGAGGATCAGGAGGATGGCGGCGACAGGCGTTGCGCGGTCGCCCGCGCTGGGCGGGATGGGCAAGAATTCGGTCCGATCGTTTCTGATCCCGCCTGTTTGGGCCAAGCGCCGTCGCGCCGCAACCCGAAACGACTATTCCAGTTCCTCGAGTTCGTCGTCGGCCCCGTCCACCAGGGCGGTCGGGTTGAGATTGGCTTCCAGGCGCGCGAGCAGCTTGGCCAGCGTCTTCTGGTCCTTCTTGTCGAAACCGCGCAGCGCCTGCTTCTCCGACTTGCGCACCGCCTTCTCAATCGACCGGATGGCCTCGCGCCCGGTTTCGGTGAGATGCACTTTCGCCTGGCGCGCATCCGTGTCCGACGCCCGCTTGTCGAGGAATCCCTGTGCCTGAAGACGATTGATCGTCTTGGTGATGGTCGGCGGACGAACGCCGAGGCGACCGGCGAGTTGGCCCGGCGTCTGCCCGTCCTCGTCGCGCAATGCCAGCATGACCTGGTCCTGGCCCGCATAGAACCCATGCGCCTGCAACCGCGCCGCCAATGCGGTACGCGACAGCCTCGCCGCGGAGTTTAGCCGCGTCATGGCCAGTCCCTTGCCCGATTTCGCCATGCGATCCCCCGTATTGGGCGGCGCCGTCTCCGGCGCCGCGTGGGCGTTGAGCCGGTTCGCGATATCGCTTTGCCGGCGTCACAAACAGGTGCCCGGCGTCTTTGCCAGAGCCATGTATCAGATTGATGACAGGACGGTCTCGGCTTTGCGAATCGTCAACGGCGGGGAGGTGCAATTCGCGTCGTTCCGGCCTATATGCGGCGCTCCACACGAAAACAGGCGCTGCACCCCAATGTCCGAGGCCCAGACCCAGATTCCCGTGACCGTGCTGACCGGCTATCTCGGCGCCGGCAAGACGACGCTGCTCAACCGCATCCTCTCCGAAAACCACGGCCGTCGATATGCCGTCATCGTCAATGAATTCGGCGAGATCGGCATCGATAACGACCTGATCGTGGAGTCCGACGAGGAAATCTACGAGATGAACAATGGCTGCGTGTGCTGCACGGTGCGCGGCGACCTGGTACGCGTCGTCGAAGGGCTGATGCGGCGCCCGGGCAGGTTCGACGCGATCGTGGTGGAGACGACCGGCCTGGCCGACCCCGCGCCCGTGGCGCAGACCTTCTTCATGGACGACGACGTGCGCGCCAAGACCAAGCTCGACGCGGTGGTCGCCCTGGTGGATGCCAAGCACCTGCCGCTGAGGCTGAAGGACAGCCGCGAGGCGGAAGACCAGATCGCGTTCGCCGACGTGGTCGTCCTCAACAAGACGGATCTCGTCACGCCGGAGGAGCTGGCCCAGGTCGAGGCGACGGTGCGCGCCATCAATCCCGCCGCCCGCGTCCACCGCACGGAACGGGCCGGGCTCGATCTGACCGAAGTGCTCGACCGTCACGCCTTCGATCTGAAGCGCGCGCTCGACAACGACCCGCATTTCCTCGATGCGAACGGTCACGACCATCATGACCACGATCATGGCCATTCCCACGCCTCGGACATCCACGACGTGACGGTGCGGTCGGTCTCGCTGCGCGCCGGCGCGATGGACCCGAAAAAGTTCTTTGCCTGGATCAACAAGGTCACGCAGACCGAGGGGCCGAACATATTGCGGCTGAAAGGGATCATCGCCTTTGACGGCGACCACGACCGCTACGTCGTCCAGGGTGTGCACATGATCGTCGAGGGCGATCACCAGCGTCCGTGGAACGAGGGCGAGGAACGCGCCAGCCGGCTCGTCTTCATCGGCCGCGATCTCGACGCCGACAAGTTGCGCCGCAGCTTCGAGGCCTGCCAGGCCGCGGCCTGAACGCGGCATGCCCACGGTCGCTCCACTCGATCTCGCCGGTCATTGCATCAAGGCATGCTGGCTTGGCGACATACCCTTCTTCGCGCTTGCCGACGGCACGGTCCATCGCCTCGACCGTGGTCATAAGGCCGTCGAGGTGCATGACGGCCTGCTGTCGGCCGCCGCCGACGGCAACCGCCTGATCACCGGCGGCGAGGACGGCAAGGTGATGGCGGTCGACGCGACCGGCGAGGCCACCGAAATCGCGTCACTCGGCCGGAAATGGATATCGGCCGTGGCCAGCGGCCCCCAGGGCACCGTCGCCTGGGCCAGCGGGCGAACGGTGCATGTAGCCCTTGCCGGCGGCAAGACCCGCCGCTTCGACCATCCCCGCACGGCCGAAGCCGTCTCCTTCGCACCAAAGGGGCTGCGGATCGCGGTCGCGCGCTACAACGGCGCCACGCTGCATTTTCCCGCGACCGAAGGCACGCCGACCGAGCTCGAATGGGCCGGCGCCCATACCGGGATCACCTTCTCGCCCGATGGGGCTTTCCTCGTCACGACCATGCAGGAGAACGCGCTGCACGGCTGGAAGCTTGCCGACGGCAAGCACATGCGCATGAGCGGCTATCCGGCCAAGGTGAAGGACTGGTCGTGGAGTGTGAAGGGCCGATGGCTGGCGACCTCCGGAGCAAACGCCGCGATCGTCTGGCCGTTCCAGTCGAAGGACGGGCCGATGGGCAAGGCGCCGCTGGAACTCGGCACGCGCGGCGATGCCATGGTCACGGCGGTGGCCTGCCATCCGACCGACGAGATCGCCGCGGTCGGCTATGGCGACGGCATGGTGCTGGCCGTGCGCTTTGCCGACGGCAAGGAAGTGGTGCTCAGGCGCGGCGGCAAGGGCGCGCCGACCTCCATGGCCTGGGACCGCGAAGGCCGCCGTCTTGCGTTCGGCTCCGAGACCGGCGACTGCGGCGTGATCGACGTGGCGGGATAGAGGCCGACAGGGGGCCGCGCCCGGCTTGCCGACGCGGCATCGGCATGGAACAAGGAGGGCGACCAAGGGGAATTTTCGCTTCCATGATCTCGCCGACCGGCTCGACTCCTGACGAGGCACGCGCCTTTCTCGACGCCCATCCCCACATCGAAGCCTTCGACATCGTGCTCACCGACGCCAACGGTGTCGGCCGCGGCAAGATCATCCGTCGTCACGAACTCATCGGGCTCTACGAGAGGGGGCGCGGACTGCCGACCTCGATCCTCGGTCTCGACATCGCTGGCGAGGACGTTCACGAGACCGGCCTGGTATGGAAAACCGGCGACGGCGACCTCGCGGCATGGCCGGTCCCCGGCACGCTCGTCCCGCTTCACGGCACGGCGCCCGCGCGCGGCCAGGTCCTGTTGTCCCTGCATCAGCTCGACGGCCGGCCGATGCCATGCGATCCGCGACACACGCTTTCCCGGCAGGTCCAGGCCTTTTCGGCCCGGGGCCTTCGCCCGGCCGGGGCCTTTGAGCTCGAATTCTTCCTCCTGACCGACAAACGCGGCGACAATGGCGAGTTCCGCCCGGCCCGAGCGCTCGCCGACGGCCGCGCCTCGTCCTTCACCGATGTCTATTCGGTCGATCATCTTCACGGCATGGAACCGCTCGTCACCGACATCTACGCCGCCGCCGAGGCGCAGGGGATTCCGGCCGAGACGATCATCTCCGAATATGCGCCCGGCCAGTACGAACTGACCCTGCGCTATCGCGATGACATAAGCCGTGCCGCCGACGACCTGATCATGATCAAGCGCATCGTGCGCATGCAGGCGCGCCGCCACGGCCTCAACGCCTGTTTCATGGCCAAGCCGATGCGGACCCATGCGGGCTCCGGCATGCATCTGCACGTTTCCATGAAGGATAGCGCTGGTCACAACGTCTTCGCCGAAGAGCGGGAGGGCACATGGAACCCCGCCCTGCTTCATGCGATCGGTGGTCTCAGGCAAACCATGGCCGAGTCCATGCTGGTCTTCGCCCCGCACGCGAATTCCTGGCGCCGCTTCGTCGAGCAGTCATACGCGCCCGTCGCGTCGAGCTGGGGCAGCAACAATCGTTCGGTGGCGCTGCGCGTGCCTGCGGGCGATGCGACAAACCGGCGTATCGAGCATCGGCCGGCCGGCGTCGACGCCAATCCCTATCTCGTCGCCGCCACGGTGCTTGCGGGGATAGCGGCGGGCATGGAAGGCGAGATCGATCCGGGTCCGGCCACGACGGGTAACGGCTATGAGGCCACCGGGGATAAATCGAACGCCATGCCGCCCGACTGGCGTTCGGCGATCGAACGCGCCACGAATTCGGTTTTCCTGAAGGATGCCCTCGGGAAGGACATGCACCGGGTGTTCTGCGCCATCAAACAGGCCGAGTATCTGCGCGTGGCACGCACCATCTCCCATCTCGACTACGAGCTCTATCTGCACTCGGTCTGACCGCCGTCGACAGTCGCAGGCGGTTCTTCGGGCCAATGACCGAGGATGGGGAGGCAGCGGAACCGGACGAAGGCGAACGCATTCCCGATATGATTGCCGGCGCGCCACGCGCCGCCCTCGAGAACGCTGGACGTCATGCCGACCCATGAAACCACGCACCACGCTGCGGCCCGAGCTCGCAGCCAGGCCAGCGAGAAATCCGGGACAGGCGACGGCGAGGATGCCGCCACGCTCGAAGAGTTGCGCGAAGCCGCGAGAGGCTGCCGGCGCTGCCCTCTCTGGCGCGATGCGACCCAGACCGTATTCGGCGAAGGCGCGGCCGATGCGAGGGTCGTCTTCGTCGGCGAGCAGCCCGGTGATCGGGAGGACATCGCCGGCCGGCCCTTCGTCGGCCCGGCGGGCGAGATGTTCGATGCGATCCTGGCTGAAGCCGGTATCGACCGGAGCGAAACCTACGTGACGAACGCGGTCAAGCATTTCAAGTTCGAGCCGCGGGGCAAGCGGCGCATCCACTCCAAGCCCAATGTCGGCGAGATCCAGGCCTGCCGCTGGTGGCTCGACCGCGAACTGGGGTTCGTCGCTCCCAAGATCGTCGTGGCGCTCGGCGCGACCGCCGCGCGGGCTCTGTTGGGCAAGGCGGTGCCGATCACGAAGATGCGCGGCCAGACGGTTGCCCGCGAGGACGGCCCGGACATCTTCTTCACGGTCCATCCCTCCTACCTGCTTCGCATTCGAGACGCAGCCGCCAGATCGGCCGAGCGTGAGAAGTTTCTCACAGACCTCGTCTCCATACGCCGTCATCTGGACCGGTGAGGCTAGGGATCGCGGTCGCTTGACGCGGGCTCGGGCCTCCGGCGATCCTGCGATCGGGGGAGACTAGCCAATGACCGGTCGTCCGGCCGCCCGCATCACCGATCTGCATGTGTGCTCGCTGACGCCGCCGCCGGGGCTTCCGATCATTCCGCCTTGCGCGATCAACACGCTGATCGGCTTCCTGCCGGCGGCCCGCATCACCGATCTGTGCGCCTGCGTGGGGCCGCCGCCAGCGAATGTCGACGCGATCGTGAGCGGATCGCCCACAGTCCTCATCAACGGCCTGATGGCCGCCCGCATCGGCGACCTGACCGCGAAGGGCGGAGCGATCACCACCGGCCAGATGAACGTGCTGATTGGCGACGCCGCCATTGTCGTCCCGCCGCCGGCCGGCATGCCGAGCCCCGTATGTGCCAACTTGAAGCAGCAGGCCGACGAGATTGCGGATGCGCAGGACCAGGCCATGCTGGCGGCGGCAGCCTATGGCGACGAGAATTCGCCCCTGCCCGAGAACACGCGGCGCGCCACGCCCGAGGACCTTGAAGCGCTCGGCCTCTACGATCCCGCGACCGGGTTCGACATGACCCGTCTCGACGGCAGTGATTTCCGCGCCGACGTCTTCGTGCATACCGATCCCTCGACATTCGAGGAGAGCTACACCGTCGCCTTTCGGGGCACGACCAGCGGTCGCGACTGGGGCACGAATTTCGAGCAGGGCATCGGACGCGACAACGCCTATTACAACCGGGCCGGCGACGTCGGGCGAACTGCGGCTCTGTCGACGCCAGGCAAGGTCCGTTTCACAGGGCATTCGCTGGGGGGCGGGCTCGCCTCGGCCGCGGCCACGTCGTCGGGCGCACCGGCGACTACGTTCAACGCGGCGGGGCTTCATCCCAACACGGCCGAGCGCCTCGGCAACCGCGACGCCGACATCACGGCCTGGCACAACACGATGGACCCGTTGAGCCGGGCGCAGGACGCCAATGACTGGATGGCGCCCTCCGCCGTTGGCGACCGCCGCCCCCTGCCGCCCACCACCATGTTGACGCCGCAGGAGGCGGCCATGATCGACCGGCACGTCAACCCCGACAACTGGGTCCCCGACCGGCTTGAAAGGGCTCGAGGACAAGCGGAAGCCGAAGCCGAGCGGCAGTTGCGCTTTCATTCCATGGATGAGATGCAGCAGATCCTGCAAAACGAAGCGGACAGGATCACCGAGGAGCAGAAGTCGAACGGATGTCTGTGAGAGGGCGCGCGCGCGATATCATGCTGACGCTCGCCGTGACGACGCTGGCGACCGGGGGATGCTCGGCCGAGCAGTCCACCGAAGCGGAAGGAACCCGGAACTTGGCGCAGAATACCGAAGGCACTGCCCTGGAGAAGGGGCCGGACGGTCAGCCGATCATCTTCTGGAAGATCACGGAAGAGGACCGCGCCGCCGTCAACGAGCTGCTCGATCAGGGCTACGACATCGAGACACCCGGCGGCTTCGGCATGACGCCGGTCATCCAGGCCGCCATGATCGACGACTGGATCACGGTCGAACTTCTCCTGCAACGCGGTGCCGACCCCATGGTGGCCGACCGTCGCGGTTTCACCGTCCCCTATCTGGCCAGCACCTCGCGTGTCGCGCCCGAGGGCACCTACGGGCAGGCGCTGGACAGGGTCCGCGCCCTGCTCAACGAGCGCGGCATCGGCGGCACGGTCTACAAGCCGGACGAAGTGAAGCGGATGCTCGCCGCCGGGCAATGGCCGCCGCAATGACGGTCAGCGGACCCAGATCGCCCGCAAATCATTGACATTCGTGCCGGTCGGACCGGGCGTGAAGAGGTCGCCCAGACGATCGAAGGCGGTCCAGGCGTCGTGCCCGGCAAGCAGGCTTCCGGCATCCAGGCCCTTGTCGTGGAGCCGCGTCACGGTGGTGAAGTCGGCGAAGGCGCCGGCATTGTCCTGCGATCCGTCGATGCCGTCCGTATCCGCCGCGAAGGCGTGAACGCCCTCGATGCCCTCGATCCCCAGCGCGAGCGACAGCAGGAACTCCGTGTTGCGGCCGCCCCGGCCGCCCTTGCCTCTGATCGTCACCGTGGTCTCGCCACCCGACAGCATCAGCACCGGACGCCGGAACGGACGTCCATGAAGCACGACCTCGCGGGCAATCGCCGCATGGACCTTGGCCACTTCGCTGGCCTCGCCTTCGATCGCGTCCGACAGGATCACCGCCTCGACGCCGAGCCCCCGCGCGGCCTGCGCGGCTGCTTCGAGCGAACGGGCGGCCGATGCGATCACATGGACCTCATGGCCCTGGAAGACGGGGTCGTCGGGACGTGGCGCGTCGGCGGCTGCCGACGCCAGATGCTTCATCACCGCCTCGGGCAGATCGAGCCCGTAGCGCCCGACGACGGCCAGCGCGTCCTGCCGGGTCGAGCCGTCCGGCACGGTGGGACCGGACGACACCAGGGCCGGCATGTCGCCCGGAATGTCGGAGACGATCAGCGACACGACCCTGGCCGGGTGCGCGGCGGCCGCCAGCCGGCCGCCCTTGACGGCCGAGACGTGCTTCCTGACCGCGTTCATGGCCGAGATCGGCGCGCCCGAGGCTAGCAGCGCCTCGTTGACCGCGATCTCGTCGGCCAGCGTCAGGTCGCCACCCGGCGCGGGCAGCAGCGCAGAGCCTCCGCCCGACACCAGCGCGATGACGAGATCGTCCCGCGTCAGCCCGAAGACCGCCTCGACCAGCCGTCTCGCCGCCTCCCGTCCCGCTTCGTCTGGCACCGGATGCGCCGCCTCCAGCACCTCGATCCTGTCGCAGGGCGCGCCATAGCCGTAGCGGGTGACGACCACCCCTTCGAGCGCGCCGTCCCAGACCCTTTCCAGCGCCCTGGCCATCTGGGCCGAGCCCTTTCCGGCGCCGATGACGATCGTGCGGCCCTTCGGAGGTCGGGGAAGATGGCGGACGATCGTCTCCCCGGGATCGGCGGCCTTCACCGCGGCCGAGAAGATCGCCTCGAACAGAACCCGCGGCTCGATCATGGAGTCTCCTCAAGATGCCGGCGTGCCCAGCCGAGCTCGGCGGCCCGCTCGCCGGGACGCGGCGTCCATTCGCAACCGACGAAGCCCTCCCAGCCGGCGGCGTCGAGATGCGCCATGACGAAATCGAAATTCACCTCGCCCTTCTCGGGCTCGTATCGACCGGGATTGCCGGCGATCTGGACGTGGTCGATCAGGGGTCTCAGCCGGTCGAACGTGGCGACGAGTTCGCCCCGCGTGCGGCTCTGGTGATAGAAGTCGTATTGCAGGAACAGATTGCCGGTGGCGGCCTTTTCGATCAGCTGGACGGCGTCGTCGACATCGGTCAGGAAATAGCCCGGCGTGTCGAAGGGATTGAGCGGCTCGACCAGCAGCTTCACCCCGGCGCGATACGCCTCGCCCGCCGCGTGGCGCAGGTTCTCGACGAAACAATCCTCCAGCGCACCGCGATCCGAGCCCGGCGGCACGACGCCCGCCACGCAATGCAGGCGCGGGCTGCCCAGCGCGGTCGCGTAGTCGAGCGCAAGATCGATCGAGCGCCGGAACTCGTCCCTGCGGTCCGGAAGGACGGCCAGCCCGATTTCGCCCGCCGCGCGATCGCCGGGCGGCGTGTTCATGAGAACGAGGTCGAGCCCGTTGGCATCGAGGGCCGTCCGGATATCGGCCTTCGCCTCTAAGTAGGGAAACTGGAATTCGACATGCCGGAAGCCCGCCCGCGCGGCCATCGCGAAACGGTCGAGAAACGGTATGTCCCGGTAGAGCGTGGTGAGATTGGCCGAAAGTCGCGGCATCATAGGTCGAGCGCCAGCGGCCGGTGCTCGACGCCCAGATGCTTGCACAGCGCAGCCACGATCAGCTTGTGGTCCTCGCGCTCGGGCAGGCCCGAAACGGCAATGCCCCCGACCATGCCGGCATTGGCGACGCGGATTGGAAAGCCGCCACCGGCAAGCACATAATCCTCGACCGACAGGCCCTGTGCGGGCGCGAGCATGCGGTCATCGCGCTGCTGCTCGAGCACCATGGCATATGTCGCCCGGCCGAACATGCGCACCACGTTGAGTTTGCGCCGCGCCCAGTTGACGTTCGAGCCCGCCGAACCCGGCGTGGCGGCCGCGAAAAGACGCCGGTCCCAGGTCGCGACTTCCAGATAAACGCCAAGCCCGTTCTTGAGCGCCTCGTCGCGGATCGCGCAGCCGAGATCGAAGGCGGTCTGCTCGTCGAAGCGCTGGAAGACCAAGGCCTTTTCCTGCTGGCGGATCAGTTCGATGTCCTGCTTCGCGTTCATCCAGACCTCCGTACCGTCGCCGGCAGGGCTTAGCTTTTCCGGCGAGCAGGTCAAGCCGGCGCGGCGGCCAGTGTCGATTTCACCGGCCGTCCCGCCACATAGACCTCGCTGACGGCGCGATCGTCGCCGAGCGTCTGGAGCACGAACAGTTCCTCGGCCAGCGTCTCGGCGCGTTCCATGCGCAGTTTCATCGCGGGCGTCGCGCGCGCGTCGAGCACGACAAGGTCGGCGTCGGTGCCCACATCCAGCGTTCCGACGTGATCGGCAAGCGACAGCGCTTCGGCATTGCCCCGGGTCAGCTGCCAGAAGGAACGGAGCGGATCGATCTTCGGCCCGTTGAGCGCGATCACCTTGTAGGCTTCGTCCATGGTCCGCAGCATGGAATAGTTCGTGCCGCCGCCGACATCGGTCGCGGTCGCGACCCGGAGCGGCCTTTCGCGCCGCTTGTAGCGGAAATAGTCGAACAGGCCCGAGCCCAGGAAGAGGTTCGACGTTGGGCAGAAGATCGCCACCGAGCCGCTTTCCGACATCGCGTCCGCTTCGCGCTCCGACAGATGAATGCAGTGCCCGAACAGGCTCCGTGGTCCTAACAGGCCGTAGCGCTGGTAGACATCCGTATAGTCGCGGGCTTCGGGATAGAGTTCCTCGGTCCAGCGGATCTCGGCGTGATTCTCCGACAGATGCGTCTGGACATGGCATTCGGGATGCTCGCGGACCAGCGCGCCCGCCATCTCCATCTGCTCGGGACTCGACGTGATGGCGAAACGTGGCGTGATCGCGTAGCGCAGCCGGCCTTTGCCGTGCCATGCGCCGATCAGCGCCTTGGTGTCATCGTAGCTCGACCGGGGCGTGTCGAGGACGGCGTCCGGGGCGTTCCTGTCCATCATCACCTTGCCCGCGATGACCATCAGCCCGCGCGCCCCCGATTCCGCGAAGAAGGCCTCCGCCGACGCCTTGTGAACCGAGCAATAGGCGGCGACCGTCGTTGTGCCGTGCCTCATCATCTCGTCGACGAACATGCGGGCTACGCGGCGGGCATGCTGCGCGTCGCGAAACCGCCCCTCCTCCGGAAAAGTGTAGTTCGACAGCCAGTCCAGCAGTTCGGCGCCGTAGCTTGCGATCACCTGCATCTGCGGCACGTGCACATGCGCGTCGATCAGGCCCGGCATGATGAGATGCGGCCGGTGGTCGATCGTCTCGACATCCGCGGCGGGCTTGGCGGCCACGGCTGAGAACCCGCCCATCGCGGCGATGCGGCCGTCCTTGATCAGCAGCGCGCCGTCTTCCTCGTAAAGACAGGACGACGCGTCCTCGACGCCTTCCGGCTCGCGCAGGAAGGACAGGATCCGGCCGCGCAGCAGAAGATCGGTCATCGGCACGCGCGCCCTGAAGAGGACAAATCGGACTCGCCGATACCCCCACCCCTCGAGCAAGAGGGAGATTCCGGGACGTCGACGTCCCCTTCCCCCTTGCGGGGAGGTGTAAGGGGTGGGGGTAATTCTGTCGTGGCGAAGGATGTGTGACCTCTCACTGCGCCGCCTCCTCGAACCATGTCACGATCAGCGCGCGCTCCTCCTCGGTGATGTTGGAGACGTTGCCCGGCGGCATGGCGCGGCTCCTGCCGGCCTGCAGGTAGATTTCGCGCGCGTGTTCGGCGATCTGCGCCTCCGTCTCCAGCGCCAGCCCCTTCGGCGCGCGGCGCATACCCTCCCAGCCCGGCTCGGCCGCATGGCACATGGCGCAGCGGCCGGTGACGGTGTCGCGCACCGACGGAAAATGGACCGAACGCGCATAGATCTCGCCGCGCGCCGAAAGCCGCTGCTCTCCGGTCAGCACCTCGGGCACGGTCGACAGCCACATGATGATGATGAACAGGATCGTCGCCACTGCCCAGGTCCAGTGCGGATTGCCCTTTCGGGCGTGGATCGTGTTGAAATAGTGCCTGATCGCCACTCCGATCAGGAAGACGAGCGAGGCGATGACCCAGTTGAATTGCGTGCCGAACGCCAGCGGGTAGTGGTTCGACAGCATCAGGAAGATGACCGGCAGCGTCAGGTAGTTGTTGTGCATCGACCGCGTCTTGGCGATCATCCCGTATTTCGGGTCCGGCTTGCGGCCGGCAACCAGGTCGGCCACCACGACCTTCTGGTTGGGGATGATGACCATGAACACATTGGCCGACATGATCGTGGCGGTGAACGCGCCAAGATGCAGGAAGGCCGCGCGGCCGGAAAACACCTGCGTGTAGCCCCAGGCCATCACGACAAGGATCACGAACAGCACCAGCATCAGCACCGTGTCGCTCCTGCCCAGGAACAGGCGGCATATCGTGTCGTAGAGCAGCCAGCCGAGCACCAGCGACCCGGCCGAGATCGTGATCGCGACCGGCACGGAAATGTCGAGCACGGTCCGGTCGATCAGATAGAGGTCGGCGCCGGCGTAATAGACGATGGCCAGGAGCACGAAGCCCGACATCCACGTCCAGTAGGATTCCCATTTGAACCAGGTCAGGTGCTCCGGCAGTTCGGCCGGCGCGACCAGATATTTGCGAATGTGGTAGAAGCCGCCGCCATGCACCTGCCATTCCTCGCCATGCGCGCCTTCGGGCAGGTCCGGCGCCCTGCGCAGTCCGAGATCGAGCGCGATGAAATAGAAGGACGATCCGATCCAGGCGATCGCCGTGATGACATGCAGCCAGCGCGCGGCGAAGGAGAGCCAGTCCCAGATTATCGCAAAATCGTCCAAGCCGCGTCCCCCTTGCCTTCGTACGAACGCCGCGATGATGGCCCGATGCGCCGCATCGCGAAAGGGCTCGGCTTTCCGATCACTTTCAAAAAATTCTGGATAATCGCGGGCCGATTGCCTTAGGGCCTGTTGAGATTCACGTAAGGGCGTGGTGGAGTCGAAGACGGCCGCACGGGAAAGCGCCCTTTGCAGCCCGTCCAGGCATGAATCTCGACAGACCTGGGTTGTAGGGGAAACCGTTCGGCAGCCGCGCCATGGCCTATCTCGACAACATCGCCGTCTTCGTCCGCGTGGTCGAGCTCGGCAATCTGTCGTCCGCCGGTCGCGACATGCGCATTTCGCCGGCCGTCGCGTCCAACCGCATCAAGGAACTGGAGAAGCATCTGGGGGTCCGGCTCTTCAACCGGACCACGCGGCAATTGACGCCGACCGAACAGGGCCGCGTCTTCTATGACGGCGCCAAGAAGGTCCTGGAGGCCGTGGACGAGGCGGAGGCCGCCGTCACCGCGCTGTCGGGCCGGCCCCGCGGCGTGATCAGGGTGACCGCGCCGCTCGGGCTCGGCCGGCGCATCATCGCCTCGGGCATTCCCGACTTCCGCGACCGGTATCCCGAGATCGAGGTCCGGCTGAGGCTGTCCGACCACAATGTCGATATCATGAAGGAAGGCATCGACGTCGCCTTCAAGCTCGGCGTCCTGGAGGATTCGAGCCTGAGAATGCGCGGCATCATGGATTGCGAGCGGGTGCTGGTCGCCTCCCCCTCCTATCTGGAGCGGCGCGGTGAGCCGAGGGCGCCCGAAGACCTCGTGCGGGACGGCCACGACTGTCTGCTGCTGCGCTTTCCCGGCTCGCGCGACTTCTACTGGACGCTTCAGACCCCTGGCGGAGTGAAGAAGATCGAGGCTCATGGCCCCTTCGATTCCGACGATGGCGACGTGCTGACCGGCTGGGCGCTGGCCGGACGCGGGGTGATCTGCAAGCCCCGCTTCGAGGTCGAGCCCTTCATTCGCGACCGGCGCCTGAAGGTGATCCTTGCCGATTTTCCGCCGACGCCAGTCCAGCTCGCCGCAGTCTATCCGCACCGCACCTGGCAGGACCCCAAGGTCCGCTACCTGCTCGACTTCATGGCCGAGCGCTGCCAGCGCCTGATACGCGACCTGCTGGCCGGGCGGTAGGAGAAGAGGGAACAATATGTTGACAAATGTACATACAAACTCTATCTAGTCCCGAGTCTTCGCATGTCGACCAACGAATTCGACTGGGACGCCGGAAACTGGCCGAAATGCGGCAAGCATGGCGTTGGACGCGAGGAGATCGAAGGCATTTTCGAACGTCTACTGTCGGTGACGCCGGCACCTGTGCGTTCGAAGGATGAAACCCGGCATATCGCAATCGGGACCAATGACGATGGACGGGCAGTCCTTGTTGTTTTCACCATTCGCAGTCGTGGCGATCGTCAAATGATTAGACCCGTCAGCGCCCGATACATGCACGAGAAGGAGCGTCTTCATCATGAAAGGCAATCGGCCGGCTCTCAAGCCGCTTCCCCGTTTCAAGACTGATCAGGAGATGGAACATTTCGTCGAGACCGCCGATCTCACGGAATACGACCTCAGCGTGATGGAACCCTTCAGGTTCGAGTTCGAAAAGAAGGAAGCACGCGTGAACATGCGCCTTCCGAACTCGTTGCTGGCCGCGGTCAAGGACAAAGCGCAACAACGCGGCATTCCCTATCAGCGCTTCATTCGCGAGACACTCGAGGACGCGGTTTCGACCAGAAAAAAGGCATCCTGAGCACCCAAGCCGAAATCCGGGAAAGCGCCCGCATCACCTCCGCCTGTCCAGCTCGCCGCCGTCTACCCGCACCTGGCAGGACCCCAAGGTCCGCTACCTGCTCGACTTCATGACCGAGCGCTGCCAGCGGCTGATACGCGACCTGCTCGCGGGACGATAGCGATACAGTCATGCTTGCAGTAGATTCCGCCGCGCGGCAGGCTCGCCGCCACGGGAGGATTGCATGGCCTGGATTGTCGTCCGCTCCTTTCTGTTCGGCCTCCTCGGCCTCGTCTTGCTGCCGGTGGCGACCTTCGCACTCGTCCTGTTTCTCGGCTACACGTTCGATCCGCGCTGCGGCACGGCCGGCGATTCAGGCGGCTGCGAGATGGGCGCGGCATCGCTGGGCTTCGCCGCCGTGCTGCCGGGATTCTTGATCGGCTTCGGCCTGTCGCTTTGGCGGGGGCTCTCGAAGGCGCGGCCGCCGGCGGCTGGCTAGACCTTCTTGGGGAGCAACCAGGTACTGACCCGGCGTTCGCCACGAACCGGCTGGCGTCAACCAGACAGCGCCGCCATGATCTCGGCCGCCGCCATCGCGGCGATCACGGCCGGGCGCTTGTCGCGGACCGTCTCACCGCCAATCGGAGTGACGACGCGCGCCGCATCCGCTTCGCTCCCCCCGGCTTCCTTCAGGTACCAGTTCCTGAAGGTCGCCTTCTTGGTCCTTGACCCGATCATGCCGACATAGGCCGCGTCGCGCCGCTTCAGCGCCTCGGCCACGATGAGGAAATCGAGCGCGTGATCATGGGTCAGGACCACGAAGGCCGAGCCCGGCGGCGCCGTGCGCACGAACTCCTCCGGCACTGCGGCGAGATGCGCCGCCACGTCCCGCGGCATGCCCGAAAGCGCTTCGGGGCGCGTGTCGATGACCGCCGCCTTCACCGGCAGCAGCGCGAGCGCTTCCGCCAGGGCGCGGCCGACATGCCCTCCGCCGAACAGAAGGACATGCGGCTCGCTCTCCTCCTCCGCCTCGACGCGGCGAGGGATTGCGTTGCGCAAGGCTTCGTCGACCAGCGCGATATCCACCTTCACCCTGCCGCCACAGCACTGGCCGATCTCGGGACCGAGCGGAATGTCGAGCAGGTCGGTCGCGACTTTGCCGCCGATCATCTCGCGCGCCCGCTCGATCGCCATGAATTCGAGCCGGCCGCCGCCGATCGTGCCGAAGGTCGCGTCCGGCGAGACCAGCATCCAGGCTGCTGTCTCGCGCGGCGTCGAACCTCGCGCCTCGCTGATCTCGACCAGCGCGAGCGACGGCGCGGCGTCGAGAAGGGCTCTCAGCTCGCTCATCCTGCTCATGCCGGAACGATAGCGTCGCGCATGGCCCGGCGCTACGCCCCCGACGCCCGCCTCACGCGCTCGACCGCCATCAGCACGCGTTCGGGCGTGGCGGGGGTGTCGAGGCGCGGACAGATCTTATGGTTGCCGACGCTCGCCACCGCGTCCGACAAAGCGTGCAGGACCGAGATCGCCAGCATGAAGGGCGGTTCGCCCACGGCCTTGGAGCGGTGCACGGCCGGCTCCGCATTCTCGGCCCAGTCGGCCAGCGTGACGTTGAAGATTTTCGGACGGTCGGAGGCGAGCGGGATCTTGTAGGTCGACGGGGCGTGCGTCCTCAGCCGGCCCCTGTCGTCCCAGACCAGCTCCTCCGTCGTGAGCCAGCCCATGCCCTGGATGAAGCCGCCCTCGATCTGGCCGAGATCGATCGCCCGGTTCAGCGAGCGGCCGGTCTCGTGCAGAATGTCGGTGCGTTCGACGACATACTCTCCCGTCAGCGTGTCGATCGACACTTCCGAACAGGCCGCGCCATAGGCGAAATAGTAGAAGGGATGGCCCTCGCCCTTGTCGCGGTCCCAGCGGATCTTCGGCGTCTTGTAGAAGCCCGCGGCCGAAAGCTGCACGCGCGCCATGTAGGCCTGCTTGACGAGGTCGGCGAAGGCGACCTCCTGATTGCCGATCCTGACCCGGTTGGGCAGGAAGACGATCTGCTCCTTCGGCAAGCCATATCTGTCGGCCGCGAAGTCGCACAGGCGATCCCTGATCTGTCGTGCGGCGTCACGGGCGGCCATGCCGTTGAGGTCGGTACCGGAGGATGCGGCGGTGGCGGATGTGTTGGGCACCTTGCCGGTGGTGGTGGCGGTGATCTTCACCTGGTCGGCGTCGATCTGGAATTCCTCGGCCACGATCTGGGCGACCTTGACGTAGAGCCCCTGCCCCATCTCGGTGCCGCCATGATTGAGGTGGACCGAGCCGTCGGTATAGACGTGGACCAGCGCACCGGCCTGGTTGAAATGCGTGGCCGTGAACGAGATCCCGAACTTCACCGGCGTCAGCGCGATGCCCCGCTTGACGATTTCCGACGTCGCGTTGAAGGCGGCGATCTCGCGGCGCCTGTCGGCGTAGCCGCTCGAGGCTTCCAGTTCGGCCACCACGCGGTGCACGACATTGTCCTCGACGCGCTGGTGGTAGGGCGTCACGTCGCGCTCGCCCACGCCGTAGAAGTTCTTCTTGCGCACATCGAGCGGATCGAGACCGGTCGCGAAGGCCACTTCCTCGATGACGCGCTCGCAGCCGAGCATGCCTTGCGGCCCGCCGAAGCCTCGAAAGGCCGTGTTGGAAACCGTGTTCGTGTAGAGCGGCGCCGACTTCGCCATCACCGCCGGCCAGTAATAGGCGTTGTCGCAGTGGAACAGCGCCCGGTCCGTCACCGGGCCCGAAAGATCGGACGAGAAGCCGCAGCGCGCGGCATAATGGAAGTCGACGCCGAGAATGTTGCCCTCGTCGTCGAAGCCGACCTCGTAGTCCACCACGAAATCATGCCGCTTGCCGGTGGCGGTCATGTCGTCGTCGCGGTCGGGCCTGATCTTCACCGCGCGGCCCAGCCTCTTGGCCGCAACCGCCGCGATCACGGCGAACTGGTTGCCCTGCGTTTCCTTGCCGCCGAAACCGCCGCCCATCCGCCGCACCTCTACGGTCACGGCATGGGAGGGAACGCCCAGCACATGTGCCACCATGTGCTGCACTTCCGACGGATGCTGGGTCGAGGAATACACGGTCACGTCCATGTCCTCGCCGGGCACCGCCATGGCGATATGCCCCTCGAGGTAGAAATGATCCTGGCCGCCGATCGACATTGATCCCTTCAGCCGGCGCGGCGCGCCCGCGATCGCTTCCGCCGCGTCGCCGCGCGCCAGCGTCAGGGGCGGCGTAACCTGGCGGGCCGACCTTCGGTCGAGTTCGGCGATGTCGGTCACGAATGGCTTTTCGGCATATTCGATTCTCGCCAGCCGGCAGGCGCGACGGGCCTGCTCGCGCGTCTCGGCGACGACGGCGAAGACCGGCTGGCCGTGAAACTGCACTAGCCCGTCGGCCAGCACCGGCTCGTCGTCGCGTGCGGTTGGCGAGATGTCGTTGGAAGCCGGCATGTCCTTCGCTGTCAGGACGAGCCGCACGCCGGGCGCGGCCTCCACGGCCGAAAGGTCCATCGCCGTGATCGCGCCATGCGCCACCTCCGACAGGCCAAGATAGGCGTGCAGCAGTCCCGCCGGTTCCGGCATGTCGTCGATATAGACCGCCTGCCCGATGACGTGCTTGTGCGCGCTGTCGTGGCGCGCGTCGCTGTTAACGCCGCCCGCGATCTTCTCCGCCTTGAGGTCGGGGACGTGCGCCGTCATGCCGCCCGCTCCCTGCCGACCGTCACAGGTCCCGCCATTCCGCTCGTCTCGAGGAAGAACCGAAGCAGGAGGTTCCGCGACGCCGTCATGCGGTAATCGGCGCTGGCCCGCATGTCGCTCAGCGGCGTGAAGTCCTCGCCGTAACGTTCCATCGCCGCCTCGACCGTCGCGCGCGTCCACTCCTGCCCGGTGAGCGCGGCTTCGACTGCTTTCGCACGCTTCGGCACGCCGGCCATGCCGCCATAGGCGATGCGGATCGAAGCCACCCTGCCCGCGCCGTCAAGGCGAAGATGAAACGCGCCCAGCGTCGCGGTTATGTCCTCGTCACGCCGCTTGGTCACCTTGTGGGCGGCGAAATGCGCGTCCCCGGCCGGCAGCGGCACCTCGATCCGCTCGACGAATTCGCCCGGACGCCGGTCCTGCCGGCCATAGTCGAGGAAGAAGTCTTCCAGCGGGATCGAGCGACGCGCGGCGCCCTTTCTCAGGTGGAGCGATGCGCCGAGCGCGATCAGCGCCGGCGGCATGTCGCCGATCGGCGAGCCGTTGGCGATGTTGCCGCCGATCGTGCCCATGTTGCGCACCTGGTCGCCGCCGATCCTGTCGATCAGCCGGCCCAGCGCCGGAATGCGGTCGTTCAGCGCCTCGAACGCCTCGGTGTAGGAGACGCCGGCGCCGATCGAGAGCGTGCCGTTCTCGATCCAGACCCCACGCAACTCCTCCAGATGCCCGACGAACACCACGGGCGCGATGTCGCGCATGAACTTCGTCACCCACAGCCCGACATCGGTCGCCCCGGCGACAATGGTCGCGTCCGGTTCGGCCTCGAGCACGGCGGCGAGGTCGTCGACATGCGCCGGCAATATGAAACGCTGGCTGCCCTGCCCGACCTCCACGCGCGCACCGTCGCGCCATGCCGTCAGCCGCTCGGTCGTCGCCGCGCGTTCCACCGCCAGTGGGTCGGCCGCGGCGTCGCCATAGGACGAGATCGCCTTCGCCGCCTTCACGATGGCGTCGTAGCCGGTGCAGCGGCACAGATTGCCCTGCAGCGCCTTTTCGATCGCCGCCTCGCCTGGCCGGGGCGAGCGCATCCACAGCGCGTAGAGCGACATGACGAAGCCCGGGGTGCAGAAGCCGCATTGCGAACCGTGGAAGTCCACCATCGCCTGCTGCACCGGATGCAGTCCGCCCCCGGTTCCCCTCAGGTGCTCCACCGTCACCACATGGCATCCGTCGAGCGAGCCGACGAAGCGGATGCAGGCATTGACCCCCTCGTAGCGCAGTTCGTCCCCCGCCAGGCGCCCGACGAGCACCGTGCAGGCGCCGCAGTCACCCTCCGCGCAGCCTTCCTTGGTTCCTTTCAGCGAACGCCGCAGCCGAAGAAAATCGAGCAGCGTTTCGTCGGGCCGGACATCGGCGACTTTGACTGTCTCGTCGTTCAGCAGGAAGCGGATACGGTCGCGCGTGGCCACCATCAGCTCCCCCGATACGTCGAATAGCCGAAGGGTGAGAGCAGCAGCGGCACGTGATAATGCGCCTGCTGCGCCATGCCGAAGCGGATCGGGATCTGGTCGAGGAAGAGCGGATCGGGCAGGTCGGCGCCCCCGGCCTTCAGGTAATCGCCCGCGAAGAAGACCAGTTCGTACTGTCCCGTCTGGAATGCCTCCCCCTCCAGCAGCGGCGCGTCGCACCGGCCGTCGGAATTCGTCACCGCTTCGGCGGTCTTGCGATGCGAATTGCCGCTGACGCGGTAGAGCACGATCTTCAGCCCGGCCGCGGGCCTGCCTTTCGCCGTGTCCAGAACGTGGGTCGTGAGCCGTCCGCCGGCTGCCTGCGTCATGTCCGTTCCCCTTGGTTCGCGCGAGACTATGCGACGGCGCGCGCCATGAAAACGGAGCGAGACGAAAACTCTTTCAAGTTTTGGCCAGGGAATGCGAGAAGGTGCTTTTGCTAGTCTCGAACCAATGACGGCCGACAGGCCGCGCCAATGGGAAAAGCCGCAGCCCCTATGAACCCACCCCGCTATCCCCGCGATATGCGCGGCTACGGCCGCCACAGGCCTCACGCCGACTGGCCGGGCGGCGCGGCGGTCTGCGTGCAGTTCGTCGTCAATTACGAGGAAGGCGGCGAGAACTGCGTCCTGCATGGCGACGCGGCCTCGGAAGCCTTCTTGTCCGAGATCGTCGGCGCCCAGCCCTGGCCCGGCAAGCGCCACTGGAACATGGAGTCGATCTACGACTATGGCGCGCGGGCCGGCTTCTGGCGTCTGCACCGCATGTTCACGCAGGCCGGCATTCCCGTTACCGTCTACGGCGTGGCATCCGCGCTGGCGCGTTCGCCGGATCAGGTCGCGGCCATGAAGGAAGCCGGCTGGGAGATCGCCTCGCACGGACTGAAATGGATCGACTATCGCGATCATGACGAAGCGACCGAGCGCGCCGATCTGGCCGAAGCGATCCGGCTTCATGCCGAGGTGGTTGGGGAGCGGCCGCGCGGGCTTTATCTCGGTCGCACCTCCGCCCATTCGGTGCGGCTTGCCGCGGCCGAGGGCGGCTTCGACTGGATCTCCGACACCTATGACGACGATCTGCCCTACTGGCTCGACCATGACGGGCACGGGAATCCGATCGCCCCGCAACTCGTCATCCCCTATACGCTCGACGCCAACGACATGCGCTTCGCCACCGCGCAGGGTTTCAATTGCGGCGACCAGTTCTTCGCCTATCTCAAGGACGCCTTCGACACGCTGCTGGCCGAGGGGGACGGCGGCGGCGCGGCGATGATGAGCATCGGCCTTCACTGCCGCCTGATCGGTCGGCCGGGCCGGGCCGCCGCCCTTAGGCGGTTCATCGACTACGTGAAGGGCCACGGGGACCGGGCCTGGATCGCGACACGAGGCGAGATCGCCGCGCACTGGCGCGCGCGCCACCCCTACGCGCCGCACGGCCTGCGTCCTTCGCGCATGGATCGCGACGATTTCGTCGCCCGCTTCGGCTCGATATTCGAGCATTCGCCGTGGATCGCCGAACGCGCATACATGCTCGAACTCGGCGCGGCGCACGACAGCGCCGAAGGGCTGCACAATGCGCTGGCGCGTGTGTTTCGTTCCGCCACCACGGACGAACGGCTCGGCGTGCTTCGCGCCCATCCCGATCTCGCCGGCAAGTTGGCGCAGGCCAGGCGGCTGACGGCCGAATCCACCGCCGAACAGGCTTCCGCCGGCCTCGACGCGCTGACCGACGCGGAACGGACCCGCTTCACCGAACTCAACGCCGCCTATGTGGAGAAGTTCGGCTTCCCGTTCATCATCGCGGTCAAGGACAACACCAAGGCGAGCATCCTCGCCGCTTTCGAGCGCCGCATCGCCAACGACCGTGACGGGGAATTCACGACCGCCTGCCGGCAGGTCGAACGGATCGCGCAATTGCGCCTGAGAGACATTCTGCCTGCCTGAGGGAGATGATGGACACCCGCCGCTACCACGCCCCGCATGGCGGCCTGCCGCCGCAGACGCAGCTTCACACCGGTCGCGCCGTCTTCACCGACGCCTATGCGGTGATCCCCAAAGGCGTGATGAGCGACATCGTCACCAGTTCGCTGCCTTTCTGGGAAAGCACGCGCGCCTGGATACTGGCCCGCCCGCTGTCGGGCTTCGCCGAGACCTTCTCGCAATACATCATGGAGGTCGCGCCCGGCGGCGGCAGCGACCGGCCCGAGCCGGAGGCGGATGCGGAGGGCGTGCTGTTCGTCATGGAGGGCGAGATCGCCGCCACGCTCGACGGCGGGAAACACCTGCTCGCGCCCGGCGGTTACGCCTATCTGCCGCCGGCAAGCGGCTGGACACTCAGAAACGAAGGCAGCGAGGTGGCCCGCTTCCACTGGATCCGAAAGCAGTACGATTTCGTGGAGGGGCTGGAGGCACCCGGCCCGCTGTTCCTCGATGAAGCGGACATCGCGCCCTCGCCGATGCCCGACACCGACGGGCGTTGGGCAACGACCCGCTTCGTCGATCCGTCCGACCTGCGCCACGACATGCATGTCACCATCGTCACCTTCGAGCCGGGCGGGCTTATCCCGTTCGAGGAGACGCATGTCATGGAACACGGCCTCTACGTGCTGGAGGGCAAGGCGGTCTACCGTCTCAACCGGGACTGGGTCGAGGTCGAGGCGGGCGACTTCATGTGGCTGCGCGCCTTCTGCCCGCAGGCATGCTACGCTGGCGGCCCCGGTCGCTTCCGCTACCTGCTCTACAAGGACGTGAACCGGCATGCCAAACTGGGAATGCCGGGACGATGAGACGAATAATCGCCGAACCCTTGACGCGCGAGGCCTTCGCCGAATTCGGCGATGTCATCGACACGGACTGGCCCGACCATTTCCCGATCAATGGCGGCATGACCGAGCGCTATCATGATCTCGCCCGGGTCGAGGCCGAGGGGCCGAATGCGCGCGTCTTGATCTCGATCTTCCGCGGCAAGCCCTATGCCTTCCCGCTCGAGCTGGCTATGGTCGAGCGTCACCCGTTCGGCTCGCAGGCCTTCATGCCGCTCGAGGGCCGGCCCTTCCTCGTCGTCGTATGCCATGACGGACAGGATGGTCCGGGCGAACCGCATGCCTTCATGACCGCCCCCGGGCAAGGCGTGTCCTATCCGCGAAATTGCTGGCACGCGGTCCTCACCTGCATCGACGAGCCGCAGGATTTTCTCGTGGTGGATCGTGGCGGCGACGGTTCCAATCTCGAGGAGCACCATTTCGACGAGCCATTCCAGATTCACCTGCCGGGCATGACCTTGTGAGGGATCCGGCGCTGCTCGACCGTCTGCTCGACGTGATCGAAAACGACATCGTTCCCGTGACGGAACGCGGCGTGGCCGCCGGGAACAAGCTCTTCGGCGCCGCGATCCTGAGAAAGTCCGACCACTCGCTGGTGCTGGCCGAAACCAACAACGAGATCGAGAACCCGCTCTGGCACGGCGAGGTTCACGCGCTGAAGCGTTTCTACGAATTGCCGAAGACGTCCCGGCCCGACACCAGGGACTGCCTGTTTCTCGCCACCCACGAGCCCTGCTCGCTATGCCTGTCGGCCATCACCTGGACCGGCTTCGACAATTTCTGGTTCCTGTTTTCCCATGAGGATTCGCGCGACGCCTTCGCCATCCCGCACGACCTGCGCATCCTGAAGGAGGTCTTCCGGCTCGATCCCGGCGGCTACAATACCGACAACGCCTTCTGGACCGCCCGATCGATCCGGCGCGAGATCGACAGGCTGCCGGAACCGGAGCGCGCGCGCCTTTGCGGCCAGGGCCGACGCGATCGCCGCGCGCTACGACCGGCTTTCGGCCGCCTACCAGGCCGGCAAGGGCGGCAACGACATTCCGCTGAACTGATAGGCTTCGTCTGCGTGCCGGGCTTGATCCGCGCCGTGCCCTTGTGCCTCATGCGCCCGCACAGCGAGGACACGCATGAAGACCGTCACCACCTTTCCGCGCCCGGTCGTCGAACATCCCGACATCGGCATCGTCATGCCGGACGGCTGCCGGCTTTCGGCGCGCATCTGGCTGCCCGAGGACGCCGAGGCCGATCCGGTGCCCGCCATCCTGGAACATCTGCCCTACCGCAAGCGTGACGGCACGGTCGCCCGCGACGCGCTGACCCATCCTTATTTTGCCGGTCACGGCTACGCGTCGATCCGCGTCGACATGCGCGGCAATGGCGATTCCGACGGCTTGATGACCGACGAATACACCGAGCAGGAACTGCAGGACGCCTGCGATGTCATCGCCTGGGCCGCCGCGCAGCCCTGGTGCAACGGCCGCGTCGGCATGATGGGCATCTCCTGGGGCGGCTTCAACGGGCTGCAGGTCGCCGCGAAGGGACCGGCGGCGCTCAAGGCCGTCATCACGCTTTGCTCGACCGACGACCGCTATGCCGACGACATTCATTACAAGGGCGGCCTCCTGCTCAACGAGAATCTCGGCTGGGGCGCGACCATGCTGTCCTATTCCTCGCGCCCGCCGGACCCCGCCCTGGTCGGCGACGGATGGCGCCGGATGTGGATGGACCGCCTCGAGAACGAACCCTTCCTCGCCGCGACCTGGCTCGGGCACCAGACGCGCGACGCCTACTGGAAGCACGGCTCGGTCTGCGAGGACTTTTCGGCCATCGGCGCCGCCACGCTCGCCATCGGCGGCTGGCACGACGCCTACAAGAATACCGTCAGCCGCATCGTGACCGGCATCCAGCCTTACGCGCCCGCAAAGGGCATCGTCGGCCCGTGGCTGCACAAATATCCGCATTTCGCCGTGCCGCGCCCGGCGATCGGCTTCCTGCAGGAGGCGCTGCGCTGGTGGGACCGCTGGCTCAAGGACATCGACACCGGCGTTCAGCACGATCCTGCCATGCGGCTCTACCTGATGGACTCGCTTCCGCCGGCGCAATGGTACGAGGAGCGGCCCGGCCGATGGATCGCCGAGGCGGCATGGCCGTCGCCGGTGATCGGCCACCGGACGCTGTCGCTGGGAGGCGAAACCGGCGGCGACGTGACGCTCCCCGCGACCGTCTCCTCGCCCCAGGATTGCGGCCTGGCCGGCGGCGAGTTCTGCGCCATCTGGCTTGGCCCCGAGCTTCCCGGCGATCAGCGCGAGGACGATGCGCGCTCGCTCTGTCTCGACCTGGATATCGGCGGGGCCGTCGACATCGTCGGCGGACCGCTCGTGCGGCTGCGCCTGTCGGCCGACAGGCCGTCGGCGATGCTCGCCGTGCGCCTGTGCGACGTGCGGCCGGACGGCTCCTCGACCCGCGTCACATGGGGCGTGCTCAATCTGGCGCATCGCGACGGCCACGAGCATCCTCGCGCCGTCGAGCCTGGCGCGATCATGGATATCGAACTCAGGCTCGACGACATCGCCTATGCCATGCCGGCCGGGCACCGGCTGCGCGTCGCCATATCCTCGACCTACTGGCCGATGGTGTGGCCGTCGCCCGAACCGGTCGCGCTGACCATCCATGCGGGCGAACTCGTTTTGCCGGTCCGCGATCGCGGCACGGGCCACGAATGGCGTTTCGAGGAGCCCGAGGGTGCCGCGCCCTGGCGCCATGAGATGGTGCGCGAGCCGGCTCACGACCGCCGCATCGAACGCGACGCGAGCGGCCGTGTCGACCTCGTCATCGAGGATGATTTCGGCGCGGCCCGCGACCTCGACCATGGCCTGGTCGCCGGGACGGTCGCGCGCGAACGCTGGTCGATCCATCCTGACGATCCGCTGTCGGCATGTGGAAAAACCCACTGGACAGAAACGCTTTCGCGCGGGAACTGGTCGGTCCGCACGGAAACCCGCTCCACGATGCGATGCGACGCCGAAAATTTTCGGCTGAGCGCGCGCATCGAGGCGCGGGAGGGGGAAGAGCTTGTATTTGAAAGGAATTTCGAGGAATCGCTGCCGCGGCACCATGTATGATCCAGGATGGTTGATCCAACCATGCCCCGCGATTTACGCCACGTAATGTCGCTTTCGGCCTTGCGGTCGCGCATGCTTAGCGGCCAATATTCCTGTCATAAGAAGACTTGAGTATCGCCTGGTCGATCCTAACAGAGTGAGGAACCTTCAATGTCCGACGAACTGGATTTCCTGAGCCGCCACGTGGTGCGCGGCCGCTTGAGCCGGCGTGATTTTTTGGGGCGTGCCGCCGCGCTCGGTGTTTCCGCCACTTTCGCGAATTCGCTTCTCGCTTCCGCCGCGCGTGCTCAGGGCCCGGTCAAGGGCGGTACGCTAAAGGCCGGCATGCAGGGCGGTGAGTCCACCAACAGCCTCGACCCGGCTTCGTTCCTGAGCCAGGTCCCGTTCAATTTCGGCAAATGCTGGGGTGAATATCTGTGCCGCCTCAATCGCGACGGTTCGATCCAGAACCTGATAGCCGAGGAGATCGGCGCGTCGGACGATGCCACCACCTGGACGATGAAGATCAAGCAGGGCGTCGAATTCCATAACGGCAAGACGCTGACGGCCGAGGATGTCGCCGCCACGCTGGAACGCCACACCAATGAGGAATCGAAGTCGGGCGCGCTCGGCATCATGAAGGGCATCACCGGCATCAAGGCGTCCGGCAACGAGGTGATCGTCGAGCTGGCCGAAGCCGACGCCGACTTCCCCTATCTGATGGCGGACTACCACCTGATCATCCAGCCGAACGGCGGCAAGGACAACCCCGCCGAGGGCGTGTCGGCGGGCCCCTACAAGGTCGTCGTCAACGAGCCGGGCGTGCGCTATGTCGGCGAGAAGTTCGCCAACTACTGGGGCGGCGACGCGATGGGTCATGCCGATACCGTGGAGATCGTCGTCATCAACGACGCCACGGCGCGCACCTCCGCCCTGCAGGGCGGCCAGGTCCACATGATCAACCGCGTCGAGCCCAAGATCGTCTCGCTGGTCGAGCGCGTGGCTGGCGTTACCATCCAGAACGTGGCCGGCCGGGGCTTCTATCCGTTCAACATGTTCTGCGATACCCCGCCCTTCGACAACAACGACCTGCGCATGGCGCTCAAGCTCGCCATGAACCGCGAGGAGCTTCTGGACAAGATTCTGTTCGGCTATGGATCGGTCGGCAACGACTTCCCGATCAACGAGGCCTATCCGCTGTTCCCCGAGGGCATCGAGCAGCGTACCTTCGATCCCGAAGCGGCGGCCGCCGCCTACAAGAAATCCGGGCACTCGGGCTCCATCGTGCTGCGCACGTCCGATGTCGCCTTCCCCGGCGCCGTGGATGCCGCCCAGCTCTACCAGCAGTCCTGCGCACAGGCCGGCATCACCATCGAGATCAAGCGCGAGCCCGGCGACGGCTACTGGTCGGAAGTCTGGAACAAGCAGCCTTTCTCGCTCTCCTACTGGGGCGGGCGTTCCACGCAGAACCAGTTCTACTCCACCGCGCTCCTGTCGACGGCGGACTGGAACGACACGCGCTGGAAGCGTCCCGAGTTCGACAAGATGCTGCTCACGGCGCGCGCCGAACTCGACGAGGACAAGCGCAAGGCCATCTATCGCGACATGGCGATCATGCTGCGCGACGAAGGCGGTGTGATCGTGCCCTTCTTCAACGAGTTCATCGACGCGACCACCGACAAGGTCGGCGGCTACGAGAAGCATCCGGCCGCGGAACTGATGGACGGCTACGCGCTCGCCGAGTGCTGGGTCGCGGCCTGAGCGGGCCGCGAACGTGGGATCGCCCATCGTGAAACTCATCGCCCAGCGCATCGCGCTGGGCGTACTCCTCCTCCTCGCGGTTTCGGTGCTCATCTTCGCCGGAACCGAAATTCTGCCGGGCGATGTCGCCGCCTCCATCCTGGGCCAGGCCGCCACGCCGCAGGCGCTCGCCAATCTGCGTGAGGAACTTGGCCTCAACGACCCGGCCATAGTCCGATATTTCAATTGGCTGGGCGGCGTGCTGACCGGCGACCTCGGCACGGCGCTGACGACGCGGCAGGATATCGCCACAACGCTGATGCCGCGCCTGTGGAACACGCTGTTCCTCGCCTTCTGGACTGCCGCCGTGGCGGTGCCTCTGGCGGTAATCCTCGGCCTGCTCGCCGTGCGCTATCGCAGCGGTCCGATCGACAAGGCCATTTCCGGCTTCGCGCTCGCCTCCACGTCCCTGCCCGAATTCTTCATCGGCTATCTGCTGATCCTGTTCTTCGCGGTGAAGCTGCAATGGTTCCCGTCGATCTCCACCGTCTATGACGGCATGCCGTTCTGGCAGAAGATACAGGCGATCGTGCTGCCCGGTACCGCGCTGCTCCTCGTCGTGCTCGCGCATATGATGCGCATGACGCGCGCCGCCATCCTCAACGTGATGCAGTCGGCCTATATCGAGACGGCCGAACTCAAGGGCCTGTCGCAGTTCGACATCATCCGCAAGCACGCCTTCCCCAACGCGATCGCGCCGATCGTCAACGTGGTCATGCTCAACCTCGCCTTCCTCGTGGTCGGCGTCGTCGTGGTGGAAGTGATCTTCGTCTATCCCGGTATGGGCCAGTACCTCGTCGACCACGTTGCCAAGCGTGACGTGCCGGTGGTCCAGGCGGTCGGGCTGATCTTCGCGGCTGTCTACATCTCACTCAATATCGTCGCCGACATCGCCGCCATACTGGCGAATCCGCGCCTCAGGCATCCGAGGTGAGCCCGTGCTGAAAACGATACCCGTCGGCTCGGCGCTCGGCCTCTTCTTCACGGTGCTGTTCCTGTTCGTGGCGATCTTCGCCCAGCTCATCGCGCCCTATCCCGGCAGCCAGATCATCGGCGGTGTCTGGGAGCCCATGTCGGCCGAGCACTGGCTCGGCACGGACAATCTCGGCCGCGACCTGCTCTCGCGCATGATCTACGGCGCCCAGGTCACGATCTTCATCTCGGTCGCCGCCACCGCGCTGTCCTTCACGCTGGGCTCGGTTCTCGGCTTCGCCGCCGCCGTCATCGGCGGCTGGTTCGAGACGGTGATGTCGCGCTTCGTCGACCTTCTCATGTCGATCCCGACCCTGATCTTCGGCCTCGTCATCCTGTCGGTGCTGCCCTCGACCATCCCCGTTCTGATCCTGGTCATGGGGATTCTGGATTCGACGCGCGTCTATCGACTCTCCCGGGCCGTCGCGGCCGACATCAACGTCATGGATTTCGTTGAGGCCGCGCGGCTGCGCGGCGAAGGCACGCGCTGGATCATCTTCCGCGAGATCCTGCCCAACGCGCTGTCGCCGCTGGTGTCGGAACTCGGGCTTCGCTTCATCTACGCGGTCCTGTTCCTGTCGGCGCTGTCTTTCCTGGGCCTCGGGGTCCAGCCGCCCGCCGCGGACTGGGGCGGCATGGTGAAGGAAAACAAGGAAGGCATCGTGTTCGGCATCTCGGCCGCCCTGATCCCGGCCGGCGCGATCGCGGTTCTGGCGATCTCCGTCAACCTGGTCGCCGACTGGGTGCTTAACCGGACGTCGAGCCTGAAGGGAGGACGCGGCTGATGGTCGACACCGCCGAATCCGTGCCGCCCCGCCCGGCGGACGCTGAGCTCCTGCTTGAAATCCGCAACCTGCGCATCGAGGCGCGGGTCTATCCGCCCGGGGAAGACCCGCGCGACGTCACCATCGTCGACGATGTCTCGCTGTCGCTTCCAAAGGGCAAGGTGCTGGGGCTGATCGGAGAATCCGGCGCCGGCAAGTCGACCATCGGCCTGTCGGCCATGGGCTATGGCCGCGGCGGGGTGAGGATCACGGGCGGCGAGGTCGTGCTTAACGGCCGCGACATCATGAAGGGCGGCATCCGTGGCTTCCGCAAATTGCGCGGCCGCGAGGTCTGCTATGTCGCGCAATCGGCCGCCGCCGCCTTCAATCCGGCTCACAAATTGATGGATCAGGTGGTCGAGGCCGCTCTGGTTCATGGCACGGCGACTCGCGCCGAGGCCGAGCGGCGCGCCAAGGCCCTGTTCAAGAAGCTCAGCCTGCCCAATCCCGATACGATCGGCGACCGCTATCCACATCAGGTGTCGGGCGGCCAGCTCCAGCGTGTCATGACGGCGATGGCGCTGTGCTCCGAACCTGACATGATCGTTTTCGACGAACCAACGACGGCGCTCGACGTCACCACCCAGATCGACGTACTGGCGGCCATCAAGGACGCCATCCGCGACACCGGCGTCGCCGCGCTCTACATCACCCACGATCTCGCGGTCGTGGCCCAGATCGCCGACGAGATCATGGTGCTGCGCCACGGCAAGCTGGTGGAGTGGGGCGGAACACGCCAGATCATCAAGGAACCCCGCAAGGAATACACCAACGCGCTCGTCTCGGTTCACCATATCGAGCACGTCGAACAGGCGCCGACTCCGGCGCCGCTGCTCAAGGTCGAGAACGTGACGGCCGCCTATGGCGGCAGCGACGTCAAGGTCCTGAAGGACGTCTCGGTCGATATCCATCCGGGCCAGACGCTCGCGGTCGTGGGCGAGTCCGGTTCGGGAAAGTCGACCCTTGCGCGCGCGATCACCGGTCTGCTGCCGCCGGAGGAGGGCACGATCACCTTCGACGGCCGCGTGCTGGCCAACGCATTGCACGACCGCACGCGCAACGATCTGCGCGAACTGCAGATGATCTATCAGATGGCGGATGTGGCGATGAACCCGCGCCAGACGGTGGGCACAATCATCGGTCGGCCGCTCGAATTCTACTTCAATCTCAGGGGCCGTGAGCGCGACGCCCGTGTCGCCGATCTTCTGGAAAAGATCGAGATGGGCAAGGGCTTCATCGATCGCTACCCCGCCGAACTGTCCGGCGGCCAGAAGCAGCGCGTGTGCATCGCCCGCGCGCTGGCGGCCGACCCGAAGCTCATCATCTGCGACGAGGTCACCTCCGCGCTCGACCCGCTCGTCGCCAATGGCATTCTCAAGCTGCTGCTCGGCCTGCAGAAGGAAGAGAACGTCGCCTATCTGTTCATCACCCACGACCTGGCGACAGTGAAGTCGATCGCCGATTCGATCGCCGTGATGTATCGCGGCGAGGTCGTCCGCTACGGACCGAAGACGCAGGTCCTGTCGCCGCCCTTCGACGACTATACAGACCTTCTGCTGCGCTCGGTTCCTGAGATGGAACTGGGCTGGCTCGAGAAGGCCATCGCCGGCCGGCGCATGGAAAGTGCTGGCAACTGAGCCTACTTGGTCTCGATCTGCCTGACGGTCAGATGCGGCGTGACAATCTTCTTGTACTGGATGTTCGGCGGCAGGAAGATGACGAAGTGCTTGCGGTCCTCGATGTTCGTGGCGAACATGTTGCCGAGATAGGCCTCGATCAGCGTGCCGTTCCAGGTGGTGTGGTGCCTGGCCCGGGCAAAGGGGAAATCGTCATTGACGATGCGCACATTGTCCGTCGCATTGAGGCCCTGGCTCTCGCAGAAGGCGAGGAGCTTGCGGCCCCGCGACATGGTTTGCGCCATCTTCTTGCCCGCGTCCGCGAAAGCCTTTTCGACTTTCGCGCTGAGCTTGGGCGCATAGATGGGTGTGGCCGACTTGGCACTGGGCCAGCTTGCCTTGATGATCTCGCACAGGATATCGACGGATTGTGGCTTGCCCGGCATCGCCGCCGCGAGTTCCACGAGCACATCGGGCGCGAAGCGGAGATGGCCCGTGTTGCGCTGGGCTATGTCGGAAAGGCTTTGGGAGTGAGAGGTCAAGGGTCCGAAGTTGAGCATGGCTAGTCCCGCAAGACGTGGTCGTTTGGAGCAGCTTGCGGCAAGGCGGGAATTGCCTCGCGTGATATGGATGCAACCTGCTCGGCCAGACATACCGGGATGCCGTCCGCGTCTGTGAGGTCCGTCTCAATCCCGCCCGAAATCGTCCGACGTCGTACTGGAAGCAGGGAACCGTCTCATGCCCCTTTCCTCGAAGCTTCTGCTCATCGTCCTCGACGGCCTGCCCTGGCGCAACTGGCGCCGCTTCATGGGCAATCTCGAAGGCTGGGTTCAATCCGGCGACGCGAAGGTCTGGCGCATGCGCTCGGTGCTGCCGTCCACGTCGGCCTGCTGCTACGCCTCGATCCACACGGGCGTATCGCCGCAGGTTCACGGCGTCCTGTCGAACGAGATCCGCCACCGCGTCGAGCAGCCCGACATCTTCTCGGAAGTGACGAAGGCTGGCGGCGTCACCGGCGCCGTCACCCATTCCTACTGGTCGGAATTCTTCCAGCGCCATCCCTTCGACATGGTCGGCGACATCGAATATGACGAGCCCGGCCAGCCGATCGCCCATGGCCGCTTTCACACCATGACCGGCTACGGCCACGACAACCAGATGACCCCGTCGGACGTCGATCTCTTCGCGACGCTGACCATGCTGTGCCGGCGCTTCGGGCTCGACTACGGCATCCTGCACACCTGCACGCTGGATTCGATGGGCCACCGTTTCGGTCATGATTGCGGCGAGATGGACCACGCCCTGGCGGTGATGGACGCGATGCTCGCCGCCTTCCTGCCGAAATGGCGCGAGGCCGGCTACGAGGTCATCGTCACCGCCGATCACGGCCAGACGGATCGCGGGCACCACGGCGGCCATGACGACGAGATGCAGGACTTCGCGCTCTACTATTTCGGCCCGGCGCGGGGGCCGAGGCTGGACACGGTGCTCGACCAGCTGCAGCTCGCCCCCACCATCCTCAAGCGTCTCGGCGTGCCGGTGCCGAAGACGATGAAAGCAAAGCCGTTCCTGTCCTAGTCAGTTCGCCAGCACCAGCGCCCAGTAGCGGCGGCCCTCGGCGGTGGTCGCTGAGGCGAGACCGTAACGTGTGAACGCCGGATCGAGCATGTTCCTGCGATGCGGCGGCGACGCCTTCCACATGTCGAAGACCTCGGTCATGGGCATGCGGCCATTGGCGATATTCTCGGCGGCCTTGCCACCGATGCCGTTGGCGCGCATGCGGCTGGTGAAGTCGCGGCCGCGCCTGGCGGTGTGCGCCATGCGTCCGGCTTCGGCCATCAGCCGGGCCTGCTCCTCCGCCGCCCGTTCGAGCCGGCTGTCGGGCACGGCCCGCGCAAGCCCCGCCGCGCCCCTGATATCGGCCATGTAGCCGTAGGCCGCCCGCGACGCACCGCCGCTCTCCGCGATCCTGCTGCCGGGACCGCCGGCACAGGCGGCGTGCAGAAGGCCAAAAGACAGAATGACGAGAATGCGGGCAGTGGATGGCATGAAGGGGTCTTTCCAGCGTCGATTGAGGCGAATGCCGCGCCTCGCCGGTAAAGAAATCCGGAATGCGGCCGTATCGCGACTGATACCCACGGCTCTTCCGTCCGCCTGCCGCTTTCCTCCTCCTTCGAGGGGGAGGTGGCCCGAGGGACCGGAGGGGGTGGCGTAGCCCTATGCGATGGCCCTCGGTTCGGCGGGGTGTGAACAGATTCCGGCGCCGTCCCCAGCAGAACCGGCCTTTTCAAGGAATCTTGCCTCGGATTTATCCACGTGCCCCGCGACCGGTAGGACAATGCCCGCCGAAGAAAGGAAGGCGGCATGGACGGTTACGCGGCAAGAGGGGATGGCAGGAGACTTCGGCGCATCGCGGCGCTGCTCGTCGCGCTCGCCGCTCTTGCCGAGCAGGCCGCCGGCCGCTGCTACCTCGTTCGCTGTTTCGTTCTGTGGATATTGCGGCGGGCCGAGGCCGCGGTGGCGGACTTCGTCGCCGAGGCGACGGGCATGCCGCAGCCGGCCTTCGCCGGCATCGGGACGACCGGAAACGATCCTGAGGACGCGCTGCTGCTTGCGCCGCGCTTGCACGCACTGGCCGAGGCCCTTGGCGTCCTGCTGCGCTGCGCGCCCATCCTCCCCCCGCTTCACGGGCGAGGGCGTAGCCCGAGACGGAGGGGGGCGGCGCCGGCCACGGTCGGTCGCTTTCCCTTCACCCTCGGCGGTCTCGCGGCCGGGCCGTACGACACCTCATAAAGGCATCGATCCGCGGCGGACGGTCGTCACGGTCGCGGGACCTTTTCTGTCCCGGCCAGCGCCTTCACGCACCCCTCGGCCTGCGTCGTGATGAATGACGATGGAGAGTTCCGGCATCGCATGCGCGCGGATCTCGGCTGCTACCGGTAGGGCCATTCGCGCCGGCCCAGCGCCGTGGTTGCATCGACGATCCGCGTGAAGCTTCGCGCGGCACGGGTCACTGTGTGCCGGGCGCGCAGATAGCCGTGGACCATTCCCTTTTCCTCGAACCAGGCCGCCTTGCCTCCCGCGGCTAGGATATGGTCGCGGTAGGTTTCGCCGTCAGACGAGAGCGGATCGCATTCGGCCGTGACGATCACCGTCGGCGGCAGCCCGGCAAAATCCCTATCGGCCAGCGGTGCATAGGTCGGATCGGTGGAGAAATCGGCGCCGCCGGTCCGGCAGTCCTTGTAGAATATGAGGTCACGCAGCGTCAGCATCGGCGCCTGGGCGTGTGTCACATAGGACCCTTTCCCATGGTCGCCGCCGAGCCCCGGATAGATCAGCACCTGCCCGACCGGCGGTCTCTCACGGGCGCGCGTGGCATGCGCCACGCCGGCGGCAAGATTGCCTCCAGCGGAGTCACCCATCAGCAGGATCGGGCCGGCGCGACTCGCCGCCACATGCTCGAACGCGGCAAGCACGTCGTCATAGGCCGCCGGATGCAGGTGTTCGGGCGCCAGCCGGTAGTCGACCGACACGACTTCGTATCCGGTCCGCTGGCAGAGTTCGGCGCAGACGTCGTCATGGCTGTCCAGTCCGCCGAGAGTGAAGCCGCCGCCATGAAGATAAAGGATCGTCACGATATGGTCCGCCCGGTCCGATCTGTAGATGCGAAGGGGGATCTGGCGGTCTCCTGCATCGAGCGCGGTGGTCTCGGCGTTCACGCGATCCGGATAGCCAGCGAAGAAGGCGCGGCACATCCGGTCATAGATCGCGCGCTGCCCTTCAATCGGCAGATCGGCCGCGTCCGGCGGATAGAAGGCATTCGTACGTTCGATGAAAGCCCAGGTCTCGGCGTCAATGAGCTCGGAATAGTCCGTCATCTGCCCTTCCACACCGGGTCGCGCTTCTCGGCGAAGGCCCTGAAGCCTTCCATATTGTCCTCCGACGCGTAGAGCGTGTCGACGGTCCGGAACTTGCGCTTCGTGATCCAGTTCATCGCTTCCTGAAAGCCCATCGACTCGGCCTCGCGGGCAACTTCCTTGATCGCGGCGAAGACGAGCGGCGGCCCCGAGGCAAGCAGCCTCGCCACCTCCCAGACGCGTTGGTCCAGCCTGTCGGCCGGCATCACCTCGTTGACCAGTCCCCAACGGTGCGCTTCGGCCACATCCATCCACCGCCCGGTGAGCAGGAGATCCATCGCGACGTGATAGGGCATGCGTTTGGGCAGCTTGACGGTGGCCGCGTCGGCCAGCGTCCCCGCCTTGATCTCCGGCAGCGCGAAGCTTGAATGGTCGGCGGCATAGATCAGATCGCAGGACAGCGCCAGTTCGAAGCCGCCGCCGACCGCCATGCCCGACACCGCCGCTATCACCGGCTTGTTCATGTCGACCAGTTCCTGCAGGCCGCCGAAGCCGCCGACACCATAGTCGCCATCGACCGCGTCACCGTCGGCGGCCGCCTTGAGGTCCCAGCCGGCCGAGAAGAACTTGTCGCCCGCCGTCTTCAGGATCGCGACGCGCAACACCGGATCATCACGAAATGCCCTGAATGTCTCACCCATCAGCCTCGACGTCGACAGGTCGATCGCGTTCGCCTTCGGCCGGTCGAGCGTGACCTCGAGGATCGCGCCTTCGGTTCGGGTGGTGATCACGGACATGGCGGATTTCCTCTATGGGGTCGACCGATCGAGTTCAGGCCCTTCGTTGTCCTTCGCGGGAAGAGGAGAGCAGCACACCAACAGCGCGTCTGCGATCCACGCACCCTCCTGACACACGATCAGCGGATTGATGTCGAGCTCCTCGATTTCCCGAGCATGGTCGACCGCGAACGCACCGATTCCCGCGATCGCATCGAGCGCGGCGTCCACATCCGCCTTCGGCCGGCCGCGATAGCCGTCGAGCAGCGGCCATAGCCGGAGCGAGCGCAGGGCGGCATCGATCTCGGCCCGGCCTGCTGGCAGGAGAAGGGTCGCGGTATCGTTGAGCAGTTCGACCAGAACGCCGCCCGTACCCACCGTCATGACGGGCCCGAAGAAGGGATCACGAGTGATGCCGACGATGAGTTCGGCCACGCCGCCTGCAACCATTCGTTCGACATAAAGACCTGTCCCGAGAGCGGTCAGATCGGCCGCCGCTACGCGGACCGCGGCACCGTCAGTGAGGTTAAGCCGTACCGCGCCCGCCTCCGACTTGTGAGCGATGCCCAGTGCTTTCAACGCAACGGGAAAGCCTATCTCGTCGGCGGCGTCGACCGCCTCGTCGGGTGTAGTCACCCGTCGTCCGGACGGTACCGGCAAGCCGTACCCAGCCAGGAGGGCCTTGGTCGCGGCCTCATCCGTGCGACGCCCGGCCTCCTCCCCCGTCGGGTGGAGAGGCAAACAGGTCGAGCTTACCGAGCGCGGTGCTTGGAGAGGGATCTCCCCCGTCTTGCATGACATTCCTTCTGTCCGTGTCGGCTTTGCGGCAGCGTATCTCCCCATATCGGGAGGAGAGGGTGAGCGCTCCTGCGCCCACGACCGCCCCACGAAAGCCGCGGCATCCGCCGCCGCCAGCGCCTCCTCGATGCCCATCAGCGGAGCGACGCCGCGCGCGATCAGCGCTTCGCAATAGGTTTCGGGCAGGTTCTCCGGCATCGACGCCACGATCGCGCCTTTCGCCGAGTTCATTCGAAGCGCCTTGTCGAAGGCGTCGACAGCCGGCGCCCAGTCGGCGTCGGAGCAGCGGTCGCTGCGCGGATAGTCGAGCACCAGCAGATTGAGGTCGAAGCCGCCAGCCACCATCGCGGAAAAGGTCGCCGTCATCGCCGGGAGATCGTTCCAGATGAAAGTGTGATAGTCGAGTGGATTGGCGACGGCGACCAGCGACCCCAGAGTTTGCCTGACACGCGACCTGTGCTGGTCCCCAAGCGGCGGGAAGCGCGTCAACCGTCCTTCCGCCGCATCCGCCATCAGCGACGCCTCGCCACCCGAACAGCTCATCGACGACAAGCGAGGTCCGGCCAGCGGCCCATGCACGTGCAGGAGCTTGAGCGTTTCGAGAAAGGTTGGCACCGAATGGACCCGCGCGATACCGAGACGCTTCAGGAAGGCATCCGAGGCGGCTTCCGACCCGGCCAGCGAAGCCGTATGCGAGATCGCCCCGGCGCGCGCCTGTTCCGATCGGCCGATCTTGATAGCTATAATCGGCTTTTCGAGTTCGCGCGCGCGCGCCGCCAGCCGCTCGAAACCTTGCACCGAATCGAAACCCTCGACGTGAAGCCCGAGCACCGAGACCCGCTCGTCCTCGACAAGACCGAGGGCTATTTCGGAGAGTCCCGTCTGCGCCTGGTTGCCGGCCGTCATGACATAGGCGACCGGCAAACCGCGCTTTTGCATCGTCATGTTGATGGCGATGTTGGAGCTTTGCGTGACGATCGCGACGCCGCGCTCGCCCGGTTCCAGCCGCTGCCCGCCATGCTGGTCGGGCCACAGAAGCGCGCCGTCGGCATAGTTGATCAGGCCATAACAATTTGGACCGATTACCGGCATTGATCCGGCCGCCGCGATAAGGTCCGCCTGCAGCCGCTCGCCGTCTCCATCGTCCGTTGCTGTCTCGCGAAAGCCCGACGCGAAGCACACCGCACCGCCGGCTCCCATCTTCGCCAGATCGTGCACGATGCCGATCGTAGCGAAACGGTTGACGCCAATGAACGCCGCATCCGGCGGCGAAGGCAGTTCGGCCACCGCTCGAAACGCCCTCACGCCTTCCACCTCGTCCCTGCTCGGATGTACCGGCCACAGCTCGCCGGGGAACCCAGCCTTGAGACACTGGCGCACCACATTGGTGCCGAAGAACCCGCCGCCAATCACGGCGATGGATTTCGGACGCAGGAGGCGATCAAGCGTTCGCACCGCCATCAACCGCCAACCGCTCTTAGCAGTGCTCTTGAAATAATGTGGCGCTGGATCTCGCTTGTGCCTTCCCAGATGCGCTCCACCCGCGCGTCGCGCCAGATGCGCTCCAGCGGCAGCTCATCCATCAGCCCTATGCCGCCATGAATTTGGATCGCCTCGTCGGCCACGAACGCCAGCACTTCGGTGGCCTTTAGCTTGGCCATCGCCATATCCTCATCCATCACGGTGCCGGCATCGTATTTCCAGCCGGCCTCCATGGTCAGCAATTCCGCGGCCTTCAGCTCCATCGCCATGTCGGCGAGTTTGAAGGAAACGCCCTGGAACTTGCCGATCTGCTGTCCGAACTGCCGCCGCTGGGCGGCGTAGTCGACGGCGTGCGCGAGCGCCCTTTCGGCCCGGCCGAGGCAGGTCGCCGCAACTTGAAGCCTGGTCGCTCCGAGCCAGGAATTGGCCACCTCGAAGCCCTTGTGGACCTCGCCCAGCACCTGGCTCGAAGGGAGACGGCAATCGTCAAATTCGAGCACGGAATTGGTGTAGCCGCGATGCGAGACATTGCGGTAGCCGTCCCGCACGGTGAAGCCGGGCGTGCCCTTGTCGACGAAGAAGGCGGTGATCTTCTTCCTCTTGCCGCGCGGCGTGTCCTCTTCCCCGGTCGCCATGAAGACGATGGCGAATCCCGCAATGTCGGCATGGGAAATGAAGTGCTTGGTGCCGTTGAGCACCCAGTCCGTACCGTCCTGCCTGGCCGTGGCCTTCATGCCACGTAGGTCCGACCCCGCTTCCGGTTCGGTCATGGCCAGACAGTCCCATGTCTCGCCGCGCATGCAAGGACGAAGATATTTTTCCTTCTGCTCTTCCGTCCCGGCAAGCAGGATGTTGGACGGTCGCGCCACACAGGTCCAGTGCAGCGCGTAATTGGCGCGGCCCAGCTCCTTCTCATAGAGAAGCCAGGTCAGCGTATCGAGGCCGGCGCCGCCAACCTCCTCGGGCATGTTGGCGGCATAGAGACCTGCGGCCATCGCCTTGCGCTGAAGATCTCGGACCAGGTCCATGTCCAGCCGGCCGCCGCGCTCGACCTCCATCTCGTGCGGAAAGAGTTCGTTCTCGACGAAGGCACGCGTTGTCTCCACGACCGCGCGCTGTTCCTCACTCAGGTCGAAATTCATGCCTTCGTCTCCAAGGAGGCTTGTTCGAGCTGCGCGCGATAGGCATTGAACAGCGCGCCGGCGCCCCAGCCCTTGCCATCGTCCTGCCTGCCCAACGCTTCCATCATGGCGACAAGATTTTCATCGCGGATGCGTTCGAGTTCCCGGATGCTGAGATCGCCGGTCTGTTGGTCCGACTGCGTCACGATCAGGTCGACCAGTTCGTCATTGTATTCGGGCACGTCCATCAGCTTGGTCCATGGCCAAGTCAGGCACGGCCCGAACTGTTCCATGAAATGGCGCATCCCCGCCTCGCCGCCTGCGATACGATAGGTTTGAAACAGGCCCATCTGAGCCCAGCGCAGGCCGAAGCCGTAGCGCATGATATCGTCCAGTTCCTCGACGGTCGTGATGCCGTCCTTGATCAGCCACAACGCCTCACGCCAGACGGCCTCCAGCAGCCGGTCGGCAACGAACGCCTCGATCTCCTTGCGGATCACCACCGGCTTCATGCCGATCGAGGCATAAATTCCCTTTGCCCTGTCGATGAATCCGGAGGTTGTCTTTTCGCCACCGACAATTTCCACCACCGGTAGCAGATAGACAGGATTGAACGGATGCGCGACGACCAGCCGTTCCGGTCGAGACAGCGCGGTGGCCATATCGGTCGGCTTGATACCGGAGGTCGAGGAGCCGATCAGCGCCTCCGGTCGTGCATGGGCGTCTATGTCGGCCAGCACCTTGTGCTTGACGTCGAGCCGCTCGGGCACGCTTTCCTGAATGAGGTCGGCGTCGGAGACCGCCTCAGCGATCGAGGCCGCGTAGGTGATGGCGCCCTCACTGCGCAGACCTTTCGGCGCGATCCGCTGGTAGGCCCGCCGCGCGCCGTCGAGCACTTCACCGACCTTGCGTTCGGCCTGCGGGTCAAGGTCATGGATCGCCACGTCGATGCCATTCAACGCCAGACGGGCGACCCAGCCCGCGCCGATGACGCCGCCGCCAATGCAGGCTGCCTTTGAGATTACTGCCATGACCGAAACTCCGTGCTCATGCCGCCACCGGCGCGCGCTTCGTGAGGTTGAGCTTCTTGCGCACCTCCTCCGGCCCGATGACGCGCGCGCCCATGTTCTCGACGATGGTTACCGCGCGCTCGACGAGCTGCGCGTTGGTTGCCAGTACGCCCTTGTCGAGCCACAGATTGTCCTCCAGCCCGACGCGCACATGACCGCCGGCCAGAACAGAAGCGGCGACATAGGCCATCTGACTGCGGCCGAGGGAGAAGGCGGAAAACGTCCAGTCGTCGGGGACGTTGTTGACCATCGCCATGAAGGTGTTGAGGTCGTCCGGCGCGCCCCAGGGCACGCCCATGCAGAGCTGCACCAGCGCCTGCGGCGCGAGCACGCCTTCCGAGACAAGCTGCCTGGCGAACCACAGATGTCCCGTGTCGAAAGCCTCGATTTCGGGCTTCACGCCCATCTCCGTCATCATCGAGCCCATGGCCCGCAGCATGCCCGGCGTGTTGGTCATGACGTAGTCGGCTTCGGCGAAATTCATCGTGCCGCAGTCGAGCGTACAGATCTCCGGCCGGCACTGGCGCACATGCTCGACCCGCTCGGAAGCACCGATCATGTCGGTGCCCTTCTCCGAAACCGGTAACGGCTTTTCGGTCGAGCCGAAGGTGATGTCGCCGCCCATGCCGGCGGTCAGGTTCAGAACCACGTCGACATCCGCCCCCCGGATACGCTCCGTCACCTCGCGATAAAGCGCGAGGTCGCGGCGCGGCGTGCCGGTCTCGGGATCGCGGACATGGCAGTGCACGATCGCTGCACCAGCCTTGGCGGCATCGATCGCGGCATCGGCGACCTGCTTGGGCGAGCGCGGCACGTGAGGCGATCGGTCCTGCGTTCCGCCCGAGCCGGTGACGGCACAGGTGATGAAGACCTCGCGGTTCATTTCGAGCGGCATTGTGTTCCTCCAACCAGGGCCAGATCGACCGCCTGTCGGCGTCTTCCTGCGAAGCCCGGAGCGGGACCAGCCCGCCCTGACAACTTTCCGATAGACTGGAGCTTCACCCGCCTTGCGCCCCTGAGCTTCACACTTTACGAATTTTTCATGCCCCGGAGCGAACAAACTACGATCTTCGCCGCCGACCTCTCGCCGCTCTCCCTGGCGATCCTCGTCCTGCCGGGATGCTCCATCATGTGCGTGGCATCGACCGTCGATCCGTTGCGGGCGGCAAATCGCGTCGCCGGCCGCAACATCTTCGGCTGGCGTCTCGTATCGGCCGACGGAAATGCGCCCCGCACCACCTGCGGCCTGCCGGTCGCCGTGTCAGGACACTTCGATGCGAGACTGGCTGCCGATGTCGTCGTGGTCATCGGAGGGTTCGGCACGCGCCATGAATCGGCTGGTCCGCTGATCGCCGCCTTCCGACGCGCCGCCCGCTCCGCCCGCGCCGTCATCGGCGTCGAAGCCGGCGGCTGGATCCTGGGCCATGCTGGTCTGCTGGACGGCCGCTCCGCCACCACCCACTGGGAGGATTTCGAGGATTTCGCCGCCGCCTTTCCAGATGCGGATCTTCGCCACGATCGCTATGTCGTCGACGGGCCGATCATCACCACCGGCGGAGCGGCGCCGACCTTCGACCTGATGCTGCATCTGGTGCGCGCGCGCCTTGGAATGGCGGCCGCGCTCGATGTCGCCTCGGTCTTCATCTATGATCAGAGCCGTCCGGCGACGGACGCCCAGCCGCTGGTGTCGCTCGGGCGGCTCGACGGCTACGATCCAAGGCTTGCCCAGGCGATACGCATCATGGAGACGCATATCGACAGGCCGCTGCCGATCTCAGCGATCGCGCGCCGCTGCGGAGGCGTCAGCACACGCACGCTGGAAAAGACTTTCATGGCCGCGATAGGCGAAACGCCCGGAGCCTATTTCCTGCGGCTGAGGCTCGCGGCCGCGCGACGTCTCGTCCTCGATACGAACGAGCCGATGGCCGTGATCGCGGAGCGGACCGGATTTTCATCAGCCTCGGCCTTCAGCCGCGCCTATTCGCGCGCTTTCGCACAACCGCCGGCGACCATGCGCCGGACCTGACCAAGGAAAACCGGCGCGCCCGACTTCAGACCCGCTCCAGCGCGATCGCGATGCCCAGCCCCACGCCGATGCACATCGTGGCGAGCGCCAGCTTGGCGCCGCGCTCGCGCAGTTCGATCGCCGCCGTCCCGGTGATGCGCGCGCCAGACATGCCGAGCGGGTGACCGAGCGCGATCGCGCCGCCGTTCGGGTTGACGTGCTCCGCGTCCTCGGCAATTCCGAGATCGCGGAGCACGGCGATGCCTTGGGAGGCAAAGGCTTCGTTGAGTTCGACGACGTCGAAATCCGACGGCTTCAGCCCGAGCCGTGCGCACAGCTTCTTGGTCGCCGGCGCGGGACCGATGCCCATGATGCGGGGCGGCACGCCCGCGACCGCGCCGCCGAGCACGCGTGCGATCGGCGTCAGTCCGTATTTCTTCACCGCCGATTCGGAGGCCACGATCAGCGCCGCGGCGCCGTCATTGACGCCCGACGCATTGCCTGCCGTCACCGTGCCACCTTCTTTCCTGAAGGGTGTCGGCAGCTTCGCCAGCGTCTCGACGGTGGTACCGGCGCGCGGATGCTCGTCCTTGTCGACCACCACCGGATCGCCCTTACGCTGCGGGATTGTGACCGGCACGATCTCCTTGGCGAGCCGACCGTTGTCCTGCGCGGCCACGGCCTTGGCCTGGCTGCGCACCGCGAAGGCGTCCTGGTTGGCACGGCTGACCTTGAATTCCTCAGCGACGTTCTCGCCGGTCTCGGGCATGGAATCGATGCCGTACTGCTTTTTCATCAGCGGATTGACGAAACGCCAGCCGATCGTGGTGTCGTAGATCTCGGCATTGCGCGAAAAGGCCGTGTCCGCCTTGGGCATCACGAAGGGTGCCCGGCTCATGGATTCAACGCCGCCCGCGATCATGATCTCGAATTCGCCGGCCTTGATCGCGCGCGCCGCGATGGTGACGGCGTCCATGCCCGACCCGCAAAGCCGGTTCACCGTCGAACCCGGCACGGCCGTCGGCAGGCCGGCCAGAAGCGCGGCCATGCGCGCCACGTTGCGGTTGTCCTCACCGGCCTGGTTGGCGCAGCCATAGACGACATCGTCGATCGCCTCCCAGTCGACATCGCCGTTGCGTTCCATCAGCGCCTTGATCGGGACGGCGCCAAGATCGTCGGCCCGAACCGCCGACAGCGAGCCGCCGAAGCGGCCGATGGGCGTGCGGACGTAGTCGCAGATAAAGGCGTCGGTCATGGGTTCAAAGCTCCGGTACGTTGAGTTCGCCGACCGTGTCGCCGACGACGAGCGTCGCGCCGGTGACGGCCTGCAGATCTCCCAGGCTGATCCTGGGCAGCTTTTCGCGCAGGACGAAGCGCCTGTCGACGATGTCGATCACCGCGAGGCTGGTAAAGACCGTCGTCACGCAGGCCACACCCGTCAGCGGCAGGCGGCATTCCTTCAGGAGTTTCGGCTCGCCCTTCTTGGTCACGTGGTCGGTGACCACCCAGACCTGCCTGGCGCCGTGAACAAGGTCCATCGCGCCGCCCACGGCCGGCACCGATCCCGGGCCGGTGCTCCAGTTGGCAAGATCGCCAGTCTCGGCAACCTCGTACGCACCCAGCACCGCGACGTCGAGATGGCCGCCGCGCACCATGGCGAAGGAGTCGGCATGGTGGAAGAAGGCAGCACCGGGATTGAGCGTCACCGCTTTCTTGCCGGCGTTGATGAGATCCCAGTCCTCCTCGCCGGCGGGCGGCGCCTGGCCAAAATCCAGAATGCCGTTCTCGGTATGATAGACGACCTCGCGGCCCTGCGGCTTGAACTTGGCGATCATTTCGGGAAAGCCGATGCCGAGATTGACATAGGCACCGTCGGGCAAATCCTGCGCCGCGCGCCACGCGATCTGTGCGTTGGAAAGCTTCGAAACCATCACTTGGCTCCCTCGCGCAGCAGCGCCTCTTCCTGCTTCGGCTCGCGCACCTCCACGATCCGGTGGACGAATATGCCAGGCGTCACGACCTGCTCGGGATCGATGCCACCGGGCTCCACGATGCGGCTGGCCTGCACGATCGTGGTCGTGGCCGCCATCGCCATGAGGGGTGAGAAGTTTCGGGCCGCCTTGCGATATGTCAGGTTGCCCCTCCGGTCCGCCAGTTCCGCCTTGATCAGCGAGATGTCGGCCTTGAGCCAGCGCTCCCGGACATAGGGTCGGCCCTCGAATTCCTCGACCGGCTTGCCCTCGGCGAGTTGCGTACCGTAGCTCGTCGGCGTGTAGAAGGCCGGTATGCCCGCCCCTCCTGCGCGGATGCGTTCAGCGAGCGTGCCCTGCGGAACCAGTTCGAGTTCGATTTGTCCCGCGAGATAGCGTTCGGTGAAGGCCTTCGGATCGGAAGAACGCGGGAAGGAGCAGACCATCTTTGCCACCATGCCGGCATAGATCATCGCCGCGATGCCGATGGCGCCATTTCCGGCGTTGTTGTTGACGACAGTGAGATTTCCGGGCGAGCCGGTCCGCTTGTAGCGGTCGACCAGGGCGTGGATCAGTTCGATCGGAGCGCCCGCTCCCCCAAACCCGCCAATCATGACGGACATGCCGTCCTCGACTGCGTCGAGCGCATCTTCCAGGCTCGGGTAGGTTTTGTTCATCACCGATCGGTCCCGCCGCTGCCGGTTGGATTGCTGGCCCAAAAGTTCGTATTGCGAACTTATGTTTCATATGCGATACTCTGGTATATGAATGATGGTCTTGAGTCAACGCGCGACAATATCGCCGAACGCGATCTCGTCGGCTCGCTGACGCGCGGTCTCGGCGTGATGGAGATACTCGCTGCGAACCCTCAGGGCCTCACCCTGACCGAGACGGCGCAGAAAGCCGGCCTCACCCGCGCCGGCGCCCGGCGGTTCCTGCTCACCCTCGTCGCCTCCGGCTATGCCGCGCAGGAGGGCCGCACCTTTCGTCTGTCCTCGCGCCTCATCTCGGTGGCGCGTGCCTGGCTCGGCGGCGCCTCGCTCTGGGCCTTCGCCGAGCCCTTCATGCGCGAGGTCTCGGCCCGCTTCGGCGAGGCCTGCTCGGCGGCCGTGCTGTCGGGCGAGGACGTCGTCTACGTCGCGCGCGTTCCGGGCCGCCACATCCTCTCCGTCGCGCTCCACGTCGGCACCCGACTGCCGGCCTTCTGCACCTCCATGGGTCGCATCCTGCTCGCCGATCTGCCGGAAACGGATCTCGAGCGCTTCCTGGCGAGGGCGGACATCCGCCGGCTGACCGACCGGACGGCGACGGACCGAGAGGCCCTGCACACCGCGATCCGCAAGGCCGGGCATGACGGCTACGCCCTTGTCGACGAGGAACTGGAGCCCGGGCTGCGCTCGATCGCGGTCCCGGTCAAGGATCGCACCGGCCGCACGGTCGCCGCCATAAACGTCTCGACGCAGTCGGCCAGGCTTTCCGTCGCCGACATGGAAAAGAAGGTGCTCCCCGCCCTGCGCGACGCCGCCGCCCGTATCGAGGATTTCTTCGTGGTGCAGTGAAGCGGACAGGCGCATACGGCGAACAGCCAAGGCGACGACAGCGTCGAACCTCCGCCCGCGCGTCGTTTCTGGAACGATCGCCAGCCATCGCCCGCTGCCGGAACCAACACCGCCGCGCCGGGCGGCGGAGCCGCCTGGTCGATCGAGCCTGCGATGTGGTCGTACCAACGGATCGCGTGCGTCACGATGTGTCATAAGGCGGCCGAAGCGTCGCGCCGCCGGGCATTGCCAGGAGCCGGTCAGGACCCGACGCGAAGCAACGGGGCGCGCGGACGATGGAGGCACCGTCCTCGTCCGACCGGCGTGTCGGGCCCAACAAGGCGCTGAGCACCGCCGCAAGCACGCGGAAGCGCAGGCCGAGCAGCGTGGCATCGACAGGATGGTTCCCGGTTTCCAGCGGTTCCTCGAAGCCCGGCCACGTGGCATGCGTCGCCTCGACGACAAACGCCTGCACCACGGCCTCGGCGCGACGCAGCACGGTGAGGACAAACCAGCGGACGGGAAAGGATCGACCGGCGGCGCGCTCGGCCAGCACGGCGAGCGCGACGAGCATCGCGATGAAGCGTCTCAGCGTCCGATCCTCCAGTACCGCTCCATCCATCTCCGGCCCTCCATGACCCGGCCTATTGTGCCGTGGGCGGTGGAGGCGTGGATGAAATGCCGGTCAAATTCGTGGAAAGGACTGGAATTGCTGAGGGTGGCGATGGGATCTATCCACCTCGGGACGGGAGGGACACGCATGCATCGAGGCTCGGCGGCGCTGCGACACTCCGTGCGGCGGTCGCCTGCGCTCTACGACACCCCCTCTGCCCTGCCGGGCACCCTCCCCCTCAAGGGGAGAGCACTCGCTCCGCCGCTTCGCGATCGCCGGCGTCGCCGGATCGGCGCGCCTTTCATCCAGAAGCCACGTCAGAACCGGCGGTCGCCCTCGAACACCCGCCCGCCGAGCCCCCGCGCCGCCAGCGTCAGCGCCGGCCGGCCCTTGCCGCTCCACCGTTCATGCACCGACAGCCGCACCGCTGCCGCATCCCACTCGGCGCGGCAGGCGACGAGAGACGCATCCTTGTCGCGATAGCTCCAGCCGCGCCCGTCGTCGAAGAAGATTTCGCGTTCGGTCGCATCGGTTCTGTCACCCGCAAACAATGTCAATTCGACATCGCTTGCATCATGCGGCGCCGTGTCGGGCCAAGCCAGGGCCAGCGGCAGGATCGCGCCGACCCGCACGAAAATCGGCAGCCGGCCGGGCGGCGCCTCGACCGTGGCCACCGTGCCGCCTTCGTGCAGGGCGTCGTCCCAATAGTCACGCCAGCCGCCCTCTGATCGAGGCAGATAGACCGAGACCGAGGTCGCGCCCTCGGTCACCGCCGGCGCCACCAGCACGTCCGGCCCGAGCATGAAGGCATCCATGTCGACCCGGCATTCGGCCTCGTCGAAATGGTAGAACAGCGGGACGATCAGCGGCTCACCCGTCCGGTGCGCCCGCCAGGCGAGGCCGTAGAGATACGGCAGGAAGCGATAGCGCAGCGCCAGCGTCTGCCTGATCTTCCCATAGACCTGTTCGTGCATCCAGGGCGTATTGGTCGGGTCGTCGAGTTGCGGCTTCCACGAGTTCATCACCGCACGCGGATGCAGTGCCATCATCTCCACCCAGCGCAGGAAGAGTTCCGGCGAGGCCTTCGGCCCGTCGAAGCCGCCAATGTCGTGACCGGTCAGCGGCATGCCCGACAAGCTCATCGACAATCCCTGCCGCAGGTTCCACCTGAGCGTATGCCAGGAAGTGCGATTGTCGCCCGACCATGTCTCGCCGTAGCGGGCTATGCCGATCGGGCCGGCCCGGCTGATCGTATAGGGACGTTCGTCCGGCCGCGAGGCAAGCGTCGCCTCCCACGTTGCGCGCGTCATGAGAAGGGCATGGACCGGCCGCATGTCGATCGCAGGTAACGGCTTGCCAAAACCGTCGACGGTCGCCGTCTCGTCCCACAATTCACATTCATTGTTGTCGTTCCAGGCGGCATTGAATCCTTCGCCGAGCACCTGTTTCGAAATGCCGTCCTTCCACCAGTTCACGGTCGCCGGATTGGTGAAATCGAGGCTCGAGCCCCAGCCGCCCCAGAACATCTCGACCGCCGGCGACCCGTCCGCGCGCCTGACGAACCAGCCTTCCGCCGCGGCTTGCCGGTAGTCGGGATGCTCGGTCAAAAGCACCGGCTTGACGTTCGCGCAGGTCGAAAAGCCGAGTTCTCCAAGCCGCGCGAAGAAGCGCTTGCGGTCCGGGAACTTGGTTTCGTTCCATGTGAACACGTAGCGCCGCCCGTCGGACCTGGTCGTGTAGCCGGAGCCTGAATGGATCGCCGAGATCGGCACGCCTTCGGCGCGGCAGCGCTCGGCGAAACCGGTCATCACCTCCTGCGCGTTCGGCGCGTCGGCGTGATGCATGGTGGTGAAGGCAAAGCCGAGGGACCATCGAGGCGCGAAAGCGGGTCGACCGGTAAGCCGCATCAGCCGCGGCACGACATCGCGTATGCGCGGCCCCGCGATCACGTAGCAGATAAGCCCCTTCTCCGCGGTGTCCACATGGCGGTAGTGCGGGTGGTAGTTCGAATGCTCAGCCCCGAGATCGAGCGCCATCTCGGCGAGCGTGTCGTAAAACAGGCCGGTCGCGTCCCCCTCGGGTCGTTCGGCGATCAGGAACGGAGCGTGCTTGTAGAGCGGGTCGGCCGTTTCCGCGTTGTAGCCGAGGCCGTCCGTCTGGAGGACGCGCAGCCTTCGGCCCGTATGGTCGACCGGGCCGGTCTTGTCGCCGAGCCCGTAATGGCGCTCCGACAGATCACGCGCCTGGAAATGGCGAAAGAGATGAGCCCGCTCGAACCATTGATAGGCTCCGGTCGGCCGGTCCGACACGAGCATACGCCAGCCGTCGTCAATGTGTCGCGAGATCGTCAACGCCAGCGGTTCGGCCTGTATCTCCACCCTGAGATCCCCGGCCGACAGCACGCCGCCCTCGACCGCTACGGGGACACCGGAGAAGCCTTCGTTGGATAATCGGTCCCTGCCGCGCCAAGGCACGTCACCTTCCGGCGCGACCATCCATGTCCGGTCCACCGTCAGACCTTCGCCCGGCAGGATCGCGACACGCATGAGCCAGGGCTCCAGAGCGTCGATGCGCAACGAGAAGCCGTCGGTGAGCTCGGCGCTCGCGCCGGCGCCTGATGCCGAAAGGGGCGAAGTAGCGGACAGGAAGGCCATGGCGGATTTGTCTCCTCCTTCTCCCGGCGCGGGAGAAGGGTCGGGTGGGGGCCTACACCGCCTCGCCGACGACGAGGCGCCTTTGGGCCAACCCGTCGGACTTGCGGAACAGATGCGTGAATTCGGGCCGGAAGACCACGCGCGCCTCGTCGCCGCGCCTGATCTTCGTCTGACCGTCGAGGTGGACCGTCAGAAACGTGCCCTCCGCCGCCTCGCAGTAGATGTAGGATTCGCCCCCGAGCTGCTCGACCGAACCGACCGTCACCGACAATCCGGAGCCTTCGGAATCGACCACGATGTGATCAGGCCGGATGCCCAGCCGCACCTCCTCCCCTTCCGACAGGCCATGAGCATCGACGGCGGTTTTGTGCCGATTGCCCGAGGCGTCGCGGACGGTCACGAAATCTCCGGCGGTCGAGTCGATCACCGCATCGACAAAATTCATGCGCGGCGAGCCGATGAAACCGGCCACAAATTCATTGCGCGGCATGTTGTAAAGTTCGAGGGGCGTGCCGGCCTGCTCGATCACTCCTGCCCGCAGCACCACGATCTTGTCGGCCATCGTCATGGCCTCGATCTGATCGTGGGTGACGTAGATCATCGTGTTGCCGAGCCGCCTGTGCAGGCCTGCGATCTCGCCGCGCATCGTGACCCTCAATTCCGCGTCGAGATTGGACAGGGGCTCGTCGAACAGGAAGACACTTGGCTCGCGCACCACCGCCCGGCCGATCGCCACGCGCTGGCGCTGTCCGCCCGAAAGCTGCTTTGGCCGCCTCTCGAGATAATCCTCGATCTGCAGCATGCGGGCTGCTTCGCCGACGCGCCGTTCGATCTCGGCCTTCGGCGTCTTGATGTTCTCAAGCCCGAAGGCGAGGTTCTGGCGCACCGTCATATGCGGATAGAGCGCGTAGGTCTGGAACACCATCGCCAGGCCGCGTTCGGAGGCGCGCTGCTCGTTGACGCGCTCGCCCTCGATCCTGAGCTCTCCTCCGGAGATCTCTTCCAGACCCGCGATCATGCGCAGCAGGGTGGACTTCCCGCAGCCCGACGGCCCGACGAATACGCAGAACTCGCCGTCCTCGATCCGCAGGTCAACCCCGTGGATAGCCCGGACATCGCCGTAGTCCTTGACCAGACCTTCCAGTTCGACGACGGCCATCAGCCTTCTCCCGCCATCATTTCACTCCAGTCTGCGCGATGCCTTGCGTGACGTATTTCTGCAGGAAAGCGAACACGATCGTGATCGGCAGAAGCGTCAGCATGGTCATCGCGAGCAGGCTGGACCATGCCGTCTGCAATTCCCCCTGGAACGAGTTCAGGGCCAGTTGCAGCGTGAATTCCTCCTGCCGATTGAGCACGATCAGCGGCCACAGGAATTCGTTCCAGCGCCACATCACCGACAAGATGACCAGCACCGCCAGGGCCGGGGCCGAAAGCGGCAGCACGATCTTCCAGTAGACCCGCCATTCCGAGGCATGGTCCATGCGCGCGGCGTCGAGCAGATCATCGGGAATGGTCAGCATGTATTGCCTGAGCAGGAACACACCTGTCGGCGTCGCCACCGCCGGCCAGATCACGCCCCAGGGCGAATTGACCAGACCAAGCTGCGACACCACCATGTAGATCGGGATCAGATTGATGGTCGGCGGGATCATCAGCGTCGCGATGATCAGGATGAAGACGACCGTGCGCCCCCGGAACCGGTATTTCGACAGGGCGAACGCCGCCATCGAGTTGAACAGCACCGTGATGATCGTGGCGACCACGGTGATGAAAACCGAATTCCAGAAATAGAGCATGAAGTTGAAGCGCTGGAACAGACGACTGTAATTCTCCGTCGCCAGCGCGAACTCACGCACCGGCTGACGATCGTTGATCGAAACCTGAAGCCGCTCGTCGGGATTCTCGGGATCGACCATCTGCGCCATCAGCCCGATCCGGCGTATCTGCGCCAGGACCCGGCCTTCATGCTCGCCGCCGGTGACCCGGTAAAGCTGCAGCGGCTCCTCGTGGCCTTCCACGGTAGTCGTGACCGGCGCCAGCGGCAGCAGCCGCGGCGGATATTCCTGCAGGGCGGCTTCGGTCTTGAAGGACGACAGGGCCACCCAGGCCACCGGGCCGAACATCAGGAAGATCGCCGCGAACAGATAAATCCAGGTCAGCCAGTCGGTGAGGTCGAAACGGCCGCGACCGCGCGTGCGGGTAAGGAAGGAGAACATGCTACCCCTCCGCACTCTTGCGCGTCGCGCGCAGTTGCAGGAGCGTCAGCGCGAATAGCACCGCCGCCATCAGGAGCGACGCCGCCGCCGCCAGCCCGAAGAGCTGCGGGCGGAACGCGAAGCCCGTTTCGTAGATGAACTGCAATATCAGCAGCGTCGCCGAGCCTGGTCCGCCCCCTGTCAGCACGAAGATTTCGTCGAAGGCTTGCACGGCGCGGATCAGGGACAGCACCAGCACCACCACCATGGTAGGCATCAAGAGCGGCATGGTGATCCTGGAAAAGACCCGCCACTTCGATGCGCCGTCCATCTCGGCCGCTTCATAGACGTCCGCCGGGATCGCCTGCAGGCCGGCCAGCAGGATCAGCGTGTAGAATCCCATATGCGCCCAGATCGACACGAACACGATCCAGAAGAAGGCCCAGTCGCCTTCGACCAGCCAGTTGACCACCGGCAGCCCGTAGCCTTCGAGGGCGGCATTGAGCACACCGTAACGCTGCAGGATCCATTTCCAGATCAGCGCCACCACCACCGGCGACAGAAGCACCGGATAAAAGAAGACTGAGCGGAAGAAGCCGCGAAAGGGAATGTTGCGGTTGAGCACCAGCGCCGTCAGCAGCGAGAAGGCGACCATGAAGCCGACCTGCAGCACCACGAACCAGCCTGTGTTGTAGACCGCGCGCCAGAATATGTCCCGCTCGCAGGAATTCGGGTTCAGATAATCCGCGCATCTGAGCAACGAGGCGAAATTCGCCATGCCCACGAAGGGGCGGTCCTGAAGCAGGATCCTGTCCGAGCCGGTCGTGGCATAGAAGAAATTCAGGATGATCGGCAGGAAGGTGAACAGCGAAAAGATGAGGAGGTTCGGCAGCAGGAAGACCCAGGCGATCCTCTGCGCGCCGGTCATCTTCTGGAGCATCAGCATCGGCCGTTCGAACAGGTCGAATGCGGCCGCGTAGAGCCATGATGCCGCCGATGTCACGGGTGCGAGCATTGCCAGATCATCTCCCGCCCCGGTGGTAGGACATCCTCCGCCCGGTGACCGGGCGGAGGAATCGTTCGGCAGGCGGTTCCAGCCGCTACTGCGCCTGTTCCAGCGCCTCGGCCACGTCCGCGTCGATGCGTTCCAGCGCCTCGTCGAGAGTGGATTCGCCGACGATCGCCTGGGTGATGCGGGTCACCGTGGCGTTCATGATCGCACGGTTGTGCTTGTAACCCTGGAACTCGAAGGCGACGGGGCTGAAGTCGGCGAGCGCGCTGGAGAATACCTTGAGCGCGGCCTGTTCCTGTTCTGTCGCGTTCTCGTATTCGATACCCGACTGTTGCAGACCCTGGTGAGCGGGGATGTTCTTCGTCTTGGCCAGCACCCTGGCCTGCACATCCTCGCGCGCCATGAAGTCAAGCAGCTTGCCGACCTCCTCCGGCGAGCTCGTATGCTTGAAGCCGGCTACGGCCGCGCCGCCCGGAATACCGGTGCAGCCCCCGGGCCCGCAGGGGGCGGGCACCGCGACCCAGTCAAAGGCATCGCCTATGTCACGGCCGAAGCGGCCGATCTGCCAGGAGCCGGAAATATACATGACCAGCGAACCATTGGTGAATTCGGCCGCGGCGTCCTGATAGGTCGCTCCGCCGGCACCGGCCCATACCTCCTTGGCCATGGTGCCGTCCTCGTTCCATGCCACGAATTGCTCGGAGAAAGCGCGGAAACCGTCATCGACCGTGATCGGCTTGCCGTCCTCGTTGAAATACTTGGCGCCGTACGAGATGGCTGGTCCGGCATAACGATGGCCCGTGCGGTCCATCGCCATCGGATAAGGTACCTGGGTCTTTTCGGCGACTTGCCTCGCCGCCGCCGCCCAATCCTCGTAGGTGGCACCTTCGCCGGGCATTTCCACCTCGGCCTGATCGAACAGCGTCTTGTTGACGAAGGGGCCGGTCGCCGTCTGCTGGTCCATGATCGCGTAGATGCCCTTGTCGTCTTCTCCGTTGACGCGGGTCCAGGCAAGCGTGCGGCCGAAATTCTCTTCCAGGTAATTGGCGTCGGCGACATAAGGAGTGATATCGAGCATGTACTGCGCCAGGCCGCCCAGGTCGGTCACGCGCGCCAGATCCGGCCCCTCGCCACCGGCAAGCTGCAACGGCAGGCTTTCCACGATCGATTTGTAGGGAACGACGTCCACCACCACAGTCGTGCCCTCGTTCTCTGCCTCGAAATCCTTGATCGCCTCAGCCCAGGCGTCGCATTCGGTGCCGTCCTGGTAGCAGGCGAAACGCAGTTCCGCCGCGCTTGCGGCCGATGCCGCGACAATGCCGGCGAACGCGATGCCGCCCAGAAGACTAGCCTTGCGCATGTCGATCCTCCCTTTGTGCTGCGCCGCCGTCTCGCACGGCGTGATCTCAGATTCTGTATCTTATGTCTTATATAAGAATCAATCCGGGCCGCGCCGGCCCGGAACGGCCGGAAAACAGCATGGCCTTGTGACAGTTCGATGAAAAGCCCTTGAGGCAGATGCGGCCGCACTTTTTCGTTTGCCAAGGGCGGGACCCGGCTCATTCCTGGGCTTCGCGCGCGATCGCCGTTCGCATGCCATCGGTCAGCATCGTCGAAAGCCGTTCCTTCACGGCATTCCGCCACTCGGCATGGCCAGAAAGCGCCGCGGGGAACAGGCCTGGCAATTCCGTCAGCTTGCCGGCCAGCCTGCCCGGGTCGCGACCGGCCTCGCCAGCCACGGCGGCGATTTCGGTCTCGCGTGGATCGCGCAGCGCATAGCTGCTCCCGTCCTCGGCGACACCGAGGCAGTAGCGCATCCAGGCCGCTACCGCGAAGGCAAAGGCGTCGATCGGCTGCCTGCGTTCGACTGCGGTCACTGCCGCTTCGAGGAGGCGCTGCGGCAGTTTCTGCGTGCCGTCCATGGCGATCTGGTACGTCTGATGCGCCATGGCGGGATTGGCGAAGCGCGTCTGAAGGTCGTCCGCATAGTCGCCGAGATCGATGCCCGGCACGGGATCGAGAGTGGCGGCGGCCGCCTTCATGTGGCGCGCGACAAGCTTCGCATGATCAGCGTCGGCCATCACGTCGCGCACCAGCGGCCGCCCCGCCAGGAAACCCGAATAGGCCAGCATCGAGTGTGCCCCGTTCAGCATTCTCAGCTTCATCTTCTCGTAGGGCGCCACGTCGTCGGCGAAGATCGCGCCGCCCTTTTCCCAGGCCGGCCGGCCGGCGACGAAATCGTCCTCCACCACCCATTGCGTAAAAGGTTCGGTCTCGACCGCGGCGAGGTCCTCCACGCCAAGAGCGGCTTCGACATCGGCATACGTCCTGTCGGTCGACGCCGGCGTGATCCGGTCGACCATGGTGGAGGGAAAGGTGACGTGGTCGCCGATCCAGTCCGACAGGCCGGGACGCGCGGCCCGCGCATAATCGTGGACCAGACGCCGCAGCACATGTCCGTTCGAAGGAAGGTTGTCGCAGGACAGCGCCGTGAACCCGCCGAGCCCGCTCTCGCGCCTCAGCCGCAGCGCCTCCACGATGAAGCCGACCGCCGTGCGCGGGTTTTCAGGATTGTCGAGGTCGCCGGCGACGTCCTCCCGGGCCGTATCCAGGCCGCCCGATTTGGGATCGAGACCGTAGCCCTTCTCGGTGATAGTCAGGCTGACGATGCGCGTTGCCGGCGACGTCAGGGCTTTCAGAACCGCTTCGGGATCCTGGGGCGCCACCAGCACCTCGCCGATCGAGCCGACGACGCGGAAGGAATCTCCGCTACCGTCACGAGTAATCAAAGTGTAGAGCCCGTCCTGCGGATTGAGCCCCGCCGCCACGTCGCCCGAGCGCAGGCTGACACCGGTGGTCATCCAGTCGCCGCCTCCGGCCGCGAGTGCCTCGTCGGTGTAGACCGCCTGATGCGCCTTGTGGAATGCGCCGACACCCAGATGCACGATGCCGCGCCCGGCGCCCGCGCGGTCATAGGCTGGGGTGGTTATGTCCTCGGGTGCCTTGAACTCGCGCGAGAGACGCGTCACGGTCAACGCTCCTCGTGCATGAGCGCGGCCATCACGCCGCGCAGTTCCGCCAGACCCTTCAGCCGCCCGATGGCCGGATAGCCCGGCTGCGCGCCGCGCGTGAGATCGTCCAGAATGTCCTGCCCGTGGTCCGGCCGCATCGGGATTTCGGCATCGGCGCGTCCCTGTTCACGCCGCCGCTTCTCCTCGGCGAGAAGTTCAGCCACGACCGCCACCATATCGGTCTGTCCGCCCAGATGCTCGTCCTCGAAAAACGAGCACGGTGTTTCCTCCGAATCGCGGCGCACGTTCCTGAGATGCACGAAATGGATTCTTGGCGCCAGTTCCCGCGCGATCGCCGCGCAGTCATTATCGGGCCGTGCGCCCAGTGAGCCGGTGCAGAAGGTCGCTCCGTTGGCCGGGCTGTCGATCGCCGAAAGCACGGCCTGGTAGTCGTCCAGTGTCGACATGATCCGCGGCAGGCCGAGCAACGGAAACGGCGGATCGTCCGGATGGCAGCACAGTCTCAGGCCGAGCCTTTCGGCGGTGGGGACAACTTCCGACAGGAAATCAATCTGATGTTCCCGCAGCTTCTCCCGCGAGATGCCGTCATAGGTCGCCAGACGCTCGGCAAGCTGCGGCAGTGACCAGCTTTCGGCCGCCCCAGGCAGGCCGGCGGTTACATTGGCGGCCAGTCTCTTCTGACGTTCCTCGTTCATGGCCGCGAAACGCCTGCCGGCTTCCCCCGCCACGGCGTCCGTGAAATCCTCGGCCGCGTTCCTGCGCTTCAGGATATGGATGTCGAAAGCGGCGAAGTCGAACAGGTCGAAGCGCATCGCCGTGCCGCCATGCGAGACCCGCCATGCAAGGTCCGTGCGCGTCCAGTCGAGCATCGGCATGAAGTTGTAGCAAACCACCTCGATACCGGCTCGCGCCACGTTTTCCAGGCTGCGTCGATAGGCTTGGAAGTGCTGGCGATAGTCGCCCGACTGGGTCTTGATCTCCTCCGAGACCGGCAGGCTTTCGATCACCTCCCATTTCAGCCCGCTCATCGAACCGTCAGGCAGGAAGGCGACCTCGCGCTGGCGCTTCTCGATTTCCTCGGGCGTCCACATGGCGCCGGTGGGCACGTGATGGAGCGCGGTCACGATCCCTTCAACGCCAGCCTGCCGGGCATCCTCGACCGTCACCTTGTCCTTGGGACCGAACCACCGCCACGTCTGGCGCATCCGACTTATCTCCGCTTGCGCGCGAACTTGTATGGTAGCGCGGGCGAGGCGGTCAAGCGGGCATCTGTGCCGCGGGTTCCGCCGTGTTGCGGTCGATCTCGGTGTCGGGCAAGCTGCATCGGCCGCCGGATTGACAGTAGGCAGTGATGAGCGGACGACGAAATTTGATCAGGGCGCTGATGATCGACATGGACGGCGTCCTCGTCACTGGCCGGCCAGAAGACGGAAAGCCGTGGGCCACGGATCTGGAAAAGGACCTCCGCCTCTCCACGACCGATCTGCATCGGGAATTCTTCGCGCAATACTGGGATGACATAGTCGTCGGCCGCGCCCATCTCGTAGACTGCCTGAGCCCGGTTCTCGAAAGGCTCTCATCCGCGATTCGAGCCGAAGAGCTGATCAGATACTGGTTCGAGAAGGACTCGCGCATCGACAATGCCGTGCTTAGCGACGTGGCCGCCATTCGCGCCATGGGAATCGCAATTCATCTCGCGACCAATCAGGAACACATGAGAGCGAGTTATCTGATGCAGGACCTCGGGCTTTCCAGACATGTCGACGGAATATTCTATTCCGCTGAGATCGGCTGCCGGAAGCCAGACGAGTCATTCTTCCGCGCGATCGAGACCTGCACCGGCTTCGAACCCCGTGAGATTCTGTTCATCGACGATACGTTTTCAAACGTCGAGGGCGCACTCAAAGCCGGATGGCAAGCCGTCCACTGGACAGGCCGGTCATCCCTGTCGGCCATACTTGCCGATACGTCGGAGGGCTTCGCTCCTCCGGCCACGATCGCTCCTTAAGGCTGCGACAGCCCTGGCGTTCAGACATACCTGTTGACGATGTTCTCCAGCCGCTCCTGCCGGCCGGACCTCGGCCGCGGCTCGATCGTCTGGCTGATCACGCGTTCCGAAATCTGCTCCAGCGTGCGTTGGCCCTGGAGCATCGCCTGCGCCTCAGGCTCCGACCAGCCGGCATAGCGTTCTTCCAGAGGATCGGCCAGCGCCCGGTCCTCCAGCATCCTGGCCGCCGCCTTCAGCCCCCGCGCGCAGCAGTCCATGCCGCCGATATGCGCCGCCAAAAGGTCCTCCGGATCGAGCGACTGGCGACGCAGCTTCGCGTCGAAATTCGTGCCACCGGTCGTGAACCCGCCGCCCCTCAGTATCTCGTAATACGCCAGCGCCATCTCCGGCACATTGTTGGGGAACTGGTCGGTGTCCCAACCCGACTGGTAGTCGTTCCGGTTCATGTCGATCGAGCCGAAGATGCCGAGTGCGTTCGCCGTCGCCAGTTCGTGCTCGAAGGAATGGCCGGCCAGGATCGCGTGCCCCTGCTCGATGTTGACGCGCACCTCGTCCTCCAAGCCGAAGTCCTTGAGGAATCCGTAGACGGTCGCGACATCGTAATCGTACTGGTGTTTTGTCGGCTCCTGCGGCTTGGGCTCAATCAGGATCGTGCCCTCGAAGCCGATGCGCTTCTTGTAGTCGACCACCATCGACAGGAAGCGCCCGGCCTGCTCGCGCTCGCGCTTCATGTCGGTGTTGAGCAGCGTCTCGTAGCCCTCTCGCCCACCCCACAGCACGTAGTTCTGCCCGCCGAGCCGCTTGGTGACGTCCATGCAGGCTTTCACGGTGGCCGCCGCATAGGCGAACACGTCCGGGTCGGGATTGGTCGCCGCGCCCGCCATGTAGCGGCGATGCGAGAACAGGTTGGCGGTTCCCCACAGCAGCTTCACGCCGGTCTCGGCCTGTTTTGCCTCAAAGATGTCGGCGATCTGGTTGAGCCGGTCCAGGCTTTCGGCGAAGGTCTTCCCTTCGGGGCGCACATCGGCGTCATGGAAGCAGTAGAACGGTACGCCGAGCAGCGTGAACATCTCGAAGGCCACGTCGGCTTTCAGCTTCGCCGCTTCCATCGTGTCGGAAAACCAGGGCCGTTCGAATGTCTGGCCGCCGAATGGGTCACCACCTGGCCAGGCAAAGGAATGCCAGTAGGCGACGGAAAACCGAAGATGGTCCTCCATACGCTTGCCCGCGACCATCTCATCGGGATTGTAGAAGCGGTAGGCTAGCGGATTGGTGGAATCCGGCCCTTCATAAGTGATCGGTTGGATGTCGCCGAAGAATCCGGTGGTCACGTCGTCGCTCCCTTGATGGCGGGGTAGAGCGCGCGCCAGCGCGCATAGGCTTGCGAATAGGCGTCAGTGAGGTGTTGAACCGGTCCGATCGTCTCGGCCGTCGCCGGCGGCGTGCAGACCGCGAGGGGATCGGCTTTCTCGGACGCGATCAGCCCCAGCCGGGCGGCGCCGAACGCCGCTCCGAAATCGCCGTCAGCCGGCAGGTCGACAGGCACACCGAGCGCGGTCGCGATCGTCTTCAGCCAAAGCCGCGAGCGCGACCCGCCGCCGATCGCCGTCACCCGGTCGAGCCTAGTGCCGGCCTGCTTCAAAGCCTCCATGCAGTCGCGGATGGCGAAGGCGACACCCTCCAGCACCGCCTGGGTCATCGCGGCCTGACCGGATTCATGGCCGAGACCCGCGAAGGCGCCGCGAATGGCGGCATCGTTGTGCGGCGTTCGCTCGCCAGAGAGATAAGGCAGGAACAGAACGCCGGTCGGCGCCTTCAGGTCCTCGCCCAGCCCGTCCGTCAGATCGGACGCCTTGCGACCTGTCACGCCGGCCAGCCAGTTCAAAGAATCCGTCGCCGACAGGATGACGCCCATCTGGTGCCAGGTTTGCGGCAGGGCGTGACAGAAGGCATGCACCGCACTTTCGGGATTGGGCAAATAGGATGCGTTCGCCGCGAACAGCACGCCCGAGGTGCCGAGCGAGACGAAGGCATGCCCCTCTCCCACCGTGCCCATGCCGACGGCCGAGGCCGCGTTGTCGCCCGCACCGCCGGCCACCACGATTCCGGCCCTCATGCCGAACCGCGTGGCGACCTCGGCCCTGAGCCTGCCGGCAGGCTCGCTGCCCTCGACCAGAGCCGGCATATGGCTTTCGTCGAGCATGGTCGCGGCCAGCAGGTCACCAGACCAGCGGCGCCTGCCGACATCGAGCCATGACGTCCCGGCCGAATCCGACATCTCCGAGAGATGCTCGCCCGTCAGCCACAGACGCAGATAGTCTTTGGGCAGGAGAACCTTGGCGATCCTAGACGCCAGGTCCGGCTCATTGTCGCGCATCCATGCGATCTTCGGCGCGGTGAAGCCGGGAAAGACGATGTTGCCGGTGATCGCGCGAAAGCGCGGATCGGCATCGAGCAGGGCGGCCTGCGCATGGCTGCGCGTATCGTTCCACAAAATGCAGGGCCGGAGCGGCCGATCGCCGTCATCAAGCGCGGTCGCCCCGTGCATCTGGCCCGACAGTCCTATGCCCCTGACGGCGGCGAGTTCATCCGGATGCGAGCTCTTGAGCTGGCTCAGCGCCTCTTCCGTGACGCGAATCCAGTCGGCAGGGTCCTGCTCGGACCAGCCCGGATGCGGTCGCGACACGGCCAGTGCGCCGGCCGCCGACGCAACGGGTTTCTGATCTTCGTCGATCAGCAGCGCCTTGACGCCGGACGTGCCCAGATCGAGCCCGAGATACATGGATAGATATCCTCCCGGCGGGCACTTCTCGCGGGCCCGCTATGGCAGCGACCATAGCGCCGAACCCAATTATTTCGCAACCCGCAAAAATTCTGGTCCGACCAGATGCAACTCGGATGATGCGATCAGCCGATGTCCGCCGCCCGCTTCCTGAACAGTTCCGACAGAGGACTGGTCGGCCTTGCCTCGTGCCGCTTGGCGGAGAGGCTGCGCGCCAGCGTCGCCTCTCCCGTTCGGATCACCGCCTCGATCAATGTCAGATCGAGAAAATCGCGCTGCGCATGGCTACCGCCGAAGCGATGTGCGATGTCGCGAACCGGCAGGAGAAGACGTACCGCGTCGGCGGGATGTCCTTGTGCGAACGTCTTCACCGCCTGCGCGACCGGCTGCCCGACATCGCGCGTGAAGGCGGCATTGTCTCCGGCACCGGCCGCGGCGCGCGCCTGCGCATCCTCCAGTTCGGCCATCAGATCCGCCCGGCCGGCCGCCGCAAAGGCCATCATCGCATGCGCGTCGTTGAAAGCATGGTTGGCCGCGCCGGCATGCGGTGCCCAGCGTTCGGCCAGCACCTCCCAGCGGTCACCACAATCCACACCGGCCAGGTGGAGCCGCCATAGAAGGGCGGACGCATCGACGAGATTCAGCACCACGCCCGCGGCCTCGCCAAAGACATGCTCGTCATACAGCGACAGAACCGCGTCATGATCACCGAGCTCGTAATGGTAGAGCGCCAGGTGCCACCAGTTGTGAACCTTGAGGAAACTGTCGCCAGCCCAGTTCGCTTCGTTGGATCGCATCCACAGGATGCCCTCGCGCTGCCGGCTCTGCATTTCCAGCACATGAGCCACGGCATGCTGGGCCCAGCCGTCCAGCGGCTCCAGTCGGGCGGCCTTGCGCCCCTCGGCCTCGGCGCGGGAATATTCACCACATTCCTCCAGCCCGAAGGCATGGGCCGCCAGCATCGCATGGTAGCCCGGCATCGTGTCGTCCCAGGCGAGCAAGGCGCGGGCAATGCGGTCGCGCAGCATCGGCGCGTTGCCGGTGAAGAAATCGATCTGATGCCCGATCTGGAGCGCCAGCGCATCGCGAGGTTCGTCCTTTGCCAGGACCTCGAGGATGCGGCTTGCCTTCGCCCATCCGCCGCCGGCCAGTGCGCCGAGCGCGGCAACGTGCGCCGCCTCGCGATCAGTCATGGGGAGAGCCAGCGCCGCCTCGTGCGCACCGCGAGCCACCTGCATAGCAGCGGCCTCTGTCGAGAGGGCGTGGAGCCAGCCCTTGAGCACATGCGCCATGGTGAAATCCGGCCGCGCGGCGATCGCCCGCTCCAGCGCCGCCAGCGGGTCGCCGGTAAAGGTCTGCAGCCCGCGCAGCGCCACGCGGTAGTGGTCATGCGCGCCGGCATCCGCGCCGCTGAGTTCGAGGCCGAGATCGTCCTTCATCGAAGAAGTTCGCGAGACTTTTCCAGGAAAGGCAACAGCGCCGCCAGCGTGTCATCCGGGTTTTCCTCGACGATGAAGTGCCCGGCGTCGATCGCGCGGCCTTCCAGTGACCCCGCGCACCACGGCTTCCACGCATCCAGCGGCGTGCCGGTGTCGGCCGGAAATCCGGCCGCGCCCCACAGCGCCTGCACCGGACAGGCGATCTTGCGTCCGGCGGCAAGATCGGCCTCGTCGGCGGCGAGATCGAAGGTGCGTCCCGCGCGGTAATCGTTGCAGGAGGCGTGCAGATGATCGGGGTCCGAAAAGCTCGCGCGATATTCCGCCAGCGCCTCGGTCTCGAACCCATCCAGCGATTTCCGCTTGGTCCAGCTCGCGATCGTCCAGTCCAGATACCATACGGGATCGGCGCCGATCAGCCTTTCGGGCAGCGGATATGGCTGCGCCAGCATCAGCCAGTGATAGGCCTTCATGCCGAGTTTGAGGTCCATGCCGGCCCACATCGCCTGCGTCGGCACGATATCGAGCACAGACAGCGCCGCAACACGCTCGGGATGGTCGAGCGCCATGCGGTAGCCGACGCGCCCGCCACGATCATGGCCGGCGACAAGGAAACGCTCATGGCCGAGTTCGTGCATCAGCCTCACCATGTCGGCGGCCATCGTCCGCTTGGAATAGGCGCGGTTGTCCGCGTCGTTCGGCGGGCAAGACGAGCGGCCATAGCCCCGCAGGTCGGGCACCACGACGCGGAAGCTGTCGGCCAGCCGTCCCGCGATTCGGTTCCACATCGCGCCCGTCTGCGGATAGCCGTGCAGCAGGAGAAGCGGTGCGCCTTCGCCCGCAGTCCGCGCGAAAATCTCGACCTCGTCGAGCCGGAAGGAGCGTTCCTCGAAACCGGCGAACAGCATCGTCACCCCCTTTGCCAGGGCATAGCCTTCTTCTGCATCCACTGCAGGCCGTAGGTGAGGATCACGCCGATCGCCATGACCACCGCCAGCCCGGCGTACATCTTTTCGGGACTTAGCACTTCCCAGTAGTAGAAGGTCATGTAGCCGACTCCCTGCTTGGCGCGCAGGAACTCGACCGAGATGATGACGATCAGCGCCGTGCCCAGCGAAAGCCGCAGCCCCGCGAAGATCACCGGCAGCGCGGCCGGGATGATGACGTGGCGATAGAGCGACAGTCCCTTCGCGCCGTAATTGCGCCCGGCCATGATGAAGACCGGGTCGATGTCGCGCACGCCGGCCATCGTGTTGATCGTCACCAGGAAGAAGACCGACAGCGCCACCACCACGATCTTCGGTCCCTCGCCGAACGGATCGGCGAACATCAGCATGACGATCGGGAAGATCGCGATCTTGGGCAGCACGTAGATCGCCGACAGGGTGGTGTCGAGCATGAGGCGCACCGTCTGGTTCACGCCCATGACGACGCCCAGCAATATGCCGGGGATCGAACCGATCACAAAGCCGGCGAAGACGCGGCCAAGCGTTGCCCATACATGGCTTTCGGCGAACAGGCTCCACACGCCCGCCCACCCCTCGGCGCCGAATTTCTCGGGGATCAGCCATGGCCGGCCGATCAGGCTGGTTTCAGAGAAGCGGTCGAAATTGACCGTGACGTCCCACAGCGCCTGCGCGATGCGCGTCGGCGGCGGAAACCAGAGCGGATTGAGGATGCCCCCGCGCACGATCAGTTCCCAGGCAACCAGCGCAAGCAGCGGGAAACCGAAGGCGAGCGTGCGTTCATACGCTGCCCGACCCCTCGGCGGCACCACGCGCCCGACCCGCTCGGCCGCCACGACCACCATGACGAAATTGCCGAACAGGGCCAGCCACCACAGCCGCTCCCAAAGTCCAACGCCCCACAGCAGCGCGTTCCACGCGACCACGATGCCGGCAATCGCCGCCAGCGCGCGTCCCAGCGTCGCCTCCTCGGCCTGGCGCCTTCTGGCGGGGATGCTCGCCGCTTCTTCCACGGGCTCCGCGCTCATTCCTGCTGCTCCATCGCCCTGCTCACCTCGCCGGCGAGCCTGGCCCATATCCGGCCACGCAGCTCGCCAAACTCGGGCAGGTTCATCGTGTCGATGGTGCGCGGCCGCTCGAGGTCGATCCGGTAGGTTTCCAGAAGCCTGCCCGGATGCGCCGACATCAGGATAACCCGGTCGCCGAGCAGGATCGCCTCGTCGAGCGAATGGGTGATGTAGACCACCGTCTTGCGGGTTTCCTCCCAGATTCTGAGCAGTTCGTCCTGAAGCACGATCCTGGTCTGCGCATCGAGCGCGCCGAGCGGCTCGTCCATCAGGAGCACTTCGGGATCGTTCGCCAGCGCGCGGATGATGGAGACACGCTGTTTCATGCCGCCCGAGATCTGGTGCGGATAGTGCCCGGCGAATTTCCTCAGCCCGACCCGTTCCAGCCAGTATTCGGCACGCTCGGTACGCTCGGCCTTCGATCTGCCGCGCATCTCAAGCCCGAAGGCGACATTCTCGATCACCGTCTTCCACGGAAAGACCGCGTATTCCTGGAAGACGACGCTGTTGAGCGGCTTGCCGGGATCGTCGCCCGGTCGGATTTCGATCGTTCCGGATGTCGGCCGGTCGAGCCCGGCCAACATCCTCAGATAGGTGGACTTGCCGCAGCCCGACGGTCCGACCACGCAGACGAATTCGCCGTCGCCCACGTCCAGCGAAAAGTCCATCAGGCCCGCGACCGGCCCGCGCAGCGTCTCGTAGACCTTCGTGACGTCGCGCGAGACGATCCTGGGTGGCGCTTCAGTTGCCAAGTGTCTCCAGCGCCTTATTCGTGAAGGTTTCGTCGACGACCTTCGACAGGTCGATCGGATCGGAATAGTCGGTGCGACCGTTCTCGCGATGCACGCGCTCGACATCGGCCAGACCGTCGACCGGAATCTGCATCGACGGGTCGAACACGACCGGTGTGCCCTTGCGGATGGCATCCTCCGTCGAGGTCGTGTGCTTGAGATAGGCCTCGACATTCTCCGGCGCGAGATAGTCCTCGCCCTGCATCATGCGCGCGGCCTCCGTCAGCGCCAGGACGAAACGCTCGGCTGCCTCCGGCCGCTCGGAGATGAACTGGCCCGACGCCACGAAGGCGACCGTCATCAGCCCCGGCGTCAGGTCGGTGGCCAACACTTCGGCATGGCCCGCCTCCACCATCTGGTCGGAGAAGGGCGTGCCGGCAAGCGCGGCATCGATGGAGCCGGCTTCCATGGCGGCGGGCATGTCGGGATTGGCGATGTTCATCAGTTCGACATCGCGGATCGTCAGATCGGCGCGCTCCAGCGCCTTGGCGACCAGATATTCGCCACCGCTGCCCGGTCCGCCGGCCGCGGCGATCCGCTTGCCTTTGAGGTCGGCGATATCGGAGGCCTGCCCCTTGCGCACGAGGAGCGCGGTCGGGCTGTTTTCCATCGGCTCCAGCCCGCCCGGCGCGATCACGCGCACGTCGAGACCGCGGTTCCAGCTGTTCCACAGCGACGTCACGATGGCGATGCCGCCCACGTCGACGCTGCCCTGGGTCAGGAAGGCGATCGCCTCCGTGCCGGACTTCACGCGCTCGAACGACACGTTGAGCCCGTGCTTTTCGAACAGGCCGCGCTCCTGCGCGACATACATGGTGGCGAACTTCATGATCGGCACATAGGCCACCTTGACATCCTGCGGCGGATCGAGCGGTTCGGGCGCCTGCGCCATCGCCGGCGCGGCGATCAGCCCGGCCAGTCCTGCCGCCAGCGCCAACGCCACACGCCTCGAAATCCAAGTGTTCGTCCTCATTATCGGAATCCTCCCTTGCCTTTTGTCATCGGACCGGTTTTGCGTCCGGCCCCGCTTTTGTCAAACTGTCTTCCGGCGCGTTCTCCCGACGCGCTCACACGATGCCCGCCCGATAAAAATCCAGATCCAGTATGCGCTCGATATTGCCCATCCATTCGCCGATGCCCTCGATCAGCAGGCGGCAGTCGAGTTCCACGAACACGTTCTGGCCGCGATTGCCGGTCCGGATGGTCACGCCATTGGCCGTGAAGACACTGTTGAGACGCACCGGATAGCGGTTCTTCACGCCGGCGATCACCGGTCCGTAGGCGTTCCTGGCGTCTAGAAAGTACTGCCCGCCCATGACATCGGAAGCCGGCTTATCCTCCACGCCCAGATAGACATGCGCGCGATGGAACTCGCTGGCGCTGGATGCGATCTCGGCGCCCTCGAAGAAATCCACCGCCTTTTCGACCTCGACGAAAATCGCCTCGGGAATATCGACCCTGTCGGCCAGAAGACCGTTCCACTCCTCGATATTGGCCAGCGACGAGAAATCCCCGTTGAGCAGTTCGCGCAGGATGTTGACGTCGGCGTAAAGAACGGTTTCGTCGCCGGCGCCCACCGTCAGCATCTTGAGGATCTTCCGGCGCGAGCGCGACATCAGCATCACGTTCATCAGCAGATAGGCCGAGGCGATGAGTTCCGGCTCGTCCGGCCCCTGCCCCACATTGTGGCAGCGCAGGCAGAAAAGATTGTACTTGCCAGTGTTCAGTTCCGCGATGCGGGCGTCGAAATCCGCCTTCTCCGTGTCGATGAAGAGCGGCGGGCGGGTGTCGAGGAATTCCATCGGTGCGTCCTCGCTGGAGGCCCTGTCGGCCAGGTTTGATCGTGTCGGCATCGGTTCTGCTCAGTTCGAAGCTACCGGCAGGTAACCGGACATGGCACTGCGTATGGCCGACGACTTATAGGTACCGAGCAGCTTGATGTAGCGCGCCGTCTTTTCCAGCTTCTTCAGCGCTTTCTGCATCTGCGGCGAGTCCAGTCCCGCGCCAATGTCGATATAAAAGGTCGGCAGCGCCGTCTGCTCCGAGATCGTGTAGGTCTCTAGCTTGGTGATGTTGATCGCCTCCTCGTGAAACACGGTCAACGCCTTCAACAACGCGCCCGGATGGTGGTCGACCTGGAAGATCAGCGTGGTGACATCCGCACCCGCCTCCGGCTCCGCGTCCTCGTGGCGCAGCAGCATCAGGAAGCGGGTGTAGTTGTTCTTCTGCATGGAGATGTCGCGGTCGACTACCACGGCGCCATGCACCTCCGCCGCGATCTCGGGACCGATCGCGGCCACGTCGGTATCGGTGGACTGCGCCACCATTCGCACCGCGGCCGCCGTGTCGGACGTCTCGATCAGTTCCGCGTCCGGATGCCTGGCTTCGATATATTCCTTGCATTGCAGGAAGCCCTGGCCATGGCTGTAGATACGCCGGATCGGCCGCGGCCCGTCCGCGATCGTCGGCCTGGTGCGGTTGCGGACCAGGCAGTGTTCGATCTTGAGCATGTATTCGCCGGCGATGAACAGTTCCATCGACAGCATCAGCCGATGGACGTCGGGGATGCGCCCGCTGATCGAGTTCTCGACGGGAATGACCGCGACATCGGCCTGGCGCTGCTCGACCGCCCCGATCACCTCGGAGAAATTGCGGAAGCCGGCAAGCTTCGCCTCCGGAAAGTGCAGTTTTGCCGTCTGATAGGAATAGGAGCCCGGCTCCCCGAGATAGGAAACGGTCCTGGTCTTGTCCGCCATGTCAGTCTCCGATGGCCTTTCGCATGTCCCTGATGAGGGCGATCCTTTTCATGATCGCCTGCTTGTCGCCCGCCCTGGCGAACCGCACGAAGCGTTCCACTTCACCGTTGAAATCCCGTGCCGCGCGCTCCACCGCATCCGCGTTCGCGATCAGGATATCGGCCCACATTTCCGGATCGCTCGCCGCGAACACGGTCTGCGCGCGGAAAGAACCCGCGATCAGCCGGTCGCGCGCCTCGTCCGGTTCCCGCGCATCGAGCCCGGCCATCAGCGCGTAGGCCACGACATGCGGCAGATGGGAAGTCAGCGCAAGGAGTTCGTCATGCGCGGTGGGATCGGTCACCACCACCCGCGCGCCCAGAACGTCCAGCGTGGCGCGGGCCAGTGCGAGCGCGTCCGGCGCGGTTTCGCCGGTCGGCGTCAGCACGAAGACGCGGCCTTCCACCAGTTCGGGGCTCGCGGCCTGGGGGCCGGAAAGATGGCTTCCGGCCAGCGGATGGCCGGGCACGAACCGCGCGTGACCCGCGCTCCCCGCCTTGACCATTTCCACCACGCTGCCCTTCACCGACCCCGTGTCGACCACGACGAGCCGCCGGTCCTCATCGGCAAGCAGTGCGGTCACGGTCTCCGCGATGGCGCCAACGGGCGTCGCCACGAAGACCAGGTCGCATGGCTTCAACTCGTCGAGGGATTCCGCCACGGTCGCGTTCGACCACATGCCGGCCACGTGGGCGGCGTTCTGGTATGAGCGGTCGAAGACCTTCAGCACGACCCCCGGCATGGCCTCGGCCGCGCGCGCGGCGATCGACGCACCGATCAGCCCCGCCCCGGCGATGCCGAGCGAGGAAACCGGTAGGCTTGCGTCGTTCTCCTGCGCCATCATAGGCCGGGCCTGTCCTCCTGGGCGGGAGGATCACCGGCGCGCACGCCCCAGCCCCCGCATGAACTGGTGGCGTTCTAGAGGAAATTCCGGCAAGATTGAAACAGTTCTGTTTCCGGTCGCGCGCCATGCGGCATTCCGCGCCGCGACCGCTTTTGTGAAATCCCTCACCGCCGGCCATATACTTCCCGCGGTAGGTGGTCGAAACTGCACCCCTCCGTTCAAGCCGCCCGACGTCGGGGTCCGGCTGACGCGGGTTCGTTGTGCTCCTGCGGGCCTCACCGGTACGACAACGCGATGGCGACCAAACCGCGACTGGACTATCGGGACGGCACCCTCCTGGCGGAGACCCCCAGGTTCAGGCATGTCGTCCCCGGCACGGCCGTGACCGGCATCATCGAATGCCGCATGGCGGATCCGATCAATCACGGCGAGGAACCCTTTCATATCGTGACGACCGCCGACGAGATCGTGGTGGCCGGTCCCTTCGTGGACGGCGCGCTGGGCGCGGTCGAGGCGCTGTCGCGGCAGCGGCCCGGCATCCGGCGTGGCCATCGCCTGGTGCGCAACATCCCCTACCGCTTCCGAGAGCCCGGCTTCCTGCGCCTGCGCCTGTTCCCGATCGCGGGCCTGGTCGTCGCGCCGCGCGCGGCATTGTCCGCCTTCGAATTCGCCAGCGAGGACAAGCCATGAACGACTATACACAGGCTTCGGGCCAGATCTGCCGCGTTCCTGGACCCGCCGATCGGATGAGCACGCCGCTCGAGACGCGCTATTCGCTGCCATTGCCGGCCGATCGGGAATCGGACGCGCTGTCGTTCCTCGAAGGGCTTGGCGGCGACGCGGCGGGCGCGGGGCGCTCCATGCGGCGCATCGGCATCGACGCGCCGGCCGTCCGCGCGCAGTACAAGCTGGAGGTCGAGGGTCTGGCCCGGCAGATCGCCGAGCGGCTGGAGGCGGGCCAGTCGACCGACCAGGTCGCGCGCTGGGCGTCGGAACAGCGGCGCCAGATCGTCAGCCGGATGCGCCAGGGCTCCGGCCCCGTTGCCCACGGCATCTACGAGATACGCGACTGGCGCAAATACGGGACCGGCGGGCGCACCTATTCCAATATGGTCCGCTACTACCAGTCGCAAGGCGTGCCGGCCGCCTCGATCCCCGAGCGCATTCTCGGCGGCGCGACCCGCTCCAACATCAACGTCAATCAGGCGATGCGCGGCGCGTCCTATCTCAAGAATGGCGGCACGGTGCTCGTGGTGGTCGGCGTCGCGATAAGCGCCGCGCGGATCTGGAACGCCAGCGACGAGGAACTGCCGCGCGTCATTGGCGAGGAACTGGGAGGCTTCATCGGCGGAGGGCTCGGCGCGGGTGCAGGCGTCGGCATCTGCCTCGTCTTCGGCATCGCCACGTCGGGATGGGGCCTGCTCGCCTGCGGCGTGATCGGCGGCGTCGGCGGCGGCTTCCTCGGCAGCCAGGCCGGAGGGGCGATCGCCGACGGCATCTATTATTCCGACGCGACCACTCCGCCCGAACAGATGGGCCAGATCGTCGTCGAGATACCGATCGAGCACATCTACACAGAACCGCCGCCGCGCATGTGCCTGCCGCCCAATTGACCGGCCTCGTCTTGCTCCGAGGGTCGCTGGTCAGCCCGTACGCCTGAACAGGGCCATCTGGCTTGCGCCGCCGAGCCTGGGATGCGCGCCGGCGATGTCGCGGCACTCAACCCGGTAACCGTGTCGCGCCGCCACGCCTGCCGCCCAGTCCGAGAACCGCCGCCGGTCCCATTCGAAGCGGTGATCGGGATGCCTGAACCGCCCGGCCGGCACACCCAGCAGCCCGTTGAACTCGACATTCGGCGTCGTCACGATCACGGTCGGCGGCGCCGCCTGCGCGAAGACCGCCTTCTCCGCCAGCGACAGCCGGTCCGGCTCGAGATGCTCGATCACCTCGATCAGCAGCGCGCAGTCGAACCCTTCGGGCACGGCTCCCGGATCCAGCAACGAAGCCCGGACGAGGTTCACTTTCGCAGCGAGACCGTCGCGGCACGCATCGAGCCGCTCCCGCAGTCGCGCCAGCGCCTCGACCGACTGATCGATGCCAAGGATCGTCTCGATCCCCCTGGTCACGGCAAGCCGCAAAAGCAGATCGCCGTCGCCGCAGCCGAGATCGAGGACGGTTCGCGCCCCGGCCTCGCAAACCGCCGCCAGAACGGCCTCGATCCGCAATCCGTGCAGGAAGGAGGTCATCGCCGTTCGATCCGCCCGCCGCCCGGCTCGCGCGTCAACGCCGCGTTCCTGGCCGGAATCCCGCACGGTCCTGTGGCGCCGCCCCGAGGTCCGGCCTCACCGCGCCGTCCGCCGGGCCAGATAGATCGTCTGGGTCACCGTCTCGCCATTGTAGGGATTGGCAAAGCGGACCGGTTCGGCCCATGCCGCGCCAAACGCGGCCTGGAGCCGCGCCACGAACACCTCGTCCGGCCCGTCATTCGACCACAGCCCGAAGACGCCGTCATCCACGAGGTGCCGCGACAAGGTGTGCAAACCGTCCGTCGTGTAGAACCCGGCGCTGGCGCCGTCGAGAAGCGCATCGGGCGAATGGTCGATATCAACCAGGACTGCATCGAAATGCCGGCCGGGCTTGTCGGGATCCAGACCGGCCTCGTCAGCCGCCAGAGCGAAGAAATCCGCCTGTACAATCCGGCAGCGCCGGTCGGCCGACAACTCAGCGCCGAGCGGGAGCAGGCCCGTCGAATGCCACTCGACCACCGGCGCTAGATACTCCACGACCATCAGCTCGGCCACACGCGCGCTTTCGAGGACCGCGCGCGCCGTGTAGCCGAGCCCGAGGCCGCCGACCACGACATCAAGCTTTGGGCCCGCGGCAGCCTCGATGCCAAGCCGCCCCAAAGCCACTTCGGACTCGGTGAACAGATCGGACATCAGATGCTCGTCGCCGAGCTTGATCTCGATCACGTCGACATCAAGCCGCGCCTCGCGCCGTCGACGCAGGCTGAGCGCGCCGATCGGCGTCGGCCGATAGTCCAGTTCCTCCAAGAGCCTTCCCATGGTGTCCGGATAGGCTTCGCGCGCGTTGCGGTCAAACCCGTTGCACGGCCCGCAAACGAAAACGGCCCGCGCAAGGCGGGCCGTGACCCGGGGGCTTCGTCACCACCGATACCGGCATTCGATGCCGGTTCCGGTCTAACGGCATTGCCGCTCGACCCTCGGTCAACGTTCTACAAAACGACACTCCTCGATGATGATGCTCGAGAACATCGGTGTGCCTATCGTGCCTTCCACGACGACACCCTCGCGGTTGACGAGAACGTCGTCGGGAGCACTGACCTCACCGTCCTGATTGCAGCCGACCACCACGCTGCCGCTTACCGACGGCTTGAGGTCGTGCCGCGTGACATTGGGCGCCGAGGAATATGTGCTGCCGTGATAGTATCCGGTGACCCGCACCGGTTTCCCTTGCCAGCCGAAGACGGCCGCATGCAGCGCCTCGGCGGTGACCGGTGTCTCGCCGATGGTCCAGGGATCGCCATCGGTCGGAAACGGCTCACCGGCGGAGACGAGCTCGCAGTACTTGAGGTTGATTTTTGGAACCTCGTTCGGGTTCATGCTGATGGAACGCGCAACGAACGTACCCCGCACGACAAGCGGCGTCGTGCTTTCAATCATCTCGTCGCTCGGCTCCTGTCCGAAATCGCAGGAAACCAGTTCCGGCGTTTCCACTTCCGGCGCGGCGCCGATCCCGAGGCGGGCGCTCCAAGGCGAGGGAGAAAAATACAGAGACGGATATCCCGCTACGGTGAGCACTTCGCCCTTCCAGTGCGAATAGGCGTCGTGCAGATCGCCGGCAGAAATCTCCGTTTCATCCAGCGAGGTGACTTTCGGGGGCGCCTTTTCAGCCCCCGCCTGCGCGGCGCCAACGACCAGTGCGGCGGCCGCAATCCACGAAGCGGCGGCAAGGCGACAGGAAACTCGTCCACGTGTCATTCATCTATCTCCTTCTCCCTCAACCCGGGTCTTCCCCAAGGCGATCTCAGTGGCTCCATTCGCCCACGCCGACGTCGCTGCACTCGGCAGGGGCGGCCGCTTCATGATCTGTAGGACTAAACACGCCGGGTATCTTGGACTGCGCGGCACCGCAGCTTGGATTATGCGGAACCTCGCGCGCTGCGGATCGCCGGCGTGCGTGGAGGCAACGCTGCGCGGCTCAGCCGTCTGAATGCATCGACGGACCAACGCGCTCCGGCCGCCCGAAACAAAAAAACCCGCGAACCTTGTGGTTCACGGGCGATTGGCCGAGCTTCTCGGCTTTTCCTCAGGGCATTTGCGCCCGGAGGGTTATGCTGGTTGCGGGGACAGGATTTGAACCTGTGACCTTCAGGTTATGAGCCTGACGAGCTACCGGGCTGCTCCACCCCGCGTCAACCGTAAGCAAGAGACGACCAAAAGGTCGCGAACAAAGAGAAGACTTTCACCGTGCGTTTGGCAGACCTGGCAGCGACCTACTCTCCCGCGTCTTAAGACGAAGTACCATCGGCGCTGGAGCGTTTCACGGCCGAGTTCGGAATGGGATCGGGTGCAGCCGCTCCGCCAGAACCACCAGGTCGGCGAAACGCACGGTTTCAAGTGTCGAGAAGCTGGATGTCTTTTCCGCATGGGCGAAGTTCGGGCCGAGGCCCGCCCACGCCGCGATGGGCACAAGTAATGAGAATGATCAAGCCGATCGAGCTATTAGTACCGGTAAGCTTCACACATTGCTGCGCTTCCACACCCGGCCTATCAACGTGGTCGTCTTCCACGGCTCTCAGGGAATGCTCGTTTTGAGGTTAGTTTCCCGCTTAGATGCCTTCAGCGGTTATCTAGTCCGGATATAGCTACCCTGCTATGCGGCTGGCGCCACAACAGGTCCACCAGAGATCCGTCCATCCCGGTCCTCTCGTACTAGGGACAGATCCTCTCAACATTCCTACACCCACGGCAGATAGGGACCGAACTGTCTCACGACGTTCTGAACCCAACTCACGTACCGCTTTAAATGGCGAACAGCCATACCCTTGGGACCTGCTCCAGCCCCAGGATGCGATGAGTCGACATCGAGGTGCCAAACAACCCCGTCGATATGGACTCTTGGGGGTCATCAGCCTGTTATCCCCGGCGTACCTTTTATCCGTTGAGCGATGGCCCTTCCACGCGGGACCACCGGATCACTATGACCGACTTTCGTCTCTGCTCGACTTGTCAGTCTCGCAGTCAGGCAGGCTTATGCCATTGCACTCAGCGAACGATTTCCGACCGTTCTGAGCCCACCATCGCGCGCCTCCGTTACTCTTTAGGAGGCGACCGCCCCAGTCAAACTACCCACCATACACTGTCCCGGACCCGGATGACGGGTCGCGGTTAGACATTCATGTAGATAAGGGTGGTATTTCAAGGGTGGCTCCACCGAGGCTGGCGCCCCGGCTTCAAAGCCTACCACCTATCCTACACATGCCGACACGAATGCCAGTGTAAAGCTATAGTAAAGGTGCACGGGGTCTTTCCGTCTAACCGCAGGAACCCCGCATCTTCACGGGGAATTCAATTTCACTGAGTCTCTGCTGGAGACAGCGGGGAAGTCGTTACGCCATTCGTGCAGGTCGGAACTTACCCGACAAGGAATTTCGCTACCTTAGGACCGTTATAGTTACGGCCGCCGTTTACCGGGGCTTCAATTCAAGGCTTGCACCTCTCCTTTTAACCTTCCGGCACCGGGCAGGCGTCAGACCCTATACGTCGTCTTGCGACTTCGCAGAGCCCTGTGTTTTTGATAAACAGTCGCTACCCCCTGGTCTGTGCCACCCCCTCCAGGTTGCCCTGAAAGAGGTCACGCTTATCCCGAAGTTACGCGTGCAATTTGCCGAGTTCCTTCAGCAGAGTTCTCTCAAGCGCCTTGGTATACTCTACCAGTCCACCTGTGTCGGTTTAGGGTACGGTCTATAAGGAGGAGCTATTTCCTGGGACCACGCGGCCGCCCGATCAATCCGATAAGATCGAACGACTGTGATGATCCGTCACTACCTCCAGGCCCACGAATGTTAACGTGGTTCCCATCGACTACGCCTTTCGGCCTCGCCTTAGGGGCCGGCTAACCCTGCTCAGATTAACTTTAAGCAGGAACCCTTGGACTTCCGGCGAGCGGGTCTCTCACCCGCTTTATCGTTACTCATGTCAGCATTCGCACTTCCGATACCTCCACCACCCCTCACGGGTATGGCTTCACTGGCTTACGGAACGCTCCGCTACCGCTCATCTTGCGATGAACCCAGAGCTTCGGTGCATGGCTTTAGCCCCGTTACATTTTCGGCGCAAAGACCCTTATTTAGACCAGTGAGCTGTTACGCTTTCTTTAAATGATGGCTGCTTCTAAGCCAACATCCTGGTTGTTTTGGGATCCTCACATCCTTTCCCACTTAGCCATGACTTGGGGACCTTAGCTGCTGGTCAGGGTTGTTTCCCTCTCCACGACGGACGTTAGCACCCGCCGTGTGTCTGCCGACTAGTACTCCTGGGTATTCGGAGTTTGGTTAGGTTTGGTAATCCGGTGAGGACCCCTAGCCCATCCAGTGCTCTACCCCCCAGGGTATTCGGTCGACGCTCTACCTAAATAGATTTCGCGGAGAACCAGCTATTTCCGAGTTTGATTGGCCTTTCACCCCTAGCCACAAGTCATCCCAATCTATTGCAACAGATACGGGTTCGGCCCTCCAGTAAGTGTTACCTTACCTTCAGCCTGCTCATGGCTAGATCACTCGGTTTCGGGTCTAATGCGACGAACTGAACGCCCTGTTCAGACTCGGTTTCCCTGCGCCTCCACCTACCGGCTTAAGCTTGCTCGTCACACTAAGTCGCTGACCCATTATACAAAAGGTACGCGGTCACCCTCACGGGCTTCCACTGTTTGTAGGCAATCGGTTTCAGGTACTCTTTCACTCCCCTTGTCGGGGTGCTTTTCACCTTTCCCTCACGGTACTAGTTCACTATCGGTCATGCACGAGTACTTAGGCTTCGAGGGTGGTCCCCCGAATTTCAGACAGGATTTCACGTGTCCCGCCTTACTCGAGGACTTGAGTTTGCATTACGCGTACGGGGCTGTCACCCGCTATGGCCCTCCTTTCCAGAAGGTTCCGCTTGTCTCACTCAAGCCACTGGCCTGGTCCGCGTTCGCTCGCCACTACTAGCGGAGTCTCGGTTGATGTCCTTTCCTACGGGTACTTAGATGTTTCAGTTCCCCGCGTTCGCTTCTTATCCCTATGTATTCGAAGATAAGATACCCTCAATCAATGCTTGGAAACCGCAACGGCGGCCGAAACCGCCGCTGTGATTTTCCAAGCATTTAGGGTGGGTTTCCCCATTCGGAAATCGCCGGATCAAAGCTTATTCGCAGCTCCCCGACGCTTATCGCAGCGTATCACGTCCTTCATCGCCTGTGCATGCCAAGGCATCCACCAATTGCCCTTAAGACACTTGATCATTCTCATTGCCAATGCCCATCCGGAGCGAGCGCCCCGCATGGAGACTGGCAGAAAAGACCAGCTTC
>JAILWO010000001.1:345000-1937740 GCA_025698895.1 Rhizobiaceae bacterium
ACTCTCCCCGCCTGGACACGTTCGAGCCAGGCGGATCTGCGCGATCCGGTGTCCGATGGCCGCGGTTTTCAGCCCGGTTTTCCGCCCGGCATACAGGACGACACATCAAGGCCCCAATCGCCCGGCACAGCCGGTGGCCTGCGGGCGTCGCGTTCGCGTGAGCGCGCGCATGCGTGACCGTCCGCGCCGCGGAGTTCACGACGTCCCGGCCTGCGTTGACTTGGCCGGTCCGGACGGGCACATCTGGTTCTATACGTTGCAAAGCGCGGCCTCGTCCGCCGATGCAACCGAGGGGAAGAGACGACCTGCCCATGACGCCCAGCGAAAGGTTGATCGCTGTGATCGGCGACGAACCGCCCCTGACGGGCGGCGGACGCGCCGGGCCGCCAGACCGGCGCGAGGTCTCCGCGCGCTGGCTGAGCGGCGCCATCCTGACGGGAATCACGTCCAGCCTGCTTATGGGCGTGGCGCTGTTCGCCGCGCTCGACGGGCGCGAACAGCTCGCCACGCCGCCCGAAATCGCCACCTACCGCCCCAACCGGCCAGCGTCGCGTGACATCGGCCCGGCCAAGGCAGACCGGCTCGCTCCGCCACGCCAGGTCGTGCGGGCCAATGACCGCGAACGCATGGAAGTCTCGACCATGCTGCGCGACGGCGACCGCAACGTTGTGCGCACCCTTCCCTTCGTCCGCGTGAAGATGGCGCTGGCCGCCGGCCATACCGCCACACGTGACTATCCCTCCTTCGATCCGCTTGCCGTTTTCGCCGAGGACGGCGCCGCCGAACAGGTGGCCGAGGCCCCGACTGGGCAGATCTACGGCGCCAAGGTAGACAGCGAGGTGAGCCTGCGCACGGTCGATTTCCCGATCGAGTCGGCGACATTCGAGGAAGCCGGCGACTTGACGGCCGCCGAGGTCGAAGAGGTGGTGCGCAACACGGCCGCCATCCTGACCGACGGCGATGTGCGTCTGGCCTCGCTGCATTATGTCGATCCCGCGCGATTCGGCATTTCGGGGCTTACGCCCGAATCAATCGCCGCTTCCTATGCCGCGCGGGTCGTGGAGGAGAATGTCTCGGTCTTCCGCCGCTCCCGCGAAAGCCGCGAGGAACGCGAGTTCGCCGAGGACGTGATCCCGTTCATGACCGACAAGACGATCGGGGACGCCTTCGCCGAAGCAGGCTATTCCGGCGGCGATGCAAACGCGATGGTCGAGGCCTTTGCCAAGGTTCTGACCGATCGTCCGCTCAAGGCGGGAACGGTCCTTCGCATCGGGCTCGAGACGCGGGGCGACTTCTCGCGCATCGTGCGCGCCTCCATCTATGACGGCGACACCCATGTGAGGACCGTATCGCTGACGGATCGCAACCAGCTCATGGTTGCCGACGCGCCGGAGCCCAATCCCGCCGTCGCCGCCGCCTTCGAGGACACGCCGCCCCAGATGCGTACGCGCGCGGACCTGCCGACCGCCTATGACGGCATCTGGCGCGCCGCGACGTCCTACGGCCTGACCGACGAAATGACGGGGCAACTCATCAAGCTTCTGGCGGCCGACGTCGATTTTCAGTCGCGGCTCGATCCTTCCGATCGCCTGGAAGTCTTCTTCTCGGCGCCGGACGAGCACGAACAGGCCACCGTCGATTCGGAGATGCTCTACATCAAGGCGTCCTTCGGCGGCGGCGCGCGCAGCTACTACCGGTTCCGGATGGAGGACGGCACGGTCGACTATTTCGACTCCGAAGGCCGTTCGGCGCGTCAGTTCCTGCTGCGCAATCCGGTGCCCAACGGGCGCTTCACCTCCGGTTTCGGCACCCGCCGCCATCCGATTCTCGGCTATCGCCGCATGCATACCGGCGTCGACTGGTCGGCGCCGCGCGGCACGCCCATCATCGCGTCGGGCAACGGGACCGTCGAACATGCCGGCTGGGAAAGCGGCTATGGCCGGCAGACCCGCATCCGCCACGCCAACGGCTATGTGACGTCCTATTCGCATCAGAGCGCGATCGCCAAGGGCGTGGTCAAGGGTGCCAAGGTGCGCCAGGGCCAGGTCATCGGCTATGTCGGCGCGACCGGCCTCGCCACCGGCAATCACCTCCACTACGAGCTGCTGGTCAACGGCACGAAGGTCGACCCCATGCGCGTGCGCCTCCCGACCAGCCGGGTCCTCAAGGACGCCGAGCTCGAGGCCTTCATGCAAGAGCGCGACCGCATCGACGAATTGCTTGCCGAGGACGAGGACGGCCAGCTCAAGCTGGCCAACGTCACCCACTAAAAGCCTGCCCCTGCCGCAGCGAGAGCGGCGCGGTCAGCGCAGTTGTGTCAGACCATCAAGCGGGGCTGGGCGAACTGTCGCGCGCCCGCGTGGCGCCCGGCACGGTCGTCCAGGCGATTAACGCCGCCAACAGGCAGAGCGCCGCCGTCACCCAGGCCACCGTCGAGAACGCCGCGTCGCTGGCCGCGACCCGCAGCGCTTCGGCGTCGGCGGCGAGATCTCCCGACGGTTCCCCGAAGGTCGGAATGTCGGCTCCAGCAGCCACACCGGCGAAGCGCCAGGCCGCGACGCTGCCCAGCGAGGCCACCGCAACCAGACCGGCGATGCGCGAAACGGCGTTGTTGATGCCTGACGCCGCACCGGTGTCGGCATCCTCGACCGCCGTCATGATCGCCGTCGACAGGGGCGACACGACCAGCGCCATCCCCAGCCCCATCACCACCATCAGCGGAAACACCGCCGACCAGAAGCCGTGATGGCCGGCGCCCGCGACCCCCGCCAGCCCGGCGAAGGCGAGCCCCACCACGAGACTGCCGCCGGCGATCGGCAGGCGCGGGCCGATCCGGTCCGACAGGCCGCCGACGGGTCCCGACAACAGCGCGATCGCGGCCGAGAGGGGCAGGAAGATGAAGCCGACCTGCGCCTCATTCAGGCTCCAGCCGGCGATCAGCAGCATCGGCAGGTAGAACAGGATGCCGGAAAGCGCGAAATAGAGGCAGAACGTCGCCGCGTTCGCGCCTGAGAAGGCCGCGTTGCGGAACAGGCCGAGGTCGACCATGGGCTGGCGCACGAAACGTTCCCACAGGACGAAGCCGGCCAGGAACGCGACGCCGGCTGCCGCGAAAAGCCAGGGTGCTGTCACCGTTGCCGCCTCTCCCTCCGGCGAGGCGGCAGTCAGGCCCCAGGCGATCAGGCCGAAAGCCAAGGTCGCAAGCGCCGCGCCGCCGAGATCGAGCGCGCGCGCCGCGCCGGGCTCGTCGGCCGGCACCCTGGCCAGGAGCAGATAGACCGCGATCGCGCCGAGCGGCAGATTGATGGCGAAAATCCAACGCCAGATGCTGTCGTCGAAGACCGAGAGCGCGAACCCGCCAAGGACGGGTCCCAGCGCGGTGGTCAAGGCGGACGCGGCCGCCCATATCCCGATGGCCCTGCCACGCTCCGACCTGGGATAGGCCTTCGCGATGATCGCCAGGCTGCCCGGCACCATCAGCGCAGCGCCGATGCCCTGCAGCGCCCGGGCGACGATCAGGAACTGGGCATTCGGGGCGATCGCGCACAGAAGCGAGGTCGCGATGAAGAAGACGATGCCCGCCACGAAGGTCCGCCTCAGGCCGAAGCGGTCCCCAGCCGCTCCGCCGGCCAGAATGAGCGCCGACAAGGTCAGCGCGTAGGCGTTCGATATCCACTGGGCGTCGGCGAGCGATGCCGTGAGATCGGCCCTGATCGCGGGTATGGCGATCGACACCACCGATCCGTCTATGAAGCCGAGCGAGGAGGCGAGAATGGCCGCCGCCAGCACGTAGCGCCGCTGCCTTCGCGGGCAGAAGGTGGTGTCCGCGGCGGGAGCGGTCTGAGGAACGGCGCCGGGACCGGTTTCGCAGGGTGATCGCATCGCGCGCTCCTATCGCGCGCCGCGCCTTGAAGGAAGCGTGCCGAGGCCCGCTTCCCCATGCGCAACACGCTGGGCGTTCATGGTCCCGGCTTCGGCTCGGCTCATTGCGTCCCCTGATTCTGCCCCGATCATAGGGCATCACGCTTCAAGGACGAACAGCGCCGGTCGCCGCCGACCGCACGTGCGTCGGAATCCGGGCTTACCCCCGGGGCCGGGCGGCGGCAGCCGCCTTACTCGATGAATTCCACCGTTGCGCCCGGCTTGACCATCTTGGCGAGTTCGGTGGCGTCCCAGTTGGTCAGGCGCACGCAGCCGTTCGATTCGGTCTTGCCGATCTTGGAGGGATCGGGCGTGCCATGGATGCCGTAAGTCGGTTTCGACAAGGCGATCCAGATCGATCCCACGGGTCCGTTGGGACCGGGCGGGATCGTCAGCACCTTGTCGTTGTTACCCTGTTTGAAGTTGATCTTGGGATTGTAGGTATATTCGGGATCGAAGGCCACGCGCTTGACCTCGTGCGTGCCCGAAGGCGAGGGCGTCGTGACCGATCCGATCGTGGCCGGATAGGCCGCGATCTGGCGTCCGTCCGGAGCATAGACACGAACCTGCTTGTTCTTCTTGTCGGCAACGATCCGGCCGACCTCGCCCTCCAGGTTCTTGCCCGTGTTCGCCACTTTCAGGATCGTGCCCGGCCGGGCGAAGTCGGCGCCGGGATTGAGCGCCCTGAGATATTTCTCGTCCATGTGGAAGCGCTCGGCCAGCATCTCGGCCACGGACGTGTAGGCCATCCGCTCCAGCGTCGCCTTCTGCCCGTAGTCCTCGGGGATGGAGGCGACGAAGTTGTGCGCGGCGTCCTCGGCCGTGATCGTATATTCGGTGAAGGCCGGTCCGCCGGTTCGTTCCAGTTCGGACTTGATGAACTCCTTGTCATAGGTCCTCAGCGCCTGGCCCTTCATGTCCCGATAGGCCGAGATCGCCTTGTTCACATTGTCGCCCATGCGCCCGTCGATCACCCCCGGCGAGGCGCCGGCCCGGTCGAGCAGGATCTGGATCGCCGCCACGTCCTCGCTCGCTCCAGAACCGTGCATGTCGGGAATGACGAGCGGGTCCACGGTGATTCGCGGCGTTTCCGCGTCCCGTTCCGGTTCGGCCGGCTCCATGATCGACGCGGTATCGCTGTCGGGTTCGCCCAGCGGGCGGCGTGTTATGCCGCGTTCGCCCGACGGACCGGCCGGCCGCTCCGGGCGTGCCAGGTTCTCGCCGTCGAGCGGCGGATAGGCACGCTCCTCATAGTCCGGATAGACCGGCTCCTCATAGGTCCGGCGTGAAAAGCCCGGCTCGCGATAGTCGTCGCGCGGCTCGTAGTCGTCTACCCCGGGCGGCTCGCGCCGGCCGAGCAGAATCTCGCGATCACGCAGGAAGCGCGCGCGATCCTCCGGATCGTTCATGTTGTAGGAACCGCCAAAACGCTCACGTGGCTGCGGCGCGCGGCGCACCACCCCGTCGCCGCCCAGCGCCACGCCACCCTCGCGCCTGGCCCGGCGCGGCGGCTCCACGGCGATTATCTCGCCGGTATGGCGGTCCATGATGATGCGCTGCCCGCGCTCATCGAAGAAGATGTCCACTTCGCGCGCCTGACCGAAAGCCGGAGCCGCGACGACTACTGAAATGACTATGGCCGAAAGAGCGCGCGATATCCTCATGAACGTCCCGTCGTTGAAAGCCCGCTTCGGTTGCGGGCAAGCCAATTATCCCTTGTCACACATGAACCTGACCTGAAAATGGCCAATCAGGCGACCGGCTCGCCTAGCCTAGCGCCCCATACACACTATCTCCGCCGGGGGGCCTTGTGATCGGTACACTTTTTCGCGACTAACGATCCGACCAACCGGACAGGGCAATGGCCAAGACCGCGCTCGACAAGGATCTGCAGAAAATCGCCAGCATGGAATCGGCGACCGACCAGGTGTCGCGTCCGCTGGTGCTGCCGGGCATTGCGCTGATCTTCCTGGTCGGCGCGACCATCGTGGCGACCGTCAACGTCGCCGACGGGCCGATCGCCTGGCTCGTCATACTGGCCTCGGTGATAGCCGGCTACATGGCGCTCAACATCGGCGCCAACGACGTCGCCAACAATATGGGCCCCGCCGTCGGCAGCCGGGCGCTCACCATGACCGGCGCCATCGTGCTGGCCGCGATCTGCGAGGCATCGGGCGCGCTGATCGCCGGCGGCGACGTGGTCAACACCATTTCTGACAAGCTGCTCGTCCGCCACGACGCGTTCCCGGTGAACAGCTTCATCTTCATCATGACCGCCGCGCTGCTCTCTTCGGCCTTGTGGATCAACCTGGCCACCTGGATCGGCGCACCGGTCTCCACAACCCATTCCGTGGTCGGCGGGGTTGTCGGCTCGGCGATGGCGGCGGCCGGCTTCTCCATCGTCGCCTGGCCCGTCATGGGAGCCATCGTGGCGAGCTGGGTGGTCTCGCCGCTCTTGGGAGGCGTGCTCGCCGCCCTCCTGCTCGGCTTCACCGAGCGCATGGTGCTCAACCGCGACGACAAGCTGACCGCCGCCGACCGCTGGGTGCCGATCCTGATCGCGCTCATGGCCTCGGTCTTTGCCATGTATCTCGCCGTCAAGGGGCTAGGAAAGGTCTGGGACGCGAGCCTTGTCCAGACGCTGCTCCTCGGCGTCGCGTTCGGCGTCGGCGGCTGGTGGCTCGCCCGGCCGTGGGTGGCGAAGCGTTCAATCCACATGGAAAACCGCTCCAAGAGCATCAACCGCCTGTTTCGCCTTCCCCTGATCTTCGCGGCCGGGCTTCTGTCTTTCGCCCACGGCGCGAACGACGTCGCCAACGCAGTCGGCCCGCTGGCGGCGATCGTGGCCGCCGCCCAGGGCGCGGGCGTCGAAGGGGCCAAAGTCGCGCTTCCGCTGTGGGTGCTGGCGATCGGTGCCATCGGCATCGCGGTCGGCCTTGCGCTGTTCGGGCCGCGCCTCATCCGGATGGTCGGCGAACGGATCACGAAGATGAACGAGGTCCGCGCCTATTGCGTCGCGCTTTCGGCGGCCATCACGGTGCTGATCGCCTCGGCGCTCGGCCTGCCGGTTTCCTCCACCCATATCGCCATCGGCGCGGTCTTCGGCGTCGGCATGTTCCGCGAGGCGACGACCAATCGCGGCATCCCCAATCCCGGCGTCCAGCCCTACACGCTGTTCCTCAATCTCGACCGCCTCAACGCGACGCCCGAGGATGCGCTCGCCAATGACCGCAAGCGCGAGCGGCGCATGCTCGTGCGCCGCCAGCACGGCATCACCATCGCCGCGGCATGGATCGTCACCGTTCCGGCCGCGGCCCTGCTGTCGGCGGCCCTATACGGCGCCCTGCACTTGCTGACGGGTTCGTTCATGTAGGTTCGGCGCGATGGCGTCGAGACGCTTGATCGCCGACACCGCGCCCGGATCCGACACCAGCCGGATCGCCTCCTTCGCCATCACCCAGTGGCGGTAGCGCTGGCCTTTTTCCTGCCAGTCGTCCAGTTGCCTGGTAACCAGCAGCGGATAGACGGTGACGTCGATATGCTGGCGGATAAGCCTGTGCTTGACGGTGTGGTAGTGTCCCAGCGCGTCGTCGAAGACGACACCCTCGACGCCCGCCTCCTCAAGGGCTTCCTGCGCGGCGGTTTCCGGCGCCGACTTTCCTTCCATCAGCGAACCCTTGGGGAAGATCCAGCGGCCGGTACGCCGCGAGGTGATGAGCAGGAACGCCGTCCTGCCCTCGACGAGCTGGAAGGGAATGGCTCCATACTGGGCGGTGCGCCGGAACGGGTCGTCGCCGAAATGGTCCCTTATCCTCGACCAGAATCTCCCGATACTTCCCATACATCCCCGCAGCCGCAATCCAGGTGATTCGGCTTCCCTAATCGAATCTGCCATGGATTGTTCCGATAAAGAAGACGAGCCGGACCTGCGTCGCGCCATGGCCGGCGCGGAGAGGCCGGGCGCGGGAGGTGCCGGGGTGAGGACCGCGAACGTTGCGGGATTGCCATGGACTCGCTGATCACGGCGGCTGCATACGCGCTCGCCGCCGGCGACGTGCTTGGCGCGCTGAAGCGGGTCGCCACGCGCGACGACGCGCCGGCGCTTGCCCTTCGCGGCATCGCCATGGCGCGACTGGGAGACTTCACCCGCGCAAGAACGCTCCTGAAAAGCGCCGCGCGCGCCTTCGGCTCCAGGGAAACAGTCGCGCGCGCCCGATGCCTTGTCGCCGAGGCGGAGATCGCCCTCGTGTCGCGCGACCTCGGCTGGCGGCCCAACGCACTCAAGGGCGCCCGGGCCACGCTGGACAGGCACGGCGATCGCGTCAACGCGGCCCATGCCCGCAACATCGAGGCGCGACGGCTGCTCCTGGTCGGCCGGATCGACGAGGCGGCCGGGCTTCTCGCGACGCACGAGCCGTTGCTGCCGCCGGCGACGCGCGCCGGACGCGGCCTGGTGGAAGCAGGCATCGCGATTCGTCGGCTGGAAACGAAGGCCGCCCGCGCCGCCCTCGACCGCGCCGCCGTCGCCGCGCGCGAGGCCGGCATCCCGGCTCTCATGGCTGAAGTCGACGCGGCGATAACCACACTGAACACACCCGCCGCGCGTTTGATCGCACACGGCGTCGCGCGGCCGCTGCTCATCGATGAGGTCGAGGTCCTTCTCGGCTCGGACGCGCTGGTGGTCGACGCCTGTCGCAACGTCGTGAGGAACCGGACAACGGTCATCTCGCTCGCGACGCGGCCCGTCCTCTTCGCGCTGCTTCGCTGCATGGCCGAAGCCTGGCCGGGGGGCGTGTCGCGCGAAGCGCTGCTGCTACGGGGCTTCGGGGCCAGGCACGCCGACGAATCGCACCGCGCCCGGCTGAGGGTGGAGATCGGCCGCCTGCGGACCGAGATCGCGATGTTCGCCGAGGTGACGGCCACCGACGGGGGCTTCCGGCTCTCGACGCGCGCAGGATGCGACGTGGTGGTGCTGGCGCCGCCGGCCGACGACCGACACCAGGAGTTGCTGGCGCTTCTGGCCGACGGCCAATCCTGGTCGAGTTCCGCGCTCGCGATCGCGCTCGGCGCCAGTCCGCGCACCGTGCAGCGCGCGCTCGAGGAGCTTTCGCGCTCCGGCAAGGTCCAGTCCCACGGCAGAGGGCGCGCCATCCGCTGGATGGCCGCGACCGTGCCGGGTTTCCCGACAAGCTTGTTACTCCCGGGTTCTCTGGCGACCGGTTAGGGGTTGGGTACCGGAAACCCGAGACGGAGAAGAAAGATGAGACACGAACAGGCCGAGATCATCCGCGAATACGGCCCCTATGAGGGCATCAACGAGATTCACGGCGTGTCCTTCGACGGCAGCAATGTCTGGTTCGCGTCGGGCGAGAGGCTGAACGCGCTCGATCCCGACAGCGGCATGACGGTGCGTACGATCGATGTCCCCAGCCATGCCGGAACCGCCTATGACGGCCGGCATCTGTTCCAGCTCGCAGGCGACAGCATCATGAAGATCGACCCCGACAGCGGACGCGTCCTGACGACGATCCCCGCGCCCGGCAACGGCAATTCGGGTCTGGCCTGGGCGGAAGGGTCGCTCTGGGTCGGCCAGTATGCCGACAACAGGATCGTCGAGATCGACCCGGAGACCGGCGAGGTCCGGCGCACCATCAACTGCGAACGCCATGTCACGGGCGTCACCTGGGTCGACGGGGAGCTCTGGCACGGCACCTGGCAGGACGACACGAGCGATCTGAGGCGGATCGACCCCGAGACGGGCGAGGTGCTGACGCGGCTCGACATGCCGGCCGGCACGGGCGTTTCTGGCCTGGAATCCGACGGCCGCGACAGGCTCTTCGCCGGCGGCGGTCGCAGCGGCAAGCTGCGCGCCATCCGCCGCCCGGCGAAGGCGGGCTGACGCGGTCATGCCTGCGAGCGAAGCGGGGCCTCCTGCCCAGGCGCGGCCGCGACCTTCGCTCCGGCGGCGATCGTCGGCGGTGCGGCGTTGAGTGTTTCCATGGCGAAGCCGGCCGCCGCCTTGTAGCCCGCCATGAAAGCGGCGCGTTCGGCGGCGGGTATGACGTCGTCGATATCGTCGAAGGTCCCGCCGCAACGCTCGTCGACCATGTTGAGCAGCCCGAACGGCCCGGCGCCGCGATTGCGCAGGACGACCTGCGAGATCGGGCCGCAGAGCCGCCGGTCATAGGCCGCGATCGCGGTCGGCGTGATGCCGTGCGCGACGAGTTCGGCGCCCAGCACGCGCGCGTCGACGATCGCCTGGCTGGCCCCGTTGGAGCCGGTCGGATACATGGGATGGGCCGCGTCGCCGATGAGCACGACCATGCCGTCCTGCCATGACGGGACGGGATCGCGGTCGATCATCGGGTTCTCGAAGGCGATCTGAGCGCCACGGAAGAGCGCCGGCAGGTCGATCCAGTCCCAGGTCCAGCCTTCGAAGTGGTGGATGAAGTCGCTGATCGCGACCGGCCTGAACCAGCCGGTGTCCGTCCAGCCGCGCGAGGCGTCGACGGTCACCTCGGCGATCCAGTTGATGTCGACGAGGCCCGTAGCCGGGTCGGGCGCCGAGATCGGGTAGAAGACGACCCGCTGCCGGTGCGTACCGAGCCCGACGAAGGAGGCGCCGGAGCGGATGGGCACGCCCTTGCTCACGCCGCGCCACATGATCGCGCCGCCCCAGCGTATCGGCGGCTGGTCGGGATGCATCTGGCCACGCATTGCCGAGTGGAGCCCGTCCGCCCCGATCAGCATCGCGCCCTCGACCTCCCCGGCGGAGCCGTCCGGGCCGGCCACGATCGCGCTGACCCCGCCGTCCGGACCGTTGCGGTAGCCGGTGACGCGATGGCCGAGCCGTACCGCGTCGGCTCCCAGCCGCTCGACCACCTTGCGGTGAAGCAGCATCTGCAGCCGGCCGCGATGGACCGAATATTGTGGCCAGCGATAGCCGGCCTCGAGCCCGCGCGGCTCGGAATAGACGTCGTTGCCGTTGAGGCCGACCAGCGCCCATTCGCGCGCCGGCAGGCCGATCGCGTCGAGTTCGGCGGCCGTGATGCCGAGGTCGAAGAGTTCGCGCACCGCATTGGGCTGCAGGTTGATGCCCACCCCCAGCGGCCGCATCTCGCGCACCTGCTCGAAAACGATGCAGGGCACGCCGATCTGATGGAGCGTCAGCGCGGCGGCGAGACCGCCAATGCCGCCGCCGGCGATCACGACCGGGTGATCCGTCATGCGCAGGAATCCCTCTCCGCCCTCGGTCCAGGTCATCGACCGGGCCGCATGTTCGCACCGCCAGGCGATTCCGCCCGGGCGCGACGTGCTCTAGCGGATCGCGCGGCGGGAGGGAACCGGGCGGAAGGGCGTGGCGGTACTGCTTGCTAGGAACTGTCGAGACGCGCGACGGCGTCGGCTCCGTCCAGGCGCATCGCCGGGGCCGACAGCGCCAACAGCGCGGCGGACGGGCGGCCCACGCGCCCGGCCTGCCACGAGGCGAAGCCATCATCCGCGAGGGCCGCGAATGCGGTCGCCAGCGCCCGAAAGCTTGCCGCAAGACGAAGCGCCTCGGCGGGGGCGTAAGGCTCGCGCGGCTCCGGCAGCGGCCGGCCGTCGGCACGGGGTGCCAGGCGATCGAGACAGTTCCGCGCGACCGACTCGGCCGGACCAAGCAGCCACAGGACCAGACGGCAGACGGCGCGCGACCGGCTGGCCGCCCGTTCCGCCAGATCGGCGAGCGCAAAAAGGAACGCCGCGATGCGGCCAAGCGCCTTTCTGTTCTCTTCGATAATCTGGTTGAATTGCATGCCGGCCTCTCGTGAATGGAGCCCGAGTGTGCGGCAGGGCCAGGGGGTGTGGACAAAAAAGACGGGCGGGCGGGGAAAAAGGTAGCGGAATCAGGGGGCGGGGCTTTTGGGGAGGGGGAATTTGTTCACGGGGTGGGGGATGGCCGCGACACCGACGCGGAGACGAAGACTTCCTTCGACCCATTGCGGTCATACGACCTCGGCCGCGCCCATGTTATGATCCCGCCCGGCACATCATCGCGCATCTTGGGGAGGTGGAAGATGCCAGCTGTATCCCATGCAGAGATGAGGACAGCGGCGGAAGAGCTTGCCAGTACGTTCACGCGGACCTGGAATATGCGCGACGGACCAGGCTACGGCGAGGCCTACTGGCCTGATGCCGAACTGGTAGACCCGACAGGTCAGATCTGGGGCGACCGCGACGCCATCGCGCAAATGCATGTCGACCTGTGGAGCGGACCCGGCCAGAGCACGGAAGCTACCGCCCGCGTGCGACGCTTCCGGCCGATAGGCCCCGGGGCGATGGTGCTGGATCTGGATGTGGAGGTGAAGGGCTTCTCTCCAGCGCCGCCTGGTGCGTGGAAGGACGCCGACGGGACGGTCAGGTCTCACCTCAAGCATGTCGTCGAGAAGCGTGGAGGCGAGTGGAAGATTTTCTCCTCCCAGAACACCTTTGTCGCCGCCATGCCTCCCAAGTGAGCGCAGCCGGCCGAGCCCCCTCACCATCGCGCTGCGCGTGCCACCTCTCCCAATCGCATGAGGAAGAGGAGCAGCGGTGGAGATTTCCCGCATTTGCCGGTTCTGCTAGACTGGGCCGAGCGAGGGATGGCTCATGGACCGCATGCCGCGACTTCACGAAGGTGAAGTGCCGCTCGAGGCCGAGCAGCTTTCGGACCTCATCGGCCGGATCTATGACGCGTCGCTCGATCCGGAATTATGGCCCGCGGTACTCGAGAAGCTCTGCGCGTTCGTACCGGGAAGCGCGGCGAACCTCTTCTCGCAGGACGCGCTCGACCGAACGGCGGATCGCTATTTCAGTTGCGGCTACGATCCCGGTTATGAGGCGCTGTACCTGGAAAAATACGCGGCGGTGAGCCCCTTTTTTCCGGCGACGGTGTTCTTCCCGGTCGGCGAGGTGTTCCGCCTCGACGACATCCTCCCGCATTCTGAACTGCAGGCGACGCGGTTCTATCGAGAATGGATGGAGCCGCAGGGCTACGTCGACGCAATCTGGTGTAACCTCGACAAGACAGCAACCAGCGCGGCACCGTTCGTCGTCGCCCGCCATCGACGTGACGGGCTGGTCGACGAGGAGACCCAGCGACGGATGCGGCTAATCGCGCCGCATGTCCGCCGGGCGATCCTCATCGGCAAGGTGATAAACCTGAAGAGCGTGGAGGCTACCGCCCTCGCCGATACGCTCGATACTCTTGCGGCCGCGGTATTTCTCGTGGACGCGGATGGTCGCGTCATCCACGCCAACGCAGCCGGCCATTCCCTGGTTGCCGCGAGAGTTGCCCTGGAGGCCCCCGGCGCGCGGCTCGCCGCGACGGATCCACAGGCCCGCCAGGCGCTTCACGAGAGCGTCATAAGCGCTGCCGCCGGCGATGCCGCGCTCGGCACCAAAGGCATCTCCCTTTCGCTCCCCGGCCGGGACGGACACGACTACGTCGCCCAGGTGCTGCCGCTGACCTCGGCCTCCCGGCGACAGGCCAATACCGCCTACGGTGCGACCGCTGCGGTGTTCGTCCACAAGGCGGTTCTGGACCTGCAGTCCCCCCTCGAGACCGTGACCCGGCGCTACCGGTTGACCGCCGGAGAACTCCGGGTTCTCGTGGCGCTTCTCAACCTCGGCAGCGTTTCCGAAGTCGCCGATGTCCTGGGCATCTCGGAAGGCACGGTGCGGAACCATCTCCATCGCCTTTTCGAGAAAACGGGCACGTCCCGCCAGGCGGAGCTGGTAAAGCTGGTCGGCGGCTTCGGCAGTCCGCTCGTCTCATAGCACCACCCCGGAAGAACCTCGCTCTATCAGTTGGTAGATGTCTCGCACCGTGCGGGATTCTACACTTCCCGCGATCGAACGAGGGGGCCCCGCTCTCGATCTCCAGCAAGACCGTGACAGCGCCACCATCGCGGAGGCGCCGGTCTCCCGTCGCCATGCGACGGGCAACTTCGGAGAATCGACATGAAGCCCTCGGTCGCAGCAATCGCCTCATGCGTTCTGGTCGCGCTTTGCCTGTCGACGTCGGCAGCGGCGGCGCAGTCGGATGGCAGCGAACGATCTGGTTTCGAGAACGCGGTTCATGCGGTGATCCTGCCCGGCACCGACTATGCCATCGCGCCGGAAACCCTGACCATCGAAGCTGAATCGGATTCCCTGGAGGAGCTTCAGGACGCCATCGCGGCCTGGCTTTCTTTCGAATTCGACCTGCCGAGGGCCCACGGGCGGGCCGCCATCGCGTTCGCTCCGGCGACCCGCATGGCGAGTCTCCGTTTCCGGGATGTGCCATCCGACCGTTGGTCCGGCACCGATGATATCCTGGCGGTCTATGACAGGGAGGCGAGGACCATCTACCTGCCGGAAGGATGGACGGGGCGCACCCCTGCCGAACTCTCCGTGCTGGTGCACGAGATGGTCCATCACGCGCAGAGCGCCGGCGGCCTTACCTATGAATGCCCCGAGGCGAGCGAAAAGGCGGCCTATGCCGCTCAGCAGCGGTTTCTGAGCATGTTTGGAAGCAGTCTGGAAACGGACTTCCAGATGGACGGCATGACGGTTCTTGTGCGCACACGTTGTCTGTACTGATGCGTCCTGCCCCGAATATCCCTTCTTGAATATTCAAGGCCAACGGCAATGTGCTGAAGGTTCTGCCATCTGCAAGACGGGTTCGAGCGCAGTCAGCGCGAAGTCGCTCACCGTCACGCTTTGCGTGCCTCCTCTCCCCCACTGCGTGGGGGAGAGGAGTAGCGGTGGAGATGTCGCGCCCAAGCCGCCTCACGCGGCGACCTGGTCCTCGCCCTCCGCCTCCGCCGCGCCGGCGCGGGAGCGGAAGTTGAGGCGGTCCGATCCGGCGGTGATCTTCACCGTCGAGCCGTCCCGGATGTCGCCAAGCAGGATCTTCTCCGCCAGCGGATCCTGCAATTCCTTCTGCATGACGCGCTTCAGCGGCCGCGCGCCATAGGCGGGATCGTAGCCCTTGCCGGCCAGCCATTCGATCGCGTCGGTGTCGAGGTCGAGCACGATCTTGCGGTCGGCGAGAAGCTTTTCCAGGCGTCCGAGCTGAATCTCGACAATCCGGCCCATTTCCGCGCGGCGCAGCCGGTGGAACAGGATCACCTCGTCCACGCGGTTCAGGAATTCGGGCCGGAACGAGGCCTTGACCACGTCCATCACCTGATCGCGCACGGCGTCGACGTCCTGGTCCTCGCCCAGCCCGACCAGATATTCGGCGCCGAGATTGGAGGTCATGACAATCAGCGTGTTGCGGAAATCGACCGTGCGGCCCTGTCCATCGGTCAGCCGGCCGTCGTCGAGCACCTGAAGCAGCACGTTGAAGACGTCGGGATGCGCCTTCTCGATCTCGTCGAACAGCACGACCTGATAGGGCCGGCGGCGCACGGCCTCGGTCAGCGCCCCGCCTTCCTCATAGCCGACATAGCCGGGAGGCGCGCCGATCAGCCGGGCGACCGAGTGCTTCTCCATGAACTCCGACATGTCGATGCGCACCATCGCGCCCTCGTCGTCGAACAGAAACGAGGCCAGCGCCTTGGTGAGCTCGGTCTTGCCGACGCCGGTCGGGCCGAGGAACATGAACGAGCCGATCGGCCGGTTCGGGTCCTGCAGGCCTGCGCGGGCGCGGCGCACGGCCTTGGAGACAGCCTGCACCGCCTCGCCCTGGCCGACGACCCGCTTGCCGATCTCGTCTTCCATGCGAAGCAGCTTCTCGCGCTCGCCCTCCAGCATCTTGTCGACGGGAATGCCGGTCCAGCGCGACACGATATGCGCCACGTGGTCGGGCGAAACGGTCTCCTCGACCATCGAGCCCTTGCCGTCCTCGCGCGCCTCGGCCGCGGCCAGCTTCTTCTCCAGTTCGGGGATGCGGCCATAGGCCAGTTCGCCCGCCTTCTGGAACTCGCCCTTGCGCTGGGCGATGGCGAGATCGTTGCGCGCCTCGTCCAGTTCGCGCTTGAGATCGGCGGCTTCGCCAAGCTTGGCCTTCTCGGCCTGCCAGGTCGCCGTCAAGGCGGCCGATTCCTCTTCCAGCCCGGCCAGTTCCTTCTCCAGCCGCTCGAGTCGGTCCTTCGAGGCTTCGTCCTTCTCGACCTTCAGCGCCTCGCGCTCGATCTTGAGCTGCATGATGCGCCGGTCGACCTCGTCCAGCGCCTCGGGCTTGGAATCGACCTGCATCCTCAGCCGCGACGCCGCCTCGTCGACCAGATCGATCGCCTTGTCGGGCAGGAAACGGTCGGTGATGTAGCGGTTCGACAAGGCGGCGGCCGAAACCAGCGCCGAATCGGAGATGCGCACCTTGTGGTGCTGCTCGTACTTCTCCTTCAGCCCGCGCAGGATCGACACCGTGTCCTCGACCGTCGGCTCGGTCACGAAGACCGGCTGGAAGCGGCGGGCAAGGGCGGCGTCCTTCTCGACATGCTTGCGGTACTCGGCGAGCGTGGTGGCGCCTACGCAGTGCAGTTCACCGCGCGCCAGCGCCGGCTTGAGCAGGTTCGAGGCGTCCATCGCGCCGTCCGCCTTGCCCGCGCCGACCAACGTGTGCATCTCGTCGATGAACAGGATGATCGAGCCCTCGGCCGCCGTGACCTCCGACAGCACCGCCTTTAGGCGCTCCTCGAACTCGCCGCGATATTTCGCGCCGGCGATCAGCGCGCCCATGTCGAGCGCCATCAATTGCTTGTCTCTGAGCGATTCGGGCACGTCGCCATTGATGATGCGCAGCGCCAGTCCTTCCGCGATCGCGGTCTTGCCGACGCCGGGTTCGCCGATGAGAACGGGATTGTTCTTGGTGCGCCGCGACAGAACCTGGATCGTGCGGCGGATCTCGTCGTCGCGCCCGATCACCGGGTCGAGCCGGCCCGACCGCGCTTCCGCCGTCAGGTCGCGCGCATATTTCTTCAGCGCGTCGTAGCCCTGCTCGGCGGAGGCCGAATCGGCCGTGCGGCCCTTGCGGATGTCGTTGATCGCCTGGTTGAGAGCGGTCGGGGTCACGCCGGCCTTGGCCAGGATGTCGGCGGACTTGGCCGACTTCTCCATCGCCAGCGCCTGAAGAAGCCGCTCGACCGTGACGAAGCTGTCGCCGGCCTTCCTGGCCAGTTCCTCGGCCGTGGAAAACACCTTCGCCAGCGGCTGCGCCATGTAGAGCTGCCCGTTGCCGCCCTCGACCTGCGGCATCGCCTTGAGCGCCGCATCGATGCCGAGCTTGACGTCGGCCGGCCGGCCGCCCGCGCGCTCGATGAGCGAAGCGGCGAAGCCTTCGCTGTCATCGACCAGCACCTTCAATATGTGTTCGGGGGTGAACTGCTGGTGGTTGCGCGAGAGCGCCATCGTCTGGGCCGACTGGATGAAGCCGCGCACCCGCTCGGAATATTTCTCGATGTTCATTCGCTGTCTCCTTCCCTCCCCGGCCCTTCTCGAGGCGCCGGTTCGGCTCCTGGTGACGGGCCGCCATTATGGCCGGCCCAGTTGGGCAAGATATGGGAATGGGTCGCCTGGCGCTCAAGATCGTTGATAAGGGTCAAACAGGCCGCGAAACAGCGCGCGATGCGTATCTGACGCCCCATCGTTGAAAACCTCGCCCGGCGCGTTGAACCGCGACCCAACAAAAAAGCGGGGCCGAAGCCCCGCTTTGGATGTCCTTGCAGAAAATGCGCAGAGCCTAGTCCGGCTGTTCGGCCGCCGATACGTCCGCGCCGGCCGAAGCGGCCCGCGGCGCCGCATCGTCCTCGCCGCCCTGTTCGCCGTCGCGGCCGCGGTTGTTGCGGCGCGGCCTGCGGCCGCGCTTGCGCGGCCCCTCGCCGTCTTCGCCCGTCTCGCCGGATGCCTGCTGACCGTCGTCCTGGTCCTGCTCGCCGCCATTGTCGGGCCGGCGGCGCTGGCGGCGCGGACCGTTGGCCTGGTCGTGATCGTGGCCGTTGGAGCCGTTCATGGCGTTCTGCTCAAGCGCGACCTCGGCCGGCGTGCCCTCGATCACCGGCTGCGGACCGGAACCATCATTGGCCTGCTGGTTGCGGTTCTGCGGCTGGTTGGCCTGGGGCGCCTGGAGGAAGGGCGGCGGATCGAAATCCTCATCCGAATCGTCATCGATCTCGATGCGCTGCTCGCGCTGCGTCTGCTGGGCCTGCTGCGCCTGGGCGGCGGCGATGATGCGATTGTAGTGCTCGGCATGCTGGAGATAATTCTCCGCCATGACGCGGTCGCCGGAACTCTGCGCATCGCGTGCCAGCGTCGCGTATTTGTCGGCGATCTGCTGGGCGGTGCCGCGGATTTTCACGTCCGGGCCGTTCGATTCATAGCTGCGGGTGAGCGGGTTGGGCCCCCTGCGGTTCTGGTTGTTCTGCCCGCCGCCTCCGCGGCCGCGCATCCGCCTGTTCTGCTGCTGTGGCCTCATCCGAATCTCTTATTCTCTCGCTTCGGGTCTTGGGAATGTAAACAATGCACGTCGCCTCGCCTGGCGCGCTCCGCCTGCCGGTGCGCTGCTCTGTGCTGGCTATTGGCCGTGCCTGTGACGCTTACGCCACGTCGGTCCTGTTGTTATCGGTTGCGTGTCGCGATCCGGCGAGCCCCGCACGAAGCCATCAGCGTCGTCCACGCAAGGAGGCAGTTCTTTTCACGGGAACCGAATTCGTGACAGCACTGCCTGCTTCGTCTCATCCGGTGGCCGGACCCTAGCCGCAATCCTCCGCGATGCCAAGCGCTTTTTTGACGCGGGGTCATCCGCCACTTTCGGCCGTCATCGGCGGAACAGAAGCGCTCTGACATGGCCGCCAAGATCATGTCGCTGCCCACCGGGCGTAAATCCATGACCCGCGAACAAGGCGTCCACCGCCTCCTGCTGGTCGTATCCGATCTCGACCGCGACAAAGCCGCCCTCGACCAAGTGATTCGGCGCTTCGGACGCGATCACACGATAAGCGTCCAGCCCGTCCTCGCCGCCGTCGAGCGCGACATGCGGATCGTGATCGCGCACCTCGCGCGGCAGGTCGGGAATGTCCGATCCCCTTATATAGGGAGGATTGGAGACGATTCCATCGAATTTCCCCGAAACAGGTCGAAACCATGGCCCGTGACCGGTTTCGAACCGGCTCGCGAGCCCCAGCGCCACCGCATTGGCGCGCGCGGTCTCAAGGGCGCCCGCGGAGATGTCTGTCGCAAGCATCGTCGCTTGCGGAACACCCTGCAGAAGCGCCAGCGCGACCGCGCCCGTGCCCGTGCCCAGGTCGAGAGCGCGCGCCGCGCCTTTGCCGTCCGCGATCTTCCGCAGCGCCGGAAGCGCCAGCTCCACCAGGGCTTCCGTGTCGGGCCTGGGATCGAGCGTGTCTTTCGAGACCGCCAGCGAAAGTCCGAAAAATTCGCGCGATCCGATGATCCGGTATACCGGCTCGCCCGCGACCCGACGCGCAAGCATGGCCTCGACGCGTTCGACGGTCGCCGGATCAATCTCTCTTTCCGGTGTGCGGATGGCGTCCAGCCGGCTTGTCCCGGTGGCCTGTTCCACCAGGAGCCGGGCATCGAGCGCCGCGTCTTCGACGCCCGCCTCGGCAAGCAGGCGCCGTGCCCTGGCGTGAACATCCACCAGCGCGGTCATGAAGGGCGCCGTCGGCAGCGGTCTTTGACGGTCCGCGTAGAGCGGGGCGAATCCATGCGGACCTACTCCGTCTCCTCCGCCATCAGCCTGGCCTGATGGTCGGCGATCAGCGCGTCGACGATCTCGTCCAGATCGCCCTCGATCACGCGGTCGAGCTTGTAGAGGGTAAGGTTGATGCGGTGGTCGGTCACGCGCCCCTGCGGGAAATTGTAGGTGCGGATGCGCTCGGACCGGTCGCCCGAGCCAACCTGCAGCCGCCGCGCCTCCGAGCGCTCGTCGGCGGCACGGGTCCGTTCGATGTCGTAGAGCTTGGCACGCAGCACCTGCATGGCGCGCGCCCTGTTCTGATGCTGCGACTTCTCCGCCGACACCACCATGATGCCGGTCGGCAGATGCGTCAGGCGCACGGCCGAATCGGTCGTGTTGACATGCTGGCCACCGGCCCCCGATGCCCGCATCGTGTCGACGCGGATGTCCTCGGCCCTGATGTCGATGTCGACATCCTCGGCCTCGGGCAGCACCGCGACCGTGGCCGCCGATGTGTGGATGCGCCCGCCGGCCTCGGTCTCGGGCACGCGCTGCACGCGATGCACGCCCGATTCGAATTTCAGCTTCGAGAACACGCCGCGCCCCGAAACGGTGGCGATCACCTCCTTGTAGCCGCCGCGTTCGCCCTCGCTCGCCGAGAGGAGCTCGACCTTCCAGCCCTGCGCGGCGGCGTAGCGCTCATACATGCGAAACAGGTCGCCGGCAAAGAGCGCCGCCTCGTCGCCGCCGGTCCCGGCGCGAATCTCCAGTATGGCGTTCTTGCTGTCGGCCTCGTCGCGCGGCAGGAGCAACACCCTTATGTCGGCCGCCAGCTTCTCCACCTTCGCCTCCAGCTCCGGCAGCTCCGCCTCGGCCAGTTCACGCATTTCGACGTCTGTTGCCTTGTCGGCCAGCATGGTCTCGAGATCGGCCAGTTCGGCTTCGGCCGCGCGCAGCGCCCGGACGGCGCGGGCCATGTCCTCCAGCTCGGAATATTCCGACGCCAGCTTCACATAGGTCGCAGAATCCGGGCCGGCCGCCATCTGCGCCTCGATCAGTTCGAAGCGCTTCAGGACCTGGTCCATCCGGTCGCGGGGCAGTTCGGTCATAAAAGAGGTCTCAGAGCGGGATCGAATTGTCTGCGGCGAATTGCGACAGTTCGGCGCGTATGTCGAGTCGCCCGCTTTCGGCCGCCACCAGGTCGTCGAGCAGGGCCTCGAGCTTGCCGACCGGCAATTCGCACAGCATGGCCTTGACCGGCCCGATCGCGGCCGGCGCCATCGAGATCGAGCGAAAGCCGAGCCCGATCAGCGCCATCGCCGAAATGGTGCGCCCGGCCAGTTCCCCGCACAGCGTCACCGGCACGTCGGCGGCACGTCCCGCCTTCACGATCTGCTTGAGCACCCGCAGGAACGGCGTCGACAGCGGATCGAAGCGGTCGCCGATCTGGGCGTTGCCACGGTCGGCGGCCATGACGAACTGGAACAGGTCATTGGAGCCGACCGAGGCGAAATCGACCGTTCCCATGAGTTCGTCGAGCTGCCACAGCAGCGACGGCACTTCGATCATGGCACCCAGCTTGAGCAGCGTCGGCAGATCGTAGCCATGGCGCGACAGGTGCCGCACTTCCCTGTCGATCAGTTCGCGCGCCTGGAATATCTCGCCGATCTCGGTGACCATCGGCAGCATCAACCTGAGTTCCCGACCGGCCGCAGCGCGCAGCAGCGCCCTCACCTGCGTCCTCAACAGACCCGGACGATCCAGCGTCAGCCGGATCGCCCGCCAGCCGAGCGCGGGGTTCTCCTCCTGCACCGCACCGTTGAAATAGGGCAGCACCTTGTCGCCGCCGATGTCGATGGTCCGGAAAGTCACCGGCTTGTCGCCGGCCATCTCCAGCACCTCGCGATAGAGCAGTTCCTGCGCCTCCGCCCGCGGGAAGGTGGCCGCCACCATGAACTGCAGCTCGGTGCGGAACAGGCCGATGCCGGCCGCGCCCGATTCGGCAAGCTGCGGCAGGTCGACCGACAGGCCGGCATTCATGAAAAGGTCGACCTTCACCCCGTCGGCCGAGACCGAGGGCCGGTCGCGCAACTCGCGATAGAGTTCCTGACGCCGAGCGCGGAAGCGCACCTTTTCGGCATAGGCCGCCTCGACATCGCCCTGCGGGCGAAGCTGGACGCGCCCCTCCTCGCCGTCGACGATGATGGCGTCGCCATTCTCGGCCATCGAGACCACGCCCTTGACCTGGCCGGCGACGGGAATGCCCATGGCGCGCGCCACGATGACGACGTGGCTCGTCACCGACGCGTCCTCCAGCACCAGGCCCCTGAGCTTGTCGCGCGGATAGTCCAGCAATTCGGCCGCGCCCATGGTGCGCGACACGATGATGGCGTCGCGCGGCAGGCTGGCGGCGACCGCTTCGGGCCCGCGTCCCATCAGCTGCCGCAGCAGCCGGTTGGCGAGGTCGTCGAAATCGCTCATCCGCTCGCGCATGAACGGGTCGGTCATGTGCATCATGCGCGCGCGCATGTCGGACTGCACCTTCTCGACCGCCGCCTCCGCGGTCAGTCCGTTGCGGATCGCTTCTTCCAGGCGACGCACCCAGCCCCGGTCATGGGCGAACATGCGATAGGCCTCCAGCACCGCGCGATGCTCGCCCTCGAAGGCCACGTCCCGGCGCGACAGCATGTCGTCAATCGAGATCCTGAGCGAGCCCAGCGCCGTCTCGAGCCGGCGCACCTCCTGCTCGGCGTCCTCGTTGAACAGATTGGTGACGACGATGCGCGGCTCGTGCAGCACGACATGCCCCAGGCCCACGCCCTCGTTGAAGGGCTGGCCGGTGAAGCTCACCGGCCGCGACAGGTCGAGCTCGACGCCGGGTCTGTTCAGCCGGGCCAGCGTCCCGGTCGCGATCATTTCCGCAATCACCATGGCAGTGGTTTCAAGCGCCTCGACTTCGTCATCGCGGTAGCTGCGATTCGTCCGGTTCTGGACGACGAGCACGCCCAAAGTGCGGCCCGCCCTCAGAACCGGCACGCCGAGGAAGGAATTGTAGATCTCCTCGCCCGTCTCCGGCAGGTACGTGAAGGCCGGGTGGCGCTGCGCGTCGGACAAGTTGAGTGCGCGGGCGCTGGCCGCGATCGTGCCGACGAGGCCCTGGCCGAGCTTGAGTTGCGCCAGATGGACCGCCGAGGGATTGAGACCCTGGGTGGCGTAGAGTTCCAGAACCGAATCGGCCCTCAGCACGTAGAGCGAGCACACTTCGGCCACCATGTTCGCGGCGATCTCGCGAACGATGCGGTCGAGCCGCTCTTGGGGCTCCAGCGCTTCTGCCATGAGTTCGCGCAGGCGCCTCAGCAGCACGCGCGGACCCCCGGGATTGTCCCGCATCGGCGTCCCTTCCAATGGCGTCGCGCCGCCGGCCCGTGCGCCAGCGGCCCTCACGCCACGCTGAAAATTACAAGTTTACTGCTTATCGAGCCCGTAGACCGAATGCAAAGTTCTCACCGCCAGCTCGGTATAGGCGCCGTCGATCAGGATTGAGATCTTGATCTCGGACGTGGTGATGGCGCGTATGTTGACGCCCTTCTCCGACAGCGCCCTGAAGGCGGTGGCCGCCACGCCGGCATGGCTTCTCATGCCGATGCCGATCACCGACACCTTGGCCATGCCCTCGTCGTGCTGGATGGCGTCGAATCCGATCTCGGGGCGGATGCTCTCCAGCAGCGCCACCGCCTTGGCGGCATCCCCCTGCGGCACGGTGAACGTCATGTCGGTGCGCGAACCGTCCTCGGAAATGTTCTGGACGATCATGTCGACATTGATGTTGGCCTCGGCCAGCGGTCCGAAGATGCCCGCCGCCACGCCCGGCCTGTCGGCCACCCGTCGCAGCGAAATCTGGGCTTCGTCTCTCGCATAGGCGATGCCTGTGACGACCTGGCTTTCCACGATTTCATCCTCGTCGCAAATCAGCGTTCCGGGCGGGTTCTCAAGATCGCCCATGCCGGGGGCGTCCGGCTCGTCGAAGGAGGAGCGCACGAAGGTGCGCACCTTGTGCACCATGGCCAGCTCCACCGAGCGCACCTGCAGCACCTTGGCGCCGAGCGAGGCCATTTCCAGCATTTCCTCGAACGATATCTTCGCAAGCCGCCTGGCCTTCGGCTCGATCCTGGGATCGGTCGTATAGACCCCGTCCACGTCGGTATAGATGTCGCAGCGGTCGGCACCGACCGCCGCCGCGATCGCCACGGCGCTCGTGTCGGAGCCGCCCCGGCCGAGCGTGGAAATGCGGTTGTCGGGCGCGATGCCCTGAAAGCCGGCGATCACCGCAACCTGCCCCTCGCCGAAACGCTTCACCAGGAAGGAGCCGTCGATGCCGGTGATCCGCGCCGCGCCGTGCGCCCCGTCGGTGCGAATGGGAATCTGCCAGCCCTGCCACGAGCGGGCGTGGACGCCCATCTGCTGCAGCACGATCGCCAGGAGCCCCGACGTCACCTGCTCGCCGGATGCCACCACCGCGTCGTATTCGCGCGCGTCGTGCATGGGGGATGCCTCGCGCGTCCAGCCCACCAACTCATTGGTCTTGCCAGCCATGGCCGAGACGACGACGGCGACCTGGTGGCCCGCGTCGACCTCGCGCTTGACGTGGCGCGCCACGTTGCGGATGCGGGCGATGTCGGCGACGGAGGTCCCGCCGAACTTCATCACGATGCGCGCCATGGTAAAAAATTCGTTCCCGGTCACGCGGCGCGCACGGGGCGCTTCCGCGCCAGATTGATTGAGCATTTCGGCGAGGCGCGGCTTCCATAGCCAAGCGCCGCCCGCCGCGCAAGCTGGCCGCGCGCCGCCGGGTAACCGTATCGCCGCTTGACAATGGCCGCTGCTCTTACGACTTGATGGCGCTGGAAGGGAGACCCGCGCCATGGCCGAGCCGCAGCGTACGACCATCGACACGGACGAGATCGACCGCTTTTCGGCGCTTGCCGCCGAATGGTGGGACCCCAACGGCAAGTTCCGTCCCCTGCACAAATTCAATCCGGTGCGCCTGGCCTGTATCCGCGATCAGGTCGCGGCCCGATTCGGCCGCGACCCGCGCGCCGCGCAGCCCTTCAAGGGGCTGCGCTTCCTCGATATCGGCTGCGGTGGCGGACTTCTGTGCGAGCCCATGGCCCGCCTCGGCGCCGAAGTCGTCGGCGCGGACGCCTCGGAGACCAATATCGAGGTGGCCAGGCTTCATGCCGCCGCCGCCAAGCTGAAGATCGACTACCGCGCCACGACGGCCGAGGCGCTGGCCGATGCCGGCGAACGGTTCGACGTGATCCTCAACATGGAAGTGGTCGAGCATGTCGCCGACATGCCGTATTACATTTCCCGCTGCGCCGAGATGGTGAAGCCGTCCGGCATCATGTTCGTGGCCACCATAAACCGCACGCTCAAGGCGCTGGGGCTGGCCATCATCGGCGCGGAATTCGTGCTGCGCTGGCTGCCGCGCGGCACGCACCAGTTCAACAAGCTTGTTCGCCCGTCGGAACTGGAACAGGCGCTCGATGCCGGTGGTATGCGCGTCGTCGACCGCACCGGCGTCATCTACAACCCGTTGTCGGACCGCTGGCTGCGCTCCCGGGACATGGACGTCAACTACATGATGCTGGCCGAAAAGCCGGCGAACTGAGGCGTTTCGCTCGGCCCGAGGCTACGCCTTGCTTGCCTGCGCCTGCGCCTTCGACGTCATCAGCACGCCAGCGGTGACGATCAGCGCGCCCGCCCAGGTCAGCAGCGAATAGCGCTCGCCCAGGAAGACTGTACCGGAAAACAGCCCCACGGCCGCGGCGACATAGCCGATCTGGCTCAGATAGACCGGCCCGCCAACCGCCTGCAGGCGAAAGAAGAAGGCGAACATACCCGCCGCCGCGGCGACCTGGGCCGCGACCAGCCACGGCATGCCGGGAAGCAGCGCGAAGGCGCCGCCTTGCCCCAGCGCAAGCAACAGCGCCAGGGTCATGACGGCGGATGCCAGATGGCTGCCGGCGGCCAGTTCGATCGTGCCGGCACCCCTGGGCCAGCCCCAGCTCCGATAAACGTTGCCGGCGGCCAGAAAGACGGGGATGGCCAGGCCGACCGCAACCCACACCAGGTCCGCCGGCCGACCCACCTCGCCCCGTGTGGTCGCAACGAGCAGCGCGCCGGCGAAACCGACGGTGATTCCGGCCACGCCCAGCGCGTTCGGCCGCTGCACGCCGGTGCCGATCGACATGATCAGGGTCAGGATCGGCGTCAGCGTGAACATCACGCCGGTGTAGCCGGCGCCCAGATGCGGAATGGCCGAAAACATCAGGAAATTGGGGATCGCGTAGGAGATAGCCGCCACGACCGCGAAATAGCGCAGCCTGGTTCCGTCCAGCCCCATCCGCCCGCCCGACGCCAGCAGCGCGGCCAGGAGCACACCACCCGCGCCCGCCGAGATCACGAACGACCAGATCAGGGCCGGCACGCCGGCATCCGTCGCGATGCGCGCGAAAGGCAGGGTGAGGCCAAGCAGGCCTCCGGTCACCACCAGCAGCGCGAGCGCCGAGTTCCAGAGGCCTGTCACAGGGAAGCGACGGACAAGAGCACGAAAAATCGAACCCGGCTATCCATTCAGTTCCGGTCGTCGGGGAGCACGGGCAACGGCATGAACTCCACCCCGTCCTCGGCCAGTCCCTTGGCCTCCTCAAGCGTCGCCTCGCCGTAGATGCCGCGCGCCTCGCTCTCGCCGAAATGGATCTTGCGCGCCTCCTCGGCGAACCTGTCGCCGACATAATCGGCGTTTTCGCGCATTTTTTGCGTGACGGCCTTGAGCTCGGCCATCATCTTCTTCTGCGTCTCGCTGGCCGCCAGCGCCAGCCTCTCCTTCTTCCTGCCCGTCGAGACCGCCGGCGCCATCAGCGCCTTCTCGACCTTGTGCGACCCGCAGAAAGGGCAGTCCAGCAAGCCGCGCCTGGCCTGGGTGTCGAAATCCTCGTTGTTCTTGAACCAGCCTTCGAACTCATGGTCCTTGTCGCACGCCAGCGAAAAGCGGATCACGATGCCGCGCCTCTCAATGTCGCCTGGTCGGAGGCGGTCTCGACGGTGAAGTCGCGCGCGTTCCTCAGATTCGGCACCTTGCCGCGCGCTGCCGCCGAGGCATCCGTGTCGATCTCGGCATAGGCGATGCCCGGCTCGTCGCCATCGACCTCCGCCGCGATCCGCCCCCAGGGATCGACGATCAGCGAATGGCCATAGGTCTCCCGCCCGTCCTCGTGGCGGCCGCCCTGCGCGGCGGCGATCACCCACGCGCCGTTCTCGATGGCGCGCGCCCGGATCAGCACGTGCCAGTGCGCCTCGCCGGTCTGCCGGGTGAATGCCGCCGGAACGGTCAGCACCTGCGCGCCGGCCAGCGCCTCGGCCCGGAAAAGCCGTGGGAAGCGCAGATCGTAACACACCGCCATGCCCATCCGGGCGAAAGGCAGATCGGCCACGACAGCCTGTCCGCCGGGACGATAGGTCGCCGATTCGCGCCAGCTTTCTCCGTGGTCCAGGTCGACGTCGAACATATGAATCTTGTCATAGGTGGCCAGCAGCGCGCCATCTGAGCCGAACAGGAAGGCACGGTTCGCCACCTTGCCCGTGTCCGCGCCCTCGAGCGCGATCGCCGTGGACCCAAGATGGACCACGATGCCCAGCTCCGCAGCCAGACGCGCCGCGGCGGCGGCCACCCCGTCGTCCGCTTCATGGGTGATCGCGGCTTGCAGCGCGGCCTTGTCGCGCACGAGAAGCCCGGTCATCTCCGGCGACTGCACGTAGTCGGCGCCGTTCGCGGCGGCCTCGCGCACCAGCTTTTCGAAGGCGTCTATGTTGCGGTCGATGTCGGTGCCGGACCGCATCTGCAGCACGGCGGCCTTGAAGACGGCCATGGTCGGGTCTCCTACGCCAGTTGCCCGGTCTTCAGCAGCGTGTCGAGCCGGCCTTCCCGTTCGAGCGCATGAAGATCGTCCGCTCCGCCGACATGGACGTCCGCGACGAAAATCTGCGGGAAGGTGTAACGCCCCGAGCGGGCAATCATCTCCTGCCTGAGTTCCGGCGAGAAGCTCGCGTCATGTTCGGTGTAGTCCACGCCCTTCTCGTCCAGCAGCCGCTTGGCCGCCGTGCAATAGCCGCACATCATGCGCGTGTAGATCGTCACTTCCGTCATCGCCGGTCCCGCCGGTTTCCGTTGCCGCCTATATAGGCCGGCGCGACCCGCCGTCAAAGTCCCGCTCCGCCTCGTCGTCGCCGAAGCCCGGCACGACGCGCGCGAAGGTCAGCACGTCGATCCCGGCGGCCCCCGCGCGTCTGAGCGTCCTGGCCAGTGCCGAGACCGTCGCCCCCGTCGTCAGCACGTCGTCGACCAGCAGGACCCTCTTGCCTTTCACCCGCGGCCGCATCGCGTCGGGCACATGAAAGGCGCCACGCACATTGTCCTGCCTCGCCCTGATGCCGAGGCCCACCTGCTGGCGCGTGCGCCTCGTGCGCACGACGACGTCCGGCCGGCACGGCACGTCGAACCGCGGCGCGAGATGCCGCGCCAGCTCGGCCGACTGGTTGAAGCGCCGCCCCAGGAAGCGCCAGCGATGCAGGGGCACCGGCACGATCAGATCGACCTCCCCAAGGAACTCGGCGCCGGCCCGCGCCATCCACCCGGCCATCCATGGCGCGAGGTCGGTGCGGTCGTTGTATTTGAGATCCTGCGCCAGGCGGCGTGCCAGCCCCGCATAGACCAGCGCCGCCCGCGCCCGGTCGTAGGGTGGCGGGTCCGCGATCGCGCCCGCCGAGACGAAACCCTCGCCATGGTCATGATCGAACGGCAGCCCCGTCACCGCGCACCAAGGACGTTCGACGAAGGCGAGCTTCGCCCAGCAGCGCGCGCACATCGTCCCCGGCCGCGCAGTCATGCGCCGACAGCCCAGGCAGAGCGGCGGAAACATCGCCCGCCTGACGCCGGAGACGCCGGCATTGACGGCAGTCTTGAACATTGCAGCCGAACCCGCCAGTTGAGGCATGATTATGCTGTCGACGGCGATGGCGCGCCACTGCCAGACAGGACCCACCGTCTCAGCCAAGGGATTGCTGTGCCACCCGAACCCATTTTCGACCAGCGAATCGCGATCGGACATCGCCTGCGCGCCGCCGCGCGGCCCCAGCCCGGCGCGGATTTCCTCATGCGCCGCGTCGCCGACGATCTGGCCGACCGTCTGGCGGCGGTCCAGCGCGACTTCGGCCGTGCCGCGACCCTGTTCTGCGGCACGGCCGACGCCGCCGCGGCGATCGCCGCGTCGGGCAAGGCGACCGACATTGTGCGCGTCGAGGCGGACCCGGCCCTGCTGGGAGACGATGGTGGCGTCATAGCACCGCCCGAGACCGTGCCGCTCGCCCCGGAGAGCCTCGGCCTGGCCGTTTCGCTGCTGTCGCTGCACGAGGTGAACGACGTGCCAGGCATGCTGGCCCAGATCCGCCGCGCGCTGCGCCCGGACGGCCTGTTCCTGGGCGTGATGGCGGGCGCCGGCACGCTGTCGGAACTGCGCGAGAGCCTGATCGCGGCGGAGACCGAACTGACGGGCGGGGCCTCGGCCCGTGTCTATCCCTTCGCCGATGTGCGCGACGTCGGCGCGCTGCTGCAGCGGGCGGGGCTGGCCCTGCCCGTCGTCGACGTGGACGAGGCGACGGTGCGCTATGACACAATGTTCGATCTTCTGCGCGACCTCCGGGCGATGGGCGCCACCGGCGCGCTGGCCGGGCGGTCGAGAAAGCCCGCCACGCGCGCGCTTTTCGCCCGCGCCGCGCAGATCTACGCCGAGCGCTTCTCGGATCCGGACGGGCGCGTGCGCGCCTCGTTCAACCTGGTGTGGATGTCCGGCTGGGCGCCCGATGCCTCACAGCAGAAGCCGGCGCGACGCGGCTCGGCGACGGTCTCGCTCGCCGAGGCCCTGAAGCCGCGACCAGGCGACTGATCATTCGCGATCAATAGCCGAAGGCGTTGACCAGCTTGCTCTCGTTAGAGCCGAACAGGAAGACGATCGCATTGCCCGCCGTGCGCGCGCCCGCCACGATCGTCAGCGACAGCACCGCCACGATCAGCCCATATTCGACCGCCGTCGCTCCGCCTTCATCTTTCAGAAAACGTCGGACCATTGCTTCATCCCATGTCTAGCTGGGCGAACCGTAGGGGCCATGCCCGTTAAATTTCGTTAATGGAGGACGTGCTGAACGAACGTGGTGAAGACTTTGTTTCAGCGTTGCCGCCGGAATGGCCTTCAGCAGTCTCCGCGCATGGTTCCGGATTCGGCGATGATGCAGACCGAACCCGGCCTCTGCTGCAGCACGCTGCGGCGGATCGTATAGCGCCGGACGGCGTCGCGCTGCCCGACCGAACCGGTCGAGATCGGATCGAGCTGAGACCGGCCCGCCGATGCCATCATGCCGCTCGTGACGCTTTCGGCCGCGAGCGCCGTCAGAACCGCCAGAACCACGCCGGCCAGGCCGAATATGAATGTCGGCCTGACGAGCGAGAAACCGTCCCGTACCGCCTCCAGCCTGTCGCCGCGGATCGCGTTCCAGTCGTCCTCGATCGCCATCGTCATCGCACCCGTCGTCTCACGCCGGCACAGTCTGCCACGAGCCGATAAACGGCCTGTTAACGCTGAAACGAATGCGGCAGCCGGGGCGGAAGGGACGATGCGCCCCGGCTGCCTGATCCAGCCCTTCGTACTTCTCCGTCGGGCTGTCGCTTTAACATTTGCTAAAGCGTCCGGTTCCACCCGCTACAAAAGATCGATCAGGAACGGGATCAGCGGGGCGTCCGCTTCCGGCATGGGATAGTCGCGCAGGGCCATCGGGCGCACCCATTTCAGCGCCGCGTGCTCGCGCGGCACCGGCGTGCCCTGGTAGCGGCGGCACACATAGAGCGGCATCAAGAGGTGGAAACCGTCATAGGCATGGCTGGCGAAGGTGAGCGGCGCCAGGCAGGCCGGCTGCGTGACCACGCCCAACTCCTCCGCCAGTTCGCGGATCAGCGCGTCCTCCGGCGTTTCGGCGGCCTCAACCTTGCCGCCGGGAAACTCCCAGAGACCGGCCATCGCCTTGCCGGGAGGCCGCTGCGCGATCAGCACGCGCCCGTCGGCGTCGATGAGCGCCACCGCCACGACCAGCACGATGGGACGCGCATCCGTCATCCTCACGCCCCCGGCGGCCGGCGATAATGGTAGCGATAGATCTCCGAGAAGCCGAGTTGCTCGTAGAGCCCGATCGCGGCGACATTGTCTGCCTCGACCTGCAGCCAGCCTTCGCGCGCGCCGCGCGAGCGGGCCCATTTCAGCGCCGACATGACGATCCGGCGCCCGTGGCCCCGGCCGCGCTCCAGCGCGTCGGTCGCGATCTCGAACAGGCCGGCCAGATCGCCGTCATGCACGCAGATCGCGGTGGCGATGGGCCGCCCGCTCCTCTGCAGCGCGAACAGTCCGGTCTCCGGTTCGATACGCTCGACGATGCCGAGCAGTCCGGCGCGCTCTGCCGCGTCGACGCCGTTGAGGGCGCTCGCCGCCTCGACGAAGCGCGCCATGTCGCGAAACGGGATCTGGCTCATCGCCTCGTCCAGCGGCGCGTCGGCCAGACGGGCCCGCATCACGACCGATTCCGACAGGCGGCTCCAGCCGCGCTGGTCGAAGAAGGCGGTCAGATGCGGTCCGGCCAGCGGCGAAAGCCGGAAGGTGAGTGGCCGCCCCGCCTCGGCGAAACGCGCCGCCGCGCGTTCGATCCGGCCGGCCACGTCGGTCGCATCGCCGGGATCAAGCGGATTGACGGAATTCAGCCGCTTGGCCGGATGCCCCCTGGTGAGCCGGATCACCCAGGCGCCGTCATAGGCCACCGTCTCGGCGGGCCAGGCGCGGAAGCCGGCCGCCTCGAAGCGCCGCACCATCGCCAGCCCGCTCAACGGCCGGATTCCTCCCGCACGACCGATCGGCGCCCGGCCTCAACTGCGATAGTCGCCATTGATCGCCACATACTCCTTCGTCAGGTCGCAGGTCCACACGGTGGCCTGGCCCCGCCCGAGCCCGATATCGGCCCTGATCGTGATTTCCTCGCCGCGCATATAGGCCGAGGTCGCTTCTTCCGAATAATCGGGATCGCGCTCGCCCTCGCTGGCGACCCTGATGTCGCCGAAGAAGACCGACAGCCGGTCGCGATCGGCCGGTTCCCCGGCCTTGCCCACCGCCATCACGACGCGGCCCCAGTTGGCGTCCTCGCCGGCGATCGCGGTCTTGACCAGCGGTGAATTGGCGATCGACAGCGCGATCTTTTTGGCGCTCTCGTCGGAGCGCGCGCCGGTGACCGTCACCTCCACCTGCTTGCGCGCGCCCTCGCCGTCCCGTACGACCTGCAGCGCGAGCGACTTCAGCACGCCGTGCAACGCCTTGCGGAACTCGCCCAGCTTCACGTCGCGCGGATCGGAGACCGCCGGCGCGCCGCGCGCGGCTGCCCTGCCGGTGGCGAAGATCATCAGCGTGTCGGAGGTCGACGTATCGGAATCGACGGTGACGGCGTTGAACGTGTCCTCCACCCCCTTCGACAGAAGCGCCTGCAGCACCTCGGCCGAGAGCGGCGCGTCGGTGGCCAGGAACGACAGCATCGTGGCCATGTCCGGCGCAATCATGCCCGCGCCCTTGGCGATGCCGTTGATCGTCACCGTGGCGCCGCCGAGCTTCGCCGTTGCCGTCGCGTATTTCGGATAGGTGTCCGTCGTCATGATCGCCCGCCCGGCATCCGGCCAGAAGCCCGGTTCGGCGTTCTTGATCATGCCCGAAAGAAGGTGGGTGAACTTGTCCGGATCGAGCGGCTCGCCGATCACGCCGGTCGAGGCGAGGAACACCTGGCCAACCCGGCACCTGGCGGCCTCGGCCGCGCGTTCGGCCGTGATCGCCGTCGACTCGCGCCCCTTTCGGCCGGTGAAGGCATTGGCATTTCCCGAATTGACCACCAGGACCCGCGCCTCGCCGCCTTCGGCCAGGTTGCGGCGGCAGAAATCGACCGGGGCCGAGGGACATTTCGAACGCGTGAACACACCAGCCGCCTGTGTGCCCTCGCAAAAAGTCATCACCAAGAGGTCGGTGCGGCCCTTGTACTTGATCCCGGCCGCAGCCGTCGCGATCGCCACGCCGTCTATCTGGGGCATGTCGGGATAGGATTTCGGCGCTAGCGGTGAGATCTGCTGGGGCATGGCTTGGCGTGGCGCTGATTGAGGAACGGACCGACCGTTTGCCCCACGCGCCGCCGGCACGCAAGGTGCGGCAAGATTATTGAGCGATGGCGGCCGTCTCGAGCACCAGAGGCCGGTGGTCGGAGACTTCCGGCTCGGCCACCACCTCGAACGCCGCCACGCCCACCCTGTCATTGACCAGCATGTAATCGGCAAAGCGCGGCGACTTGGTGTAGAACGACGTGCGCGTGTCGTCATGGCCGTTGCCGACAACCAGGTCAACGAGGCCCAGGCGGCCGAGTCTTTCGAAGGTTTCGCTGTCCGGCAGCAGGTTGAAATCGCCGCACACCACGACGCCGTCTCCCTTTCCAGCCAGGTTCCTTATGAACGCCCCCAGCCGCCGAACCTGCCTGGCCCGGGCGGGTGTGTCGCCCTTGCCGGCCGGATCGCGCAGCCCGTGCAGGTTGACGACCGACAGCGCCCGGCCCGTCCGGTGGTCGAAGACGCGCACGCCCTGCGCGTTGCGGGCACGTGGATGTTCGCCCCACCCGTCGGGCGCGTAGTCCCCATGGATGAAGCCTTCCCTCGCGCGATGACAGGCAGATCGCGCCGGACGAAGCAGGCCAGCCCCCAGTCGGAGACGACAGGCCGGCCATCCCCGTCTTCCAGCGTGCCTCTCGCGGCGGCCGCGAAGCGCCCTTCATGGCCAGGCAGCATGTCGGCGATCTCATCGAACAGGCTGGCGCGCTGCGACAGGACGTGGTCGCCGTCCCGGTAGGTCAGCCAGGCGGGCCGCCCATCGGCCGTGCGCGTCACTTCCTGCAGGCAGACCACGTCGCAATCGACATCGGCCAGATACCGGGGCAGCGCCGCACCGCAGCGGCCGCCCCAGGTGTTCAGCGTCACGATGCGCATGGCCAAGCGCGGAGGCCTCTATTCGTCGGCCGGGGTCTCCTGCCCCTCTTCGGCCGGGGCCTCCTGCTCCTCGGGCTCGGGCGTTTCGGCCGCGTTCATCTGGTCGAAAGCGGCCTTGAGCTCGGGATCGGAAATGTCGATCTCGGCCTCGTCTCGGTAGCGCGTGACCATGTCGAAATAATTGTCCCGCAGCACCAGCCCGCGTACCTGCTCGCGGACCGCGTCGAACGCCGGCGGCTGCTTGGCCCGCTTGTCCTCGAGCTTGATGACGTGCCAGCCGAACTGGCTTTCCACGGGCTCCTCCGTATGGGCGCCGACATCGAGGGAGAAGGCCGCCTTCTCGAATTCGGGCACCATCTGGCCGCGACCGAAATAGCCCAGGTCTCCGCCCTTGGCGCCGGAGCCCGGATCACCCGACTTCTCCTTGGCGATCTCCTCGAAGTCGCCGCCCTTGTCGAGTTCGTCGATGATCGCCTCGGCCTCTTCCTTCGTGTCGACCAGGATGTGGCGGGCGCGCACCTCGTTCTCGGCCGGCACGCCCGCGACCTCTTCGTCGTAGCGCGCGCGCACGGCCTCGTCGGTCACGCCCTTCGCGACCTCGCTTTCCACCATCGCGCTGTGCAGCGCGCGCTGGCGCAGGAAGGTCATGCGGCGCTGGAACTCCTCGTCGTCGGCCAGCCCCTTCTTCTCGGCCTCGGCCGCCAGCAGCCTGATCTCGATCAGCGCCGACAGGGCGGCAACGCGCCGCTGTTCGGCAGGCAGTTGCTGGAACTGCTGGTCGAGTTCGCCGGTGGCCAGTGCCAGGTCGCCCTCGGTCACGTCCTCGCCGTCTATCGTGGCAACGACGGTGGAAGGATCCGCCGGTTCCGGCGCTGCTTCGGAAGCGTCGGGCCGCGGATCGGCCGGCTGAGTCTCCTGCGCCAGCGCGCCCAGTGCGACGGCCAGAGCCAGCGTCGACGCCAGCCCGATGCGGACGAGGGTCGCCCGCGACAAAAGTATAGCCATTATCCTCTACTCCGGCTTGGGAAGTTGTTCAGTCCGTCCCGGTGTCGGGCCGGAATGGGGCCGAAATGCGCCCAGCTTCCGGCCCCGGCCGATCCCGGCGCGATTCGTCGCGGGCCGCCAAAGCCCTGATCGCCGCGTTGACATCAATGGGACCCCTCCTTATCTCTCCGCGAACCTTGCGTCCAGTTCGCCAGCGACGCGTTATTCTTTGTTATGCCCGTTCCACAGGCGGGATCGCCGGCCGCTCGACGGCATCGCAACAAACTGAAAGGGCAACCCGAATGGTCAGCTTTGGCGGCCTCGCCCGCAAGATTTTCGGCTCCTCCAATGATCGCCGCATCAAGGCCCTGGGACCCAAGGTCAACCAGATCGGCGCGCTCGAGCCGGAAATGCAGGCGCTCTCCGACGAACAGCTGAAGGCCAAGACCGACGAGTTCCGGCGCGAACTCGCCAACGGCGCCAAGCTCGACGATCTGCTGGTCCCCGCCTTCGCCGTGGTGCGCGAGGCCGCGCGCCGGGCACTGGGTCTCAGGCCTTTCGACGTGCAGCTGATCGGCGGCATGGTGCTGCACGAGGGCTCGATCGCCGAGATGCGGACCGGCGAAGGCAAGACGCTGGTGGCGACCCTGCCCGTCTATCTCAACGCGCTGGAAGGCAAGGGCGTGCATGTCGTCACCGTCAACGACTATCTGGCCCGTCGCGACGCCGAGTGGATGGGCCGCGTCTATTCCTTCCTGGGCCTGACCACGGGCGTCATCGTGCACGGGCTGTCGGACGAGCAGCGCAAGGCCGCCTATGGCTGCGACGTCACCTACGGCACCAACAACGAGCTCGGCTTCGACTATCTGCGCGACAACATGAAATATGACCGCGCCCAGATGGTGCAGCGCGGCCACAATTTCGCGATCGTCGACGAGGTCGACTCCATCCTGATCGACGAGGCCCGCACGCCGCTCATCATCTCCGGCCCGCTCGAGGACCGGTCCGACCTCTACAACACGATCGACGCCTTCATGCCCGGCCTCGTGCCGGAGGACTACGAGATCGACGAGAAGCAGCGCACCGCGATCTTCACCGAGGAAGGCACAGAGAAGCTCGAGAACATGCTCAAGGAGGCGGGGCTGCTGAAGGGCGCCTCGCTTTACGACATCGAGAACGTGGCCATCGTCCACCATGTCAACAACGCGCTGAAGGCCCATCGCCTGTTCCAGCGCGACAAGGACTACATCGTGCGCAATGGCGAGATCGTCATCATCGACGAGTTCACCGGCCGCATGATGCCGGGGCGCCGCTTCTCGGAAGGGCTGCATCAGGCGCTCGAGGCCAAGGAGCACGTCAAGGTTCAGCCGGAGAACCAGACGCTGGCCTCGGTGACCTTCCAGAACTATTTCCGCATGTATGGCAAGCTGGCCGGCATGACCGGCACGGCCGCGACCGAAGCCGAGGAATTCGCCAATATCTACGGGCTGGACGTCGCCGAAATCCCGACCAATCTTCCGGTCGCCCGCGTCGACGAGGACGACGAGGTCTACCGCACGGTCGAGGAGAAGTACCGCGCCATCGTCAACGAAATCCGCGAGGCGAGCGCGCGCGGCCAGCCGATCCTGGTCGGCACCACCTCCATCGAGAAATCCGAGCTTCTGGCCGAGCGCCTGAAGAAGGAGGGCCTGTCGGGCTTTCAGGTGCTCAATGCGCGCCATCACGAGCAGGAGGCGCAGATCGTCGCACAGGCCGGCGTGCCGGGCGCGGTGACGATCGCCACCAACATGGCCGGCCGCGGCACCGACATCCAGCTCGGCGGCAATCCCGACATGCGCATCGAGCAGGAACTGGCCGAGATGCCGGAAGGTCCCGAGCGCGAGGCGAAGGAAGCCGCCATCCGCGCGGAAGTGGCAAGGCTCAAGGAGAAGGCGATCGCAGCTGGCGGTCTTTACGTGCTGGCCACCGAACGCCACGAGTCGCGCCGCATCGACAACCAGCTTCGCGGCCGCTCCGGCCGTCAGGGCGATCCGGGACGCTCGAAATTCTACCTGTCGCTGCAGGACGACCTGATGCGCATCTTCGGGTCCGAGCGGATGGACGGTATGCTCCAGAAGCTCGGCCTTAAGGAAGACGAGGCCATCATCCATCCCTGGATCAACAAGGCGCTCGAGAAGGCCCAGAAGAAGGTCGAGGCGCGCAATTTCGACATCCGCAAGAACCTGCTCAAATATGACGACGTGATGAACGACCAGCGCAAGGTCGTGTTCGAGCAGCGGCTGGAACTGATGGACGGCGAAAGCCTGTCGGAAACCGTGGCCGAGATGCGCCAGGACGTCATCGACGAGATGGTCGCCCGGCACATCCCCGAAAACGCCTATGCCGAGCAGTGGGATACCGCCGGCCTGAAGGAGGGCGTGGCGACCTATCTCAATCTCGACCTGCCAGTCGACGAATGGGCCAAGGAAGAGGGCATCGACGAGGAGCAGATCCGCGAGCGCATCACCGAGGCGACCGAGAAGGCCGCGAAGGAGCGCGCCGAGCGGTTCGGCCCCGACATCATGACCTATGTCGAGAAGTCGATCATGCTCCAGACGCTCGACCATCTGTGGCGCGAGCACCTGGTCAATCTCGACCATCTCCGCTCGGTGGTCGGCTTCCGCGGCTACGCCCAGCGCGATCCGCTCAACGAATACAAGTCCGAGGCGTTCGAGCTCTTCCAGGGCATGCTGGCCAATCTGCGCCAGACCGTGACGGCCCAACTCATGCGCGTCGAACTCGTGCGCCAGGCGGCCGACGCCCCGCCGCCGGAGGCGCCGGAGGCCGAAGGCCATCATCTGGATGCTTCGTCCGGCGAGGACGATTTCGGCGACGGCGGCGGCGTCATGACGATGGCGCGCCCGCAGGCCGCGACAACCGCAGCCGAACGCGACCCGGCCGATCCCTCGACCTGGGGCCGCGTCGGCCGCAACGAGCCCTGCCCCTGCGGTTCCGGCAAGAAATACAAGCACTGCCACGGCGCGTTCGTCTGAGACCGTCCAGAAGAACGTCCTGCGCAGCGTTCGGCGACCCGTTCAGGACCTGACGTCGTCCCACTCGGGCGACAGGCGGTCCAGCTCGTCACGGACGAACCAGCACGCCGGCCGGATCGTCAGCCCCCTGGCGCGCGCATCCTTGAAAAGTCGAAGCGCCAGCGCTTCGCCGACACCCTCGCCACGATAGGGAACCGGGACGAAAGTGTGCGTGGCGATGATGCGGTTCTCCCCGACTTTCGTGAAATCAAGCCGGGCCGTGCTGCCGTCGGGCATGATCGCCACATAGACGCCGCCCTCCGCCGTTTCCTCGAGCCGGATGTCGGGGTCGGTCATGCGTTCTTCCTCAATACGTCGGCCCATTCCGGATGGCGCCGGAACTGGGACGCCGCGAAGGGGCAGAGCGGAATGATCGTCCTGCCCGAAGCCCTTGCATCCTCGACCGCGCGCGCCACGAGCCTCGCGCCGATGCCCTGGCCGCGGAAGGCGTCCGGCACCTCGGTGTGATCGATGATCATCTGATGCGCGCCGACCTTGGTGAAGGTCATCTCCGCCTCGGTTCCGGCTTCGGACCGGACGACATAGCGGCCCTTGCTGGCACCGTCCTCGAGCTCGATCGGGAGGTCCATCATCAATTCTCCTCAGGCCAGGAAGCGGCGCGCCGCCTCGATCTCGTTGGGCCGCAATTCGTGGCCGCCCTCGTGCCATTCCAGCGTCACATCCGCCTTCAGCGCCTTCAGATGGGCCTCCAGCCGCGCCGTGAGTTGCAGCGGACAGATGGGATCGCGCCGGCCGGCCGTCATCAGGACCCGCCGGCCTGCGAGATCGCCGTCGACCTTCGGCGCGAAAGGGATCAGCGGATGCATCAGCACCGCCCGGTCGAACAGATCGGGCCGCGCGAGCAGGACCGCCGCCAGAATGTTCGCGCCATTCGAATAGCCGAGCCCGAAGACCGGGCCGTCGCCCCTGTGCGCGTCGACGAAGCCGGTCATCTTTCCGGTGGCGCGGGCAAGATCGTCCATGTCGTAGACGCCCTCGCCGGTGCGCCGGAAGAAGCGGGCCGCGCCGTGCTCGGACACGTCGCCGCGCGGCGAGACCAGCGTCGCCCCCGGTGCGAGTTCGGCCGCGAGGTCAAGCAACTGGCTCTCGTCGCCGCCTGTCCCGTGAAAGAGAAAGAGGGTCGGTCCGCCGGCATCGCCATCCCGGCGGACATAGACATAGGCATCCCTGCTCATGACACGATGCTCACTCGCCCAGCGGCTGCAGGGACTTTTCGAGATAGGGTCGAAGATGCGCATGCTGGGTGGGCAGTTTCAACGCCTCCCCGAGATGAGCGGTGTCCTCGTCACGGTCGAAGCCCGGCTCGTTCGTCGCCACCTCGAACAGCACGCCGCCTGGAGTACGGAAATAGATCGCCCAGAAATAGTCCCGGTCGATCACCGGCGTGACCTGATAGCCTGTGTCCACCAGCGCCTTGCGCACTTCAAGCTGCTTTTCCCTGTTCTCAACCGCGAAGGCTATGTGATGAACGGAGCCCGCGCCGAGATCCGCCGGTCGGACGTCGGGCATGGTCTCGACGTCGATGAAATCCGCACCGTTGCCGCCAGGGACGGCGAAACGCCGGACCGCGCCCTTCTCGTCAACCTTGTCGTATCCCATGAATTTCAGCAGTTCCTCGGTGGCGCCGCCATCCTTCAACCGCAGTGACACCGAGTGGAAGCCGCGAATGGCCCTATCCTCGGCCACGCCGTTGCGGGTCCAGGGGGCGCGATCATCATCCCGGTCCTCGACAAGCGCGAAGCCGTCGCCATCGGGACCGTTGAAGCGAAGGCGCCTTTCACCAAAGGCCTGTTCCTCGTCCAGTCCCCCGGCGCCATCGGCCAGCAGATGCTGCTTCCACCAGTCGATCGCTCCTTCGGGAACCGAAAAGACGGTGGTGCCGACCTCGCCGGTGCCGGGTCGCCCCTTTCCGATATTGGGGAAGGGGAAATAGGTCATCACCGTGCCCGGCGTACCTTTCTCGTCGGCATAGTAGAGATGGTAGACGTCGGGGGCGTCGAAATTGACGGTCTTCTTGACGCGCCGAAGCCCCAGTGTGCGCGTGAAGAACCGATTGTTCTGCGCCGCGTCCGTCGCCATGGACGTGACGTGATGGATGCCCTTGATCTGTTCGAGCATGATCCTGCTCCTTTGCCGGCTCAAGCCGGCCCTGGCTGCTGCGTTGCCCACTATGTCGGTTCCGCGGCCGGAAAGGAAAGGTTCCGAACATATGATAGTTCGTGCTGAATTGGTGAACAGCCCCAGCGCTTTGTTCACTCAAACAGAGGCCCCCGCCCAAGGGCGGGGGCCTGCCTCTTCACGCCGCTGGCGGTGGCCAGCCGTGGTGGATCAGCCTCTGTCAGGCACGACCATCCTCATCTCGTCGCGGTTCTCCGCCCAGCCAGCTTCGTCGTATTCGGGCTGCTGCTCGAGCTGTTCCTGGGTGAACTGCGTGTAGAGATAGTTGTTGCCGTCACCGTCGGACATGAACTCGAGATTGTCCATGCCAACCGCGACCTGCTTCTCGCCGATGCCGAGGAAGCCGCCGACATCGATGATGATGGCATCGACCTTGTCGCCATCCATGACGACGTCGCCAACCTCGCCGACATCCTCGTCATTCGCGCCGTAGACGCGCGTGCCAATGAGTTCTTCGGCAGTGAGCGCAGCCGCATCCAGCGGCTGGAGCGACGAGCGGTCGATGGCGCCCGTGGTCTCGTCATCCGTGCCGGCCGCATCCGTGTCGGCGGCAGGCGCCTGGGCGGTCATGTCGCCATCCTGCGCTTCTTCGTCAGCCGACTCGGCCATCGCGTCATCCGCGCCCATCTCCTCGTCGGCCGGCGCAGCCGCGGTGTCTTCGGTCGCATCATCCGCCGGAGCGGCCGCGGTGTCCTCGGTTGCGTCGTCAGCCGGGGCAGCCGCAGTGTCTTCGGTCGCATCGTCAGCCGGAGCGGCCGCGGTGTCCTCGGTTGCATCGTCAGCCGGGGCGGCCGCAGTGTCTTCGGTCGCATCGTCAGCCGGAGCGGCCGCAGTGTCTTCGGTCGCATCGTCAGCCGGAGCGGCCGCGGTGTCCTCGGTTGCGTCGTCAGCCGGGGCGGCCGCGCTGTCCTCGCCAGCATCGTCGGCGGGAGCCATAGCGGTGTCGTCGCCCGCATCATCGGCGGGGGCCATCGCGGTGTCGTCGGCCGGCTCGCCGCCCTCGGCGTCAGCTTCGACCGGAGCGTTATCCAAGTCCTCCTTCGACGCCGGCTTCACTTCGGCCACGTCCGCATCCGCGGGCATCGGCTCATAGGCCTGGCGATCGAAGTCCGGCTGCGCCTTCAGGGCTTCCTCTGTCGTTTGCACGACCAGCCAGCGCTCGCCGTCCTGCTCGGTCCATTCGATCACGTCGTATTCCAGCGCGACGTTCTTCTGGCCGATGCCCAAAAAGCCGCCGACGCCGACCACGATGGCCTGGATGTCACCCTCAGGGCCGAGAACGATGTCCTTGACCTCGCCGATGTTCTCGGCGTCGTCACCCGTGCCGTTATAGACCGTGGCGCCAATGATGTTGCTGGCGAGGTTGCCCTCGGCCTTGATGACGCGCGGCGTCTCGGGCGCGGCCGCCGGAGCGGTTGGCTGGGTGGTGGTTGTCTGCGCGTACGCGCCGGTCGCGACAAGCGTCGCGAGCGCGGTAGTCGCCAATAGATTGCGGATCATGGTAAGCTCTCCTTGTGCATTATCCCGATGCATGGCCGCGTTGTCGCCTGAGCTTTCCCGAGCGAGAGCGGTGGCGCGGCCTCTCACGAGGCTTCAACGCCAATAACAGCAAGTGGTTCCGCGACCGCGGCGCAGGCAAGGGAAAGAGGGGAAGCGGGCAGGGGGAACCTGCTCGTCCCGTGAACGTTGCGGGAAGCCTTGCCAGATGTCGAGCCGGACAGACCCAGATGAAGTTTCTCGCAGTGCTCAACCGCGACGGCGGCACCTTGCGCTCCATGGATCTCGACGCCTTGTCCGATCAGATCCGGCAAGGCCTGGAGCCGGCCGGTCACACGGTGGTGGTGGACATCGTGGACGGAAGGGACATCTGCCACGCGATCGAAGCCGCCACCAAGACCAGAGGCATCGATGTTCTCATGGCAGGCGGCGGCGACGGGACCATCTCGGCAGCCGCCGCGGCCCTGGCAGGAAGCAGGAAGGCACTGGCCGTGCTGCCGGCGGGCACGATGAACCTTTTCGCCCACAGCCTAGGCGTCCCCCTCGACCTGAGCGGCGCGGTGGCTTCATTCGCCGATGGTCAAATCCGTAAGGTAGACGTGGCCCGGGCGAATGGCCGCGTCTTCATTCACCAGTTCTCGGTCGGTCTTCACGCGAAGCTGGTCGCGCAAAGACAGCGCATGGAATTCCAGTCGCGCTTCGGCAAGATCAGGGCGTCGGCCAAAGCGGCGATCGACACGATCCTGCACCCGCCCAATCTGCGGGTGGAACTGGAAATCGACGGAGAACGCCGTCTCGTGCGCACGCCGGGCATCGGCGTGTCGAACAATGTCTTCGGAGAGGGACACCTTCCCTATGCCGACGATCCCGCGGGCGGGGTGCTGGGGGTCTATATCACCCACGCCCGCCAACGCTCGGAGATGATCCTGTTTTCGATGAACATGGCGCTGGGCCGATGGGAGACCAACAATCAGGTCGAGCTGTTCCAGGCGCAGACGGTGACGCTGCGCATGAAGCCCGCCAGGCGCAGGCACAAATGTGTTGTAGACGGGGAACTGAGCGACATGGACCCCGAGACGCACATCGAGATCGCGAAGGGCGCACTGAGGGTTCTGGTACCACGCTCGCCACAGGACGGCTGAACGGTCAGCCGCCCGGATTGGCGTCCGTGTCGGCCGGTTCAATGGTCTCGACGCCGCTCTCTGTCCGCGGCGTCTCGGTGGACTGGCCGAACATCTCGGCTCCGAACCACACGATCATGGCCAGCAACAGACCAACCACCAGCACCGCCAGTACATTGAAGCCCCAGCGTCCTTGACGGGCTTTCTCCTCATTGACCTTCTTGGTCATCGAAACTCCCATGGCGCTGTTACGCGCGCCTTCATTACTTCCGGTCAACGGATCGTTCGGGGGATAGGTTCCTTCCCGTGGCCCAAGGCGCCGGATCAGTCGCCCGGAACGTCCTCGTCGTCATCGCCGCCAAGCATGCCCTGCTCGCGCAGGACAGCCAGCGCCGCCAGCCCGAGCAAGGGCAGAATCAGCGCCTTCACGCCGAGACCGCCGCGCAGGAGAAGGGGCAGCGCGGTGACGGCCGCGACGCCGGCGATCGACTTCACCTCGGTCGAGCGCCGTCGCTCGGCACGCCGCTGGCGCCGCCGCGACGAGACCTTGTGATACACCAAGACAATGCCGGCGATGAGGAGGAACCCAACTCCGAACCCGATGGATGCTTCGATCGCACCGTAGCGCCGCGCCGCCGCGATGAAGGCGCCTAGGAGCAGGAACGCCAGGCCCAGAGCGGCCGTCAGCACGACCACCGCGTAATCGCGCATCGCTCGGCGAAGACGTTCGACCATTTCCCCGGTTTCTACGAACGCGAAGGTTGCAAGCAGTCTTGCCAGCATCGCGTCAGCGATTGGCGATCAAGGCAAACAGGAAGCCGACACCGGCCGCGATGGCCAGCGAAGTGATTGGCTTTTCGCGCACATGCTCCACGACCTGGTCCTCGATGTCGTGGGCGTTGGTGCGGAGGCCGTCAATGGCGGACTCGCCGCGCTGCTTGATGCGGTCCATCCCCAGCTCGGCGGCGCGCTTGGCCGCCCCGTAGGATCGTTCCGACGAACTTTGAAGTTGCGCGGTGACTTTCGCCAGTTCCTCACGCAGCGTCTCGATCTGTGCCTCGAGTTCGGCGTTGGTGGCTGCTTCGCCCGCGGGTTTTGTCGCCTTGCCGGCAGTGGTGGCCATCTCATGCTCCCTTGCTGGATTTCCGGTTGGCAACGTCCGCGAAGGCGCGAGGTTCCCAGTTCTTTCGGAACCCCGGTCATGTGACCGCGTTTGGCCGACACTGTCCAGCCGTTTCGATTGTCGAGGCAATGCACGCGAACCTTCGACCACCTGTCGTAAGATTGCCGCCGCGATCCAGTTTCGAGATCCTGCTCGCCCGTTCGGCGCAGATAGCGATAATTTTCGTCGCGCTCGTCGTCCTGGTCATGGCGCTTCAGCATGGCCGTTTCCTTCTCGCGCCGCTGGCGCTCTCAGTCGTGATCGGGCTGATGCTGGGTCCGCTGGCGACCTATCTCGAGGATCGGCGGCGTTTCCCCTGCTGGCTGTCCGCGCTCGTCGTCGTGCTGGTGTTTCTGCTCATCGTGGCGGCACTGGCGTTGGCGATCGCGCAGCCGCTGGGCTTCTGGTTCGGCCGCGCGCCGCAGATATGGGAGCAGTTGCAGGTCAGGCTGGGCGAGCTGCGCGAGCCGATCGCTGCGCTGCAGAGCTTCCGCGACGAGTTGCGCGAAGTGGCGGGCGGTTCGAACATGACCGTCGCGCTCGAGGAAACCTCGCCGGCCGAGAGCATCGCCATGATGGCCCCCGCCATCGGCGCGCAGATACTGATCTTCCTGGCGGGGCTCTACTTCTTCATCGCCACCCGATATCAGACCAGGGCCGCCATCCTGCGCCTGTGCCTGTCGCGCCGCCTGCGTTGGCGCACCGCCCACATTTTCCGGGACGTCGAGCGCGACGTGTCGACCTATCTTCTTTCGATAGCCGCCATCAATACGGGGCTCGGCGTGGCGGTCGCGCTGGCGATGTGGTCGATCGGCGTTCCCTCGCCGGCCCTCTGGGGCGCGCTCGCGGGCCTTCTCAACTTCGTCATCTATATCGGTCCGGCGCTGATGGCGGTGGTGCTGTTCGCGGTCGGGCTGACGACATTCGACACGCTCGCGACGAGCCTCGCGCCCCCCCTCGTCTATCTGGCGCTGAACATGGTCGAGGCCCAGTTCGTCACGCCCATGGCGATCGGCCGCACGCTGACGCTGAACCCCTTCGTAATATTCCTGGCGCTGGCATTCTGGCTGTGGATCTGGGGGCCGCTCGGCGGGTTCATCGCCATCCCGGCGCTTCTGATCGTCCACTCCGCCGCTTCCAACATACTGCCGGGAATGGACTGGTCTCGCCGGCCACACGGGACGGACCGGGCACGGCGCTGACGGCTATACCAGGGGTCGTGGCCCCTTGGGCAGGCCTTCCCAGCGAGACAGTGAAAGCAGCCCGTCGAGATCGATCACCTCGAAGCCGCCGCCGCCCCAACGCAGCAACCCGCGAAGAACAAGCTTGCGGATCGTCTTGTTGGTGTGAACGAGCGACAGGCCAAGCGTGTCGGCGACATGCTGTTGCGTGAGGGGGATTTCCTTCCGGCGCGCCCCGACTAGACCCACGCCCGCGGCGCGGCTCTGCAGAAAGGCGACCAGATAGGCGGCGCGCTCGACCGCGCTGCGACGACCGACCGAGAGCAGGTTCTCGTCGAGCATCTGTTCCTCGCGCGACGCCAGCCAGGTGATGTCGAAGGCCAGGCCCGGATGACGCTCGAAGAGCGTTCCGAGGCGATCGCGTTCGAACACGCACAAAAGCATCGGCGACAGCGCTTCGACCGAATGCTGCATTTCCTCCATCAGCCCGGCCTGCAATCCGATCAGATCGCCCGGCATGACGTAGTTGAGAATCTGGCGCCGGCCATCAGACAGCAGCTTGTAGCGAAACCCCCAGCCCGACAGGACGGTATAAAGATGCGGGCTGTGACTGCCTTCGACTAGGACAGTCGCACCCTTGTCGACGTTCAACTCACCGCTCTTGAACGTCGAGACGAACTCGAGTTCCTCCTCGGCGAAGGGGCGAAACGGCTCCAGCGGACGCAGCGGGCAGTCATCGCACGAATACCGCCGCGCCGACCGCGCGCCGTTCTGCCAGTTCATCATTCGACGCGGGCCCCACTTTGACGCGCTATCGTAGCGCTACGGTGAAACGCTGGCCATGTCTTTGTTTAATGACAGGGGCCCCGTCCTGCGATTGATGGAACGTGCCGGGACGCCACGATTTTTTACAGGGAATTGATCATTGACGGATTTGCCGCTTGTCGATTTGCGCGTCCTGGTGGTCGAGGACGAATTCCTGATCGCAATGGACATAGAACAGTGCTGCCGCGACGGAGGCGCCGCCGGTGTGATCATCTGCACGGATGTCACGGAGCTCGGCCCGGACCCCTGGTCCGAGTCGGCATTCGACGTCGTCGTCCTCGACGTCATGCACGCGGGCAAGCCTTCGCTTGATCTCGCGGCGGCGCTGCGCGACCGGGGACAACCCTTCGTGTTCGCCACCGGCTACTCCGGAGATGACGACCTGTTCGCAGATTTTCCGAACGTACCGATCGTGCCAAAACCGTTCGCGGCCGAAGAACTTCTGAAGGCGCTTTGCGAGGCGGTCGGCCGGACCTGCGAATCAGGCTGCGTTTGATCCCGTCACCTGGGACGAGATGGCGTCGGGGCCGTAGTCACTCTCGCCCGTGACCGCCAGCAGTTCCTGCAAGCGGGTGCGCGCGCGGCTGACGCGGCTCTTGATCGTGCCGACCGCGCAATCGCAGATTTCAGCCGCTTCCTCATAGGAGAACCCGGAGGCGCCGATCAGGATGATGGCCTCACGCTGGTCTTCCGGCAGAAGAGCGAGCGCGCCGCGGAAATCCTTGAGATCGAGCGTGCCGTGCTGGCTGGGATGGACGGCCAGACGGCCGGTCATGATGCCATCACTGTCCTGCACCTCGCGGCCGCGCTTGCGCATCTGTGAGTAGAACTCGTTACGCAGAATCGTGAACAGCCAGGCCTTGAGATTGGTCCCGGGCTGAAAGCTCGACTGCTTGTCCCACGCCTTCACAAGGGTCTCCTGAACCAGGTCGTCGGCCTTGTCTGTATTGTGGGTGAGCGATACCGCGAACGCGCGGAGGCTCGGGATTGCCTTGAGCAAATCCGTCTTGAAGGTGGCGCCGGCTGACATGCGCGCTTTACCCATCCTTTTTGGCAAATTCCGCCCGTTCAAGCTCGCTCAGAAGAGTCACGAAACGCTCCGGCACTTCGTCCGAAGCGATATCGTCGTACATTTGCCTGAGTTTGCGGCCAATCTCGGAATTGACCCCGAGATTGTTTTTCCCGGTTCGAGACCGAGCCGTACCAGTGTCCATCTTTGAATCGTTTTCCTTCGACATATCCGCTGGCGTCCCCCTGCTTGCGCCCCTCGGTGTGACCCTCACTTCCGGCAATGGCCGGTCCGGATCCGACCCTTGTCTCACATCGTGCCCCTTAACGGGCCTTAAACCCGCCGTTACGGCTTATGTTCCGAAGAAATCCACCTTGCCTGGAACTTTTTTGCGAGGCACCCGTTAGAAACCCATTCTGTGCCGGGTTCCGCCGGCCATATTTTTTCGTCATCGAGGGAGACGACCCGAATGAGTTTATCCGCCCGGATCGCGCCACATCTTCCGTTTCTGCGACGGTTCTCACGAGCTGTCTCGGGTTCGCAGGCGAGTGGTGACGCCTTCGTGGCCGCGGTCCTTGAGGCAATCATTGCCGACACCAGCATATTTCCGGAAGCGAGCAGCGACCGGATCGCGCTCTACAAGGTCTTTGCCAGGTTGTTTTCCTCGATCGCGATCAAGATTCCGCAGGAGGCCCCGGCTTCCGCCTGGGAAGCAAGGGCGCAGGCCAATCTCGGCTCCTTGGCGCCCAAACCAAGGCAGGCGTTCCTGCTTGTCGCGGTCGAAGGTTTCTCCGACGATCAGGCCGCCGAAATCCTTGATGTCTCGGAGAGGGAGTTTTCAGATCTTCTTGCCGAAGCGTCCGGCGAGATTTCCCGGCAGGTCGCGACCGACATCATGATCATCGAGGACGAGCCGCTGATCGCGATGGATATCGAAGAAATGGTCGAGAGCCTTGGACATCGCGTAGTGGGCGTGGCCCGGACGCATGAGGAGGCGACGGCGCTGTTCCACAAGGAGCGGCCGCGCATGATCCTCGCCGACATTCAGCTCGCCGATGGAAGCTCCGGTATCGACGCGGTGAACGAGATTCTGGCCGCCCATCCGGTGCCGGTCATCTTCATCACGGCATTCCCCGAACGGCTCCTGACGGGAGAGCGGCCAGAACCCGCCTTCCTCGTGACCAAGCCGTTCAATCCCGACATGGTGAAGGCGCTGATCAGCCAGGCGTTGTTCTTCGACCGGCAGGCGAAAGCCGCGGCGTGATCAGCCGGTAGCTGTACCCACTTCGCGCAAAGGGCTGCTTCGGCGGCCCTTTTTGCGTCGGTGCGGCTTCGGCGGCGGGAACGAAGCCGCCTGTATGGCGTTCCGATACGGAAATTGAAAGGAGATCGCCATGCTTTACTGGGCTCTCGTATTCCTCATTGTCGCGATCATCGCCGGCGCGCTGGGATTTGGTGGAATCGCCGGCGCATCCGCCGGGATCGCACAGATTCTGTTCTTCGTCTTCCTCGCCTTGCTGGCGATCTCGCTGATCGCAGGCCTGGCGCGGCGCGCCCGATAGGACGGCGGCCTGACGTGGCGGGGCGCGGCAGGGGTAATCCCCGGTTTTGCGAGGTTGAGATCGATCCCCCTCAGTCGGTCTCATCACCCCGTCGGCCGGCCGGCCGAAAGCTGGCTGGTCGGCGGGGCTTTCCGTCCGAATGGCGCGCAACAGGATGCAGGGCAACGGGAAATGTCCATGGTAGACCCCGGCAGCCAGCGGCAGGAGCCTAACCAGCGCGAGAACGACAGGGCGGAAGCAGAAATCTGCAGGCGGCTGGTTTCCGTGCTCCCGCATACGGGTGTCTCGATCGCCCATCAGGACCCTTCGCTGCGGTATATCTGGGCACGTAACATCCCGCCATCATGGTCGCGCGGACCGGTGGCCGGCCAGAGCGACGAAGACCTCCTCCCAGCGAGCGTGGCCACGCGGCTGACGACAGAAAAGCGCAAGGCCCTTGAGCTAGGCCGTTCGCGCGACCTCGAATTGCAGATCGAGGACGGGAGGCGCACCCGCTGGTTCCAAGTCCACATCGAACCGGAATTCGACCAGAACCGCGTCGTCATCGGCCTGACCAGTGCGATCGTCGATGCAACCGATCAGAAACGGCGCGAACAGACCCTGAGCGCTCTGCTTCGCGAGGTGAGCCACCGCTCCAAGAACCTGCTGGCGATCATTCTTTCGATCGCGGGACAGACCGGGCGCTATTCAACGGATATCGCGACCTTTCTCGAGCGCTTCAGGGGGCGGATCCATTCGCTCTCCTTCTCGCAGGATCTGGTCACCTCTTCGAACTGGCGCGGCGCAGCACTCGGGGAACTGATCCGCCAGCAGACCGCGCGTTACGCGGCCAATCCGGACCGGGACGTGGTGTTCACAGGCGTCGATCCTCGCCTCAACCCCGGCGGCGCGCTTCACATCGGCCTCGCGCTGCACGAGCTCGCGGTCAATTCGCTCAGCTACGGCGCGCTCTCACGGCCTGACGGGCGGGTCGAAATCTCGGCCACGCCTGTCGGCGACGGAGGGCTCGAGCTGGTCTGGCGCGAGGTCGTCAGCGGAGACGAGCCACTGCAACTGGGGGAGCGGCGGTTCGGCTCGATCGCACTGGAACGGGTCGTGCCGACAGCGATCGGCGGGCATGCATGCCTGGAAATGCTACCGGACGGGCTGCGCTACGCGCTCACCATTCCAGCCGATCAGTTCGATCTCGACCAGTAGCGCCCGCAAGAAAAAAGGGAAGAAAAAGCCGGCCTCACATGAGGCCGGCTTAAGTGACCTTGAAGCGATGGGGGTGGGGGAAGCTTCAGGTCCGATGCAAAGGGCAAGGGGCATGGGGGTGCATTCCCTTTGGCATCGCCAGTTCAAACGCGTCCGCCTGAATTCCGTTCCGTACGATCCGGATATTTTTTTCCAGCGCCGGCCTGTCGCTCCGGAACCGAACTTTCCCGTTGCCGTTCCCCGGTCAGGTAAACCAAGGGGAAGGAAGAGATGCTCGCTCACATGCAACGGTTGGAGAACGCGGCCCGCCTTTCCCTGGGCCCCGAAGAGTCCGATCCGCTCCCGCCCGGACCGACCTATGGTCCGTTTGGCTATTTCAGACTGGCCATTCTGGTGCTGGCCGCAGTGATCGCGGCGCTTGGCGCGCTGAACTACTTCGCGGGCTGATAAGAGTAGCGGCACACTCCTCCGGCAAGGCGGTGTCGGCGCGGGCTGCCCTTGCTCGTCTTTTAGCCAGCTCCTCTTAACGGCGTGAATCTTCGCAGTGTGAAAGAGGTTGCGGAACTCATCGGCCATCGGAGTCGTTGTGGGGCCAAAAGGAACGAGACAATGGAACACATCGCCGCGTTGCTGCTCATCATCGGCTGCTCCGACGACCTGGCGACTTGCAAGGAACTGCCAGCGCCGGTGCCGGTGTTCGAGACCTCCCAAGAATGCGAGGTGGAACTGGCCCGGGCGTTCACGCCTTATATCGACGAGTATCCGCAGGTCTTCGCGCAATGCGTGGCGGTTGATCCGGCACTTGAGGACGAGGACGCGGAGCTCGTATGGGACGTGCGCTCGGACGGGACTCTGTTCGCGGAAGTGGGCGATCCCGACGTCATGGTAGCCCAAGGCCGGCTGCCGTCCGGCCGGGGAGACCGGCTGACGGGCCGCAACTGAGTTGATTTCGCGTCCCGCCGGGAATTCGCCACACCTGCGGACTAGCGCTTGTTGCATAGGGGCGACGACTATGGAGAGTTGGATGAGGAAACTGGTTCTTGCGGCTTCGGTTGCGGCTGTGGCGGCTCTGGCCGGCTGCACGACGACCGAACAGGATGCGGCGCTTGGCGGCGTGGCCGGCGCGGCGATCGGCGGGCTGGCCACGGGATCGGCCGAAGGGGCGGTGCTCGGCGGTGTCGCCGGCGCGGCAACCGGTGCCCTCGTGAGCCGGGCTTCCCGGCGCGGCTGGTGCCGTTATCGCGACGAGTATGGCGACATCTACGAGGCACGTTGCCCGCGCGGATACTGATCGAAAGCGATCTTCTCCGGAAGGCCGCGGCGCCTGAGCCGCGGCCTTTTCATTTGAGCGGCACGCCGATCGTGACCGTCAGCCCCTCTTCGTCGTAGCGACGTTCTATCTCGCCGCCGAGTTCACGCTTGATGTTCATGTCGATCAGCTTGGTGCCGAAGCCCGTCTTCGCCGGCGCGACCGCCTTGCCAGCCGACTTCTCCGACCAGGTGAGCACGAGGCGGCGGGCGGACCTCGATCCCACGACCTTCCAGTTGACCTCGAGCTTCACGCCGGCGGCATCGGCGTCGGCGTACTTCAACGCGTTCGTGGCCAGTTCATGGAACGTCAGGCCAAGCGCCTGGGTGGTTGCCTCGTCGAGCTCGACAGTTGGACCCGATAAATTCTCCCGGTCCATGTCCTTGCCGAACACCTGCTGGAGTTCGGTCACGAGAAGCTCGCCCAGGTCCGCCTTCTGCCAGCGCGACCGGGTGAGCATGTCCTGCGACGCCGCCATGGCCTGCAGCCGCGCCGAAAACGATTCGGTGAAGGTGGCCAGATCCGGCGCATGCGCGGCCGTCTGGCGCGCCATCGCCAGCACCCTCGTGATCGAATTCTTGATCCGATGCTTCATTTCCTGAAGCATGAGATCCTTTTCCATCAGGCTGGATTCCATCGTTCGGTGGAGCGCGGCGCTGGCCTCCACGGCGCGCTGCTGCGACTTGGCGGCCATGGCGAGCGCGAATGCCAGGAGCAGCCCGACGAGGCCGATCGCAAAGGGTATGATCATGGTCGTCGGCGCCTCGAAGCCCCGCGCCGGTCTGAAGGTGGCGGTCCACACCCGCCCGCCGAAGCGGATCTGCCGCGTGGCGCGCACCTGTCCGTGCCAGTCTTCGTCCTCCGACGCCTGCCCCCGGAACAGGAGGGCCCCCTCCGCGGGATCGCCGTCATGGATCTCGATGGCCAGGGGCAGGACAGGGAGGCGGCCGAGCGCGGCGTTGAAGAGTTCCGCCGCCCTGAAGGGCGCATAGACGAACCCATCCGCGCTCGTGGCGCGCGGCGTTCCGTCCGAGCCCTCCTCGGTACGGGCGCGAAGCGGCATGTAGACGAGGAAGCCAGGCGCCTCGTTGCCTTCCTCGTTCTGGACGAGGTGGACCATTCCGGTGGCGGCCGGTTCGCCGGTCTCCAGCGCGCGCGCCATCGCATCGCGGCGGACCGGCTCCGAATACATGTCGTAGCCGAGCGCGACCCGGTTGCGCTCGTCGAGCGGTTCCAGCAGGACGATCACGGCCCGCCAATCCGCGTCCGTTTCCTCAGGCCAGATCGGCTGGCGTATCTCGTAGTTACTTTCGATCTCCTGCTCCACGGCGCCTTCGCCGCCGGGCGCGACAAGGCGCGCGAAGCCCACGCCCCGGACCCCGGAATAGCGCGTCTCGATGCGCATCTGGTCGATGAAGCGCCGGAACTCGGGGCGGTCAACTGTACCGCCGCGCGTTTCCACGAAGGCGTGAGCCGCGCGCAACAAGGACTGGTGAAGCTCCAACCGCGCCTCTATTCGCGCGAGCGCGTCATCGGCGGCGGCGTCGAACTTGATCTGCGTGGCCTCACGCGCCGAGTTGAAGGCGATGACGGCCGTGGCCAGGCTTGCCGCGGCGACGGCGGCGAAAACGACGATTGGCAGGTATCTTCTCAAGGCCGGCCGCACCTTCCCTCATATGCAGCCTTCATAGCAACCGGGACCGTCAATGCAACCGGCAGGCCGTCGCGACGCCGCGGTATGACCGGCGATGCTCCTGTCAGGCGACCGCGGTCAGCGCGCCCGGACCCGGCGTGGCGCCCGCAGGGCATTTGCCGAGGATGATCATGCCCAGCACTTCGTCCTCGGTGACGTCCTCGGTCCGCGCGGTGCCCACGACCTGCCCGTTCTTCATCACGCACACACGATCGGCCAGGTGGAACACGTCGTGTATGTCGTGACTGATGAGGAAGATGCCGATCCCGCTGTCTTTGAGCTGCTTGACCAGTTCGCTCACCTGCGCGGTCTCCTGCGGTCCGAGCGCGGCCGTCGGCTCGTCCATGATCAGGATACGGGCGTTGAAATGGATCGCGCGCGCGATCGCGACGGACTGGCGCTGCCCGCCGGAGAGCTTCACCACGGGATCCTTGAAGCGCTGAAAGCGCGGATTGAGCCGGCCCATCACCTCGCGCGTCTGATGCTCCATCGCCACGTCGTCGAGCGTGCCCCAGCGTGTGCGCAGTTCGCGGCCGAGAAAGAGATTGGCCGCCGCGTCGACATTGTCCGCCAGCGCGAGCGTCTGGTAGATCGTCTCGATCCCGTATTTCTTGGCGTCGCGCGGATTGTCGATCTGCGCTTCCTCGCCATCGACGAAGATCTGGCCGGCGTCGCGCTTGTAGGCACCCGACAGGATCTTGATCAGGGTCGACTTGCCGGCGCCATTGTGGCCGAGCAGGGCCACGACCTCGCCCTTGTGCAGATCGACGGAGGCGCGATCGACGGCATGGATGCCGCCGAACGAGATCGAGATGTCGCGCAATTCCACAAGTGGGGTCTGGGTCGCGTCCATCGGCTTCTCCTAGGTGACGCGCCGGCGATACATCGTGTCGAGCCACACGGCGATGACCAGCACGATGCCGACGACGATGTTCTGCAGCGGCGTGTCGACGCCCAGAAGCACCATGCCCGATTGCAGCGACTGCATCAGCACCGCGCCCAGCATGGCGCCGGCTATCGTGCCCAGCCCGCCCGCCAGCGACGTGCCGCCGATCACGGCCGCCGCGATGGTCAGCAGTTCATCGAGCGTGCCCTGCGCGTTGGTCGCGGCATTGAGGCGCGCGGTCGAGATCGCGGCCGCGATGGCGGCCAGGACACCCATCAGGATGAAGATCTTCATCACCGTCCAGCGGGTCTTGATGCCGGCGAGATCGGCCGCCTCAGGATTTCCACCGATGGCGAACACGTAGCGGCCGAAACGGGTGCGGCGCGCAATGAACGTCATGACCAGCCCGACCGCGATGGCGATCAGCACCGGTATCGCGATGCCATGGGCGATGAAGACATCGTCGGGTACCTCCTGGCCCAGCGCCTCGTAATAGCGTCGTACGATGCCGACGGGCCAGGGATAGGAATTCGCGATCCAGACAGCACCCAGTATGAGCAGGCACGCGACCGAGCCCAGAAGGATTTCGGCCCAGACCGGCCGAAGCGGGAAGCGGAAGCGCTTGCGCTGGTTGCGGCCGCTGTAGATCATGACGACGACGAACAGGCACGCCGCGAGCCCCACCACCAGGCTCCAGAACGACCCGATCGAACCCGCCGGGCCGCCGCCCATAAGCCGGAAGGTCGGATCCATCGGGGCGACCGTGCGACCCGAGGTCATCCACCACGCCATGCCGCGCCAGACCAGAAGCCCGCCCAGGGTGACGATGAAGGCCGGCACGCCGAGATAGGCGATGACGTAGCCGTGCAGCCCACCGATGGCGGCGCCCACCAGGATGCCGGCGGCGAGCGCCAGCATCCAGATCACGGGACTGCCGAAACCGAAAATCTGCGGCAGGACCTCGGCCTGGGTGACGCCCATGACCATGCCGACGAAGCCCAGGATGGAGCCGACCGACAGGTCGATGTTGCGCGTCACGATGACCAGCACCATGCCGGTCGCCATGACGGCGATCGAAGCCGACTGCACCGACAGGTTCCACAGATTGCGCGGTGTCAGGAAAAGCCCGCCCGACAATATGTCGAAGCCGATCCAGATGATCAGCAGCGCCCCGACCATGCCCAGCATGCGGGTATCGAGTTCGGTCGCCTTCAGAAAGCGGCCGATCATGCCGGATTCGGATGCACGCGCCCGGTCAGGCGGTGCGTTCGAGGCGATATCGGACATGGCTACCTCCCTCGCCGCGCCAGCGTTCTCGTGACCGGTCGTGGCGCGGGAAGTCTAGCAGGAATACGTGTTTGGGAAAGACGCCGCGACGAAACCCGCCGCGGCGTCCTGATCGCTGGAGATCGGATCAGTCGCAGGCGGCGACCGAACCGCTCTCGACGCCCTGACACACGACGTCCTTGGACACCCAGCCGGCGTCGATGACCACGTCGAGATTGTCCTTGGTGATCGGGACCGGGGTGAGGAACACCGAGTTCATGGTCAAGCCACCGGGCGTCTCGAACTGAACGACATCGGGGATCTCGTCCATGGCGGTGCCATCGGCGAGCTGTGACGCGATTTCCGCGGCGTTCTTGCCGAGGTCGCGGGCGTCCTTCCACACCGACACGGTCTGCGTGCCGAGCGCGACGCGGTTGAGCGCGGCATGATCGCCGTCCTGTCCAGACACCGGCACCGAGCCCGCCAGACCTTGCGCCTGCAGGGCGGCCACCACGCCACCCGCCGTGCCGTCATTGGAAGCCACGACAGCGTCGACCTCGTTGTTGTTGGTGGTCAGGATCTGCTCCATGTTGCGCTGCGCGTTGGCCGGCAACCAGCCATCGGTATAGGCCTCGCCGACATTCTTGATCTTGCCGGAATCGATGGCCTCCTTGAGCACCTCCATCTGGCCCGAGAACAGGAAGTCCGCGTTCGGGTCGGCCGAAGAGCCCTTGATGAAGGCGTAGTTGCCTTCCGGCTGCACCTTATACACCTCGCGAGCCTGCATGCGGCCGACTTCCTTGTTGTCGAAGGTGAGGTAGAAGGCGTTTTCGTTCTCGATCAGACGGTCATAGGCGATGACCGGTATGCCCTCGTTGACGGCCTTCTCGACCGCCGGACCGATGGCCGATGCGTCCTGCGCCAGGATGATCAGCGCATTGGCGCCCTGCGTGATGAGCGCCTCGACATCGGTCAGTTGCTTCGAGGCCGAAGACTGGGCATCGGCCGATATATAGCTGTCGCCGGCGGCCTCGATCGCCTCCTTCATGGCGGCTTCGTCGGTTTTCCACCGCTCTTCCTGGAAATTCGACCAGGACACGCCGATGATCTTGCCTTCGGCGGCGGCCTGGGAAACCAGAGCGAACGAAAGGGCGGCGCCCGCCAGCATGGCGGCTGCGAATGTCTTCATGATGTTCCTCCCTGCGCCGATGCGGCGCGCGATCTTCGGTTGCACCGTCGGAAGCTCTTTTTTTCGAGCCTCGAAAAAATAGTGACTCATGCCCCCTGCTCTGTCAATATCGATTTGTCCCGGCGCGGGTGGAGGCACGCGCCGGCGGGAGGAGTTCAGGACATGACCGTTGGTCACCGGCCCGACGATCTCAGGCGGCGCAACCGCGCCATGGCGATCGCGGCGGTTCGCAAGCTCGAGAGCGCCTCACGCACCGAAATCGCGACCGCGACCGGCCTGTCGCCATCGACCATCTCCGCTATTTCCTCCGACCTGATCGCCGAGGGCGTGCTGGCCACCGGCACCGTCGCCGACGCCGGCCACGCCCGGCGCGGCCGACCGCAGGTCGGGCTGGTGCTGGAGCCACGCGCCGCCTCGGTCGTCACCCTTGCGCTTCGGCTCAACGCACTGTCGTCCGCGCTGATCGATTATCGCGGTCAGATCATCCGGGCCGACACGATCCGAATACCAACCGGGGAAATGGACGGACAGGCGCTCATCAAGGCAGCGATCAGGGCGATCAAACAGTTGAATGCCGGCGAGGAGACGCCCGTCATGCGCATCGCCATTGCCGTCCAGGGCACGACCGACGCGCATCGGCGGGCGATGCTGTGGTCGCCGATCACCGTCGCGACCGACGTCGATTTCGCCTTGGCGCTGGAGGATGAATTCCGCATGCCGGTGACCATCGACAATGACTGCAACATGATGGCCGAGGCGCTGCGCTGGCGTGATCCGGCGACCTATCGCGACGACTTCCTGGCCATCCTGCTTTCCGACGGGATCGGCATGGGGCTGATGATGAAGGGCAAGCTGTTCACCGGCGGTCATTCGTCCGGCGGCGAATTCGGCCACATGGTGGTGCGTCCCGAGGGTGCCCTGTGCCGATGCGGGCGCCAGGGCTGCGTGGAGGCCTATGCAGGCAATTACGCGATCTGGCGCGCGGCGCGCGGCCTGCCCGAGACCTCCAAACCGGAAGGCGATCGCGAACCCGAGGACATGCTGGCCCTGGCCAGGGCGGCCAGGCGCGGCGACGGACCGGAGCGGGCCGCCTTCCGGGCGGCCGGAGAGGCTGTCGGCTACGGGCTGGGAAGCCTGTTCGCCCTGATCGACGCGGCGCCCGTCGCCTTTATCGGACCCGGGGCAGGCGCGCTCGACCTGATGGAAGAACCGATGCGCGACGCCATCCTCAAGACCGCCGGCGGCGAGCACAGCCAGGCGCTGTCCTTCGCGACCTTTCCCGAGGAACTGCCGCTAATCAGGCAGGGCAGCGCGATGCGCGCGCTGACGGCGATCGACGACATGTTCGCCGCGCGCGGCCCTGTCCGCGAGCGGCATCGAAGATCGGCGTGAATTCCTTCAGGGAGCCGGCGTCCAGGGTTCGGGCTCATGATCCCGCTTCAGGTCGTAGAAGGCGTTCGCCGACACGCGTTGCCAGGGACCGGCCTCGCCATGCGGCCAAAGCACACGCAGCTCGGCTTCCGCGGCCGTTCCCAGGCCGAAATGTATCCAGCCGATTTGTCCACCCGCATGGCCGCCGCCGACCGTCACTTCCCGACGCTGGACGTGGTCTCCGGTCCTGACTTCGATCCAGGCTCCTGTGGCGTCGCGGTTATCGCCGTCCCCGGACAGCCGCAGCGAAATCCATCCGCCGGCCCCTTGGCTGGCGTTGCGCCAGAGCTCGGCTGGCTGATTGCGATTGACCACCACGAGATCGACGAGCCCATCGAGATTGAGGTCGGCCAACGCCCCGCCTCGACCCGTGCGCATCGAGGCGACACCGGCGCGGTCACCCGCTTCCACGAAAGTCCCATCGGCTTTCTGGAGCAGAAGGTTGTTGGGATCGTGCTGGGCGAAGTCCGGCATCTCCCAGACATTGCCCTTGGCGACAAAGAGGTCGGCCCGCCCGTCATTGTTGACGTCCTGAAACTCGGCGTGCCATGCCGTGCTCGGCTTGACCTCGCTGCCCGTATAGGGCCGATGCGCGGTCACGCCTGACGCAAAGGCGATGTCCTTGTAGTCCGGCGCGGGTTCATCGCCCCCTTGGGTGAGCGTCTGCAGCTTGTTGTCGGCCATCGAAGTGAGGAAATAGTCGGGATAACCGTCTCCCGTCACGTCGTGGCCGGCAATGCCCATGCCCCATATCTTGAGCGGCTTCCATCCTTCCTCGGCCGTATAGAGCACCGGCTTGCGACCGGGTTCGACGCGCCAGAGCTGCTCCTGCCCGCCCTTGTAGTATTCGCGGTCGTTGGAGACCCGCAGCGAGGGCGTGCCGGACCTGTTCCAGTCGGTGAACAGCATGGACAGCGTGCAGTAACTGGGTTTCAGCGCGCTCGGCGGGGCGAAGCGCCGTTCCCCGGATTCGGGCCGATGCAGCCGGTTGTCCGAGCAATTGCCCCACGGAAATGCTTCCTTGGCGCGATCGACATAGTTGCCGATGGCGATCGTCGGCCAGCCGGCGCCCTTCTCCCACGTGGCGGCGAAAGCAGTCGACCAGTCGTCGCCGCCATCGAAACCCCAGGCCTCATTGGCGCGCTCGAACCGGCATCCGCCCAGCCCGCGCATCAGCACGTTCTCTCCGACCCTGAGCAACGCCACGTCGACATGGCCGTCGCTGTCGATGTCGAGCGGCCAGGCGCCCGAGACCATGTTGAGCTCCAGCCCGCCCTCCGCGCGCTCGAAGGAAAGACGGCCGCCCGGCCGGCTCCCGTTGCGGAAGAACGAGGCCCGTTCCTGACCACCCGCCACGAGCATGTCCTGGAACCCGTCGTCGTTGCAGTCGAAAACGGCTACACCGCCACCGACCATGAATTCCCATTCGCCAGCGAAGGTAGCATCCAGGCCCGAGGGCCCGGTTTCGTCGACGAAGCGGGGAAGCGCCGGCTCCTGTGCCGCCGCCGACGAGGCAAGCAGGAGACAGGACAGCACGGTTGCGGCGAAGCGCATAATGCTATTCCCGCGTGACCAGTTTCGTCGCGTAGGCGCCCACGCACCGCCCCTGATCGAGGCCTCTTTCGATCGCCGCGCGGAAATGAATCCCGCCATAGAGCCGCGAGAGCGCCGCCTCTTCGGCGGCCGCCCAGAAACTGTCATAGCGCCGGGACGCAAGCCCGTCCGCCTCATGAGTGTTGTCCTCGAACGAATAGCTGTTGCCGAACGCCGCTTCCAACACCTTGGCGGCGGCTCCCGACTGGGTGGAATGACCGCTCGGATATTCGGGAAAGGGTGGCGTGTTGAGGATCGGCTCCCAATCCGGATCGATGACGCGGCGGATATAGGTGACGGGTCGGACGAGATCGAAAGCGTATTTCTCGTGCCAGCACGCGATGAAGGAATCGGCGAGCGCCACACCCAGTCTCGCCAGCAGGTCGACCCTTTTCTCCAGATCCGCTCCCTCCTCGTCCAGCACCTGCAGCGCGATCGACATCCAGTGGCCGGGCGGCGTCGGCGACAGCATCGGGTCGTCGGACCAGAAACGCGCGATGGCGCGCTGATCCTCGGTGAGATCGCGCACCGCGACGCGCACCTCCTCCGCCTCGCGCCGGAAGTCGGAGCCCTCTTCCTCGCTATAGGCTGGAGGCGGCGGCAGCGGACAGGCCGCTCCGTCAGGCATGGCGAAGGACCGGTTGCCGCCCCAGCCGGGCAAAAGCGGCACCTGCTGCTGCGCGATCAGGCTGGTGGGCGTCCAGTGCGCTGGATGCTTGACGGGCTGGTATTCAAGGGGGAAGCCCATGTTCTCGACGACGGCGCCGCCATCGGAGGCCGACCATTCGATCACATGCGCCGCGATCCTGTCGCCAAAGTCGGTGCTGCGCGCCACCACATCGGGGGCAACTCCATCGGCCGCGCGTTCCGCTGCCTGTTTCTCCATCGCACCCATCGCGCGCTGGCCGGTCGGGCCCGTGTTGGAGAAAAGATGTTTGGCGGCCGCCGCCATGGCCGCCTGGATGACGACGGCGTCGTCATAAGCGGCGTCCGGCTCGCGGGATGGCAGGCGCGACAGCGAATTGAGCTGTCCGGCCAGCGAGCGCATGCCCTTGCGTCCGGACGCGGTCGCCTCGTATGCGGCCACCCCCAGATAGGCGAAGGCCCGGCTGGCGACAGGCGGAGAGTAGGTCGGCGTGTGGCGGACCAGTTCGAGCACGAGCCGGTTCCAGTTTTCCAGCACGTCGATGGCACGCGCGTCGGCCCCGGCCGCATGCAGGGGCGATCCGGCCGAAACAAGCATGAATAGGACCGAAATGGCCCGCGCAAACCGGATCATCGGCTTCCTCCCCAACGGGCGGAGGTAAGCACGGCGCGGCCGATCGCTTCAAGTGCGGCGCTTCACGCCTCGCGGATGGCGTAGCCGGCGCCGCGGATGGTGCGGATGACGTCCGGCATCTTGCCGTTGTTGACGGCCTTGCGCAGGCGGCCGACATGGACGTCGACGGTGCGCTCGTCGATATAGATCGTCTCGCCCCAGACATTGTCGAGGAGTTGCGAGCGCGAGAAGACACGGCCCGGGTGCTGCATCATGAATTCAAGCAGGCGGAACTCGGTCGGCCCGAGCTTGATCTCGTTCTTGCGCCGGAAGACGCGGTGCGATTCGCGGTCGAGCGTGATGTCGCCGACCTTGAGCACCGACGACAGCACTTCGGGCTTCGAGCGCCGAAGCAGCGCCCTGACGCGGGCTATGAATTCCGGCGTGGAGAAGGGCTTGACCAGATAGTCGTCGGCGCCGGTGGACAGGCCGCGCACGCGGTCGCTTTCCTCGCCCCGCGCCGTCAGCATGATGACCGGCAGCCGCTCGGTCTCGGGCCGCATCCTCAGACGCCGGCACAGCTCGATACCGGAGACGGCCGGCACCATCCAGTCGAGCACGAGCAGGTCCGGAACGCTCTCCTGCAGCCGAAGTTCGGCTTCGTCGCCGCGATTGACGATCTCGACCTGGTAGCCTTCGGCTTCCAGGTTGTAGCGAAGAAGAACGCAGAGCGGCTCCTCGTCCTCGACCACCATCACCTTGGGTGCAATCATCGTCGTCTCCGCGCCGGCCTCAAGCAGCCGAAACGGTTGTCTCGTCGACCTTGGGACGACTTGCGGGAAGCTGCCGCCCGGTCATGACGAAATAGGCGTTTTCGGCGATGTTGGTGACGTGGTCGCCGATGCGTTCGAGATTCTTGGCGCAGAACAGCAGATGCGTGCATGCCGAGATGTTGCGCGGGTCCTCCATCATATAGGTGAGGAGTTCGCGAAACACGGCCGTGTAGTGGATGTCGATCTTCTCGTCGTTGGCGCGCAGCGTCTCCAGCGCTTCAGCGTCGCGCGCCACGTAAAGCTCGACCACGCGCCTCACCTGGTCGAGCACCAGATCCGACATGGTCTCGATCGAATGCGAGAGTGACTTCGGCGCCGAGGCCTGGCCCACCGCCGAGACGCGCTTGCCGATGTTCTTGGCCAGGTCGCCTACGCGTTCGAGATCGGCCGCCATGCGGATCGCGCCGACGACGGAGCGCAGGTCCTGCGCCATGGGCTGGCGTTTCGCGATCAAGGTGATCGCCGCCTCGTCCAGTTCGCGCTGCTTGGCGTCCATCACCACGTCGTCGGAAATCACGCGCTGCGCGAGCGCATTGTCGGACCTCAGCAATGACCGCGTCGCGGCGTCGACCATCGACGCCCCCAGCCCGCCCATGTCGCGGATCAACCGGTCGATATGCTCCAGATCCTCGTCGAAGGAAGTGACGATGTGTTCGCCCATGGTACCGTCCTTGTCCTCGTGCCGCCGCCGCTCAGCCGAACCGGCCGGTGATGTAGTCCTGGGTGCGCTTATCCTTGGGACTGGTGAAGATCAGGTCGGTGGGACCTTCCTCGACGAGATAGCCGAGATGGAAGAAGGCCGTGCGCTGCGAGACGCGGGCGGCCTGCTGCATGGAGTGGGTGACGATGACGATCGTGTAGTTCTCGCGCAATTCGTCGATCAGTTCCTCGACCTTGGCCGTCGCGATCGGATCGAGCGCCGAACAGGGCTCGTCCATCAGAATGACCTCGGGCGACACCGCGATGGCGCGGGCGATGCACAGGCGCTGCTGCTGGCCGCCGGACAGGCCGGTGCCCGGCTCGTGCAGCCGATCCTTGACCTCGTTCCACAAGGCCGCCTTCTGAAGGCTGGATTCGACGACCCCGTCGAGGTCGGCCTTGTTTTTCGTCAGGCCGTGGATCCTCGGCCCGTAGGCGACGTTCTCGTAGATCGACTTCGGAAACGGATTGGGCTTCTGGAACACCATGCCGACACGGGCGCGCAGTTCCACGACATCGATCTTGGGATTGTAGATGTCCTCGTCATCGAGGGTGATCTCGCCCCCGACACGCGCGATGTCGATCGTATCGTTCATCCGGTTGAGACAGCGCAGAAAGGTGGACTTGCCGCAACCCGAGGGGCCGATAAGCGCCGTGACCTGGTTCTCCGGAATGTCGAGATCGACGCTGAACAGCGCCTGCTTCTCGCCGTAGTGGACGGTGACTTCCTTGCCGCGCATCTTGACGTCGGGTCCGTGGGTCATGGTGCCCAGCTTCTGCTCAATCGAGGTTTCGGTCAGCATGTTCATTGTCCTTTACCTCATTACCAGCGGCGTTCGAAGCGCTGCCTCAGGAAGATCGCGATCGCGTTCATCACGACCAGGAAGCCGAGCAGCACGAGGATCGCCGCGGACGTGCGGGCCACGAAGCCGCGTTCGGGACTGTCGGCCCAGATGTAGATCTGCGTGGGAAGCGCGGTGGATGCCTCGAAGACGCCGGCCGGCGGGCTGGTGATGAAGGCATTCATGCCGATCAAAAGCAGCGGAGCCGTCTCGCCAAGCGCCTGGGCGAGGCCGATGATCGTGCCGGTCAGGATCGACGGCATGGCGAGCGGCAGGACGTGATGGAAAATCATCTCGTGCTTCGACGCGCCGATTCCCAGCGCCGCTTCGCGGATCGATGACGGGACGGACGGAAGCGCCGCGCGGGTCACGATGATGATCGTCGGCAGCGTCATCAGCGACAGCACCATGCCGCCAACGAGCGGCGCCGACCGTGGCAGCCCGAACCAGCCGAGGAAGACCGCGAGCCCCAGCAGGCCGAACACCACCGAGGGCACGGCCGCGAGATTGTTGATGTTGATCTCGATGAGATCGGTGAGCCGGTTCTTCGGCGCGAACTCCTCCAGATAAATCGCCGCGGCTATCCCCACCGGGAACGAGATCAGGAAACAGACCAGAAGCAGCCAGAACGAGCCCGAGATGGCGCCGGCCAGACCGGCCAGCTCAGGAAAGCGGCTGTCGGCATTGAAGAACAGGCCCCAGTTGAACGGACGCGAGATCAGGCCTTGCTGCTCCAGCTGCTGGAAATATTCGACCTGCCTGTCGTTCACCCGCCGCTGGTTTTCCGGCAGGTCGGTATTGACCTGACCCTTGGCAAGCTGGTCCAGCGGATCGGACATCGGAATGACGAAACGCGCGGGACCGTCAAGCAGTGACGGGTCGCGCAGCACCGCGTCGCGCACCAGGAACGGGGCGGATGAGGTGAACAGCCCAAAATAATCCCGCTGCTGGGGCGGAGCGAGATCCTCGCCCAACTGGGCGACAAGCGCGTCGCGCACGATGTTGCGCCAGTTCGCGCCCATGATGTCCGATCGGTCGATCTCGGCCTGCGACAGATCGATCTCGACGGTAGCCATCGTCTGGGTGAAGGCGCGGTAGCCGGTGAATGTCAGCGTGCCGATGAGCGTGGCCAGAAAGCCCAGCGCGAAAGCGATCGCCACCATGCCGTAGATCTGCAGCCTGCGGTCGGCCGCGTAGCGAGCCTTGCGACGGCCCGCCATCGCGCCCGACTTCCAGTCGACCGGCCCTGTCGGCGATGACGGCGTGAAACTGTCGCTTACAGCAGACATCAGTATCTCTCGCGATATTTGCGAACCGTCCGCAGCGCGATCAGGTTCAATCCAAGCGTGATGAGGAACAGCACCAAGCCGAGCGCGAAGGCGGCAAGCGTCTTGGGATTGTCGAACTCGCTGTCACCGATCAACAGCGTCACGATCTGAACCGTGACGGTCGTCACCGACTCGAACGGGTTGAGCGTCATCTTGGCGATGAGGCCGGCGGCCATGACCACGATCATGGTTTCGCCCACGGCGCGGCTTAGAGCCAGGAGCACGCCACCGACGATGCCCGGCAGGGCGGCGGGAAGAAGGACTTTCCGGATCGTCTCGCCTTTCGTGGCGCCCAGGGCATAGGAGCCTTCGCGCATCGCACGCGGCACCGCGGCAAAGGCGTCGTCCGACAGCGAGGAGATGAAGGGGATGAGCATGACGCCCATCACGCCGCCGGCGGCCATCGCGCTGTTGGGGGAAGCATCGACACCGATACTCTGACCCAGGCTGCGTATCGCCGGTGCCACTGTGAGGACGGCGAAGAAGCCATAGACGATCGTGGGAATGCCGGCGAGAATCTCCAGCATCGGCTTGACCACCGCGCGGAACCGCTGGCTCGCATATTCGGTGAGATAGATCGCCGACAGGATGCCGACAGGGACGGCGACCGCCATCGCCAGCGCGGAGATCACGAACGTGCCGAAGAGGACCGGGATCATGCCGAAGGCACCCTGCCCGGCCACCTGGTCGGCGCGAATGGCGATCTGAGGTTCCCAGCGCAGCCCGAACAGGAATTCCGTGACCGGGACGCGCGCGAAGAATTGCAGGGCTTCGAAAACGAGCGATGCCACGATCCCGGCCGTGGTCAGGATCGCGACCAGCGACGAGAACATCATGAACCACGTCACCGAGCGCTCGACGCTGTGGCGGGCCCGGTAGCGATGCTCGATGACCCGGAAACCGAAAAAGGCGCCAAGCGCGACGATACCCGCCACGAGCGCGACCATCGCCCAGGTCGCGAGCGATTGCAGCGATTTGAGATGCTCGACCGCCGCGTTAACCTCGGGCGTCGGCTCGCGGAAGATATTGCCGCTCGCGACTTGCCGGATTTCACTGATCAGAAGGTCTTTTTGCGGCCCCGAAAGCTGGTCGGAACCCGGATAGGACGCCAGGACCAGCGCATCGATGACGCCGTTCTGGAAAAGCAGCCACAGAAGCAGGAAAACGAAGGCCGGCACCCCCGTCCAAATCGCGGCGTTAAGGCCGTGATAGATCGGCCGGGAATGCGCTTTGGGGGCCGCCGCCATATCGCGCTTGCCGCCGGCGCGCAGCGCCCCGGCAATGGCCGACACCAGGGCGGCGAGCGCCAGGAAGCCGATCAGATAGCCCGCCATCTCATCCCCACACGGCTGGTCAATTCATGGAATGCCGGCGGGCCGCGCGACGCGCGGCCCGCCGGACGAAGTCCCGTTGTCAGGAACCGAGCTTCTTGCCGTCGGCGACGGCCTTCTGCACTTCCGCCCGGCGCTCGTCGGAAAGCGGGGTCAGGCCGCGCTCGGGCAGATAGCCGTCGGCGCCGAGCGCCTCGTCGGAGACGTACTCCATCAGGAACTCCTCCATGTTCGGAATGACGTCCCGATGCGCATTCTTGATGTAGAAGAAGATCGGGCGCGAAACCGGGTAGGAAGCGTCGGCGATCGTGTCGAAGGTCGGCTCGACGCCATTGACCTTCACGGCCTTGAGCTTGTCGGAGTTCTCGTAGAGGAACGAATAGCCGAAGATGCCGATCGCGTTCGGGTCGGCCTCGAGGCGCTGCACGATCAGATTGTCGTTCTCGCCGGCCTCTACGAAGGGGCCGTCCTGGCGCATGCGCGAGCAGACCTCCTCCCACTTGTCGCCGTCGCTCTCCTTGAGCTCCGCCATGCCCGGCAATTCCGCGCAGCCGTCATGCATGACGAGCTCGACGAAGGCGTCGCGGGTGCCGGAGGTCGGCGGCGGGCCGAAGGCGACGATGTCGAAATCCGGCAGGGAGTCGTCGATGTCCGACCACTTCTTGTTCGGGTTGGCGACGAAGCCGCCATTGCCGTCCGGAAGCTCGGCCGCCAGCGCCTGGAAGATCTGCTCTTCGGTCAGATCCATCTCCGGGGCAGAGCTGGCATGGGCGATCGACAGCCCGTCATAGCCGATCAGGGCTTCGGTGATGTCGTCGACACCGTTGGAGGCGCAAAGCTCGACTTCCGAGGACTTGATCGCACGCGACGCGCCGGTGATGTCGGCGAAGTCGGGGCCGATGCCGCCGCAGAAAGCCTTGAAGCCGCCGCCGGTACCCGTGGACTCGACGACCGGGGCCGGATTGCCGGTCTTGTTGGCAAATTCTTCGGCAGCCGCCTGGCTGTAGGGGAATACGGTCGAAGAACCGACGACCTTGACCTGGTCGCGCGCGGCGGCACCGCCGGCCGTCATGGCCACGGCGAGCGCCGCGGCCGAGGCCGAAAGAATAAATTTCTTCATGAGGGTTTCTCCCGTTGGGAATTCCGTTGGAGCGGACGCTCACCATGACGTCCTGAGGGAGCCGATAGCGCCCCCATGTAACAGTTCGATGACAATTTCATGTCGGTTCGGTCACGGCTCGCCGCGCGGCGAAGGGCGCCGACCACCGACGCCCGTCCCGGCGGCTGCGAGCGGCTTCGGCCCCGTCAGCGGTTTGTTTCCGTTTCGTTCACATTTCGCTGGCATGCGTGAGCGAAATCGGGGACGTTGAAGCATGCACGACACGATTCGCATCATCGGCATCGACCCGGGCCTCAGGCGCACCGGTTGGGGCGTGATCGAGCGCACGGGCAACAGCCTGCGCTTCGTCGGCGCGGGCACCGTGCGTTCGGACGAGAAAGCCCCCTTGGCCGCGCGGCTGTGCGCCATCCACGAAGGGCTCCGCGATCTTCTGGCGGCGCACGCGCCCGACGAGGCGGCCGTCGAGCAGACCTTCGTCAACAAGGATGCGTCCGCCACGCTCAAGCTCGGTCAGGCGCGCGGGGTCGCCATGCTCGTGCCGGCGCTGGCCGGCCTGCCGGTGGCCGAATACGCCCCCAACGCGGTCAAGAAGGCCGTCATCGGCGTCGGTCACGGCGACAAGCGCCAGATCCACATGATGGTGCGGGTGCTGATACCGCGCGCCGAATTCGACGGCGACGACGCGGCCGACGCGCTCGCCATCGCCATTTGCCATGCCCATCACCGTCAGGCGGCGCCGGCCAGGCTGGCCGCGGCGCTTGGCGTGTGAGGACGTTTGTTCTTGACTTGTTCCGATGTGGCAGGTAGGTAATACCGACGAGGTATTACCATGCGCGTGACATCGAAGGGTCAAGTTACGATCCCCAAGGAAATTCGTGACCATCTCGGCATCGAGCCGGGAAGCGAGGTCGAGTTTGTCGTCGAGGAGGGAAAGGAAGCCACGCTCCGACTGGTCAGCGGCACTCGGACTGTCCCGACGCCGGAAGAATCGATCCGCAGATGGGCCGAGCGTGTCCGCGGCACGATGGATCTCGGCGGCATGACGGGAGAAGAATATTTCGAATGGATTCGCGGACCCCGTAATGACCTCGATTCTCGTTGATTCCAACATCTTCTTCGATGTGATCATGGGTGAGGCAACGTCGGCCTGGTCGACGCGTCAGCTCGCACGGCTTGGAGGCGGCAACAGGTTGGCGGTGAACCCGGTCATATGGTCGGAGATCGGAGCCGCCTTCCCTTCGCAGTCCGCCTTGCGGCGAGCGCTGACGGGTCTCGCTCTCGATCTGTTGCCGCTCTCGTTCGAAGCAGCATTTCGTGCCGGCCAGGCCCACCGTGCCTATAGGCGGGCCGGGGGCGAGCGCGAGCGCACTCTGCCCGACTTCCTGATTGGAGCACAGGCGGAAGTGGAGGGCCTTGTCGTCCTGACCCGTGATCCGGCGCGCTATCGCAGCTATTTCCCGACAATCGAGATCGTCTCTCCGGAAACCCATCCATGATCGGCAAGCTCAAGGGCACCGTCGACGAGATCGGCGAGGACCATTGCGTCGTCGACGTGCACGGCGTCGGCTATGTCGCCTTCTGCCCGACCCGCACCCTGGCCGTGCTGAGGCCGGGCGAGGCGGTGATCCTGTTCATAGAGACGGTGGTGCGCGAGGACCTGATCAGGCTCTACGGCTTCTCCAGCGCGCTTGAAAGGGAGTGGTTCCGGCTGTTGTCTGGCTATGTGCAGGGTGTCGGGGCCAAGGTGGCGCTGGCGGTCCTGTCGACGCTGACGGCGAGCGAACTCGCCAATGCGATCGCGCTGCGCGACGTCGCGACCGTCAGCCGCGCGCCTGGCGTCGGCAAGAAGGTCGCCGAGCGGATCGTCACCGAACTGAAGGCGAAGGCCCCCTCCTTCGCCGGCGACGCGTCCGGCACGATCGGCCTGAAGCAGGAACTGGGCGACGGCGCGGCGCCCGCCCCGGTGGCCGATGCGGTCTCCGCGCTCGCCAATCTCGGCTATTCGCGCGACGTGGCGGCCAATGCCGTGGCCGCCGCGCTGAAGCAAGCTGGCGAGGGCGCGGACTCGGCCCGGCTCATACGGCTCGGACTGAAGGAACTGGCGCGATGAGCCGCCGGTTGCCGCCTTCCCGCTCTCGTGCCAAGACGGACGCATGAACACCGCTCCCCGTCTGGTCTCGTCGGAAAAGCGCGGCGAGGATGTCGATGCCACGCTGCGCCCGCAGACGCTCGACGATTTCGTCGGCCAGTCGGCGGCGCGCGCCAACCTCAAGGTCTTCGTGGAGGCAGCGAAGGGCCGGGGCGAGGCACTCGACCATGTGCTGTTCGTCGGGCCGCCAGGGCTCGGCAAGACGACGCTGGCCCAGATCATGGCGCGCGAGATGGGCGTCAATTTCCGCTCCACCTCCGGCCCGGTGATCGCGAAGGCGGGTGATCTCGCCGCGCTTCTCACCAATCTGGAGGATCGCGATGTCCTGTTCATCGACGAGATCCACCGGCTCAATCCGGCGGTGGAGGAAATCCTCTATCCGGCGATGGAGGATTTCCAGCTCGACCTCATCATCGGCGAGGGCCCGGCGGCGCGTTCGGTCAAGATCGATCTTGCCCGCTTCACCCTGGTCGCGGCCACGACCCGGCTCGGCCTGATCACCAATCCGCTGCGCGACCGTTTCGGCATCCCGGTCCGGCTCAATTTCTACACGGTGGAAGAACTGGAACAGATCGTGCGGCGCGGCGCGCGCATCCTCGCCCTTCCCATGACGAATGACGGCGCGCTCGAGATCGCCCGGCGCGCGCGCGGCACGCCGCGCATCGCCGGGCGCCTGCTGCGGCGGGTCCGGGACTTCGCCACCGTGGCCGGCGCCGACACCGTCACCCGCCAGATCGCCGACGAGGCGCTGTCGCGGCTGGAGGTCGACGCGCTCGGCCTCGACCAGCTCGACCGCCGCTACCTGTCAATGATCGCAACCAATTTCGGCGGCGGTCCCGTCGGCGTCGAGACGATCGCGGCCGGCCTGTCGGAGCCGCGCGACGCGATCGAGGACATCATCGAGCCCTATATGATCCAGCAGGGCTTTCTCCAGCGCACGCCGCGCGGTCGGGTTCTGACGGCGAACGCATGGCGGCATCTGGGACTGGAAGCGCCGCGCGACCTGGCGGTCACGCAGATCAGCCTGTTCCAGGAAGAGGAGTGAGGCCGACCATGCCTCGCGCACCATCCCAGCCGATTCCCGTCACCGTGCTTACCGGCTTCCTGGGGTCCGGCAAGACGACGCTGCTCAACCGGTTGCTCGCCGACCCGGCCATGCGCGACGCCGCCGTCATCATCAACGAGTTCGGCGAGATCTCGATCGACCACATGCTGGTCGAATCCTCCTCCGACGGCGTGATCGAACTGTCGGACGGCTGCCTGTGCTGCACGGTGCGCGGCGAACTGGTCGACACGCTGGCCGATCTGATCGACCGCCTCCAGACCGGGCGGATCGGGGCGTTGTCGCGCATCATCATCGAGACAACGGGACTGGCCGATCCGGGACCCGTGATGCAGGCCATAATGGGCCATCCCGCTCTCATCCAGGCGCTGCGGCTGGACGGCGTCGTGACGACGGTCGACGCGGTGCACGGCGCGGCGACGCTCGATCGCCACGAGGAAGCGGTGCGCCAGGTGGCCGTCGCCGACCGGCTCCTCGTCACCAAGCTCGACTTGGTATCTCCCGACGATGCAGCGAGGCTGAGATCGCGGCTCGCCGCGCTGAACGGCCGTGCCACCATGGTCGACGGGGCAACCGCCAGCGTCACCGACATTTCCGGTTGCGGGCTGTGGAACGCGGAAACCGGCCATGCGGATGTCGGCGCCTGGCTCGGCCACGAAGGGTCGCACGACAATCATGATCATGATCATGATCACGACCATTCGCACCACGATCACCGCATCCGGACCCATGTGCTGGTCCATGACAGACCGATCGACCATGCGGCGCTCGAGACCTTCGTCGATCTCCTGCGCTCGCTGCACGGCGAGAAGCTGCTGAGGATGAAGGCCGTCGTCGAACTGTCCGAGGATCCGTCGCGTCCGCTGGTGCTGCATGGCGTCCAGACGGTGCTTCACCCGCCCGCGCGTCTGCCGGCCTGGCCCGACGGGCCACGCGGGGTGCGCGTCGTCCTGATCACCTTCGATCTCGAGGGGGACTATGTGGAAAGGCTGTTCCGGGCGGTCACCAGCAAGAGCGGCGTGGACGAGCCCGATCGCGCCGCGTTGGAGGCCAATCCGCTTGCGATCGGCGGCATGCGGCGCTGACTATTTGCGGCGTATGAGGCTCCGGACCCGGTTTCGCAGGATGCGCGCCATGTTGCGCGTCTCGCGATAGAGGTGAAGCTGGGAGGCCGCCTGCCGCACGGCGCGGTCGGCGTCCGGTCGCAGACCGATCACCATCGTCCCGATCTCGCGCCGTTCGGTCCACATGCGGCTGACGACAGGATGATCCGGCACCGCGCAGGAATCGGTGCTGACTATGTTGGGGTCTTCCAGATGCGAACGCGTGACGTCGAGCATCAGCAGCGCGCCGGGGGAATAGGCCGCGAAATCCTCGTCATAGGCCGTCTTCCAGGTATAGGCCTCGCCATGCTCGATGAAGACGATCAGGCTGGCGATGATCTCCTCGTCCAGCGTCAGCAAGTGGACGCGCACCAGATCGGCTTCCGAAAGCCGGTGGATCGCCTCTCGGGCGAAGGCGGCGCGATAGCGGTCGACGGCCATCGCGGTGCGCTCGCGTCCTTTCCAGCCTTTGGCTTCGAGTGTGAGGAAGGCCTCCACGCCGGCGCGGATCTCGCCGACGCCGCGCGCGATATGGTGCTCCAGCCTGCCACGCTCGGCCAGGCGGCGGCGCAGCCGGCGGTACTCGCCCAGATGGTGGCGGCTGAGCGCCTGCCGCAGATAGCTGTCGGCGTCGAGATCGGATGTCAGGGATGGCCTGCTGATCTCGTTGGTGACCACGAGCGGCAGGCCGGACCCGAGCGTGACGATGCGCAGCACATTGGCGACCGCGCCGTCTATGCGCATGTCCGGCAGCACCAGCACCTTGGGCATCTGCAGATGCGGCCGCGCAAGCATGCCGAGGAAATCCTCGACGACACCGACGGGATCGTCACGGTCGATCAGCGGGGTGCCGAGCGGTCCGAACGGGCTAGACCAGGTGCGCATGATCGGCACGCCAAGCGGTGTCGTCGGACGTTCGACCGAGAACGGCACAAGCAGTCGCAGTCGCGAGCGGTATTCGTCGCCATCGCGCATGACGGCGAGCCGCACCTCGCGATCGTCCAGCCTGGGCATGGCGGGCGCAAGAAAGCGCGGATTGAAGAAGATGTTCGGTTCGATCGTGCGCTTGCTCAGATGGTCGAGTTCCTCGACCAGATCGAAACCGGCCGAGGCCGGATAGATGGCGAGCTTGCGCGGCGGGCGGGCGGCGGACAGGTCCTCGATATGGGAGGCGGGCTCAGCACCGGACTGGTCGAATCCGGCCAGGCCGCTGATCATGGCGCCCGACGGGCTGCCGGTCATTTCCTCCAGGATCGGCGTCGCGACCATCAGCCCTTCTCCCAAGGCCGCGCGGGCAGGAAGATCGGCATGACGATGCCCAGCCGCCGCCACACGACCCAGGACAGCGCGCCAGCCTCGAACAGCATCGCCGCGCCCGTCGACACCGCCGCGCCCCACAGGCCGATCGACGGCAGCAAAAGGACCGCCAGCGCGATGTTGAGCGCAAGCGTGATCCCGTAGACGGCCGCGCACACGGACTGGTTGCCGCTCATGGTGAGCAGGCTTTCAACCGGACCGGCCGCCGCGCGCATGACCACGGCCGCAACCAGCACGAACAGCAGCGGATATCCCTGCGTGAATTCGGGGCCGAACAGCCACAGCATCGGCCAGCCGGCGGCAAGGACCGCGAGTCCCATCGCCAGGGAGGGCCAGAAGGTCCAGGACACGGTCTCACGCGCAAAACGGGCGAGCCCGTCACCGTCGCCCGTATGGGCGAAGGCCGCGTAGCGCTGGGCGACGCCGGCCTTGACCGCGAAATAGACGAAGTGGACGAGCGCCAGCGTCTTGACCGTGGCGAAATAGACAGCGACGTCGTGCGGCGACAGGAACAGGCCGACCAGCAGCACGTCGGCATTGGTCAGCAGGAAGAAGAACCCCTCGACGAGAAAGATCGGCAGCGAAACCAGAACCCAGTCGCGCATCATCAATCGCGACGGCCCCGACGACAGCCGCGCCTCGGTCCGCCCCGAGACCTGGACCAGTTGCGAGATGGTCGTGATGTAGGTCGCAAGGATGGCGGCGGCGACCGCCACTTCGGCCGTGGCGGGAAAGCCTGACAGCAATGCGCCGCCCATGAAGGCCAGGATGAGCAGCGGCCGCGTGATGTAGATCGGCGCCAGCGCCGCGACCGCCCAGCCATTGGCGCGGGCAATCCCCTCCAGCACATCGGAAAGGGCGATCATCGGCAGGCATACCAGGCCGAGATAGAACGGCACGGTCCAGTAGCTCTCGACCACGCCGCCGAACAGCCACAGCCCCGCCATTCCGAGCGCCGCCACGACGCTCGCCGATATCAGCGCGGTCACGCGCGAAGCCACCAGAACACCCCGCAGCGCGTCCGCCCTTCCCCCTTCGCGATATTCGGGAATGAAGCGGATAACCGAGGTGTGGAAGCCGAGGCAGGCCAGATTGCCGACGATGATCATCGACACCCACACGACCACGAACACGCCATAGTCGAACGAGCCCATCCAGCGCGCCAGCAGGACCTGCGAGAAGAAGGCGATCGCCGCGCTGAAAACGCGGATGATGAACGCAATGAGGGACATGCGGCCGGCCTGGCCGCGCCCGTCCGGGGCGAACAGCGTACGGTCCAGCCGTTCCAGCATCGGCCGCAGGCGCTCCGCCAGCCGTTCCGGCAGAACCCGTTCGGCCGATATTGCCGCGGAAATTCGCACCTAGCTCGAGCCTCTTTCCAGTGGCAGGACGCTAGCGTCCACCGCTTAAGAAAAGGTGTGACCGCGACATTCGTCTCCTGTCCGCGCCGGTCCGGTCCTCGCAATCGACCTCATCCGCGAGTCACCTGAGGCGAGATCGCCCCGCCCCTGCTCACGGCATCTGAACAGCCTCACATCAACGTGATCGCAAGCGAGGGTTTTTTGGTCCTGGGCCGGAACCGCTTCGTTGTCCGCAGGTTGAGGTGCGAGCCTCGCCAAGACAACAGAGGCGTAACCATGGAGGACCATCATGTTCAGCAAACTCCTACTTGCCACCGCCCTTTCGCTGAGTCTCGGCGGCGCCGCTCTTGCGCAGTCGGACGAAGGCGCCACCACGCCGCAGGCGACGGACCAGGCTGGCGAGATCGGCAGCAACACGACGATGCCCGAAGGATGGGATGGCGAGATCGGAGACGCGTTCTTTGCCGATGACAACATGACCCTGCGCTCCGACGACGAGATCGCCGCGAACTGGGGCGACCTGACAGCCGAACAGCAGGCCCAGGTGCGCCTCGACTGCGAGAACATGTCGACCGCCATGAACGATACCGGCGCGGAGGTTGACGAGACGCAGACGTCGGCGACCGAGACCACCACGGGCACGTCTGCCGGTGGCGGAACCGGCGGTGCGGCCGATTCGGAAAGCAACCAGAGCATGACCCAGCTCTGTGACTGGGTCGCCACGCAGTAAAAGCCAGGAGTTTCACATCGCAGACGATGTGACGGCCCGTCCCCGCCCGGGGCGGGCCGATCGGCATCGCATGGTACCTGCCCGATGAGGAGGAGGAGCTGCTATGCCCGACGACAAGCACGAATGGCTCGATCCGGACAACAAGCACGAGGCGGAAGTCCGCTATCTGGTTGAGCATACCGACCTGTCTCCGAACCAGGCGAAGCAGCTTGTGGCCAAGCACGGCGCCGACCGTGCGAAGCTGCTCGATATCGCGAAGACGATGAAGGCGGAGGGGTAGAGCAGTCGCGGGTGAGCGGGGCAGGGGACCGGTGTCTGCTTTTGCCCAGCCGATCAAAGATCGACATCATGCGTTCCGTGGCACGACGCCCAACCGCCGGCTTCCCCTGCGCTCCGGAAAATGCGTAACCCGTGTGTCCGGAATGAACCTTAAAGAAATGGTGATCCCGGCAGGATTCGAACCTGCGACCTACAGATTAGGAATCTGGAACCTCGATCGTCCATGACGGTTCATGACGCTCCACAATATGCCGGTTCTTGTCATAAAATCAGTTATTTGTGCCGTGCCATAGTGCCGGCAAGTTGCACACCGTTTCGGACCGTGCCATCCTATGTGTAACCCGCTTGTCACCCGAAACCGTGGCCGGAGCACATATGGACGATGCCGAAACTCGCCGATCGCGCTCTTACCGACACCTTCCTCAGGAACCTGAAACCGCCGGCTCGCCGCGTCGACCATTTCGACGCGGTGCAACGCGGCCTGGGCGTGCGCATCGCACCGTCGGGGCTGAAGACGTGGTTCGTGATGCGCCGGGTGAACGGGGTGATGAAGCGCGTCACCATCGGACGCTATCCAGAGGTCAGTCTGGCCGCTGCCCGGACGCAGGCCGTGCACGTGTTGGAACGGATCGCGAAGGGTGAGGCGCCGGTGAGCAAGGCTCCCATGTCGGTCGCGGCTTTGATGGAGGAGTGGTTCAGTCGCGAACAGCACAGTCGAAAGGGAGCCGACGAGAAGCGGCGCGCCCTGCGCTACGATCTGCTGCCCGCACTCGGAACGCGCCCGATCGATCAGGTCACGCGAGCCGATATCCGCGACCTTGTCGACCGCATCGTCGACCGGGGCGCGCCGATCCATGCCAACCGGGTGCTGGCCTATGTGCGGCGCATGTTTGCCTGGGCCGCCGAGCGTGACCTGATCACGGCCTCGCCGGCGGCCGGCGTCAAGCCCCCGACACAGGAGCGAAGCAGGGACCGGGCTCTCTCCCAAACCGAACTGGCCAGCGTCTGGCGTGCCACCTTCGGCCTGCCGGCTCCCTTCGACGCCTGTTTCCGCATGCTGGTCCTGACCGGCCAGCGCCGCAGCGAGGTTGCCGAGGCGCGCTGGAGCGAGATCGATTTCGAGCGGGGCGAATGGACGATCCCCGCCTATCGTTCGAAAAACGGCAGCACGCATCTCGTGCACCTGTCACGAGAAGCAAGGGACAATTTGGCCGGCGTCGCGCGGCACCACGACTGCGATCTCGTCTTCACGACCACCGGCACCACGCCGATCTCCGGCTTCTCGAAGATCAAACTGGCCCTGGACGAGGCAAGCGGCGTTCGCGGTTGGACCATCCACGACCTGCGCCGGACCTTCGCCACCATCGGCACCGGTTCACTGGGCATCGATCCGGTCGTCATGGACAAGATGCTCAACCATCGTTCCGGCGTCGTGACCGGCGTCGCGGCCGTCTACCAGCGTCATGCCTATCTGGAACAACGCAAGGAAGCGATGGATCGCTGGGGCCATTTCGTTGGAAATCTGGAAAATTGTTGATCACAATTTATTGATATTGAAACTTAACGCTTTTTCTCTTTTACTACCGACAATCTGTCGGCACTAAGATCATCTTTTACATATACCAAAGTTATTGTATTACATGAGCATGTTGCACTGTATTTCTACCTGATGCAGCGTCACGTCTCCTACCGTTTCAGCAGGAGGCGCATGTGAGCCACTTTCTCAAGATCATCACCTATAACGAGTTGAAGGAACTCGTTCCGCTCTCCCGGTCGCACCTGTGGCGCCTGGAGAAAAGAAGCCTGTTTCCCAAGCGCATCCGCATCGGCGAGCGCCGTATCGGCTGGCGGCTCGCGGACATCGAGGACTGGGTGCGGGCCAAGGAGGCCGCCGACCACGGTCGCGCCAGCGATGTCGACGGGAGCACCGTCGATGAACTGTAGGAAACGCAGGCTCGCCCGCCGCTCCAAAGGCGCCATCCGCCTCGTCCCGGACTTCTCCCGTAAGCCGGTGCCGCGCATCGTCGCCCAGGTCCACAATCGTATGCGGATTATCGAGTGCAGAGACGGCATCCAATGGATCGTCCAACGCCGTGGGGGCTGGAGGCACGGCAGAGAGCGGTGGGACGATATCAAGTACTTTCGCAGCCGCGCCGGCCTTCTCGGCTTCCTCCGTGCCTTGCAGGAGGATGTAGAGCCCTCCGCCCTGGAAACGGTCGAAAACCTCCCAGCATGGGCAGGCGAGGACAAATGAGGTCGGCCAAGACACCCGGCACACCGCAATGACTCGGCACGATAGTCGCTATCCGGCCCGCCGCACGAGGATTGCCCGGTCTGGAAAGACGTGCCCCCGCTGCGGCGGAAAGGCGCAAAAGAGCAGCGCACTCGCCCGACATTGCTGCCGTCGATGCGGCCCGTTCCCCATGAGAAGAAGGATTTCAGATGGCACGACCGAGAAGAGGTAGCATCAAAGGTCCCTTTGTCCCGCACACGCTGGACCTGCTGCAAAGCGCCAGTTGGGCAGAACGCACTGTGCCCTTGATGCGCATCCTCGACCGGCTGGAGGTCGAGCATTTGAGGCACGCAGGCACCCGGAACAACCGCCTCTTCGTCAGCTACGGCCAATTCGTGGAATCAGGGATTTCCAGGCGCGCGATCGCCCCGGCACTCACGCTTGGTGAGGAGCTTGGCCTGTTGAAGATTGTCCGCCCCAGCGCGAGCTATGGCGGCATCATTCGGCCGCCAACCGCCTACGGGCTCACCTATGCTCCCGATGCCACCGGCAACACGACAAACGAATGGCGGCGCGTGACGCCTGCACAAGCAAAAGCAGCGCGCCGACGCGCCAACGCGGAAACCGCAAAGTCCGCCTGAGAACAAATATTCCCATCCAATACCATCTCGCCCCCAACGAACCAGGCATCCGACCTTTCACCAAGGGAAAGACGACCCTATCTGGTCCCCGGACACGTCTGGCGATTTATTCAAGTGCCCGCCTTTGATGTCACGCCAATCAACTCGGACGAGGCGAGTTCGACGCTTGCCGGCATCTCCGAGGATGGCCAGTTCAAAAGACACGATGCATATCGGGATGGTGCGCATAGGCGCCGGATTGCAGGACCAACCCGTCTTTGAGATCAGCGACATCGCGGGGCGCGAATAGGCGCATATGACCTTCCTCCGGATGGAGGGCCACTGGACCGAAGACGGAATGGGCTTGAATGCGTTTAGGAGAGTTGAACGCGGACATTCCTTCTAGTCATTCGAAACGACGACTGGATTGGAGTAGACGGTGAGTCAATCCGCCGCACACCTTAACGCTATCTTAACCATATGATTCACTTATACTTTTTCGCGTCACGGAGGGTGATGCCATGGACGCGACTTACCAGATTACCGGCAGCTACAAGCCGACGTTGAAGCGGAATGCCGACTTGGCCGGACCGGATTTCTTCCCGACGCCCGCATGGGCAACGCACGCGCTCATCGACAATGAACGGTTTGACGGGGACGTCTGGGAAAGCGCGTGCGGCAATGGCGCGATGACCCGCGTGCTGGAAACCACCGGCAACCAGGTGCGCAGCTCCGATCTCTACGATCGCGGATTTGGTGAAGTCGGGATTGACTTCACGAAGGCGCGTGATCGGGCCGACAACATCATTACGAACCCGCCCTATAACAGCGCAGAAGCGTTCGTTCGCAGCGGCGTGAAGCTGGCGGGAAAGAAGTTCGCCCTACTGCTTCGGCTCGCCTTCCTAGAGGGCGCCAACCGCGCGAACACGATCTTCAGCGAGTGTCCGCCTAGCCGCGTCTGGGTCTTCAGCGAACGCATCACCTTCTACATGCACGGTGCAACCGCAAAGGGCAGCGGCACAACCGCTTATGCATGGTTCGTCTGGGACAAGGACGCGCCAGCCGGAACAGAATTGAAGTGGTTCAAGCCGGGCTATAAGCGCGCCTTTGCTAAGGCAGCTTGAAGCCTCCCGGGATCGCTATCAAATGCCCATCGTGGATCAGGTTTCCGGCTTGATCCTTATGGGATTTGATGTTGCGGACGATCTGAGAAAACCGGTCATCATTCCGGCCCTCTAGACGTTCCTCGTCCTCAGGACTGAGGGGAACGTGCTTACGAAGTTCAGCTATCAGCTTCGTGGTGCTGATTTCCTTGTTCGGCTGAGCGTCCACAATCTTCAGAACTTCCTTGCGGATATCGGCTTCTCCGATCCGCCCCGACTTCTTTGCCATACTGCCCTCCCAGTTAAGAGGGCGAAGATGACCCCGATCTGAGGATCAGGCAAGAGACACTTCCTTCAAGAGGACAATTCCCCAAGAAAGCTATCTGGGAATTTCCTTCTCATAGAGGTTGAGGATTTCAACGTACTCAGCCAACTCGCCGCCGGTGCACGATGTATAAAGTGCCCGCTCACAGGATTCAATATCTCGAACTAAGTCCGACAATCTACTAACGCCATGCTCTCCTCTCCACTCTCTCATCCTGTACATCAATTTCTCCAAGTACGTCGTATTAAAGAACCCTAACCCTGCGTCGATCATTTCATCCTGAGTGAGTATGCGAATCTTGATAGTCGGAGTCACTCGCATCATCTCAATGAGTGATGTGCTCACGCCATTATCTCTAAAATATTTTTCTATTACACCATACGACCGATCTATCTCTTCTCCTAAGGAATCAGACAAAGGCATTGAAGTCGATGAAATCATATGTACGCCAACACGTTCTGTCAGGTATATCCTTCTCTTTGCAGCCACCAACACCAACACGCATGCACTATAGCATTCGCCGTCCACCACCACTTCGTCAGCTATGTTTTCAAGACTGCGACCGATCACCATGGCGGCATTTATATTCCCTCCCCTACTGTTTAATATCACCCGATTAAAAATAGGGTTTATGCCTGCCGCACTGTTGATTGATGATGCCACGTGGAAAAAATGTCCATCTGCCTCATCAATGGTATCGCTGACTACAATATCAACACGGCGATGCGGACAATGGCGCACTCCCTCGACTGCGATCCCCATGAGGTGCTTCGCATTACTCTCTTTCGTGCATCCGGAGCAATCGGTTTCACCTGCTGAATTTCGAAGTTTATATTGATATTCAATTGTATTTGAACAAATAAAGGAAACGTCAGCTGATGTCTTACCTAAAAACGCAAGGAAATACATGACGAGTAGCAGTGAAATGATATATATTGACTTCAACATGCCCCCACCTCTTTCATCAATGTCAAAGAATCACGTTAAACAAATCGCCCCCATATCGCCAATGAACCACCGACGCTCGCCATCGCCTGCCGCTCTCGGGCGCATGGCAGGTTGCTCTGTTAACGCGCACAACCAAGAAACTTTACCATATCTCATGGGAAACGCGCACCCGCCCTTTTTGTTTGGGCGGGGCGCGGTACCAAGTTCGGAATGCGGACATGTAGATATAGAAGATTGTTCCCATATGGGCATTCAGCGATGGTTCCGTATGGATACCGCCACTGCAAAAGTTGATACCCTAATGGAACTGGAAATTGTCCTAAAGGGAACTGGGCACCCGTTCTCTAGTGCCGGAAAACTAGGTCAGTAGCCGGGCTTGCGACGAAGGCATACCGTGGTTGATGCGACCGACGATGAGAAGAGACCGCAGCCTCGTCCCAATACGGTCAGTTCGTGAATTCGAGCGCGAGCGTCACGATTGGCCTTGGCGGCGGTCACAGTGTAGCGCCCATGCCGATAGTTCCCGTTCCTCTCCCCACATGGAGCCCCGGCGCGCCCGCCATGGAGCTGGCAGCGCGCCTTTCCTGTCAGGGCCGGTTTCTGGCATGGAGTCCCCGCGCGAGTTCGCGCCTCGCATCGCCGCCCCGGCCAGTCGGGTCCGAAGCGCCCGCGATGCACTCGGTCATCTTGTGCGCCGTTCATGGGATTGATCGATTCTCCGTCCTGTCCCTTTCCTTCGCCCGCGAATGCATAATATCCAGCACATCGCGGCTCACCGCCATTCCCGATGCTCTGGCTGGCGAGGTTACCACAATCATGAATGATGAAACCGTTGCGCTTCAAGCCGTTCCCGACACGAAACGAGACCTCATCATCGCCTACTGCCGGATGATCAACTCCGGAATCGTCGGCGAATTCGCCGCAGCAATCCCCGATGATTTTCACTACGCTTCTCAGTACGTACTGAGCGAGATTACCTCCAAGAACGCGTTTCTCTCATACATCTCCGCTAAGCTCGACGCGATCCGGCGCGGTGGCGTTCCGACGTTCGCGGAAGTCGGGGAATGGGGCGGCGAGGCATGCGCCGTGTTGGCGCAGGGCGACAAGGACCGGCTCGTCGCGGTCGTCATGGCAGGCTGCAAGGACGGCCTGGTCCATCGGCTCGATCTTTGCATCGTGCCCTCGCCACACGACGTGGAAAGGTCGGGCCTGTATCCGTCGTAGTCGACGGTCCACTGCCGGATACCCGGCACAACGGGCCGGCTGCACAGGCGGCTTCCGTGGAGGAGAGTCGCGTCAGTTCTACACGACAGGCAGTTGCATTCACATGTTGGGGTGGAGAAGACGACGATCCCGAAGACGACATGCGGAGTGCAGCGCGACAGTAGCCCGTTAGAGGGAATCGACTGTCATCAAGGCGTTGGAGGTTGGATCGGAGGAGCAGCGCAGGAAGTGCGTCGAGGGCCATAGGCCCTTGCAAGCCGTGTGAGGCCATCGGGGGGGGGCTCCGGTCGGCCACCGTGAGGCCGAGGCTAACGGCGCTCCACCAAGGCAATCTCCGCTTTCGTGAGGCCGTAGAGACGATAGGTGAGGGCGTTCATTTCAGCCTCTTGGGCCGCGATGTCCGCCTCCAGCTTTCCAAGCTCCTCCTGTAACGCGATGAACTGGTCGATCAGCGCCTTGTTTTCAGTGACTACGAGCTTCCGGAGACGGTCGCAGAGATGCTTGCCGGTGGTCTTCTCGGTCACCGAGAAGGTGCTCGCGACTGCCTTCCACTGGGCGAGAATGAACGGCCCCTCCTCCTTGCTCACGAAGACCTTTTCAATGACAGGGATACCATCCACAAGGAACCGCAGTTCGCCTTCGCTAAACTGCGCGTCCAGTTCGGCTTCCGGACGTAGTCGCTGGCCAATGGCAGAATAGAAGCCTTCAAGCTCCAGTTTATGCTCTTGCTTTGCCCATTCCCTCTTCTCGGCTTCTTCCAAGGCGGCCGGAGCGTCGGCGATGCGGTCGCGGGCGGGAACCAACGTTGGGAACAGAAAGGTCTCCGGGCGGTTTCTGGAGGGTGCTGCCTTGGCACGGCGGGCAAGAGCGACAATCACGTCCCGATGGTTTGTATGTACTTGCTGAAGATGTCTGGCTCGCTGTGCCACTTCCTGCCGGTCGCCTTCCTTCGGGTGTGGAATAGGCAAGGGGGCGATGAACTGCTTATTGGCCGATAGCGTGTTGCCCCGGAATGGCTTCGATATGCGTCGAAAAACAAAATTGGCTACCGGTCCGTTCAGGATGCCCGCAATGAAAAACGGATCGATCCCATCAGCGATAGCCACGCCCCCTACATCCACATTGTCCAGAAAGAATGCGCCCTCTTCGTCGACAATGCAGCGCAGGTTTGGGACAAGACGCGGGACGATCAGTTTGACGATCTCCTGTCTGTCGAGGCCTTGATGACGGCCGAACCGGTACCACGCGTCGTCATCAAAAGGGGCGCTTTCCGGCTTCCCGTCTTGGCCCAGCTTTAGAGAACCGTCGGGATTGAGCGCCGCCTCCCGCTTTCGCAGGTCGGCCTCGAAACGCTTCAGATAGCCCCATGCGTTCGGGTAATTGGCCTGCAATGTGCCAGGCGGAATAAGGGCAGCGCGGCCACCCTCAACCGAATACGGGAAAAGGATGTAGGTGTTCGTGGCGGGCTTCTGGTATCGCTTGGCGTCAGCACCTGAAACCAACGGTTTCATCAGAGCATCTTCGATTGCCACCTCAAAAGGCGGCGGCGGGTTCTTGCCGCGCGGGGTATGAACGTAGGTGTTCGGCCCCTTGCGTTTGAGGTGGTAGATCACGTCGGCACTCGTTATCAGGCCTTGGAAGATGTTGTTGGCCAGGGACGGGTCGTCCAACCGCAGGCAGGCCTTCTGGAGTTTATCGACCAACGTCCGCTCCGCGCCTGTGACGAGCAGCCATCGCTCACCAAATGCCAGCCGATCGTATGACAGGCCCGTTTGGATGTCCGCCCAAGGGGCGTCTGGAATAGAACCGCCCGGCGCGTAGGCGACCCGCACCACGTCGTTGGCTTTTTTCGTGAAGAACTGGAGAGCGGTATAGGTGGTCGCTTCCTCGAAGATCTGAAATGATTTGAAATCGAGCCAGCGGTCGAGATTACGGCCTTTGCCAACCAGTTCCCGCAATCCCTCCCCATACTCGTTCATTACCCAGAGGCTGGGCGCGATGAAGCCCAAGCGCCCATTCTCGTTCAGCAGCGAGAGCCCCTTTTCAATGAAGGGAAGGTAAAGGTCGAAGTTGCCGGTCTTGGCGCTTGCATATCCCGGCATGCTCACGCCGGGGCGGCCGTTACGTATGAACTCCGCCATGTCGCTATGGACCTTGCGGAAATTCTGGAGCTTCACATAAGGCGGATTACCGACAACAGCGTCGAACCCACCCGCTTCAAACACCTCGGGAAAGGCCTTCTCCCAATCGAATGTGTTGACGCGCTCCTTCTCGTCCGCGTCATAAAACGCCAGGTCGATTTGCCCCTTGTAGAAATCGTCGTTGATCAGGCTGTTGCCTTCCTTGATCGTAGCGTCGAGGGAGGAAAGGGGCTTGTCTCCCCGCGCTGTGTGGAGCCATAGGGCAAGCCGCGTAATCTCCGTCGAAGCGGGATTGATGTCCACGCCGTAGATGTTCTGGCGGAGGATGTCCCGAACCAGCGCATCTTCATCCCGTGTCGGCGGCTTGCCGGTGACTTGCTGCCGGACCGCTTGCAGGGTCTTCATCTCGTCCAGAAGGAAGCGCAAGGCCGTAATGAGGAAAGCACCGGAGCCGCAAGCGGGATCGACTATCTTCAATGCCTCCACCCCGGAGCGATAGGCGTCTATCTGCGCCTCGGTCGGCAAACCCTTATTCGGCCAGCCGGCTCCGCGCTTCAGGTCGGCGAGACGCGGACCGATCGTTTCCGCGACGATGCGCTCCACCACCCATTCTGGCGTGTAATAAACGCCGTCGCGCTTGCGCTTGCCTTCCTTGTTGAGCGACGGCCGACCCTCCGCCTCGGCCTCCAAGATTTCCAGCTCTGTGATGGACTGCTCGAAGATGCGGCCAAGCGTGTAGAGCCCGAGCGAGTGTAGCGGATCGGCCTTGATGGCGTCGGCTTTGTCTTTGGCACCATCCCCAACTGGCGGTCTCGTAAGACCTTGTGCCCATCCGCCCGCGTAGTTGTAGGACGCGGAGAAATAGAGGAGCGTCTCCTTGGAGGCATACAGCGAGGCCTCGTTCTGGCCCTGCCCATGCTGGCAGAACACCTCGTTCGGGACGATGAGCGCTTCCAGTTCGGGATCGTCCGCAAAGAGGCCACCGTTGAACTGATTGATCTTATGCGGACCGAACACAGTTCCAGTGTTCATCGCCTTGAACAGGCGCTTTACATCCTCCCAAATCGCCACGCCCTTCGGGTCGAAATAGGCGTCACGGCTCCGATCAATGAGGAAGTCGCGAAGCAACTGTGCGGGAAATTTCAGCGCCGCGCCCATGTCCTCGCAGAAGAAGACGAAGATGCAGCGGTCCAGTATCTTCTGAGCAAGCCGGACGAGCCTTCCCTTCGTGCCGGGAAACAGTGGATTGTGCTCGATCAACGTGCCGATCAGCCGCTCTCGATAAGCGCGGTACTCGGCATAAAACGCCTTTTCGAGTTCGCGCTCCCTCACCCACTGTTTCGCGATTAGCTGGGCTAGAAGGGGCTTCCCACCCGTGGTGAGGAGGGTATCGCGATGGAAGATTTTCCAGAAAAGGAAGCGGTCAAAGCGGGCCTCTTCGTCCTCGTTCAGGGTGCCGTCAATCTTCAACAGGCCGGGCGAATAGAGGTCCGGTTGGCGGACATGGAACCGGAGGAACTGCTGCGGTGCCCGATCATGCCAATAGAGCCGGAACTCGTTCATGTCGGTGACGATGCCCCACTGGGGCAGAACGGGCTCGTTTCCGAACATGCCGCGCCGGGCATTCGACAGATAGTTCAAGCATTGCTTGACGGGGGATAGGCCGCCCTTGCGGCTCTTCTGCGGCGCGTCCAGAGCGCTCTTTATGTCCTTGAACTCACAAAGGACCTGGGGCACCGGATCAATACCGCCCTTGGTGAAATAGCCAATGGCGAGATCAGCCTCTCCGGAACCCCCCTTTGCGCCCGCTCCGGGCACGGGGAATTTCGGGTGGAGCGTATGCGACACATCTGACCCTTCTTGACCGGTATGGACATAGCCCCAGGTGCGGCGGAAGAACTCTTCTACGAATGGCCCCTCGGCGGAGGTTTCCTTCAAGTCTGCCCGTGCAGCCCATTGAACGAGTCGCTTCTCCAGCGCCTCTTCGTCTTCCGAACTTTTGAACGTTTCGTAATCATAGGCCCAGACCGAACGGAGAAATGTCCGACCGACGAATGAGTTGTGAACTTCGCGCATGTCCCCTCTCCCCGCTACCGGAATAAAGGAGGCATTCGGCATGAATGGCAACAGCGACTCTTCTACGCGCTGAAGGAGGCCAGGATCATCGCGGAAAGCTGGCGCCGACACTATAACATTGTGCGCCCGCACGGATTACAGGCTACAAGCCGCCGGCGCCCTTCATCCCCGTCTTCGCCGCGCGGGCGGCACTACAACCCCGGGGGTGTTCAGCTACTGCACCGATAGCGGTCTCGCATCGAAGGGCAAATCAAACTGACCCAAACCCGATTATTGCCGGAAATGCCTTCGTGTCTCGATTAGTATGGACGTGCCTAGGAGTCCCGTTGCGCCATCGCGGGGGTGGGGAGGGTGGGGGCTCCCCTACCCCCTTCTAGACGCGCGAGGCCCCGGGGGCATCGCTTCGAAAAGGGCGTCAAGCGCCATGGAAGTGACACCCATTTGTCACCCAGAGCAGCAAACCCCTCGACGGTAACGGACGTAAGTCGTTGAAATTTCTGGTGATCCCGGCAGGATTCGAACCTGCGACCTACAGATTAGGAATCTGCCGCTCTATCCTACTGAGCTACGGGACCGTGCGGGCTACATAGCCGCTTCGCCCGGCGGTGCCAAGACGAATGCCGCAGGGCGGGCTATGCGCGCAGGCTCTGTTCGGCCAGCCGCACCCAGTAGCTGATGCCGTGGGGAATGACCTCGTCGTTGAAGTCGTAGGCGGGGTTGTGCAGGTTGGCGGTGTCGCCATTGCCGATGAAAATGAACGCGCCGGGGCGCCTCTCCAACATGTAGGAGAAGTCCTCGCCGCCCATCACGGGCGGAATGCCGGCCATGACGTTGGGCTCGCCCGCGACCTCGCCGGCGACCATGGCGGCGAACTCCGTCTCCTCCGCGTGGTTGAACGTGACGGGATAATTGGCCTCGAAGTCCAGTTCGATCCTCGCGCCGTGTGCCGCGCCCATGCCGTCACAGATCTCGCGCATCCGTTCGCCGGCCTTCACCTGGACCTCCTTGCGCAGCGTACGGACCGTGCCGGCCAGTTCCACCATTTCGGGGATGATGTTGTAGGCGTCGCCGGCATGGATCTTGGTGACCGACACGACGATCGAATCAACCGGATCGGTCGAGCGCGACACGATCGTCTGGAAGGCGAGCACGAGCTGCGAGGCGGTGACGATCGGGTCGATATTGCCGTGCGGCATGGCGGCATGGCCGCCGCGACCTTTCACCCTGACCGTGAACTCCGCCGTCGAGGCCATGATCGGACCCGGCCGGATCGCGAACTGGCCGACCGGCAGGCCGGGCATGTTGTGCATGCCGTAAACCTTCTGGATGCCGAAACGGTCCATCATCCCGTCCTCGACCATGGCGAGCCCGCCAGCTCCGCCCTCTTCCGCCGGCTGGAAAATGACAGCGACCGATCCGGCGAAGTTGCGCGTCTCGGCCATGTATTTCGCCGCGCCCAAAAGCATCGCCGTGTGCCCGTCATGGCCGCAGGCATGCATCTTGCCCGGATTCTTCGAGGCCCAGGGCTTGCCTGTGATCTCGTTGAGCGGCAGGGCGTCCATGTCGGCGCGCATGCCGAGCGTCGGCCCCTCGCCGAGCCGCCCCTTGATGATGCCGACCACCCCGGTCCTGCCGATCCCCTCGACGACCTCGTCGACGCCGAATTCGCGCAGCCTGTCGGCCACGAAGGAAGCTGTGTGCTCGACATCATAGAGGATGCCGGGGTTTTCATGGATGTGTCGACGCCAGCCGGCGACTTCGTCCTGCAGTTCGGCGGCGCGGTTCAGGATCGGCATGAAGACCTCTTCGCTTCGGGCTGCGTTGGCCGCGCTTTGCCATGCCATGGACACTTTGGCAAAGTAGCAGCCGGTCGGGCCGCGCAGGCGGCGTTTCAGGGCGGGTTGCAATCGCGGGAGACTGCATGAGCTTCACAGTACGACTTCGTGTTTTCATTGCAAGCGCGCTCGTGATCATACTCGCGGCGGGGGCGGCACAGGCCGGCCCGCGGCTGCTGCTCGACGCCAAGACCGGCAAGGTGCTCCAGCACAGGCAGGCCTTCGACCGTTGGCATCCGGCCTCGCTGACCAAGCTGATGACGGCCTATGTGACATTTCGCGCCCTCAAGGCTGGCGAGATCTCGCTGACCTCGGGCGTGCGCATCTCCAAGAACGCGCTCGACGAGCCGCCGAGCAAGATGGCCTATCCGGTCGGCTCGGTGATGACGATCGATACGGCGCTCAAGATCATCATGGTCAAGTCGGCCAACGACATCGCCACCGCGATCGCCGAAAATGTCGGCAAGGGCGAGGCGAATTTCGTGGCACGCATGAATGCCGAGGCCGCCCGGCTGGGCATGACCGGCACGCATTACGTCAACGCGCACGGCCTTCACGATCCCGAACAGTACACCACCGCCCGCGACATGGCGGTGCTTGCCAGCCAGATCCGGCTCGAATTCCCCGAATATGCCGGCTACTTCAACATCGAGGCGATCCAGGCCGGCAAGAACCTCATGCCGACCTACAACATCCTGATGGGTCGTTTCCCCGGTGCGGACGGCATGAAGACCGGTTTCGTCTGCGCGTCGGGCTTCAATCTGATCGCGTCGGCGACGCGCGAGGGCCGGCTCCTGATCGCCGTGGTCATGGGCGCGGCCTCCCAGGAGGCGCGCGCGGTGGAAGCCGCCGAACTGCTGCATGACGGCTTCTCGCGGACCGGCGAGAACGCGGTCTCGATCGCCGCTCTTGCTCCCTATGGCGAGAGGCAGACCGTGGCCACCGACATGCGTGAGGAGATCTGCACCCAGGCGGCGCAATCCGAGCGCTACGAGCAGCGCGACGAGAACGGCAAGCTCCAGCTCCGCTCGCCTTATGTCGTCGAGCCCGCCGGGCCGCCCGTAGCGGTGGCGGTCAGCCTCGGCGGGGCGACGGACGAGGGCTGGACACCGCCGCAATATGCCGACGTGCCGATCCCGACGCCGCGGCCGGACTATCGGCCCGAAAGCGCGTCCCTGTCGGCCGGGCAGGGCGATGCGCTGAAACAGTGACCGTTCATGGTGCGGCCAGGGCCTTTCGTGGCTCTAGTTAAGCGCCCGCACCACATCCAGGACATCAGGTTCGGCGCGGCGTCCCTCGAACTCCTCGACGACGCCGAAGGCGCCGCCGTAGCTCCACGTCGCCCAGCCATATCCCCGACGCTCCGCGATCGCGATCATGTCGGCGACATAGGCCGCGCGCGAGGATGCCGGTACGACCGATGGATTCTCCCATTCCTGCCGGATCATGCCGAACTCGCCCAGATAGATGCTTTCAGGCGCGATGCCGTGCCTGTCGGCCCAGGCCGCGACGATCCGGAACGGCCGCTCCAGCGCGGCCTGCAGTTTTTCGGGCGTATCGATCTCGCCGAGCTGCTCGTCGAGATAGGAAAGCATCCCGTGCCGCCGCGTCCACGGCGCATCGTCGCGGATGCGCCGCCTGATCGCGTCGATGACCTGCGAGCGCCGCGCCGGGTCCATGGCGTGCGGCGGATAGGTCAGGCCGGTGACGTGGCGGACGAAATCGCCGGCCCACATCGCCCCCTGATGCGTCAGCACGAAGGGCTGGTAGGAGTGGAACGTCCAGATCACATTGTCGTCGGGAATGCTTGTCGGATCGAGACCCGCCAGCCCCTCCGCGCTGCCGCCGCAGGCGCCCGACAGGATCAGCGTCAGATCGAGCGCCGAGGATCGTGCCGCCGCGTGGAGGCGCCGAAGCCTGTGCGGCCAGTCGCCCTCCCCCGGTTCGCACGCGCCATGCGGCTCGTTCATCAGTTCCAGAGCCACCTTCCGGGGGTCTTCGAGTGCCAGTGTGCGGCCCATCCTGCGCACGATCTCGAGATAGGCGTCGAACCGGGCGGGGTCTTCCATGACGCCCGCCATGCCGATATCGGGATTGTCGTGGCGGGGAAACAAATGAAGGTCGACGATCGCCTTCAGCCCGGCGGCATTGACCGCCCGCGCCGCCTCCAGCACGCCGCGATAGAGCCGGTCCCGATAGGGTAGTGTCGCGGACGAAAGGAAGGGCGCCGGATCGACGGGAATGCGCAGATGGTCGAAGCCGGCGGCCTTCAACCCGGCCAGCCCTTCGGCGCCGACCGTGCCGCGCCATTCAGGAAACGGCGAAAGGGTCTCGGGGTCCGACCAGCTTGGTTCCTCCGGCCAGGTCACCCATGTGTCGAGGTTGAGCCCGCGCCTGGCCTCGAATGTCGCGGCCCTGGCATCCTGGCCGATCGTCACGGCGAGGAACCCGGCCGCAAGGCAGACGGTCTTGAACAGGGTGGCCATTGATGCGATCCGGTTCGCGCGCATGGGCGCCGTCCTGACAGCGAAACGGACCGGAGAAAAGCCGAATGACATCGCATGGTGAATCCGAATCCGGCCAAGCATCCATGATCGCGGGCGAAATGACACCCCTGGGGCATCGCCTCCACGCCCGCGTCTACTATGCTGATACAGACTTCTCGGGCGTGGTCTACCATGCGCGCTATCTGGAATTCCTGGAACGCGGCCGGTCCGATTTCCTGCGCCTGGCGGGCGTCCATCACAACGAACTCGCCGATGGCAGGCATGGCGAGAAGATCGTCTGGGTGGTGCGCCGCATGGAGATCGACTTCGTCGCGCCCGCTCGCATCGACGACATACTCACAATCGATACGGTGACCGCCGAAATTTCCGGCGCGCGCATCGCCATGACGCAGGAGATCCGCCGCGAGGCCGATGTCCTGATCCGCGCCCGCGTCGAAGCGGCTATCATTGGCGAGAGCGGCAGGCCGCGCCGCTTTCCGAGGGAATGGATCGCAGCCTTCATGCCGCGCGGCGCGACCTGAGAATTCAACCCTTTGTTAACCATGACAGTCCATGAATCGGATCGGTAAAATTGCGCCGATCCGGCGCGCCTTCCTTTCACCAAATTTCGCCCGGAGAAGGCCGGCATACGGCATGATCGGGCGGGGTCAGGGAGGAACCGGGACGGATGTGGATCCGCTGCCCGGCGTCGCCGGTTCGATGTGCGACGTTTGAAACACGGGCCGGCCCCTGGCGGCCCCACACAGGAATGCGTGCATCATGGACACGGTAACGCTTGCTGCGCCCGGCGGTGAACTGTCCCTCTGGTCCCTGTTCTGGCAGGCCGGCTGGGTCGTCAAGCTGGTCATGATCGGCCTTCTGGCCGCATCCGTCTGGACCTGGGCGATCATCGTCGACAAGCTCGTCGCCTTCGCCCGCATGCGCTCCTCGCTCGACCGGTTCGAGCAGGTATTCTGGTCGGGTCAGCCGCTCGACGAGCTCTACCGCACGCTGGCGGAACGCAACAATACCGGCATGGGCGCGATCTTCGTGGCCGCCATGCGCGAATGGAAAAAGAGCTTCGAGCGCGGCGCAAGGTCACCGATCGCGCTGCAGAGCCGCATCGACAAGGCGATGGATCTGGCGCTGTCGCGCGAATCCGAAAAGCTCGAGGGCAGGCTTGGCTTCCTGGCGACGGTCGGTTCGGCCGCGCCGTTCATCGGCCTGTTCGGCACCGTGGTCGGCATCATGACCTCTTTCCAGGCGATCGCGGGCTCGAAATCGACGAACCTGGCCGTGGTGGCGCCCGGCATCGCCGAGGCGCTGCTGGCCACCGCCTTCGGTCTGCTCGCCGCCATTCCCGCCGTCGTGGCCTACAACAAGCTGTCGTCGGACGCGGGCAAGCTGACGCTGCGCATGGAAGGTTTCTCGGACGAGTTCTCGGCGATCCTGTCGCGCCAGATCGACGAGAAGGTCGCCCAGCAGCCGCAACACCAGCGCGCGGCCTGACCGGAGAGCGGCCCAATGGCGATGTCGATCTCACAGGGCAGTACACGCGGACACCGCAGACGCGGCCGCCGGCATCACGCGCTGATGTCGGAGATAAACGTCACGCCCTTCGTGGACGTGATGCTGGTGCTGCTGATCGTCTTCATGGTCGCCGCCCCGCTGCTGACCGTCGGCGTGCCGATCGAACTGCCGGAGACCCGGGCGAACGCGCTCAACTCCGACACCCAGCCGATCACCGTGTCGGTCAATCCCCAGGGGCAGATCTATCTCCAGGAAACCGAGATCGCTCTCGACGAGATCGTGCCTAAGCTGGAGGCAATCGCGCAGACCGGATACGAGGAGCGCATCTATGTGCGCGGCGACCGCGATGCCGACTACGGCACCGTCATGCGGGTCATGGCGCGCATCTCGTCGGCGGGCTTCCGCAATCTCGGCCTAGTAACCCTCCAGGAAGAGGAGCGGTAGCAAGCCATGCGGGCCGGCCTGCCCACATCGCTTCTGCTGCACGTGGCCGTCATCGGATTCGGTCTCGTGTCGCTGAGCGCGCCGCGCGGCCACGAAGTCGCCGACGTCGAGGCGTTGCCGGTCGACATCATCCCGATGGAATCGATCACCCAGGTCCAGCGCGGCGAACGCGAGGCGCCGATGGCCGAACGGCCCGCGCCGACGCCCACGACCCGGCCTGAAATCGTGCCGGACGCCACAGAGGTGGGTGAGGCCAAGGTCGACAGCAAGCCGACACCACAGCCCGAGGAAGCGCCGCGCCCGGTGGAAACCGCCGCCGCGCCGCCGGAGCCGAAGCCGGCGCCAAAGGCGGAGCCCACGCCCCAGCCCGAACCCGAGCCGGCGCCGCGCGCCGAGCCGGAACCGGTTCCGGCCACGGAGGCCACGCCCGAGCCTCAGCCGCAACAGGAGGTCGCGCCCGACCCGGTCGAGCAGTCCGACGTCGCGGAGGCGCCGGATCCGAACGCGGTCCCGCTGCCCAGCACCGCCCCGACTCCGCAGGCGCGCCCGCAGCCGCCGCGCGCACAGACCGCGAAGGCGCCCGAGCGCCGTGACGCCGAGCGGCCAGCGCCGGAACGCACTCCCCCCAAGCAGGCCGAGGACGAGAAATTCGACTTCGACCAGGTCGCGGCGCTGCTCAACAAGCAAAAGCCGACCGGCGGGGGCGCCCAGCGATCCACCGAGCAGGCCTCGCTCGGCGGCCGCGAGACAACCGGACAAACGCTGAGCCAGGGCGAGATGGACGCGCTGCGCAATCAGCTGAGCGGCTGCTGGAACATCCCGGCGGGCGCGGAAAATGTCGAGGGGCTGCGTGCCTCGGTCGAGTTCGCGGTCAACAGTTCCGGACGGGTGGACGGCGCGCCGCGTGTGATTTCCTCGAGCGGGCATCGCCAGTTCGACGACAGCGCGGTTCGCGCGGTCCAGATCTGTGATACGCGCGGCCTCAACCTGCCCCAGGGCAAGGAAGAGGTCTGGTCGCGGATCATCGTCAACTTCGACCCGAGCGACATGTTCTAGCCGTATTGACCCGTAAGTGCGGGGCAAAAGGGGAAGGTTTTCCTGTATGCGACAGCTTTTGAAGACGACGATGATCATCGCCGCCGTGACGCTCGGCATCGCCGCCGCGATCGCGCCGGCGCGGGCCGTGGTCGAGATCGACATCAATCGCGGCGTCGTCGAGCCGCTGCCGATCGCGATCACCGAATTCCTGTCGGGCAACGGCGTCGGAGCGGAGATCTCGTCGATCGTCGAGGCGGACCTGAAACGGTCCGGCCTGTTCGCGCCGATCGGGAAAGACGCTTTCATCGAGAAGATTTCCAATCCCGATGCCGCGCCGCGCTTCGAGGACTGGAAGGTCATCAACGCGCAGGCGCTGGTGACCGGGCGGGTGAGCCAGGAGGCGGATGGCCGGCTGCGGGCGGAATTCCGCCTGTGGGACGTGTTCGGGGGCCAGCAGCTGATCGGCGAGCAGTTCTTCGCCCAGCCGGCCAACAAGCGCCGCATCGCTCATATCATCGCCGACACGATCTATGAGCGCCTCACCGGCGAAAAGGGCTATTTCGACACGCGCATCGTCTTCGTCGACGAAAGCGGCCCCAAGACCGACCGCAAGAAGCGGCTGGCCATCATGGACCAGGACGGCGCCGACGTGCGCTTCCTTACCGACGGCCGGTCGATCGCGCTGACACCGCGCTTTTCACCGAGCCGCCAGGAAATCACCTATATGTCCTATGAGAGCGGCCAGCCGCAGGTCTATCTGCTGCAGATCGAGACCGGGCAGCGCGAGCTCGTCGGCAATTTCCCCGGCATGACCTTCGCGCCGCGTTTCTCGCCGGACGGGCAGAAGGTCATCTTCAGCCTTCTGCGCGATGACGGCAACTCCAACATCTTTACGATGGATCTGAGGAGCCGCAACACCACACGGCTGACGAATTCCAATGCGATCGACACCTCGCCATCCTATTCGCCGAACAGCAGCCAGATCGTGTTCACCTCCGACCGTGGCGGCCAGCCGCAGATCTATGTCATGGGCGCGGACGGCTCCGGCCAGAACCGCATCTCTTTCGGCGGCGGCTCCTATTCGACCCCCGTCTGGTCGCCGCGCGGCGATCTGATCGCCTTTACCAAGCAGACCGGCGGAGAGTTCCAGATCGGCGTCATGCGCACCGACGGATCGGGGGAACGCATCCTGACCTCCGGCTTCCTGCAGGAAGGGCCGACATGGGCACCGAACGGCCGCGTCATCATGTTCTTCAGGCAGAAGGCCGGCGCCGGTGGCCCCACGCTTCATTCGATCGACCTGACCGGGCGCAACGAGCAGGCCATTCCAACGCCCAATTTCGCTTCCGACCCCGCCTGGTCGCCGCTTCTTAATGGCGGCTGAGCCCGTGTCGGGAAAATGCCCCGTTAGCGCCTCAATTTGGCCGTTCACGCGGCGCAGGGCGCCAAGAGGTTGAACGGCGCGCATCGTATTCACCAATTGCTAACCATATCGGTTGGGCGGCGGTTAACCGCGATGTGGTTACTGACCTTTCAACAACTTCGCTAAACTCCAAAGGAGCGGTCATGGGCCGTATCTCGAGACTGACCCTCAATCCGGCCATGCTCATCCTGGCCCTCATGCTGGCCGTCGCGGGCTGCGCCAACAAGCAGACGCCGAACACGGCGGCCGACCTCGGGCTCGGCGGCGGCTCGGCCACGCCCGGTTCCCCGCAGGATTTCACCGTCAATGTCGGCGACCGGATCTTCTTCGACACCGATTCCTCCTCCATCCGCGCCGACGCACAGCAGACGCTGACCCGTCAGGCGCAGTGGCTGGGCCAGTATCCCAACTACCAGATCACCATCGAGGGCCATGCCGACGAGCGCGGCACGCGCGAATACAACCTGGCGCTGGGCGCGCGCCGCGCCGCCGCCACCCGCGACTTCCTCGTCTCGAGAGGTGTTCCGGCCAACCGCATGCGAACCATATCCTACGGCAAGGAGCGCCCGGTCGCTGTCTGCGACGACATCTCCTGCTGGTCGCAGAACCGCCGCGCCGTCACGGTCCTGCAGGGCGCCGGCAGCTGAGGCAATTCGGCAACACCGGTTACGAGAGGCGGCCCCAGGGCCGCCTTTTTCGTCTGGCCGGCCCGACCTGCCAAGATTTGGCCGAACTCGCCGCCAGTGGTAGAAGGCGAACCGCGCGTGCCGAAGGGTGCGGCGCCGCGACGACAATTCGAGACCTGCTATGATCAGACGATTTCTTCCATGCGCCACGACGGCGCTTGCCCTTGCCATTGCCGGGAATGCCGCGGCCGAAAGTGCCGGCCCGTACGCGGTGCCGATGCCGTCCCTTCCCGGACATGCCCTGACCGACACGGGGTCCGTGATCGTCGCGCAAGCCGGCGATCCGCGCGTGACCCAGCTCGAGGAGCAGGTGCGCCAGCTCAACGGGCTGGTCGAGGAACTGAACTTCCAGATCCTCCAGATGCAGGAGCAGATCCGCAAGATGCAGGAGGACAACGAGTTCCGCCTGCAGCAACTGGAGGAGCGCTCGGGCATCGAAGCGCCCGACGGTCAGGCCACCGCCAGTTCGACACCATCGGGCGGGCCGAGCCTGCCCAATGATTCGATCGACATGCCGACCGCCGACCAGGGCGGATCGGCCGATCGCGGCGCGCCGCCGCGCAATTTCGGCACCATCACCTTCGATGCCGACGGCAATGCCAGCGGCGCGGGCCTGCCCGACCCGTCGACCGACGATCGCGTGGCCGCGCTGCCGCAAGCCGGCAGTGAGGAGGAAGCCTACCGCAACGCCTACGAATTCATCCTTTCGGGCGACTATCCGACCGCTGAAGCCGGATTTCGCGACTATCTGGACACATATCCCGACGGCAATCGGGCGGCCGACGCGAATTTCTGGCTCGGCGAGGCCCTGCTCGGCCAGAACAAGCCGCGCGACGCCGCGGAGGTGTTCCTTGCCGCCAGCCGCGACTATCCGCAATCGTCCAAGGCGCCCGACATGCTGCTGAAGCTCGGCATTTCGCTGGCCGCGATGAACCAGAAGGAGATCGCCTGCGCCACCTTCCAGGAAATCGGCCAGCGCTATCCGGACGCTTCCTCGCAGCTTAAGGAACGCGTCGAACGCGAGCGCCAGACCGCCGGCTGCTAGAGCAAGATGCCGGGCGACCGCCCCGCCAATTCCGCGAAGACACCTTTCGACGAACTCGAACCGGGCTCCCGCTCCGCCATCGTGGCCGCCGTGTCGGGTGGAAGCGATTCGCTTGCGCTGCTCGTGCTGCTCAATGATTGGCTGGCCGGCGATCCCGTCGACCTGCTCGCCGTGACTGTCGATCACGGCCTGCGACCCGAATCGGCGGCCGAAGCCGAAGCCGTCGCGCGATTTTGCGCCCGGCTCGGAATTCGGCACCGCACGATGCGCTGGACCGGCGCCAAACCGGCGACAGGCATCGCGGAGGCCGCGCGGCTCGCGCGCTACCGTCTGCTCGCCGAAGCCGCTGAAATGGCCGGTACCGATCTTGTATTGACCGGCCACACCGCCGACGACCTCGCCGAAACCGTGGCGATGCGCGCCGCGCGCGGCGACGGCGCCGGCACGGCCGGCATGGCGCCCGCCACACTTTACGAGAACCGCGTCTGGTTCGTCCGGCCGCTGCTTGGCACGCGCCGCGTCGCACTCCAGTCGCTGCTGCGGGAGCGCGGCATCGACTGGGTCAGCGATCCCACCAACGAAGACCCGCGCTTCGAGCGGGCGCGTCTGCGCAAGCAGATCACCGCCGACGATCACGACCGGCTGATCGAGCAGGCGCGTGGTGCGGCCCTTCGGCGCACTGAACTGGTAATCGCGGCGGCAAGGCTGATCGAGACGGCCGCCGACATGCCCTCCCCCGGGCTGATCCGTCTCGATCGGGGTCGCCTGAACGACGCTCCGCTCGCCGAAGCGGTTCACGCGCTTCGGCTTCTTCTGGCCACCGTCGGGGGACGCGAATACCTGCTCGACCCGGCGCGTACGGCGGCACTGTTGACGGCGCTCACGGCGTCCCGCCAACGCAGGGCCATTGCCGGAACCAATGTCGAGGCACGCGGCGAAACAGTCTTTCTCTGGCGCGAGTGGCGCGGGGATGGGCCTCGCCCCGTGGAGATCAACCAGGGAAACGGGATTTTCGACGGCCGCTTTCGCCTCTCGGGCCCGCCCGGCACGAGGGTCGCGCCGCGCGGAAAGAATACCGACCCGGTTGGACCGGTCCCGCGGGACGTGCCGCCGGCGATCGCCCGGGCCGCGCTGGCCTGCGAACCCCTACTGCCGACGGGAACCCGCGCCGAGCGCATCCTCCCGCCATACCGCCTTTTGCTGCCCTCGTTCGACCTCCGCGCGGCCGGCGCGCTGGCGCGGCTTTTCGGGGCAGCACCACCGGCCGATTCGCCCTTGTGCTGAAGGCGCCGGCGCAATGTCGCGCTTGGCAAGGTTCGACCGTGTTCCTATGTTAACCAGAGATCGGCTATGACATGTGAGCGCGGGCCTGGACCGGCGTCCTATCGGGAAATCTTGAATGAACCCCAACTATCGTAACCTGGCGCTGTGGGCGATCATCGCCGTCCTTCTGATCGCGCTGTTCAACCTGTTTCAGGCACCGCAGCAGCGCGGCGCGTCGCGCGACATCGCCTATTCGGAATTCCTGTCGGAGCTCGATGCCGGCCGGGTCCGCTCCGTCACGATCGCCGGCGACCGCATCACCGGCACCTATTCGGATTCCAACTCGAGCTTCCAAACCTATTCGCCGGGCGATTCCACGCTGGTCCAGCGGCTGGAGCAGCGCAATGTGACGATCAACGCCAGGCCCGAATCGGACGGATCGAATTCGATATTCGGCTATCTGATCTCCTGGCTGCCGATGATACTGATCCTCGGCGTGTGGATTTTCTTCATGCGCCAGATGCAGTCCGGCTCCGGGCGCGCCATGGGCTTCGGCAAATCCAAGGCCAAGCTTCTGACCGAGGCGCATGGCCGCGTCACCTTCCAGGACGTCGCCGGCGTGGACGAGGCCAAGCAGGACCTCGAGGAGATCGTTGACTTCCTGCGCGATCCGCAGAAATTCCAGCGCCTGGGCGGCAAGATCCCGCGCGGCGTGCTGCTCGTGGGCCCGCCCGGAACCGGCAAGACGCTGCTTGCGCGATCGGTCGCCGGCGAGGCGAACGTGCCCTTCTTCACCATCTCGGGTTCGGACTTCGTCGAGATGTTCGTCGGCGTCGGCGCCAGCCGCGTGCGCGATATGTTCGAGCAGGCCAAGAAGAACGCGCCCTGCATCATCTTCATCGACGAGATCGACGCGGTCGGCCGCCATCGCGGCGCCGGCCTTGGCGGCGGCAATGACGAGCGCGAGCAGACGCTCAACCAGTTGCTGGTCGAGATGGACGGCTTCGAGGCGAATGAGGGCATCATCCTGATCGCCGCGACCAACCGCCCCGACGTGCTCGACCCGGCGCTGCTGCGGCCCGGACGTTTCGACCGTCAGGTCGTCGTGCCGAACCCCGACATTGTCGGCCGTGAGAAGATCCTCAAGGTCCATGTCCGCAACGTGCCCCTGGCGCCGAATGTCGACATCAAGGTGATCGCCCGCGGCACGCCCGGCTTCTCCGGCGCGGACCTGGCCAACCTGGTCAACGAGGCGGCGCTGATGGCCGCCCGGCGCAACAAGCGCCTGGTGACCATGGCCGAGTTCGAGGACGCCAAGGACAAGATCATGATGGGCGCGGAGCGCCGGTCCTCCGTCATGACCCAGGCCGAGAAGGAACTGACCGCCTATCACGAGGCAGGCCACGCCATCGTGGCGCTCAACGTGCCGTCGGCCGACCCGCTCCACAAGGCCACCATCATTCCGCGCGGCCGCGCGCTGGGCATGGTCATGCAGCTCCCCGAAGGCGACCGCTATTCGATGAGCTACAAATACATGATCTCCAGACTCGCCATCATGATGGGCGGCCGGGTCGCCGAGGAGATCAAGTTCGGCAAGGAGAACATCACCTCTGGTGCAGCCTCCGACATCGAGCAGGCCACCAAGCTGGCGCGCGCCATGGTCACGCGGTGGGGCTTTTCCGACAAGCTCGGCCAGGTGGCCTATGGCGAGAACCAGGAAGAGGTCTTCCTTGGCCATTCGGTCGCGCGCCAGCAGAACATGTCGGAAGAGACCCAGCAGAAGATCGACGACGAGGTTCGCCGCCTGATCGATGAGGCCTATGACACGGCGCGCTCCATCCTGACGAAAAAGAAGAAGGAGTGGACGGCCATCGCCCAGGGCCTGCTCGAATACGAGACCCTGTCGGGTGACGAGATCCGCCAGTTGATGAAGGGCGAGAAGCCGTCCCGTGATCTCGGCGACGACACGCCGCCGCCGCGCGGGTCCACCGTGCCCAAGGCCGGCGCCTCGCGCGGCCGCAAGAAGGGCGGCGAGGAGCCCGATGGCGGCATGGAGCCTCAGCCGTCCAACTGACGGGCATCAGCGCAGCTTCAAAAAGGCGGCCCTGTCGGCCTTTTTCATGCCCGTCCTATGCCCGAAAGCGCTTGCCGACCCGCGACCGGGCCTGCACTATTGGCCCATGAACGCTCCGGACACCTTCACGGCGATCGCCGATCCCCATCGCCGTCACCTGCTCGAGGAACTGCGGCGTGGCCCGAGGACGGTCAACGAACTGGCCTCGGGGCTGCCCGTGTCGCGCCCGGCCGTTTCCCAGCATCTCAAGATCCTGCTCGACGCCGGTCTCGTGACCTCGAAACCCGACGGCACGAAGCGCATCTACGCGCTGAACAGCGACGGCCTGCTGACGGTCAACATCTGGGTCGATCAGTTCTGGAATGCCTGAGCCGGCAATCGCGCACGACTATTGCATGTCGGGAACCGTTTGCCTCACCGGTTCCTGACCGCACCCACCGGCAGATCCCTGATACGCGCCATGCCGCCGCGCGAGAACAGGTCGCGGTCGGCAAGCCAGGCGATAAACATGTCCGTGGAATCGTCGCCCCAGAACAGTTCCCCCTCGCAGGAAAAGGTCGGCACGCCGTAGACGCCCCGTTCAAGCGCCTCGTCGGTGTTCGCGCGCAGCCGGTCCTTCGCCTCCTGCGCGGAGGCGAGCTCCACGGCGCTGCCGTTCACGCCGAGCAGCTTGCCGAGCGCTTCGATATCGTCTGGCGTTTCCAGCGGCAGCCCGTCCCGGAATGAATAGTTGAAGGCCGCGCGCACCGTCGCCCAGTCGGGGCCAAGCGCGCAAAGCAGTCTCAGCGCCATCAGCGGATTGTAAGGATGGCGCGGCGGCACGTTGAACGGCACGCCGCGCGTGTCGGCCCTGAACTGGACGGTACGATAGGTCTGCACGCGCTTGGGCGCGATCTCGGCCGGTCCGATCTGGCCCCAGTGCTTGAGGATCGCGCCCAGGACCACCGGCTTGGGCGTGACCGTCAGACTGTCGGGAAAGCGATGGAATTCCTGGAGCTGGAGGTAAGCGAAGGGCGAGAGGATGTCGAAATACCAGTCGGCTTTCAAGGACGCTTCGGTCACGCGGCGATTTCCCTTTTTCACTCCGCGGCTTCGGTCAGCCGCCTTGTCGGTTGTGCATCGATGCCGGGCAGCGGCGGCGGCACCTGGCAGCCCGTCGCGCAGCAGCGAGCGGGCTGCCTCGACTTTGCGGCGCCGTCGTTCAAGACGCCGCGCCCCAGCAGGCTTTCCACCAGCTCCACCCGGTCCATGACCGGATAATTGCGCCAGATCTCGCGCTTCATCGCCTCCGGCGATCCGCCGCCATGCAGCGAGATCACCGAATACCATCCAGCCTGGTCGGAGACGGTCAGGTCTTCCACGAAACGCGCTACTTCCATGCGCTTCTCATAGGGGATGTCGACCCGCCCCGCCAGCACGGCCGACAGCGAGGCCGCCGTTTCGGGATTGTGGTCGTCGGCCGGACCGGGCAGCGTTGCGATCAGCCCGCCCGACACGGTGTGAGCCAGCCGGTGCATGTCGTAGATCTGGGTGGCCAGCAAGAGTTTGCCGATATTGGCGAAGACCGGATCGGGCATCGCCACGCCCGACTGGTCCTTCATGCCATAGACCGAGGCCGCCACGCCGCAGGCATAGAAGCCCTCGACGATCTTGATCAGTTCGACGAGCTCGTCCCGGATATGGCCGTGCCGCTCGGCATCGAGCCCGTTGGCTTCGACCATCATCGCGCCCGATCCGATCAGCAGGTCGCCGAAGCCGGCGCGCGCGCCGATGCAGGTATGGCGGTGATGGGTGGCGTAGGAGGTCGTCAGCATCCCCGCCTCCTCCGTCTCGCCGGCCATGAAGACACGCTCCCATGGCACGAAGACGTCTTCGAACAGGACCGAGCCGGTCGTCTGGCCGTACTTCGCCGAGAATTTCGCCGCTTCCTCGCCCGGCCGGCCCGCCTTGCGCGCCACGATGGTCACGCCCTCGGCGTCGACCGGCACCGCGCAGCACACGGCGCAGTCCGCGTCCTCCGGCGCATGGCTGCGGCAGGGCATCACCAGCAATTCGTGGCAATAGGGCGCGCCGGTCACGATCGCCTTGGTGCCGGAGATCACGATCCCGTCCGCACGGCGCTCCTTGATGTGAACATAGGCGTCACGGTTCGCCTGCTGCGACGGCCGCTTCGAGCGGTCGCCCTTGGCATCGGTCATGGCGATGCCGATCGTCAGGTCGCGATCCTGAACGTCGTGCATCCAGGCCAGGAAGCGGTCGCGATAATCGGTGTCATGGCTTGCATCGGCCGCGTGGACGGCCTGAAGGATGCCCGAGAAGGCGTCATGCGCCAGATAGCGCTGGGCGCAGCCCGATACCTTGCATACCAGCCGCACCGCCTCGAGCTTCCTGAGCAGGTCGCCGCTGTCGGCGTCGACATGCAGCATGCGGTTGACGGTCTTGCCCGACGTGGCCTGCCTGGCCGTCATCGTGGCGGCGAGTTCCGGCACCAGCGCCATGTCGTAGGTCACGCCGATCGCCGCCACGCCGGGCTTCAGCAGCGCCTCGTCCGCGACGCTTTCGACCCGCTGCCCGTTGACGAAGACGAGCGGACGATAGCTCCTCAGCGATTCGCGATAGTCGGCCGCGCTCATCAGCATGGCGTTTCCTCCCGGCAATGCCTGTGACAAGGTTCGGCCCGCCCGGCGGACTTGTCAACGCGCCGAAGGGCGGAAGCCGTGGCGGGGATCGGTCCGGACCGCTCGGTGCTGCTTGCCAACGATTTCCAGGGCTGGCTGATGCCCGCCAGCCACGGTCTCCGCGATGACCAGGTGAATCGTCGCCGGACATTGCCGCCGGTAACCATTGCTCCTAGTTAGGCGGCCGGGAGGATCGGCAGGAGCAGGCTTGGCCCCATGGCGACAATCCGTCCCGAAACATCCACCCCTCTCAATGTCGCCCTTCAGGGCGGCGGCTCGCACGGCGCCTTTTCCTGGGGCGTGCTCGACCGCCTGCTGGAGGACGGCCGCTTCGTTCTTGCGGCCGTGTCCGGCACGTCCGCCGGCGCCATGAACGCGGTCGCCCTGGCCGACGGCTATATGCGCGGCGGCGCCGAAGGCGCGCGCGAGCGCCTCGCCGCCTTCTGGCGCGCGGTCGCCCTTAAAGGCAGTTTCTCGCCGGTTCGGCGCACTCTGTGGGAACGGCTATGGGGAGGCTGGTCGCTCGACACCTCGCCCAGTTTCGTCTGGTTCGACGCGGTCTCGCGGCTCGTTTCGCCCTACTGGTCGAACCCGCTCGACATCAATCCGCTGCGCGAGGTGGTCGAGGCCGAGATCGACTTCGCCAATGTGCGCGCCTGTTCCGAGATCAGGCTGTTCCTGTCGGCCACCAACGTCGAGACCGGCAAGCTGCGGGTGTTCTCCGGCGAGGAGATCGGCATAGACGTCGTGATGGCGTCCGCCTGCCTGCCGCAGCTCTTCCGCGCCGTGGAGATTGATGGAACGCCCTACTGGGACGGTGGCTACGGCGGCAACCCGGCCCTCTATCCCTTCTTTAACGCCAATCAGATCGAGGATGTGCTTCTCGTTCAGATCAACCCGGTCATCCGCGAGGGCACGCCCAAAAGCGCCCAGGAAATCCAGAACCGCATCGACGAGATCACTTTCAATGCGGGACTCTTGCGCGAATTCCGCGCCATTGCCTTCATCAAGGAACTGATCGCCAAAGGCGTGATCCCCCATGGCGACTACCGCGATATCCGCATGCACCGGATAGATGCCGACGAGGCCTTCAAGGACCTGACGGCCTCTTCCAAGATCAATGCCGAATGGGCATTTCTCGAATATCTGCGCGATCTGGGCCGTACCGCGGCCGAGGACTGGCTGGCCGGAGACGCCGCCAATGTGGGACTGCGTCCCTCGCTCGATCTGTCCGAGGAGTTGGAAACCATCCCGGCCGTGGCGGCAGGGGCGAGGAAGAAAGGCGTCGGGCCGCGCCTGCGCGACTTCATGGTCCGACGGCCGAAACCCGAGGCGGTGTCGAAAAGCCGTGGCCGCGCTGCCTGACGGCCTACGGCCGGAGGGCGATGTCGATCAGGCGGCCGAGCTGCCGCGCTTCGTTCCGCTGATCGTCCTCCTCGGCGGCGCGCATCTTCATACCCTCCAGCCCGTCGAGGAAGATTTCGGCGAGTGTCCGCGCCGAAAGCCCTCGCGCCGCGAGATCGACATTCTTGCGCGCGGCCTCCTCGCATATCGCATCCGCAACGAGCCTGGCCATGCGCTCGCGCCAGTCCGAGATGATGTCGGCCGCCAGGTTATTCTTCATGTCGAGGATGTCGCTGCCGTGCGGCGATGCCCGGAAGGATCGGAGGAACTCGATCATGTTTTCCGCCACCGACGCAACGAGCCGCTCGCCGACCATTCCGTCCTTCCTCATCAGTCCTTCGCGCGCCACGGAAATCGTCTGTTCGAGCATTTCGGCGGCAATCGCCCGGTAGATATCGCCCTTGTTGCGGAAGATCAGATAGAGCGCCGGCCGCGACATCTCCGCCGCCTTGGCGATGTCGTCCATCGTCGTGCGCTGGAACCCGTAGGTCAGGAAAACCTTCACCGCCCCGTCCAGCACGCGGCGACGCTTCGGATCGTCGCTTTCCTCTTTCCTGTCGTTCAACTCGATTCTCACGTCTCTTTGAAGTTGACACTTTGACGATTTTTGTCAAAATGTCGAGAAGGTAGGTTGTTCCCCACCCGCGGAGGAGTTCGGCATGCGCCTCACCGTCGACCGGAAGCAGATCGAAATCAACGCCGATCCCGACATGCCGCTTCTTTGGGCGCTGCGCGACCTTGCAGGCGTGCTCGGCCCGAAATTCGGCTGCGGCATCGCCGCCTGCGGCGCCTGCACCGTGCTGATCGACGGCCAACCGGTGCGATCCTGCGTGACGCCGGTTGGCGCGGTCGAGGGCGATGTTGTCACGATAGAGGGACTGGCCGAAGGCGACACGCTCCATCCGGTTCAGCAGGCATGGCTGGAAGAGCAGGTCGCCCAGTGCGGCTATTGCCAGGCCGGCCAGATCATGAGCGCCGTCGCTCTCCTCGAGGAAATCGACGACCCGACCGATGCCGACATCGACAACGCCATGGGCGGCAATCTGTGCCGCTGCGGCACCTATCCGAAGATCCGCGCCGCCATCAAGAAGGCGGCCGCGCTGAAGATGGCGAGGGCCTGATCATGGCAACGCTCGGGAAGATCGCGCGACGCACCTTTCTGGTCGGGGCGGCGGCGCTGGCCGGTGGCGTCGCCTTCGGCGCCTGGTATGTCGCACGCCCCTACGCCAACCCCCTCGAAGAGGGATTGGCCGAGGGAGAGGCGACCTTCAATCCCTTCCTCAAGATCGGGTCCGACGACACGATCACGGTGATCGCGCCCCGCGCCGAGATGGGCCAGGGCATCTCCACCACGCTCGCCGCTTTCGTGGCGGAGGAACTCGATGTCCCGCTCGCCCGCCTGACCGTCGAGCACGGTCCGACGTCATGGGCCTATTACAACGGCACCATGATGGAAGAATCCGGCCCGTTTCCCTGGTACGAGGAAGGGTTCGTGGCCGAACTCGCGCGCGACGCCTTCGCTACTGTCGGCAAGGTGCTCGGCCTGCAGGCGACTGGCGGCTCGGCTTCGTCCCGCGACGGTTTCGTCAGAATGCGCGAGGCCGGCGCGATGGCGCGCATGATGCTGGTCGAGGCCGCCGCCGGAAGGCTCGACGTCGCGCGGGGCGAGCTGACGACGCGTGACGGCGCGGTCGTGCACGAGGCTTCCGGCCGCTCGCTCACCTATGGCGAACTGGCGCTCGACGCCGCGAAACTGTCGCCGCCCTCGCGCGTCACGCTGAAGGAACGCGGCGACTGGAAGCTTCTCGGCAAGCCGCAGATGCGCGTCGACATGCTGCCCAAGGTCACCGGGGCGCCGATCTTCGGCGTCGACGTGTGGCTGCCCGAGATGCTGTTCGGCACCGTCCGCATGAACCCGGTCTTCTGGCAGAGAACGGCCAATGTCGACCTTTCGGCGGCGCAGGCCGTGCCCGGCGTGGTGAAGATTGTCCCGCTCCAAACGACCTACGGCCATGGCTTCGGCGTCATCGCCCAGAACACCTGGGCCGCGTTCAGGGCAGCCGACCTGATCGAGGCCGATTGGGGCGCGCCGGCCTATCCGGCGGACGCCGCGGCCGTTGATGCGGTGCTGACGACCGCGCTGGATACCGAGCAGGGCTCGGTCATGCGCGAGGATGGCGACGTGGAGGCCGATTTCGCCGATGCCCCGCGCGAGCGGCTCGTCGAGGCCGAATACGCCGCGCCGTTTCTGGCGCATTTCTGCATGGAACCAATGAACGCCACCGCGCTCTATCGGGACGGAAAGCTTGAAATCTGGGCGCCGAACCAGATGCCGACGCTTGTCGAATATTTGTCGGGCGCCGCGATCGGGCTCGGCTCGAAGGACGTCACCGCCCACACGACCTTCCTTGGCGGCGGTTTCGGGCGCCGGGAGGTCGACACCACCATCTATGCCGCGCTCATGGCCCGCGAGGTCGAAGGCCGCCCGGTCAAGGTGATCTGGAGCCGCGAGGAGGATGTCCGCCACGACACCTACCGTCCGGCGGCGAAGGGCCGTTTCCGCGCCCGTCTGGACGAGGACGGCCTGCCCGTCGCGTTGGACATGAAGATCGCCGCGCCTTCGATCATCGGCTCGGTGATGCGGCGGACCTTTCCTTCGCTGTCGCCGGCCGGCCCGGACGGCACAATCACGCAGGGGTCGCACGACCAGCCCTACACGATCGCGAGCTACCGGGTGTCCGGCGTCAAGGCCGATCTCGGCATTCCCGTCGGCTTCTGGCGTTCGGTCGGCAATTCCTTCAACGGCTTCTTCCATGAATGCTTCATGGACGAGATCGCCGAGGCCGGCGGCCTCGATCCGGTCCAGCTTCGCCGAAACCTGATGGGCGATTTTCCGGCGGCCCTGGCCGTGGTCGATCGCGTGGCGGAGATGTCGGACTGGGCGTCGCCCGCCACCGATGGCCGCGCCAAAGGCTTCGCCTTCACGCTCTCCTTCGGCTCATGGGTGGCCGAGGTAGTCGAAGTCGTCGAGACCGACGATGGCGTGCGCATCGAAAAGGTCTGGATCGCGGTCGACGTCGGAACCGCGCTCGATCCGGGCATCATCGAGGCGCAACTCGTCTCGGGCGCCGTCTTCGGCCTGTCGTCCGCCATGAACCAGGAGATCACGCTGAAGGATGGGCGCGTCGAGCAGTCCAACCTGCATGATTTCGACGCCATGCGCATCCATCAGTGCCCAGAATTCGAGGTGGCGATCCTCGAGAACCACCACAAGATGGGCGGTGTCGGCGAAATCGGCACGCCGCCGGCGGTCGCGGCACTCGCCAATGCGGTGAGCCGGCTGAAGGGCAAACGCTTTCGGACCCTCCCGCTGTCGAAGGAGGTCGCCTTCGCATGAGACGGTTCGCGCTCGCGCTGTCGCTGGCCGCGCTCTCCGGCCTGGCTGTCGCGCAGGACGATGCTCCTGCCGATCCGGTTGCCGGGGAAACCCGCGTCGACCGCGAAACCGGCCTGCCGCATTGGCGGAAAATCCACGAGGTCTTCTCCCATTCGCGCTGTGCCAACTGCCATGTCGAGGACGAGCGGCCGCGCTGGTCCGGTGCCCATTACGGCGCAACCCGCATTCACGCCTTCAACGTCCAGCGCGGCGGTGACGGATCAGGTTTCGGCAATCCGGGGCAGCGCTGCATGACATGCCACATGGAGACGAACTCGCCCCGGCCGCACGGTCCGCCCGGCGCGCCGCACTGGCATCTGGCGCCGGCCGAAATGGTGTGGTGGGAGAAGTCGTCGGCCGAGATCTGCGCCCAGATCAAGGACCCGGAGCGGAATGGCGGGCGCACGCTCGCCGAAGTCGCGGATCATGTGCGCGAGGACGCGCTGGTGCGGTGGGGCTGGCAGCCGGGAGCCGGCCGCGAACCTGCGCCCGGCTCGGCCGAGGAGACCTACGAGGCGATCCTGGCGTGGCAAGCGGCCGGCGCGCCCTGTCCCGATCAGTAGCCCGCCGCGCCGACGCGGTCTCACGGGTCTCCTCAGGCCGCCAGGGCGGCCTGATTCGGGATCTGGATATCGATTTCCAGCGTCGAGACGCGCTCGCCGCGCTCCATGCTGATCTGCACGTCGTCCTGGTCGACCGTCACGTGCTTGGCGATCACGGCGAGGATTTCCTCGCGCAGCACCGCCACCAGATCCGGCTTGCCACGGCTGTTTCGCTCATAGGCCAGCAGAAGCTGCAGCCTTTCGCGCGCCACCGGCGCGGTGCCGCGCCGCTTGAACAGGTCGAGTATGCTCATGCCGCTTTCCTTCCCAGCAACCTGTCGAGGAATCCCTTGCGCTCCGACGGCATCACCATCGGCACGGCTTCACCGGTCAGCCGCCGCGCCGCGTCCAGATAGGCCTTGGCCGCGATGTTCGTCGGCTCGTTGAGCGTGACCGGCGAGCCCAGATTGGAGGCTCTCAGAACCGCCTGGTTCTCCGGCACGATGCCCAGAAGCGGCACCGAGAGGATTTCAAGAACGTCAGCGATGCCAAGCATTTCGCCGCGCGCGGCGCGGGCCGCATCGTAGCGCGTCACCAGCACGTGCTTGCCGATTTCCTCGCCCTTCTCGGCCTTCACCGTCTTGGAGTCGAGCAGGCCGATGATACGGTCCGAATCGCGCACCGAACTCACCTCTGGGTTGGTCACGATCACCGCGTCGTCGGCGAAGCGCATGGCAAGCTGCGCGCCGCGTTCGATGCCGGCCGGGCTGTCGCACAGCACATAGTCGAACTTCTCCTTAAGCGGGGCGACCACCTTGCCCACGCCCTCTTCCGTCAGCGCGTCCTTGTCGCGCGTCTGCGAAGCCGGCAGCAGGAACAGCGTGTCGATGCGCTTGTCGCGGATCAGCGCCTGGGAGAGCTTGGCCTGGCCCTGGACGACATTGACCAGGTCGAAGACCACGCGTCGCTCGGCGCCCATGATCAGGTCGAGATTGCGCAGGCCGACATCGAAGTCGATCAGCGCGACCTTCAGCCCCGTCTGCGCCAGCGCGGCGCCGAGCGCGGCCGTTGATGTCGTCTTGCCGACGCCGCCCTTGCCGGAGGTGACGACTATGACCTTGCCCATCTTTTTATCTCCGTTCGAGTGTCAGTTATGCGCCGCCACGAAGACAACGCCGTTTTCGAGGCGTGCCTGCACGGGCTTTCCCCAAGTCGAGGATTCCATGTCTTCGGCCGTGCGATACCAACCGTCGATCGCCAGCATCTCCGCCTCGTTCTTGCGGCAGAAGATGCGCGCCTTGTCGTTGCCGGTCACGCCGGCGAAGGCGCGGCCCCTCAGAGCGCCATAGATATGGATCGAACCGGCCGCCAGAACCTCGGCCCCTGAAGCGACCGAGCCGAGGACCACCACGTCCCCCTCGGCATGGTAGATCGACTGGCCTGACCGCACCGGCTGGTCGACGATCAGCGTCCTGTCCTCGGCGGCGGTCGCTGGCGCGACCGGTTCGTCATCGCCCTCGTCGGGAAGCGCCTCGATCGTCGCGGGGCGGGCGCCCTTGAGCAGAGGCGGCATGTCGGGACCGAACCCGTCCACCCCGTTGGCCTCGATGGCATAGATGCGGATGTCGCGCGCCGCGAGCGCTCCGACAAGCCGCTCGGCCAGTTCGGCCGTCGGCCGCAGCAGGTTGAGGTCAAGCACCACGGGACGGCCGGTGAAGAAGCCGGGCGAATTGCAGGTCCATGCGTCGAGGCTTTCCAACCATTCGTCAAGCGGCGCCTCGGGCGTCAGCGCGAAGGCGAGAAAGGAGCGCGCGGGAAAGCGCATTTGTCTGCGCTGCGGCTGGATGTCGGTCTCGGCTGGCAGGGGTGCGACGCAATTCACGGGTAACCATCCTTACTGATGCGTTAACGCTAGGGTCGGATGGTTAACGGATGGTTAATCGCGCTCGCGGAAAGCTTTGATGCTGGAGAACGTCGTGGAGAGGCAGGCGATCACTCTTTTCGCTTTGAAAGCGGCAAGGGGAGGCGTATTCTGTTCTCGCCCGGAAAGTGGGGAAATTTGCGATGTCGAGGAACGGTCTGCTGCTGAGCCTGGCGGCGCTGTGTTTCGTCGCGGCAATATCAGCAGCGTCCGCAGAACGCCGCGTCGCGCTCGTAATCGGCAATTCCAACTATTCGGAACTCCAGCAATTGACCAATCCGGCGGCCGATGCCGTGGATATGGCGCAGACGCTTGCCTCGATCGGCTATGAGGTCATTCGCGCCGAAAACCTGACGAAAGACGGTTTCCGGATTTCAGCGCAGGAGTTCCTGGGAAAGATCGTCGATGCCGAGACGGCGCTGCTCTACTATGCGGGCCATGCCGTGCAGGTCGATTCGGTGAACTACCTGCTGCCGGTTGACGCTGTCCTCGAACAACCGACCGACGTGCTTTTCAACGCCGTTCCGCTTCAGGACATCGTCCGGCTGATGGAGCAGCGCGCCCGCGTCTCCGTGGTCCTGGTCGACGCCTGTCGCGACAACCCCTTCGGCAAGGACGCCTTGCCCAACGGTACGCGTGGCGTGGCGCTGGAGCAGGGGCTCGCGGCCGAGAACGCGTCCGACGGCAGCTATCTCGCCTTCGCCGCCCAGCCGGGCAAGCCCTCCTTCGACGGCAATGGCCGCAACAGCCCGTTCACCTCGGCGCTGATCGACCATATCGCCAAGCCGGGCGTGGATATCCGCCTGGCGATGGCGGATGTGCGCGAGAGCGTGGCGGAAGCCACGGGCTACCGCCAGATACCGTGGGAAAGCAGCTCCCTCGTCGGCCGCTTCACGCTCAATCCGAATGCGCCGGGTCCAGGCCTTGTCATCCTGCCGGCTGAACCAAAGGACCAGATCGCCGAAGAACCTGCCGTCGCGTCCGCCCCGGTCCCGCCCGGACCGGCCAGAACCGATGAAAGCATCGCCTCGGCCGCTGAGGAGATCGCCGCAACCGATGCCGGCACGGACCCCGCCGGGCCGGCGCCCGCGAACGGCGAGACCGCTCCGCAGCAGACGGCCGCCCCGGCTGAACCAGCTCCTGTCGAGGAAGAGACCGTCGAGCAGGCCTCGCTTGCGCCCGCGCCTGCGACCGAACCAGTCGAGGAGATCGATCCCGATCGTCTCGTGACGCTGGTCCAGGAGGAATTGATCCGCATCGGCTGTCTGGCGGGCTCGGCCGATGGTGCGTGGGGGCCCAAGAGCAGGGCCGCCCTGCAACAGTGGAGCAGCCGCCGCGAAGTCAAGATCGACCGCAATGAACCGACTTCGGAAGCCCTCGCGATCCTCCGTGGAGAGCGGGGCAGAATCTGTCCGGCCGTTGCGGCGCCTGCCGCGCCCGCGCGAACCTCGTCCGCGCCATCGCGACCGGCTCCCGCCAAAGCCGCGCCTCCCGCCAAAAAGCAGGCTGCGCCCAAGCAGCCCAAGCAGAAAGGCTATTTCGGATGGCAGCCGGGCGGCAGCGGCGTGCAATTCTGCACCACCTGCCCCGACAGTTGACCCTTAACCTCCTGACATCCATTCGTCAGTATTGATCACTGGATCAGTCTTTCTGTCTTTTTCCGGCCTTTCCTCTGTTATAAGAGACGCGGTCTAAAAATTAAGAGGGCCATGTCGGCGTTGAAGACGCGTACGCGTCTTCATATCTAAAGCGGGACCGCCGGGGGGTGGGAACCGGGAGTACCAGGCGGCGGGGTAGCCCGTAACGCGGGTGCTACGGACAGATAGCCGCGCCGGGTACAACGAATGCCGAAGTTCAGGTTTCACAAGCTGGCCGCACTGGTCGTGCTCGCGGGTACGGCCGTCTGGGTTGGCACAGGCGAATTTTCGTCGGTGGGAAGTGGCGCTCAGGAGCCACCGCCGCCCGCCGAGCAGGCTGAAGCGCGCGAGAAGGAACGGCCCGCACGCACCGTCGCCGTGGCCGAGCCCCCTCGCGTCGAGCACGCGCGCGCCATTCGCGTCGCTGGCACCACGGCCGCCGACAAGCGCGCCCGGCTTGCCACGCGCGCCGGCGGCATAGTAGGCCAACTGCCTGTCGAACAGGGCGACCGCGTCGAGAAGGACGACCTTATCCTGCGGCTGGCCGTCGAAGACCGCGAGATCGCGGTCGAAAGCGCGCGCCAGCTTCTGGAGCAGCGCCAGGCCGAGGCCGAGGCTGCCGAGCGGCTCCTGAAATCCGGTACCGTCGGCCGGCTACAGCTCGACAATGCCCGTTCGGCGCTGGCTCAGGCCCGTCTCCAGCTCGAGACGGCGCAGGCCGAACTGGCGCGCAACGAGGTGCGGGCCCCCTTTTCCGGCATTCTCGACCGGCTCGAGGTGGAGCAGGGTTCGGCCGTGACCGCGGGCGCCGAGGTCGCCACCCTCATCTCGCTCGATCCGATCATCGGTCGCGGCGAGGTTTCCGAACGCGATCTCGGCTTTCTGAAGCCCGGCGATCACGCCGAAATGCGTCTCGTCGACGGCCGTACCGTCGAGGGCGAAGTGCGCTACATCAGCCGTGACGCGACCGACGCCACCAGGACGTTCATGGTCGAGGTCGCCATACCCAATCCTGACGGCAACATTCCCGCAGGCATGACAGCCGAGATCACGCTGCGCGCCGAGCCGGTGGACGCGGTGAAGCTGCCGCGTTCGGTGGTCACGCTGGGCGATGACGGGGAACTCGGCATCCGGGCCGTCGACGCGAACGGCAAGGTTGCCTTCTTCCCGATCGATCTTGTCGACGACACGCCCGACGGGCTCTTCCTGGCGGGAATTCCGCCCGAGGCGCGGATCATCGTGGCCGGCCAGGAAATGGTCCATGAGGGCGAGACGGTGAACGCCGTGCCCGCCGATCCTTCCATGCTGTCGCTGGCCGCCGAGCCGGCCGCGACCGAGTAGCGGGACAGGCCGGTCATGGACATCGTCAAATTCGCGATCCGCAACGCGCGCCTCACGCTCGCCGTGCTCGCCTTCCTGGTGATCGCGGGCGCGGTGGCCTACCAGTCGGTGCCCAAGGAGGCCGAGCCGGACGTCGCCATTCCGGTCATGTATGTCAGCCTCGTCTATCAGGGGATTTCGCCGGAGGACTCGGAGCGGCTCCTGCTGAGACCCGTCGAGGCGCAGCTGAAAAACCTCAAGGGGCTGAAGGAGATGAAATCGGCCGCCTATGAAGGCGGCGGCTACGTGCTGGTCGAGTTCGATCCCTCGACCGACCTCTCCGATGCGCTGATCGACACGCGCAACAAGGTGCAGGACGCCAAGCGCGACCTGCCGCAAGGCGTCGAGGAGCCGACCGTCAACGAGGTCAACGTCTCCGAGTTTCCCGTGCTGGTCATCACGCTGTCGGGCGACGTGCCGGAGCGCATGCTGGCGACCGCGGCCAAGGCGCTGCGCGACCGCGTCGAGGAAGTGCCCGGCGTCCTGGAAGGCACCATACAGGGCATGCGCGAGGACCAGGTCGAGGCGATCATCGACCCGATGAAGCTGTCGTCCTACGGCCTTCAACTCGACCAGCTCATCCAGGGCATCGGCGCCTCCAACAGCCTCGTGGCGGCCGGCGCGCTGGAAGGCAACGAGGGCAAATATGCCGTCAAGGTGCCAGCGCTGATCGAGACGCCGGAGGATGTCGGCAACCTGCCCGTCGTCGCCGGCCAGAACGCGGTCGTGCGCGTGCGCGACCTGGCCACGGTTCGCGCGACGTTCAAGGACGCCGAGACGATCACCCGCCTCAACGGACAGCCAGCCATTGCCATCGAGGTGAAGAAGCGCGTCGGCGCCAACATCGTCCAGACGATCGAGGGCGCCAAGGCGGTTGCCGACGCCTTCGTCGAAGAAGCGCCCGAAGGCATGGAGGTCACCTATACCCAGGACAAGTCGGTCTTCGTGAACCAGCTTCTGAACGACCTGCAGAACCACGTCCTGATCGCGGTGATCCTGGTCTTCATCGTCATTCTCTACGCCCTGTCGGGCCGTGCGTCGATGCTGATCGGTCTGGCGATACCTTCGTCATTCCTGATGGGCATCCTGGCGCTCGCCATGATGGGCTACACGATCAACATGATCGTGCTGTTCTCGCTCATCCTGGCGGTCGGCATGCTGGTCGACGACGCCATCATCGTCACCGAATTCGCCGAGCGGCGCATGTCGGAGGGCATGCCACGCGAACAGGCCTTCGAACTCGCCGCCAAGCGCATGGCCGGCCCGGTCATCGCTGCCACCATGACACGCATCGCGGCCTTCTCGCCATTGCTGTTCTGGCCCGGCATCGTCGGCGATTTCATGAAATATCTGCCGATCACGCTGATCGTGACGCTCGCCGCCTCGATGCTCTACGCGCTGGTCTTCACGCCGACGCTGGGCGCCAAGTTCGCCAAGGCGCCTGTTCACGAGGAAGGGGAGCAGCGCGACGGGTTCTACATCGCCTTGGTCAAGCGTGCCATGCGCTTCCCCAAGACGGTGCTGCTGCTCACCGTGGCGCTTCTGGTCGCTGTGCCCTTCGCCTATTCCCAGTTCGGCAAGGGGGTGGAATTCTTCCCCTCGGTCGAGCCGGACTATGGCCTGCTCTATGTTCACGCCCGCGGCAACCTCTCGCTGGAGGAGATGGACCGCGCCACTTCGGAAGCCGAACGGCGCATTCTCAACTGGCCAGGCATCAAGTCGGTCTACACCCGCGTCGGCAAGACGCGCGGCGGCGGCGCCGACATTCCCGAGGACGTGGTCGGTGTCATCCAGTACGAATTCATCGACTGGCGCGAGCGCAAGCCGGCGAACGACATTCTCGACGATCTGCGCGGCGTCATGGCAGGTATCCCGGGTGTCGACGTAGAAGTGCGCGTGCCCGACGCGGGGCCGCCGACCGGCAAGCCGATCCAGGTCCAGCTTTCGGCTGTCGATCCTTCCGGCCTCAACGAGACGGCCGCCAGGGTCGCCGCCGAGGTAGCGGACGTCCCCGGTGTCATCGACATCTCGGACGGGTTGCCGCCGCCGGCCGTCGACTGGGCGCTGCAGGTCGACCGCGGCAAGGCCGCCCAATACGGTATCAGCCCAGGCTCCGTCGGCACCGTCGTCCAACTTGTCACCACCGGGCTGAAGCTGACCGATTACCGGCCCGCCGGTGCGGACGACGCCGTCGACATCCGCCTGCGTCTGCCACAGGATCGCCGCACGCTGGCCGAGCTCGACCGGCTTCGCGTCCAGACGGCGCAGGGCGCGGTGCCTATCTCCAATTTCGTCACCCGCGTGCCGGAGCCGACGACCGGCATCCTCAACCGTATCGACGGCAAGCGCACCATCACCATCACCGGCAATGTCGCCTCCGGCGAGCAGGTCTCGGCGGTGCAGAACGCCGTCTCGCAGGTGGTCGCGGGCATGGACCTGCCCGGCATCGAATGGAAGCTGGGCGGCTCCAACGAGGACTCGGAAGAAGCCAGCGCTTTCCTGACCAACGCCTTCGGCGCGGCCATCTTCCTGATCTTCGTCGTGCTTCTGGCGCAGTTCAACAAGTTCACCAGCGTCTTCCTGGTTCTGTCCTGCGTCGTCATGGCCACGATCGGCGCGCTGCTCGGCATGATGCTGACCGGCCAGGCCTTCGTCATCGTCATGTCCGGCATCGGCATCATCGCGCTGGCGGGCGTGGTCGTGAACAACAACATCGTGCTGATCGACACCTATGACCGGCTGCGCCGCGAAGGCTGGAACCGCTACGACGCGGTGCTCCAGACCTGCCGCGAGCGCGCCCGGCCTGTGGTGCTGACCGCACTTTCGGCCATTCTCGGCGTGCTGCCGATCGCCTTCGGCCTCGGGCTCGAGATCTTCCACCACGAAACCACGATCAACGCGCCGTCGACGCAATGGTGGATCGCGCTGTCGTCGGCCATCGTCTACGGACTGGCCTTCGCCACGCTGCTGACCCTGATCGTCACGCCGGCCATGCTCATGGTCTTCACCCGTGACGAGACGGTCGACAAGCCGAGTCTGCTGACGAGACTCTTCCGCCGGCTGTTCCGTCGTGGCGGGGAGAAGGCGCAGGACGCTCCCGCGCCCGACACCGCGCCGGCGCAGAGCGAGCCGGCGGTCGCCTGGCCGAAGGCCGCCGAATAGCGGCGTCCTTCGTCAAACCGCCGCATGGGAACCGCAGGGCGGTGTCGCGCATTTTCCCGCTGTACCGGCCGCATTCCGCCCGCCGGACGGAGGGAAGACCATGTCACTCACGACGATCCTGATCATCATCCTGATTCTCATCCTGCTCGGCGTCATCCCCGCCTGGCCGCATTCGCGCGCCTGGGGCTATGGGCCGTCCGGCATCGTCGGCGTGATTCTGGTGGTGCTGCTCATCCTGGTTCTGCTGGGAAGAGTCTGACCGCCGCGTAGGATCCTCCCCCGCGCGGCGGGGGAGGATGTTCAAACCCGCCGCGCCGAGTCCGCCGCGCTTGCCAGCGGCGCCATCAGCGCCACAATCAGGAGAAGTCCCGCCAGCCCGGCGAAAACCGGCGCGAAACCCGTCCGTTCGCCGATAAAGCCGATCGCCGACGGCGCCGCCAGAATACCGGAATAACCCATCGTGGTCGCCACGCTCATGCCGGTCGAGGAGGAGATCCCCGGCTGCGCGCCAGCGGCCGAGAACGCGATCGGCACCGTGTTGGCGATGCCGAAACCCGCCGCCGCGAAGGCCGCGATCGCCAGCCAGGGCGTCGGCGCGAGCGCGGCCGCCAGCATGCCTCCGGCGGCGATCAGGGCCGAACCGCGCAGCGTGTCGACCGCGCCGAACCTGTCGCGCACCGCGTCTCCGGCAAAACGCATTGTGGCCATCGCGCCGGAAAACAGCGCGAAGGCAAATCCCGCCGTGGCGATATCGGCGCCGAGCGCCTGCCTGAGATGCAGGGCCGCCCAATCGAGCACGGCACCCTCCGGCAGCATGCAAAACAGCGCCAGCAGCCCGATCAGATAGATCGCCGGACGGCGTGGCAGGCCGCGCGGCACCGTTCCTTCCGCCGGACTGTCCTGCGCCGCGTCCGCGATCACGAAGGGCAGCGCCGTCAGCACCATCGCCAGCGTCGCCGCCGTGACCAGCCCGGCATGCGCCAGATGGCCGAAGACGAGAATCGCGCCGCCGCCGAGCCCGCCACCGGCGAAGCCGCCAAGGCTCCAGAAACCGTGCGAGGACGACATGATCGCGCGCTTGAGCCGCTTTTCAACCGCGACCGCATTGGTGTTCATGGCGACATCCATTCCCCCGACGGCACCGCCGAAGACGATCATCGCCGGCGCGGCCATCCACGCGTCGGGCGCCAGCGCGACCAGCAGCAGCGCGACCGAGGTGGCGACGCCGAAGCCAGTCAAGGCCGGTCGCGACCCCGTGCGCGCCATGATGATGCCGCAAGCCGGCATGGCGATGAGCGCGCCCAGTCCGAACAGGAGGATCAGCAGCCCCAACACCGTTTCGGAGATATCGAGGCGGGTGAGCAGCAAGGGAATTTGTGGTGCCCAACTTCCCACCACGAAGCCGTTGGCGAAGAACATCGCCGCCACGGCCCGGCGGGCATGATTGCTCGAACGTGTATCGGACGGTGCATGCATGCGGCTGATTTAAATCGATTGAAGGCAAGGTCAATCTATTGGTCGCCGGAATAGGTTGGGCCAGGCCGGATGGATCTGAACACGCCGCCAGCGCTCGGCAAACTTCCACTTAACCTGAAAGCGGGGTATCATGATCGTCAGGGAATTGACCGCTTTCCCATGGGGGTGCCAGCCAGATGCGCTTGGTTTTGCCTGCCACAAGGACCTTTGGCTTCGCGTGCGGAGGCGGCGCGGCCGGCGTTGTGGTGCTGCTCGCCACGGGCGAGGCCCTTTTCGGGCCGGAGCCACATCCCTGGGTACGGACCGGCTTCCTCACGATCTTCTTCAGCCTGTTGCTTGTAGCGGCCTATTCGGCCTGGGCCTTGATGGTGCGCAGTATCATCGGTTTCCAGACGGGATTCTGGACACGCGTCGGAAGCATGACTGGCAACCCTGGAACCATCGACACCGTCGCCAGAGTGGCGCCGACCGCCAGGAAGGTCGGCGACGTCTTGATAGTGGCAGGCTGGGCGGTCTGGACCTCGGGGCTGGCGATCGCGGTGCCGGCGATGATCCGGGACGGCTTTTTCGAGTAACGGCCGCCGGCCGAACGTCGATCATGGAGTGCCCCTCAATGACGAACCAGTTCGGAAGACCAACCCACCACGCCACGTCAGGCCCGAGCAGGCTCTGGTATCTGCTTGCCGTCGCCGTGCTCATCGCCGGCATGGCGGGAATGGGGGTCTTCCTGTCCAGCCAGCTTTCGAATCTCGGTGACGATTTGATGCAGATCGTCGTGCCGGGCGAAACGGAGCTCGCGCTCGAACCGGGCAGCTATACGATTTACCATGAGAGCCAAAGCACGGTCGACGGTCGTGTCTACAGCGCCGAGAACATCTCCGGCCTCGGCGTCACGCTGACCTCTGCCACCGGCGAGCCGATAACCCTCACGCCGGCTCCCATCTCCAGCAGGTACAGTTACGCCGGACGCAGCGGCAGGGCGGCCTTCGCGTTCGAGATCCTCGATCCTGGCGCCTACCTTCTTACCGGGGCATATCGCGAGGGCACGGCAGGCCCGGAAACGGTGGTTGCCATCGGCAAGGAATTCGGCGCGGGCATTCTGCGCATGGTTCTGGGCGCACTCGCGCTTGCCTTCGCCGGCGTCGGCCTGGCGCTCGTCATCGGCTGGAGAGTGTTCGTCAAGCGGCGGGCGGCGGCAAACGCAGGCGCCGGACAGGTCGGAAGCCCGGCCGGATAACGGCTTTGCCGGGCGGCGGCGGAGGCCCCGCCTACGCGAACACCACCAGCAGATCCTTGGCGTCGATCTGGTCGCCGGCCTTGACCAGAACCTCGGAGACCTCACCGTCGCGGTCGGCATGCAGCGCGGTTTCCATCTTCATCGCCTCGATGGAGAGCAGCACGTCGCCGGACTTCACGGCCTGTCCGGACGAGACCGATACGGTCGATATGACGCCCGGCATGGGCGCGCCCAGATGCGCCTCGTTGCCGGGTTCGGCCTTGCGGCGCACGGCGCCGGCGGCCGCCCCGTGCAGCCGGTCCGGCACCCTGACGCGGCGCGGTTGGCCGTTGAGCTCGAAGAACACCGTCACCATACCCTTCTCGTCGGTGTCACCGATCGCCAGGCAGCGGATCACCAGCGTCTTTCCGCGCTCGATATCGACGAAGATCTCGTCCTCGGCCTTCATGCCGTAGAAATAGACCGGCGTGGGCAGCACGCTGACGGGACCGTATTCGCCCTGGGCGGCGGCGAAGTCGGAAAACACCTTCGGATACATCAGCCACGAGGCGAACTCGAACTCGTCAAGCTCACGGTCGATCTTCTCCCGCGCCTCCTTGCGCATCGCGTCGAGGTCCGCCTCCTCCAACAGCGATCCGGGCCGCACCGTGATCGGCTTTTCGCCCTTCAGCGCCTTCTTCTGCAGCGCCTGCGGCCAGCCTCCCGGCGGCTGGCCGAGATCGCCGCGCAGCATGGAAACCACCGAATCGGGAAAGGCGATGTCCCTTTGCGGGTTCTCGACATCGGCCACCGTCAGGTCCTGGCTGACCATCATCAGCGCCATGTCACCAACCACCTTGGACGACGGCGTTACCTTGACGATGTCGCCGAACATCATGTTGGCGTCGTGATAGGCCCGCGCCACAGCGTGCCAGCGCGTCTCCAGCCCCAGCGAACGGGCCTGCTCCTTGAGGTTGGTGAACTGGCCGCCCGGCATCTCGTGCAGATAGACTTCCGAGGCGGGCCCTTTGAGGTCGCTCTCGAAGGCGGCGTACTGGTTGCGCACCGCTTCCCAGTAGAAGGACAGTTTCCTGATCCATTCGGTGTCGAGGCCGGGGTCGCGCTCGGTGCCTTTCAAAGCCTCGACGATCGAGCCGAGGCAGGGCTGCGAGGTGTTGCCCGACAGCGCGTCCATCGCCGCGTCGACCGCGTCGACACCAGCCTCCACCGCCGCCAGCACCGTCGCGGCCGAAATGCCGGACGTGTCGTGCGTGTGGAAATGGATCGGCAGGCCGGTCGCCTCGCGCAACGCCTTGAACAGCGCCTTCGCCGCGCCCGGCTTCAAGAGCCCGGCCATGTCCTTGACGGCGATGATGTGCGCGCCCGCCGCCTCCAGTTCCTTCGCCAGCCCCGTATAATATTTCAGGTCGTATTTGGCCCTGTCCGGATCGGCGATGTCGCCGGTATAGCAGATCGCCGCCTCGCACAGCCTGTCGGCCTCGATGACGGCATCCATCGCGACCCGCATGTTCTCAACCCAATTGAGGCAGTCGAACACGCGGAACAGGTCGACGCCGCCGGCGGCCGCCTGTTTCACGAAATGGCGCACAACATTGTCGGGATAATTGGTGTAGCCAACCCCGTTCGCGCCTCTCAGCAGCATCTGCAAGAGGATGTTCGGCGCGCCCTTGCGGATCAGGTCAAGCCGCTCCCACGGATCCTCGGTGAGGAAGCGCATGGCCACGTCGAAGGTCGCCCCGCCCCAGCATTCGAGCGAGAAGAGCTGCGGCAACGCGCGCGCATAGGCACCCGAAACACGAGCGATGTCATATGTGCGCATGCGCGTCGCGAGCAGCGACTGATGGCCGTCGCGCATGGTCGTGTCGGTCACCAGAACGCGTTTTTCGCCCCGCATCCATTCGGCGAACCTCGCCGGCCCCAGCGCGTCCAGCCTCTGTTTGGTGCCGTCGGCCACGGGCTTGTCGACATAGGGCACGCGCGGGGCAGCCGCGTCCGCCTTCGGCTCGGGACGGCCGCGCGCCTCGGGATGGCCGTTCACCGACACGTCGGCCAGATAGTTCAACAGCTTGGTCGCGCGGTCCTGCCGCTTCACCGCCGTGAAGAGTTCCGGCGTGGTGTCGATGAAGCGGGTCGTGTAGGAATTGTCGCGGAACTTCGCGTGGTTGATGATCGCCTCGAGGAAGGTGAGATTGGTCGCCACCCCCCTGATGCGGAACTCCCTCAGCGCACGGTCCATGCGGGCGACCGCCTCGTCGGCCGTCGGCGCCCATGCGGTGACTTTCTCCAGCAGCGGATCGTAGAAGCGCGTGATCACCGCGCCCGAATAGGCCGTGCCGCCGTCGAGCCGGATGCCGAACCCCGTCGCGCCGCGATAGGCGGTGATGCGGCCATAGTCGGGAATGAAGTTCTGTTCCGGGTCCTCGGTCGTGATCCGGCATTGCATGGCATGGCCATTGAGCTTGATGTCGGCCTGCTTCGGCACGCCGGATTCGGGCGTGCCGATCGCCGCGCCCTCCAGGATATGGATCTGCGCCTTGACGATGTCGACGCCCGTTACCTCCTCGGTCACGGTGTGCTCAACCTGGATGCGCGGATTGACCTCGATGAAATAGAACTTGCCCGTGTCGGCATCCTGCAGGAACTCGACCGTGCCGGCGCCGACATAGTTCGTGGCGTCCGCGATCTTCAGCGCATGGGCGCACAATTCCTCGCGCTGGGCGGCATCGAGATAGGGCGCTGGCGCGCGCTCGACGACCTTCTGGTTGCGCCGCTGGATCGAGCAATCGCGTTCGTAGAGATGCACGGTGTTGCCGTGCGTGTCGCCAAGCACCTGCACCTCGACATGCCGCGCGCGCTCGACAAGCTTCTCGAGATAGACCTCGTCCTTGCCGAAGGCGGCCTTGGCCTCGCGTCTGGCCTCCGTCACCTCGCGCGCCAGGTCCTTTGCCTTGCGGATGGCGCGCATGCCGCGCCCGCCGCCGCCCCAGGACGCCTTGAGCATGACCGGATAGCCGATCTCGCCGGCCAGCCTGGCAACCACCTCCATGTCGTCCGGCAGGGGATCGGTTGCCGGCACGACCGGCACGTCCACCTCCACGGCTAGGTTGCGCGCGGCCACCTTGTTGCCCAGCCGGCGCATCGTATCCGGCTTCGGCCCTAAGAAGGTGATGCCGTTCGCCGCGCAGGCCTCGGCGAACTCGGGACTTTCGGACAGGAGTCCGTAGCCGGGATGGATCGCGTCGGCGCCCGACAGCTTCGCCACGCGGATCACTTCGTCGATCGACAGATAGCTCTCGATCGGGCCGAGATCCTTGTCCAGATGCGGACCGCGCCCGATCTGGTAGCTCTCGTCCGCCTTGAAGCGGTGCAGGGCGTATTTGTCCTCCTCGGCCCAGATCGCCACCGTCTTGATGCCGAGTTCATTGGCGGCGCGAAAGACGCGGATCGCGATCTCGGAGCGATTGGCGACAAGGATCTTGGAGATTTTCATGGATCGTCCCGGCGATTGCGCAGCGTCAGGTCGGTAGCTTTAGCCGGAAAATGTTGCACTGCAAACCGACGCCGGAAGCCACTGGCCGGGTCACAACGAAAAAACGCCCGGCGGTTTCCCGCCGGGCGCTCGGATCGGCCGGTCGGCCGACCGTTTCGATATGTCAGTTCGCGGCCTGGTCGATATAGTCGTACTCGCCGTCCTTCCACTCGTAGAAGACGTAGCCAGGCAGCGTGACGTCGCCCTTGTCGTCGAATTCGAGCGTGCCAAGTACGGTCTCGAAGGTGCCGTCATTGAGCGCGGCAACCACGTCGTCGAACTCGGTGCCACCGGCCGTCTTCACGGCTTCGGCCCAGGCCTGGATAGCCGCATAGGTGTAGAGCACATAGCCTTCCGGCTCGATGCCCGCGGCGCGGAACCTCTCGACGAGCGGAGCCGCGTCCGGGTTCTTGCGCGGATCGGGCGAGAAGGTCATCAGCGTGCCTTCGCCGGCCTCGCCGGTGATTGCCCAGTACTCGTCGGTGACCAGCGCGTCGCCGGAGACCAGCACCGTGTCCATGCCCTGCTCGCGCATCTGGCGCACCATCAGGCCGGCCTCGGTGTGATAGCCGCCGACATAGAGCACGTCGATGCCCTCGTCCTTGAGCTTGGTGACCAGCGCGGTGTAGTCCTTTTCACCGGCCGTATAGGCTTCGTAAAGCGCCGGCTTGCCGCCGGCCGCCTCGTAGGCGGCCATCGTCGCGTCGGCCAGCCCCTTGCCATAGGCGGTCTTGTCGTGGACGAACGCAACCTTCGCGTCGGGGAAGTTCTCCACCAGATAGTTGCCCGCCACGTCACCCTGCTGGTCATCGCGGCCGCAGACGCGGAACACGCCTTCGCCGGGGCGCTCCTCGGTGAAGGCGGGGTTGGTCGAGGCGGGCGAGATCTGCACGATGCCCTCATCCGCATAGACCGCCGAGGCGGGGATCGACGAACCCGAGCAGAAATGCCCGGCAACGAAGACCACGCCGGAACCGGCGAACTGGTTGGCGACCGCGACCGCCTGCTTCGGATCGCAGGCATCGTCGCCGATCTCGAGCTTCAACATCTCGCCGTTGACGCCGCCGGCTTCGTTGATGTCCTTGACCGCCATTTCGGCGCCTGCCTTCATCTGTTCGCCGAAGGAGGCGTACTGTCCGGTCATCGGGCCGGCGGTTGCGATGACGATATCGGCGTAGGCCGCCGACGACATGGCGAAGGTCAGCGCGACGCCAGCCAAGAGTGCCTTTTTCATGATTGCTCCCATAAACACCTGAATGTTCCCCCGCGGTCCGGACAGGTGTCGTTTCTCCGGTGTCCGCAGACGGGGCCGCGACCCCGATTGACCGGCATGAAAGCCCAAATCAGCGATGAAATAAAGGCTTTCGGCCGAACTTGTTATGTGACTTCCCCTCGGTCCTTGCGTGCCCAGCCCAAGGGGCCAACCCGGCGATAGAGGAACCCGTAGCGCGTTCCCATTTGGTCGGCGCGGTAATAGCGCATTCCCAGGAAGGCGATCGCCATCAGCACGATGAGATCGACCACGAAATACCACGGGGTCAGCAGGGTGCCCTGGAAGAGCGCGAAGTGGATGAAGCGCGTCGCCCCGGTCAGGAGCACCACGTAGAACGCCAGCTTCCATTCCGGCTGCCATGTCCGGGCCAGCGCGCGCCCCGTCAGCCACGCGCCGCCGCCGCCCAGCGCCACCGTCACGAACAGGAACTCCCAAAGGGAGACTTCCCACAGAAGGGCGTTCTGGTTCTCCATGGTCCGTCCTCAGTGCTTTCCGCCTTCGAGATAGGCCGCGCGGACCTCCTCGCGCTTCAACAGTTCCCGCCCCTCACCGCTCATCGTGATCCGGCCGTTCACCATCACATAGCCGCGATGGGCGAGCTTCAAGGCGTGGAACGCGTTCTGCTCGACCAGGAAGACGGTCAGGCCCTGGCTGACATTCAGCTCGCGGATAGCCTCGAAGATCTGCTTGACGATCAGCGGCGCCAGCCCCAGCGACGGCTCGTCGAGCAGGAGCAGCTTGGGACGGCCCATCAATGCCCGTCCGATGGCCAGCATCTGCTGTTCGCCGCCCGACAGCGTCCCGCCGCGTTGACCGACGCGCTCCTTGAGCCGCGGGAAGAGTTCGAACACCCGCTTCAGATCGTCGTCGAAATGCGTCTCGTCAACGAGGATCGCCCCCATCTGCAGGTTTTCCATGACGGTCATGCGAGGGAATATGCGCCGCCCCTCGGGAGACTGCGCGATGCCGAGGCGCATGATCTCGTAGGTGGGCATGGCGGAGATTTCCTGTCCGTCATATACGATCGACCCGGTCCGCGCCTTGGGATTTCCGCAGATCGTCATCATCAGCGTCGACTTGCCGGCGCCGTTGGCGCCGATCAGCGTGACGATCTCGCCGCGGCTGACATCGACATCGACGCCCCGCAGCGCAACGATCTTGCCGTAATAGGTTTCGACGCCGCGGATGGTCAGCAAGGGTTCGCCGCTCATTGCTTGCCCCCCTCGCCGCCGCCGCGCTGGATCTTCCTGGCCACCTCTTCCTTCGACCCCACGGCCTCGGCCACCACTTCGAGCACTTCCGCCTGCTCCAGCACTTCCTCGTCCTCGACGCCGAGATAGGCCGCGATGACCTTCGGGTCCGTCTTGACCTGATCGGCGTCGCCGTCGGCGATCTTCTCGCCATAGTCCAGCACGATGATGTGGTCGGAGATTTCCATCACCACGCCCATGTCGTGCTCGATCAGCAGGATCGAGGTGCCGTGTTCGTTGCGGATAAATTGCAGCAACTCATTGAGTTCGGCAGACTCGCGCGGATTGAGACCCGCCGCCGGTTCGTCCAGGCAGAGCAGATGCGGCCCCGTGCACATGGCGCGCGCGATTTCCAGGCGCCGCTGGGCGCCATAGGGCAGGTCGCCGGCAGGATCGTCCGCGCGGTCGATCAGGCCGGTCCGCTCCATCCAGTAAACCGCGCGGTCAACCGCTTCCCCCCTCGCCTTGCGGTAACCGGGCAGCATCAGCACGCCGCCGATCGTGTAGCCGGACGCGACCATCAGCTTGTTGTGCTGGGCCACCAGGAGGTTTTCCAGAACGGTCATGCCCGAAAACAGCCTGATGTTCTGGAAGGTGCGCGCCACCCTGGCGCGGTGCGAGATGGTGAAGTCGGCCATTCGCTCCAGCAGGAACACCGCGCCGTCGCCATCGGACTTGTGCTGCGCGCTGGAGGCGGTCAGTTCCTCCACGAGGTCGTTCTTGCGGCCGGCGCCGTGGCGCATGACGATGCGGCCCTCGGTCGGCTTGTAGAAGCCGGTCACGCAGTTGAAGACGGTGGTTTTGCCGGCTCCGTTAGGGCCGATCAGGGCGGTGATGTCGCCGCGGCCGACGTCGAAGGAGAGGTCGTTGACCGCCACGAGACCGCCGAACCGCATGGTCAGCCGCTCGACCGACAGCACCGGATCGTTTTCCCATCGCCGGTGCGCGCCGGACTCAACGGAAGTCGTCTGAGCCATCGTCAGTGCCCCTCGCCCTGGGAAACCATGTCGGCGCCGATCTTCTTCCTGTGTTTCAGCACGACGGACGGCTCGCGCGTCGAGATCAGACCACGCGGCTTCCACACCATGATGGCGACCATGGCCATGCCGAAGAACAACATGCGGAAGCGGACCGGATCGAAACCCTCGCCGAATATCTGTTGCAGAAAGCCCAGATTGCGAAGCAGCTCGATACCACCGATCATCACGATCGAGGCGATCACGACGCCGAACTGCGATCCCAGGCCGCCAAGCACCACGATGGCCAGGATGATCGCCGATTCCAGGAAGGTGAAGCTCTCGGGCGAGATGAAACCCTGCCTGGTGGCGAAGAAGGAGCCGGCGAAGCCGCCGAACATCGCGCCGATCGCGAACGCGGTCAGCTTGGTGTTGGTGGTGTTGATGCCCAGCGAACGGCAGGCGATCTCGTCCTCGCGCATCGCCTCCCAGGCGCGTCCGACCGGCAGGCGTCTCAGCCGCACCGTCACGAGATGCGTGACGATCGCCAGCACGAAGATGATGTAGTAGATGAAGATGAAGCGGTGGATGGTCGAATATTCGAGCCCGAAGAAGGCGGCGAAACCGTCATCTCCGCGCGCGAACTCCAGTCCGAAGAGGGTTGGCTTGGGAATGCGCGATATGCCATCCGGCCCGCCCGTGAATTGGTACCAGTTCAGCAGCACGACGCGGATGATCTCGCCGAAGGCCAGCGTCACGATCGCCAGATAGTCGCCGCGCAGCCTCAGCACGGGAAAACCGAGGATCACGCCCCAGATGGCCGCAAGCAGCCCGGCCAGCGGCAGTGCGACCCAGAAGCCTATGAATTCGAAATGGGTCGACAGCAGCGCGAAGGAATAGGCGCCCACCGCGTAGAAGGCGACATAGCCGAGATCGAGCAGGCCGGCGAGCCCGACCACGATGTTCAGCCCCCAACCGAGCATCACGTAGGTCAGGATCAGGATCGACAGGTCGATCAACTGCCTTTGCTGTCCGGGAAGCAACCACATTATCAGGAACGGTAACACCACCGCGACCGCGAACATCACCCAGCCCGCGATCGTCATGAAATCGAGACCCTCGGAGACGACCGTGGTCTTGGCCGTGGTCTTGACGGCAGCGCGCCCCCCTCCGCGCTTGTCGAACCAGAACAGGTTGAGTGCCAGCCGTCCGGCGAACACAATGGCGATCGCGGAGAACCAGAGCCCCCAGCGTGTGGTGATCGCCAGCCCGCCGGGTGCGATATCGGTCCTCAGCGCCAGAAAGAAGAAGCCCAGCACGCCAGCCAGGGCGGCCGTCATCACGGCGTCCCGCAGCGCTTCCTGCAGGCGACCAGGCCCCGTCCTGGGGAGACCGGGTGCCGCCTCCGCGCGCTTTTCCGCCTTGGCCTGCGCACCCTCGGGCGACATGGTGGAGGTCGGTGTCTGGGCCATCACACCTTCTCCACTTCCGGCTTGCCCAGCAGCCCCGAGGGCAGGAAGATCAGCACGATCGCCAGGATCGAGAAGGCCGCCACGTCCTTGTACTCGACCGAAAAATAGCCGGACCAGAACACTTCGATCAGTCCGATCAACAGGCCGCCCAGCATGGCGCCCGGCAGCGAGCCGATCCCGCCCAGCACGGCCGCGGTGAAAGCCTTAACCCCCGCGAGGAACCCGATGTAGAAATCGATCACCCCGTAAAGCAGCATGAACATGATACCGGCGACGGCCGCCAGCGCCGCTCCCATCACGAAGGTCAGCGAGATGGTGCGGTCGACATTGACGCCCAGAAGCGCCGCCATCTTCTGGTCCTGCTCGCAGGCGCGCTGCGCGCGGCCCAGCGAGGTGCGCGCGATCAGCAGCGTGAAGGCCGCCATCAGCACCACCGTCGTCACGATGATGATGATCTGCATGTAGGAAAGCTGCACGCCTTCGATGACCTGGATTCCGCCCCGGATCTGCGGCGGCAGGGGCTTGACACGCGCGCCCTGCGTGACCTGGACGAAGTTCTGGAGCACGATCGACATTCCGATCGCGGTAATCAGCGGCGCCAGCCGGAACGAGCCGCGCAACGGCCGGTAGGCGACGCGTTCGACCGTCCAGCCCCAGGCGGCCGTGAACAGCATGGCGATGATCAGCACGATCAGGAGCACCACCGGCAGGAAGGCAAACCCCAGCACGCTGGTGAGGATCAGGAAGGTCGTCAGCGCGATGAAGGCGCCGACCATGAAGATGTCGCCATGGGCGAAATTGATCATGCCGATGATGCCGTAGACCATCGTGTAGCCGATCGCGATCAGCCCATAGATCGATCCCAGCGTCAGCCCGTTTATAAGCTGCTGGAGGAAATAATCCATTCTGCGCGGTGCTCCCCTGAAGCGTCGCCCGGACGGGCCCGCTCCTTATGTTTGTTCCCTATTCCTAGCCCTCCGCGACGCGATTGCAAACGCAAAATCCCGTCCGCGCGCCCGCTTGCCGGGCCGTGATCGAATGATGGCAGAGTTCCCGATCCGCCGGCCCTTCCCCTCCGGGCCGGCGCGGACCGTATCAATGGCGTCGCGCAATGTCCTGCGGATGAGCAGGAAAATGCGGCCGTGCATTCGCAATTTTCCGCGCCAGACCCGGCAATTCACGTGGAACCTTGCGCTTTCGCATCGTCATGCGTGGCCGGCGACGCGCTCCCGCGACCTCCGGTTGCCCGCATCATCCGTGGAAACCAGGGCCGGACATGGTCCCTAGTCGGCTTCCGGTTTGCACGGCATCAGGGCTCGACCGGCTCGCCCTCCACTGCCAGTACCGACACGCAGTCGCCGGCCTTGACCAGACCGGGAAAATGGCGGGCGGCCAGCAGGCCCGACATGCGCGCCCTGATCTCGCGCGGGGCAAGTCCGGTGCGGCCGATCGGGTGAACCCGCGCCACGACCTCGCCCTTTCCGACCGGCTCGCCCAGATCGACCATCGTCTCGATCATCCCGTCCTCCTCGGCGAAGGCGAAGCAGTCGTCGGACGGCATGTCCAGCCAGCGCGTCGGCTTGATGTCCGGCTCGCCGGCGACGATGCCGGCATGGATCAGAAGGTTCATCGCGCCCCGCCGCGCGATCCGCACCGTTTCGGCGCGTGCCGTTCCGCCGCCCCCGAGTTCGGTCGTCACGAAGACCTTACCCATCTCCTCGGCCGCGGTGTCGTACATGCCGATGGCATCGATCTCGAGCATTCTGACCGAATAGGGCGCCGCGAACGCTTCGACGGCCTGGAAGGCGCGCGCTTCCTGCGTCTTGTCGGGCAGGATGTGCGCCGCGCAGAACGGCAGGAAATCGAGCGTGCGTCCGCCCGAATGATAATCGAGCACGATGTCGGCCCGTGGCAGCAAATAGCGCTGGAAATAGTCGGCGATCTTCTCCGTCACCGTACCGTCGGGCCGGCCGGGAAACAGCCGGTTGAGATTGCCCTTGTCGATCGGCGAGGTGCGGCTCGCGGCCCGGAAAGCGGGATAGTTCATCGCCGGGGCGATGATGACGGTGCCGGTCACGCGGTCCGGCTGCAGCGTGCGCGCCAATTCGTAGAGCGCCAGCGGCCCTTCATACTCGTCGCCATGATTGCCGCCGGTCAGAAGGGCCGTTGGGCCCGTCCCGTTCTTGATGACGGCGATCGGGATCATCACCGATCCCCAGGCCGAGTCGTCGCGGGAGAACGGCAGCCTGAGGAAGCCGTGCTGGACGCCGTCCGCATCGAAATCGACCGTCGGCGTGATCGGCGACGGGTGGAGATTGCTTGCCAGCATATATGTCTCCGAGCCTAGTTCTTCACGAACAGCTTGCGCGGCACGTTGGCCAGGCATTCGACGCCCGTCTCCGTGATGAGGATGGATTCGGTGATTTCGAGCCCCATCGTCTCCAGCCACAGCCCGGTCATGAAATGGAATGTCATGCCGGGTTCCAGCACAGTGCGGTCGCCGGGACGCAGGCTCATCGTGCGCTCGCCCCAGTCCGGCGGATAGGAAATGCCGATGGGGTAGCCGGTCCGGTTGTCCTTCACGATGCCGTACCGGTTCAGCACCGCGAAGAAGGCGTTGGCGATATCCTCGCATGTGTTGCCCGGGCGTGCCGCCTCAAGCCCCGCCTCCATGCCTTCCAGTGTCGCCTTCTCGGCGTCGAGGAAGGCCTGGTCGGGCTTGCCGAGAAAGACGGTGCGCGACAGCGGACAATGGTAGCGGCGGTAGCAGCCGGCTATCTCGAAAAACGTGCCTTCGCCGGTCTTCATGGGCTGGTCGTCCCAGGTCAGATGCGGCGCCGAGGCGTCGATGCCCGACGGCAGCAGCGGCACGATCGCCGGATAGTCGCCGCCAAAAGATCCGTCGGGTCCGTCGACGCCGCGTATGGCCGCATCGTAGATCTCGGCCACGAGATCGCATTTGCGCATGCCCGGTTCGACCGTCTCCACGATGCGCCGGTGCATCTCCTCCACGATCCGCGCCGCCTTGCGCATATAGGCGATTTCGGTCTCGCTCTTGACCGCGCGCTGCCAGTTGACCAGCGCGGTCGCGTCGGAAAACCGTGCCTCCGGCAGGCCGCGCACCAGCGCAGCGAAGGCCGCCGCCGAGAAATAGTAATTGTCCATTTCGACGCCGATCGAGGCGCGCTGCCAGCCGCGCTCGATCACCAGCCGGGCCAGTTCGTCCATCGGGTGGCGCTCGGTCGACTGCACGAAATGGTCGGCATAGCCCACGATGTTGTCGAGGGCGAGCCACACCGTGCGCTTGGCCCCGTTCGCGTCCTGACCGCGGCCGAACCAGACAGGCTCTCCCTCCGACGGCACCAGCACCGCCTGGTGTACATAGAAGGACCAGCCGTCATAGCCTGTCAGCCAGGCCATGTTGGACGGATCGGAGACGATCAGCAGCTCGATCCCCTTCGCCGCCATGGCGTGACGCGTCTTCTCGAGGCGTTGTGCGTATTCAGCGCGCGTGAACCTCAGTTCGGCCAGCATTCTTTCATTGTCCTCGTTGGGAGCCTCGCAGGCTCAGCTTTCGAAATCCGTTCCCGCGCCGACTTCCCGCGCGCGCCGCACCGCCAGCGTGGCGATCGCCGTGTCCTGCACCCCTGTCCCGGTCAGGTCCGCGACGGTGATTGCCTGCGGCCCGGCCCGTCCTGCGGTCGAGCCGGCGATTATCGCGCCGAGTTCCGGAAACGCCGCATCCTCGCGCACCAGCCCGGCGCGAATGGCATGGCGAAGCTCGCCCAGCCGTCTCGTTTGCGACAGCCGGTCGGCCACGTAGAAGCCGGTCGCCACGATGGCCGGGTCGAGCTCGTTCTTGTGCTCCGAGTCCGAACCCATCGCCGTTATATGCTGGCCGGGCTCAAGCCAGCCCGCCTTCAAGACCGGCTTTTCGGCCGGGGTGGTCGTCACGATCACGTCGGCGCCCCGAGCCGCCTCGCCCGGATCGGATTCGGCCCGCACCGCGATACCGAGCCCCTTGGCAAGCTCGGCCGCCTTTGCCCGAGCCTTCGCCCCGTCTCGGGCCCAGATTCTGGCCTCGGCGATCGGCCGCACCAGCGAGAGCGCCTTCAGTTGCAATCCCGCCTGCACGCCGGCGCCATAGATCGCGGCGACCGTCGCGTCCTCGCGCGAAAGATGCCTGGCGGCCACCGCACCGGCCGCGGCCGTCCTGACGTCGGTCAGATAGCCATTGTCGAGAAGCAGGGCTTCGACGAGTCCGGTCCGCGACGACAGCAGCACCATCATGCCGTTGAGCGACGGCAGGCCGAGCTTGGGATTGTCGAAGAAGCCAGGGCTGATCTTGATGGCGAACCCGTCCAGCCCCGGGACATAGGCGGTCTTCACGTCGACCTCGCCGCGATGTTCGGGAATGTCGAGCCGCAGCACCGGCGGCATCGACACGTCCTTTGTCGCGAGCGCGCGAAACGCGTCCTCCACGCAATCCACCGCCGCGACGTCCAGCGGGACGGCTTGCCGCAGGTCGGCTTCGGTCAGGATGGTCATCTTCGCCATCACGCAATCTCCCCGCAGATCACCCGCCGGTGCTGTTCCATGTCGACATTGCGTCCTGTCGTCAGGACCACCGTCTCGCCGGTTGCCCTGGCCTTTCCGGCAAGCAGCGCCGCAATGCCGACCGCACCGGCGCCTTCAACGATTTCACGCTCGATCATATAGGCGTGACGCATGCCGGCCGCGATCTCGGCTTCGGTCAGCAGCACCACCTCGTCGAGCAGTTCGCGGCACATCGCGAATGTCAGCCGGTTCTGAAGCCCCACGCCCCCGCCGAGCGAATCGGCCAGCGTCGCCACCTCCTCGACCTCGACCGGACGCCCGGCGTCGAGCGAGGCCTTCATCGCCGCGCCGCGATCCATGGAAATGCCGATCACCCGGCATGCCGGCCGCAGCGCCTTGACGGCCGCGGCGACGCCCGCCGCCAGACCGCCGCCCGACAGCGGCACCAGCACCGTCCCCGCCTCAGGTACCTGTTCCATGATCTCCAGGCCCAGCGTGCCCTGGCCGGCGATCACGTCCTCATGGTCGAAGGGCGGGATCGAGGCGAACCCCTCCTCCGCCACCAGCCGGTCGACCTCGACCTGCGCCTCGTCCTGGCTTTCGCCGATGATGCGCGCCTCCGCGCCGAGCCGGCCGATTTCCTCGACCTTGTTTTGCGGCACCAGTCTCGACAGGCAGATGATGGCGCGCGCCCCCTCCTTGCGCGCCGCATGCGCCAGCGCCCGGCCGTGATTGCCGGTCGATGCCGCCGCCACTCCGCGCGCCTTCTGCGCGGGCGAAAGTTGCGCCACCGCGTTGGTCGCCCCACGCAGCTTGAAGCTGCCGGTGATCTGCCGATGCTCCAGCTTGAGCATCACGGTCGCGTCTGTCAGGTCCGACAGGCTGGGCGAAACGACCATGGCTGTCCGCTCGATCAGCGGTCTGATGCGGGTTTCCGCCGCACGGATATCGTCGATCGTGACGCTCATGGCCGCAACCGGATCATGTCAGGCGTGTCCCAGCCCCATGAGCTGGCCGCGTTCGGGACGCGCGGTCGTGTCACCGCAGGCCCTCAGGCATGCCCATGCGCTGGCCAGATTCGACGTCACCACCGGCCGGCCGATCCGTTGCTCGATCTCGGGCACGACCGACGCCGCCCGCAGCGCGGTGCACGACACGAACAGCGCCTCCGCCTCGGGCGCTGTCGCCCCCACCGCCGCTTCGACGATGGACGCGTGGGTGATGCGAGCCATTTCGCGGTCGTCCTCGAAACCGAGGCAGTCGAAGCTGGCGATCTCGAAGCCGAGAGCGGCGAAGTAATCGGCCATCGGCCGGCTGGTCTCGACCGTGTAGGGCGTGAGGATGCTGATCGTGCGCGCGCCCAGCGCCGCCAGGCCCTTGGCGGCCGCAGACGGGGGGGTCACGATCGCCGCGCCCGGCTTTGCGTCCGACAGGGCGGCCTCCACTGCCTCGTCGCCGATCACCACCGAGGCGGACGTGCAGGAATAGCACAGCGCATCGAGCCGTTCGCCGGGCAGGATCAGGTCCGCGCCCTGGCCAAGCGAAGGTTGCATCCTGCGCAGATTTTCCGGCGTGGTCGGGTTGGCATAGGCGATCCGCGCGACATGCACGCCGATACGGTTCGAGGCGACCATGCGCCTGAAATCCGCTTCGCTGGTGTGATCGGTCGCCAGCACGAGCAGACCGACGCGCTTCTCGTGCGGGCTGGGGTCAAGCGCGACCGATCCGCCGGCGAGCCGGATGGCGGCTTCCGGCCGGGTCGGGCGGATGGGCTGGGATGCGGTCGGCATGGCGGCCAGCGTCACTTCACCGTCAGGCAGGGACATTGCGCAAGGCTGGTCACCTTGTGCGAGACGCTGCCCAGAAGAAATCCCTCCACGTCCCCCAGGCCGCGGCTTCCCAGCACGATCAGGTCGACGCCCTCCTCGCGCGCGAAACCGACGATCGTGCGCGCAGGCGGGCCGCGCTTCACGACGGTGCGGACCTTGCCGGCGCCGATCGTGGCAAGTTCCTCCGCCGCAAGGCGCACTACCTCGCGCGCATGTTCCGACAGCGCCTTGTCGGGCGGCGTCGGATCGGTCGGCCTGATCATCGACAGCGAACTCTCCAGCGGGCTGTGATGGCGATAGACACACAGCACCACCAGTTCGGCGCCGTAATGTCCGGCCACGTCGGCACCGACCTTCAGCGCGCGCATGGCCGGCTCCGAGCCGTCCACCGGAAGCAGGATTTTCTTGAACATGACCGGCTCCTCTCGCTTGTCCCGCCGCGATCAGCGGAACGCCAGATCGCGCAGGAACAGCGCGATCTGCGGGAAGAAGATCAGGGCGACCGAAACGCCCAGCAGCATGATGACGAAAGGCGGCGTACCGCGCACGACCTCGGCATAGGGCCGCTTGAACACGGCTATGGCCGTGAAGATGTCGCAGCCGAAAGGCGGTGTCGCCGAGCCGATCGCCACCTGCAGGGTGATGATGGTGCCAACCAGCACCGGGTCGAGACCCACCGACTGGACCACCGGCGCGAAGATTGGAACGAGCACCAGGATCACCACGATCGGATCCACGAACATGCAGCCGATGAAGAACGCGATCGAGATCACGAACAGCACGCCGATCTGGCCCATGTCGGCGATGCCGACCGCCGACAGGATCTGCTGCGGGATCTGACCGAACGAGATCACCCAGGAAAACGCCGCCCCGGCGCCCACCAGGATGAAGACCACCGCCGTGATCAGCCCCGTCGACTGCGCGGTGGCGTAGACCTCCTTCAGCCCCATCGTGCGGAACACGACCAGTTCCAGCACCAGCGCGTAGAGCACGCACACGGCCGCTGCCTCGGTCGGGCTGAAAATGCCGCCATAGATGCCGCCGACGATGATCGCCGGGAAGCCGAGCGGCCACAGCGCCTGCTGCACGGCGCTGGCCCGTTCCGACCAGCTCGCCTTGGGCTCGGTCGGCACGTTGTGGCGCGTGGCGTAGATGACGGCGTAGATCGAAAAGACCACGAGGATCAGCAGGCCCGGCCCGATGCCGGCGATGAACAGTTCCGCGATCGACGTGCCCGACACCACGCCATAGATGATCATGCCGATCGAGGGCGGGATCAGGAAGGCGATATCGGAGGAATTGACGATCAAGGCCAGCACGAAGCTGTCCTTGTAGCCGGCCTTGAGCATGCGCGGCCTGAGCGGCGTGCCGACGGCGACAACGGTTGCCTGGGTCGACCCGGATACCGCGCCGAACATGGTGCAGGCCGCAGCCGTCGAGACGGCGAGGCCGCCCCGCACATGGCGCACGAAGGCCATCACCATGTCGATCAACCGCCCGGCCGACTGGCCGCGCGTCATGATATCGGCGGCGAAGATGAACATCGGCACGGCGATCAGCGATGCCGGCCTGATGCCGGCCATCATCTGCTGGACCATGGTCTCCAGCTGCCCGAAGCCGCCGAACAGGGTGAAGAAGCCGACGAAGGCCGCCGCGATCAGCGGGATCATCATCGGGAAGCCGATCAGCAGCAGCACGATCATGAGGGCGAAGATGGTGAGCGCCATGGTTCCGTCCCCTCAGAGCCCGCTCGTGTCTTCTTCTTCATAACCCTCGAGCACCAGCGTCGAGAGCCAGATGTCCTTCTCGGTCAGGTTCTTCACCGCCGTGAGTGCGTACTGCATGCCGGTCATGAAGAAGCCGACCGGCACCCACACATACATCCACCAGACCGGGATCTGCAGCGCCGACATCAGCCTGCCGCGCCCCATCAGCGTCAGCACATAGTTGGCCGAGTACCAGCACAGGCCGAACATGAACACCGCCGTGACCACGGCGATAAGCACCATGGCACCACGCCTCGACGGCGTCGGTAGAGTGTCGAAAATCGCCGACATTCGGATGTGGCGACCGTGCCTGGCGGCATAGCTGATCCCGGCGAAGGTGATCAGCACGATCAGGACCGAGTTGAGTTCCTCGGAAAAATAGATGCTGCTTCTGAAGACGAAACGGCCGACGACATTGGCGATCGTGTTCGCCGCCATCAGCAGGACGCCCACGGCCAGCATCACCGCTTCGATCCGCGCGATCAGACTGTCGATGATGCCGAGCACGCCCGGCAGGGTGGATTCGGTACGCGTAGAGGGGGCTGCGGGCTCGCTCACGGCGGCACTCCACGTCTGGGGTGGAAGAAGTGCGCCCGTGCCCGGACCGGTCAGTCCGGGCACGGGTTGTCAACTCCTCTACTTGACCGCTTCGAGATCGGCCTTCATCTGGTCGAGGATCTCCTTGCCGCTCTCGCCCGTCATTCCGATGAAGGCTTCCTCGACCTTGCCCGCCGCTTCCATGAAGGGCTGGCGCTGCTCCTCGGTCAGCGTCTTGATCTGCATGTCCGGCTTCGCCTCGGCGATCTTCTTTAGCGCTTCCTCCTGCAGACCCTTCTGGTACTCGAGGATATAGTCGAACGCCGCCTGGGTCGCGTTCTGGACAAGCTCCTTGTCCTCGTCCGACAGCCCGTCATAGAAATCCTTGTTGGCCATCACCGCGGTGGTGAAATTGTTGTGGCCGAGGCAGGTGATGACGTTGGTCACCTCGTACATCTTGGTGGATTCGAGGAAGAACCCCGGATTCTCCTGCCCTTGGATGATGCCCGTCTGCAGTGCGCCATAGACCTCGCCCCACGGCAGCGGCGTCGGCGTCGCGCCCCAGGCCGCGTAGGCCTCGACCAGCAGCGGGTTGGTCATGACACGGAACTTGACCTCGTTGAGGTCTTCCGGCTTTTCCACCGGCTCCTGCGTCGTCAGGCACACCTCGCCTTCCGGGAACATGGTGAGCAGCTCCAGCCCCTGCTCGGCATAGAGCTCCGGGAACATCTCGTTGATGGCCTTCGACGTGCGGAAGAACTCGAACAGTTGCTCCTCGTCCTGCGGCAGCAGGTAGGGCACGAAGAACACCTGCGCTTCCGGGATCAGCGCGCCCGTGAAGCCCGGCGACTGGTCGACGAACTGAAGGATGCCGGACTGCGCCTGCTCCATTATGTCGGCCGACTCGCCGAGCGTGCCGAACGGATAGAGCGTGACGGTATGGTCCGAATTCTCCTCGATGTGCTCCTTGAACTTGGTCGCGTAGACACCCTGCACCTCGTTGAGCGCCTCCTCGAAGGCATAGCGCCACTCGTCGGCCTGGGCGGCCATCGGCATGACGGCGAGCGCGACGCTGGCGAGCAGGCCGCGCGTGATGATCTTCGACAGTTTGGGCATGTTCGTTCCCCTGTTTGTCCGACTGCGAACTGAAAGAATGTCGTCTGTTTCGGAAGTGCCCGCCGGCAGGCCGGACGGCGCATTGCCTTACTTCACGGAAGTTCGCAAATCATGTCAATCTGCAAAATAATATCATGACAATTTTTTCCGCCGAGCCCGATTGTATGGCATGGGCGTGCCCGCTCGATCGGCATGATGCCGCAAAGTCCGGCCGCAACGGTCATTCGCGTCACGAGATGGCGGCGTTAGATCGCCAGCAGCAGGTGTTCGTCCTCGCCCTGCAGGAGCTGCGCGATGACACCCAGCCCAGCGCGCAATTCGCCCTCGGTCGTCGAGCCGACCGAGATGCGGACCGCCGGACGCCAGGCATCCTGCGTGATGCGGAAGGACGCGCCCGGCGCGATCGCCACATTGTGCAGCCGCGCCTGCGCGACGAAACTCTCCTCGCTGCGCCCTTCGGGCAGTTCGAGCCACAGATGCAGCCCCTCCGGATGCGCCAGGTAGGAAAGCCCCGCCAGCATCTCCGCGGCAGCCTTCTGGCGCGTCCTCAGCGCCGCGCGCTGCCAGTCCACCAGTTCCATCGCCGTCCCGTCGCGCACCCATTTCGAGGCGATCTCGGCTACCATCGGCGTCGCCATCCAGTTCGACACCAGATGCCGGTTGGCGACCGCGGCGGCGTAGCGGTCCGGCGCCGACAGATAGCCGATCCTGAGCCCCGGCACGGTGATCTTGGTGAAGGAGGTGACGTGGAGCGTGCGCTCCGGCGCCAGCGCGGCGACCGGCGGCGGCCGGTCGGCGATCAGCGGCCCGAGCACGTCGTTCTCGATGATCGCCAGGTCATGGCGCCGCGCGATTTCCACGATCGCCTCGCGCCGGGTTTGGCTCATCAGTGTCGCGGTGGGGTTGATGACGGAAGGCTGAAGGAAGACCGCGCGTATGCCGCCGCGCCCGCAGGCATCCGCCAGCGCCTCGGGTATCAGCCCGTCGGCGTCGATCGGCAGGCCCTCCAGCGTGAAGCCGAGGTAGCGCGCCAGCGGCAGCAGCGTGTGATGGCCGACCGCTTCAGTGGCGACGGTCGCGCCTGGCGGCGCCACGCTCATCAGCGCCACCGTCATGGCCGAGGTGGCTCCGTTGGTCGGCGTGATGTTCTGCGCCGAGGCCTCCAGTCCGAGAGAGCGCAGCCATTCCGCGCCGGCCGTGCGGTGGCGCGGAAACACCATGTTTGGCCGGAAGGACAGCGCCGAGCTGGCCGGCAGGTCCTGCCCCAGCCATGTCAACGCCTCCTTCAGCCGGTCATGATGCATCGGCTCGCAGACCGGCTTGAGGATCGACAGGTCGATCACCTCGCCCAGCCGTTCGGGCAGGTAGGGTGGCTCCGGTTCGCGCCGCATGGTCCTGACAAAACTGCCGCGTCCGACTTCCCCCGTCACCAGCCCCCGCCGGATCAGTTGCTCATAGGCCCGGCTCACGGTCTGGACCGACAGGCCGAGGCCGTCCGCCATCTTGCGGTGCGGCGGCAGCCTGGCGCCGTTGGCCAGCCGTCCGTCGGCGATGGCGCGCGCGATCTGCTCGGCCAGCGACAGATAGGCTGGTCGGCGAACCTGGGCCGGGTCGGGATTCCACATCGTCATGGCGCAAGACTGCCCCGAACGCGCCGAAATTGACAATCCATTTGTGCCGCGATCATGTGCCGGCCACTCATCGGGAGAGATCATGACCGCCCTGAAGCTCGACGCGATCGACTTGAAGATCCTCGACACCGTCCAGCGCGAGGGCCGAATCACCAAGCTGGCGCTGGCCGAGAAGGTAGGCCTGTCGCCCACCCCCTGCTGGGTGCGGCTGGCCAGGCTCGAAAAGGCCAACATCATCACCGGCTATCATGCCCGCCTCGCGATCCGCGCCCTTGGCCCGATCACCACCGTCATGATGGAAGTCACGCTTTCCAGCCACCGCCAGGCCGATTTCGACCGTTTCGAGCGCATTGTGCGCGAGGTGCCCGAGATCATCGCCTGCTGGTCGGTCGGTGGCGGCGTCGACTATCTGTTGAAGGTCGTCGCGCCCGACATCGACGCCTATCAGCGCCTCGTCGACGGCCTGCTCGAACGCGAGATCGGCATCGACCGCTACTTCACCTACATCGTGACCCGCACGGTCAAGGAAGAGACGGCGCTGCCGCTGGCCGAACTCGTCGGTGGCGCCACCAGCCCAACCTGATTTGTTGCGGCCAGCGCCGAACCTCGCTATATGCAGCCCATCTCCCATTTTCCGGTGGCTTGAACCACCGCCCGCGCCGGGAACGCGGGCGAGAAAGAGGAATCGTATCATGACCACGCAGCTTCTGATGCCGAAGGCGACCGCCGTCTGGCTGGTCGACAACACCGCGCTCGCATTCGATCAGATCGCACGGCTTTGCCGGCTGCATCCGCTAGAGGTCCAGGCGATCGCCGACGGCGATGCGGCCCAAGGCATCAAGGGCATGGACCCCGTCACCGGCGGCCAGCTCACCCGCGAGGAGATCGCGCGCGGCGAGGCCGACCCGACCTACCAGCTCAAGCTGCAGGAGCCGAAGGTCCGCGTGCCCGAGGTCAAGCGCAAAGGACCGCGCTACACGCCGCTGTCCAAGCGCCAGGACCGGCCCAACGCGATCCTGTGGCTGGTGCGCAACCATCCCGAACTCAAGGACGCCCAGATCTCGCGCCTGGTCGGCACCACCAAGGCCACGATCGAGCAGATCCGCAACCGCACCCACTGGAACTCCGCCAACCTGGTGCCGATGGATCCGGTCACGCTCGGCCTGTGCTCGCAGGTCGATCTCGACATCGAGGTCAGCCGCGCCGCGCGCGGCCGCGAGCAGGAGCCGGTCGCAGCCGTCGGCGAGACGTTGCTGCCAGCCTCACAGACCGAAAATCTCACCCTGGAGAAAGCCGGCACCGACGGTACGGGCGACGAGGAGGAACTCGACGCCGACAAGGTTTTCGCCAAGCTGTCCTCGCTGAAGTCAAGCGAACCGGCTGAAGACGAGGACAATTCCTGACGGCTCACGCAGGCCGGCTTCTCTCCCGCAGTTCCATCTGCCGGTAGAAGTCGGCCAGCGTCTTGCCGCGTTCGGGCCTGAAATTTCGCCCGGCCGGCCTGAACTCGGCGATGCGGTCGATGCGGAAGGCGCGGAAGTCGTCGCGCAGCTCGCACCATGCGACCAGCGTCCACACCCGGCCCCAGAACCACAGCCCAAGCGGCCGGACCTCGCGCTGCGTGGCGTGCCCCGCCTCGTCCGAATAGTCCAGTCCCAGAACGTCGCGTTTCTCGATCGCCCGTTCGATAGCGTCGATGGCGTTGCGCACGGCCTCGCTCATGAAACCGTCGGGGGTGTGGATTTCTGTGCGCGCGATACGGGCGCGCTCGGCTTCGGGCAGCACCGTGCCGATCTTGATCAGCGCCTCCTCGGCCGCCCTGGCCATCGTCGCGCCGCCGAAGGCACGCACCATGCGCGCGCCCGCCACCAGCGCCACGATCTCGTCACGCGTGAACATCAACGGCGGAAGGTCGTAGCCTTCCCGCATCAGATAGCCGACGCCCGCCTCGCCGTCGATCGGCACGCCCGTCGACTGCAGGTCGGCGATGTCGCGATAGATGGTTCGTTCGGAGACCTCCAGCCGCTCGCCCAGCATCCGCGCGGTGACGAGACGTCCGCCACGCAGGTGCTGCACGATCTGGAACAGGCGGTCGGCGCGACGCATCGAACCGATCGCTCAGCTGGTGAACAGGCCGACGGAATTGCCGTCCGGATCGATACAATAGGCGAAACGGCCGGCCGGAATCGAGATGACAGGCGACACGACCGTGCCGCCATTGGCGGAGACGCGCTCCATCGCTTCTTCGAGCGGTTCCGGCACCGCGAGATGGATCGTCGGCCCGTTGCCGCCCGAGGCCGGCTTGCCCGGATAGAGATGACCCGAGACCGCGTTCTCGGACGCCGTGGCGAACACCGACATCGGGTTCGGTCCGCCCTCCTCGTCTCTCAGGCTCGACTGCAGAACCGCCTCGTAGAAGGCCTTTGCCCGCGCCATGTCGGTCACGGGGATTTCGAACCAGACGCACGCATTCTCGGGAGCGAAGCCGCTCATGATCCATCCTCCAGCGAAACTCGACATCATAATGCCACCCCCCTCCTGACAGCGCCATGTCAGGAGGAGTCACGAGGCGCGGACGCCCGGCGCGGATCCATGCGAACCGCATCGGTTCCACCTTATCTCCACCGCATCGGCCCAGCCTCGTCGGGCCAGCCGATGTCCTTGCGCAGATGACGCGGCAGTTCCGCGATCAGCCTTGCCGTGCGGGCATCCGCGCGACGCTGCCTCATGACGGCGAAGGCGCGGGCGAGATGGTGTATGAAACGTGGAGACTGGGTCATGTGTGCTCTCCCTGCTGTTGGAAGAGCACTCTCGCACACCCCTCCCGACAGCCTTCCGTCAGGAGAAAGACGGCCCCTATTTCTTGTCGGTTTTCACCGGCACCGTGTAGTTGAGTGGCAACCGCCCGCCGTCGGCATAGATGGTCTGGCCGGTCACGTAGCTCGCCTCGTCGGAGGCGAGGAACGCCGCGATCGAAGCGATTTCCGACGGCTCGCCAATGCGGCCCATGGGAGTGCGGGACAGCACCCGCGCGGCCGCCGCCGGATCGGCGTTCACCGAGGCGAGCATTTCGGTCATGATCGACCCCGGCCCGATCGCGTTGACGCGGATGCCATGCGGCGCCAGCGCCAGCGCCATCACCTTGGTAAGCTGGTTCACGCCGCCCTTGGACACCGAATAGGGAACCTGGTTGGCGATGGCGAACACGGCGTTGACCGAACTCATATTGATGATCGCGCCTGGCGCCCCGCCCTTCTCGACCTTTTCCACCATCAGGCGAGCCACGGCCTGTCCGGTCAGGAACGCGCCCTTGAGATTGACGCCCATGACCCGGTCGAAATCCTCCTCCGACAGTTCGAGGAAGTCGGCCCCGTGCACGATGCCGGCATTGTTGACGAGAATGTCGATATCGCCCAGCGCGTCGATCGCGCTCGCCACCATGTTGTGGACGTCGAGCTTCTTCGACACGTCCGCCTTGACGAAATGCACTTCGCCGAGCGACGACAGCACCTTCTCGGCCTTCCCGCCCTTCTCGGTGTCAACATCGGCGATCGCCACCCGCACGCCTTCGCGCAGGAAGCGGTCCGCGATCGCATAGCCGATGCCGCCGGCAGCACCCGTCACGATCGCCGTCTTGCCCTTCAGGTTCATGATCCGCTCCTTGTTCGGTCGGCGCCCTGATAGCGCGCGCGGCCCGCCCCGACCAGAGGGCGGATCATTCCGGCAATCCGGCGGCGCGCAGATGCACGGCCATCGCCTCCACATCGGCCGGATCGCGGAACGAAATGATGGTGAAATGCCGCTGGATCGAGAAATCCGGGTTGATCTCCATGAGCCGCCGCGCCGATTCCGCCGCCTCCTCGTCCTCGCCCGCCGCTCTGGCGGCGATCGTGTGAAACAGCTGGCATGGCTGCAGCTTCGGCGCCCGCGCCACGCATCGGCGCGCCGCCGCGAGCGCCGCTTCGTACTCGCCGAGAAAGAAATGTGCCCGCGATTTCAGCCCCGCCGCAAGCGGCGTGCCGACGGGATCCAGGCGTTCCAACGTTTGCCATGCCGCAAGCGATTCCGCGTGGAGGCCGGCACGTGCCAGCAGGTCGGCGTGGGTTCCCAGCGTGGTGGCGTCGTTCGGGTTGAGCCGCAGCGCTTCCTGAAGTTGCGCCAGCCCGGCATCGAAGTCGCCGCCGCGCGCCACCAGCGCGCCCAGCGTGGCGTGGGCGGCCGAGTAGGAAGGGTCGAGTGCCACCGCCCTGGCGGCCGCCGCCCGCGCCTCCGCGATCAGCGCCGGATCGCCGCGCCGTTCATCATAGGGCTGGATGAAGAACTGCAACAGAAGCTGCGCCAACAGTTCCCAGGCCACCGCATAGTTCGGGTCCGCGTCGATCGCGCGCCGCACCAGTTGAATGCCCTCGAACGCACCCTCGCGACTGAAAGTCAGATACGCCTTTCGGGCACGCAGCACCAGTTCGTAGGCGTCAAGCACGGAGGGTGGCTTGCCCTGCGAGCGCACCACCGCCGCTTCACGCGTCTGCGCCGCGAGTTGGCTCGCGACCTCGGCCGCCACCCTTTCCTGGATTTCAAACACGTCTCCCCAAGGCCGGTCGAAGCGCTCGGTCCAGCGATTGACGCCGCTCTCCAGATCAACGTGTTGGACAGCCAGCCTGAGCGTGTCGCCGGCGCGCCTCACGCTGCCCTGCAGCAGGAAATCGGCCCCCAGTTCGGCTCGCAACTGCGCCAGTTCGACGTCCGGCGGCTGACGGAAACTCGAATTGCGCGCGATTACGGCGATGTCGCGAAAACGCGACAAGGCCATGATGATCTCGTCGGCCAGTCCCTCCCCCAGCCAGGCGTCCTCGTCGTTCTCCACATTCGCCCTGAACGGCGTCACCGCCACCGTCGGGCGCGGGTCGCGGGCGATCGCCTGCCCACCGCCGTCGTTGCCATATCCAAACCACAGGCCGGTGATCGCCGCGGCCAGCATCGCCACCACTGCCGAGGCAACCACCGTAATCCGTCGGCCTGACGGCGAGACCGCCTGCGACGCCCGCGGCTGTCCGTCATGCTCCTCCACCGTCACGTTGCCGGCGAACAGGTAACCGCGCTTCGGCACGGTGCGGATCATCGTCTGCGCTTCGTCGCCGAGCGCCTTTCTAACGTCGCGCACGCATTGTGCCAGCGCATCGTCGTTGACGAAGATGCCGGGCCACACTTCTCCAACCAATTCGTCCTTGCTCACCACGCGGCCGGCCCGCGCCACGAGCGCCTTGAGCGTATCGAAAGCCTTGGGCCGCAGTTCGACCGGCCGATCGCCGTCGAACAGCGTCATACGGCCGAGATCCAGGACGAAGGACCCGAAACGGTAGCGTCTAGCGGCCTCCATGGCCGGCCTCCAGCGGGCTCGCAGGCCCCGATGAGGGCAATTGTAGCCCGCTTCGAGCCGAATTGCAGCGCTCTTACAGGACGTTCCGGCACCCGCCCGCCAGTCTGTTCTCTCGCAGTTTCGCAGCACTCAACGGAGGACATGACATGAAACGCAAGACGCGTGGTTGCGCCATACTGGCCGCCGCCCTTTCCGTCGCGCCCGGCACGGCACTCTCGGCCGAGGCGGACAGTCTCAAGGAACAGGTGGTCGGCACCTGGAAGCTCGTCTCGCTGGTGGTCAACCAGGGCGACAGGAAGGTCAACCTGTTCGGCGACAATGCCCGTGGCATCCAGATCATGACGCCTGACGGCCGCTTCGCCAACATCATCACCCGCGAAAGCCTGCCGCTCTATGCGGGCGCCAAACGCATGAAGGGCACCGCGGAGGAATACACCGCCATTGGACAGGGCTCCAACGCCCTCTACGGCACCTATGAGGTCGACGAGGCCGAGGGCATCGTGACCTTCAATGTCGAGGTCTCCACCTTCCCCAACTGGGAAGGCGAGACGCAGCGTCGCAAATCCGTCATCGATGGCGACACCTGGCGCTACACCAATCCGATGACCGCGATTGGCCCCGGTAATGTCGAGGTCGTGTGGACCCGCATGGAACCCGCACGGCCCGCGGACTGAGCCTGTCGTGACACTGGCTCATCCGCGCGGGGAAGCCGGCGGCCGCGTCGATCGCGGTCAGCCGGCTGCCTGGCCCGGATCACAGCCGGGAAGGGAGAATCCCATGCCTGTTCAAACATATCTCGGGTTCGTCGCCCGATGCGCGGCGGCCGCAACGGGTGCGGCCGCGATCGCCACCGCCGCGCTTGCACAGATTCCCGAACCTGCCGACGGTCTCGTCGAGCGGATCGTGGGCACATGGACGCTGGCGCCCCGCGGTGCGCTGTCGTCGCGCTCCGGCGGCCGTGTCGAAACCGGTCGATCCGGCTTCCTGGTTTTCTCGGCCGACGGTCGCTTCGCCATCGTCCTCATGCGGGCAACCGGCGAGGCCGGGCTGGTCGAGGATGTCGTCGCGACCGGCGGCGGAACCTGGGCCGTCGACGGCGATGCGGGGAAGCTCGTCATCCGCCTCGACCCGACGGCGCCCAGCGCCGACGATCACCACGCCTTCGAGCTGCGCGGCGACGAGTTGCGCCCCGTCCTGCCGTCATCCGCGATGCCGGGCACGGGAAACATGATCTGGAAGCGCGAGGGGCAAGGTGGCAGGGATCCCGTCCAGGAGGCCTTCCCGATAAACGAGGGCTGCACCACGCTCGCCGCGATACCCGGCCATCGGGTGCTCAACCGGCGGGAGCCGCCGGCGCTCCTTGACATCGCATAGCCGTGGCGGCAGAGCCATCGGCGCGATCGAAATTCAGGGAGTGAGCTTATGGAACGTCTGACTGGACTCATGCGTGGACTGGCGCTTGCCGCCGTCGCCGCCGTCGCGGCATGGCCGGGCGCCGCCATCGCCCAGCAGGAAGTCAAGATCGGCTATGCGCTGGCCGCCGCGCCCGATTCCCACTACGGCGTCGCGGCGGCGAAGTGGCAGGAGGTCGTCGAGGCCGGGACGGACGGCCGCTATACGTTCAGACATTTCCCGTCTTCGGGACTGGGCGGCGAGCGCGAGGTGATCGAGGGTGTGCAGCTCGGCACGATCGAGGCCACGATCGTATCCTCCGGCACGCTGAGCAACTTCGTGCCCGACACCGGCGTGTTCGACATCCCCTTCCTCTTCCGTGATCTGCAGCACGCCCGCGCCGTGCTGGACGGACCGATCGGCCAGGAAATTCTCGAGAAGTTCGATCAGGTCGGCCTCGTCGCGCTCGCCTGGGGCGAGCAGGGCTTCCGCCACATCACCAACAACCGCAACGCCATCGCCACGCCCGAGGACATCGCCGGGCTGAAGCTGCGCACGATGGAAAACCCCACCCACATCACCGCCTTCGAGACGCTCGGCGCGGCGCCGACCCCGATGGCCTGGCCCGAGGTCATCAGCGCGCTCCAGCAGGGCACGATCGACGGCCAGGAGAACCCGCTCTCGGTCATCACCTCGGCCAAGCTGTCGGAGGTCCAGGAATATCTGACCCTGTCGGGCCACGTCTATTCGCCGGCCATGCTGCTGGTCTCGAAGCAGCTTTGGGACCAGATGTCGCCCGAGGATCAGCAGGTCTTCCGCGACGGCGCCGCCCAGGGCGTGGCGGCCATGCGCGCCTTTGTCGACGATGTCGAGAAAACGGGCGCGGAAAAGCTCAGGGAAGAGGGCATGGAGATCGGCGAGCTGTCGGCCGAGCAGAAGGCGGCCTTCCAGGAGGCGCTCGGCGCCGCCTACGAGCAGTACTACCAGACCTACTCCAAGGAGCTGATCGACCGGATCATCGCCACGGAATAGATCTTCCCGCAAACGGCCGGCGCGGGGTCGTCCCGCGCCGCATTCCCGCCCGGTACGCCCGTGAAGACAGCCGACCGCCTGTTCGTCGCCACCAACCAGTGGGCCGTGATCCTGCTCCTGGCCGTGATGTCGGTCGTCGTCTTCGCCAATGTCAGCCTGCGCTACCTGACCAATTTCTCCCTGACCTGGTCGGAGGAGGTCGCGCGCTATCTGATGATCTGGATGACCTTCCTGGGAGCCGGGCTGGTGCTGCGCGTCGGCGGCCATGTCGCGGTCACCAGTTTCCAGGAACTGCTGCCGGCGGGCGCCCAGCGCGTGGCGCGCGGTGCCATCGTGCTTCTCCTGCTCGTCTTCTTCGCCGTCATGGCCTGGATGGGCCATGACTACATGTCGCGGATGCGCTTCCAGGTCACGCCCGCGACCCGCATCGCCTTCAGCCACATCTACGCCGCCATGCCGGTCGGCTTCCTGCTGATGATCGCCCACCTGCTGGCCGTCATGCGCGGCTACGTGACCGACCACAGCTTCGCCCCGCTCGAGGGGGACATGAATGCCGAAACGATCAAGCCCGACTGAGGTCCCTCGGTCACCTCTGGACAGCCCGGGAGCCGGTCCATGGGACTGATCCTATTCGTTTCCTTTGGGCTGCTGCTCGTGGCCGGCGTCCCCGTCGCCTTCGCGCTCGCCATCTCGGCCTGGATCGCGATCGGCCTCGGCAGTTCCTATCCGCAGATCGTCATCGTCAAGGAGATGTTCGCCGGCCTGGACAGCTTCCCCCTGATGGCCGTTCCCTTCTTCATCCTCGCCGCCGAACTGATGACCGGCGGCGCCATGACCCAGATCCTGCTGCGCTTCGCCTCGCAATTCGTCGGCCATCTGCGTGGCGGCCTCGGCTACGCCAACATCCTGACCTCGACCATGTTCGCCGGCATCTCCGGCTCGGCGCTCGCGGACGCGGCCGGACCCGGCGCCATGATGATCCGGATGATGGAGAAGGGCGGCTACGACAGATCCTACGCCAGCGCGCTGACCGCGTCCTCGGCCGTGGTGGGGCCGATTATTCCACCCTCCATCATCATGATCCTCTACGCCATGCAGGACAACCGCGTCTCGGTCGGGACGCTGTTCATGGCCGGGATAATACCCGGAGTGCTGATCGCCGTGGCGATGGCCGCGACCAACTGGCATGTCAGCCGCCGGCGCGGCTACAAGGGCGGCGATCCGCGACCGCCCCTGCGCGAGATGGCGGCCACCACGGTCAGAGCCATCCCGGCCCTGATGCTCATGGTCATCATCATCGGCGGCATCCGAAGCGGCGTGTTCACGCCCACCGAGGCATCCGTCGTCGCCGTCTTCTACGCGCTGCTGTGCGGCTTCCTGATCTACCGCTCGCTGCGCCTGAAAGACCTGCCCGGCATCCTGCTGGGCTCGGCGCTGACCACGACCGCCGTGCTGCTCATCCTCGGCGCGGCGCGCGCCTTTGCCTGGGTCATCATCATCGAAGGCATCCCCCAGTCGATCGCCGCCACGATCATCGGCTGGGAGCTCGATCCGATCCTGTTTCTGCTAGCCATCAACCTCTTGCTGCTCGCCTTCGGCCTGTTCATGGATCCGCTGCCGGGTGTGCTCATCCTCGTCCCGATTCTCAGCCCGATCGCCTACTCCCTCGGCATCGATCCGATCCATTTCGCCATCGTCGTGATCGTCAACCTGACCATCGGCCTCATAACCCCGCCGGTGGGTGCCCTCCTGTTCGTGGTCTCGTCGGTCATGCGCATCAAGGTCGGCGAGATCGTGCGCGAGATGCCGCCCTTCCTGGCGGCGTATCTCCTTGTGCTCCTGCTTTTGACCTTCGTGCCCGCCCTGTCGACCTGGCTGCCCTCCGTCAGCGGCTTCTGACGGAGGCGTCCGGTCCGGTCGTGGCGCGGCGTTACTCCGCCGCCTGATCGGCGATCTTGTCTTGCGTGCTCGTCTCGAAGTCGGAGGCGTCGTGGCGCTCGTGGAGCTGGGTCGCGGGGTCGCCGAAAGCGCGGTTGACCATGCGCCCGCGCTTCACCGCAGGGCGCTCGTGGATCGCGTCGGCCCAGCGGTTGACGTTTTTGTATTCGTGCACGGACAGGAACTCGGCCGCCTCGTAGAGCCAGCCCTTCACCAGCCCGCCATACCAGGGCCACACCGCCATGTCGGCGATCGTGTAGTCCTCGCCGGCCAGATATTCGTTGTCGGCAAGCCGCCGGTCGAGCACGTCGAGCTGGCGCTTGACCTCCATCGCGAAGCGGTTGATCGGATATTCCCACTTTTCCGGCGCATAGGCGTAGAAATGGCCGAAGCCGCCGCCCAGATAGGGCGCGGCGCCCATCTGCCAGAACAGCCAGTTGAAGGTCTCGGCCCGCTTCGGCTGCTCGGACGGCAGGAAGGCGCCGAACTTCTCGGCCAGATAAGTCAGGATCGAGCCGCTCTCGAAAAGCCGCACCGGCTCCTTGCCGCTGCGGTCCATCAGCGCCGGGATCTTGGAATTGGGATTGATCTCGACAAAGCCCGAGCCGAACTGGTCGCCGTCATTGATGCGGATCAGCCAGGCGTCGTATTCGGCGCCCTTGTGGCCAGCCGCCAGAAGCTCCTCCAGCATGATCGTCACCTTCACGCCGTTGGGCGTCGCCAGCGAATAGAGCTGCAGCGGATGTTTGCCGACCGGCAGCTCCTTGTCATGGGTGGGTCCGGCGATCGGCCGGTTGATCGAGGCGAAACGTCCGCCGCTCTCGCTGTTCCAGGTCCAGACTTTCGGCGGCGTGTAGGTATCGGTCATGGAATGCTCCGATGGTGATTGCGGATGGATTCGCTGCGTTCGGATGGTCACGGGGAGAGTGCCCGCCGGAGGGCATATAGGGAGACGAGGGACGGAGCGGGAGGGGTGCGCGGGGAGATGGCGTTTCGGCCGGCTGTAGAAACCAGGCCGACCGAACAGCTCCGTCCTAACCGGCTAGGGACGTGAGAACGGCCCGCGACAGGTGTCAACCCGTCCCCGGTCGGGACACGCCTTGTGCCGTCACACTCCGATGCCTCTTTCCCCGAGCGACACCTTGATCTCGTCGAGGATCGCGGGATCGTCGATCGTGGCCGGCATCTGCCACTCTTCCTTGTCGGCGATCTTCTGCATGGTGGCGCGCAGGATCTTGCCCGAGCGCGTCTTGGGCAGTCGCTTGACCGGCACCACGGTCTTCAGCGCCGCCACCGCGCCGATCCGCTCGCGCACCATCTGGACCACCTCGCGCTCTATTTCGCCGAGCCCGCGATCGACGCCGGATTTCAACACCACGAAGGCGCAGGGCACCTGCCCCTTCATCGGGTCGGCGATGCCCACCACCGCGCATTCGGCCACGTCGGGGTGCTCGGCGACCACCTCCTCCATGCCGCCGGTCGACAGCCGGTGACCGGCGACGTTGATGATGTCGTCGGTGCGCGCCATGATGAACAGATAGCCGTCCTCGTCGATGAAGCCGGCATCGGCCGTCTTATAGTAGCCGGGGAACTCCGCCAGATAGGCGTCGCGGAAGCGCTGGTCGGCGTTCCACAGTGTCGGCAGGCATCCCGGCGGCAGCGGCAGCTTCACCACCACATTGCCGAGCACGCCCGCCGCCACCTTATGGCCCGCATCGTCGACGACGCGGATGTCGAAGCCCGGCATCGGCACGCCGGGCGAGCCGTATTTCACGGGCAAGATGCCGAGCCCGACCGGGTTCTGCGACATGGGTGACCCGGTCTCGGTCTGCCACCAGTGGTCGATCACCGGCACGTTCAGCACCTTCTCGGCCCATTTGATCGTATCGGGGTCGGCGCGCTCGCCGGCAAGGAACAGCGTGCGGAATTTCGACAGGTCGTACTGACCGACCAGTTCACCCCTCGGATCTTCCTTCTTGATGGCGCGGAACGCCGTCGGCGCGGTGAACTGCGCCACCACGCCGTGCTCGGAAATGATGCGCCAGAACACGCCTGCGTCCGGTGTGCCGACCGGCTTGCCCTCGAACAGGATCGAGGTCGCCCCGTGCAGCAGCGGCGCATAGACGATGTAGGAATGGCCGACCACCCAGCCGACATCCGACGCCGCCCAGAAGGCTTCGCCGGGCTTCACGCCGAACTCGTTCTCCATCGACCATTTGAGCGCCACCATGTGGCCGCCTGTGTCGCGCACCACGCCCTTCGGCTGCCCGGTCGTGCCCGATGTGTAAAGGACATAGAGCGGATCGGTGGACTTCACCGCCACGCAATCGACCGATCGCCCATCCGTCTTCGCCCCGGCGACCGCCTCGGCGTAGTCGATGTCGCGGCCGGGCGTCAGCTCGCACGTTTCCTCCTCTCGCTGGAGAATGACGCAGGCGTCCGGCCTGTGGGATGCGAGTTCGATCGCGCGGTCGAGCAGCGGCTTGTAAGCGATGACGCGGCCGGGCTCCAGGCCGCAGGAGGCCGAAATGATCGCTTTCGGCTTGGCGTCGTCGATGCGGGTTGCCAGTTCCTTCGAAGCGAAGCCGCCGAAAACGACCGAATGGATCGCGCCGATGCGCGCGCAGGCCAGCATCGCCCATGCCGCTTCCGGTACCATCGGCATATAGATGATGACGCGGTCGCCCTTCGCGACACCCAGATCCGTCAGCACCGCCGCGAGCGCGGTCACCTCGGCCAGAGCCTCGGCATAGGTGAACTTTTTCTGCCTGCCGGTGATCGGGCTGTCATAGATCAGCGCGGTCTGCTCGCCGCGCCCGCCCTTCACGTGCCGGTCGATGCAGTTGAAGCACATGTTGGTCTCGGCGCCGGTGAACCACTGCCCGTAGACCGCGCCCTCGGCGTGGAACACCTTGTCCCACGGCCTGAACCAGTCGATCTCACGCGCCGCCTCGGCCCAGAAAGCTTCCGGATCGTCCTTCCAACGGGCATAGACCTCATGATAGCGGGATGCCATGCGCGCTCTCCTCCCTGCGACTTCTCCTCGTCGCCCGCTTCTTAGCCGCCCGGCGGCGCGGCCGTCCATGCCGCCCTTGTTCCGAGGCGGCGGATACCCGCTGTGACGAAGGCGCTGTCGATCCTGATCGTCGCCATGATGGCGGTGCACCTGATCCGCCCGCTGGGTCTGCCGGGGCTGAAGCAGCGCAGGGATGTCTGGAAGATCGCCGTGGGCGCGCTGGTGCTGATCGTTCTCACCGTGGGGCTGAGCCACGGCAATCTGTTCTGAGCTCCTCCGCGAACACGATCCCGATCAGGTGCTCGGCCCAGGCGCGATAGCCCGCTTCCGACGCGTGGAAGCCATCCCTGGAGAAGCCCGCAGCCGGATCGACGATCGGCAGCCGGTCGGCAGGGACCGCGCCGCGCTCCAGGCACAGCCGGTGGCCGATATCGTTGAGGATCGCCGCGCGTATCTCGAGCACCTTGCCGAGCAGCGGCGGCAGCGCCGGCACCCGCGCCATCTCGATCACCGGTGACCAGACCACCCGCGCCTCCGGCCATTTGGCGCGCAGGGCGTAGAGCAGCCCGCCGAACTCCTTCTTGAATCGCGGTCCCGAGTGAAAGTTCTTGGCGTCGTTCGTGCCGACGGCCAGAACGATGTGGGTCCAGTCGTCGGCTGCCAGGTTGGGCAGGACATGGTCGCGTATCTGGCCCGACGTCGCCGAGTTGAAGCCGGCCGCCCGCCACGTCACCGGCCGTCCCGTCCGTTCCGCGATCATGCCGGCAAGCTGCGCGGCCAGTCCCCGGTCCGCCTGCTCAATGCCGACCGAGGCAGCCGAAGAATCGCCGAGCACCATGAGCCGGATCGCGTCCCCCTCGCCTTCGATAATGTGGCGCACCGGACCCTTTGGCGGATGCATGCGGATCGAGCGCCGCCTCACGCCGATCCCCTGCCAGACATAGACCGGCAGGGCGAGCCACGACAGGAGGGAGCGGAACGGAGCGGACATGGATATCAAGAGCTTCTGGATGCGCGGGGATCGAAACCCGCGAGCCCCGGAAGGACCGTAGAAGCCGTGCCTTGCCGCTCAATGTCGGCAAGCCGCTCCCTGAGCCGGTGATTTTCTCCAGCGCCCACGCCGCTATTCACCTTTCAGTGCCTCCACGCCCGGCAGTGCCTTGCCCTCCATCCACTCTAGGAAGGCGCCGCCCGCCGTCGAGACATAGGTGAAATCGTCGACGACGCCGGCATGATTGAGCGCCGAGACCGTATCGCCGCCGCCGGCCACCGAGACCAGTCTGCCTTGCCGGGTGCGATCGGCCGCGTGCCGCGCGACCGCCACCGTCGCCCGGTCGAAGGGCTCGATCTCGAAGGCCCCAAGCGGTCCGTTCCACACCAGCGTCTTCGCCCGGTCGATCCAGTCCTGCACCGCCGCGACCGACTTCTCGCCGGCATCCAGGATCATCGAGCCGTCAGGGACGTGGGCAATATCCACGGTCCGGCTCTCCGCGCCCGCCTTGAACTCCCTGGCCACGACCGCGTCCACCGGCAGCACGATGGCGCATCCGGCGCTCGCCGCCTCGATCATGATCTGCTTGGCGGTCGCCGCCAGGTCATGTTCGCAAAGCGACTTGCCGACATTCTCGCCGCGCGCGGCGAGGAAGGTATTGGCCATGCCGCCACCGATCACCAGCGCGTCGACCCGTTTCACGAGGTTCATCAGAAGATCGATCTTGGTGGACACCTTGGCGCCGCCGACGATCGCCACCACCGGCCGTTCGGGATTGCCGAGCCCCTTTTCCAGCGCCTCCAGCTCGGCTTGCATGGTCAGTCCGGCATAGGCCGGGAGCAGATGCGCCAGTCCCTCCGTGGAGGCATGGGCCCTGTGGGCGGCGGAGAACGCGTCGTTTACGTACAACTCGCCATTTTCCGCGAGCGCCTTTGCGAACTCGTGATCGTTCTCCTCCTCGCCGGCATGAAAGCGCGTGTTCTCCAGCAGCAGGATGTCGCCGTCGCTCATCTGCCTCACCGCCGCGCTTGCTTTCTCACCGATGCAGTCGGCCGCGAAATGGACACGCCGGTCGAGAACCTCCTCGGCGGCCTGCGCGATCGGCTGAAGCGACTGCCTGGGATCAGGCTTGCCCTTCGGCCGGCCGAAATGCGCGAGCAGGATCACCCTGGCGCCGCGGTCCGACAGAGCAAGGATGGTCGGCGCCACGCGCTCGATCCGCGTCGCGTCGGTCACCCTACCGTCCTCGTCGACCGGTACGTTGAGGTCGACGCGCACCAGCACGCGCCGGCCTTCCACATAGGCTTCCTCGATCGTGCGGAACGCCGCCATGACCATCACCTCCATAGCTTTTGGGAAAGCTGGATAGCCCGGAACCGAACGGACCGGAAAGCGGCATCAGGTCGCGTCGTTGGCCGAATCGGCCGCCGAGCCGTTCTTGGCCGCGGACCGTGCGCCCCTCCGCCGCGCCCGCCACCATGACCTGATCTTGGTCACGATATCGCGCCGGGTAAGGAAGAGCGGCACCTTGACGCGCGTGGCCTCAGGATCGAGCGAAACGCCCACCGCCGTGATGCGGCCATTATCGTTGACGTCGCGCACGATGAGGTCGATCTGACCGAGCGCGACACGGTCGGCATAGTCGGGCCGGACTCCGAGGCGGGCCGTCATGAATTCCCCGATCGTGAGTTCGGCTTCAGCATCGGTTATCTTGGCATCATATGCGGCCCGCAATTCGGCCGCCGGCCGCGAGGGATCGACCGTGAAGGCGCCAAAGAACTCGGCGTCGTCTCCCTCGACCGGCGCCGGGCTGGCGAAGAGCCTGTCTAGCAGGCGCGGATAGCGCGGCGAGATGAACAGGTAGACGTAGTCGCCGGCCTTGAGTCGTCCGGCATACTGGTAGCGCATCGACCGGCCGTCGCGGATGACCAGCGACGGACGCGCCCAGCGCGGCACGCGCTCGCCGCGCGCCACCGGGCTGTCGGCAACGACGTGATAGGACAGCAGTTCGTGGTCCGCCGTGCCGGGCAGTTCGAGTTCGACCTTCTCGACCGGCCCGATGCGCGGGGGCACGACAAGGCCGAGGCGCCGCGCGAGCGGATTGATGGTCCAGCCCTGCACCAGCAGCGAGACCAGCACCACGATGAACACGATGTTGAAGAAGACGTCGCCGTTCTCGATTTCGCCAAGCATCGGCACGATGGCCAGCAGGATCGACACCGCGCCGCGCAGGCCAACCCAGGAGATGAACGCCACTTCCGCGCGCTCGAAGTCGAAGGGTACCAGGCACAGCCACACCGCCAACGGACGCGCGACGAAAATGAGAAATATCGCAATCAGGGTCGCCGGGAAGGCAATGACGACGAATTGCGAGGGTGTCGCGAGAAGCCCGAGCACCAGAAACATGATGATCTGGGCGAGCCAGGTCACGCCGTCCTGGAAGCGCTTGATCGTGGCCGCTGCCTTGATCTGCCGGTTGCCGGCGAAAAGCCCTGCCACATAGGCGGCCAGAAAGCCCGAGCCGTCGATCGCGCCGGTGAAGGAAAACAGCAGCAGCGCCAGCGCGATGACGAAGATCGGGGTCAGCGCCCTGTCCATGTTGAGCCGATTGACCAGCCACACGATGACCATTCCACCGGCCATGCCGAGGATGACACCAAGCCCCATCTGCCTGACGAACCGGATCACCATTTCCAGCCCGACCTCCTCGGTACCGGCGCCGCTGGCGATCAGTTCGACCAGAGCGATGGTGAGGAAGATCGCCATCGGGTCGTTCGATCCCGATTCCACTTCGAGCGTCGAACGCACCCGCTCGCGGATCGTGATGCCGCCGATGCGCAGCAGGAAGAACACCGCCGCGGCGTCGGTCGAGGCGACGATGGAGCCGAGCAGGAAGGATTCCAGCCAGTTGAAATCGGTCAGCAGAAAGACCGCGACGCCCACCGCGCCGGCGGTCAGGACCACGCCAATGGTCGCCAGCGTGACCGCGGGGCCGGCCGCCTGCCGGAACGAATGCAGCGTCGTGCCGAATCCGGAATCGAACAGAATGATCGCCAGCGCCAGACTGCCGACGAAATAGGCCAGCCCCGCATTGTCGAAATCGATCCCGAGACCGTCTACGCCGGCGCCGAGACCGATACCGAGGAAAAGCAGGAGCAGCGGAGCGCCGAAGCGGAACGCCAGAAGCGAGGAGAAGGCCGCGACGAGCACGAGCATGGTGCCGATTAGCGTCGCGACATAGATCCCCTCTATCATCCGCTCCCGTTCCCTGGCGGCCGGCGCGGCCGCCCCATCCAACTACCTCGCAATCCCCGGCTGGTGAAACCTGCCTTCCGGCCATTTCCAGATGGCACCACATTGCCTGTCGGAGCCGGAAACGGTTCTGGATACGGCAAGTGAAATCAGCCGCGTTCCCAGTCTAGGCATGGAACGCGGCTGAATAAAGTCTCGCGGCACTGATCAGCTTGCGGTTACCGCGACACAGGAAGCGCCGGTAGGCGGCTATCCGATCGTCTTGCCGAAGGCGACCGCCGTGTCGGCCATGCGGTTCGAGAAACCCCATTCATTGTCATACCACGAAAGCACCGACACGAATGTGCCGGCCATCACCTTGGTCTGGTCGAGCGCCATCGTGGAGGAATGCGGATCGTGATTGAAGTCGATGGAAACCAGCGGTTCCGACGTGACGCCGAGGATACCCTTCAGCTTGCCCTTCGATGCGGCAATGACAGCCTCGTTGATCTCCTCGACCGAGGTCGCACGCTTGGCGATGAACTTCAGATCGACGAGGGAGACATTCGGTGTCGGCACGCGGACCGAAATGCCGTCGAGCCTGCCCTTCAGTTCCGGCAACACCAGCCCGATCGCCTTGGCGGCCCCGGTCGATGTCGGGATCTGCGACATGGCGGCGGCGCGGGCGCGGTAGAGATCCTTGTGCATGGTGTCCAGCGTCGGCTGATCGCCGGTATAGGAATGGATGGTGGTCATCATGCCATGCTCGATGCCCACCGTCTCGTGCAGGACGGCAGCCAGCGGCGCCAGGCAGTTGGTGGTGCACGACGCGTTGGAGATGACCTTGTGCTCGCTGGTGAGCTGGTCGTGGTTGATGCCATAGACGACGGTCAGGTCCGCGCCATCCGACGGGGCCGAGACGATGACCCGCTTGGCGCCGGCATCGAGATGCTGGGCCGCCTTGTCGCGCGCGGTGAAGATGCCGGTGCATTCGAGCGCGATGTCGACGCCTTCGGCCTTCCAGGGAAGCTCGGCGGGGTTGCGGATCGCATGCACCTTCATCGGTCCGCGTCCGGCATCGATCGTGTCGCCCTTGACCGTCACCTCGCCGGGAAACCTGCCGTGCACACTGTCGTAGCGCATCAGGTGCGCATTGGTCTCGACCGGACCCAGATCGTTCAGCGCCACGACCTCGATGTCGGTCCGGCCGGATTCGATGATGGCGCGAAGCACGTTGCGGCCGATGCGGCCGAAGCCATTGATGGCAACCCTGACGGTCATGTCGATCCTCTTTCCTGCGACGAATTCATCAAAGGCGGGCGAGCGCGGCTTCGACCGCCGCCTCGGCGGTGATGCCGAAATGCTCATACAGGTCGGGAGCCGGCGCGCTGGCGCCGAAGCCCTCCATTCCGATGAAGATACCGTCTCCGCCGATAAAGCGGTTCCAGCCGGCACGCAGCCCCGCCTCGATGGCGATCCTCACCGGCGCATCGCCCACGACGCCGGAGCGATAGTCCTCGCTCTGCTGGTCGAACAGTTCCATCGACGGCACCGAAACCACCCGCGCCGCCACGCCACGATTCTCCAGCGCCTTGCGCGCGGCGACCGCGATCTCGACTTCCGAGCCGCTTGCGAAAAGGGACACCTTGGCGTCGTCGCCGCTCGCGCCGACAAGTTCGTAGGCGCCGCGCCGCGACAGGTTCTCGACCACGTGCGATGTCCTGAGCGCGGGCAGGTTCTGCCGGCTGAGCGCGAGCACCGTCGGCGCGGCCTGCGACTTCAGCGCGATCTGCCAGGCTTCAGCCGTTTCCACCGCGTCGGCCGGCCGCAGCACGACGAGATTGGGAATCACGCGCAGCGCCGCCAGATGCTCGACAGGCTGGTGCGTCGGACCATCCTCGCCCAGCCCGATCGAGTCGTGCGTCATCACGTAGATCACGCGCTGATGCATCAGCGCGGCCAGCCGGATCGAGGGCCGGCAATAATCGGTGAAACACAGGAAGGTGCCGCCATACGGAATGACGCCGCCATGCAGCGCCATGCCGCTCATGGCGGCAGCCATGCCGTGCTCGCGAATGCCGTAATAGACATAGCGGCCCGAATAGTCGTCGGGCTTGATCGGAGTCGACTGGGAGGTCTTGGTGTTGTTCGAGCCGGTGAGGTCGGCCGAGCCGCCGATCGTCTCCGGCACGGCGCCGTTCACCACCTCCAGCGCCATTTCGGACGCCTTGCGGGTGGCGACCTTGGGCGCGTCGGCTGCGAGCTTTTCCTTGTAGGCGTCGAAGGCCTCGTCCAGGGCCGCCGGCAATTCGCCGCGCACGCGCCGCTCGAACTCTCCCCGCGTCTCGGCGTCAGCGTCCGCCAGACGCTGTTCCCAGGCATGGCGCTCCTTGGAGGAACGCAGTCCCGCCAGCCGCCACCAGTCGAGGATATCGGACGGCACGGTGAAGGGCTCGGCGTCCCAGCCCAGCGCCTTGCGCGCGCCCGCGATCTCCTCGGCGCCAAGGGGCGAACCATGCGCCTTGTTCGTGCCCGCCCGCGTCGGCGCGCCAAAGCCTATCGTGGTCTTGGCCGCGATCAGGGTCGGGCGGTCTGACTCCTTCGCGCGCTCGATCGCCTGCGCGATCGCGTCCGGATCATGGCCGTCGATGCGGAAGGCGTTCCAGCCCGAGGCGGCGAAGCGCGCGACCTGGTCGGTGGAATCGGCTAGCGACACGGGGCCGTCGATCGAGATCGAATTGTCGTCGAAAAAGACGACAAGCTTGTCGAGCTTGAGATGGCCGGCGAGCGAGATCGCCTCCTGGCTGATGCCCTCCATCAGACAGCCGTCGCCGGCCAGCACATAGGTATAGTGATCGACCAGCCCCTCGCCGAAGCGGGCGTTCATGATCCGCTCGGCCAGCGCCATGCCGACCGAATTGCCTAGCCCCTGGCCCAGCGGTCCTGTCGTGGTCTCGATACCGTGGGCGAAGCCGAATTCCGGATGGCCGGCTGTCTTGGAGCCGAGCTGACGGAAATTGCGGATCTCGTCCATCGTCATGTCCTCATACCCGAGGAGATGAAGCAGCGAGTAGAGCAGCATCGAACCGTGGCCGGCCGACAGCACGAAACGGTCGCGGTCCGGCCAGTCGGGACGCTGCGGGTCGAATTTCAGGAAGCGCGTGAACAGGACAGTGGCGATGTCGGCCGCGCCCATCGGCAGGCCGGGATGGCCCGAATTGGCCTTTTCGACCGCGTCCATCGACAGGAAACGGATCGCGTTGGCCATCCGGTCGTGTTTGTCGCGTGAAACCATGATCGCTCGCAGATGTCAGGATAGCGGGGAGTTCCCGGGCAGAGCCCCCAAAAAGGCCCGCGACACATAGCAGGTGCGACCTTGCTGTCAACGAACTGCGTGTCGCACGAAGTCTCCCGTGATCGTATCGGCGGGGGATATCGCACCGGCTTTGTTGACGCCCTTCTCGCGCGCCGCCTAATGTTCACGCTGCAAAATGTTCGTTCTATTTGCGATTCGTTCGATTGCCTTGGCAGGTCCCTTCCCGATGACCTCAGACCTCACGCTCAAGGAAGTGCTCGGCCGGCTGGGCCGTGCGATGGAACGGCTTGAGGATGCCGTGGGCGCGCGTCTGGAAAACGACCAGGACTATGCCGAGGCGGAAGCGGAGGTGCAGCGCATGAACGCCGACCGCGCGCGCCTCGCGCAGGAACTCGACCAGTCGGAAGCCCGCGCGGAACGGCTGGAGGACGCCAATCGCGAGGTTTCGCGGCGGCTGGTGACGGCGATGGAGACCATCCGCGCCGTGCTCGACAGGTAGGTCCCAGATGGCGCAGGTGACGGTCACGATCGACGGCAAGACCTATCGCATGGCCTGCGACGAAGGTCAGGAAGAGCATCTGTCGGGGCTGGCCGAACGCTTCGATGGTTATATCGCCGGGCTGCGCGGCTCCTTCGGCGAGATCGGCGATCAGAGGCTCACCGTCATGGCCGGCATCATGGTCATGGACGAGCTCACCGAATTGCAGAAGCGGGTTACGGGCCTGGAGAGCGAGATGGCGACGCTCCGCCGCACGCGCGACGAGGCGCTGGTCAAGGCCGACAAGAACGACGCCGCGCTGACCGGAGCGCTGGCCAGGCTCGCCGAGCGCATCGAAGGACTGGCCCAGCGCGTCGCGGGCGGCCGCGGCGCCACAGCCGAGGGCGAAGCCGCCCATAACTCCTGACGCGGCAAATCGATCGACGCAACGATCTCACCCGCAATGCCGGAGTGCCCGCGACTGGGATGACCGCGAGACGGAGCCGGACTACCCCTCCACTTCCTCCCGGAGCATCTCCAGTTCCAGCCATTCCTCCTCCATGGCGGCCAGGTCCGATCGAAGCCTGTCCAGTTTGCCGGCCGCGCTGGCGAAGCGCGAAGGATCGCGCGCGTAAAGGTCCGGATCGGCCATGACGGCCTCGAGCTCGGCGATGGTCTTTTCGGTATCCGCGATGCGGCCCGGAAGCGTCTCAAGCGCGAATTTCTGCTTGTAGGACAGCTTGCGCGGCGAAGCCTGTGCACGGCCGGGGGCCGATGCGGCGGGCTTGTCCGACCTGGGCCTGTCGGCGGGCTTCGTCCGCGACGCCGATCCGAATCCGGAACCGCGCTGGGCCAGCATGTCCGCATAGCCGCCGGCATATTCGATCCAGCGCCCGTCGTCGGCCGGCGCGATCGTGGAGGTGACGGTCCGATCCAGGAAATCGCGGTCATGGCTGACCAGGATCACGGTGCCGGGAAAGCCGGCCACCAGTTCCTGGAGGAGGTCGAGCGTTTCCATGTCGAGATCGTTGGTCGGTTCGTCCAGCACCAGAAGATTGGCCGGACGCGCCAGTACGCGGGCGAGGATCAGCCGCGCCTTTTCGCCGCCGGACAATTCGCGCACCGGCGTGCGCGCCTGCTCCGGCTTGAACAGGAAGTCCTTCATCCAGGAGACGACATGGCGCTGCTCGCCATTGACCAGCAGCGTGTCGCCGCGACCGTCGGTAAGATAGTGCGCCAGCGTCTCGTCCGGATCGAGGCTGGCGCGGGTCTGGTCAAGCGTCGCCATCTCCAGGTTGACGCCGAGCCGTACGCTCCCCTCATCGGGCTCCAACTGGCCCGTCAGCATCTTCAGGAGCGTCGTCTTGCCGGACCCGTTCGGACCGACCAGCCCGACCCGGTCGCCGCGCGCGATCCGGATCGAAAAGCCGGACACGACCTTGTTGCCGCCCCAGGCCTTCGAGATCGCCTTCGCCTCGACCACGAGCTTGCCGGAATCGCTCGCATCGCTGGCCACGAGTTTCGCCACGCCTTCAGGCCCGCGATGGGTGCGATGCCGATTGCGCATCGCTTGCAATTCGCCCAGCCGGCGCATGTTGCGCCTGCGCCTCGCCGTCACCCCGTATCGCAGCCAGTGCTCCTCGCGTACGATCTGGCGGCCCAGCTTGTGCTGCTCGCGCTCCTCTTCCTCCAGGACCGTATCGCGCCATTCCTCGAAATCGGCGAAGCCCTTGTCGAGACGGCGTGTTACACCGCGATCAAGCCACACGGTGGCGCGGCTCACCCGCTCGAGGAAGCGCCGGTCGTGCGAAATCAGCACGATCGCCGATTTCGACCGCGCCAGGTCCTCCTCCAGCCATTCGATGGTGGCAAGGTCCAGATGGTTGGTGGGTTCGTCCAGAAGAAGGATGTCGGGTTCGGGCGCGAGCGCCCTGGCAAGCGCGGCGCGGCGCGCTTCGCCGCCAGACAGAGTCGCGGGATCGGCGGCCGGGTCGAGGCCGAGTTGTTCGAGCAGATAGTCCGCCCGGTAGCTCTCGTCTGCAGGCCCCAGCCCGGCCTTTACATAGGCATCGACAGTCGCGATACCGTCGAAATCCGGCGCTTGCGCAAGATAGCGTGTGGTCGCCGAAGGCTGGACGAATACGCGTCCATCCTGCGGCTCGATCTGTCTCGCCGCGATCTTGAGCAGAGTCGACTTGCCTGAACCGTTGCGACCGACCAAGGCAATCCGCTCGCCAGGTCCGAGCGAAAGCGACGCGTCGTCGAGCAGCGGATCGCCGCCGAAGGTCAGCTTGATGTCGTCCAGGGTAAGGAGCGGCGGAGGGGCCATGAACTCGCAATCGTGAAGCGGGGCGGATGTGGCAAGCCGCCCTGCCCACGTCAAGCCGGAGTGGTCATGCGGGGTGGGCGATCAGCATGGCCCGTCCCGCCCGCAGCCCGATCTCCAGCCGGCCCGTCACCTCGTTGGAAAGCGTCAGCGAGGATCCGAAGGGAACCTCGACGCGGTCGAGCGGCCACTTGGCGCCTGAGATCGACAGGCCCGAGAGATCGGAGAAACAGGCCACGGAAAATATCGTTCCGGGCGCGTAACCGAACTCCGTCATGCCCTGCAGGATCGCGCAGCCTTCCTGGCGGCCGTCGGTGAGCAAGGTCGGGATGCCGCGTTCGGCGAGTCTGAGCCCGGCGGCCAGATGAAGATAGGCATGGTCGGCGCGCGCGCCGCCGAAGGCGCCGGCCAGCAGGATCGATCCCGCCCCCAGCGCCAGCGCGGCGTCGATGGCGATCTCGCCGTCGGTCAGGTCCTTGTCGGAGGGGAACGCCTGGCGCGGCACGCTTTCATAGCGCGTCGCCATTTGGGGCGTAGTGGAATCGAAATCGCCGACCCACAGTTCCGGCTCGACCCCCAAGCTGCCGGCATGCGCGATGCCGGAATCGGCCGCGATGATCCGCGCGCCGGCGATCTGTCGCGACAGGCGGTCGGTTGGAGTGAGTTCGCCACCGAGCAGAATGAGAAACAGGCTCATGTCCGCCGCATAGCACGCCATTTCAGGCAGGCAAGCAGGTTGAACGACCAATACCGCTCCGGCGGCTTGTCATTCCGGCTTGCCGCCGCCGGGTGCGTCAAGCCGGATTCGGACCGAAAACGGACTTGACCGTGTGCCGCCGGGGCGGGCAAACGCGTCGTCGGGACGGTGCGAAGGCCGCGTGGCTGCCGCTCGGCGGTCCCGCGATACGCGCCGAGGGCATCAGGATGTGCCTGGAACTTCGCCGCAAGATCCCCAGCGGAGAACCCGCCTTATGACGAAGACGATCATCGCGCCCTCAGTCCTTTCGGCCGATTTCTCCCGGCTCGGCGAGGAGGTGGAGACTGTCATGCGCGCCGGTGCCGACTGGATTCATCTCGACGTGATGGACGGCCATTTCGTGCCCAACATCACCTTCGGCCCGCCCGTCATCAAGGCAATCCGGTCGCGCACCGACGCCGTCTTCGACTGTCATTTGATGATTGCGCCGGCCGATCCCTATCTGGAAGCCTTCGCTGAGGCCGGTGCTGACATCATCACCGTTCATGCCGAGGCCGGGCCGCATCTGGATCGTTCGCTGCAAGCGATCCGCAAGCTGGGCAGGAAGGCGGGGGTCTCGCTGAACCCGTCCACGCCCGAAAACGTCCTCGAATATGTGCTGGACCGGCTCGACCTCATCCTGCTGATGACGGTGAATCCGGGTTTCGGCGGCCAGGCCTTCATTCCGGCGGTCGTGGACAAGGTGCGCCGCATCAAGGCGATGGTCGGCAGCCGCCCGATCGACATCGAGATCGACGGCGGGGTGACGGCCGAGACCGCGCCGCTTGTGGCCGCCGCCGGCGCCAACGTGCTGGTGGCGGGCTCGGCGGTGTTCAAGGGCGGGACTGAACAGGCCTATCGCGACAACATCGCCGCGATCCGCGAGGCGGCCGACGGCGCGTTTGTCGGCGCCGTCTGACGGCAGACGAACCTTGCGCGGCTTCGCGCGTTCGGTATGAATCTCTGATAGTCGATGGAGGTCAGCATGGCTGCCACCCCACCCGTCTGTGATTTCGGCTGGCCCGCGATCGACGCGACCCTGCCCTCGACAGACGGTCAGAAACGCTCGATCTTCGGATGCGCTGGCCCCAACGGTCTGGTGGTCGCCTTCATCTGCAATCACTGTCCCTATGTGAAGGCCGTCATTTCGCGCATCGTGCGCGATGCGGCGGATCTCGAGGCCCATGGCATCGGCTTCGTGGCGATCTGCTCCAACGACGCCAGCACCTACCCCGCCGACTCCTTCGAGAACATGAAGATCTTCGCCCAGATTCACCAATTCGGCTTCCCCTATCTCCACGACGAGACGCAGGCCGTCGCGCGCGCCTATGACGCGGCCTGCACGCCCGACTTCTTCGGCTTCAACAGCGATTTCGAACTGCAGTATCGCGGCCGCCTTGACGCTTCGCGCAAGGAGGCCGGACCCGACGACCTGCGTCGCGATCTCTACGAGGCGATGGTGCAGGTGGCTGAGACCGGCCAAGGCCCGCGCGACCAGATCGCCTCCATCGGCTGCTCGATCAAATGGAAGGACACCGCGTGAGCCTGGCGGGCGGCCGCCTCAAGGCCGTCCTGTTCGATCTCGACGGCACTCTGGTCGATTCCGTGCCCGACCTGCACGGCGCGGTCGCCACGCTGCTTGAACGTCACGGTTTCGTTCCGCTCGACCTTTGCGAGGTCCGGACGATGGTTGGCGACGGCGTGCGCGCGCTGGTCGCGCGCGCCTTCCGCGCCCGCGGCCGACCGGTATCCGGCACCGAACTGGACGCCCTGACCGATGAGATGATGGACATCTATGGCGCTCGCCTGACCGCCCTGACCACGCTCATGCCCGGCGCGCGCGAGGCGCTCGCCGCCTGCCGCGCCGCCGGGCTTGGCCTGGGATGCGTCACCAACAAGCCGCAGGCGGCGAGCGAGGCGATACTCGCCGGTTTCGGCCTGTCGCACTATCTCCCGGTGGTCATCGGCGGCGACGCAGGCCGCGCCCTCAAGCCGGCGCCCGACATAGCGCTCGCCGCGCTCGACCGGTTGGGGGTCGCTCCCGCCGAGGCGGTGCTGGTGGGCGACGGGGCGGCTGACGCCGGATGCGGCCGCGCCGCCGGCATGACAGTGGTGCTGGTACGCGGCGGCTACGGCATGGTGCCGGCCGAGTCGCTCGACGCCGACCACCTCATCGATTCGCTCGCCGACCTCGCCGCCTTGCTTCAGCTCGATTCCGACAGGCAGGAACTCAGCGAGGACGTGAGCCCCCTCATCAGTTCGAAATAGAGGTCGGGCCCGTCGGTGAGGTCGGCGCCCGATGGATCCAGCACACCGGCCTTGGCCTCCGTGCCCTCGATCACCGTCCGGACGATACGCGGTTCGAATTGCGGCTCGGCAAAGACGCAGGCCGCGCCCAGTTTACGTATCTTGTCGCGCATTTCGGAGACCCGCTGCGCGCCCGGCGCCACTTCCGGGCTGACGGTGATCGACCCTGCCGCCCGAATATCGAAACGGTTCTCGAAATACTGGTAAGCATCGTGGAAGACGACGAACGGCCTTCCTTTCACCGGCTCGATCTCGGCCGCGATTTCTTCCTCGAGTTCCGTCAAGCGCCCGGTCAGCGCCTCGGCATTGGCTTCATAGCGTTGCGCATTGTCCGGATCGGCCGCGACCAGCGCTTCTGCGATCTCGTGCACCCAGACCCGTGCATTGGCCGGGTCGAGCCACAGATGCATGTCGATCGCGCCGGCTTGGTGGTGATCGTGCCCGCCCTCGTCGCTGCCATGCGCGTGATCATGGTCATGTTCGGGCGTCTCCTCGGCTTCCTCGTGATCATGCCCTTCGCCGTGATCGTGATCGTCCGCCGCGGCGTGATCATGGTCGTGCCCGCCGCTTCCTTCCACGTCATGTTCATGCGTCTCGAACGGTCCGTCGTCGCGATAGGAAAGGGTGACCAAATCATGCGCCTTTGAAAGTTCGATCACGGTCGCCCTTTCGCCTAGCGTCTCGACCGGCTTTCGCAGGAAGGGCTCCAGCTCTCCGCCGACCCAGAATACGATCTCTGCGCCACCCACGGCCGCCGCTTCCGAGGGCTTCATCGAATAGGTATGCGGCGACCCCGCGCCCTTGACGATCAGTTCCGGTTCGCCCACGCCTTCCATAACCGCCGATACCAGTGAATGAACCGGCTTGATGGAGGCGACCACCTTAGGGGCGTCGGCGAGCGCGGTGCCAGCCAGTCCGGAACCGGCCAGCAGGGTTGAAACGAGAAGGGCGTAACGCGTCATGATCGACTCCGGGTCGTAACTCTATTACGCAGTTGTGTTATTCTATTACGTATGCCATGACAACCGCCATGCTCCCGAAATCCGAAAGTCTCGTCCGGCTCGAAGGCATCGGCGTCCGCCGGGACGGCCGCTGGCTGGTGCGCGGCGTAGACCTGTCGGTATCGCGCGGCGAGATCGTGACGATCATCGGTCCCAACGGCTCCGGCAAGTCCACGACAACAAAGGTGGCGCTCGGCGTCATCCGGCCCAACGAGGGCAGGGTGACGCGCGCGCCCGGCCTCAAGGTCGCCTATGTGCCGCAGAGGCTCGCCATCGACTGGACGCTCCCTCTCACCGTCGAGCGCCTGATGACGCTTTCGGGACCACTGGCGGCCGGAGCGGCGGCCGAGGCGCTCACGTCAACCGGCATTCCGCATCTCGCCGGCGCCGAGGTGAGAACCTTGTCGGGCGGCGAATTCCAGCGCGCGCTTCTGGCGCGCGCCATCGCGCGGCGGCCTGATCTCTTGGTGCTGGACGAGCCGGTGCAGGGTGTCGATTTCGCGGGCGAGATCGCGCTCTATGACCTGATCGCGAAGATTCGCGCCGAACATGGCTGCGGGATCCTTCTGGTCTCGCACGACCTGCATGTCGTCATGGCCGCGACCGACACCGTCATCTGCCTCAACGGCCATGTCTGCTGTTCGGGGACGCCGGAGGCCGTGGCCGGGTCGGAAGACTATCTGCGCCTGTTCGGACCACGCGGCTCGGAGGCGCTGGCGCTCTATCGCCATCATCACGACCACGTCCACCTGGCCGACGGGCGCGTGCGCCATGCCGACGGCACGGTCAGCGACGACCATCATGCGCATGGGCCGCATTGCGACCACTCGCCTGTCGCGGGGGATGGTTCAGCGAGAAAGGCTGCCAATGCTGGATGACTTCTTCGTCCGCGCCCTGTTGGCCGGCATCGGCGTTGCCGTCGTGGCGGGGCCGCTGGGCTGTTTCGTGGTCTGGCGGCGCATGGCCTATTTCGGCGACACGATGGCGCATTCGGCCCTGCTGGGCGTGGCGCTGGCGCTGCTGGTCGATATCGACATGACGGCGGGCGTCTTTGCCATCGCGGTAGCCGTCTCGGCCGCCCTCGTCCTGCTCCAGCGACGGCAGGCGCTCTCCACCGACGCCCTGCTCGGCATCCTGTCGCATTCCGCACTTGCGCTTGGGCTGGTCATCGTCGCCTTCATGACCTGGGTGCGCATTGACCTCATAGGCTATCTGTTCGGCGACATTCTTGCGGTTTCGCGCGCCGACGTGGCGATCGTCTGGGCCGGCGCGGCGGCGGTGCTTGCGATCCTGGCCTTCATCTGGCGGCCCATGCTGGCCGGCACGGTCAGCGCGGAGGTCGCCGAGGCCGAGGGGCTGCGGCCCGAACGGGCGCGCGCGGCCTTCATGATATTGATGGCACTGGTCATTGCATTGGCCATGAAGGTGGTCGGCATCCTGCTGATCACCTCGCTGCTCATCATCCCGGCCGCGACCGCGCGCGGCTTTTCCGCAACGCCCGAACGCATGGCGGTGCTCGCCAGCGCGCTCGGAATTGCGGCCGTGACCGGCGGACTTTATGGTTCATTGGCTTTCGACACGCCGAGTGGGCCGTCGATCGTGGTCGCGGCGCTCGTCCTGTTCGCGGCCAGCCTGCCGCTCGGCGCATTGAAGCGCCGCCAGCCGATCGAGACGAGATGAACGAACGCCCCGAGCTCACCCGCAACCAGACCCTGGTCCTGTCCAAGCTGGAAGGCCAGGAGGGGCCACTCAGCGCGTATCAGTTGCTTGACCTGCTGCGGGACGACGGGTTCCGCGCGCCGCTGCAGGTCTATCGCGCCCTTGACAAGCTGATGCGGGCCGGGCTCGTCCACAGGCTGGAAAGCCTGAACGCCTTCGTCGCCTGCAGCGGTCATGCCCACGCCCATGCCGGCGATGTGACCGCCTTCGCCATCTGCGACCAGTGCGGACAGGTGATCGAATTGTCTGATCGCCTCGTTTCCGAACGCCTGGATGAATGGGTTTCGAAAACGGGCTTCAAGCCCACCGGCGCGGTGCTGGAGTTCAGGGGCGCCTGCGCCGCTTGTCAGGCCAGGGCGGCCTGAGCGCCTTCACCGCGCCGTCGACCAGCCGAACCAGATTGCCACCACCGCAAGCAGCACCGACAGCGAACGCCGCGCCAGTCGTTCGCGGCGCGGATCGTTGAGCCATGGCTCCAGCGATCCGGCCGCCGTGACGATGGCCGCGTGGATGGCGGTCGCCACCGTCACATAGATCGCCGTCAGCGCGAGTGTCTGGAGGCGCACATCGGTCTGTGCCGTCACGAAGGCCGGCAGCACCGCTATATAGAAGGCGGCTGCCTTGGGATTGAGCAGGTTCGTGGTCAGCCCGCGCAGGAAGTGGCGTCCGTCGCCTTCGCCGGTTTCGACCACGTCGCCGCCGCCGCGCCAGCCATCCCAGGCCAGATACAGAAGAAACAGCACACCCGCCCAGCGCAGCCCTTCATAGAGGAGGTTCGAGGCCTGGATGATTTCCGCCACGCCGAGCGCGGCGACCAGGCCGATGATGGCAAGGCCGAGCGCCACGCCCGCGACGGTGGCGAAGCCGGCGCGCCGGCCCTCGGATGCCGAGACCAGAGCCAAATAGGTCATGTTGGGGCCTGGTGTAAGCTCGATCAGCAGCGAGGTCAGCGCGAAGGAAAGAAGCGAAGCGGTTGCTACATCCATGCCGAAACGTCCCGTCTTCGCTTCCGGGATCCGTTTTCAGCCGCCGCTCGCGGCTTGCGCCGGCAGCCACAGCCCGATCCCGGCGTGGGTGAGATAGGAGCACCCGATCCCCCAGGCAAACGACAACAGCGTGCCGATGATCACATATTCGGCCACATGCCGGCCCGGCTCGCTCGCCGTCACCTCTCCGAAGCGTAGGATCGACTTGGCCGCCACGAGAAACCCGACACCCTGCGGCTGGCCCGACAGAACCAGGATCAGGATGAGCAGCCGCTCCAGCCGCCCGATCATCGCCCCCGCGCCGGGCATGGTGGCTGGCTGGCCGGTCGCCGCCGCCGGTGTGTATGGCACCATCATCATGCCGATGAGATAGCCGCCGGCGATCACCGTGGCGATAGTTCCGGAGGCCAGCGCGAGCCCGGCGAACACCCAGTGGCGCTGGTCTGCCGGCAGAAGGCCTATCAGGTAGTGATTGGAGAAGTCGATCGGGATCCAGATAGCCAGTGCCGCCGCCACCGCGATATGCGCACCCTGGTCGAGCGCGAAGCCGACGGCGCCGTTGCGGTCGAACCTGATCTTGGCCGCATCGAACGCGGCATGGGTAAGTGCGGTGACGAGGAGAATCGTCCAGGCGGTTCCGATCGCGGCCAGCGTGGCGAGCAGCACGATGAGGACGTGAACGGCCAGCACATGCGGTCTGTTCTTTTCGCGGATCATCCATTCGTTCTGGCCGAGAAAATCCGCCACGAGATGGGCCGCGAGCAGGGCAACGAATGTTTCGGCGATCATTTTCAGTAGGTCCGTCGCACGATCCGGGAACGAGAGTGACGGCGATGCTGGAGACGCATTCTATTGCCCGCCTGCATGATGCAACCCATTTGGTTTCGCCCTCAAATAACAACCTTTTTTGGTCGTTTTTTTAAATAACAACCTTTTTAGGTTGTTTCTCCCGGCCCTTTGTCTTTAACCAGCGTTCATCCTCAAAAGCGGCCAGCGGGTCGCTTACCGCATCCAGCCCGATACTGCGCACGGCCTTGCCGACCGCCTGTTCCGACAACCCGTCACCGAGACGCCGCGCGATTTCGCCATAGGTGTCGGCGCCCGCTTCCAGCGCGACCGCAGCAATCTCGGCCTGGCGCGCCGTCCAGCCGGCGAACATGGCATCGCACAGCCGCAGAGTTGCCGATGCGAAATCGCCCACCGCGCCGAAGGCGGGCGCCATGGTCAGCGCCATCCGCTCGCCCTTCATGGCATCCAGCGCCCGCCCCGAAAGCTCGAAGGCCTCGCCGGTCGAGAGGGAGACGCGCTCCTCGTCGACCGCGGTGACCTCGCCAACACCCACGGCGATGCGCGTGTCGCCGAGCCGCGCGCCCTTGAGCCGCCCGCGAACGAGCAGGCAGGCCCGCAGCAGCAGCCCCGGCCTGGCCAGGATCAATTGCCAGGAATCCCCGCGAAAGAATTCCGGAGCGCCAATCACCGCGCCCTCATGCCAGTCCTCGAGCGCCCCGCGCACGCCGAGCACGGTCTGGCGCACCTGCGCCAGCGTATCGGGCGACATTTTCGAGGAGGCGACGATGTCTCCGGTCAGCACCGCGGCGATCATCAGCCCTCTCTCGTCCCCGTCGTGCAATCGTCCGCATGCTTCATCGCCGCGCCGGCAGCCGTCAATGCGCCTCGTCCCAGTTTCTGGCCGCGCGTGCGTCGACCCGCAGCGGCACCTTCATCGACAGGGCGGGCATGGCCGCGTTTTCCATGGTCTCGATGATGACGGGAATGGCCGCCGCGACATCCTCTTCGCGGGCCTCGAAGACGAGCTCGTCATGGACTTGCAGCAGCATCCGCACATCGGCCAGGCCGGCTTCCGCCAGCGCGCGCTCCATGCGCGTCATCGCCCGCCGGATCACGTCCGCGGCCGATCCCTGGATCGGCGCATTGATGGCCGCGCGCTCGTTGAAGGCCCGGATGGACGGGTTGGACGAGCGGATTTCGGGATAGTGCGCTCGCCGCCCGAAGATTGTTTCCACATAGCCGTTGTCGCGCGCGAAGGCCTTGGTCGAATCCATATAGTCCTTGATGCCGGGGAAACGCTCGAAATACTTCCTGATATAGGCCCCCGCCTCCTCGCGTGGGATGGCGAGCTGGTTCGCCAGTCCGAAGGCCGAGATGCCGTAGATGATGCCGAAATTGATCGCCTTGGCGCGGCGGCGCACCTCCGAGGGCATGCCTTCCACTGGCACGTTGAACATTTCCGATGCCGTCATGGCGTGAATGTCGACGTCGTCCGCGAAAGCCTGTCTCAGCTGCGGAATGTCGGCCACATGGGCCAGAACCCTCAGCTCGATCTGGCTGTAGTCCGCCGAAATCAGCACTTTGCCCGGCTCGGCGATGAAGGCGGTGCGCACCTTGCGGCCTTCCGTCGTGCGGATCGGGATGTTCTGCAGGTTTGGCTCGTTCGACGACAGCCGCCCGGTCGAGGTCGAGGCCATCGCATAGGATGTGTGGACGCGGTTCGTACCGGGATTGAGGTAGGTCGGCAGAGCGTCCGTATAGGTCGATTTCAGCTTGGTGAGCTGGCGCCATTCGACGATGCGGCTAGGCAGTTCATGGCCGGCGGCGGCCAGTTCCTCCAGCACCTGCGCCGAAGTCGACCACTGGCCGGACTTCGTCTTCGAGCCGCCCGGCAGACCCATGCGGCCGAACAATATGTCGCCGAGTTGCTTGGGCGAGCCGATCGTGAAACGGTCGCCCGCCAGACGGAAGATCTCGTCCTCAAGCCCCGCCGCCGCCTGCGCGAAGTCGCCCGAGAGCCGGCTCAGTATCTGGCGGTCGATGGCGATGCCGCGATACTCCATCCGGCCGATCACCTGCACCAGCGGCCGTTCAAGCCGTTCGTAAACCGCCGTCAGTCCTTCGGCCGCCAATCGCGGTTTGAGCACCCGCCACAGTCTCAGCGTCACATCCGCGTCCTCGGCGGCGTAGGCTGTCGCCCTGGCGAGATCGACCCGGTCGAAGGTGATCAGCGACTTGCCGGAGCCGCAGACGTCCTTGAACGGGATCGGCACATGGCCGAGCCATCGTTCCGACAATGTGTCCATGCCGTGGCCGCTGATCCCGGCGTCGAGCACGTAGGAGATCAGCATGGTGTCATCGACCGGATCGACGGTGATGCCGAGCCGGTGCAGCAGCAACCAGTCGAACTTGGCGTTGTGCAGCACCTTCAGCACCGAGCGGTCCTCGAAAAGCGGCCGCACCGCCGAAAGCGCGGCCTCGACCGGCACCTGTCCGTCCAGCAGACCGCCACCCAGAAGGTCGCCCGCCCCATCCTTGTGGATCAGCGGCACATAGGCGGCCCGTCCCGGTGCGACCGCAAGCGAGAATCCGCACAGCTCCGCCTGCATCGGGTCGAGCGATGTGCATTCGGTGTCGATGGCCACCACCCCCGTCTCTCGCGCCTCGGCGATCCAGGCGTTCAGCGTCTCGAGGTCGCGGATCGTGACATAGGCCTCGCGGTCGATCCTTGCCGACGCCGCCTCGTTGGCGCGGCTCTTGGCGAGCGCGGCCGGCGTGGCCAATTGCTCCCCGACCTGCCGGTCCGGCGCGACATCGCCTTCCACCACGGCGCCCGATGCATCCGTCACCACCGGCGATTCGCCAAGGTCGGGTCCATGCGCCTCGGCGGCCCGCTCGACCCGGACCTCGGCCGCCTCGATCTCACCGGCCTCGATACCGCTTGCCTCGGCCACCCGGCGCGTCAACGAGGTGAACTCCATCGCCTTCAGGAAGGCGATCAGCCGGCGTCCGTCCGGCGGTTGCAGAACCAGCTCGTCCAGCCGTTCGGTCACGGGCACGTCGTTCTTCAGCCGGACCAGTTCGCGCGAAATGCGCGCCTTGTCGGCATGTTCGATCAGGTTTTCACGCCGCTTGTTCTGCTTGATCTCGGACGCCCGCGAAAGCAGCGTGTCCAGGTCGCCATACTCCTCTAGGAGCTGCGCCGCCGTCTTCGGTCCGATACCCGGCACGCCGGGTACATTGTCGATGGAATCGCCAGTGAGCGCCTGCAGGTCGATCATCTTTTCCGGCGGCACGCCCCATTTCTCGATGACCTCCGGCACGCGGATCTCGCGGTCCTTCATCGGGTCGTACATCGACACGGTCGGACCGACAAGCTGCATCAGGTCCTTGTCCGACGAGATGATGGTGGTGTCGCCGCCGGCCTCGCAGGCAAGCCGCGCATAGGTGGCGATCAGATCGTCCGCCTCGTAGCCTTCCATCTCCAGGCAGGGCAGGTCGAAAGCGCGCGTCGCCTCGCGAATCAGGCCGAACTGGGGGACGAGATCTTCCGGCGGCTCGGACCGGTTCGCCTTGTACTCGGCATAGAGCTCGTTGCGGAAGGTCTTGGACGAATAGTCGAAGATGACCGCAAAATGAGTCGGCGTCACTCCGACTTCGGTGTCGCGCGCGTCGCGCATCAGCTTCCACAGCATGTTGCAGAAACCGGACACCGCCCCGACCGGCAGCCCGTCCGACTTGCGGGTCAGCGGTGGCAGCGCGTGATAGGCGCGGAAAATATAGCCGGAGCCATCGACGAGGAAGAGATGGTCGCCTTTTTTCATGGCCGAAAGCCGTAACGCCAACCTCCGGGCAAGTCCATCGCCAAGCCCGCCGGACATCTTTTTCGCCGGGGATTGCTGACAATAGCCGCCCACTCACGCCTTCGTTACGAAAGTGTAACCTTGCCGCCCTTGATTCGCCTGATTCTCCCTCCCAAATCACAGGCATCGGCGGTTTACGCCGGCTCCGGTTCCAGGCTCGTCCCCCGCCTGAACCGGATTGTGGCGGCGGCCTCATCCCCCCTCTCCGGGCCGTCGTGCAAAGAGTATGGCCACCGTGGTTCCCCCCTCCACCACGGTGGCCTTTTTTGTGGCGCTGCGGCGTCGTCCGCGCTGGACCCTTCCAATTCGAGCATGGCGGTCTATGAAGGTCGCAACCGACCAACAATGACCGGATTGCCCATGTCCTCGCTCACATCAGTACTGGAAACCATCGACACCAACCTCGACGCAAGCCTCGAGCGCCTGTTCCAGTTGCTGCGGATCCCGTCCATCTCCACCGATCCGGCTTACAAGGCCGAGTGCCGCAAGGCCGCCGAATGGCTGGCGGCGGACCTGCGCACGATCGGCTTCGACGCAGCCGCGCGCGACACGGCCGGGCATCCGATGGTGGTCGGCCATCACGACGGCGATGGCCCGCACGTCCTGTTCTACGGCCACTACGACGTGCAGCCGGTCGATCCGCTGGACCTGTGGCACGACGATCCTTTCGCGCCCGCCGTCAAGGACGACGAGAAATGTGGGAAGGTCATCACCGGCCGCGGCTCCTCGGACGACAAGGGCCAGTTGATGACCTTCATCGAGGCTTGTCGCGCCTACAAGGCCGCGCATGGCCGGCTGCCCTGCAAGGTCTCGATCCTGCTGGAAGGCGAGGAGGAATCCGGTTCGCCCTCGCTGCATCCGTTCCTGGAGGCCAACGCCAACGAATTGAAGGCGGATTTCGCGCTGGTCTGCGACACCGGCATGTGGGACGCCGAGACACCGGCGATCTGCGTGGGCCTGCGCGGACTGGTCGGCGAGGAGATTACCGTAAAGGCCGCCAATCGCGACCTGCATTCGGGCGAGTATGGCGGGGCGGCCGCCAATCCGGTCCGTGTTCTGGCGAAGGTCCTGGCCGACATCCATGACGAGACCGGCCGCGTCACCATCCCCGGCTTCTATGACGGCGTCGAGGAGACCCCTTCGCAGATCAAGGCGTCGTGGGAGGCGCTTGGAGAGACGGCCGAGACCTTTCTCGGCCCGATCGGCCTGTCGGTTCCCTCGGGCGAGCAGGGACGCTCGGTGCTGGAACTGGTCTGGGCGCGGCCGACGGCCGAGTTCAACGGCATCAGCGGCGGCTACACCGGCAAGGGCTTCAAGACCGTCATCGCCGCGCAGGCCTCCGCCAAGGTCTCGTTCAGGCTGGTCCACAAGCAGGATCCGGCCGCCATCCGCGCCGCCTTCCGCGACTTCGTGCGCGCCCGTATTCCTGCCGACTGCACCGTCGAGTTCGAGCAACATGGCGGCTCGGCCGCGATTCAGCTTTCCTATGACGCGCCATTCCTGAGCAAGGCCAAACAGGCCCTTTCGGAGGAGTGGGGCAAGCCGGCGCCTCTGATCGCCATGGGGGGCTCCATTCCCATTGTCGGCGATTTCGACACGATGCTCGGCATGCAGTCGCTGCTGGTCGGCTACGCGCTTTCCGATGACCGCATCCATTCCCCCAACGAGAAGTACAATCTGACATCCTTCCACAAGGGCCAGCGGTCCTGGGCGCGGATACTGCACGCCCTGGCGGATGGAGGCCGTTGACCATGCCGGCCGAAATCCGCCTTCACCACGGCGATTTGCCCGATCTTTCGCGCTATGCCGGCAGGGATGTCGCCATCGACACCGAGACGCTGGGGCTGAACCCGCATCGGGACCGGCTTTGCGTGGTCCAGTTGTCACCGGGCGACGGCACGGCCGACGTGGTGCAGATCGCCCGGGGGCAGACAGCGGCTCCCAATCTCGCGACGCTGCTGGTCGACCCGTCTTCGACCAAGATCTTCCATTTCGGACGTTTCGACGTCGCCGTGCTGGAAAATGCCTTCGGCGTGACCACCGCGCCGGTCTTCTGCACCAAGATCGCCTCGCGCCTGACCCGCACCTACACCGATCGCCACGGTCTCAAGGACATCTGCTCCGAATTGCTGGGAATCAATCTGTCCAAGCAGCAGCAGTCCTCGGACTGGGCGGCCGAGATGCTCACGCCCGAGCAACTCGAATACGCCGCCTCCGACGTGCTGCACTTGCACAGGCTGCGCGACGTGCTGACCGGACGGCTGGAACGCGAGGATCGCATGGCGGAGGCAAGGGCCTGCTTCGACTTCCTGCCGACGCGCGCCCGGCTCGACCTGATGGGCTGGGACGAAGACGACATCTTCGCCCACAGCTGACCCATGTCACTCAGGCGGCCATCAGCACCTTCTCGATCCTGTCGAGGGGGTGATTGGTCAATGTCTTGGGGACTTCCGAGGCGATTCTGTCTAGGACTTCCTTGTGCAGCTTCTTGCGCATCTCGCCAAGCACCAGCGGCGGCGCCACCAGCACCAGCTTCTCGAAATCGCCGCGATGGGCCATGCGATAGAGCCGCTCGGCGATCTCGTCGGCGAAGCGCTCCTTGCCGATGCGGTGCCAGTCCGTGTCCGCCACGCCGCTCCTGTGGACATTCGGCCCGTCATTGAACCGTCCCGGCCGGTCAGTTCCCTGGTCGTGGGTGGGCGGATTCTCCTGTTCCAGTTCGCGCACCACCTCCAGGTTCGGATAGCGGAAGTCGCCCTCGTTGCGGAGGATCAGCGCCTTCTCGCCATCGGCGACGACGACATAGATATCATGGTCCAGCTTGACCTCGGGCATGGAGCGTCTCCTTTCGCGGTTGGCGAAGGATCAACGCCGTTCGTTCGAGCCGAGTTCCGGCCGGCGACGAAAATCATCGCCCGCCGTCAGCGGATCGGCTCGACCGTATAGCCGGCCTTTTCCAGCAGCGCGACAAGCCCCGTCTCGCCCGGCAGATGAAGCGCGCCAACCGCGATGAACGCGCCGCCGCGGTCGATAATCGGACCGGAATTCTCGGCCATTGTGCGGTTTCGCGCCGTCACCATGGCCTCCTCGAAGGCGGCATAGCCCTGCTCCTCGCCCGGCTCGGCCGGCAGCACCGCCCGGAACATCGGCCAGAACATGCCCGTCTCACCGCTTTCGTAGAGCACGATCATGGTCTCGACCACATCCTCCATGCCCTTGCCCATGCGGATCGTTTCGACCAGGCCCTTGATGTGGAAGTCCATCGGCAGGGAAGCCATGGCCGAAAGCTGGTCGACGATCGTCTCCAGCCCCTCGACCGGCTTGCCCGCCGCCTTGGCGTCGCCGGCAATCTTGAAGTCGAGCACCGGCGCGCCGGCATTCTTGCGGGCCATCTCGCACGGTGGCAGCGCCACCATCGCCGCCAGCATCCAGGGCTTCATGCGCGCCACGCTGGCAAACGGAATGCCGCGGTCCTCCAGCCCTGCCTTGACCAGTTCCACATCCTCCTTGGGCAGCAGGTCGGTCAGCGATGTTTCGCCGGTGAACATCATCAGTTCGGGATGCTCGGCCATCGCCGTCATCGCCTTTGAGGGGTCGAGCACGTCGGTCGTTTCGATGACCACCGTTTCGGCCGCCTCGAAAGCCGCCAGCGCCGCCTCCGGCATTTCGAGAATACGCGGATCGGTCATGTGCATCGTGCCGAACACGTGAGACGCGGCCACGCCGGGCTTTGTCACGCGATACAGAATCGCGTCGCCATTCACTGTTTCCGCCGCTTCGGCGCGGATCGCCTCCATCTTTTCGGGATCATCGACCGCGATCGCGTCCAGGAGGTTGCTTCCGTTGCAGACGGCGCGCTCCTCGCTTGCCGCCGGAGCCGCGTAAAGCAGAAGCGATGCGAAGAACGCGGCCGCGAAGAACAGGTGCAGCACGGCGATCAGCGCCACCGACGCCGACGCCGCCCGTTCGCCAAGGGAAATGGCATGTCTTTTCATGAAACCAGATCCTACCGTGAAATTGCGGCCAAAGGATTAAACGGCAGGGTTAACCCGCCCGCGGATGCGCGGCCGCATGCACCTCGAGAAGGCGTTCGGCGTCGACGCCGGCATAGATCTGCGTGGTCGACAGCGAGGCGTGGCCCAGTAGTTCCTGAATCGTCCTCAGGTCGCCGCCGCGGCCCAGCAGATGGGTCGCGAAGGAATGGCGCAACGCGTGCGGCGTGGCGCTGTCGGGCAGATCGAGGGCCGAACGCAGCCGGCGCATGGCGCGCTGGACGATGGCCGGATCGAGCCGCTTGCCGCGCGCGCCGAGGAAGAGCGGGCCGTCCGGCGCGAGATGCCAGGGGCAAAGCATGCGATAGGCCGAGACGGCTTCTATCGCCACTGGCAAAACCGGCACGATGCGCGTCTTGCCGCCCTTGCCGGTCACCCTCAGCGTCGTGCGACCCGGACCGGCCAGGTCGGCCGGTGTCAGCGCCAGCGCTTCGGAGATGCGCAGCCCGCAGGCATAGAGCAGTGTCAGCACGGCGGCGTCGCGCGCCGCGATCCACGGTTCCTCGGCCAGTTGCTCCGCAGCCGACACCACGCGCTTGGCATCGGGCGCCGTGAGCGGGCGGGGCAGCGATTTCGGCTGGCGCGGCGCGCGGATGGCGACTGCGCCGGCCGAATTGGCGAGACCGCGCCTTTCCATATGGCGCAGCAGCGAGCGTATGCCAGCGAGCATGCGCGCCAGCGTGCGCGCACCCGCCCCTTCCCCGCGACGCCGCGCCAGGAAGGCACGAAGATCGGCCGGTCTCAACTCCGCTATGTCGGCGATGCCCGGAGGACCGCCCAGATGCCCCGTCAGGAAGGCCAGGAACTGGCGCGTGTCGCGCTCATAAGCCTCGACCGTCTCCGGCGAAAGCCGTCGTTCGGATGCCAGCGCCGACAGCCAGATCTCCCGCGCCGCGGCCAGGTCGGGCCGGGCGTTGACCAGAAATCCCTCGTCCTTCACTGCCGGCACGCTCCGCTTCACCTTGACACCGTCTCGGCGGCAGGAAATCACCGCTGTGTTGATTTTGACTGAAGGACCGATGACGAAGCTGCCGAACCCCGTATTGCTCGGCGTGATCGGCGCCCCGCACGGCGTGCGCGGCGAGATCCGCGTCAAGCCTTTCACGGCCGACCCTCTTTCGCTTGGCGACTACGGCCCTCTTTCGGACGCGCAGGGACGCAGATTGACCGTCGAGGCGATCCGGCCGGCGAAATCGGTCGTCGTGGTCCGGTTCAAGGAGATCACGACGCGAGAGGCCGCCGAGGCCCTGAATGGAGTGGAGCTCTTCGTCGACCGCTCGGCCCTGCCCGCCGCGGACGACGAGGACGAGTTCTACCATGCCGATCTGATCGGGCTGGAAGCCCGAGACGAGACCGGAGCGCCGCTGGGTCGGGTGACCGCCTTCCACGACTTCGGCGCGGGCGACATCATGGAGATCATGCCGGTTTCGGGTCGAGCGGTCCTGGTTCCGTTCACGCGGGTCGCCGTGCCGGTAGTTGATATCCAGGCTGGCACCGTCGTCGTAGACCGGCAGGCGGCGGGACTCGACGACGGTTCCGCCAGCGGAGACGGCGAATGACTTTCCGCGCCACCATACTCACGCTTTATCCGGACATGTTTCCCGGCCCGCTCGGCCATTCGCTGTCCGGCCGCGCGCTCGGCGAAGGCCTCTGGTCGCTGGAGACGGTCCACATCCGCGATTTCGGCATCGGCCGCCACCGCGCGGTCGACGATACGCCGGCCGGCGGTGGCGCGGGGATGGTGATGCGCGCCGACGTGCTTGCCGCCGCGATCGACCATGCCGCCATGCCATCCGATCCTCGTCCCAGGCTCCTGATGAGCCCGCGCGGCCGGCCGCTCGACCAGCGCCGCGTGCGCGAGCTGGCGGGGGGCGGCGGCATCGTCATCGTCTGCGGCCGCTTCGAAGGCATCGACCAGCGGGTCATCGAGGCGCGTGGCCTGGAGGAGGTCTCCATCGGCGACTACATCCTTTCAGGCGGCGAGATCGCGGCAATGGTCCTGCTTGACGCCACGGTCAGGCTGCTGCCGGGCGTCATGGGCAATGCCGAATCCGGCAGTCACGAGAGTTTCGAGACCGGATTGCTCGAACATCCCCATTATACCAGGCCGCCGGAATTCGAGGGCCGCGCCATTCCCGAGGTGCTGCAGTCAGGCAACCATGCGCGCATCGAGGCATGGCGCGAGGCCGAGGCCCGGCGGCTGACCGTCGAAAGACGTCCCGATCTGCTGGCCGGCGGGATCAAAAAGCCGCCCGCCGGGACGTGACAAAGCCGCGGGATTGGTGTATCCGCGCGGCCGGCCGGATGAATAGATCCGGAACCGTCAACCGATGACGGCGCATTCGCCCCTGCCACAACCGGACCCTCGCCACATTCGTGGCACCGGCGCGGCATAGACCAGCGGCACGGGCCGAGGGTCGAGAGCAGGGCGCTCTGGCTGGTCAAACAACAAAGAAGGTTCACGCCGATGGACATCATCCGCGAACTCGAGGCCGAGCAGGCCACCAAGATCGAAGCCAAGCGCACGCTACCCGAATTCCAGCCCGGCGACACGGTCCGCGTCCAGGTGCGCGTCACCGAGGGCAGCCGCACCCGCCTGCAGGCCTATGAGGGCGTGTGCATCGCCCGCTCCGGCGCGGGCATCCACGAGAACTTCACCGTGCGCAAGATTTCCTACGGCGAGGGCGTCGAGCGCGTCTTCCCCGTCTACTCGCCGCTGGTCGAGGCCGTCGAGGTCGTGCGCCGCGGCAAGGTCCGTCGCGCCAAGCTCTATTACCTGCGCGACCGTCGCGGCAAGTCGGCCCGCATCTCCGAGAACACCGGCGTTCGCGCCCGCAAGCTGAACGAGGCCGAGCGCGAGGCCTGGGCCTCGGAGAAGGCGCGGCTGGAAGCCGAGAAGGTCGCCGCAGCCGAGGCGCTGGCCGCGGAGAAGGCAGCCGCCGAGGCGAACGCGGAGTAGAGATCGCCGCGGCATCGAGACAAGGGCGTCGGCCATGTCCGGCGCCCTTTTTGCATGCGGCGACGGGATGACGCACGGGCAAGACATTCCCGGCTCGTGCCTGTATCCTGCCGGACGAACCTTCCCGGAAACTGGAATGGAGACGACGCGGCTCATGACGACAGGCAAGGAAACGGCGCTCGAACGGGTCTACGGATCAACCAACATAGATGATCTGACGGATGCCTATTCGGGCTGGGCGGCCGACTATGACCGCGAGACGGCCGAGCGCGGCTATCTCCTGCCCTTTTTCATCACCGCCTTCGTGGCGCGCCACGTGCCACGCTCCGACGGGCCGATCCTTGACGCGGGCTGCGGGACGGGCCTCAGCGGCCCCTCGCTCGTAGCGCTCGGCTATCCCGAGATCGAGGGCCTCGACATGTCGCGCGAGATGCTCGAGGTGGCCATCAGCCGAAATGTCTACAAGCGCCTGGCGATCGGCCGCCTTGGAGAGGACCTTCCCTTCCATGACGACTATTTCGCTGCCGTCATCGCGTCCGGCGTCTTCACGCTGGGCCATGCGCCGGCCGAGGGATTTCGCGAACTTGCCCGCGTCACACGGCCCGGCGGCCACGTCATCGCGACCGTCCGAGACTCGATCCTGACCTCGGACGGCTTTCGCAAGATCTTCACCGAACTCGAAAAAACCCGGCGCTGGCAGGTGATCGAGGAAACGAAACCCTTTCGGGCCTTCGCATTGGCGGAACCGGAAGCGACGGTCAGGTGTTTCGTCTTCCGCGTCATCTAGAAGCCAGGGCTCCTTCATGGAAGCCATTTCAGACATCGGCCATTCCACCTATCTGTCCTTCACGGCCATAGCCGCGCGCCTCGGGCTGGCGACCCTGCTCGGCGCGGTTCTCGGCTTCGAGCGCGAGTGGCGCGAGCGGCCGGCCGGTCTCAGGACCCACATACTGGTCTGCCTGGCGGCGGCGATCGTCGCCCTCCTGTCGATCGAAATGACCCATGCCACCTATTTTTCCGGCGACGAGATCAGGCTTGATCCGATCCGCCTGATCGAGGCCGTCACGGCGGGTGTCGCCTTTCTCGCGGCGGGGATGATCATCTTCGCGCGAGGCGAGGTGCATGGCCTGACCACCGGGGCCGGCATGTGGCTGGCCGGCGCGATCGGCCTGTGCTGCGGCCTGGGTTTCTGGCAGATCGCCACATTCGCGACCGGACTGGCCCTGATCGTCCTGATCCTGCTCAGGCAGCTCGAAAAGGGTCTCAATCTGAAGTCCGAAAAGGAAGAGAAACTCGACACCCTGGACGCCGAGCAGCCAGCCCGGGGAAAAATGCGACCCAAGCCGTGACAATTGCCCAGCGTCCCCAAGGCTGGTAAGAACGTCGGCATGGAAGAACTCTTCGGCATTCCCGCCTATCGGCGCTTCGCGCTGCAGGACCGCAAGCGCCTGCCTTCGCGCTTCTTCGCGCGGCTTTGCGGCGCGCGCATCTGCCGGCTCGGCTGAAGCCCCGCCCGCCTGGCGCCATGCGCCGGGCAAACCTTGCTTCCATATCGACGGATTGACGCAAAATGACCGCTGCACGCACCCTCTACGACAAGATCTTCGACGACCATCTGGTCGACCGTCAGGACGACGGCACCTGTCTGCTCTGGATCGACCGTCACCTCGTCCACGAGGTGACCAGCCCGCAGGCCTTCGAGGGGCTGCGCATGGCCGGCCGCAAGGTTCGCCATCCCGAGCGCACGCTCGCCGTGGTCGATCACAACGTGCCGACGACGCCCGACCGCAAGATCGGCATCAAGAACGAGGAAAGCCGCATCCAGGTCGAGGCGCTGGCGAAGAACGCGGCCGATTTCGACATCGAGTACTACAATGAGGCCGACATCCGGCAGGGCATCGTCCACATCATCGGCCCCGAACAGGGTTTCACCCTGCCCGGCATGACGATCGTCTGCGGCGACAGCCATACCTCCACCCACGGCGCCTTCGGCGCGCTGGCGCACGGCATAGGCACCTCCGAGGTCGAGCATGTGCTCGCCACCCAGACGCTCATCCAGCGCAAGGCGAAGAACATGCTCGTCCAGGTGGACGGCGCGCTTCCGGCCGGTGTCACGGCCAAGGACGTCATCCTGGCCATCATCGGCGAGATCGGCACCGCCGGCGGCACGGGCTATGTCATCGAATATGCCGGCGAAGCGATCCGGCAGCTCACGATGGAAGGCCGCATGACCGTCTGCAACATGTCGATCGAAGGCGGCGCCCGTGCCGGCATGATCGCGCCCGACGAGACGACTTATGCCTATATCAAGGACCGGCCCCGAGCACCCCGGGGACAGGCCTGGGACATGGCCCGCGCCTATTGGGAGACGCTGCGCTCGGACGAGGGCGCGCATTTCGACCGGGTCGTGAAGCTGGACGCGGCCAACCTGCCGCCGATCGTCACCTGGGGCTCCTCGCCCGAGGACGTGGTCTCGGTGACCGGCGAAGTGCCCGATCCGACCGCGATTCCCGACGAGAACAAGCGCCAGTCCAAGATGCGCGCGCTCGACTATATGGGCCTCACGCCCGGCACGAAGATCATCGACATCGAACTCGACCGCGTCTTCATCGGTTCGTGCACCAATGGCCGTATCGAGGACCTTCGCGCGGCGGCCGCCGTGATCGGCGGACGCAAGGTGCATGAGCGCGTCAATGCCATGGTCGTCCCCGGTTCCGGGCTGGTCAAGCAGCAGGCCGAGCAGGAAGGGCTCGACAAGATCTTCATCGACGCCGGTTTCGAATGGCGCGAGCCCGGCTGTTCCATGTGCCTGGCCATGAACGACGACCGGCTGAAGCCGCAGGAGCGCTGCGCTTCCACCTCAAACCGCAATTTCGAGGGGCGCCAGGGCTTCAAGGGTCGCACCCATCTGGTTTCGCCAGCGATGGCGGCCGCCGCCGCCATCGCTGGACGCTTCGTCGACATCCGCGACTGGCGCTGAACCTCCACGTCCCCGCTGGCGGCGCTGGTGGGGACTGGCCTGGATTCCCGGGACAATGCGCCGCCGGGTCGGGCTTTTTGCCGTTCGGTTAAGATTATCTTCGGGTTGCGCCGGTAGCCTCCCCGCGAGCCTTCCATTGGAACACACCCATGACCGGCGCGGGTTTCATCCTTGCCATCAACCTGATCGTCGCGGGATTGCTCGCCGCGGCATTTCTGGCGATTGCCGCTTATGACCGGCGCCGCGTGGCCGGTCGCTGGATGGCGCTCGGCTACGGCCTGCTGATGGTCTATTTCGGACTGGAGTTCGTGATCGCGAGCGTCGGCCGCTTGCCGGTGGTGCTGGTGGGGGCTTTCGCGGCGTGCCTGGCCGCGCTCCTTGCGATGAACGTCGCGCTGGCCCGCAAATATGCCGATCGGGTTCCGTGGCGTCTGCTCATAGCGCTGTTCGTGGTTTCGGTGGCGGTCAACATCGCCATCCTGCCGCTGCCGCGCGAAAGCTTCCTGCGCCAGATGCTTTATCAGCTGCCTTATTTCGCGATGGGCGCGGCCGGCGTGAAGATCGTGTTTGAGGCGAAGCACCGTCGGGGCCTCGACAGTCTTCTGGTCGGTGTCCTCGCCGCCTTCTCCCTCCAGTTCGTGGCCAAGCCGTTCCTGGCGATCGGCTTCGGCGGCGTCGGCGCTCACCCGTCCCAATACATCACCACGACCTACGCCCAGATTTCGCAATCGATGGGCACCGTCTTCGTGCTCGCCATGGCGCTTCTGATGATGGTCATCCTGATGCGGGACATTGCCGGCGACCTGGCCAGACGCTCGGAAATCGACGCATTGTCAGGCCTGCTCAACCGTCGCGGCTTCGAGGACAGGATGCGCTCCTGCCTGCGCCGGGCCGCCCAATCCGGTGTCCCTGTATCGCTGGTCATCTGCGACCTCGATCGCTTCAAGGCCGTCAACGATACCTACGGCCATGCGGCGGGCGACCAGGCGATCACGGTTTTCGCCGAGACGCTGCGCGCGCAACTGCGCCCGGATGACATCGCCGCCAGGATCGGCGGCGAGGAATTCGCCGTCATGCTGCCGGCCACGAATCTCGCGGCCGCGCGCCTTTTCGCCGAAAGCGTGCGGGCAGCAATATCCTCGGTCCGCATCGACGTTCTGCCGGCCGCCGAGCGGCTGACGGCCAGCTTCGGCGTAGCCGAATTGCTGCGCGGCGAGCACTCTTCGGAACTGATGCACCGCGCCGACTCAGCCCTGTACAAGGCCAAACGAGCCGGCCGCGACCGGGTCAGACTGGCGCCGTCGGCCGACAATGACGCGGGCCGCGACGCGCAGGTCGCGTCTTGAACCTCACAGGAAGCTTTGGGGATCGACGTCGACGCTGACGCGGACCGAGCCGCGCGGCTTCGGTCCCCCGGCGATCATCTGCCTGAGATAAGCCTGAATGTCCGCCCGCCGCGAGCCCTGCACCAGGAGCCTGAAGCGGTGGCGGCCGGCGACAAGCGCCAGCGGCGCCTCGGCCGGTCCGAGCACGCTCAACTCGTCGGTGGGCGGCGCGGCGCGGCGCAGCGCGCGCGCGTGGGTCTCGGCATCGGCCTTCGATTCGGCGCTGACGATCAGCGAGGCCAGTCGTCCGAAAGGCGGCAGCAGGCCGCGTTCGCGCTCGGCGATCTCGCGCGCGTAGAATTCACCCGCGTCCCCCGACACGAGCGCGCGCATGACGGGATGCTCGGGCTGAAAGGTCTGGATCAGACCAAGGCTCCTGCCCCCCGAGCGGCCGGCGCGTCCGGTCACCTGGTTCAGAAGCTGGAAGGTGCGCTCGGCGGCGCGCGGATCGCCGTTCGCCAGGCCCAGGTCGGCATCGACCACCGCCACCAGCGTCATGTTCGGAAAGTTGTGGCCCTTGGCGACCAGCTGCGTCCCGATCACGATATCGGCCTCGCCCCGCGCGATCGCCTCCAGTTCCAGCCGCAGCCGGCGCGTGCCGCCAAGAATGTCCGACGACAGCACCACGATGCGGGCGTCGGGAAAATGCGAGACCGCCTCCTCGGCGATACGCTCGACCCCCGGACCGCAGGCCACCAGATGGTCCAGCGTGCCGCATTCCGGACAGGCATCCGGGCGCGGCTGCGAATGGCCGCAGTGATGGCAGGCAAGCTGCCCGCGAAACCGGTGCTCCACCAGCCAGGTCGAGCATTGCGGACACTGGAAGCGATGGCCGCAGACCCGGCACAGCGTCAGCGGCGCGTAGCCACGCCGATTGAGGAACAGCAGCGACTGCTCGCCCCGCTCCAGCGTCCGCGCCACCGCCTCGACCGTGACAGGCGACAGAAACGCGCCGCGCGCGGGCGGCGAGCGGCGCATGTCGACCGCCCTGAGTTCGGGAAGCGTGGCATTCGCGTAGCGGGCGGAAAGGGCGAGCCGCTGATAGCGCCCCGTATCGGCGTTGACGCGGCTTTCCACCGAGGGCGTCGCCGATGCCAGGATGACCGGAAAGCCGCCCATATTCGCGCGCACCACGGCCATGTCGCGCGCATTGTAGACGACCCTGTCCTCCTGCTTGTAGGCGGGGTCGTGCTCCTCGTCGACGACGATCAGCCCCAGCTCCTTGTACGGCAGGAACAGCGCCGATCGCGCGCCCGCCACGACCCGTACCCGGCCCTCGGCCGCCTGCCGCCACACTTTCTCCCGCATTCTGGGCGGCAGATCGGAGTGCCATTCCGCCGGCCTGGCGCCGAACCGGTTCTCGAACCGCTCCAGGAATGCCTGGGTCAGCGCGATCTCAGGGATCAGAACCAAGGCCTGCTTCCCCTGCCTCACGGTTTCGGCGACGGCCTCGAAATAGACCTCTGTCTTGCCCGATCCGGTCACGCCGTCGAGCAGCGTGGCCGAAAAGCCGCCCGCCCCCACCTTGCACGCGAGCGCCTCCGCCGCCTCGGCCTGGTCCACCGTCAGGTCCGGTGGCCCATGGTCGGGATCCGGCGCCGCCACGACGGGTGGGGGCGGCAGCATCACCTTCTCGAACATGCCTTGCCCGTAAAGTCCGTCGATCACCGACGGCGTCACGCCGGCCGCGTGGGCCAGCCCGGACCGTGTCCACGGAAAACCGCCGGCGCACAGTTCAAGCACGCGCGACCGGGCCGCGGTCATGCGTTCAGGTTTCGCACCCGTCGCCTGCAGCGCTTCGATCAGCGGTTCGGGATCGAAGGCCGCGGGCGCCCGCAGTGCCATGCGCGCCACAAGTCCCGGCGGCGTCAGCGTGTAGTGCCCGACCCAGTCGATGAAGCGACGCATGTCGTCCGGTATCGGCGGGCAGTCGAAGACCTGCGAGATCGCCCGGAGCCGCTTGGGTTCGATCGCCTCGCCCGGTCCGTCCCAGACGATTCCAGCCACCTCGCGCGGGCCAAGCGGCACACGCACGATCGCGCCTGGCGGCGCCTCGACGCCTTCCGGCACCGCATAGGAATAAGGTCTTTCGGCCGGCATGGGCACCAGAACCGGCACAACCGCCCGACGCGGCGAATCTTTGCTCATCGGACGTGACCTTGCCCGGTTCTTGCGTTAGAGCAAGGCCCGAAAAGCCCCGCCCGGCGGGATCGCATCGAACAGGGAGCTCACCCATGAAATTCTTTGTCGACACGGCGGACGTCAAGGAGATCAGGGAGCTCAACGAGCTCGGCCTGGTCGACGGCGTGACCACCAATCCCTCGCTCATCCTCAAGTCCGGCGGCTCGATCACCGAGGTCACGAAGGAGATCTGCGGCATCGTCGACGGCCCGGTTTCGGCCGAGGTCGTTGCGACCGACTACGCGCAGATGATGAAGGAAGCCGACGTGCTGTCCAAGATCGCCGACAACATCTGCATCAAGGTGCCGTTGACGCTGGACGGGCTGAAGGCCTGCAAGGCGCTCACCTCGGACGGCCGCGCCGTCAATGTCACGCTGTGCTTTTCGGCCAACCAGGCGCTGCTGGCCGCCAAGGCCGGGGCCACCTTCATCTCGCCTTTCATAGGCCGCGTCGACGATATCGGCATCGACGGGATGGAGCTCATTGGCGAGATCAGGACGATCTACGACAATTACGACTTCAAGACCGAGATCCTCGCCGCCTCGATCCGCACGGTCAATCACGTCAAGCAGGCCGCCATGATCGGCGCCGACGTCGGCACCATGCCGCCAGCGACGCTGCGGGCGCTGGTGAAGCATCCGCTGACCGACAAGGGGCTGGAGTCATTCCTGGCCGACTGGGCCAAGACCGGTCAGACGATCGCCTGAGTAGCAGGTTTCGCGGCGGCTCTCAGGCCGCCGCCGGCGTCGCGGGAACGAGCGGCTCGAACGGCGCGTTCCGATCGGCCGCGAGACCGAAGACCGTGTGCTCCTGGAGCCGCGCCGTCACCTCGGCCGCGTCGCCTTCCAGCGCCTCCGGCGTGATCGGCTTGCCGACCACGATCTGCACCGCGCGGCCGGTCTTGTTGAGCAGTTCGTGGAACACGGTCATGTCGCGCAGTTCGGTCGAATATTTCGACAGGAAGTAGAACAGGCCGGAATTGCGCGCGGTGATTCGCGTCGGGACGAGGGGTACCTGATAGCGCCGCGCCAGGCCGACGGCCGAGTTCTGCCACGGCCGCTCCGTCAGCCGCCCCTCGTTCCAGTAGGCGATGCGGCCGGCCGGAAACAGCACCACGGCCTTCTGGTCGGCGAAGGCCTTGGCGGTCATTTCCAGCGTATCGCGGCTCTTGGCGTGCGACTTCTCGTGCTGGCGCCACTCCACCGGAATGATCAGATCGCGAAAGCCGGGGCAGGCGCGTAGCGCGTCGCGATTCGCGAAGATCGCCAGATCCGACCGCCGGTCCTTCATCATGTCGAAGATCGCGATGCCGTCCGCAATGCCCGTCGGATGCGACGGCGCCATGATGAAGCCCCCGCGATCTGGAATGTTTTCGCCGCCGATCACCGTCACGTCGAGCGAAAGCAGCGCACTGATGTAGGAGAACGCATCCCACCCGGAAAGCGGCGCGATGTCGTCGGCCATCGCCACCGCCTGCCGATAGTGGAACATGCGGTAGAGGATAGGCCGCATGACCGGCCAGAGCACATGCCGCGACAGGTGGGTCGCACGTTCGGCGATCAACTGGTCAACGATATGCAGGTCTGGAGAGACTGTCTGTTCTCCCCGCTCAAAAACCTCAGACAGCGCCGACGGCGTGGAATGAACGTCCATATGGGCTCAACTCCATTCGGCGCGTATCTCGCCGAATTTTACGACGCCATAATGACATCTCGGCCTAAACGCCTGCAACTGTTGCGGGTTGCACCAGACCGCTCCCAAAGGCACGAATTGTTACAGTCCGGTTTTTTTCATGTCCTGAAGCAACGCGATACGCACCAGCTCGGCCAGTTCGCGGGCTGCACGGTCCTCGGCGTCGCGGACCGCGCGCATGGCCGCAAATTCCTGCTTGGGAACATCGTAGGAAGCTGAAATCTCGCGATTCCCCTGCGAGACCACCTCTCCCGTCTCAGTGTCGGTCAGGACGTAACGCGAACTCATGACCACAGAGCCGGACGTCGGCTGGCGTTCGTTCGGCCCGTCTGTCACGATCTGGCGGACGGCCGTCGCGACCTGACGGCTGACCACGCCGAGCCTGAGCCGATAGCGCGCCTTGTCGGGCTCTCCCGCGCCGCCATGCAGCAGGAAGATCATGTGATTGTAGACTTCCTGTTCCTCGCGACTGACAGGAGGCTCGATCGAGATCGAGGCGACGCGCGCCGGCGCGCCGGCCTGTCCCGGCGCTGTCGCACCGGTCGTCACGTTTCCGTAGAGCGGCGTGACCGTGCAGGCTGACAGCCCGACCAGGGCGGCGAGGACCGCCAGCGGCAGCAGGCGCGAAATCCGGTCACAGAACGACATTCACGATCCTCTGCGGCACCACGATCACCTTCTTCGGGCTCCGCCCATCCATCGCCCGGACAACGAAGTCCAGTTCGAGCGCGGCCTTTTCCACGGCAGCTTGATCCGCATCGCGCGCGATCGTCAAGTCACCGCGCTTCTTGCCGTTGATCTGCACGGGATAGACGACCTGCTCGTCGAGGACCAGCGCCGGATCGTAGTCGGGCCAGGCGCGTTCGGCCGCAAGCCCCTTGCCGCCGATGGCGGACCAGCATTCCTCCGCCAGATGCGGCATCATCGGCGTGAACGTCGTGATCAGGAATTCGATCGCCTGCCGCACGGCCGGGGTCGGTTCCGCGCCACCGGACGCGATGGCGTTCACCGGTCCCTGCAGGGCGTTGGCGAGTTCATAGATGCGCGCGACCGCCTTATTGAACGACAACTGCTCGATGTCTTCGCCCACCGATTTCAGCGCCTTGTGCGCAATCTTCGAGATCGGCTCGTCGGGATCGGTACCGGCCGTGACGTCGCGCAGGGCCGGCGCGGCCTCCGAAACCAGCCTCCAGATGCGCTGAACAAAGCGGTGAGCACCCTCCACGCCGGCCTCGGTCCAGATCACGTCGCGGTCGGGCGGCGAATCCGAGAGCATGAACCAGCGCGCCGTGTCGGCGCCGTAGCCGGCAATGATGTCGTCGGGATCGACCACATTCTTCTTCGACTTCGACATCTTCTCGATCGGGCCGATTTCGACCGGCTCGCCCGTCGAGGCCAGCACGGCCGTGCGCCTGCCATCAGCCTCCGAAACCGTCACTTCGGCCGGCGTGACGTAGCCTTGCGCACCCTTGTAGGTTTCGTGGACCACCATGCCTTGCGTGAACAGGCCCTCGAACGGCTCGTCCACCGCGTTCAGATGTCCCGTCGCCTTCATGGCGCGGGCGAAGAAACGCGAATAGAGCAGGTGCAGGATCGCATGCTCGACGCCGCCGATATACTGCTCGACCGGCAACCAGCCGGTAGGCCCATCGACATCCTTCAGCGTCGTCGGCGCCGCGTCGTTCCATGGATCCGTAAACCGGGCGAAGTACCAGGATGAATCAACGAACGTGTCCATGGTGTCGGTGTCGCGCGTCGCCTGGCCGCCGCATTTCGGACATTCGACATGCTTCCATGACGGATGATGGTCGAGCGGATTGCCCGGCCTGTCGAAGCTGACGTCCGACGGCAGCAGCACCGGCAGCCTCTCGTCGGGCACGGGCACCGCCCCGCAGGACGGGCAATGGACGACCGGGATCGGACAGCCCCAGTAGCGCTGGCGCGAGATCAGCCAGTCGCGCAGGCGGAACCGCGTCACGCCCTTGCCGAGGCCTTTCGCTTCGAACCACGCGATCGTCCTGTCGATCGCTTCCTCGCCGCTGGCCTCGCCGATGCCGGCGAAATGGTCGACATAGACCACCTGCTCGTGCTTCGGAGGCACCAGGGCCTCGTCGTCGACCTCCTTCGCCTCACCGGGCAGGTGGAAGGCGTTGCGCACCGGCAGATCGTATTTGCGGGCGAAGTCGAGGTCGCGCTGGTCGTGGGCGGGACAGCCGAAGACGGCGCCCGTGCCATAGCTCATCAGCACGAAATTGCCGACCCAGACCGGCAGGTCGCGATCCTCGGCCGGGTGGCGAACCTTGAGGCCGGTGTCGAAACCCTGCTTGTCGGCCTTCTCCAGGGCTTCTTCCGACGTTCCCACCCGCCGGCATTCGGCGTTGAAGGCGGCAAGCGCGGCGTTTTCCTTCTCCAGTTCCAGCGACAGCGGATGGTCGGGCGCGATCGCGATGAAACTCGCTCCGTGCATCGTGTCAGGCCGCGTCGAGAAGCAGATGATCGCGTCCTGGCCGTGGCTCGGCTCCCGCAGCGGGAAGGTGATCTCGATGCCGCGCGACTTGCCGATCCAGTTGGCCTGCATCAGCTTGACCTTCTCCGGCCAGCGCTCCAGCGTCCCCAGCCCGTCCAGCAGGTCCTGCGCCATGGAGGTGATGCGGAAGAACCACTGCGTCAGGTCGCGCTGCTCGACCGGCGCGCCGGAGCGCCAGCCCCTGCCGTCGATCACCTGTTCGTTGGCCAGCACGGTCAGGTCGACCGGATCCCAATTGACCTTGGCGGACCGGCGCTCGACCAGCCCCGCCTTCCAGAAGTCGAGAAACATCTTCTGCTGGTGCTTGTAGTAGGTCGGGTCGCAGGTGGCGAACTCACGCGACCAGTCCAGCGACAGCCCCATGGTCTTGAGCTGGCCCTTCATCGTCTCGATGTTCTTGTAGGTCCAGTCGCGCGGGTTGACCTTGTTGTCGCGCGCCGCGTTTTCGGCCGGCAGGCCGAAAGCGTCCCAGCCCATCGGGTGCAGCACGTTGAAGCCCTTCGCGCGCTTGTAGCGGGCCACGACGTCTCCCATGGCATAGTTGCGCACATGGCCCATATGGATGCGGCCCGACGGATAGGGGAACATCTCCAGCACGTAGTATTTCGGGCGCGGGTCGTCGTTCGGTGTCTCGAACAGCGCCGCCTCCTCCCAGACCTTCTGCCACTTCGGTTCGGACGCGCGCGGATTGTATCGTTCGGTTGCCATGAAAGGGAATTCGCTACACAAGGCGGGAAAACTGCGGGCGGACCTTCATCACGGTTTCCGCCGAGCGTCAACCAAAGGCCGGAGTTGCGGCGAATGAACCAGACCCTCGAGCGGCTGTTGGACGTGAGACGCCGCATCGCCACGGCCGCGGCGGAAGCCGGGCGGCCGGCCGGGTCGGTCGGGCTGGTCGCCGTGAGCAAGACTTTCGACGCCGACGCGATCAGGCCGGTGCTGGAGGAAGGTCATCGCATCTTCGGGGAGAACCGTGTCCAGGAGGCGCAGGGCAAATGGCCGGCGCTGCGCGGGAAATTTCCCGACATCGAACTGCATCTGATCGGCCCACTGCAATCGAACAAGGCGAAGGACGCAGTGGCGCTGTTCGACGTCATCGAGACGGTCGACCGCGACAAGATCGCCGTCGAACTGGCGAAGGAGATCGGGAAAAAGGGCAAGGCGCCAAGACTCTATGTCCAGGTGAATACGGGCCTGGAGGAGCAGAAGGCTGGCATCGGTCCGCGCGAAACGGCCGCGTTTGTCGAGCGCTGCCGCACCGTGCACGGTCTCGCCATCGAAGGTCTGATGTGCATCCCGCCCTTCGAGGATTATCCGGGCCCGCATTTCGCGCTTCTTCAGAAACTCGCCGGCGAATGCGGACTGGAGAAGCTGTCGATGGGCATGTCGGGCGATTTCGAGAAGGCCATTCCCTTCGGCGCCACCAGCGTGCGCGTCGGCTCGGCGATCTTCGGAAGCCGGTAGTTACCCGCGGGACTCGAAAAGGCACTCCGGAAAGGCTATATGGCTAGCCAGTCTAGCTAGCTCGGATGAAGCCCATGAACTGGCATCTCCAGGACGCGAAGAACAATTTCTCGAAAGTGGTCGATAAGGCCATCCACGAGGGACCGCAGACGGTCACGCGGCGCGGCAAGCGCGCGGCCGTGGTCATCTCGGCGGAGGAGTATGAAAGGCTGACGGCGGGCAAGAAGCCGACGCTTGTCGATCACATTCTCTCCGGGCCTGAATGGCCCGAAGACATGGATGAGGAGGTCCGTCGCCGCACGAAGGAGCCAAGCCGCCCGCCGGTGAAGTTCTGATGTATCTGGTGGACACCAATACCGTTTCGGACGCCCACAAAGGCATTCCGGAACCCGTGTCGTGGCTGGCCTCCGTCGATCCCGACCTCGTCTATGTCAGCGTCATCACACTGGGCGAGATCAGGCGCGGCATCGAGATGGTGCGGGCCACCCGCCCACGCAAGGCGTTCGAACTCGAACTCTGGCTTGCCTCCATCCGCCGCGACAATGCCGATCGAATTCTTCCCGTCACGGAAGAGGTCGCGACCGAATGGGGCCGTATCTCCGCCATTCGAAAGCGAGGCGATGCCTATGGGTTGATCGCTGCCACGGCGCTCGTCTATCGCATGACCGTTGTCACCCGAAACGTCGCCGATTTCGCAGGCGCCGGCGTGCCCGTCATCGATCCGTGGCGTCTGTGAAGGCCCTCAGTGCAGGACGAGTTCGCCGCTGACATTGCGCCATTCGTTCGGCGCGATCAGGCGGCGGTGCGTGTAGCTCACCGAATGCAGGGGGCCGTCGAGGCTGTCGCGCCAGAACTCTATGAAGCGCCGTAATTCGGGAAACTTCGGCGCGACGTCGAAATGCTGCCACACGAAGCTCTGCAGCAGATGCGGATGGTCGGGCATGCGATAGAGGAACTCGGCCGTGGTCAGCCCGTAGCCGGCCAGCATCAGTTTCATCTCTTCAAGGTCGCGCGTCATGGTCGTTCCCCTTCGGACCGCGCTCCTCCCGGATAGAAATGTGCGCGCCCATGGTTAACGATTCATTGCCTGCGTGCCCGGCGCGACGGGTTGCGGGACACCGAACCGAACGTCTAATTTCGACAATCTTACTGGAGTGCTAGAGCCGGTCCGGTTTGGCCGGCGCGCTCGCGAGTTTTTCGGGCCGCGACAGCGTAAGGGAGGGTTCTCATGTCCACAGTCCACGTCCACAAGGTGCAGCCGGCCTGGAAGAAGGACGCCCTGATCGACGCAGACACCTACGAGAAGTGGTACAGGGACTCCCTCAAGAACCCGGACAAGTTCTGGGGCAAGCACGGCAAGCGCATCGACTGGTTCAAGCCCTACAGCAAGGTCAAGAACACCTCCTTCAACGGCAAGGTGTCGATCAAATGGTTCGAGGACGGCCAGACGAACGTTGCCCATAACTGCATCGACCGGCACCTGAAGAAGCGCGGCGACCAGGTGGCGATCATCTGGGAGGGCGACAACCCCTACGACGACAAGAAGATCACCTATCGTGAGCTGCACGAGCATGTCTGCCGCATGGCCAACGTGCTCAAGAAACACGGCGTCAGGAAGGGCGACCGGGTCACCATCTACATGCCGATGATCCCGGAGGCGGCCTATGCCATGCTGGCCTGCGCGCGCATCGGCGCCATCCATTCCGTCGTCTTCGGCGGCTTCTCGCCGGACGCGCTGGCCGGGCGCATCATCGACTGCGAATCCACCTTCGTCATAACGGCGGACGAGGGCATTCGCGGCGGCCGCTCCATTCCGCTGAAAGACAATACCGACAAGGCGATCGACATCGCGGCCAGGCAGAAGGTCAAGGTGAAGAACGTTCTGGTCGTGCGCCGCACCGGCGGCAACATCGCCTGGTCCGAGGGGCGCGATCTTTGGTGGCATCGCGAAGCACGTACCGTGAAGGCCGACTGCAAGCCCGAAAAGATGAAGGCGGAAGACCCGCTCTTCATCCTCTACACCTCGGGATCGACGGGCAAGCCCAAGGGCGTGCTGCACACCACTGGCGGCTATCTCGTCTATGCCTCCATGACCCATCAATATGTCTTCGACTATCACGACGGGGACATCTATTGGTGCACGGCCGATGTCGGCTGGGTCACGGGCCACAGCTACATCGTCTACGGGCCGCTGGCCAATGGCGCCACGACGCTGATGTTCGAGGGGGTGCCGAACTACCCCGACGCCGGCCGCTTCTGGGACGTGGTCGAAAAGCACAAGGTCAACATCTTCTACACCGCGCCGACCGCGATCCGTGCGCTGATGGGCGCCGGAGACGATTATGTGAAACGCTCCTCGCGCAAGTCGCTCAGGGTCATGGGCTCGGTCGGTGAACCGATCAATCCGGAGGCGTGGGAGTGGTATTACAGGGTCGTCGGCGACAGCAAGGTGCCGATCGTCGACACCTGGTGGCAGACCGAGACCGGCGGCATCATGATCACGCCGCTGCCGGGCGCGATCGACCTCAAGGCCGGCTCGGCCACGAAACCGTTCTTCGGCATCCAGCCGCAGCTCGTCGACAATGACGGCAAGGTCATCGAGGGCGCGGCCGACGGCAATCTGTGCATCACCGATTCCTGGCCCGGTCAGATGCGCACGGTCTATGGCGACCATGAGCGCTTCGTCCAGACCTACTTCTCCACCTACAAGGGCAAGTATTTCACCGGCGACGGCTGCCGCCGCGACGACGACGGCTATTACTGGATCACCGGCCGCGTCGACGACGTGCTCAACGTTTCGGGCCACCGGATGGGCACGGCCGAGGTGGAATCGGCGCTCGTCGCGCATGACAAGGTGTCGGAGGCCGCCGTCGTCGGATATCCGCACGACATCAAGGGCCAGGGCATCTACTGCTATGTGACGCTGATGGCCGGCGAGACGGGAACGGAAGACCTTCGCAAGGAACTGGTCGCCCATGTCAGGAAGGAGATCGGTCCGATCGCCTCGCCCGACAAGATCCAGTTCGCGCCGGGCCTGCCCAAGACGCGCTCCGGCAAAATCATGCGCCGTATCCTCAGGAAGATCGCCGAGGATGATTACGGCGCGCTCGGCGACACGTCCACGCTCGCCGATCCGGCCGTGGTCGACGATCTGGTCGAGAACCGTCAGAACAAGAAGAAATAGGCGGGAGCCGCCATGGACATCGCGACACTGGCCCTTTTCGCGGGCGCCCTGCTCGTGGCGGCGGGATCGCCCGGTCCGAGCATTGCCGCGCTGGTTGCCCGGGTCCTTGCGCGTGGCGTGGCCGATGTTCTGCCGTTCCTGGCGGCGATGTGGCTTGGCGAGGGCATCTGGCTGACGCTGGCCGTCTTCGGGCTCGCCATGGTGGCCGAAACCTTCCATGCGGTCTTCGTCGCCATCAAATGGGCGGGCGTGGCATATCTGCTCTGGCTGGCCTGGCAGATGTGGCATGCACCGGTTACTCGGGAGGCCGAGGCCCTGCCACGGGCGAGTTCGGCACTGAAGCTGTTTCTGGCCGGCATGGCGGTGACGCTCGGCAATCCGAAGATCATGGTCTTCTACCTTGCCCTGCTGCCGACCCTGATCGACCTCGGACGGGTCACGCTCACCGGATGGGCCGAACTCCTGGCGACGATGTTCGTCGTACTGGTCGGCATCGACCTCGCCTGGGCCTTCGCGGCCGCCCAGGCGCGCAGGCTGCTGAAAAGTCCCCGGGCGATGCATCTGGCCAACCGGGCCGGCGCGACCGCGATGGCGGGAGCGGCGGCCGCGGTCGCGGCCCGCTGAAGACCGTGCCGCGAATGCGCTATCGCGCCATGGTGTGATATTCGCCGTTGGGGCGCATGTCGACGGCCGAGGCGACCCGGTTGGACATGTTGAAGAACGCCGCCACCGCGCCGATGTCCCAGATGTCGCGGTCGTTGAAGCCTTGCGCGCGCAACGCCTCGCGATCGTGCTCCTCGATCTTGTGCGGCGTCTCGGTCAGCTTGACCGCGAAGTCGAGCATGGCCTTTTGCCGCGGCGAAAGCTCCGCGACGCGGTAGTTCATCACCATCATCTCGCCGAGCTCGGGATCGCCCGAAAGCTGGCGTACCGCCGCTCCGTGCGCCACCAGGCAATAATAGCAGTGGTTCACGCTCGACACCGCCACGGCGATCATCTCGCGCTCCAGCTTGTCGAGGCCGGACTCGCCCAGCATCAGGTCGTTGTACATGTCGGTGAAGGCGCGCAGCTTCTTTTCGTCGAAAGCGTAGGCCGCCAGCACATTCGGCACCAGGCCGAGCTTCTCCTCACATTTGGCGAAATAGGCCTTCGTCGCCTCGCTCAATTCCGCCTGCCCGAGCGACAACGCCGTCAATCCATCCGCCATGACGATCTCCTCCTTGATGACGCGGGAAACTTGGCTGCTGCGCCGGCGCGAAGCAAGCCGCCAACGCGAAGCGCACGAAAAAACCGGCGACGCCATCTGGCGCACGCCGGTCTCAAGGCTTGGGATCGTCGCACCTCCCCTGGGGAGGTTGGTTCGGCCCGGACCGCATCCGTGGGCGGGGGGCTTGGGGTTTACGGAGCACGCTCCGGACCGAACCGTCTCAGGCAACGGTCGGATCGTCGTTGCGCATTGGGGCGCGACCTTGGGCAAAAAGCGGCAAAATTGTGATTGAGGGATCACCTTGAAGCAGCGCCTGTGGCAATGTGTGAACACACCGGCATTCCTTTTTCTGGCGCTGGACCAACCCGGCCTGGCCTCGCCTGAATTCACCGGTCGTCAGGGTTGCAATTGCGGATCAAACACGCGACCTTTCCTTCTGTCGCGGAACTGTCATGAAAGGCGCATCGCATGGTCGATCGCGGGAGCGGAGCGGAGGGTCGGGACGAACCCGGAATATTGATCCCTTTCCCGGAGGCGGCCCGCGAATTACGACGCGAACGCCTCGACCAGCCGGTAACCTTCGACCGGCGCGAGCTCGACGCCATTCTCAAGCTTTACGGGCGCATGGTGGCTGCCAATGAATGGCGCGACTACGCCATCGACCATCTCAGGGACCGCGCCGTCTTCTCCGTCTTCCGGCGCACCAGCGAGCATCCTCTCTATATGATCGCCAAGGTTCCGGCGCTGGCTCGCAAGCAGGGCGCCTATGCGGTGATCGGCGCCAACGGGCAGATTCTCAAGCGCGGCCACGAGCTCGGCCGCGTGCTCGCGGTCTTCGACAAGGCGCTGCGCCTCGTCGAGGCCTGATTCTCACCGCTCGTTCCGGAAGCGCCTCTCCGGAAGCGAGGCCGGATCCGGGGCGGCCGTCACGCCTTCGTTCAGCGCCTTGCGCATGAACACCGTGTCGAGCCACCGTCCATGCTTGAAGCCGGTGCCCTCGATTGTGCCGGCATGGGTGAAACCGAGGGCGGCGTGCAGCCTGACCGAAGCGATGTTCGCCTTGCCGTCGCCGATGACAGCGATCATCTGGCGAAAGCCGAGCGCCTCCGCCTCCCCGACGAGACGCTTCAGGAGAAGCCGGCCGAGGCCACGTCCCTTCACCTCGGGATGGAGATAGATCGAATCCTCGACCGTGAAGCGATAGGCCGGCCTCGGCCTGAACGGACCGGCATAGGCATAGCCGAGCACGCGGCCGTCATCCTCGGCCACGAGATAAGGATAGCCGCCCGCCGCCAGCACCTCGAAGCGCGCCGCCATCTCCGCATGTGTCGGCGGCTCCAGCTCGTAGCTGGCCGTGCCGTGCCTGACGGCGTCGGCATAGATGTCGGCGATCGCGTCGGTATCGGCCTGTGTGGCGGGGCGCAGCAACGGTAGGTCCATGGCCCCAACTGGTGCCAGTGTCCCGCCCAAAAGAAAAGGGCGGCCACGTCGGGCCGCCCGGCTCTTCGATTGGTCCAGCGCCTGCTATTCGCGGTTGCCCAGGAACTGAAGCAGGAACATGAACATGTTGATGAAGTCGAGATAGAGGCGCAGCGCGCCCATGATCGCCTTGCGGCCATGGACCACGTCGTCGTCGCCCGCGTAGTACATTTCCTTGATCTGCTGCGTGTCGTAGGCGGTCAGCCCCGCGAAGATCAGCACGCCGATCGCCGAGATGGCGAACTGCAGCGCCGAGGAGGCGAGGAAGATGTTGACCACCATCGCGATGATCAGGCCGATCAGGCCCATGAACAGGAACGAGCCCATCCCCGTCAGGTCGCGCTTGGTCGTATAGCCCCACAGCGACAGCGCGCCGAAGGAGGCGGCGGTCACGAAGAAGGTCTGCACGATCGAAGCGGGCGTGTAGACGAGGAAGATCGACGAAAGCGAGATGCCCATCAGGGCCGCGAACGCCCAGAAGGTGGTCTGCGCCGCCGAAACGCTCATCTTGTGCACGCGGAACGACAGGAAGAACACGAAGGCGAGCGGCGCCAGCATGATCACCCAGCGCAGCGGCGAGCCGTAGAGCGCCACGCCGAGATTGGTCAGCATCTTGCCGTTGCCGAGCGTGGCGACGGCCGCCGATGGATCGGAGGTCGTGACGAGCGCCATCGTCCCGAAAGCGGCGAAGCCGGTGATTGCCAGCCCCAGCGCCATCAGGTTGTAGACCGCGATCATGTAGGACCGCAGGCCCTGATCTATCGACGCGTCGGCATAGGCGGGCGCGCCGACGCGCGTCTGGTAGTTACGAAGCGGTTCAGCCATGGAAATCCTCATACTGCACTGTCCCGTCGGGTGTCGGGAGGCTGGCGGGCATCGCACTTCCTCCCAAGCGCCGCTGGCGGGACTTCCAGCACGCGTTCACGAAATATGATGTGTCTTTACGACGATAACAAGACCTTCCGGTTGACAGGGTTGACGGCCAAGTGTCGCGGATTGCTATATTTTCATATCACCGCGAAACCGTGCGCGAAGGGATCGCGGTCGTCAATGAAGATCGTGTTGAGGCCCGTCATGCGCGCCCACCCGGCCACTGAGGGTACGATGCCGACACGATCGCCGATCGCCGCCTCCTTTTCCACCCTTCCCCGGAAGACCGAGCCGATGATGGATTCATGTGCGAAGTCGTCTCCCGCCTTCAGCCTGCCCTTGGCGTGAAGCTGCGCCATGCGGGCCGAGGTGCCGGTGCCGCAAGGACTGCGGTCGATCGCCTTGTCGCCGTAGAAGACGGCATTGCGCGCATCCGCCCCGGCAACGGTCGGCCTGCCCGTCCACATGACGTGCGACAGCCCCTTTATTGCCGGATCGAGCGGATGAACGAACTCGTGCGCCGCGTTAAGACGCTCGCGCAAGACAGGGCTCCACGCGACCAGATCGCCGGCTGAATGATCGGCCATGTCGTCGAAATTCTCCTGCGGCTCTATGATGGCATAGAAATTACCACCATAGGCCACGTCGACGGTCAGCCGGCCCAGCACCGGGCAGTCGACCTCCAGCCCTTCGGCATGGAGATACGACGGCACATTGGTGATGCGCACCTCCTCCACGAAATCCCCTTCCTGCCGGTATTCGGCCACGACCAGACCAGCCGGCGTGTCCAGGCGCAGCGTGCCTGGCGTGCCGGGTCTGACGAGACCGTGCTCGATCGCCATCGTAACGGTGCCGATCGTGCCGTGGCCGCACATGGGCAGACAGCCCGACGTCTCGATGAACAGAATTCCCACGTCGCAGTCCTCACGTGTGGGCGGATAGAGGATCGAGCCCGACATCATGTCGTGCCCGCGCGGCTCGAACATCAACCCTTTCCGGATCCAGTCGAAGTCGCGCAGGAAGTGATGGCGCCGTTCCATCATGGTCGCGCCTTCGAGCAACGGCCCGCCGCCTGCGACCAGCCGCACCGGATTGCCGCAGGTATGGCCGTCGAGACAGAAGAAGGTGTGGCGGGTCATATGCGTCCTCGAAACCTGTCGGGCCGGAATGGCCGCGGATCGATGGCCGGACTGTTTCCCGAAACCAGGTCCGCGATCAAGCGGCCCGTCGCTGCCGCCTGGGTGAGGCCGAGATGGCCGTGCCCGAAGGCATGGAACACGCCCTGGCTCCCGCTCGCGCGTCCGATCACCGGCAGCGAATCGGGCAGCGAGGGACGGTAGCCCATCCACTCGCGTCCGCCCTGGGTTCTGATACCGGGCATGAACCGGCGGGCCTTCTCAAGCATCGCCCGGGCACGTCGATAGTCCGGCGGTCTCTCCAGCCCGCCGAGTTCCACCGCGCCGCCGACCCGGATGCCGGTTTGGAGCGGCGTGACGACGAAACCGTGGGACGAAAAGATCAACTGGCGCTTGAGATCGAATGCATCGGCGGGCAGCGTGGTGTTGTAGCCGCGCTCTGTCTCAAGCGGAATCCGGTCGCCGAACCGCCGCGCGAACCGGTGCGACCACGCCCCCGCTGCGATGACGACCCTGGAGGCCACGATCTCCGTTCCGTCCGCCAGCGTCAGCCGGCTCGCCTCGCCCGCCGGCTCGACTGCCTCGACCGTTGCCGCTTCAAATCGCGCACCGTGGCGCTCGGCGTGAGCCCATATCGCCTTTCCGAGGTGCTCCGGGTCGGAAACCGTCTTCCAGCCTGGCACGAAAGTGCCGCGCACGAACATCGCGCCGAGCCCCGGCTGCAGACGGTCGATGCCCGGCCTGTTGACATGCTCGAACGCGATGCCGCACCGTTCGCGGACCGACCAGCCCGGCAGCGAGGCGCTGAACTCTGCCTCGCTCTCGTAGAGCTCCAGCGAGCCGTCCTCGCGCAACATGCGCCGCGTCCCGCTGCGTTCCATCAGCGCCAGCCATTCGGCCTCGGCGAGCCGCATCAGCGCGGCCTGCGCGTTGACCGCCGTCTGCTGGTCGCCATGCCCGGCCCTCCAGAAGCGCCACAACCACGGTGTCAGCCTCGGCAGATAGGCGGGAGGCACGGCAAGCGGCCCGAGCGGATCGGCAAGCCAGCGCGGCAGGTTGCGCAGCATGCCCTTCTGGGCGAGCGGCAGAATGTCGGAGAAAGCGAGCGCGGCCGCATTGCCCGAACTCGTCTCCTCGACCACGCCGGACCGGTCGATCACGAGCGGCGCCAGGCCGCGTTCAGCCAGATAGGCCGCCACGCAGACGCCGATGATCCCGGCGCCGATGATGACCAGCGGTTCGGCCCTGCTCATCCCTCATATCGCCGGCAGGGCGGGACGGGAGGCCATGGCATCGGCGACGATCTTTTCCACCCGCGAGCGTCGTTCGCCCGCCAGCGGGCGGCGCGGCATGCGCACCCGGTCGTTGGATCCAATGGCGAGTTCCTCGGCCAGCTTGATGTTCTGGACGAGATAGGTCGACACGTCGAGGTCGAGCAGTGGCCTGAACCAGCGATAGATCGCCAGCGCCTCCTCGCGCCGGCCGGCCTGCATCAGTTTCCAGATCGCCACCGTCTCGGCCGGAAAGGCCGTCACAAGGCCGGCCACCCAGCCCACGGCGCCGACCGACAACGCCTCGAAAGCGAGGTTGTCGACGCCCGTGAACAGATCGAACCGGTCCCCGAAGGCATTGATGATCTCGGTCGAGCGGCGGATATCGTCCGAGGATTCCTTGATGGCCACGAACAGGTCGCTGCCGGCAAGCTGCTCCATGACCGGAATGGTGACGTCAACGCGGTAGGCCACGCGGTTGGAGTAGATCATCACCGGAAGCCCGCCCGCCGAGGCAACCGCCATCAGCGCCGCCACCGTCTCGTCCGGATCGGTGTGGTAGATCGGCGACGGCACCACCATCAGCCCGTCCGCGCCAGCGTCGGCCGCCCGCCGCGCCAGCGCCATCGCCTCGCGCGTGCCGGCCTCGTTGACGGTCAGCAGTACGGGCCGCGAGCCGGCTGCGGATTTTGCCGTGCGCATGACCTCCAGCTTCTCGTCATGCGACAGCATCGGCCCTTCACCCAGCGAGCCCGCGACGATCAGCCCGTCGCAGCCCGCCTCGATCTGGAAAGCGAAGCAGCGTTCCATCTCGCCGTGGTCAAGTTCGTCGTCCTTGGTGAACTTTGTCGTGACTGCGGGGAAAACGCCGGTCCACATGCTTGCCTCCATCTGATATATCTGTGATATATGAGAACGCCCGCAGCCGTCAAGCGACTGCGCATTGGTTTGGGAGGCCAGATTTTTGAGCGAAGCGCCTAACGACAGGCCGGAACCGGCCGCCCAGCGGGCATACCGGATGCTGGAGCGCATGATCGTGACCCTGGAGCTGGCGCCGGGCACGGTGGTGACCGAGGGCCTGCTCGTCGAAAGGGCCGGCCTCGGCCGAACGCCGGTGCGCGAGGCGATCCAGAGATTGGCCTGGGAGGGGTTGCTGGAAGTCCGGCCACGTTCCGGCATCGCGGTCGCGCCGCTCAACGCGTCGGACTGGTCCAGGGTGATAGAGGCAAGACGTGGTGTTGAACTCGTCCTGGCGCGATCCGCCGCTACGACGCTGCCGCCTGACGGCGGCTCCGCTTTCCGGAAAGCTGCCACGGCGATTCAGTCGGCCGTCATGACGCGCGATGCGGCCGGTTTTCTCGATGCGGACAAATCGCTCGACGAAGCGATGGCGGCGGCCACCGACAACCAGTTCGCGGTGCGGGTGGCCGCGCCCCTGCAGACCCATTCAAGACGCTTCTGGTACCGGTATCGGCGCGACTTGGGCCTGCCCGAATCGGCGGAGCGCCACGTCCACGTGATCCGCGCCATCCTCAACCGCGACCCGATTTCGGCCGAGCTGGAGATGGACCGGCTGATGATGATGCTCGCCGCCGATGCAAGACGCGCCGCAGGCGGTTGCGGCTGAGCGGGAGTGCGGATCAGCGGGACGGAAATCAGGCGTCGACGCCGATAACCATGGACTGGCTCTCCCAGCCCTCGCCCGACGAAACGATGCAGCTCGAACCATCGGTACGGGTGGCGAGGATCGTCCAGGTGCCCTCGTTCGACACAAAGACTTCGACCACGGCGGACTGGTCCACCTGGCCGATCGCCATCGGCGATTCCTTGAAGTCTTTCGCGAGCGACTCGACGATGTCGTCGCGATCGCCGCACATCGACATCGCCTGCTGGTGCTGCGTCTGCCGGGGTGCTTCGGCTTCCTGGGGGATCGCCGGCACCGAAAGCAGGCCGAGCCCCAGAACGGACGCGGTGATCTTCACAAGGCGGGAGGACATGATCGTGCTCCGTTTCCTTGGGCCGCATGATGCACGACTGTCTTGCCGTGGTTGTGGAGGCTGGCCCATCTCGCGTTTGCCGCGGCGATGCCGCATGTCACGACCAAAAGCTTCGGCGCGGCGCGGCCGTTCCATCACGTTTCGGTGACGGGCGGTAACGCGGGGCGACCCCGGCCAGGCAGAACAAAGGCCCGGCGGATTGTCCTCCACCGGGCCTCGGACCGTGAAAATGGCGGATAGGCGGGCTTACGCCGGCTGCGCCTCGATCGTGCGAAGGGCCTGCGCCTGCTTCCTGGCGGCGGCCTTCACCGCTTCCTGCACCTTCTCGAAGGCGCGCACCTCGATCTGGCGCACGCGCTCGCGGCTGATGTCGAACTCGCCCGACAATTCCTCCAGCGTCAACGGCTCTTCCGAAAGACGTCGCGCCTCGAAGATGCGCTTTTCGCGATCGTTGAGCACCGACATGGCGCCCTGAAGCATGCCGCGGCGGTTCTCCAGCTCGTCCTGCTCGATCAGCATCTGCTCCTGGCTTTCGCTGTCGTCGACGAGCCAGTCCTGCCATTCGCCCGATTCGCCTTCGGTGGCGCGGATCGGCGCGTTGAGCGAGGCGTCGCCGGACAGGCGGCGGTTCATCGAGACGACCTCTTCTTCCGACACGTTGAGGCGGGTGGCGATCTCGCTGATCTGCTCCGGTTTCAGGTCGCCCTCGTCGAGCGCCTGGATCTTGCCCTTCACCTTGCGCAGGTTGAAGAACAGCCGCTTCTGATTGGCGGTGGTGCCCATCTTCACAAGGCTCCACGACCGCAGGATGTACTCCTGGATCGAGGCTTTGATCCACCACATGGCGTAGGTGGCCAGCCGGAAGCCGCGTTCCGGCTCGAACTTCTTGACGGCCTGCATGAGGCCGACATTGCCTTCCGAAATGACCTCGCCGATCGGCAGCCCGTAGCCGCGATAGCCCATGGCGATCTTGGCGACGAGCCTGAGATGGCTGGTGACGAGACGATGCGCCGCGTTGGTGTCGTCATGCTCGGCATATCGCTTGGCGAGCATATACTCTTCCTGCGGTTCCAGCATGGGAAAACGTCTGATTTCCTCGAGATAGCGGGTCAGTCCGCCTTCTCCGGAAACGATGCTTGGCAGTGTCTGGGCCATGAAGCGCCCCTCCTTCCTTGTCCGTGCGCCCCCGTTACGGCGGGCGGGCCGTGGCCGCGCAAGACGCACCACGACCATGACCGTAATATAGGAACAAACGTGGCGAAATCACGGTTTATTCGCGCCTGACACAGTGCGTCACGCGGAAGTGTCCTTTGCGTGACCGGCATTTGTCACGGCGGACGGCTTTCGCCCTTTTCACTGTCCCCAACAGCGAAATCCCTCAAGAAGTTCCGCCATATCGACGGGCGGCGGCGTTTCGAAGCACATGGGCCTGCCATCGGCCGGGTGAGGGAAGGCAAGAAGCCGGGCATGAAGCGCCTGGCGCGGAAACGCCCTGACCATGGTGCCAAGCGCTTCGGGAAGCGTGTTCGCCTTGGTCGCGAAGGCGCGGCCATAGTCGCGGTCGCCGATCAGCGGATGCCCGATATGGGCCATATGAACGCGGATCTGGTGGGTCCGCCCGGTCTCCAGCCGGCATTCGACCAAGGAGGCCGCCGCCCCGGCACCGGCTGAACCGCCATAGCGCTCCGTGACGGTCCAGTGCGTGACCGCGCGACGCGCATCGGCGGCATCGGGCCGCACCACCGCGCGGCGGGTGCGATCCGCCCCGGCGCGGCCGAGATGGGCGTCGATCGTGCCCGCCATGCGCGGTGGCGCGCCCCAGACCAGCGCCAGATAGGCCCGTTCGAGCAGCCCCGTGCGACCATGGTCCGCGAATTCGGCCGACAGCGCCCGGTGCGCGGCATCGGTCTTGGCCACCACCATCACGCCGCTGGTGTCCTTGTCGAGCCGGTGCACAATTCCGGGTCGCCTGACACCGCCAATGCCTGACAGGCTGTCGCCGCAATGGGCGATCAGCGCGTTGACCAGCGTACCCGTCGGATTGCCGGCGCCTGGATGGACGACCAGCCCCGCCGGCTTGTCGATCACGATCAGATGCTGGTCTTCAAACAGGACCGACAGCGCGATGTCCTCGCCTCGCGGCGCCGCCGGCTCCGGCTCGGGCATCTCCACGCGGATGGTCTCGCCGCCGAGGAGCTTCGTTTTCGCCTCGCCGGCCGTTCTGCCGTCGACCATGACGCGGCCGTCGCGGATCAGCTGCTGGACGCGGCTTCGCGACAGGCCGGGCGCCAGCGCGGCCGCCAGGAAGATGTCCAGCCGGCTTCCCGCGGCATCCGGCCCGGCCTGCCGCTCTATCCATGAGACTTCGTCTGGTCTATCAGCCGCGGCCAAGTTTCGATTTCCAGCCGGTCAAGGGGCGATCCATGCGCGAAGAAGACGACGACAAGCCGCTTGATCCGGCCGTGGAGCGCGTCCGCCGCAAGCTCACGCGCTTCGTCGCGATCAATCTCGGCATCCTGTTCGCGGCCCTTATGGCGGTGGCGATCGCCCTTGTCTACAAGGGCATGGTCCCGCCCGGAAGCGTTGAGACCGACATCGCGATCACTTCACCGGAAGGCGCCGGCATCACGCTGCCGCGGGGCGCGCGCATCCTCTCGCAGAGCCTGTCGGGTTCGCGCCTGTCGATCCATGTCGAACACGCCGACGGCGGCCAGTCGATCCTCATCTACGATCTCGGCGCGGGACGGGCGGCCGGCTCCGTTCCCGTGGTCTTCGAATGACAGGGAGCCGCCTCGCCCACGTCGCGCTGCTGGTGCGCGACTATGACGAGGCGATCGGCTTCTTCCGCGATGCTCTCCGTTTCACCCTGCTCGAAGATACCGAGCTCGGCGACGGCAAGCGCTGGGTCGTCTTGCGGCCGTCTGGCGGCGGGACGGCACTGCTGCTCGCCAGAGCCGTCGGAGCGGACCAGGAAGCGGTGATCGGCCGCCAGGCTGGCGGCCGCGTCTTCCTCTTTCTGGAGACCGATGATTTCGCCCGCGATCACCGTGCCATGTCGGCCGCCGGCGTGAAGTTCCTCGAACCGCCGCGCCGCGAGAGCTATGGCACCGTGGCCGTCTTCGAGGACCTGTGCGGCAACCGCTGGGACCTGATCGAACCCGCCGCGCCCACCCGCGATTGAGGCTCGCGATTGACGGTTGCATTCGGGTCCGATCACGACTAGATAGGCGGCCGACGCGCCCATCGTCTAGCGGTCAGGACGGCGCCCTCTCACGGCGCAAACAGGGGTTCGATTCCCCTTGGGCGTGCCAATCTCATCTCAGTCACCACCTTCGGCGGCGATGGTTATCGCGAACGACGTGGCACATGACGATATCGGTGACGCCGTTGCGTACGAGGTCGAGCATCCCGTCCGCCTTGCCCAATTGTTCGCCTGATAGTGGGTGACGGCTTCCGGAGTGGCTGCGGTGTGATCGGTGTGTCCTGCTGAAAGCAGAGCCGCCAGGTCGGCGGCGCTGCCGGCTCTTTTAACGGTTGCATCGCGGCGCGGGCAGCTCGTTTTGACGGCATTCTTCGCCGGGTGAACCTTTCCCGCGTTGTCACGTTTCCTGCCCAAGCGGCCAGTCGGGCCCGCTATGACCACGGGAAGGAGCAGACGCCATGGATTGGAACCGCGTTGAAGGAAACTGGAAACAGGTCAAAGGCAGCGTGAAGGAGAACTGGGGCAAGCTGACGGACGATGATCTGGATGTGATCGCCGGCCGGCGCGACAAGCTGGAAGGCAAGATTCAGGAACGTTACGGCGTCGAGAAGGACAAGGCGCGGCGCGACATCGACGAGTGGTATGCGCGCCAAGCCTGGCACTGAACGGTATCACACTCTGAAACAACACTTGCTCGGGCGCCTTGGCGCCCGATTTTCTTCCATGGCGGGCCGGCCTCGGGCGTCGGTTGCATTGGTCCATTAACCTTAGCCAACCGTTAAGGCTTCTCGTTCATTCTTGGGGGATGGGGGGATCGCCGAGACGCATGCATCGGACGATCCGGGCGAATTCGAGACCGGGACGCGCGGGCTTATGACGGCATCGAAAGAGCGGAGGGGGCGTCCCCGCGATCGGACTTGGGAGCCGGAACTCACCGAGGACGATTTGCTGCGCCTCCTGGCCGCCAGCGCGGACTGGCTCTGGGCAACCGACGCCGAACACCGCTTCTGCTGGCTGAGCGAGGATTTCGAGCGCCTGACCGGCCTTGCGCCTGACAAGCTGCTTGGGCGCAACCGTTTCGACTTCCTGCGCGACGTGGCAAGGGAAAGCCGTGATGCGCAGGCGCACATGGAGGATCTCGAGGCCCGCCGACCCTTCACGAACTTCGTGTACGACTTCGATGGCGGCAATCCGGCGTTCCGGTGGGTGTCGGTCTCCGGCTTCGCGCGATTCGACGAGGACGGCGGTTTCCTCGGCTATCTCGGCACGGCCCGCAACCTGACCGACGTCCTGCCCACGATCGAGGAATTCGCGGAAGCCCGTCGCCAGGTCACGCGCCAGAAGGAGCTCGAGGAAGCGCTCGAACAGGCGATCGAGGGCGAAAGCCATGCCGAGCGCCTCATGGCGGCGCTTAACGTCATGGACGACGCCTTCAGCTACTATGATGGCGACGACCGGCTGCTTCTGTACAACGAGGCCTTCCTCAACATGTACGGCCCGCTCAGGGACATCATTCGCGCCGGCGTGACCTTCGAGGAGATCGTCGATGCCGGACTGGAGCGGGGCATCTGGTTGATCGGCGAGGCGCCGGATGTATGGAAGCGGCGCATGATGGAAAATCGCCGCGCCAGGACCCAGACCCAGGCCGTGCTCGGCTTCAGCGATGGACGCTTCGTCATGCGCCGGGAGATGCGCACGGACGATGGCGGCCGGATCGGCATCGGCACGGACATCACCGCCATGAAGGCGCGCGAGGCGCGCATCGAGCAGGCGCGCGCCGAATCCGAAGCCGCCCAGAAGCGTCTTCAGGTTGCGATCGACGCGCTCGACGACGGCTTTGCGCTGTGGGACGCCGACGATCGACTGATCGTGTGCAACAAGGCGTTCCGCAAGCAGTTCGATTTCCTGCCCAACCTGTCCGAGGGGCGCAGCTTTGGCGAGATGTTCGTCGAGTTCGCCCACACGGGAGTGGTTCCCGAGGCCGTCGGCCGCGAGGAGGAATGGGTCGCCGAGCACATGGCGAAGCGCGCCGAGGAACTCGACAAGGAGATCGAGTTCCGGACCCATGACGGGCGCTGGATCAGACGTCGCGACCACCTTTCGGATACCGGCGACCGCGTCGGCATCCGCACCGACATCACCGACATGAAGCGCCGCGAAGCGGAACTCGAAAACGCACGCACGCGCTCCGATGAACTGCTCACGGACCTGCAGCGCACCATCGACGCGATGGATCTGGGCATGGTGCTGGTCGACTCGGACCTGGTCTGCGTCAATGTCAACACCGCCTTCTACGACATCTGGAAGGTCACCCGCCAACAGGTCGGGGTCGGCCAGCCTTTCCGCGCGCTGATGGACGTCAATCGCCACAACGGCATCTACGACGTCGCCGACGCCGACTGGGAGCCCTATGTCGAGAAGAGGCTGGCCGAGATCGTGGCCGGCGAGGTCGCACCGCGTGAATTCTCGCGTGCCGACGGACGCACGCTGATCTACTCCGTCACACCGCTGACCGGCGGCAAGCGGCTGATCAGCTATTTCGACGTGACCGAGATGAAGGAGCGTGAGGCGGCCCTTGCCGAAGCTCTCGAACGAGCGCGGCTGGCCGCGGCCGTCATCGACGGGATCAAGGACCCCGTCTTCGTCAAGGACGCCGACCTGCGTTTCGTGCTGGCCAACAAGGCCTTCGCGGGCCTGTTCGACATGGAGCCGTCGCAGGTGGTGGGCAAGGTCGCCGCGGACCTGTCGCCCGCCGAGGACGCGGCCGGCTTCGAGGCATCCGAGCGCGGCGTGCTGGAAACCGGCCAGCCTTACGAAGTGGAGGAGGATTTCGAAGCCTACGGCATCGGCCGCTCGCGCATCGTGCGCAAGACCAGGGTCACCACCGACGGCGACAAGGATTACGTGGCCGGCTTCGTCTTCGACGTCAGCGAGATCCGGCGGCGCGAGCGCGAGGTCGAAGAGGCGCGCGAGCGGCTTGCCGAGGTCATCGAATTCCTGCCCGCCGGCGTCATCATCTATGATGCCGAGGATCGCTTCGTGCTCGCCAACCGCCGCGTTCAGGAGGCGCTGCCGGCCATGGTGCCGGCTATGAAGCCGGGCCGTCCGCTGGAAGACGCGGTTCGCCTCGCGCACCAGGCCGGCTATTTCCGCCAGTCCGGCGACGAGGAACTTGATTCGCTCTACGACACCGATCCGGAAGCATGGATCGCGGCCTATACCCGCCGCTACCATGTCACTCATGCCGCCTTCGAGCGGCGAAACCCCGACGGACGCTGGTTCCAGGTCTTCGACAGCCGCACCGCCGACGGCACCTATATCGGCGTGCGTGTCGACATCACCGACCTGAAGGCCCGCGAGACAGAACTGCGCGAGGCACAGAGGAAGGCGGAGTTGGCCGATCGGGCAAAGTCCGAGTTCCTCGCCAATATGAGCCACGAAATCCGTACGCCCATGAACGGCGTGCTGGGCATGGCCGAACTCCTGGCCAAATCGCAGCTCGACGCCAAGCAGAAGACCTTCACCGACATCATCGTAAAGTCCGGCAACGCGCTTCTCACCATCATCAACGACATCCTTGACTTCTCCAAGATCGACGCCGGCCAGCTCGTCCTCGATCCAGCGCCCTTCGGGCTCGCCGAGGCGATCGAGGATGTGGCGACACTGATGTCCACCCGTGCCAAGGAAAAGGACATCGAGCTGATCGTGCGGGTTCAGCCGGGTCTGCCCGAGACGGTGGTCGGCGATGTCGGCCGCCTGCGCCAGATCATCACCAACCTGATGGGCAACGCCATCAAGTTCACCGAAAAGGGCCATGTCCTGGTGGAGGTGACCGGCGACAGCCGGGGCGGCAAGGCAGCGCTCAGATTCGCCGTCACCGACACCGGCATCGGCATTCCGGCCGACAAGATCGAGCAGGTCTTCGAGAAGTTCAGCCAGGTCGACGCCTCTTCGACCCGCCGCCACGAAGGCACCGGACTGGGGCTGGCGATCACCTCGCGCCTCGTCGCGCTGATGGGCGGGCGCATGGGCGTCGAAAGCGTGGAAGGGGAGGGCTCGACCTTCTGGTTCGAAGTCTCGCTGCCGGCCGTCGATACGCCGAGCAGGCCGGTGACGGCCACGGTCGACGTCTCGGGCGCCCGCATCCTCGTCATCGACGACAATTCGGTCAACCGCGCCATTCTGTCGGAACAGATGTCGTCCTGGTCGTTCGATGCCTGCGCGGCCGAATCAGGCATGGAAGGCCTGGCCGTGCTCGAGGCGGCCGCCAGGATGGGCCTCTCGGTCGACTGCGTTGTGCTCGACTACCAGATGCCGGGCATGAACGGGGCGGAAGTCGCGCGCGCGATCCGCGCAAGCGAGACGCTGGCTTCCACACCGATCATCATGCTGACTTCCGTCGATCAGTCGCTGGCGCAGGTCCGCAACCGCGAACTCGGCATCGACGCACAACTCGTCAAGCCAGCGCGATCCTCGACGCTTCTGGAAACGCTTGTCGCCGCCATCCAGAAGGGCAACGCCCACCGCCGGGAAGGTTCGCCGGCCGAAGCCCAAGCGGCCGAGGCCGAAACGATAGCGGAAAGGGACGTCGCCCAGGTTGCGCGGCGGTCGGACGAGCCAGCCGCCCCCATCAATCGTTCCGAACCCGCCACGCCGCCCGCGGCTCCGGAAGCACCCGCAATGCCGGATCCGGTCCAGCCGGCGGACCATCGCGTCGACATTCTCATTGCCGAGGACAATGAGGTGAACCAGCTCGTCTTCATGCAGATTCTGGAGGAGACCGGGTTCACCTTCGAGATTGTCGGCAATGGCCGGCTGGCGGTGGAGGCCTGGAAGACCAGGTCACCGCGCATGATCCTGATGGATGTCTCCATGCCGGAGATGAGCGGCATCGAGGCCACCGGCGCGATTCGCGAGGCCGAGGCGGCTTCGCCGCATCATGTCCCGATCGTCGGCGTCACCGCCCATGCGCTCAAGGGCGACCGCGAACGCTGCCTGGAGGCCGGCATGGACGACTACCTGTCGAAGCCGATCAAGCCCGCCGCGTTGTTGGAAAAGGTCGAACGCTGGCTCGGTCTCGAGACGGCCGCCCGCAACGCGTCATAGCACCAGAGCCCGCCGGTCAGCCCTGCTGGAAGGCCGTCTTGAGCAGCGTGATCTGGTCGCTCACCGGATTGACGACCGTGTCGGCACCGCCGGCCCCCTCGCCGTAGATTTCCTCGTCCATGCGCCGCACCAGCGCCTGCAGCTTGAGCGACTGGTCGACGAGGTCGCGGAACAGGGCGGGCAGTTCGTCCCACCCCGGCGCCAGCCCCTGTGGAGAACTTGTGTCGAGGCGCACCTTCGCCTTCTCCGCCGCCACCTGGTCGCGCGTCATCTCGCCCGAATTGGCCGAGCGCTGCAGGAGCAGCCATGAGGCGATCTGCATCAGCCGGGTCGTCAGCCGCATCGATTCGGCGGCGTAGAGCGTGGCCGCCACGCGCGACAGACTCTTGGCCTGCGCGCGTCCCTCTCCGTCCAGATACTCGGCCGTGCGCTCGACCAGCTTCATGCCCTGGTCGTAGAGCGGCTTGAACGAAGGCGAGAAGATCCGGCGCTCGGCAAGGCTGATCATGTTGTCGTCGTTGCGCCCCAATCCGCCCATTCCGTGCGTCCCCGATCCCTGCATCCGTCCGCCGCGACCCGTGCCGGCGGTTCGCTGGAAAATGCGTGCCTGTGCCTGCGATGGCAAGCCTATGTTTAACGAAGGGTTAACGGCCATAGTGAGGCATCGCGCCCGCGCGGCGGCGTCCGGTGCCGGCCCGGAGACGACCTCAAAAAAAAAGAGCCGCGGCTTGGCGGCTCTCAGGAGTTTAACAGGGAGGCGTCAAACAGAATGGCTCCAAACCACTCGGTAAGAATCCAGATCACTGGATGCCCACAGTAAACGCCCGTGAACCTTAACGAAGGGTAAAAATTTACGAAGTTTCTATTCAACTTCGAAATTTTCGCCGACCCCCTACGCCCTCCGAACCACTGGCAGCGCGATGAAGGCAAACAGCAGCATTGCCGCGAAGAAGCCGAGCGAGGCAATGGCCACCACGGGCTCTATCGAAGGATTGCCGCCGATCAGGAAATAGAGCCCCACCAGCAGGAGGACCCCGCTGACCGCCGTCAGCCAGAAATGTACGACAGCCAGCCTGTGTTCCCGGGCGGCGGGAAACAGATGGTAGAAGAACGCGAACACGGCCGACATCAGCCAGCCCGCCACCATTGTATGCGCATGGACCGGCATCTGCGCATGGTCATGCGTGATCGACATGTGAAGTCCCAGCATCATCCCGAAGATCGCGTAGATGATCGCCAGCGTGAAGAACGAGCGCGCGACGCCCTGCATGAAAGCCCCCCAATCCCCCTATCCGCCCCCTCGGCGTTCGGAGACAGATTAGGCGCGATCAAACTCTTGTACATCGCCGATTGCGACACCGCTTGCGACACGGATCGGCGTTTCAGAGCGACTTCGCGCGCTCGCGCAGGACGAATTTCTGGATCTTGCCGGTGCTCGTCTTGGGGATTTCATCGAAGATGACCGTACGCGGGCATTTGAACTTCGCCAGCAGCGCGCGGCAGTGCTCGATGATTTCATCCTCGCTCGCGTGTCTGCCCGGCTTGAGTTCGACATAGGCGACCGGCGTCTCGCCCCATTTGTCGTCGTGGCGGGCGACCACGCCGCAGGCGGCGACGGCCGGATGCTTGTAGAGCGCGTCCTCGACCTCGATCGAGGAGATGTTCTCGCCGCCCGAAATGATGATGTCCTTGGAGCGGTCCTTGAGCTGGATGTAGCCGTCCGGATGCATGACGCCGAGGTCGCCCGAATGGAACCACCCGCCGGCGAAGGCCTCGTCGGTCGCCTTCCGGTTCTTCAGATAGCCCTTCATGACGATGTTGCCGCGAAACATGACTTCTCCGATCGTCTCACCGTCGGGAGGCGTTTGCTCCATCGTCTTCGGATCCATCACGGCCAGTCCTTCCAGCGCCGCGTATCGCACGCCCTGCCTGGCCTTGCGGGTGGCCCGGGCGCTGCTTTCCAGCCCGTCCCACTCGTCTTTCCATTCGTTGACGACGGCCGGCCCGTAGGTTTCCGTCAGCCCGTAGAGATGGGTGACGGCGAAGCCGGCATCCGCCATGCCGGCCAGCACCGATTCGGGCGGCGGCGCCGCGGCTGTGTTGAAAGTGACGGTCTGGGCGAATTCACGCTTGTCGGCGTCGGCCGCGTTGATCAGCGTCGACATGACGACCGGGGCTCCGCACAGATGCGTCACGCCATGGTCGGCGATCGCGTCATACATCGGCTTCGCCCTCACCCAGCGCAGGCACACATGGGTGCCGGCCTGCACCGCCAGCGTCCAGGGGAAGCACCAGCCATTGCAGTGGAACATCGGCAGCGTCCACAGATAGACGGGATGCCGTCCCATGCCGGCATGGATAGTGTTGGCATAGGCCATCAGGGCCGCGCCGCGATGATGATAGACCACGCCCTTGGGATTGCCCGTCGTGCCCGACGTGTAGTTGAGCGAGATCGCGTCCCATTCGTCGTCCGGCATCGACCATGCGAAGTCCGGATCGCCGGATCGCACGAACGTCTCGTAATCGAGATCGCCGATGCGCTCGCCCTTCGGATAGGGCGCATCGGCGGCGTATTCGGGATCGTCGTAATCGATGACAAGCGGCGTCACGCTCGCGAGGCCCAGCGCCTCCTTCACGACGGCGGAGAATTCGCGATCGACAATCAGCACCTTCGTCTCGGCATGGTCGAGCTGGAAGGCGATGATCGCCGCGTCGAGCCGCGTATTCAGCGAATGCAGCACCGCCTTGACCACCGGCACGCCGAAATGCGCCTCCAGCATGGCCGGCGTGTTCGACAGCATCACGGTAACGGTATCGCCCTTGCCGACGCCTTTCGCGGCCAGCGCCGAGGCCAGTCTTCGCGAGCGCGCGAAGAACTGCGCATAGGTCATCCTGAGCGAGCCGTGGATGACGGCGGTGATATCGGGAAAGGTCCTGGCCGCCCGTTCCAGATAAGAGAGCGGCGACAGCGGCTGGTGATTGGCCGGGTTGTGCTCGAGGCCGGTGTCGTAGATGCCAGTCATGTCTCCTCCCGCATGCACGGGAGCGAAACTAGCGCCGCCCTATGCCGGCGTCACGCGGTTTCGCCGGAGCCCGCGACCGCCAGCGTGGTCTTCGCATAGGACCGGCCCGTCGGCGGCGCGAGTGTCGGGGCCATGTGGGGCTTCGTCCCGGCCGGCGCGGGCTGCCGCTGGGAGGCCGCCTTGCCGCCCCACCCGATTGTCGGCAGCCACTCCAGCCAGTAGGCCAGCGCGAACTGCAGCGCGATGCCGGTGGCGATCAGAACGGTGTCGAAGGCAAGGCCGCCCGCCGGATTCACGAACTGCATGACCTGCCCCAACATGGCCAGCAGCGTGCCGGCCACGAAGATCGGCAGCGAGTGCTTGCCCAGCACCGCCAGCGGGTGATCGCCCGAGGTGCGGAACAGGTTCGACAGCGCCGGTATCGACACGATCAGCGTCGCCACGGCCAGCACGTGAAGCAGGCGCGGCAGCGACAGATAGGTCTTGTCGAAACCGGTCAGCACCCTGGGCAGCCCGAGCGAGGTGTCGATCCCCCATAGCGGAACGCGGACCCACAGCAGCGCCAGGACCGCATAGGCGAGCGCGGCGCCGACGAGCCACGGATGCAGCCTCAGCCCGCCCGCGCGGCGCGCATGGATCGAGCACGCGACGCCGATGACGAACAGGAACTGCCACGACAGCGGGTTGAGGAACCATACGCCTTCATTGGGATAGGCCGGCGGCGCGATGCCGAACAGGCCCGATGCCAGCCACACCGCGCCCGAAAGGCCGACCATCAGCCCCAGGCTGTAGCGGCCGACCAGCAGGAAGGCGGGCAGCATCAGCAGCACCCCGGCGTACATCGACAGGATGTTGTTGTAGCCGAGCTGGTGGCCGAGCGTGGCCAGACCGGCCAGCGCCCGAGCCGTGTCTTCCATCAGCGGCGCGATGTTGATCTTCTCCAGCAGTTCCGGCGCGCCGAAATGCAGTGCTCCGGCCGAGAAGATCGCCAGCGTTGCCACGGTCGTCATGATGTGGGTGATGTAGAGCACCCCCGCCCGACGCCAGGTCTTGAGCGCGGTAAGAATCCGGGCGCCCGGCACGAACTTGCGCCCATAGGCCATGCCGGCCGCGATGCCCGAGATCAGCACGAAGGCCTCGGCGGCGTCCGAGAAACCGAAATTCTTATGCGTCAGGAACTCGTAGACGTTACCCGGCACGTGGTTGACGAAAATCGTCAGCAACGCCAGCGCCCTCAACACGTCGATGCGCGTGTCCCTGGCCTTGCCAGGCGCCGAAGCGGATGGAACGGAAGGGCTCGTCGGGTTGGTCATGCCACCGAACGGCGTCATGTGGCGGTGGTTCCTTCTGCTGGCTGTCGCATCGTGCAAGCCGATCGCTCGCATCGTGCCGGCCTGTGCCCAACCACCCGGAATCATTCATACTTCGCATGCTGCATTGCACCAATGACATTGTGTGACACGCATGAAACATCGCTATGCGAGGCTGGCTATCCCGTCCCAGACGAGCTTCAGCCCCACCACGAACATCATGCCGTACATCAGCGTGTAGAAGTGATCGGGGCGGATGCGGCGCACGATCCACGCGCCGGACAGGATCGCCAGCGGCGCGATCGGCATCAGCACGGCGGAGGCGCCCAGATTGGTCGCGTCGAACTGGCCGAGCGCCAGATAGGGCACCAGCTTCACCGCGTTGACGATGGCGAAGAAGACCACGCTGGTGCCCGTATAAAGTTTCGGATCCTGTCGAAGCGGCAGGGCGTAAACCTGATAGGGAGGCCCTCCCGCATGGGCCACGAAGCTGGTGAAGCCCGAAATCAGCCCCCAGAAGGCGCCCTTGAACCGCCCGTGCGGCCGGGCACCGTCGCCACTGGAAAACCTGCGCCACACCCACATGAAGAAAAAGGCCATCGCCACCAGCCCGACCATCAGCCTGACCCCGTCGGCGGTCACCAGCGACGCGGTCAGCCATCCGAGCGCGATGCCGGCCATGGCGGCTGGCAGAAGGTTGATCAGCGTCGTGCGGTCGCGCCGGCCCCGCCATGTCCACAGCGAGACCAGGTCCATCACGATCAGAATCGGCAGCAGCACGGCGGCCGCCTGCAGCGGCGGCATGGCAAGCGACATCAGCGGCACGCCGATGAGCGCCATGGCGCCGCCCAGCCCGCCCTTCGACAGGCCGACAAGGATCACCGCCGGAACGGCGGTCAGATAAAACAGCGGGTCGGTTGGAAGGTCCATGAATGCCCGGCGCAGCGACACGGTGCCCTTAGGCGCTGGGCGCAACCATGTCCACGCCCACTCTTGCGCGAAGCCCCCCGAATGCCGCATTGCGACCAAGATCGGCGCACAATCACGTCGAAGACAATGGGCGAGACGGGCACTACATGAACGCAACACCGGAACCTGACCGCTGCCGGCTGGTGATCATTGCGCCGGCCGAGATCGGTGGGACGACGCTTGTCCAGGCTTGCGAGGGCGGCGACGTCGCTTCGGTCGTGCTGCCGCGTTGGGATCGCCAGACCGAAGCGTTCCAGGCCTTTTGCGAGGAAGTCGCGCCCGCGCTCCAGTCGCGCGGCATCGCCGTCCTCGTCGAGGGCGACAGCCGGGTCGCCGGCCGCGTCGGCGCCGACGGCATCCATGTCGAGGGCCCTGCCGGCGAGGTCGCCGAAGCCGTCGCGCGCGCGCAAGGCCGCTCTATGGTCGGCGCCAATGGCGGGCGCACCCGCCACGAGGCGCTCGAGATCGGCGAGGCCCGGCCGGACTACGTCTTCTTCGGTCGCTTCGGCTACGATCGCGAGCCGGAACCCCATCCACGCAACCTGTCGCTGGGGCAATGGTGGGCCGAAATGGTCGAACTGCCCTGCATCGTCCAGGCCGGCAGCGCCCTGTCCTCGGTGGCGGCGGTGGCGGCCACGGGCGCTGATTTCGTTGCCGTCTCTGCCGCGCTGTTCGATGCCGGCGCCGATCCCCGCGAGGCGGTGGCGCGGATCAACCGGCTGCTTGATGACGAAGCGCCGCGCTTCCGGAACGGCCCGTAATGTCTCGCTACGCTTCTATCGTTGCCTTTTTGCTGGCCGCGACCGCGCCGACCCTTGCCGCGGATGGCGGCAAGCCGGGTTCGGCCGGCGAGGAGGTCGCGCCGTCGCGCTTCGGCCAGAAGCAGGAGGACGCGGCGTTCGGCGCGTTCCAGCGCGGCCTTTATCTGACCGCCCTCAATCTGGCGAAACCGCGCGCCGAAGCCGGCGACGGCCAGGCCCAGACGCTGATGGCCGAGATCTATTCGCGCGGGCTTGGGGTCCGCCAGGATCCCGCGAAGGCGGCCGAACTCTACGGCAAGGCGGCCGAACAGGGCGTTCCCGAAGCCCAGTTCCAGTACGCGCTGATCCTGCTCGACGGCGAGCATGCTAAAAAGGACCGCGAAAGGGCCTTCACCCTGATGCGATCGGCGGCGGATGCCGGAAACCGCTTCGCCCAGTTCAACTACGCCCAGATGCTGGTCGGGCGCGAACCCGGTGGAGAGGGGTTGCGCAAGGCCGTACCTTACTATGAGCTCGCGGCCGGGCAGGGACTTGCGGATGCGCAATACGCCATGGCGCAGGTCCACATGAACGGCGTCGGTGGCCGCCGCGTGAACGAGGCGGAAGCCCGTCGCTGGCTTGAGAAGGCCGCCCTGCAGAATTTCGATTCGGCCCAGGTCGAGCTGGGAACCATGCTTGTGCAGTCCGGTGAAGGCGAGGCCGCCGAGAAGCTTGGCTATCAGTGGCTGAAACGCGCGGCCGAGAGCGGCAATGTGGCGGGGCAGATCCGGCTTGCGCGCCTGTATCGCGCCGGCATCGGCGTCGAGCGCGATCCGGTCGAGGCCGGCGCCTGGTATATCCTCGCCCGGCGCGCCGGGCTGACGGATCGGCAGATGGATTCCTTCCTCTATACGCTCGATCCCGACCAGCAGAAACAGGCCCTCGAACGCGCCAACAGGCTCAGATAGGCTGTCAGCGCCCGCTCGCCCCTTCCATCGCGGCGAAAATGGGCTATGACGCGCGCACAACATCCGGCAGGCGCAATGTCCGACGATCAATTCATCCGCGAAGTCAACGAGGAGTTCCGCAAGGACCAGGCCAGGCTGCTGTGGGAGCGCTGGGGTGTCTGGATCATCGGCGCGGCGGCCGCCATCATCATTGCGACAGCGGCATGGGTCGGCTGGAACTACTGGACGGACCTGCGCGCCAAGCGATCCGGCGACGCCTTTTCCGACGCCCTTGCGCTGGCCAATTCCGGCGAAGAGGAGTCGGCGCTGGCGGCCTTCGGCGAACTCGAACAGAACGGTTTTGGTGACTATCCGCTGCTGGCGCGCATGCGTGCGGCGACAATTCTCGCCGAACGGGGCGATGCCGATGAAGCCGTGTCGGAATTCGACGCGGTCGCCGCCGACCGTTCGGCGCCGGGCGCCATCCGCGACATGGCGCGTCTGAGAGCAGCACTTCTGCTGGTCGATCATGGTTCCTATGCCGACGTCGCCAGCCGGGTCGAGCCGCTGACGGCTGAGGGAAACGCCTTGCGCCACTCCGCCCGCGAGGCGCTTGGCCTGGCGGCATGGAAGGAGGGGCGGCTCGAGGACGCGGGCACGCTGTTCGGACAGATCTACGACGACGACCAGGCGCCCGCGAACATTCGCCAGCGTGCCAATCTGATGTCGGAACTGATCCGCGGCGCGGGCGCCGGCGGGGACGCCGAAGCCGCGACCGAACAAAGCGACGGCTGACCGGAGATGAGTTTTTCGGTCGCCATCGTCGGACGGCCGAATGTCGGCAAGTCCACCCTCTTCAACCGGCTCGCCGGCCGCAGGCTGGCCTTGGTCGACGATACGCCGGGCGTCACGCGGGACCGCCGCGTCCATCCGGCGAAACTCTACGATCTCGCTTTTGACGTCGTCGACACGGCGGGCCTCGAGGAGGCCGGACCGGCGACGCTGGAGGCGCGCATGCGCACCCAGACCGAGATCGCGATCGACGAGGCTGATCTCGTCCTGTTCATGGTCGACGCGAAGTTGGGGCTCACGCCGTCCGACCGGGTCTTCGCCGACCTGGTGCGCCGCTCGGGCAAGCCCGTCGTGCTGGTCGCCAACAAGGCCGAAGCGCGGGGTGCCGAAGCCGGCATGCTCGAGGCGTGGGAACTCGGCCTCGGCGAGCCGGTACCGGTTTCGGCCGAGCACGGCCAGGGCCTGCCGGATCTGCGCGAGGCGATGATCGCGGCCATCGGCGAGGAGCGCGCCTTCGCCGAGGAGGCAATCGAGGCGACGGCGGGCCTGCCCCTGATCGGTGAGGACGTGCCCGAGGACGACGACGCGCAGCCCGCCTATGACGAGACCAAGCCGCTCAGGATCGCCGTGGTCGGCCGCCCGAACGCCGGCAAGTCGACGCTGATCAACGCGCTGATCGGCGAGGAGCGCCTGCTGACCGGACCCGAAGCCGGCATCACGCGCGATTCCATCTCGGTCGAATGGGAATGGCGCGGCCGCATGCTCAAACTGTTCGACACGGCCGGCATGCGCCGCAAGTCCCGCGTCCAGGAAAAGCTGGAGAAGCTGTCCGTGGCCGACGCCCTGCGCGCCATCCGCTTCGCGGAGGTCGTCGTGGTGGTGCTCGACGCCACCATCCCTTTCGAGAAGCAGGACCTGCAGATCGCGGACCTCGTCATCCGCGAAGGCCGTGCGCCGGTCATCGCCTTCTCCAAATGGGACCTGATCGAAAACCGGCAGGAACTTCTGGCCGAACTGCGCGAGAAGACCGAGCGTCTGCTTCCGCAGGCCCGCGGCATCCGCGCCGTCACCGTCTCGGCCGAGACCGGCAAGGGGCTGGACCGGCTGCTGGAGGCGATCATCGCCACCCACCGCGTCTGGAACGCGCGCGTCTCGACGGGCCGCCTCAACCGCTGGCTTGAAGGCGTCGTCGCGCACCACCCGCCGCCCGCCGTCGCCGGGCGCCGACTGAAGATAAAATACATCACCCAGGCCAAGACCCGCCCGCCGGGCTTCGTGCTGTCATGTTCACGCCCGGAGGCCATGCCAGACGCCTATATACGCTATCTGGTCAATGGCCTGCGCGAGAGCTTCGACCTGCCCGGCGTGCCGATCCGCATGGCGCTGCGCGCGCCCGACAATCCCTATGCGAACCGCGCGAAGAAGCGGAGATAGCGCCAACCGTCCCGGATCGCTACCCGAGCCCGCGCACCAGTTCCGGCAGCCGTCCCAGATTGTCGATCTCGTGAAACAGCGGATCGCAGGACGGCGGGTCGACACGCTCCAGCACCCAGGTCAGTTCGTGGGGGACATGGACACCGACGCTGCCCGCGCCGATCGCCGGCACCACGTCCGATTTCAGCGAATTGCCGACCATCATGGCCCGCTCCGCCCCGTCGCCATGTCGGGCGAAGACGCGCCGATAGGTGTCGCTGGTCTTGTCGGAGACGATTTCCACCGCGTCGAAATACTCGCCTAGCCCCGAAGCGGCCAGCTTGCGCTCCTGGTCGAACAGATCGCCCTTGGTGATCAGCACCAGCCGGTAGTCGGGCGCCAGCGCCTCCAGCGTCTCGTGCACATGCGGCAGTGTCTCGACCGGATGGGCCAGCATCTCGCGCCCCGCGTCGAGAATCTGCCGGATGACGGTGGCCGGCACCTTGCCGTCGGTGACCTCGATCGCGGTCTCCACCATCGAAAGCGTGAAACCCTTGATGCCGAAGCCGTAACTGGCGAGATTGCGGCTTTCCGCTTCCAGCAGACGCTGCGCCAGATGGTCGCCGTCGGCATGATCCGCCAGTAGCTCGACAAACCGTCCTTCCGTGAGGCGGAAGAACTGCTCGTTCTGCCACAGCGTGTCGTCGGCATCGAGGCCGATCGTGGTGATTGCCCTTTCGCTCATGCCTTTCCGGCCCTTGCGATCGTCAAAGCAGTTCGGTGCGCGCGATCCGGATGCCGAACCCTTCCAGACCGATATAATGCCGCTCGCGCGAGGCCATGAGCACGATGGAGGATATTCCGAGATCGCGCAGGATCTGGGCGCCCAGCCCGATCTCGCGCCATTCGCTCTCGCGGCGCAACGCCTCCTCGTGCTCCTCGCCCGTCATATGCGGGGCGCGGTTGCGCGCGGTGTGGGCGACGCCGACCGAACCCTCGCGCAGATAGACGATGACGCCGCGGCCGCGCGCGGCCATGCCGGCCATTGCCTCGGCCACCCGATCCTGCGCGCCGAACACGTCCTTAACCACATCCTCCGAGTGCAACCTGACCGGCACCTCCTCGCCGTCGCGAATATCGCCGAAAACGACCGCCAGATGGTGCATCGGGTCCCAGGGCAGCCGGTAGACATAGGCCTTCGCCATGCCCGACGGCGTCTCGGCGTCGAAACTGTCCAGCCGCTCCACCAGCGTCTCCTGGCGCTGGCGATAGGCGATCAGGTCGGCCACCGAGACCTGGTGCAGCCCGTGCGCCTCGGCGAAGGCCGAGACCTGCGGTCCGCGCATCACCGTGCCGTCGTCATTGACCAGTTCGCAGATCACGCCGATCGGAGGCAGGTCCGCCAGCCGGCACAGATCGACCGCTGCTTCCGTATGGCCCGAGCGCATCAGCACTCCGCCCTCGCGCGCCACGAGCGGAAAGATGTGGCCCGGCCTGGAGAAGTCGCTGGCCGACGCGTTGGGATTGGCCAGGTTGCGTACCGTCGCCGTGCGGTCGTCGGCCGAGATGCCGGTGGTCGTGCCGTGCTTGAAGTCGACGCTGATCGTGAAGGCCGTGGTGTGGGCCGAATCATTGTCCGCCACCATCGGTGCCAGGTTGAGCCGCCGCGCCTCCTCGCGCGGCATCGGCGCGCACACGATGCCGGAGGTGTGCCTGACGATGAAGGCCATCTTCTCGGGCGTGCAGTGCACCGCCGCGACGATCAGGTCGCCCTCGTTCTCGCGTCCGTCATCGTCCATGACGACGACGATCTCGCCGCGCTCGAAGGCACGCAGCGCCTCGACGATCTTCTTCTGGTCGTATGGCATGTGGCTCACTTCGTTCGCGGGAGTAGGGCAATAGGGCAGTAAGGCACCGGGGAAACAAAACATACTGCCTTATTGCCCCCCTCCCCTATTCCCCCAAACCCTTCCCGTCTGTCCGCGATGCCGCAGATAATGATCCGCGATCACGCAGGCCACCATCGCCTCGCCGATCGGCACGGCCCGTATCCCCACGCAGGGGTCGTGCCGGCCCTTGGTCATGATCTTGACGTCCTTTCCGTCTAGGTCCACGGACCGGCGCGGCGTCAGGATCGACGAGGTCGGCTTGACGGCGAAGCGCGCCACGATCGGCTGCCCCGTCGATATGCCGCCGAGAATGCCGCCGGCGTGGTTCGACAGGAAGACCGGATTGCCGTCATTGCCCATGCGCATCTCGTCGCCATTGTCCTCGCCCGTGAGCCGCGCTGCCGCGAAACCCTCGCCGATCTCGACGCCCTTGACCGCGTTGATCGACATCAGCCCCGAGGCGATGTCCTGGTCGAGCTTGGCATAGACCGGCGCGCCCAGCCCCGCCGGAACGCCCTCGGCGACGATCTCCACGATCGCGCCGACCGAGGAACCGGCCTTGCGCACCGTGTCCAGATAATCCGAAAAGACCGGCACCGAGGCCGGATCGGGCGTGAAAAACGGATTGTCGGCCGCCTCGATGAAGTTCCAGTCCCAGTTCGCGCGGTCGATATCCTTCTCGCCGATCGCCACCACCGCGCCGTGCACCGAAAGTCCAGGCACCACGCGCCGCGCCAGCGCGCCGGCCGCGACGCGCGCCGCCGTCTCGCGGGCCGAGGAGCGGCCGCCACCGCGATAGTCGCGGATGCCGTATTTGGTCTGATAGGTCCAGTCGGCATGGCCCGGCCGGAACTGCCGCGCGATCTCGCCATAGTCCTTGGAGCGCTGGTCGACATTCTCGATCATCATCGAGACTGGCGTGCCGGTCGTCACGAGTTCGTCGCCATCCTCCAGCACGCCGGACAGAACCCGCACCTGGTCGGGCTCGCGCCGCTGCGTGACGAAGCGCGACGTGCCGGGCCGGCGCCGGTCCAGCTCGTCCTGGATATCCTTGAGCCGGAAGCGGATGCCGGGCGGACACCCGTCGACCACGCAGCCGAGCGCGGGCCCGTGGCTTTCGCCCCAGGTGGTGACGCGGAACAGATGGCCGAACGTATTGTGAGACATGGCTGCCGAGTTCTTTGACGGCCGCTTCTAGACTCCGCGGTCGCGCATTGGCAATCGCTTCGGCCGCGCGGCGGTCGGCAATAGGCATTCGCCAACCGTTATTCTCGGCAGCGTTCCGTCCACCGACCATCGACTGCTGGCCTGTCGACTGCCCTGGAGCCGCTCTTGCGGGCTGTTGCCTCGCTCGCCGAATTGTGGTCTTGGGAGCGCCGAAACGCCCCTTTTCGCGGCGAAACGTCTCCGGAACACGTCAATGGCAAAGATCAACGGCAATGAAATCCGTCCCGGCAACGTCATCGAGCACGATGGCGGCCTGTGGGTGGCGGTCAAGACGAATGCGGTGAAGCCCGGCAAGGGCGGTGCCTACAATCAGGTCGAGCTGAAGAACCTCATCAACGGCACCAAGCTGAACGAGCGCTTCCGTGCCGCCGAGACGGTCGAGAAGGTGCGGCTCGAGCAGAAGGAATTCACCTATCTCTACGAGCAGGGCGACGCGCTCGTCTTCATGGACGCCGAAAGCTACGAGCAGCTCGAGCTCGACAAGGATTTCGTCGGCGAGCGCGCGGCCTTCCTGCAGGACGGCATGACGGTCACGGTCGAACTGCACGAGGAGCGCCCGATCGGCGTCTCCCTGCCCGACCACGTCACGCTGGAGATCACTGAGGCCGATCCCGTCGTCAAGGGTCAGACCGCCGCCTCGTCCTACAAGCCGGCCGTGCTTGAAAACGGTATCCGCGTCATGGTGCCGCCCTTCATTTCCTCGGGCGAGCGCATCGTCGTCGACACCAACGAGATCACCTATATCCGCCGCGCCGACTGAGGCGGCAGATCGATAGTCGGCAATCGGCATTCGTATCCGAATACCGACTGCCGACTGCCTATTCCCGAAAGCCGAAGGCGACGAAATGCCCCGCTCAGCTCTGATGAACGTGATGGTGCAGGCCGCCATGAAGGCGGGCCGCTCGCTGGCGCGCGATTTCGGCGAGGTGCAGAACCTGCAGGTCTCGCTCAAGGGTCCGGGCGACTATGTCAGCCAGGCCGACCGCAAGGCCGAGGAGATCATCCATGCCGAACTGTCGCGCGCACGCCCCGGCTACTCTTTCCTGATGGAAGAGCGGGGAGAGATCGAGGGCGACGATCCGCAGCATCGTTGGATCGTCGATCCGCTGGACGGCACGACCAACTTCCTGCACGGCATTCCCCTGTTCGCGATCTCGATCGCGCTCGAGCGCCAGGGCGAGCTTGTCGCGGGCGTGATCTACAATCCGGCCATGGACGAGCTCTACACGGCCGAGCGCGGCGGCGGCGCCTTCATGAATGACCGGCGCATGCGCGTGGCGGCGCGCTCGAAGCTGGTCGATTCCGTTGTCGGCACCGGCATTCCCCATCTCGGGCGCGGGCGGCACGGCCAGTTCCTGATCGACCTGCGCAACGTCATGGGCGAGGTCTCGGGCGTCCGCCGCATGGGCGCCGCCTCGCTTGATCTGGCTTATGTGGCGGCCGGCCGTCTCGACGGCTTCTGGGAGGATTCGCTGGCGCCCTGGGACATGGCGGCCGGCATGCTGATGATCCGCGAGGCCGGCGGCTTCGTCAGCGACCGCGACGGCAAGGCCGGGATTTTCGAGGCAGGTTCGATCGTGGCCGGCAACGAGGCAATCCACCGCGCGCTCCTCAAGCGCCTGGCGATGGTGCCGGCGAAGCCATAGCCGCCGACATCCTGTACCGGTATATCACTGCGATCTCGAGGCGGTTCTGCCCCGGATCTGGTCCGGCACTTGCCGCGCCGGCTGGTGACGCGATGCTAGATCGGAGACACGAGCCTGTCTTCCCCTCCTTCCAATCTCGTCACAATTCCGGTTAGTTTCGCAGGCAGATTCAACCGGCGGGCATAATCGGGGTTTTGCGCATGGCATGGTTCAGATCGGCTAACGCCGAAGGAGAAAATTCGGCGCGCGGATTCGATCCCTACCGGCTGTCGAGCCCCCAGGTCTTCCTGCTTTCGATGCTGATTTTCCTGGCGATCTCCGGCTTCGTCAGCGCGATCCTCTACAGGCAGATATCGTCTGCCTTCGCCACCAATCCCGGTCTCAACGGGCTCATTCTCGGCGTGCTCGCGGTCGGCATACTGCTGGCTTTCGTGCAGGTGGGGCGGCTTTTCCGCGAAGTGCGCTGGGTCAATTCCTTTCGCGCCGGACAGGAGGCGAACGAGCCGGTCCTGCTGGCGCCGATGAAGGCGCTGCTCGGCCGTTCGGCCACCACGGCGCTGTCGACCACGTCGCTGAGGTCGATCCTCGATTCGATCGCCACCCGTCTCGACGAGAGCCGCGACATCTCGCGCTATCTGATCGGGCTGCTGGTCTTTCTTGGCCTGCTCGGGACCTTCTGGGGATTGCTGGGCACGATCGGCTCGATCGGCCAGACGATCCAGTCGCTCGACCCCGCCTCCGGCGACGCCAACGATGTGCTGGATTCCCTGAAAGCGGGCCTGTCGGCGCCACTGGCCGGCATGGGCACCGCGTTTTCGTCCTCGCTCTTCGGCCTGGCCGGCTCGCTGGTGCTGGGCTTTCTCGACCTCCAGGCCGGCCGCGCCCAGAACCGCTTCTATGTCGAGCTGGAGAACTGGCTGTCCTCTGTGACGGACCTGGGCTCCGACTTCGCCGCCGAAACCGCCAAGGCCGCGTCTTCCTCCGAGGAGATCAAGATCATGTCGGAGCGGCTGCGCACCTTGCAGGAATCGGGCGGCTCCAACCAGCGCGTGGCGCAGGCCATGGCCAATCTGGCCGACGGTATTTCGGGCCTCGTCAAGAACATGCGCTCCGAGCAGCAGATGATGCGCGACTGGGTCGAGGCCCAGTCCGACGAGCAGCGAGAGATGCGCGAGACGCTGGAGAAGCTGACCCGGACGCTCGAACAGCGGAAGGACGCCTGACATGGCGCTGGCGCGCGCCCGCCGCCGCGACCGCGGGGTCGACTATTGGCCCGGCTTCGTCGACGCCCTGTCGACGCTGCTCCTGGCCATCATGTTCCTGCTGTCGGTCTTCGTGCTGGCGCAGTTCCTTTTGTCGCGCGAGATTTCCGGCAAGGACGAGGTGCTCACCCGCCTCAACTCGCAGATCAATGAACTGACCCAGCTTCTGGCGCTCGAACAATCCAATTCGCAGGATCTGGAAGACCAGCTCGCCAACCTCCAGGCCTCGCTGGCCGAGGCCGAGGGCGAGCGCTCGCGGCTGGAGGAAATCCTCGCGCGCGGCACCGGCGCCAGCGACGAAGCCAAGGCGCGCATTTCCGATCTCACCACCGACCTCGACGACGAGCGCCGCATAAGCCAGCGCGCGCTCAATCAGGTCGATCTGCTCAACCGCCAGATCTCGGCGCTGAGGACCCAGATCGCCGCGCTTGAATCGGCGCTCGACGTATCCGAGCAGCGCGACCGCGAATCCAACGCCAAGATCGCCGATCTCGGCCGCCGCCTCAACGTGGCGCTCGCCCAGCGCGTGCAGGAGCTCAACCGCTACCGGTCCGACTTCTTCGGACGGCTGCGCGAGATCCTGTCCGACCGCGAGAACATCCGCATCGTCGGCGACCGTTTCGTCTTTCAGTCCGAGGTGCTGTTTCCGACCGGCTCCGAGCAGATCAACGAGGCAGGACGCCAGGAAATGCGCAAGCTCGCCGACGCCATCCTCGACCTCCAGCGCGAAATCCCGCCCGAGATCAACTGGGTGCTCCGGGTCGACGGCCATACCGACAACGTGCCGCTATCCGGCACCGGCCGCTATCGCGATAATTGGGAACTGTCCACCGCGCGCGCGACCTCCGTGGTCAAGTTCCTGATCGAGAACGGCGTTCCGGCCGAGCGTCTGGTTGCCGCCGGCTTCGGTGAGTTCCAGCCGCTCGATCCGGCTGACACGCCCGAGGCCCGCGACCGCAACCGCCGCATCGAACTCAAGCTGACCGAGCGGTAGACGCGCTCAGATGCCCAGCATCAGCGCCCCGAGCGCGAGCAGCGCCGGCAGCGCTTGCGCCAACAGGATACGGATCGACACGGTCGCCGAGCCGAACAGGCCCGCCGCCAGGACGCACAGAAGAAAGAAGACCGTGATCGCGTTGCCGTCCGGCTGGCCGAGCCACAGCCCCCAGAACAGGCCGGCGGCCAGAAAGCCGTTATAGAGACCCTGGTTCGCGGCCAGGGCCCGCGTCTGCTCGGCGAACTCCGCCGTGGTGCCGAAGGTCGCGCGGCCGAGCGGCTTGGTCCAGAAGATCATCTCCAGCGCCATGAACCAGACATGCAGCGCCGCGACGATGACGGTGAAGATGGTGGCAAACATTCGGCTCCCTCCAGCCTGCCGCTGGACTATTCACGGGAGGATGCGGTTTCGCAAGCGGAACGTACCCCTTTCGCGGCAAAGGCCGTGGATCTGGCCCGACGATCGCGAATTTCGTGACCGGACAAGCATTGCGCCGATCCTCGCGCCGCCTAGGATGGCGCCAGCAGGGAGGGGCCGATGAGCGATGCGGATGCGATCATTGTGGGAGCGGGGCTGGCGGGCCTGGTCGCGGCCGCGGAGATGGCCGATGCCGACCGACAGGTAATCTTGCTGGAGCAGGAGGGCGACAACTCGATCGGCGGCCAGGCCTTCTGGTCGCTCGGCGGCCTGTTCATGATCGACACGCCCGAGCAGCGCCGGCTGCGCATCCGCGACAGCATCGAACTCGCCCGGCAGGACTGGATGGGATCAGCGGGCTTCGACCGCCCCGAGGATCATTGGCCACGGCAAACGGCCGAAGCCTATCTGGAATTCGCCGCGGGCGAGATGCGCTCCTGGCTTCATGGCATGGGCATGCGCTGGTTTCCCGTGGTCGGCTGGGCCGAGCGTGGCGGCGGCGCGGCGCATGGCCACGGCAATTCCGTGCCGCGCTTTCACATCACATGGGGCACCGGCCCCGGCGTCGTCGAACCCTTCGAACGGCGTGTGCGCGAACACATCCAGGCCGGTCGGATCGCCTTCAAGACCCGCCACAAGGCCGACCGGCTGGTGAAGACGAACGGCGCCGTCACCGGCGTCACGGGAGAAGTCCTGGAACCCTCCACTGTCGAACGTGGCCAGGCATCCAGCCGCCAAGCGGCTGGAAAATTCGAATATTCGGCCGGCGCGGTGATCGTGACGACGGGCGGGATCGGCGGCGACTTCGACCGGGTGCGCAAGCAGTGGCCGGTGGACCGGCTTGGCCCGGCGCCGAAATCGATGGTCGCCGGCGTCCCGGCCCATGTCGATGGCCGCATGATTACAGTTGCCGAGGAAGCCGGCGCCTCGGTCATCGGCAAGGACCGCATGTGGCACTATACCGAAGGCGTGAGGAACTGGTCGCCGATCTGGGCCAATCACGGCATCCGCATCCTGCCCGGTCCTTCCTCCATCTGGTTCGACGCGACCGGCGAGCGCCTTCCCGCACCCTGCCTGCCGGGCTTCGACACCATGTCCACCTTGCGGCACATCCTGTCGACCGGGCATGAATGGTCGTGGTTCGTGCTGACCCAGTCGATCATCGAGAAGGAGTTCGCCCTCTCGGGATCGGAGCAGAACCCCGATTTCACGTCGAAAAGCTGGCGGGAAGTCCTGAAAAGCCGGCGTGGCAAGGGCGCGCCGCCGCCGGTCGAGGCCTTCAAGAAGCATGGCGAGGATTTCGTCGTGCGTGACGATTTCGCCTCGCTCGTCGACGGTATGAACGCGCTGACCGGCGGCACGCCCCGCCTGGACCACGACCGGCTGAAGGCCCAGATAGAGGCGCGCGACCGCGAGATCGTCAATCCCTTCTCCAAGGATGCGCAGATAACCGCCATCCGTGGCGCGCGGGCCTATCTCGGCGATCGGCTGATCCGTACGGCCCGGCCCCACCGCATCCTTGACCCGGCGCACGGGCCGCTGATCGCGGTCAGGCTTCACATACTCACCCGCAAGACGCTCGGCGGCATCCACACAGATCTCGACGGCCGCGTGCTCGATGGCGCGGGCGAGCCGATCGCCGGCCTCTACGCGGCCGGCGAGGCGGCCGGCTTCGGCGGCGGCGGCTATCATGGCTACAATGCGCTTGAAGGAACCTTCCTTGGCGGCTGCATCTTCTCCGGACGCAATGCCGGCCGCGCCGCCGCGCGCGGCTGATCAAGAACGCGGAGTTTTTCCATGGACCTGACCAATCGCGACATCGTCGACCTCGTCGAGTTTCGCCAGACCCTGCATCGTTTTCCCGAGATCTCCGGCGAGGAGGAGCAGACCGCGCTGCGCGTGGTGGACTTCCTGACGCCATGCGAACCCGACACGGTGCTGACCGGCATGGGCGGACACGGCGTCGCCGCCGTCTTCAACGGCGAGGCGCCCGGCCCGACATTGCTGTTCCGTTCGGAGCTCGACGCATTGCCGATCGAGGAACTGTCCGGCGTCGCGCATTCCTCCGAAGTGCCGGGCAAGTCGCATATGTGCGGCCATGACGGGCACACCGCGATTCTGGCGGCGATGGCGCGCGCGCTCGGCCGCCGACGACCCGCCAAAGGCCGCGTGGTGCTTATGTTCCAGCCGGCCGAGGAAACGGGCGCAGGGGCGGCGGGCGTCACCGCCGATCCGCGATATGCCGCGATCGCGCCCGATTATGCCCTGTCCCTGCACAATTTTCCCGGCACGCCGCTTGGCCATGTCCGCATCAGGGATGGCGTCGTGGCCTGCGCCTCGCGCGGCATGCGCACCGTGCTGACCGGCAAGACCGCCCATTCCTCGATGCCCGAGACCGGCACCTCGCCGATGCAGGCCGTGAGCCGGCTCATGCCGCGCCTGGGCGCGCTCGGCCAGGGAACGTTCGGCGACGAGGATTTCGCCATGGCGACCGTCACCCATTGCTCGATGGGCGAAGCGGTCTTCGGGATCGCGCCGGGACAGGCCGAAATCTGGACGACGCTCCGGACCCGCCGCGATGATCGCATGGCGGACCTGTGCCGCCAGGCCGAGCTTCTTGTCGCCGAGGCGGCGGCGGAAGCCGGCCTGTCGCATTCGGTCGATTATCACGAGATTTTCGTGGCCAGCGTCAACGCGCCCGAAGCGGCGACCCTGCTGCGCGAGGCGCTGGACGCGGAAGGGATACCGCACGACGAAGAAGGTCTGCCGATGCGCGCCTCGGAAGATTTCGGCCTGTTCGGGCGGGGAGCCAAGTCGGCGATGATGTTTCTAGGCTCAGGGCAAACGCATCCGGCGCTGCACAATCCCGACTACGACTTTCCCGACGAGTTGATACCGATCGGCGCGCGTGTCTTCCTGTGCGTGGTCGACACGATGCTTGGCTGAGTCTCTCCATCCGGCTCCGACCCGACCGTCCGCCTGCCGTCGCGAGGGGTGGCGTCGACGGTCGATCGCAACAACCGTCGGTTCGGGTGGGACATGTGAATAAAATCCGGTGACGCCGCCAGCAAAACCGGTGCAACCCGGATCCACACGCCCCTCACCCTTACCCTCTCCCCGCATGCGGGGAGAGGGAGGCCTCGACGCTGGCGCCAGCCCATGCGAGGCGAGCGCGACATCGACGTCCCCTCTCCCCGTCCTTCACGGGGAGAGGGACTGTCTTGGCTGTCAAGCTGTCTGCCATGGTTTTTGGTCCCGGATCATGGCGTTGAGGATTGTGATGAGCTTGGTTGCGACGACGGCGACGATCTTGGGCTTGCCGGCGGCGACGAGGCGGTCGCGGAAGGCTCTGAGGGTCGGGTTGTGGCGAATGGCGACGAGGGCGGCCATGAACAGGGCCGATCGCACCGAGGAGCGCCCGCCGCCGATGAAGCTTCTGCCGCGCCATTTGCCCGACTGGCGGGTGAAGGGAGCCAGGCCTGCGAGTGCCGCGATCCGGCGGCGGTCGAGACTACCGAGTTCGGGCAGTTCGGCCAGCAGGGTTCTGGCCACCGTCGGCCCGACGCCCGGCATGGAGGTGAGCAGCTTCTCCCTGACCCGCCACAGTGGCGACTTGCGGATATGGCCGTCCATGTCGGCGTCGATCGTCTCCAGCTCGCGCCGCAGCGCGGCCAGCAGCCGCTTGATGCTCTTGAGGGCCTGGTGGCCGCTGGCCGCGCGCAGCCGGTTCTGCTCGGCCACGATCATCTCGACGATCTGCCGGCGGCGGGCGACGAGGCCGGCCAGCGTCCGGGTCGCCTCGTCCGGCAATGGCCGCGGCTCGGGCCGCACGGCCGCCGCGAAGGCGGCGATCACCGCCGCGTCGATACCGTCGGTCTTGGCCCGCTTGCCAAGCGCGCCGGCGAAGGCGCGCACCTGCGCCGGATTGACCACCACCACAGGCAGGCCGGCGCCCGCCAAAGCCGCAACCGCCAGCCGCTCCAGGCCGCCCGTCGCCTCCAGCGCGATCCGTTCCGGCGAAAGCCTGGCAAGCCTTTGCCGCAACTCGGCGATGCCGGCATCGTCATTGCCGACCCGGAAGCTCTCGCCCGACGGCAGCACATGCACGTCCAGCCAGTCCTGCGAAACGTCGGTCCCAACAAAGATCGCCTCCATCTTCTCCCATCCTTGCCTAATCGGGCTTCGCTTGCGGCCCCGGCGACTGTTCGGGTTCGATGGAACGGCGGACGAAGACCCAGGCTCTCCCACGGGCTTGGTGTCCCTCGGGTACTTCGGTCTCCCGTCCGCCACCGCACCCGCAACAATAGCGGATCCGGCAGATGACAAGTTACAAGGGTAAGGGTGAGGGGCAATTCTGCCGCCGTCGAGACCGCCCGCCAGCGGGGACGACGCCGGCCGCGCGGCCGGTTCCCGGACGCACCCCTTCCGTTTGACGGCAGGGCCCAACGACACCTCAAAGGCGCCGACCGCATAAGGCGTCGACCGCGCGGCGCACGGTCGATCATCATTCGCCTGCGGTACTATTCGGCTGCCTTCCTGAACGCGGCCGCGCCGCTTTCGAACTGCAGCTTCGCCAGCCGCGCATAAACCCCGCCCTGGGCGACGAGATCGCCATGCGTGCCTTCCTCCACGATCGTGCCGTCGACCATGACGAGTATGCGGTCGGCCTTGAGCACCGTGGCAAGCCGGTGCGCGATCACGATCGTGGTGCGGCCTTCCATCAGCCGCTCGAGCGCCGTCTGCACGGCCGTCTCGCTTTCGGCGTCGAGTGACGAGGTCGCCTCGTCGAGCAACAGGATCGGCGCATCGCGCAGAATGGCGCGAGCGATCGCGATGCGCTGCCGCTGACCGCCCGAAAGCGTGATGCCGCGCTCGCCGACCGGCGTGTCGTAGCCGTGTTCCATCGCCCGGATGAACCCGTCCGCATGAGCATCGCGGGCGGCCTGTTCGATCTCGGCGCGCGTGGCATCTGGTCGTCCGAAGCCGATATTGTCGGCCACGCTCGCCGCGAAGATCGCCACGTCCTGCGGCACCAGCGCGATCCGCCGGCGCAGGTCCGCCGGATCGGCCTTCGCGATATCGACGCCGTCGACCAGCACCGCGCCGCTGTCGGGATCGTAATAGCGCAGCAGCAGCGAATAGACCGTGCTCTTGCCGGCGCCCGACGGGCCGACAATGGCGACTGTTTCCCCGGGGTGGATGGAAAAGGAAATGCGCGACAGGGATTGCTGGTCCGGCCGGGTCGGATAGGCGAAGGAAACCTCCTGGAACTCCACTTCGCCGCGAGCCTGTTCGGGGAAGGCCACGGGATTCGCGGGTGCTGCGATGGCCGGCACCTCGGCCGCGAGTTCCGTCAGGCGCTCGGCCGCCCCGGCCGCCTGGGAGAGTTCGCCCCACACTTCCGACAACGCGGCCAGCGCACCGGCGGCGAACACCGCATAGAGCAGGAACTGCGCCAGCGTGCCGGGCGTCATGACGCCGGTCAGCACGTCGCGGGAGCCGAACCACAGCACCGCCACCACCGACGAGAAGATCATCAGGATGGCGAAGAAGACCAGCACCGCGCGCGCCTTGATGGAAGATTTCGCCGCGTCGAACGACTTCTCCACCGCATCGGCGAAACGGCCCGTCACCAGCTTTTCATTGGCGAAGGCCTGCAGCGTGCGGATGGCGCCGATATGCTCGCTGGCATAGGCGGTCGCATCCGCCAGCGTGTCCTGCGCGGCGCGCGCCTTGCGCCTTACGGAGCGACCGAACCAGACCAGCGGCAGCACGATGACCGGTATGGCGCCGATCGTCAGGCCCGAGAGCTTGGGGCTGGTCGCGATCATCATCACCATTGCGCCCAGGAACAGGATCACGTTGCGCAGCGCGACCGAGGCACTGGCGCCCACGGCGGACTTGATCTGCGTGGTATCCGCCGTCAGCCGTGACACGATCTCGCCCGAGCGGGCGGAATCGAAGAAGGACGGCGACAGCGTCGCGACATGGGAGAAGGTGTCGCGGCGAAGGTCGGACACGACGCGTTCGCCCAGCACGACCACGAAATAGTAGCGACAGGCCGAGGCCAGCGCCAGCACGGCCGAAATGCCGACCAGCGCCGAGAAATAGGTGGCGATGAAGTCCGTATCGGTTTCGGAGAACCCGTGGTCGACCATGCGCCTGACGGCCAGCGGCAGGGTCAGCGTGGTGACCGCCGCCAGCGCCAGCGAAAAGATCGCGGCCCAGACCAGCGGCTTGTAGCGCATCACATAGGGCACGAGCCGCGCCAGCGGCCGCAGGGATCGCCGCTTTCTGTCCGTTTCGCCGGGATCGCCCGCCGCCATCGCCTCCGCTCTCCTCGCGGCCGGGCGTCGCGGGCCGGCGGAATCCGCGCCTGGCCGTCTTGTGATTGATGACGCCCTCATGTATAGGGCTCGCCGACCGATTTTGAACCCGTACAGTCCGCCGGACCGGGCTTCAAGCACAGCCACATGGGTGACATCGCCGCAGGCCGCCGCCTGCACGGCACCCTTCGCAAAGCCAGGACAGGACCGATGAAGGCCGATATCCATCCCAACTACCACACGATCAAAGTCGTCATGACCGATGGCTCGGAATACACCACCAAGTCGACCTGGGGGGCCGAGGGCGACACGCTGCATCTCGACATCGACCCGCGCACGCATCCGGCCTGGACCGGCGGCCAGCAGACGCTGCTCGACCGCGGCGGCCGGTTGTCGAAGTTCAAGAAGCGCTATGAGGGCCTCGGCATTTGAGCCGGCGCTGCACGAATCTTTCAGTCAGAACCCCGCTCCGGCGGGGTTTTTCTTTGCTGGATGAACCCTCAGCGATCGACATGCCCAAGCGGCCGGTCCGGCCACACATGGTCGCGCACCTTCTGCTTGAGCACCTTGGCTTCCGGGAAGCCGCCGTCGCGCTTGCGCTCCCAGATGGTTTCGCCGTCGAGTGAAATCTCGAAGATGCCGCCGCTTCCGGGCACCAGAGCCACCTCACCGATATCCTGCCCGAAGGTCGACAGAAGCTCCTGCGCCATCCAGGCCGCGCGCAGAAGCCACTGGCACTGAGTGCAATAGGTGATGGCGATGCGCGGCCGCGCCGCTTCGTCGCCTGTTTTCACGCCGCGCTCAGCCGCGCCATGGTTTCCTCGTCGACCTCGAAATTGGCGTAGACGTTCTGGACGTCGTCATCGTCGTCGAGCACGTTGATGAGCTTGAGGATCGACTGGGCGCGATCCTCGTCGACGGGAACCGAGTTCTGCGGCTTCCACACAGTCTTCACCGACGCGGCCTCGCCCAGCGACGCTTCGAGCGCCTTCGATACGTCGCCGATATCCTCGAAGGCGCAGGTGATCGTGTGACCGTTCTCGTCGGACACGACATCCTCGGCGCCGGCCTCGATCGCGGCCTCCAGCACGGCCTCGGCGTCTCCGGCCGAAACGGGATAGACGATCTCACCCACCCGGTCCCACATGAAGGCGACGGAGCCGGTTTCGCCGAGCGCGCCGCCGGCCTTGGTGAAGGCGGCACGGACATTGGAGGCGGTGCGGTTGCGATTGTCGGTCAGCGCCTCGACAATCAGCGCCACGCCGCCGGGTCCGTAGCCCTCGTAGCGCACTTCCTCGTAATTCTCTGTGTCGCCGCCGGACGCCTTGCTGATGGCCCGCTGGATGTTGTCCTTCGGCATCGATTCGGCCTTGGCGTTCTGCACGGCCAGCCTGAGCCTCGGGTTCATGTCTGGGTCGGGTGTGCCCAGCTTGGCCGCCACGGTGATTTCACGGGCAAGCTTGGAGAACATCTTCGACCTGGCCGCGTCCTGGCGGCCCTTGCGGTGCATGATGTTCTTGAATTGTGAATGGCCGGCCATGTGATGAGCCCCGTCGAAAACCTTGAATCTGTCCGGAAACGCCGCGCTTATAGTGAATAAGCCGGGCAACGTCCAGAAGGCGCTACAGCCGCGCGGACTCTCGAAAAATTGAAGCCCTTCGCGATGGCGTCGACCGTGGATTTCGCCGACTCTTCCCATGGGGAACCTCGTACGGAGAAAGCCCGATCATGCGTTTGCACGCCAGCCTCACCGCCGCCGCGGTTTTCGCCGTTCTGGTCTCTGGTCCGGCATCGGCCCAGGACGATCCGGTTCCGAGCCAGTGCCTGGCCATGGCCCGCTCACTGCCGAACGTGACCTACGCTAACTACACGCCCGGCCATTTGCCGGTCCAGACCGAGGAGGAAACGGTCGGGATCACCTATGCCGGCCACTCGACCTACATCATCGAGACGCCGCAGGGCGTGCGCATCGCGACCGACTATTCGGGCGCCTATGGACACACGCCCCTGCCGCGCGTGATCACGATGAACAAGGCACACAGCACCCACTATACGGCGACGCCGGATCCGGGCATCGAACATGTCCTGCCCGGCTGGAACCCGGAAGGCGGTCCGGCGCGGCATGCCGTGGTGGTCGATGACGTCTATATCCGCAACGTGCCGACCGACATCCGTCGCTGGGGCTATGAAGAGAAGGACGGCAATTCGATCTTCATCTTTGAGGTGGCGGGGCTGTGCATCGGCCATCTCGGCCATCTGCATCACAGGCTCGAGAACGAGCATTACGCGGCGATCGGCCGGCTCGACATCGTGATGGCACCGGTCGACGGCGGCATGACGCTCGCGCTGGAGACCGTGACGGAAATCACCAAGCGGCTTCAGTCCTCGATCGTGCTTCCGATGCACCGGCATTCGACACCGATCGGGGAATTCCTGTCGCCGCTGCGCTCGGCCTTCGATGTCGATTTCCGCAGCGAGCGCTCGCTCGACGTCTCGATGCGCACGCTGCCGCGCCGCCCGACAATCGTCATTCTGTCGGGCGTCTGATCTTCATCGCTTTCAGTGCGCGCCTCCGGCGTCCTGTCCGGTGGCCTTGCGCCTGCCCCTGTTGCGCCGTTGCAGCATGTTGAGCCCCTCGACGAGAGCCGAGAAGCCCATCGCCGCGTAGATATAGCCCTTCGGCACGTGGTAGCCCATGCCATCGGCGATCAGCGTCATGCCGATCATCAGGAGGAAGCCCAGCGCCAGCATGACGATGGTGGGATTCTGGGCGATGAACCTCGACAGCGGATCGGCTGCGAGAAGCATCACCGTCACCGCGCAGATGACGGCGATATACATGATGGCGATGTGATCGGTCATGCCGACGGCGGTGATGATGGAATCGATCGAAAAGACGAGATCGAGAAGCAGGATCTGGAACACCGCCGCGCCCATCGTCATGGATATCGCGCGTCCGACCATGTCCTCCTTGTGATCCTCGGGGTCGACGGAGTGGTGGATTTCCTTGGTCGCCTTCCACACGAGGAATAGGCCGCCGGCGATCAGGATCATGTCGCGCCAGGAGAAACCGTGACCAAACAGCTCGAAGACGGGCTCGGTCAGTTGCACGATGAAGGAGATCGTGGCCAGAAGCACCAGCCGCATGATCAGCGCCGCGCCGATGCCGATCCGCCTCGCCCGGCTCTGCTGATGTTCGGGCAGCTTGTTGGTCAGGATCGAGATGAAGATCAGATTGTCGATGCCAAGCACCACCTCGAGGATGACCAGCGTGGCCAGCGCTACCCAGGCGGTGGGGTCGTTGAGCCAGTCAAAGAAGCCGGCGAGCCATTCCATGAGCGTGGTCCGTTCCTTGGTGCGATAGGCGACGCCCAGCGTTAAATAAGCCCTGCCGGCCCGTCAACGCGGCGCGCGTCAACGCCAGAAGGCAGGGATGGTTTCCTCCAGCCGCGGGCCGAGGCGCAGCGGCGCGATGTTTTCCGTGAGCCCGGTGCGATCGGATATATTGGCCCCGACGCCGCAGATCGTCGCCGCGCCGCTGGCCGCCTCGAAGCGCCCCTTGGGCACCTTGGTCAGGAAGCGGTTGACCGGCTCCTCCTTGTCGAAGCCGAGGGATGAATCATAGTCGCCGCACATGCCGGCGTCCGAGATGTAGCCGGTGCCTCCGTTGAGGATCTGGTGATCGCCCGTGGGGCAATGTGTATGCGTGCCGACAACCAGGCTGGCGCGGCCGTCCACGAAATGGCCGAAGCACATCTTCTCCGACGTGGCCTCGGCATGAAAATCGATCACCACGACATCGGCCTGCTCGCCGAGCGGACAGGCCGACAGTTCGCGTTCGGCGGCCTGGAAAGGGTCGTCGAGTTCGGGATGCATGAACACGCGGCCCATGATGTTGGCGACCATGACGCTCGCGCCGTTCCGGGCCATGTAGACGCCCGAGCCACGACCGGGCGTTCCGCCTGGAAAGTTGGCCGGGCGCAGGAAGCGGTCCTCGCGCGCGGCGAAGACGAGCGCCTCGCGCTGGTCGAAGACGTGATTGCCGGTGGTGACGACGTCGGCCCCGGCGTCGATCGTGCGGTGAAAGATGTCCTCGGTGATGCCGAAACCGCCCGCCGCGTTCTCGCCATTGACGATGACGAAATCGAGCCGGAAGTCCGATATCATCCCCGGCAGCCTTTCCCAGACGGCGGTACGGCCGGTCTTGCCGACCATGTCGCCGAGAAACAGCAGCCTCACGCGGTCATCTCCTGCCCGTGGAAGACGCGCATGCCGCTCTCTGTGACAATCCTTGGCAGGATCACGTCATGCGGTTCGTCCGGCACCCGGTCCACTTCCTGGCAATCGAAGGCGATGCCGATCAGCGGCGGATTGAGGCCCCGCGCATGAAGCCTGTCGATCGCCCGGTCGTAATAGCCGGCGCCATAGCCGATCCTGTGCCCCCGCGCGTCGAAGGCGGCCAGCGGTATGAGCATCAGCGATGGATCGAGAACTTCCGCGTCTGGTCCCGGACCGCTCGTGCCGAATCCCATGTCGATCAGCGGAGCGTCGCGCACCAGTTCGCGGAACACGATCGTCTCCCTGTCGAGGATCGCCGGCAGGCACAGCCGGGCACCGCGCTCCATGAGCGCAAACATCATGGGCCTGACGTCGACCTCCGAACGCATCGGCCAGAAGCCCGACACGACCATGCCTGGCTCGATGTCGACGGCGGCCGAAACCCGCTCCGCCATGTCGAGCGAGGCCTCGATGCGCATTTGCGGGTCGAGCGCGTCGCGTCGCGCCAGCGCTTCCGCGCGCAGCCTCTTCTTGATTTCCTTCGGGGACGTCATGGGCCCGGCTTGTCGCATGATGGTCTCGGCAAGGTGTCCTCGGCTGGGCTTGGTCGGCGACGGGCGCGCGCCGGAAGGATGGGGACGATCCACGACAACCGATGGAGAGGTTGATCCCGGGAGCCTACAAAGTAGGTGGGCGCCGTGTGCCCGAACCCACGGGTCCGGACAGGGACAGCTCCCTCGAGATCAATAAGGCCCCGGGGATAATTTACTCCTGCCGCGAGGCGCAGACCGTCGACCGCAATATAGGCCGCGCGGCACGATGCCGCCAGTGCGGCGTGGCGTCTCCCCGATCTATTCCGAGGCTCTCGCAAGAACCGGGCGCGCCGTTACGAAGACTCTGTTTTTCAAGAGATTCCCGCTCACGAAACCGCGATCCATCCGTCAATTTTGCCTCCCGTTCAGTTGTTTTGCGGCGCAGCAATCTCATTCCTACCTGCCGATCATCGGACGGCGAAAGGGTCGCCGCCCCGAGACTGAAACGGCCGGGCCTTCCAGGACGGCCACCCATGAAGGAGACAAGACCATGAACCGCATTCTGATCGCTTCCGCGACCCTTCTCGCATTCGCCGGCGTCGCCGCCGCCCAGCAGGCTCCCGTCCTGGTCGGAAACTACTCGGCCAACGTCCTCGACGCTTATAACGGCACGGTCACCGAGGGTGTCGATTTCGCCGGCACTGCCGCGATCGGCGCCGACCGCGTCGCATTCTCGCAGGACGCACAGGCCAGGTCGGACCTTCCGACGATCTGGAACGACAACTATTCGGGCAAGTAAGCTCTCCGCCCGAAACTCCGGCGGCTCGTCCTCCCGCCGCCGGATTGCCCCAACGCCCGCGCGGACCTCCCCCGCGCGGGCGTTTTCGTATCGCGCACAGGGTCATCACCGCTGCGTGACAAGCTCTTGTTTTATATAGTGAAGTCGCTCACGCCGATGCGAGGCGGACAGCCGATCCGATCCGTTTCAGTTGGTTTGCATGTGTTCGGGCAGGCGCTCATCTTCTGATCATCGGACGGAACAATACCTCGTCCAGGATACGCACTCCCCCAGCCATGCGCCGCCGAGAGGCGGTGCCCCGAAGAAGGAACATTGACATGACCCGCATTCTCGTCGCCACAGCCGCAGTCATCGTGTTCGTCGGCAGTGCCGCCGCGCAGCAGGCGCCGGTGCTTCACGGCGATTACTCGCAGAACGTGCTTGATGCCTATGGAACAGCGACGGTCGCCGGGCTCGACTTCACTGGAACCGCCTCGATCCAGGTTCCGGCTAACCCGATGCCCGAAACGCCGCCCCATGCGGCTATCTGGACCGACAACTATTCCCGCTGAACGCACCCGCTCTCCCGCGCAGTCCCCAACACCCGCGCCGCGAAGCCGGCGCGGGTGTCTTCATGTCAGGACTTACACCGGTCGGCGATCCGCCCTCGTCGGACCAGCGCCGGCCGGACGAGACCATGCCTATCCACCCGCCGCCGCTTGCACCCTGCGCCGCGCTTGCCTAGGGTTCGGCCGCAACAGTCGATACGGAAAACTCCCCTCATGCGTTTTGAAGGAACGTCGGACTACGTCGCCGACAAGGACCTCATGGTTGCCGTCAACGCGGCGATCGCGCTCGAACGGCCGCTTCTGGTCAAGGGCGAGCCGGGCACCGGCAAGACCGAACTTGCACGACAGGTCGCCGCGGCGCTCGACCTCGACCTGATAGAGTGGCACGTCAAATCGACGACCCGCGCGCAGCAGGGGCTGTACGAATATGACGCCGTCTCGCGCCTGCGCGACAGCCAACTCGGCGACGAGCGCTTCAACGACATCCGCAACTACATCAAGCGCGGCAAGCTGTGGGAGGCTTTCACGGCCGGAAAGAAGGTCGTGCTTTTGATCGACGAGATCGACAAGGCCGATATCGAATTCCCCAACGACCTGTTGCAGGAACTCGACCGGATGGAGTTCTACGTTTACGAGACCGGCGAAACCATCCGCGCCGAGCACCGGCCGATCGTCATCATCACCTCCAACAACGAAAAGGAACTGCCCGACGCCTTCCTGCGCCGCTGCTTCTTCCACTATATCCGCTTCCCCGACGTCGAGACGCTGCACCGGATCGTCGATGTGCACTATCCCGGCATCAAGCAGAACCTGGTGCGGGCCGCGCTCACCCAGTTCTACGAGGTGCGCGACGTTCCCGGCATCAAGAAGAAGCCCTCGACTTCGGAGGTGCTCGACTGGATAAGGCTTCTGGTCGCCGACGACGTGGATCCCGCCGATCTCCGCGCCGATCCTCGGAACGCGCTGCCCAAGCTGCATGGCGCCTTGCTCAAGAACGAACAGGACGTGCATCTGTTCGAGCGCTTGGCTTTCATGGCAAGGCGCCAGGGGTAGGCTGCCTCCACCACCTGTCAGCCTTTTCCGTCTATGTGGACCGTTGGCGCGGTACCGCCATTCTGGCATCCCACCTCGAACACACGAGGCAAGGGAGGGACAAGCCATGACAGACATCACCATCCGCCCGCTCGAACAGTCCGACCATGCCGACTGGCGGCGGCTGTGGACCGCCTATCTGACGTTCTACGAGACTTCGGTGCCGGAGGATGTTTACGAGACGACTTGGAAGCGCCTGTTCGATCCGGGCGAGTTCGAGCCGAAATGCTTCGTTGCCCTGAGAGACGGCGAGCCTGTCGGGCTTGTCCACTTCATGTTTCATCGCTCGTGCTGGTCGATTGAAGGCAATTGCTATCTGCAGGACCTGTTCACCGACGAGGCGGCACGCGGCTCGGGCGCCGGCGCCGCGCTGATCGAGGCGGTCAGGCAGGCGGCAGCCGAAAGGGGCGTCAGGAATGTCTACTGGATGACACATGAAACCAACGCCACAGCGCAAAGGCTCTACGACCGCGTGGCGCGGCGGACCGGCTTCATCGAATACGATCTGTTGTAGCGTCTTTCCCCGGCGCCCGATCGACCAATCTTCACCGCGTTTTGATCTTTGCCGACGTTTGGCGGGTCGGGGCTTCGATGGACGGGCTCACGCAAACGCCTAGATTGTTGTCATCCGCCGAGCCAAGCCCGAAAGGAAATCCGATGCAGCCCGCCGCATTGCCGAAATCCGTCGTCGCCCTCGTTGTCGCCATGGCACTTTGCGTGCCGGCACTGGCCCATCACGGCTGGTCCTGGACCGAGGACGGCTTCTTCGAACTCGAAGGCATTGTCGAAGCCGTCTATATCGGCAATCCGCATGCCACGCTCGATGTCGATGTCGACGGCGAAATCTGGCGGGTCGAACTCGCGCCGCCGTCGCGAACGCGCAATGCGGGCGTGACCGAAGATACCGTCAAGGTCGGCGACGAGGTCACCGCAATCGGCAATCGTTCGCGCGACGAGACGGAACCGCGCATGAAGGCGGTTCGCATCATCGTCGGCAGCCAGACCTACGACGTCTATCCCAACCGCGCCCCGACGGACTGACAGCCTCGTCTCGTGGCGGAGCTTCTTTCGGGCATCGAGCAACTCGCGCCTGTAGAGGCGCTTAAGGCCTCGTTCTGGGTCTACCCTCTCGTCAACGCCGCCCATATCGCGGCGATCGGCACACTGTTCGCCTGTGTGATGTTGATGGATTTCGCCGCGCTCGGCGTCCATCGCCGTCTGGCGTCGGCGGGCGCCGTTCAATTGCTGAGACCGGTGGCGCTGTCGGCCTTCGGCGTCGCGGTCGCGACTGGGCTGCTCCTGTTTTCGGTGCGTGCGACCGAATATGCGGTCAATCCCGCCTTCCGTCTCAAGCTTCTGCTGATCGTCCTCGCCGGTCTTAATTTTCTTCTCTTCACAAGAACCGACCCCCCACCGCGAACCACGGCGACGGTTTCCCTTGTGCTTTGGTGCTGTGTGCTGCTCGCCGGCCGTTTCATCGGCTTTCTGTAAGATCGGCCACGTTCGGACCGGCCGTCGGCGGGTATCGTCTTTCCGTCGAGGGAGGTGCGCATGCGGGGCGAGATACTCTATTACGATGCCGAGCGCGGCACGGGCTTCATCTCCGGCGAAGACGGCAACCGTTATGCTTTCGCCCGTGATGATCTCGGCGGCCAGCCCGATCCTGCCAAGGGATTGCGCGTCGAATTCGAGGCCGAGGGCGGCAATGCGTACCGGCTCGCCTTTCCGGAACGCCCCTCCACCCCGGAGGAGCCATCCCCTGCGAGGCGGCCCGCGAGGGTTCCCGACGTGATCGCCTCGACGACCCACCCGACCGCTCCGGCATCACCGCCTCCGGGATCGGCTCAAACCCCCGGCCTTTACGGCTATTTCCAGCTGGCAGTATCCCAGCGCTACGCCACGTTTCGCGGACGCGCGCGCCGCAAGGAATACTGGAGCTTCGTGCTGTTTGCGGTGCTGGCCGTGTTCGTGGCCGCCATGGTTGGCGCGTTTCTCGACCTGATGCTGTTCGGCATGTCCGACGACCGGTCGATTTTTACCGGCGTACTGGGAGGCCTCGCTTGGCTGGTGCTGTTCCTGCCTGGCCTGGCGGTGACCGTTCGGCGCATCCATGACATCGGCCTGACCGGCTGGTTCGTACTTGTCGGCCTGATACCGACCATCGGCAGCCTGATTCTGCTCGTCTTCGCGCTGATCCCCTCCCAGAAGCATGCCAACCAATGGGGGCCGGTGCCGACCGGTGCGTCCTGAAGTCAGCGGAACGATCCGGGACCTCGGCGGTTGGGCTTGGAGAGGAGGCTCGACAATGCGGACCGAACGTCCCCGCGAATTCAGCGGACGCGACACGAGCCAGGGCCATATCGTGCTCAGGACACCGGCTCGCAAGGCGATCTTCATCGCCGGGCTGGTCGGATTCGTCGTCCTGTCCCTGGTTCTGGCGCTTGCCGCCTGCGTCCCCACGCCGTGATCGTCAGGCCGCGAGCGCCCGGTATTTCGCCACGACGGCATCGCCCATGGCCGCCGTGCCGACCTCGGTCATGCCGGGCGACATGAGGTCGGCCGTGCGCAGCCCGTCGTCGAGGACCCCTGCGATCGCCTTCTCCAGCCGGTCTGCCTCGGCGACCATCTCGAAGGAATAGCGCAGGCACATGGCGAAGGACGCGATCATGGCGATCGGGTTGGCGATGCCCCGGCCGGCGATGTCGGGCGCGGAGCCGTGAACCGGCTCGTAGAGCGCCTTGCGCTTGCCTGAACGCGGATTCGGTGCTCCCAGCGAGGCCGAGGGCAACATGCCCAGCGACCCCGTCAGCATGGCCGCCACGTCGGAGAGCATGTCGCCGAACAGATTGTCGGTGACGATCACGTCGAACTGCTTGGGCCAGCGCACGAGTTGCATGCCGCCGGCATCGGCCAGCATGTGGGTCAGTTCGACGTCGGAATATCGCGCCTTGTGGGTCGCGGTCACGACCTCGTTCCACAGCACGCCCGACTTCATGACATTGCGCTTTTCCATCGAGCAGACCTTGTTACTGCGCGTGCGCGCCAACTCGAAGGCGACGCCCGAAATGCGCTCGATCTCGAAGGTGTCATAGACCTGCGTGTCGATGCCGCGCTTCTGGCCATTGCCGAGATCAATGATGTCCTTGGGCTCGCCGAAATAGACGCCACCGGTCAATTCGCGCACGATCAGGATGTCGAGCCCTTCCACGACGTCCCGCTTGAGCGAGGAGGAATCTGCCAGCGCCGGGTAGCAGATCGCCGGCCGTAGATTGGCGAACAGTTCCATGTCCTTGCGCAGACGCAGCAGCCCGGCTTCGGGCCGCGCCTCATACGGCACGCCGTCCCATTTGGGCCCGCCGACGGCGCCGAACAGCACGGCGTCGGCCGCCATCGCCCTGGCCATGTCATCCTCGGAGATCGCCTGTCCATGCTCGTCATAGGCCGAGCCGCCGACCAGGCCGGTCGCGGTCTCGAATCCCGCGTTCTCGTCGGCGTTCATGACAGAGATGAGCTTTTCGACCTCCGCCATCGCCTCGGGGCCGATGCCGTCGCCGGGAAGAAGGAAGAGCGTCCTGGTCATGTCTGGAAATCCTGTCTGCGAAGGTCGGCGCCTTGCTATCGGGCGCAACGGCGGCGCGCAAGTGAGATGAAATCATCCGGCCGCCTCACCTCGCCGCCATCGCCTCCGTCTCGCGCCGCACGGCCAGCGCGGGGCTTTCCGGCAATGGGTCGACATCGTCATATGTCAGCACCGTTCCTGCCCTGACGGCGCGCTTCATTGCCACTGCGTGCGCCAGTCCGATCGGTAGCGCGCCGGTCGCGACAGAGGCCCTCGCCGGCATCAGCCGTCCCCAGACGGTCCAACCTCCTTCGCCGTCTAGCCGCTCCCCTTGTCTGAGGTCCCGTTTGGCGACGGCGACGGCGTCGCCGCGGAATTCCCGTGCCTGTCCGGTCGGTTCGGCGCGCAGCGCGGCCGACAGCACCGAGATGCCGAGCTCCAGCCCGATCAGGTGATAGGGCTTGTACATCGCGGCAAAGCGGCCGGACGGATCGGTCGCCAGGCCATATTGGCGAAAGCAGGCGGCCGCATAGTCGTTCGGCGCCTCGATGACCACGTAGACGCCCCACCTCAGGTCGCGAAAGACCGGTCGTCCGTCGCGTTCGAGCGAGGAGACGACCTCCACCATGCCGCGCCCGTCGATCTGCCCACCCGCCTCTCGCGGGCGCAGTATCCGGGCCAGATCGTCCACCCCGCAGGGCGGGAACGTCAGCCCTGTCCCCGGCGCATCAAGCCCGCAGGCATTGGCGATCGCGGCCATTTCGATGGCCGACTTGGTCCCGTCGAGAAAGGAGTTGAACATCTGGCTGTTCATGCCGGCCGCGCGCGCCTCGTCCGGCGTCAGCCCATAATGAACCCACACCGTGTCGGGCGTGACCGAATGATAGTCCGGCAGGTACTTGGTGCCCTTGCCTGCCGCCTGCACGATGAAGCCGGCGGCACGCGCCCAGTCGACCATCTCGGCCACCAGCGCCGGTTGGTCGCCATAGGCCATCGAATAGACGGTTCCGGCGGAACGCGCGCGTTTCGCCAGCGCTGGCCCGGCCAGCACGTCGGCCTCGACATTGACCATGACTATATGCTTGCCGGCCTCGATGGATGCCAGCGCATGGTTCACGCCCGCCGCCGGCGCCCCGGTCGCGTCGATCACGACATCGACCTCATCGTCCCGGGCAAGGTCGCGCCCGTCTTCGACAAAGCGTGTCGCGGCAATCCGCTCCTCGGCCCAGCCGACCGAGAGGCAGGCGGCCTTCGCCCGATCGGGCGAGAGATCGGCGATGACGGAAACCTCCAGCCCTGGCGTCGAGGGGACCTGCGACAGGAACATGGACCCGAACTTGCCGGCCCCGATCAGCCCCGCTCGCACCGGCCTGTCGCGCGCCTGCAGGAGGGCGAACAGGTTCATGGCCGCTGCGGGCCCGGATGGCGCAGCGCCGTCGCCTCGATCTCGATCTTCATCTCCGGCCGCAAAAGCGCGCTCACCACGGTCGTGTTCGCCGGGCGCACATGCCCGAACACATCTCGCAGCGCCTGGCCGATGGCGGGATGATCGGCCGCGTCCGTCAGGTAGACGACGGTCCGCACGACATCACCCATGCCGAACCCGGCTTCGCGCAGCGCATTGCCGATTGTCGCGAGCGCGTTCCGCGCCTGCTCGCCGACATCCTCGGGCATCGACATCGTCGTGTAGTCGTATCCGGTCGTGCCGGCCACGAAACACCAGTCTCCCTGCACGACGGCGCGGCTATAAGCGTAGTCGGCCTCGAATGGCGAGCCGGTGGAGATCAGGCGGCGGGTCATTGACGGTACAGGAGTCTGTCAGGCCCAGGGGCGGTTTTCAGCCAGCCTGCTTTCATAGGCCGCGATCGCCGGCGCCTTCTCCATGGTCAGCCCGATATCGTCGAGGCCGTTCAGCAGGCAGTGCCGCTTGAATTCATCGAGATTGAACCTGATGACGCCACCATCAGGCCCGTGGATTTCCTTGGCCTCGAGGTCGACGGTCAGTGTCGCGTTCGAGCCGCGCTCGGCGTCGTCCATGAGCTTGTCGAGCTCCTCGGGGCTGACGACAATCGGCAGGATGCCGTTCTTGAAGCAGTTGTTGTAGAAGATGTCGGCGAAGCTGGTGGAGATCACGCAGCGAATGCCGAAGTCGAGCAGCGCCCATGGCGCGTGCTCGCGGCTCGACCCGCAGCCGAAATTGTCGCCGGCGACGAGAATGCTTGCATTACGATAGGCGGGCTTGTTGAGCACGAAGTCGGGAATCTCCGAACCGTCCTCATTGTACCGCATCTCCGAGAACAGCCCCTTGCCCAGTCCGGTGCGCTTGATCGTCTTGAGGTAGTCCTTGGGAATGATCATGTCGGTGTCGACATTCACGATGGGCAGCGGTGCTGCGACCCCGGTCAGCTGGGTGAATTTCTCCATGGCCTCATTCCGTCATGCATGGTCTCGCGAGTGGCTTTATACGAGCCGGCCCGCGAATCAAAGCGCCGAACGCGAGCCTCAGGACATGGTCGTGTCTTCCTGGGGCGCGGAAGGATCGGCCACATCGACCGCTTCCATCGGATCCACGCCATCTTCCGTATCGACGATGTCGGCGCGCGGATCGAGCAGCGTCGCCTGCGGGGTCGCCGCCCGCTCGGACGGCATGGTCTTGAAGGCTTCCTTTGCCTCTTCCGGTACGGCCGCGCGCTGGGAGATGCGGTAGAGCGTGTAACCAGCCAGCCCGAGATGGGCGATCGCGGTCGCAAGAAAGATCGACTCCGGCCTCATCCGCTCCATCAGCGCGGCCGCCAACATCGGACCGACCATGGTGCCGAACCCGTAGAGCAGGAGCAGCCCGCCTGAAATCTTGACGAAGTCCTCGGCGCTGGCGTGGTCGTTGGCATGCGCGACCACCAGCGAATAGAGCGTGTAGGCCAGCGCGCCATAGGCCGCGGTCAGAACCAGGATGATGGTCGCGCTGCGAGGCGCGATCATGAATATGGCGAGCCCGATTACGGCTGGAATGGCGGATGCGCCGATCACGACGTGACGCCGGTCCGTCCTGTCAGACACCCGGCCGATAGGCAGTTGAAGGGCAGCGCCCGTCACCACGACGAGGCTCATCATCACCGCGATCTGCGCCGTCGTGATACCGATCTCGGCGCCATAGACCGGGCCAAGCGTGCCCCAGGCCCCGTTGGCCATCCCAATCAGGATGCAGCCGGCGAACGCCACCGGGGATGTCGTGTAGAGGCCTTTCAGGTCGAGCGACACTTCAGCCAGCGGCTGGGGCGTCGCGGCCGATGAAATGGCGGTCGGGATGAGCGAGAAGCAGAACAGTATCCCGGCGACCATGAACAGCGACTGGGTCGACACGTCGCCGAAACCGACCGCCAACTGCCCTGCGGTGATCGCGGCGTAGGTCACCATCATGTAGAGGCCGAAGACCGTGCCCCGGTTCTCGTTGGTGGATTTCTCGTTGAGCCAACTCTCGATAACCATGAAGGCGCCGGCCATCATGAAGCCGGTCGCCGCGCGAAGCACGATCCAGAACAGAGGGTCGATCAGCAGCCCCGACAGGAGCGCGATGATCGCGGCAGCCGCGGTGAAAGCGCCGAAGGAGCGCACATGCCCGACCTTGCGCACCAGTCTCGGCGCGAACCAGCACCCGGCGATGAAGCCTGCCGCCCAGGCGGTGCCGAGCAAGCCGAGAGAGGTGGTGGAAAACCCCTCCTCCTGCCCGCGCAGCGGCAGAAGCAGCCCGTGCAGGCCAGATCCGGCCAGGAGGAAGGCCGTGCCGCGCAGAAGCGAGAAGATGGGGCGGAAGCTGGCGAACATCAGGTCCGGAACGGTTGAACAAACACACACACCGCGCCGCGATTCGCCCCGCGACGTCAGCGCACAAAAACAGGCTGGGCGTCGGCGATCAACGCCTGAAAATGGAATCGGCGGTCTGACGGCTCTTCGATTTGGCGGCCTTTTCGCCTTCCAACCTCGAAATCTCGGACTTGAGCAACTTGATGCGCTCTTCCAGATCGTCCACCGAAAGCGTCGCCAGGCTCTGGCCAATCGTATGGCTCGGAACCTTCTTGACCGGTTCGTCGTCGAATATGCCCATCGGCTCCTCCATGTATGCGGCCGTGATCACATTTGCATATTGGCCGCGACACGCTATCCCGAATGCGAACCGATGGGACGAGGATGAGGTAATTCCATGACGAAGCGCGCATCACTGCCCGAAATGATGACGGCGATCGCGATCACCGAGCCGGGCGGACCGATGGTGCTCAAGCCCGAGCGGCGTCCGGTTCCGGTGCCGAAAGCCGGCGAAATCCTGATCAAGGTGCGCGCCGCCGGCGTCAACCGTCCGGATGTCTCGCAGCGACAGGGCGCCTATCCGCCGCCGCCGGGAGCGTCCGACCTGCCGGGCCTGGAAGTAGCCGGCGAGGTTGTCGGTCTCGGCGACGGCGTGGAGCGCTGGCGCGAAAACGATATCGTCACGGCCCTGGCACCAGGCGGCGGATATGCCGAATATTGCGTCGTTCCCGGTTCGAACGCGCTGCCGGTTCCGCACGGCTTCACCTTCACCGAAGCCGCCGCCATTCCGGAGACCTTCTTTACCGTGTGGCACAACGTCTTCGAGCGCGGCGCGCTGAAGCCTGGCGAGACTTTGCTTGTGCATGGCGGCTCGTCCGGCATTGGCACGACCGCGATTCAACTCGCGGCCGCCCTTGGCTCGACCGTCATCGCCACAGCCGGGTCGGCCGAAAAATGCGCCGCCTGCGCCGGGCTCGGCGCGATAAGGACGATCAACTACCGCGAGGAGGACTACGTCGCCGCCGTGAAGGAAGAGACCGGCGGCAAGGGCGCCGACGTGATTCTCGACATGGTCGGCGGCGACTATATCGGCCGCAACTACGACGCCGCCGCCGTCGACGGCCGGATCGTTCAAATCGCCTTCCTGAAGGGCGCCAGAGCCGAGACCGATTTCACCAAGCTGATGGTCAAGCGCCTCACCCATACCGGTTCGACGCTGAGACCGCGCACGGTCGAGTTCAAGGCGCATATCGCCGCCCAACTGGAACGGAAGGTCTGGCCGCTGCTGGCGGAGCGGCGCGTCGCGCCGGTCATGGACATGATCTATCCGCTGAAGGAGGTGTGGCGCGCGCATGAGCGGATGGAGGAAGGCGACCACGTCGGCAAGATCGTGCTTGACGTCGCCTGACACGCCACCCGCGAACAGAACGACAGCGGATTCCTCCTTGGACTGGGCATTCTGTAGAGAGATTCTCTGACGAGACCCCCTCGCTTGGTCTCGGTCTCTACGGCGCGACGTTAGATTCGGGACATCAAGAAGCGAGGTCCAGCCATGTCAGCGCATTTCGCCCGTTCAGACCGTCACGCCGCCCTCGATCGCCTGTCCGACAAGCGTCTGTTGCGCGAACAGGCTTATCTGGACGGTCGCTGGACCGCCAGCGACCGAGCCGCCAGTTTCGAGGTCTGCGACCCGGCCACCGGCGCGACGGTAGCCTGGGTTGCTTCGCTTGATGCCGGCCAGGCCGACGCCGCGATCGGCGCCGCCGCCCGCGCACTCACTACGTGGAAGGCACTGCTGCCTCAGGAGCGGGCGAGGCTGCTGCGTCGCTGGTTCGACCTGATCGTTGCCGCGCGCGACGATCTCGCGCTCATCATGACGCTGGAACAGGGCAAACCGCTCAAGGAATCGCTCGGCGAGATCGATTACGCCGCCTCCTTCGTCGAATGGTACGGCGAGGAGGCAAAACGTCTCAACGCCGAGGGCGTGACCAGTCACCTGCCCGGAGCGGAGATGTCTGTACGGCGCGAGCCTGTCGGGGTCGTCGGTGTCGCGACACCGTGGAACTTTCCGGCGGCCATGCTGACCCGCAAGGCCGCGGCCGCACTTGCCGCCGGCTGCACGGTGGTCGCGCATCCCTCGACCGAGACGCCGCTCTCGGCCCTGGCACTGGCCGAGCTCGCCGAGCGTGCCGGCATTCCCGCGGGCGTCTTCAACATCGTCACCGGCGACGCCGCGACCATCGTCGGCCGCTTCTGCGAGGATCCTCGCGTGCGGGCGCTGTCCTTCACCGGCTCGACCGAAATCGGACGGGTGATCGCGAGGCAGTGCGCGCCGACCATGAAGCGGTTGGTCATGGAGCTCGGCGGCCATGCGCCGCTGATCGTCTTTGCCGATTCCGATCTGGACAGGGCAGTCGACATCGCCGTCGGCGCCAAGTTCGCCACCTCGGGTCAGGATTGCCTCGCCGCCAACCGCATCTATGTCGAGCGGTCGATATACAACGCCTTCTGTGCTGCGTTCACCGCGCGGATCGCGGCCCTGAAAGTCGGGGCGGGACTTGAGAACGGCGTCGAGATCGGCCCGCTGATGCATGAGCGCGCCGTCCGAAAGTCGCTGGAACATGTCGCCGACGCGGCATCGAAGGGTGCCCGGGTGCTCGCCGGCGGCATGCGCCACGATGCGGGCCGCCTGTTCATGCAGCCCACGCTGCTGGCCGATGTGCCCGACGATGCCGCCATCATGCGCGAGGAGACCTTCGGTCCGGTCGCGGCGGTCGCGCCGTTCGACGCCGAGGACGAGGTTGTCGCGCGCGCCAACGACACCGAATATGGCCTCGTCGCCTATGTCGTCACCGAAAACGGCGCTCGCCAGCGGCGCCTGGCGGCAGCCCTCGACTACGGTATGGTGGCGATCAACCGGGTCAAGATCACCGGCGCGCCGGTGCCTTTCGGCGGCGTCAAGCAATCCGGCCTCGGTCGCGAAGGTTCGCGGCACGGCATCGAAGCCTTCACCGACCTGAAATATGTCTGCCTCGACGTCGCTTGAAACCAGGCATTCTGAACCACAGGAGTAGCAACAATGCTCGACCGCTCGAATGAACTCTCGGCCTGGGATCGCGATCACTTCTTCCATCCCTCGACCCATATGGGCTCCCATGCGCGCGGCGAGAGCCCGACGCGCGTGATCGCCGGCGGCGAGGGTGTGCGCATACGCGACATCAACGGCAAGGAAAGCATCGACGCGTTTGCCGGACTCTACTGCGTCAATGTCGGCTATGGCCGCACCGAGATCGCCGAAGCCATCGCCGAGCAGGCCAAGACGCTTGCCTACTACCACGCCTATGTCGGTCACGGCTCGGAAGCCTCGATACGGCTCGCCAAGATGATCATCGACCGCGCGCCTGAAGGCATGAGCCGCGTCTATTTCGGCCTCTCCGGCTCGGACGCCAACGAGACCAACATCAAGCTGATCTGGTATTACAACAATGTGCTGGGCAGGCCGGAGAAGAAGAAGATCATCTCGCGCTGGCGCGGCTATCACGGCTCCGGCGTCATGACCGGATCGCTGACCGGTCTCGACCTGTTCCATAACGCTTTCGACCTGCCGCGCGCGCCCATCCTGCACACCGAGGCGCCTTATTATTATCGCCGCGCCGACCGTTCCATGAGCGAGGAACAGTTCTCGCAGTTTTGCGCCGACAGGCTGGACGAGATGATCCAGGCCGAGGGAGCGGACACGGTCGCCGCCTTCATCGGAGAGCCGATCCTGGGCACGGGCGGCATCGTGCCGCCGCCGGCAGGCTACTGGGAAAAGATTCAGGCCGTGCTGAAGAGACATGACGTGCTGCTCGTCGCCGACGAGGTCGTCACCGGCTTCGGCCGGATGGGCACCATGTTCGGCTCCGACCATTACGGCATCAGGCCGGACCTGATCACCATCGCCAAGGGCCTGACCTCCGCCTATGCGCCGCTGTCGGGCACGATCGTCTCCGACAAGGTTTGGCAGGTGCTGGTCAAGGGGTCGGATCAGCTCGGCGTGCTGGGACACGGCTGGACCTATTCGGCTCACCCGCTTTGCGCGGCGGCCGGCGTCGCCAATCTGGAACTCATCGACCGGCTCGGGCTGGTGGAGAATGCGGGCGAGGTCGGCGCGCATTTCCGGGCCGGGCTGGCTGACGCGCTCGCAAGCCACCCCCATGTCGGGGACGTCCGTGGCGACGGGTTGTTGGCTGCCGTCGAATTCGTCGCCGACAAGGATGACCGGGTCTCCTTCGATGTCTCGAGAAAGGTCGGTCCGCAGGTCGCGGCCGCGCTCGGCGAGCGCGGCGTGATCGGCCGCGCCATGCCGCAGGGCGACATTCTCGGCTTCGCGCCGCCGTTCTGCCTGACCAAGGAGGACGCCGACATCGTCGTCGAGCGCACCGCCGATGCTGTGAAAGCGGTGCTCGGCTGACGATGGCCGACAGGCTTCCCGCCACTATGGCCGCCGTGCTGCTGACAGGGCATGGCGGCCTGGAAAAGCTCGTCTATCGCACCGACGTGCCGGTTCCGCGGCTCGCGCCGGGCGAGGTGCTGGTGAAAGTCTCGGCCTGCGGGATGAACAATACCGATGTGTGGGTGCGCGAGGGTGCGTACGGCACCGAGGAAGATCCCCGCGCGGTATCGACATGGCGCCGGCAGGGCAACACGCTCACCTTCCCGCGTACACAAGGGACCGACACCGTCGGCCGCATCGCCGCCATAGGCGAAGGCGTCCCGGCTTCGCGCATCGGCGAACGCGTCATGGTCGACTTCTCGATCTACAATCGCGACGACGATTCGCTCGCCGACATCGACTATATGGGCCACGGGCGCGACGGCGGCTACGCGGAATATCAGGCGGTTCCGTCCGAGAACGCGCATGTCGTCGACACGACGATGAGCGACGTCGAGCTCGCCACCTTCTGCTGCGCCTATCTCACCGGCGAGCACATGTTGGAGCGGGCCGGCCTCGAAACCGGCGAGCGCGTTTTGGTGACTGGCGCGTCGGGCGGCGTCGGCTCGGGTATCGTCCAGCTTGCCAGAGCGCGCGGCGCGATCCCCTACGCGGTCGTCGGCGCAGGCAAGGAGCAGGCCGTGCTCGATATCGGCGCCGAGGCCGTCGTCACGCGCGGCGTGGCGGACCTGCCTGCGGCGGTGGCCGAGGCAACCGGCGGCGAACCGATCGACGTTGTCGCGGATCTCGTCGGCGGATCGATGTTCAACGATCTCCTGCGCATCCTGCGGCCCGAGGGTCGCTATACGACAGCGGGCGCGATCGGCGGCCCGGTCGTGCAACTCGACCTGCGCACCATGTATCTCAAACAGCTTCGGCTGCATGGCTCCAGCCAGGGCACACGCGCCGATTTCCGGCGGCTGGTACGCTATATCGAGCAGGGCCGGCTCAAGGCGCTTCTCGGAGGCGTCTACCCTCTGTCGGATTTCCGCCGCGCGCAGACCGACTTCATGGCGAAGGAATTCGTGGGCAAGCTGGTCGTGCGGCCAGACGCGATGTTGGCCGATTGACGCGTCGAAGGGCTGATCTACAGTCCCGCCTTCCCACACGCCGGAGAGGCGGCTGAACGATGTCGACGCCTTCGATCGAGGAAATCAGCTTTGTCGTCGTCGTCATCGTCGTCACGGCGGCATTCTTCTGGCTGCTTCTGCCATTCTATGGCGCGGTTTTGTGGGCGGTCATCCTTTCCATTCTGTTCAACCCGCTCCACCGGCGCCTCGAACGGCGACTTTCAGGCCGAAGCGGGTTGGCCGCCGCCATAAGCCTGCTGGCCTGCATCTGCATCGTCGTGATCCCCGGAAGCGTGATCCTCTCCTCTCTGGCGGCCGAAGCCACCAGCCTCTACAGCCGTATCAATTCGAGCGAGATCGACGCCGCCGCCGTCCTGCGGGAATTCCGCAATGCCCTCCCCACCGCCCTGGTCGAATGGTTCTCGACGTTGAACCTCGGCAGTTTCGAGGACATTCAAAGTCGGCTGACATCCTTCCTTGGCCAGGGTCTGCAGGCCATCGCGACACGTCTGGTTTCCATCGGTCAGGGTACCGCTCAGGTCTTCATAAGCCTCGGCTTGATGCTGTATGTCCTCTTCTTCCTGTTTCGGGACGGCGCGCGACTGGCGTCGATCATTCGCCGCGCAAGCCCGCTCAGCCAGCATCATACGGACTACATCCTGGCAAAGTTCAGTGCGGTCGTGAAAGCCACGGTGAAGGGCAATGTCATAATCGCCGTCGTTCAGGGTACGATCGGCGGCGTCACCTTCTGGCTGCTGGGCATTCCGGCGGCGCTCCTGTGGGGTGTATGCATGGCGGTCCTCTCCTTGCTGCCTGCTATCGGTGCCGCCCTGGTCTGGATACCGGTGTCGGCTTATCTTCTTCTTTCTGGTCAGTATCTTAAGGGCGTCGTTCTGATCGTCGTCGGCGTCTTCATCATCAGCCTCGTTGACAACTTCCTGCGGCCACCCCTCGTTGGCAGGGGAACCCGCATGCCCGATTATGTCGTGCTCGTGTCCACGCTGGGCGGTCTCTCGCTCTTCGGCATGAACGGTTTCGTCATCGGACCGCTGATCGCTGCGCTGTTCATCGCCGTCTGGTCGCTGTTCACCGACGACCGGCACCACATTCTCAGATCACCGCAGGAATGACCCGCCGCCAAGTCCGTCGGGAACCGGTACGAGCTTAACCGTTGAGCGAGTCCTGGTCGCGGCTGACAGGGTCAAGCCGGCGGCCAGGTAGGCCGACCGGACGAACATCGGCGAACGCCGCGTTGGAATGCCATTCCCGCCGGGCGGACTTCTTGGCAATCGCGATTTCCCCCGCTCGCCAGCCGCGACAGCACGTTCCTTCAGATTGGCCGGCCGGTCGACGACAATTGCATCCGATTAGAGGAAGACCGTCCGCATGTCCGTCAAGCCCGCAAAACTCAACGCGTTTCCCGTCTTCATGAAGGTCGAGAACCGCCCGGTCGTCGTCGTCGGCGCTGGCGAGGAGGCGCTCGCCAAGGCGCGGCTGATGGCACAGTCCAGCGCCAGGCTGACGGTCGTGGCCGACAATCCCGGCGCCGACCTGGCCGCATGGGCGATTGCCAATGACGCCGATCTCGTGCCCTCCAGCTATCGGCCAGAACTGCTCGACGGCGCGGTGCTGGTCTTCGCCGCCACCGACGACGAGGCGCTCGACGCGCGCATCGTCGCCGACGCACGGGCCAAGGGAATCTGCGTCAACGCCGTCGACCGCCCGGAACTGTGCGACTTCTTCACGCCCGCACTGGTCAACCGCGCTCCGGTCGCCGTTGCGATCGGCACCGAGGGCGCCGGCCCAGTGCTTGCCCAGTCGATCCGCGCGAAGATCGACCGAATGCTGGCGCCATCGCTTGGGCCGCTGGCCGCGCTGGCGGCGGGACTGAGGGAGACGGTCGAGCGCATCGTGCCAAAGGGACCGGCTCGACGGCGCTTCTGGACGGATTTCTTCGACGGCGCGCCAGCGCGCGCGATGGAAATCGGCCATGCCGACGAGGCGCGTGTTGCCGCCGAGGCGCTGATGGCGCGTCGTGACCGTCCGCGCGGCCATGTCGCACTGGTGGGTGCGGGTCCAGGCGCCGAGGATCTGCTGACGCTGCGCGCCCAGCGCCTGCTGATGGAAGCCGAGGTCATCGTCCACGACGCGCTGGTGCCCGAAGCAGTCATCGCGATGGGGCGCCGCGATGCCGCGCGCATCGCCGCCGGCAAGCGCAAGGGCTGCCATTCCAAGACCCAGGCCGAGATCAATGACCTTCTGGTGCGGCTTGGTCGCGACGGCCGGCGCGTCGTGCGGCTGAAAGGTGGCGATCCGCTGATTTTCGGCCGGGCCGGTGAGGAAATGGCGGCTCTGCGAGATGCCGGCATTTCCTTCGAGGTGGTGCCGGGCGTGACTTCGGCTTTCGCTGCCGCTGCCGATTTCGAACTGCCGCTGACGCTGCGGGGGGTCGCCTCCTCGCTGGTCTTCACCACCGGCCACGATCTGCGTGGCGACGCGATGCCGGACTGGGCCGCGCTTGCCATGACCGGCGCGACGGTTGCCGTCTATATGGGCCGCTCGATCGCCGCCCAAGTCGCCGGGCGACTTATGGACGCCGGGCTTTCGCCCGACACGGCCGTGGCCGTGGTCGAGAATGCGAGCCTCGGCGAGCGCCGCATGCTGCATGGCACGCTGGCCGATCTGCCCGCGCTTTCCGAACGCGACGAGTTCACAGGTCCAGTCATGACCCTCATCGGAGACGCCGTCGCCGGCGCCAGCTTCACGCGATCCCAGCCGCTGCGCGAGCGGCTGGCGGTCGCCGCCTGACATTAAGGAGACCGCGCATGAAGGTGCTCACCGCCAACCGCCTGATCGACGGCGAAGCCGTATGGCTCGCCGCCGACCACTCTTGGTCTGAAACGATCGCGGCCGCCGAGGTGGCGCGCGATGATGCCAGCCGCGAAAAGCTCGAGCGAGCCGGTAAGGCGGCGCTGCTCAAGAACGAGGTCGTCGACGTGAACCTCATCGACGTCGCGATGGAGGACGGGGAGATTGTTCCTCTTCGCCTGCGCGAGCGCATCCGCGCCGCAGGCCCGACGACACACCCGCAATTCGGCAAGCAGGCGCGTCCACGAATCGCCCAGGCAGCCTGACCAACGGAAAGACCGGTATCATGTATCGCTATGACGAGTTCGACCATGGCTTCGTGACGGCCCGCGTCGCCGAGTTCCGCGATCAGGTGGAGCGCCGCCTGGCAGGCGAGATCACGGAGGACCAGTTCAAGCCGCTGAGGCTGATGAACGGCGTCTATCTGCAGCTTCATGCCTACATGCTGAGGATCGCGGTCCCCTACGGGACGCTGAACTCGCGTCAGATGCGCATGCTGGCCCATATCGCGCGCACCTATGACAAGGGCTACGGGCACTTCACCACCCGTCAGAACATTCAGTTCAACTGGCCCGCCCTGGCCGACATCCCCGCCATCCTCAATGATTTGGCGTCCGTGGAGATGCATGCGATCCAGACGTCCGGCAACTGCATCCGCAACGTGACCGCCGATCATTTCGCCGGAGCGGCCGCCGACGAAGTGGCTGACCCGCGTCCCTATGCCGAAATCCTGCGTCAATGGTCCTCGGTCCACCCCGAGTTCAGCTACCTGCCGCGCAAGTTCAAGATCGCGGTGACGGGAGCCGAGCGCGACCGCGCCGCTATACAGGTCCACGATATCGGCCTGCATCTGAAGAGGAACGAGGCCGGAGAGCTCGGATTTGCCGTATGGGTCGGCGGCGGCCAGGGCCGCACGCCGATGATCGCGAAGAAGATCAGGGATTTCCTGCCGGAACGCGACCTGCTCTCCTATGTGACGGCGATCATGCGGGTCTACAATCTGCACGGTCGCCGCGACAACAAGTACAAGGCGCGCATCAAGATTCTCGTCCACGAGACCGGCGCGGAGGAATTCGCGCGTCAGGTCGAGGCCGAATGGGAAGCGCTGAGAGACAGTGAACTCAAGCTGCCCGACGCCGACATCCGTGCCATCGAGACCTATTTCGCCCCGCCACCGCTGACCGCGCGGCCCGAAGGTGACGAGACGGTCAAGCTTGCCAGACTGGACAGCCGTTCCTTCGGCGCATGGCTCGAGCGGAACGTCGTCAGCCATCGTCATCCCGACTATGCGGCCGTAACCATCTCGCTCAAGGGCATCGGCGAAGCGCCCGGCGATGCGACCGACGTCCAGATGGACGCGGTCGCCGATCTTGCCGAACGCTACGGCTTCGACGAGATCAGGGTGAGCCACGAGCAGAACCTGATCCTGCCGCATGTCGCGCGTGCCGATCTCAAGATCGTTCACGAACGGCTCGTCGAAATCGGGCTGGCGACCGCGAATGCGGGCCTCGTGACCGACATCATCGCTTGCCCGGGGCTCGATTATTGCGCGCTGGCCAATGCGCGTTCGATCCCTGTTGCGCAGGACATCTCGCGCCGCTTCGCGTCGGCCGAGCGCCAGCGCGAGGTCGGTGAACTCAAGCTGAAGATATCGGGCTGCATCAACGCCTGCGGCCATCATCACGTCGGGCACATCGGCATTCTGGGCGTCGAGAAGAAGGGGGCGGAGCTCTACCAGATCACGCTCGGCGGCTCGGCCGACGAGAACACCTCGATCGGCGAGATCGTCGGGCGCGGCTTCGGTCCGGACGAGATCACAGACGCGATCGAGACCCTGATTGATACCTATCTCGGTTTGCGGGCCAGCCGCGAGGAGAACTTCCTTCAGGCCTACCGCCGTGTGGGCGCGCAGCCCTTCAAGGACGCGCTCTACGGCCAAGAGGCGAAGGCGGCTTGAGATGCGTGCCGAGGTAAGCCAGCAGGAGCGCGGCCTGGCCGCACTGGAACAGGCCGCCAATCTGGAGGCACGTTACGGGCGCCTCGACGCCGAGGACATCGTATCGGTCTCGCTCGACCTGTTCGGGCGTGAAGGAATCGCAGCCGTCTCGTCTTTCGGCGCGGATTCGGCGGTATTGCTGTCGATCGTGGCGCGGGTCGACCCCGGTATCCCAGTCGTTTTCCTCGATACCGGCAAGCATTTCGGCGAGACGCTCGAATATCGCGACCAGCTTGCCGCCGATCTCGGACTGACCGATCTCCGGATCATCCATCCGCGCGATGAGGCGCTTGCCGAACGCGACCCTGACGGCAAGTTGCATGTGGTCGACACCGACGCCTGCTGCGCGGTCCGCAAGGTCGAGCCGATGGCGCGCGCCGTGGCGCCGTTCGAGGCCTGGTTCACGGGCCGCAAACGCTTCCAGTCGGCCACGCGCGGCAAGCTGCCGGTATTCGAGGCGGTAGGACCGCGAATTCGCGTTAACCCGCTGGCGGCCTGGTCCACCTCGGACCTCGCCGACCACATGCGCCGCAACGCGTTGCGTGAAAACCCGCTGGTGGCCTTCGGATACTTCTCGATCGGATGCTTTCCCTGCACGGAACCAGCCAAGCCTGGCGAGGATGCCCGTTCGGGCCGCTGGGCGGGCCAGGCCAAGACCGAATGCGGCATCCACCTTTCGGGACTCGATCAGTCTCTCACCTCCTCATCACTCTGAGACCAACATGACCACAGACACGACCGAAAAGCCGCTGACCCGGCTCTGGACATGCGATGGTTTCCAGATCGATGGCTGGCGTTATACCGACAGCATCGACGGTCTGGCCGGCAACGAGGGTTCGATCCTGCCGCTCGAAGCATTCCTCTCGCTCACGCAGGAGATGCGCGCTCGCCATGCGAACCGCATCGGCGTGCTGTTGCAGCCGGCGGATGCGCTTGAGGCGATCGTGCCTTTCCTGTCCGACCTGGCGGTGGTCGCGCTCGCCTTTCCGGCTTTCGGCGACGGGCGCTCCTATTCCAAGGCCGCCCTGTTGCGGACCCGCCACTCCTATGGCGGGACGGTTCGCGCCACCGGCGACGTGCTGATCGATCAGATACCCCTGATGCTTCGAGCCGGCTTTGATGCCTTCGAGGTCTCCAATCCGACGGCGCTGGCGAGGCTGGAGGAGGGTCGGCTCGGCGGCCTGCCGCTGCACTACCAGCCTTCGAACGACGCATCCGAAGTCGGCGAACGATACTCCTGGCGACGCATGTCGAGTCGCCCGGCAGCGTGACCCGCCGGAAAGCTCAGTCGCGGCCGGGACGCTCGAAATCGCCGGTCTCGCGGTTCATCGCCCATAACTCGCCGGACGAGATATCGAACCATGCGCCATAAAGCGTGAGGCGCTCCTTCCGCTCCAGGATCGACACGCAGGGGAAGCTGCGGAGATTTTCGATGGAGTAGCGGATCGAGATTCGCTCGAGCGCCGTCTGCCTTTCCGACGCGGTCATGTGTGAGTTGCCGGAAACGATCTGAGCGGCCGGCCTCACGAGGCTCATCCATTTGCCGATGAAGTCGCCCGGCGACAGAGGTTCGGCGGCAGGATCGAGCGCGGCGCGGATGCCACCGCAACGGCCGTGACCCATCACGACGATATTCTTCACCTTCAGGCTCTGCACGGCGAATTCCAGCGCGGCCGACGTCGAGTGATATTCGCCGTCAGGGGCATAGGGCGGCACGAGATTGGCGACGTTGCGGATGACGAACAGCTCTCCGGCCGCCGCATCGAAGATGGTTTCGGGCGCGGCGCGGCTGTCGCAGCAGGCAATCACCAGCGTCTCAGGCGTCTGACCCTCGCGCGCCAGCGCCCGATAGCGCTCGCTCTCGTGAGCGTAGCGACCGGACATGAAGTTGCGATAGCCTTCGAGGAGACGTTCTGGAAGATGGCTCATGTCGGATTGATTAGCCAAGCCGCCGGCTGGCCGCAATCCGCATAAATGCACATCAGGTCCAGATCGCGACGGGCAGCCCGAACGCGTCTCGCGCGGGCGGGTCGGGGAACGGCTCGGCCTTGCCGCGGGCATGCCGCGCCGCCACCATCAGCATGGCGCATGCGTCGAGCACGTCGTCCTCGCCGGCTCCGCGTGGTGGCTTGGCGTCCAGCATCGCGCGAGCGATGCCGAGCGAGGCAAGCAGCGCCTTCCGTTCTTCCATCCCCGCCGGATTGACGCGTCCCCCGATTTTTTTTGGCAACCGCATCGCCCGGCCCGCAAGCCGCCAGAACGCGGCTTCGGGATGGGATTCGATGAGGCGTTCCGCAAGGCCGGTCCGTTCCCGCAACAGGCCGTCGATCTCCCGTATCTTGGAGAAAATGCCGAAAGCCTGGATGGAGATCGAGCGGGGTGGGTGCGAGGTGTTCCGGGCGACCACCTTGGCGCGGCGGTGGGCTTCGTACCAGGCATCGAGCGTCGTGAACGGCGCGCATTCGGCATAGACGGCCGACCGCGACGGGATTGAGAAAACGCTCGACTGGCGCTCGCCCAGATGGCGCCGGACCAGTGCCTCCGGTCCCCGTCCGCCGTGACCGACGGTTTCGGGCAGACCGATCGGCATGTCCACCGCAATGGTCGCGTCCGGCGGAAGCGCATCGACCAGCTCGGCCATCGTGGCGAATGTTTCTATCCGCAGGGGGCCGTCCGGCAGAAGCAGAGCCGCGACCCAGCCCGCCTTGCAGCCATCCACCCCGGCGATTGCCCTGCGCGGTCGGGATGGCAAATGGTGATCCAGCTCGACAACCGGGTGCTCGCGCAGGATCACCTCCGCGCCTGGGGTCGCAAGGCTTGTCGCGTCAGTCTCCAGCATCAGTTCGTCGGCACCGCGCGACATGGCGCGTTCGAGGATCTCGTAGACCGATGCAGTGGCAAGGCGCAGCGCATCACGGGTGGAATGACCGGATAGAAGGCGTGCGAGAAGCAGCGCGCCCGTGAGATCTCCAAGGCCATTGGGTGGGCGATCGACCGACCGATGTTCGGCGAGCACCGCGGCGTTTGCTGAAACCAGCAGGCTACCCGTTCTGCCGGGACTTTCGACCGGCGCCGACGTCACCAGCATCGTTGCCGGCCCCACGGCACGAGCGGCTTTGGTCGCGGCGGTCAGATCGTCGGCGGCCAGACCTGTAAGCCAGGACAGTTCCGCACGGTTGGGCGTGGCGATGTCCGCCAGCGGCAAGAGATGATCGCGGATCGCGGCGGCGGTCGCTTCCGCGACATAGAGACCGCCAGTGTCGCCGATGACCGGATCGCAAGCATAGAGGGCGTCGGGATTCCGCGCCTTGACGGCCTTGACGAGCATCGCCACTGCCCCGGCCTGGTCCGCCTGGCCAAGATAGCCGGACAGCACGGCCCCAACCTCGCCCAGCCATGACGAGTCGGCAAGGTCTCGCATCATCGCCAGGAATTCGTTTGCCGGCGGAACCATGCGGGTCGAGGGCCCGTGCCCGGGATGCCAGGGCAGCACGATCGTGGGAACCGCCCAGACAGGAAAGCCGAGGCTTTCCAGTGCGAACACCGCCGCACGGTTGCCCACCGAGCCGCGGATCACGTGACTCGAGACGACGATGACTGCCTTGCGGCGATCGCCTTTTCTCATCTCAGGTGTCGAGCATGCCGGCAAGCAGCCACAACGCGATCAGGAAAAGGGCGGCGACTCCGACCGTGCGCCCGATACGCGTTCCCCAGACCTCGATCGGATCGGACTGATCCTTGTCGCCGGCCGAGACATGATCCAGAACGCGATCGGCACCCTTCATCAGGAAGCCTTGCGCTGCCGGATCGTTGACCTGGCCTAGGATGCGTCGCGATTCCTCCTCGGGCGACGGCCGATGCTGCTTCGGGTCGTTCATCGCTGCCTACGGCCTCCCGTGCCTGGTCCAGGTTTCGTGATCCCGTTGAGACTGTCCGGCCGCGAGCCAAGCCGGATGTCCTCCCGTTCGAGCACATCATTCGCCAAAATAGCAGAAATTTCCTTCTCCGAAGGGGTGACAGGCCTTGATCCGGACGCAGTGCGGTTGCATGTAAGCCGCGTTCCAATGAAATCACAGGTTATGCATTGAAGAAGTCGCATGAAAAGGGCTTCGCCGAACGCCGTCAGACGGCCATGGAAGCGAAGAAGGCATTGCTGGAGAGGTTCAAGGCCGGCACCGATCCGAACGATCCGGAAGTGGCCGCACGTCGCGAAGAGCGTAGGCGCATCGTAGAGGCGCGCGAGAAGCGCGAGGCGGAGAAGGAAGCCGCCCGCAAGGCGAAACTGGAGGAAGAGGCGCGGATCAGGGCCGAGAAGAAGGCCGCCGAGGAGGCCGCCCGTCTCGCCCGGGAGGAAGCGGAACGCAAGGCCGCCGAGGAAGCCGAGAGGCTTGCCAAGCAGAAGGCGGAGGAACAGCGGCTGGCGCTGGAAGCCAAGCGCAAGAACTCGCAGGCCGACGTGATCGCTCGCATGCTTGCCGAGGATGCCGAACGTATGGCCGGCTGGAAGGTCAAGGTCCGCAACCGCTGACACTCTGGCGCGGCCATGCCGCCGCGCCTATATGGCCGTCATGGCTCTCCTTTCCGTACTTGATCTCTCGCCCGTGCCGGAAGGTTCCGACGCGGCGCAGTCGCTCGCCAACACGCTCGACCTGGCGCGTCATGCCGAACGGCTCGGCTACAATCGCTACTGGCTGGCCGAGCATCACAACATGCCCGGCATCGCCAGTGCCGCGACCGCCGTCGTCATCGGCCATGTCGCGGCAGGTACCAAAAAGATTAGGGTGGGTGCCGGTGGCGTGATGCTGCCCAATCACGCCCCGCTCACCATCGCCGAACAGTTCGGCACGTTGGCAGCGCTCCATCCCGGCCGCATCGACCTCGGGCTCGGACGCGCGCCCGGCACGGATATGGCGACGGCGCGTGCGCTCAGGCGCAGCCTCGATTCGGATCCCAACCGCTTTCCCAATGACGTGGTCGAACTGCTTGAATTCCTCAAGCCGGAACAGCCCGGCCAGCGGGTGCGGGCAGTTCCGGGCGCCGGCGCCGACGTGCCGGTGTGGATACTGGGATCCTCGACGTTCGGCGCGCAGCTCGCTGCCATGCTGGGTCTGCCCTACGCGTTCGCATCCCATTTCGCGCCCGGCGATCTGAACCATGCGCTAACGATCTATCGGGAACGCTTCCAGCCGTCCGAGAGGTTGGACAAACCCTATGTGATGCTGGGCGTCAACGTCTTTGTGGCCGATACCAACGAGAAGGCGGAACTGCTGTTCACCTCGCTGCAGCAGGCCTTCGTCAATTTGCGTTCGGGCCGGCCGGGCAAGCTGCCGGCTCCGGTCGAGGGCTATGGAGAGATGCTCGAACCGGCCGCGCGCGACATGCTCGACCAAGCGCTTGTCCATGCGGCTGTCGGAACACCTGATGCTGTGGAAAAGAAGCTGGCCCAGTTCGTGGAGACGACGGGCGCGGATGAGTTGATGGTAACGGCGCAGATATTCGACCACGCCGAACGGGTCCGTTCATTCGAGCTTTTGGCCGAGGCCTGGGGCCAGGCGAGATTGGCCGCCTGAGTTCTCCTCTTTATGTCAGATACGCATCGCGATCGCCGAGAGGCAACCGGCAAGGTCGCCCCGGTTCGCCACCTCGATGCGTTCCAGCCCGAGCCAGCGCGCCATCTCGCAAAGCTCGGCCATGAGTTCCTTGGCCGTGTGATCCGGTGCATGCGGCTCGGCATAGGCTGCCTGGACCAGCAGCGCGCGCCGCTTGCGATCTGCCTTCAAGTCAACACGCGCCACCAGCCTGTCGTCCAGCAGAAATGGAAACACGTAATAGCCGTGCATGCGGCGATGCGCCGGCACATAGATCTCGATCCGGTAAAAGAAGTCGAACAGGCGCTCCGTGCGGTCGCGCTCCCATACGAGCGGATCGAAAGGTGCGAGGAGGGCGCGTGCGGAAACCTTTCGCGGCGTTCGCGCCGACGGGTCAAGCCATGCCTGATGCCGCCAACCCTTCACCGACACCGGCAGCAATTCACCGGCTTCGACCAGTTCGTCTAGGGCCGCGCTGGCCTCTTCAGGGGAAAGACGGAAATAGTCGCGAAGATCGAACAGTGTGGCGACGCCGAGCGAGCGGGCCGCGATCCGCATCAGTTCGCGACGCGCCTCCCTGCCCTCGACGTGCCTGTTGACAATGTCTGCCGGCAGCACCCGTTCGGGCAGGTCATAGACGCGCTCGAAGGTCTGGCGACGGTACGCCGTCGTCAGTTCACCCGCCCAGAACAGAAATTCGAGCGCGTGCTTGGTTTCGCTCCAGCCCCACCAGCTTCCCTCGCCCTTGCCCTTATCGAAATCCGAGGCGGACATGGGACCGTCGCGCTCCACGCGGCGCATGACCTCGGCCACGGCATCCGGCTTCTCTTCCGCGAACTGGGCCAGTCGCTTGTAGACGCCTTCGCCGCGTCGGGCCTTGTCCATGCGCCAGCGCATCAGCGGCCACGTCTCAAGCGGCAGCAGAGAGGCCTCATGCGCCCAGTATTCGGCGAGACTGCGCCGCCGGCCCGCCATCGCGTTCTCCAGCAGGGTTACCGGATAGGGCCCGAGGCGCGAGAAAAGCGGCATGGTATGCGCGCGCGCCACCACATTGACCGAATCGATCTGGAACAGCCCGGTTCTCGCAAGGGTCCTCGCCAGATGCCGCGGGCCGATCGGGCCGGAAGGGCGCCGATCAGCCAATCCCTGCGCCGCGATCGCAATGCGACGGGCAAGTGCTGGCGAGATCGTCTCGGTCATTTCCACTCCTTCAGGGAAGTCCGCACACCCTTTCCACCCGATTCCGTCCGGATGCGAAAGAGCGCTCCGCGCGTCTCCTGACGCATCGCGGCGGGATGGTCGTCGTACGACCGTCATGGAGCGGCGACAGTGTGGCGGCAAATATCGCCACAAGCATCGCCAAATCCGCGCCAAAGCTGCTAGACATCGTGCAAATCATACGGCGGGAGGAGCGAAATCATGGTTTCGAGGGCCGGCAAGGGGAAAAAGCCTATCCAAAAGGCCGAAGCATCCTTGAGCCAAGGCGAGATCTCTACGCTGCGGGCGGTACTGATCGCTCATGCACCGCATGAGGACATCGAAGCCTACGATAGCGCCATGATCGACAGGGCGACCGCGATGGCCCTGGCGCTTGTCAAGAAGCACAAGCCGGGCGGCAGCCTGATCGAAATAGACCTGTCGGGTGATGTGCGCCGCGACGACCGCGGCCTGGCCGTCATCACGCTGGTGAATGACAACATGCCCTTCCTGTTCGACTCGGTGATGGGCGAAATCAATGAGACGCTGTCCGAACCGGCGCTGGTTCTTCATCCGGTTATCTATGTCCGTCACGCCGGCGGTGGCGTGGCGGAAATATATGGAGATGGCGGGCCGTCAAAGGGCGCGTCGCAGGCGGACCGGATCAGCCTGATCCAGGTCCATGCGCCGATGATGACGGCCGATCGGGCCGAGGCGCTGAAAAAACGCCTGGAAGCGATCCTGGCGCAGGTGCGTACGACAGTGGCCGACTGGAAGCCGATGCTGGCCCGCCTCGACGAAACGATTTCTGCCTACCGCTACTCGCCCGTCCCTGTGAAGCAATCGCTGATCGACGAGACGATCGCCTTCCTGGAATGGCTGCGCGACGACAATTTCACCTTCATCGGCATGCGCGAATACCACTATTCAGGCGATTCTCGGACCGGCAAGTTGGAACGCGCCAGGAAGAAGGGACTTGGTATCCTGGCCGATCCCGACATGCGCATCCTCAGATCAGGCAACCAGGCGGTTACCACCACACCGCAGGTCAGGGCGTTCCTGACCGGGCCGGAGCCGCTGCTGGTTGCCAAGGCGAATGTGAAGTCGCTGGTCCATCGTCGGGTCTATCTCGATTATCTGGGCGTCAAGACCTTCGACGCCAGGGGCAAGCTTGACGGCGAATTGCGCATCGTCGGCCTGTTCACCTCCACGGCCTATACAAAATCCGTTCTGCGCATTCCCTTCCTGCGCTCCAAGGCCCGGGCCGTCATCGAGAAATCGGGCTATTCTCCATCCGACCATTCGGGCAAGGCGTTGATCAACGTGCTGGAATCCTACCCGCGCGATGAACTGTTCCAGATACCGGTGCCACTCCTGCGCAAGCATGCCGAGACGGTCATGGCACTGGAGGAGCGCCCGCGGGTGAGGGCTCTGGTGCGCGTCGACCAGTTTGACCGGTTCGTCTCCGTGATCGTCTTCGTGCCGCGCGACCGGTACAACTCCCAAGTGAGGATACGCGTCGGCGACTGGCTGAAGACTGCCTTTGACGGGCGGCTTTCCGCCTACTATCCGGCCTTTCCCGAAGGTTCGCTGGCGCGGGTCCATTTCATCATCGGCCGCAGCGGCGGCAAAACCCCGAAGGTCGACGCTGCTGATATCGAAGCGGCGGTGCGCGCCATCGTGCGCACCTGGGAAGACGCACTGGCCGAAGCCGCCGAACGGGTCGATGCGGGCAAGGACCTCGTCGAGATCGCGGCACGCTTCCCTGAAACCTACCAGACGAGCTTCTCGCCGGAAGAGGCGCTTGTCGACGCCCGGCGCATCGCCGCCGTGTCCACCGAGAACCCGATCGCCATGGATTTCCGTCGTCGCCACGACCACGCCGACGATCAGGCGACGCTGATGATCTATCATCATGGCGCGCCGGTGTCGCTTTCGAAGCGTGTGCCGATGCTGGAAAACATGGGCTTCCATGTGATCTCGGAACGAACGTTCGAGGTCGCCGATGGAGGCAGCGGTCTCGTCTTCGTTCACGATATGGAGATCGCCAGCCGCGCCGGTCGTCCGATTGACGCCGAAATGGGCCGCGATCGGCTCGACGAGTTGTTCATGTCGGTGTGGCGCGGCGACAGCGACAATGACGGCTACAACGCGCTTGTCCAGACGGCAGAGTTGCGCGACCGCCAGATCGCGATCCTGCGCGCCTTCGGCCGCTATTTGCAGCAGGCCGGAATACCGCAGAATCAGGATTTCATCGCTGCGGTGCTGAACCGGTACCCCGCGATCGCACGTGCCCTGCACGACTTGTTCGTGGCACGATTCGATCCGGAGATCGGAGGCGCGCGCGACAAGAAGGTTGAGGCGATTCGCCATTCGATTGCCGAGGCGATGGACGCCGTGCCCAATCTCGAGGAGGATATGGTGCTGCGCCGCATCCTCAATCTTATCGAGGCGGCGGTGCGCACCAACTATTTCCGCCCGTCGGAAGCAGACAGATCATGTTCGCTCGCGATCAAGTTCGATCCGGCTCGCATCGACGGCCTGCCCGAGCCGCGCCCGTGGCGCGAGATTTTCGTCTACGGTGCCGAGGTCGAGGGGGTGCATCTGCGGTTCGGGCCAGTTGCCCGCGGCGGCCTGCGCTGGTCGGACCGCGCCCAGGATTACCGCACCGAGGTGCTTGGTCTGGTCAAGGCGCAGCAGGTGAAGAATGCGGTCATCGTTCCGGTCGGCGCGAAGGGCGGCTTCTATCCGCGCCGCCTGCCAGAGGGAGGCTCGCGCGACGAGATCTTTAATGCCGGCAAGGCGGCCTATATCAATTTCATCTCCAGCCTGCTGTCGATCACGGACAATCTCGAGGGCGACACGGTCGCTCCGCCGCCCAATCTCGTACGTCACGAGGGCGACGATCCCTATTTCGTGGTCGCGGCGGACAAGGGTACGGCCACCTTCTCCGACACGGCGAATGCGATCAGTCAGGCGCACGATTTCTGGCTGGACGACGCTTTCGCGTCGGGCGGTTCGGCCGGCTACGATCACAAGAAGATGGGCATCACCGCGCGTGGTGCCTGGGAAGCGGTCAAGCGGCACTTCCGCGAGATGAACCGCGATATCCAGACCGAACCATTCACCGTGGTCGGCGTCGGCGACATGTCCGGAGACGTATTCGGCAACGGCATGCTGCTGTCGGAGAAGATCAGGCTCGTCGCCGCCTTCGACCATCGCGACATCTTCATCGACCCGGCGCCGGACGAAGCGGTCTCCTTCGCTGAGCGCAAGCGCATGTTCGATCTGCCGCGCTCGAGCTGGCAGGATTACGACCAGTCAAAGCTGTCACCCGGCGGCGGCGTGTTCCCCCGCTCCCAGAAGTCGATCAAGCTGTCGCAGGAGGCAGCCGACGCCATCGGCCTGGGCAAGACCGTCGCCTCCCCGATCGAGATCATGAATGCGATTCTCAAGGCGCCAGCGGACCTGCTTTGGTTCGGCGGGATCGGCACCTATGTACGCGCTTCGTTGGAAAGCGACGCCGAGGTCGGCGACCGAGCAAACGACGCGATTCGCGTCACGGCCGGCGAGGTCGGCGCCAAGGTCATCGGCGAAGGCGCCAATCTCGGCATCACCCAGCGCGGCCGCATCGAATACGGCCTTGCCGGCGGCCGCTGCAACTCCGATGCCATCGACAATTCCGCTGGCGTCAACTCCTCGGATGTCGAGGTCAACATCAAGATTGCGCTGACGGCGGCCATGCGGGAGGGGCTTTCGCGGCCGCAGCGCAACCGCCTTCTGGCCGACATGACGGAGGATGTGGCGCGGCTCGTGCTTGCCAACAATTACGACCAGACCTTGGCGATCTCTCTCGACAAACGGCTTGGCCTGTCGGCGACCGATTCCCACGCACGTCTGATGACGGCGCTGGAGCGTCGCGATGCGCTCAACCGCGCGGTGGAATATCTGCCTTCCGAACGTCAGCTGGCCGAGCGCCGGGCGCGCGGCGAACCGCTGACCAGAGCTGAACTCGGTGTGCTCCTGGCCTACGCAAAGATTGTCATGTTCGACGATGTGGTCGCGTCGAACGTGCCGGACGACCCGCACCTTGAAGCCGTGTTGCTTGGCTACTTCCCGGATCGGATGGCGAAGAAATATACCGCGCAGATTGGAAGCCATCGGCTGCGGCGCGAGATCATCGCCACCGAACTCGGCAACGACATGATCAATCGCTGCGGCCCGTCCTTCGTCGCCGATATGCAGGATATGACCGGTGCCGCACCGGCCGAGGTCGCGAGGGCCTTCGTCATCGCGCGAGACGGCTACGATCTCGATCCGCTGATCGACGAGATAGACGCCCTCGATAATCGTATCGACGGGATGGCGCAGATTGACCTCTATCTGGCGGTGCGCCATCACATCCGGGCAGTCTCGGGCTGGCTGTTGAAGAACGAGCCTGCGGGAGGCGGTATCGCGCCGGAGGTCGAACGTCTGCGCAGCCTCCGCAAGGCACTGGAAGGGCGGCTTTCGAAGCTCGCACCCTCGTTCCTGCGCGAGCAGCTGGAAGAGAGAGCTCATGCCGCCTTCAAATCGGGCGCTTCGGAAAAGTTGGCCGAACGTATCGCGCTCCTGCCGCTGACCGAGCATCTTCCCGACATCGGCCTGGTCGGCGCTATGAGCGATACCGAGCCGTTGTCGGCGGCAAAGGCGTTCTTCGCCGTCACCGAGACATTCCGCATTGGACGGATGGAAGTGGCGGCGCGCGCCATCCAGCCGACCGACTACTATGAAGGGCTGGCGCTATCACGCGCCGGCGACATGATCGATCGGGCGCGGAGGTCGCTGGCCGTTTCGGCGCTGACAGGCCACGGCAAGAGCGCCGATCCTGTGGCGGCATGGCTTGAGGCGGGCGGCGAGCGCATCGCCCATGCCCGCGAAAAATTGTCCTCGCTCACCGATGCCGCGGACATAACCGTGTCGCGTCTGACGGTGGCGGCAGGGCTTATGACGGATCTGACCGCGATGTGACGCGGCATGGAGGGCGATGAAGCATGTCGATCGCGGCGACCGATGAGCCGGCTTACGCGTCCAGACGCGGCGTGTGGAGCTGGATGCTGTTCGATTGGGCCCAGCAGCCCTTCCACACGCTGATCATTACCTTTGTCTTTGCCCCCTATTTCGCCTCCGCTGTTGCGTCCGACGCCGCCAGGGGACAGGAGTTGTGGGGCCTGGCGACCGGCATCGGTGGTTTGCTGATCGCGATTTCTTCCCCCGTCCTTGGGGCGATTGCCGACGCGGCCGGCCCCCGCAAACCGTGGGCGCTCGCCTTTTCGGTGATCGGTGTCATCGCATGCTGGATGCTGTGGTTCGCCGTACCGGGTGCGGAGAACATGGGGCTGATCTTCGTTGCGATCGCGCTCGCCGTATTCGGCATGGAATTCGCGGCGGTCTTCAACAACGCTATGATGCCGACCCTGGTACCGCGCTCCGAACTCGGTCGGCTTTCGGGCTCCGCCTGGGGGCTTGGCTATCTGGGCGGGCTTGTCTCGCTGGTGCTGGTGCTGGGTTTCATGTCGGCCTCGCCGGAGACGGGCCGCACCTTGCTGGGCCTCGAACCGATCCTCGGCCTCGATCCGCTCATGCGCGAGGGCGACCGCGCGGCCGGCCCTTTGACCGCGCTGTGGTTCGTGCTCTTCGCATTGCCGATGTTTCTGTTCACGCCTGACGTGGCGCGTCGACCAGCCGCGCGGGGCGCCATCTCGAAGGGGTTGCGCGAGCTTGGTTCGACCCTGAAGGGGCTGCCTAAGGAGCGCAGCTACTTCGGCTTCCTGCTGTCGTCGATGTTCTATCGCGACGCGCTCAACGCGCTTTACGCGTTCGGCGGCATCTATGCCGCGGGGGTGCTTGGCTGGTCGATCATCCAGATCGGCATATTCGGAATTCTGGCCAACATAACCGGTGCGATCGGCGCATGGCTTGGCGGACGTGCCGATCAGGCCTATGGCCCCAAGACTGTCGTCACCTGGTCGATCCTGATCCTCACCTTTTGCTGCATCCTGGTGATCTCCACCACCCAGACCCAGGTCTTGTTCGTAACCATGGCCGAGACGGCGGGCGAGACCAGCCTGCCCGACATCATTTTCTATGCGGCCGGAGGTCTGATCGGCGCGGCAGGCGGGTCGATCCAGGCGGCTTCGCGCACGCTGCTGGTCGATCAGGTCAAGACCGACAAGGTGACAGAAGCCTTCGGCCTCTACGCGCTGTCGGGCAAGGCGACCACCTTCATCGGCCCCCTTTCGATCGCCTTCGCAACCGGATTCTTCGCGCAGGAGGCGCTGGGCCTTTCGAGCCAGGAGGCGCAGCGGCTTGGCGTAACGCCGGTCGTTCTGCTGTTCCTCGTCGGACTGGCGCTGCTACCCTTTGTGAAGAGCAGGCAGGCGGAAGCTGCCGCGCCCTGATCCTCGCCTCAGTGCCGGAAATGACGCATGCCGGTGAAAACCATTGCGATGCCGTGCTCGTCGGCAGCGGCGATCACCTCGTCGTCGCGCATGGAACCGCCCGGCTGGATGACGGCGGTCGCGCCGGCCTCGACCGCGGAAAGTAACCCGTCCGCGAAGGGAAAGAACGCGTCCGAGGCGACCACGGAGCCCTTCGTCATCGATTCCGGCAATCCCGCCGCAAGAGTGGCGTCTTCAGCCTTGCGCGCCGCGATGCGCGAGGAGTCCACCCGGCTCATTTGCCCGGCCCCCACGCCGACAGTCGCGCCATCTCGTGCATAGACGATCGCATTCGATTTCACGTGTTTGGCGACGCGGAAGGCAAAGACGAGGTCGTCCAGTTCCGCCTGCGATGGTTCGCGCTTCGTCACCACCTTCAGATTGGTGGCCTCGACGGCGCCGGCGTCACGCGACTGGACCAAAAGCCCACCGGCTACGGACCGCACCGTCTGGCCTGGCGCTTTGGGATCTGGAAGCCCGTCGGCAATCAGCAGGCGGAGATTTTTCTTCGCGGCGAAGATTTCGATCGCTGCCGCGCTGACCGACGGCGCAATCACGACTTCGGTGAAGACCTCCACGATGGCCCGCGCCGCTTCCGCGTCGAGCTCGCGGTTGCAGGCAACGATGCCGCCAAAGGCAGAGACCGGATCGCACGACAGCGCTTTGCGATAGGCCTCCACCAGGGTGGCCCCCGTGGCGACGCCGCAGGGATTGGCATGCTTGACGATGACGACCGCCGCCGATTTCGCGGGATCGAACTCGGCTACCAGTTCATAGGCCGCGTCCGTGTCGTTGATGTTGTTATAGGATAGCTGCTTGCCCTGAAGCTGCCGCGCCGTGGCGACGCCAGGTCGCGGTTCACCCGTGCGGTAGAAACCCGCAACCTGGTGCGGATTTTCGCCGTAACGAAGCTCCCCGGCCAATCGCCCCCCGAAGGCCCGCCATTGGGGCTGCTCGATACCCAGCGTCCCGGCGAACCAGGCTGAAATCGCAGCGTCGTAGACGGCGGTGCGGGCAAAGGCCTTCGCCGCGAGTTCCTTGCGCAGGTTCAGACCGGTCGTGCCGTCATTGGCCGACAGCTCTTTCAGGATGCGGGCATAGTCGGCCGGATCGACCACTGTGGTTACATAGGCGTGGTTCTTGGCGGAGGCGCGAACCATGGCCGGGCCGCCAATGTCGATGTTCTCGACCGTCGTCGCATAGTCACTGCCCGCCGCGCTGACCTCCTCGAACGCATAGAGATTGATCACCGCGAGATCGATCGCGACGATGCCATGCGTTTCCATTGCCGAGACATGGTCGCCATCGTCGCGGATGGCCAGCAGGCCCCCATGCACGCCCGGATGCAGCGTTTTGACGCGCCCGTCCATGATCTCGGGAAAGCCGGTCAAGTCGGACACATCCCGAACGGCCAGCCCCGCCTGCGACAACGTTCTGGCGGTGCCGCCCGTCGAGACAAGTTCCACGCCATGCGCGGCGAGTTCACGGGCGAAGTCGACCAGTCCCGTCTTGTCGGAAACCGAAAGCAATGCACGACGCACCCTCACGCGGTCGGGCGGGGGAATGTTCCTGGAGGCGATGGCCATGGCGATCCGGCTGCTGGGCTGTAAGCGTGCCGGGTAGCACAGGCAGGGGGGAAATCAAGCCGCTGGCCGGCTCCTGAAGAAACGCCATGCGATCTCCGGAAGCTGCGACGCCCGGAAGGCGAGCACGATCTGCCGTGACTTGCGTGGTCCCGACAGGCCGGCAAAGAATATTGATTCCTCGATCTCGGGCGTGACGCCGTCACATTCGAAAGTCCAGCGCTCCGCGCGGCGAGCTGTCAGCACCAGCCGATCGGTGTCGTCGCGGTAGAGACCCATATCTGGATGGAGGTGGAAGCGTACCACTATATTGTCCCGCCCGTTCGGCTTCGGAGGCGCGCCGCCGGCGCGGAAAAAGCGGTCGACCCCCTCGAGCCTCGCACCCCCGTCAGTCAGTGTCAGCTCGCGCTCATGGTAGAGCCCGTAGCGGCCGACATAGCCGTCATGGCTGGCAATGAGCCCTTGTCGGCCTTCGCCATCGGTCCGGCGCGAGGGCACGTGACGCGGACCGGAGATCATCGGCGTGCCGATCAACCGGTTGAAGCGGGCTGACAGGTTGAAGCGACAGGAGGAGGCATCATTGATGGTTGCGGTCGAATGCGCGGCGGTGGACCGCGCCAGCGGCCTCACATCCGCGGGAGCGAACGCATCAACGCCCGCATTGACCACGTAGTGGTGCCGACCCGACGACATCTCGAATGACAGGCAGCCGGCATGCGCCTCTCGCGAAACGTCGATGGGCGGCGGCCGTCCCGTATCGGCGATCACCGTCACGTCGCCCATCGCCAATCGGTCGTATCCTGAATGAGATGCATGCAGCAGTGGCGCTCCACCGGTCTCGTCGTGGCGCAGAATCGCGGCGATACGGTCCGGCAATGTCGCGCCCATGCCGTTGAAACGCGCCAGCGTGCCGTCCTGGTGCCGGAAGAAGCGCAGCGCGGGCAGCATGCGGTCGATGGCGTTGATCAGGACGTCCGGCGGAGTTTCCGCCTGGTTGGCATAGGTTTGGCGCAAGGGCAGCAGGTCGGCCAGCAGTTCCAGCACGGCCTGCGGATTGCGCGAGATATGGACGCCATCGGGCAGGATCTGACGCTCCAGTTCCGCGGCCAGGTTGCGGGTCGCATTGCGCAGACTGGTCTGTGAAGTCGGCAAGGACAGCGCCGCGAACGCGAGGGCTACACGCGCGCGCAGCCGCTCTTCGCCATCCTGCATCTCCGGCGCCATTGTCCTGAGATAGCGGACCTGGACCGCGAGCGATTTCAGAAACGCCCGATAGAACGCGAAATCCGCGCCTTTGAGCACGACCGGCGAATGCTGCAGCCAGGCGATGACGCGTCGAGCCGTTACGGCGGAATCCCAGGCCGGCGCGGCAATCCGGCCGCCATGTTCGGCGATCCAATCGGCCACCAGCGCGCGCGCATTTGATGCTGCGAGGTCGGTGCCGGCCGCCCGCATATGGCGCAGCCATCGGAACCCGTGCAGCGAAACCAGCCAGGACGGGTTTGCGACATCGAAATGAAAAGGCGATTCGCCCCCTGTCTCCACCAGCCTCCCGGCGAAGGAGAACCGGCCGTGATAGATGTCCTCGGCGATGGTGGGATCGGCAAGCCTCAGATCCGGCGGCGCGATCAGCACGCGCTCAGGCGTGCGCCCGGCATAGCGCCAGCGATAGATCGGACCGGCCCGCAGCCGTCTGCGGAGCCGACGCCACAATTCCCTGACCACGAGGGCCGGGAGACGCGGGGTCTCGGCCCTCGGTCTCGCCAAAGCACGCACCCCTGATACCCGTCTGCCGATTCTGGTTGATCCAGAAGACGCGAGCGACGTTTAATTTCGGTTAACCATAGAGGCTTTTGTAGCGGCACGGAAATTTCAACCGGCCCAGCGAAGCCGTGCCGCGAAGAAGCCGTCGAGACCACTGATTTCGGACCTGCCCATGTCGAGGTCGGCTGGCGTGGTGCGCAGCGTCCCGTCAGCCAGGATGAATGGATCGATCCCGGCAAACTCGCCGGCCCGAACCGAATCGCGCGCAAAACGGGAATCGGTGGCAAGCACTCTCTCGACGAGTGCCTCGCCCTCCCGCGGATCCAGGGAGCAGTTCGAGAAGACGATCCTTCCGCCCGGCTTTACCAGTTCGACGGCACGGCGAAGCATCCGTTCCTGTAGAGCGGCAAGCGTCTCGATATCGTCGAGCCCCTTCGTCCACGGTACGTCGGGATGACGACGCACGGTCCCGGTCGAGGAACAGGGCGCGTCCAGCAGAACAGCGTCGAAGGCCTCGGTGGGACGGTAAGCAAACAGGTCCGCTTCGACGACATCCGCCTCCACGGCAAGTCGAAGGAGATTGGTGCGCAGACGCTTCAGCCGGCTGGCGGAAACGTCGATCGCAGTGACCTGCGCGCCGGCCGCGGCAAGCTGGGCGGTCTTGCCGCCAGGCGCCGCGCACAGGTCCGCGACGCGCAAGCCGCGCACCTCTCCGAGCAGCCGAGCCGGAAGGGCGGCGGCCGCGTCCTGCACCCACCAGTGTCCCTCGACGTAACCAGGAAGGTCCGGCACGCGTGCGGGCAGCTTCCCGACACGAACCGATCCGGTCGGCAGGACGATGCCATCAAGCCGCGCGGCCCAACCCTCCGCATCATCCTTGACAGTGAAATCGACCGGCGCCTCGACGCGATGCAGGTCGAGAATGCGGCGCGCCCGTTCATCGCCATAGGCCGCTTTCAGGCGGGAAACGAACCAGTCCGGCGCGTCGCCCCCGGGATCGGCACGCGCCTGGTCAGCGTGCCGCGACACCCCGCGAAGCACCGCGTTGACAAGGGATGCGAAACGCCTGGTGCGCGGGTCGGCGCGTGCCTGTTCGACAGCCAGGTCGACGGCCGCCGAATCCGGAACGTCCAGGAAAAGGATTTGCGCGGCGGCGACATGAAGAAGGTGAGACAGGGTCGTCGCATTGGCCGGCAGGGGCCGATCGAGCCTTGCGGCTATCGCCCGCTCGATCGTCCGCCGCCGGCGCAGTGCCGTCACGAGGATGGCCCGCACCAACGCCCGGTCACGAACCTCCAGCCGAAGGAACTCGCCGTGCCCATGCTCTGGATCGGTCAGCCCGTCGAGCGAGACTTTGGAATCCACGATCGCTGCCAGCAGCCGCGCCGCCGTCCTGCGCGCCGCCAGGCCGGGACGGTCGGGAGCGTTTGATTGCCGTTCGCGTGCCTGAGGTCGAGGCGCCCTGCTCAAGACCAGGGGCCTTGACGCCTGGCACCGCCTGCCCGCCCCCACGGTCCCGACGATGCCCGATCCACTCTATCGGCTTGATGTCTGGCAGCCCCTGACTCCGCCGCCATCGCCTCCAGCGCGGCGATCCTGTTTTCCGTGTTGGGGTGCGTGGAGAACAGACCGTCCATCCTCTGCCCGCTGAGAGGGTTGATGATGAACATGTGGGCGGTCGCCGGGTTGCGTTCGGCGTCCTGGTTGACAACGCGACCGGCCTGGCGCGCGATCTTACCAAGCGCGGAGGCCAGCCAGATCGGATTGCCGCAGATTTCGGCACCCCGGCGATCGGCCGAATATTCGCGGGTCCGGCTGATCGCCATCTGCACCAGCATGGCCGCGAGCGGCGCGACGATGATCGCGACAAGCACACCGATCAGGCCAAGAGGGTTATTGTTGTTTCGCCCGCCGCCGAAGAAGAAGGCGAAATTGCCCAGCATCGAGATCGCGCCGGCGAGCGTCGCGGTAATGGTCATGGTAAGTGTATCGCGGTTCTGGATATGAGCCAGTTCGTGCGCCATCACGCCCGCGACCTCCTCCGGCGACAGCCGGTCGAGCAGGCCGGTCGTGGCTGCCACGGCCGCGTTCTGCGGGTTGCGCCCGGTGGCGAATGCGTTCGGCTGGTCGTTGCGGATTATATAGACCTTGGGCATCGGCAGGCCGGCGTTCCCTGCCAGATCACGCACCATGCCGTAGAATTCCGGCGCGGAGCGCTCGTCGACCTCGACCGCGTGGTGCATCCTCAGCACCATCTTGTCTGCGTTCCAGTAGGAGAACAGGTTCATCGCCGCCGCGATGACGAAGGCGATCATCATGCCCCCGGTACCACCGACGAGATAGCCGACACCCATGAACAGAGCCGTCATGAAGGCCAGCAGCATCGCCGTGCGCACGAGATTCATTGTCGCGGTCTCCTGTGACGCCTATTATGATGGGAACAGCGAAGAAAGTCTTCAATGGCCGATGATACCGATGCCCGGAAGCCGGCACAGACCGCGTCCCGGCCCCTGAGCGACGCCGCGCGGCGCGCTCTGGCCGAGGCCGAAGCCAGACGGCAGGACTACGAGAGGCGCGCTGCTATCAGGCCAAAGGAAGTTGGCGGGCGCAAAGGCCCCGACCCCGCTCGCTACGGCGATTGGGAGACCAAGGGCATCGCGAGCGACTTCTGACCCGAGCGGCGCAATTTCCACGCCTTTCCTTGTGTTCCCTGGCCACGCTTGCCGGCATCTTCCGTCGCGCGAGAATGACGACGCTTGCATGGCAACACGCTAAAGGAATATAGTCCTATGCGATGCATAGTCGTGCTTTGAACCCTTGCCTCATGATGGCAATCAGCGCGCTCGCCGCCGTCGCGACCGCACCGGTGCAGGCCGAAAGGCTGGACGGACCAGTACTCGCCGATGTCATCGAGGTCGTCGACGGCGACACGCTGCGCGTTTCGGCCAGGATCTGGCCGGGCCAGACCGTGCGCGTGCTCGTGCGGCTTCGCGGGATTGACGCGCCCGAGCGTCGTGCCCGCTGCGAAGCCGAACGGCAGGCCGCACACCGGGCACGCTCGGCACTCGCCGCCCTCGTTGCAGGCGGCCCCGTCGAACTTCGTGCGATCGGTGGCGGCAAATATTACGGCCGGGTACTTGCCGATATCCGCCTTGCCGACGGCGGCGACCCCGCCCGGCATCTCCTGGAGGCCCGCCTCGTCCGACCCTATGGGAAAAACAGGCGCGAACGCTGGTGTTTGGACGACTAAACGTCGCCTCACCCAAACCGGGACGGTAAGCTGGACGAGTAGCCCTTTGTTTGCACACAGTCTCGAGCGCTTGTCTCAGGCAACAAAAAGGGCCGCAGGCAAAGCCTGCGGCCCCGTGTCTCGTCCCATACGCGGCTCCTGGCGGCGACTGGCGCCGCGGCCGCGCGTCAGGCGCCTAGCGCGAAGGCTGCTCCCCGCTAGGGCGATCCGCGGAGCCTGCATTATGGGAAACGACAACACTCGACATCGGATCACCTCCTTTCACTTGTTGAAGACGGCTCCCAACATGGTGCCTCCAGTGCAGCGAAGCAAGGTCCATCCCGCCCGGCGGACTGCCTTCTTGTCTGACGACCGGCCTGGATCGGTGGAGTTTATGCTTGTTTCGGCGTGGTCGAATGGCTATGTGTGCGCCCGCGCCGGCAGCGGCCGACCACGCCCCGCGGAGAGGTGGCAGAGTGGTTGAATGCACCGCACTCGAAATGCGGCATACTCGCAAGGGTATCGGGGGTTCGAATCCCCCCCTCTCCGCCAGCACCTCCCCAAGTAGCTGATACCGCACGAAAACCCTTGCTCAGCAAGGCATTCTGCTACAAGACTTGCTACAAAGTCTGCTACAAAAGACGGGTCGGCCCGGCCATGAAATACGTCAGCTTCGCCCGTGGCCGGTATGCCGTCCGCGTGACCGTTCCGCCCGAACTTCGCGCCATCGTCGGAAAACGCGAATTGGTCGAGCCTCTCGGCGCCGACAAGCGCGAGGCCGAGCGGCGGGCGCATGGCGTCATCGCCGGCTTCCTGGCCACGCTCGAGGATGCGAAAGAGCGTCTGGAGGCTTCAAGGCCCACGCTTGGCAGCGTGGCCAAGGAGTATTTCCGCTCGGAACTGGAAGAAGACGATCGAGGTCGGCTTGAGCTGGGACAGGAGACGGTCGTCGGACTGAATCGGGAAACGCTTGCCGTCATGGCCACCTACACCCGGATGGTCGCATCGGGGCAGATGACGGGCCAGACGGCAGAAGAATGGCTCAGCTCGTTCATCGATTTCTGCGAGAAGAAGGGCGTGCTGCCGGATCTTCCCAAGGAAGAGCTGCTCAAGGTTCTGGCGCATGTGGAAATGGATATCCTGGCGGCCATAGAAGCGCGCGACAAAGGCACGTTGACCACGCCGGAACCGAAATCGTCGCTCTTGAACGAACCGGATCCGGAACCGATGGCACCAGCGCACCAGGATCGCGGCACCGGCAAGACGCTCACCGAGATCGTAGCTGCCTTCCATCGCGAACGCACCGCCGGCAATCGCACTCTGGCGGCAAGGACGATGGAGGAGCACAGAACAGCCGTCCGCATGCTGGAGGAGCACCTGGGCGGCAGCGTGCCGGCGCGCTCCATCACCCGCAAGGACATGCTGGCCTACAAGGATGCGCTCCTCCAGACCCCGAGCCGCTACTCGATCCGCTTTCCAGGACTGACCTTGCCCCAGGCGATCAGGGCAAACGCCAAGCGCGCGACACCCTATCCGACGCTCGACCCCGCCACGATCAACATGAAGTGGTTGTCGCATGTGCGGACGATATTTCATTGGGCGATGAACAATGGCCATGTCGATGACAATCCTGCTGCCGGAATTCGTGTCGACGAGGGCAAGGGCTACAAGGAACCGACGCGGGTTCCCTTCGACCAGGACGATCTAGCCAAGCTGTTCGGCAGCGGCCTCTATCTCGACACGCCGCGCGACCAGTGGGCGACCGAGCAGTGGGCGCTCCTGCTGGCGCTCTATACCGGCGCCCGATCGTCCAGCGAATTGGCCAGGATCCGGCTGGTCGACATCTACCGGGAACAAGGCATCGACGTGATCAACCTCGCCCTTGCGTCGAAGAACGTCCGGTCGAAACGGATCGTGCCGATCCACCAGCACCTGATCGACTTGGGCTTCCTCGACCATGTCGAACGCATGCGAAAGCATGGCAAGACGCGGCTGTTCCCGGATTGGGAGCCGGAGGACAAGGTCAATCGCTGGTTCCTGCGCAGCTACCGCACCAAGGTCGGAGTGACCGACAAGCGCAAGGTGTTCCACTCCTTCCGGCACACGCTGAAGACGGCCCTCGCGCGCTATGGGGTCAATAGAGATGTGTCGGATCTGATCACCGGGCACAAGGACCAGTCGGTCGGCGGCATCTACATCGGCGATGCCGCCGTCACGATGATCCAGGCAATGGCCGAGGGCTTGAACCGCATCGACTTCAAGCTACCGGTGGTCCAGGAGTAGCGCCCGACAACCCAGCCACAACATCGTCTTCATCTGCAAACCTTTCGTGCGCGTCCGAGGCAGCCGGCAATAGAGTTTGGCTCGGGTGACATCCGCGTCGCATGCATTGGCGCGGTAGCGCCGAATTCCCGTCCCTTCGCCTCGTGCGTCAGACCGCTGTGCATATCCGTGGCCAGATCCGAGGATGTCGTTGATCTCGCCCGTTCCAGTTCCCGTTTCGAGCGCACCAGGACTGCGATCTTCGAAGCATCGAAACCCTCCTCGACGCAGGCGGCGACCCATTCCGAGGCAATGGCGATCTAATAGAATCCGGGCTCAGCGATCGAAGGCCTTGGCCAAAAGAACGCACTCGACGACGAACTGGGCAGTCTTGGCATGCAGATTCGTCACCCTCTCGCCCTGCTGCACATCAGAGGCCTTGCCGTCGAACGACTGAGCCCCTTTGTCGATGGCCTGCCGTTCCCACCGCTTGATCTGGTTCGGATGAAGGCGGTCCGTCGTCGCCAGTTCAAAGGTTGGCGCTCTCCGCGGATCGCCATAGGCGCGCGAACTTGGCCCTGATCCGGCCGTAAACCGTCCGCATGTCTTGGTTCTGGGTCGTTATCGGGTCCCCATGGGTCAGAGAGTAAGCACCACCTCAACAATCGATCATGTATGCATGGAAGGGCGGAATCGGCCTCAGACGGCCTCTTGCCGTTGACGACAGCAAATTATGCATGCAAGTTGTGCCTTGCCTCGGGAGGAGGCTATTCGGCACAACAACCGATCGGGAGGACCCATGTTCAGCTTTACGAGAAGAGTTTTGCTCGCATCGGCGATAGCTTGTGCGGGTGTCGCCACCACGGCGGGCCACGCTCAGGATCTGGATGCACTGGTCGCCGAAGCGGCGGAAGGCGGACCGGTAACCTGGTATGAGAGTTCCCCCGAGGAGCAGATTGACCAGGTCATCGAGGCTTTCAATGAACGCTACCCGGACGTGGAACTCAACTATGTTCGCCTCGTCGGCGGCAATTCGCTCGCCTCGCGCGCCGTGCAGGAAATGCAGGGCGCTGGCCGCACTGGCGACGTGCTGACCGGCGGCGCCGACCACATCTGGCAACTCGCCGGTCGTGACTATCTGGAGCGGCTGGACTGGAGCGAACTGGGCATTCCCGAGGCGCTCACTCCGAATGACTTCGCCGTCGCGACCGCGGCGTCGGTTTATGTGGTTCTGTGGAACACCACGAAGGTTTCCGACGAGGAGGCACCAAAAACCTGGGAGGAGACACTCGACTCCAAATGGGCGGGCCGCATCGGGCACTGGGTGCGGGCGGCGTCCTTCGCGCAGCTTGCCAGCGCATGGGGTGAGGACGAGGCCGAAGCCAAGCTCAAGGAGTTCATCGCGCTGAAGCCGTTCCTCTTTGCCTCCACCTTTCCGCTTGCCCAACAGGTGGGCGCCGGAGAGGTGGATGTCGCCATCGGCTTCTATCACACCGCGCAACCGCCAATTCAGGCCGGCGCGCCCCTGAAGGCTGTCGCGCTCGACCCGACGCCAATGCACACGATCTACACGGCAATCAGCAAGGATCCCGCAAACCTGGCGGGCGCCAAGCTGCTCGTCGCATGGCTTGCCTCGCCGGAAGGCGCGATCGCCTACGAGAACGCGACCTCGCGGGGCAATCCTCTGCTTGAGGGCACACAGACCTATGAGCTGCTCCAGGGCAAGGAGATTGTCGAGTGGGCGCCGGAAGATTCGGAAAAGCTCGGCCAGATCAACGAGCGTTTTAACGAGATGCTTGCCGAAGTCGGCGAGGCGCGCTGAGACGCGACCGGCCGTGGCCAACAGTATGCCACGGCCGGCAAGCTTGTGACATTCACACCCGGTCCATCAGGGGGAGCGCGATGAAGGCGACGGCTGGCAGCGGCTTCGCGGCGCGTTGGGCGCCTACGGTCCTGCTCGGCGGGATTCTCTTCTATCTGGTGGCGGTGCCCCTCATCGTCCTGTTGGTCTCGAGTGTGAAGCCCACGGGCCTGCCGCTGGACCAGGGCTGGACCCTGTCCAACTACGCGCGGACCTATTCCGATCCGAAGTTCTACGAGCTTGTGTGGACCACCTTCCGCTTCGCGGTCGGTGCTTCGCTCCTCGCGCTGTCGATCGGGGTGTTGATGGCCTGGCTGGTGGAACGCACCGATCTGCCCGCCAAGGGCCTCGTGCGGGTCATGGTGATCCTGCCGATGGCCACGCCGCCGCTGCTGCTTGCCATCGGCTGGATCATGCTTCTGAGCCCACGGACGGGGTTCATCAACGACGTCCTGGTCGGCACGTTGGGCCTTGAAGGCGCACCATTCGATATCTTTTCGCTCTCGGGAATGATTTTCGTGGAAGCGCTGTCGCTGGTGCCCTCCACATTCCTGATATTATCTCCCGCGTTCCGCAACATGGATCCCAATCTGGAGGAGGCGGCGGTGACCTCTGGCGCCGGCTTCTGGCTCATGCTGCGCCGCATAGTGTTGCCACTGCTGCTGCCGGCGATCCTGGCCGCGGGCGCGTTTCTTATGATTGTCGGCTTCGTGGTCTTCGACATACCCGGCATCATCGGCATGCCGGTCGGTATATTCGTCCTCGCCAGCCACATCGTCTATTTGGCACACGACGCTGCCGGCGGCATGTCGCAATACGGCTTGATCAGCGCGATCGCCGTCTTCTTTCTGGCCATTCTATTCCTGCTCGCATGGACCTATCAGCGCGCCACGCGACAGGCCGGCCGTTTCGTGACCGTGACGGGAAAGAACTTCCGCCCCCGCCCGTTTCAGCTCAAGGGGTGGCGCTGGCCTGCCTTCGGCATCGTGGTGGTGTATTTCATGCTGGCCACCGTCGCGCCGATTGGAATCCTGACATGGGCGAGCCTGATGCCATTCTATGCTTCGCCCTCCTGGGAGATGCTGCAGAATGTGACGCTGGCCAATCATGAGGCCTTCTTCAGCAATCGCCGCGCCGTTCAGGCAGCGCAGAATTCTGTCATCATCGCGGTAGTGGCTTCGACGCTGGTTGCCTTGCTCTCGGTTCTGATTTCCTGGACCGTGGTGCGCAGCAAGGCGGCCGGCAAGAAGTTCATCGATATTCTTTCCTTCATGCCGATCGCCATACCGGGCGTGATGATCGGCGTTGCCCTGATCTATGTCTATCTCGTCTTCTCCTGGACCGGCATCTACGGCTCGGTCTGGATTATCGTGATCGCCTATCTGACCACCTACATATCGTTCGGCAGTCGCGCCACGCATGGCGTGATGACCCAGCTACACCCCGATCTGGAGGACGCGGCGCGCACCAGCGGAGCCGGTTGGCTGCGTTCGATGTGGCGGGTGATCGTTCCGCTCACGCTCCCGGCGATCCTGGCCGTGTGGATCTGGGTGCTCGCGCACTGCATGCGCGAACTCTCCTCCGCGCTGCTTCTACAGGGCAACAACAATCGGACAGTGCCGGTGCTCCTTTACAACTACTGGTCGGGCGGCCAGCCGAATCGGGCGGCGGCGGTTGGCGTCTGGCTCGTCGTGGCGATGCTCGTCGTGGTCTCGTTGTGGCAGTTCCTGGTCAGCCGGAGTCGCGTCGGCGGCGCCAAAGGGTGAGGAAGGGCGACATGCTCGAAATCAACAATCTCAGAATGGAATACCGCTCCGAGCATGTCTCCCATCTGGCGGTTGACGATATTTCGCTTTCGGTCCGGCCGGGCGAATTCTTTACCCTGCTTGGCCCCAGCGGATGCGGGAAGACGACCACCTTGCGCAGCGTGGCGGGGCTGGAAACGCCCACAGGGGGCGCGATCTCGATAAATGGCGAGCCGGTCTTCTCCCACGATAGGGCGCTGAACGTCCCGACCCAGAAGCGGGACATCTCGATGGTGTTTCAATCCTACGCGATATGGCCGCATATGAGCGTGTTCGGCAATGTGGCCTTTCCGCTCCAGGCGGCCGGGATGCCGTCGCGGCAGGTTCGGTCGAAAGTCGATGACGTGCTGTCCCTGGTCGGGTTGGCGGACTATGCGGACCGCTCGGCCACCCAGCTTTCGGGCGGCCAGCAGCAGCGAGTGGCCGTGGCGCGTGCCTTCGTCAAGGAAGCGGCCATCCTGCTGCTGGACGAGCCTTTGTCGAATCTAGACGCGAAGCTGCGCGAGCAGATGCGCCGCGAGATGCGCCATCTCCAGAAGCGCGTAGGCACGACCTCGATCTACGTCACCCATGATCAGGACGAGGCATTGTCGCTATCCGATCGCATAGCGGTCATCGACGGCGGCAATCTGATAGAACTCGGCACGCCTACCGAACTCTATCTCAAACCCAAGTCGACCTTTACGGCCAGCTTCATTGGACAGGCCGACCTGATCGAATGCCAGGTTGTCGGTAAGGCCGCGGACGGTGCAAAAGTGCGAACGCCTTTCGGAGAGCTCATCGCCGGCGTCCATCCGCATCTCGCCGGAAGCGCCACTCATGTTCTCGTGCGGCCCGAATGCGTCGAGCTGATAGACGCGGCGACGCATGATACCAACACATTCGATGGAACGATCACCAGCGTCATGTTCTCCGGCAAGAGCGTGGAATATCATGTGCGGCTTGCCAACGACTTCGAAATCACTGTCCAGACGCCTCCCATTGTTCTTCGAGAGGCCGGGGCGTCGGTGAGGATGCATATCCCGCCCGAACGCTGCGTTCTGCTGGCCGGCGAACGCAGGACCGGGATTGAACCGCGACAGACGGCGGTGGCCGCCTGAACCGACTATCCAGGTCCGAAACGGAGCATCCATGACCACGCCCATCGCCATCTTCCCTTATTCGCAAGCTCTTTCGACGCCTTACCGCTGGTCGAAGGGGACGCAGCACAGGCGCGGCGGCCTGCTCGTGCGCGTGGAGATCGATGGCAACGTCGGCTGGGGCGAAGCGGCGCTTCCGCCGCATGTCGACTACGATACCGCGATCATGGCCACGCAGTGCCGCGCGCTCATCGAGGGGCTCGATCCACTTGCCCCAGATTTTCTCGCGCGGCTCGATGAGCGCGAGCCGTCCGCGCGCCTGCGCTGCGGCATATCCACGGCCCTCCATTCGGCCCTGGCGGCATGCGAGGGGAAGTCGCTTTCAGCCTACCTCGCTGGCGACGGCGCATCGCCCGCATCGGAAGTGCCGATCAACGAACTCGTGACGGACGAGGAGCCGAAGGCCTGCGTCCAGCGGGTCGGTGAGGCATTGGCGCGCGGTCAGAACATGGTCAAGGTGAAGTGCACGCAGGAGCGCGAACTCGATATTGCCCGAATCGGTGCGATCCGCGACGCATTCCCCGACATAGGCATCAGGCTGGATCCCAACGAGTCCTGGTCGCCTGACTGGGCGCTGGGTCAACTCCGTGCAATGGCGCAATTCAACATCGACTATTGCGAGGAGCCGCTGCCGCGCGGGACGCCGATGTCGTTCTACACCCGGCTCTGCGCCGAGAGCCCGGTGCCTATCGCCCTGGACGATTCGGTCAGGACGCCATTTCATGCCGAATGCATCATTACCCTCGGTGCCGCCCATGTCTTCATCCTGAAAGCGCAGCGCCTCGGGGGTCCGGATGTCACGGCCCGAATCATCAACATGGCCCGACAGGCGGGGCTGCGCTGCGTCGTGACCGCAAGTCTGGAGAGCGCGATCGGCCTGCATCTGGCACTTCATTGCGCGGCACTGCTGCCACAGCCGATCGAACCCTGCGGTCTCGGCACCGCGCGCTTCTTTGCCTCCGATGTCGGTGATCCGCCGCCCATCGTCGACGGGGCTATGTTTGTGCCGGAAACCCCCGGTCTCGGCGTCGAACCCTATCCGCGCGCGCTCGAGACAGCGGCATGAGCCAATTCGAACAGGTCATAGCGGCAATCCGCGATCGAATTCTGGGCGGCAAATATGCGCCAGGGTCGCGGCTCATGGAAATCCCGTTGGCCGAGGAACTGGGAGCCTCGCGCACACCGGTAAGACTGGCGCTGAGCGTGCTCGAGCGCGAGGGCCTCGTCGTTACCCAGGGCCCCAAGCGCGGCTTCCTTGTGCGCTCCTTCGAGCTTGAGGAGGTCTTCGACGCGATCGAGACGCGGGGCACGCTGGAAGGCATGGCGGCGCGATTGGCCGCCGAACGTGGGCTCAGTGCCGACCTTGCCGACGAGATGGAGCGTTGCATCGAACTTGGCGAGAAACTGCTGCGTTGCGGGTTGCATCGAAACGAGACGCAAGTCGCCTGGGTTCAGAACAATATTGATTTTCACGGTGCCGTCATTGCGGCCTCTTCGAACCGCAGCCTGCACGAACTGGCGTCGCGACTGAACTCGATCCCGCTTGCTTCACCCGCGTCGATAATCTTCGAGAATTCGGACCCACATGGCGACCAGTCGCGACTGGAGCGCGTGCAGCGCGACCATTGCGACATCTTCGAAGCGATACGTGGCCATGAGGGCATGCGTGCCGAGATGCTGATGCGCGAGCACGCGCTGATGAACATCCGCAACAAGAAGCGCAACTTCGCCACCATGAAGCTCCGGCACGCGCAGGGGTTTCTTCCCGGCGTGAACTTGATTGCCGACGCCGATCAGGAGAGGCCTGCGGACGGGCCATCCCCGGAGGCGAAGCAAACCCGCCAGAAAAGCAGGAACGGACCATTCGCATGAACAAGCACACCTTGTCGCCCGCCGCCGCTCGCTCCGACCGCCCGAGTGCGGCACCGACATTTGAGTCGCCGCCACTCTCGGCCACTCGTCCGCCGCGCTGTCCGCCCTTCCTGGAGGTGAAGAGCTCGGACCAGCTTCTCCCCTATCTCGAGCATGTCGCGAAGCGGCCCTATAACCACGGACTCAACGCCTGTTGGGATCTGAAGCGCGGGGAGAAGGTGCTCCTTCGGGTCGATAACTGGCACGATTCGCTTGTGATCGAAGCGTGCAAGAAGATTCTCGAGAAGTATGGCGTCGACTACACGATCCGTCACATCGACCGCGGACCGGTCCCCCAGTGGGTCGGCGCCGACGAGGTCGATTACTATCTATTCCGCACCAAGGAACTGGCGGAATGGATGGATGAATGGGAGGAGATGGCCGCCAAGCAGGAGTTCGACAAGATCTTGATGGGCTATGGCGGCCCTGTTCTGACCGACAAATACGTCAAGATCCAGCGTATGCCGTTCATCACGCCCGAAATACTCGCTTCGCCCGCGCACGCAATGCCGATCGAAGTGCTGAATGCCATGGACGAATGGACGTGGCGGCGCATTCGCAGCGCCAAGCGCGCACGCATTACCGATCCGGAAGGCACCGACATTTCGTTCACCAACCATGACGGCTACTGGGACTCGAGACGCGAATTCTACAACCCCGATCTCGTCTCGAGCACCTGGGAAGGGAATCCGAAGTTCGGCGCGACCTACCTTCCTGGCCACATCACTGGCCGGCCTTGGGTGTATCTTAAGGGCAAGGAGGATGGAAACGGCGTCATTGCGGGCACAACAAATCACATCGCACCCTGTGACTGGACCCAGCTCGTCGTCGAGAACTCGAAGATCGTCGAGATCAATGAGGGCGGAGACTTCGGAAACCAGCTTCGCGACGTGATGGAGAAGACCAAGGATCTTCAGTATCCGGGCTTCCCGGGAAAGGGGCTGATGTATTGGTGGGAGGCGTCGATCGGCACCAACCCGCACATTCACAGGCCACGCAGGGACTTTCCTTCGGGTTTCGTCAACTGCCTCTACGAGCGCGTGCGTTCTGGCGTCATTCACATGGGCTTCGGCACCATCATCTCATCGATGGATGAGCGGCGCGCGGCGCGCATGGGCCATCTCGTGGGCCATTGGCATCTGCATCTCTACTTCCCGACCTACCATCTGGAGCGCGAGGGCGACAACGAACTGCTGATCGAAAATGGACGTCTGCTGGCGCTGGACGATCCGCAGATACGAAAACTCGCGGCCAATTACGGGGATCCGGAACTATGGCTCGACGAATCCTGGAACCCGGCTGTTCCTGGCCTGAACATGAAGGGCGATTACTGGAACGATTACGGCGCCGATCCTCTTGCCTGGGTCAAGCATGAGCTTGATGTGTGTCGCAACGACCATCCGCGTTTCATGAAGATGGTCGAGGCGGACGGGAAATATTGCCACGGGGAGGGCGCGAGGTTCTGGAGTGGCGGCTGCTGCGACCATAGCGGGGTCGCGGCAGCCAACTTCGCCTGCAACTGCTGTGGCTGAAACTGCTGCTTCAGCCATTGGACACGGCGCGGCATCCCCGTTCGATCCCGTTGAGCGGCATATCGAAGAACTTGGGCGCGGTGCACGTCTGTCTGGTGCCAAGGTCCTAGACATCGGCTGCGGCACCGGTGCGCTTGTCCGGCGGCTTGAGGAAGCCGGCGCCTCGGCCTGGGGCGTCGAGGTGGACGAGAAGATGGTGCTGGCCGCGGCGGTGGCGGGCCCTGCGCCGGATCGGTTCCTGACCGGGACCGGCCAAAGCCTGCCCTTCGACGACCATACATTCGACGGCGCCTGCTACGTGTTCAGTTTCCATCACGTGCCCGCCGTCCACCAGGAAACGGCCCTGGCCGAGTTGGCCCGGGTCCTCAAGCCGACGGGGTGGGGGGCGATCATCGAGCCTTTGCCGTTCGGGGATATGACGAAGGTGATCGAGCCTATTGAGGATGAATTTGAAGTCCGAACCCGTGCACACGAGCTTCTCAGCAGTGGCAGGCTTCCGCGGCTGCGGCTCCGCGGCGTCCGGCACTACGAGATATGCCGGTCATTCGCGTCGGCAGAAGAAGTTATAGCCAACGCTGTGAAGGTGGACCCACGACGCGCGACCGCGGCACGAGATCCAGCCGTCAAGCAAGACCTGACGGCGCGCTTTGAAACACTCTCCCGACCAGGGCCGAACGGACGCCGTGTTCTTGCGCAGCCCTGTGTCGCGTTCTGGTATTCGGTCTGACGCCTGGCACGAACGGGCAATCGAGGCGCGCGCCGAGGAGCTTCTTCTGGTTGCGCTGCAGATATGGCCGGCTCCCACAGCGGCGGCACCGTAATCGGCCAGAGAACTGGCATCCGCAGGAGCATGAAGAGATGCCGACAATACGGAGGCTGCAGACAGTCGGACCGCGAAGCTGGGGAAGATGGAACTTCTGCTGGCAGCCCGCGACGGGGCGAGCGTGGTCTCGGCTCGAAAACCTGCCGTTCAAAAGAGCGCCGTCGAGCGATGCCCCTCAATGCCGCCATTTTTTCTATACCGTTGAACGCGACTATTCGGGATTTTTGCCCGTCACCATCCAGGAACTTGATCCGAGGACGATCCCTTCCGGTGTTTCATGGCGCGAGAGCTCGCGCTTCAGGGCGGCCACGATATCTTCGCGGCGTTGCTGAGCGAGTTCTCCGGCTTCACGGAAAACCTCCCCGGCGGGACCGATCGCCAGTTGGAATTCGACCGCCTCGTCAGGATCCCGCCCGACCAGCAGTGGCGCGTCGATCCGCTCGAACTCCACGCGTTCATAGCCGGCGATTTCAAGCTGCTTGGCGACGACCCCGGAATCTGCCATCGAAAACGGCCCGGGCCCACAGGAGCGGGCGTCGTCTCCCGGCTGCGGCAGGAAGTCCGTGATGATCGACTTGGGCAGTCCGAGCCATGGGTTGTCGGCGATGTCACGCCATACGATCATGGTCATCGTCCCGCCTGGCTTGAGCGAAGTTCGCATATTTCGCAGCGCGGCCACCGGGTTCTCGAAGAACTGGGTGCCGAAGCGCGCGAAACAGAAGTCGAACTCGGGCCTGAACGGATAGGTCTGAACGTCGGCTTCGACAAACTCGACGTTCGGCACGCCGGCTTTCGCGGCGTCATTGCGGCCATACTCCAGGAAAGCGTCGCAGCAGTCGACGCCAAGGACCGAACCGGATGGGCCGACACGGCGCGCAAGTTCGATGGCGGTGTCGCCGAAGCCGCAACCGACATCGACCACGCGGTCGCCGGGCTTGACGTCGAGACGCGGGAAAACCTTTGCGCTGTGATGGGTGAGTCCATCGACCAGTATGTGCCTCCAGCGCACGAATTTCGGCACCAGAATGTCGTTCCAGAACTCGACATACTCGTTGCGTTCGATTTGCGGAGCGAGTTGTGACATCGTTCTCTCCATTATTCCGTTTGCGTATCGCGATCAGAAGCAGAGCGTTCCTGCGCCGCCCTTGATGCGCTCGTGCATGATGCTGGCGCCGGTGACGACGACGCCGTCACGCAAGTCGCCCTCGGAATAGCCACGCGCCTTGACGCAGGGCTTGCAGGCCCACAGTTCGCCACCACGATCGAGAAAATCCTGAATCAACGACGATAGCGGCTCGAGCGGCGCGGCCTGGGTCATCTCGACCGCGCCCTTGCGCACGAGGTCCACCGCCGGCCCGGTCAGGAAGGCCGAGACCTTCAGGCCGGCCGTCATGCCGCCATTGGCGACGGTGAACGCCACCGATGAGAGTTCGTCGTCGGCGCCGTGCGTCATCAGCACCACAAGTTCCTTGCCATCAGCCATTATCGGTTTCCTCCATTTGACAGAGATTCCTCAGGGTCCAGTCCCAGACCGCCGCGATCATCAGCAACGCGAAGCCGGCCAGCTCGATCAAGAGTGAGTAGGCGAACAACATGACCCAGACGATCAGCACCAAGCCGATCAGCGACATCAGGACGGGGGCCAGTCGGCCATGACGCGACCAGCCGAGCGCTGTTCCGCTGGACGCAAGAAGTGCGAGCAGCACGATTACGACAGTCCAAGCGCCGTCGGGGAGCCTTAGCGTCACGCCCACCAATGAAAGCCCGGCGACCGCGGCAAGTGTCCCGTAGCACGCCACGACCGCTAGGCTGCTCGCTGCTAGCCCCAGCCAGTTCGGTGTGCGTGTTGCGTCGACCAGTTGCTTCATCGATGCCTCCTCGACCCGACATTGACGGTGCGCGGCAGCGACCATTGGCGGTTCACGCCGTTCGGCCGTGCATCACTTCAGAGCGGCGTCGAGCAGTTCGACGAAGGCGGGCCTGCCTGCCTCGACCGCCCGCTCCAGGTTTGGATCCGGGTGCAGCGTCGTCAGAAAGCCCAGGTCGAGCATTGACAGACGTGACTGATCGTCATCTTCGTAGAAGGCGAGGTTGCCGCAGGGCATCATGGCGGCGACATGCATTCCTGCTGCGAAGATGTCGGGGCCAAGTGGCAGGTAGCAGATCTTGAGCGCGAGCACCTCGCCGCCCTTCAACGGGAACTCGGCCAGGAAGAGCCAATCATCGTCTTCCTCAACGATCGCGCGTATCGATGCGGCGGCCTCGTCGGGGCTCATGGACAGGTCGCGCGTGATGAAATGCTCACCGGGTTCCTGACCCGCCGCCGGTCCGGCGAAAAGGGCTACCGCGGCCGTCATGAACGCTGCCGACAGTTTTTGCATCACTGATCCTCCCTGATCGTTCGTCGGAAGGATTGTGCCGCATTTAGGAGCGCGAGTTGTTTGGGCGGCGTTGGGATTTCGTCGCCGTTGCGTTGGCTTTTGTGTTCCTTATGCTGGATTGGGTGCCAGGGAGCCGACGATGCTATACGCGTTCGACGACTACCTTCTCGATTTTGCGCGACGTGAAGTCCGATGCCGCGACGCCGCGGTGCCGTCCGAACCACAGGTCTTCGATCTTATTGTCTTCCTCGTGCGCCACCGGGACCGCGTCGCAACGCTTGACGAGATCGTGGAGCACATCTGGGACGGGCGGCACGTTTCGGAATCGACGATACGCAACTGTATCAATGCCGCGCGCAAGACCTTGGGGGACGATGGCAAACGGCAGCGCGTCATTCGCACCATACCGCGCAGGGGTCTTCGTTTTGTTGCCGAGGTCAGGGAACTCGATGCGGCTCCCGGACATGATCTGCCTGACGGTATCAAGACCGATACCTCATCTCGGCATGTCGCGCTTGGAAGTGGAGGCGGCGGCGAGCAGGTCGAGAGGATCGATCGGCGGCCAGTGGTCGCGGTGCTGCCGTTCGTGAATCTAAGCGGCGATGCCGCTCAGGAACACGTCGGTGACGGAATCTGTGAGGACATAATCACAATCCTCGCCAGGCATCGCACCCTGTCTGTGATTGCCCGCAACTCGGTATTCGCATTCAAGGGCCGCGCCGGCGACGTGCGGCAAACGGGGCAGGCACTGGGTGCCGATTACGTGGTCGAAGGCAGCGCTCGCCGGGTTCATGATGATTTGCGGGTCACGGTGCACCTCATACGAACGGCCACCGGTCAGCTGATTTGGTCGGATCTGTTCGACAGGCAGGTCGAAGATCTCTTCGAGGTCCAGGACACGATCACGCAGATGATCGTGGCGAGCATCGAGCCGCGGATCGATTCTACCGAGCGGGCACTGGTGCAGCGCAAGAAGCCGTCGAGCCTGCGTGCGTGGGACCTGTTCCAGCTTGGCAGGACCCATCTCTACCGAGCCACTCGCAGCGACAATTCCGAAGCCCAGCGCCTGTTGCGCCAAGCAATCGACGACGACCCCGAATTCGCTTCGGCCAATGCCCACCTGTCCTATGCGATCCTGCTCAGCATGCTCTATTTCGAGGCGGAGCCAGAGGAAAGGCGGCTCACTGAGGCTCATGATCTCGCACAAAGAGCGATGGAGCTTGACGATCAGGATGCGATGATCCGGTTCGTCTATGGCCGCGCGCTGCTTGCCCGCTGTGACTACGGCAGCGCGCTGCATGAACTGAGGGGAGCAGTCGCGCTCAATTCGGCGCTTGCGATCGGTCATTGCGGACTGGGAGATTCGCTCGCCTATGAGGGCCGGTATGAGGAGTCGTTTCCCCACTTCCAGAAAGCCATTGAGCTTAGCCCGCACGACCCGCAGCGATGGGCTTATCATGCGTATCGGGCATTGGCTCATCTATTCGCCCGGCAGTTCAGGCTTGCTGCGGACTGGGCCAGAAAGGCCACGCACATACCCAACTGTCACTACTGGCCTTACGCACACCGCGTCGCGGCATTGGGGCATCTTGGAGCGGAAGATGAACTCCCGTCGGCCAGAGCCGCACTGCTGGAGAGACGGCCTGGCTTCACCTGCAGTCTGGCACGCAAGCGCCTCTTCTATATCCGCGACGCGGAACAGCTCGACCTCTACGTCGAGGGGCTCAAAAAGGCCGGTCTGCCGGAGGGGTAGAATAGGCTCGGCGGGGAGTGCCTTCGATTTCGGGATGCTCGGCGCGGGGACTTTCCGGCGTGAGGCTAAGAAGCATGGGATGCGCTTGGGTCACCGGTTGGTCAGAGACCTTTTCGCACGCCGTAGGCGTGATGGACGATCAGGCTAATCGATCGGTAGAGCTGTTCCAGCCGACGAAAGTCACCGCCATCTTGGGTGATGAAGCCCGCACTGTCGGCAACAGCGACAAGTTGGAGCGCGATAGCTTCACGGGGTGCGTTCGGCGACAATTCCCCCTTTTCGATCGCCTGGCTCACGCCGTGCAACACCAGCCGGTCCAGTGTCACGCCGAAGTCAATCAGTGCCTGCCGGGCGCGTGGTCCGATCAAATCCCGCTCAAGTCTCATTCGCCCGATCAGCGACCACGGATTGGCGGTGCGGCCAGTCGGGTTGAAGGCAAGATAGCGGGCGCGGTTCGCCTCCATCATGCCCTCGATCTTCTCGGCCAGGGTGCCCGGGCCGGTCCAGTTCGCTGCCCAGTTCGTTAGCGTCGCCTCGACATAACCGGCGATTACCTCCTCGCAGAGGTTCTGCTTGTTGCCGTAGTGGTGATGAATGTTGGCGCGTGTGATGCCAAGCATATCCGCGATGTCGCGGAAGCGGAGTCCCTGATAGCCATGGCGCAATAGTAGGCCCACGGTCACGCGCTTGATCTCGTCCTTCGTGCTGGGGCCGAGCATTTCCGCCCTGACCTCGACTTCGCTCGCCATGCTGCTCATTCCTCCGATATCGCGAGACCATAAGCAGCGGTGTAGGCGCTGGCTATGGCCGCGCCGGTCTTGCCGGGCCGCGCAGCGTCTCCTATCACCTCGACGCTGAGGCCGTGCACGCGCAGCCGCGCCGCGACCGACGGACCAGTCGCCTGGCGGGCGTGGAAGTAGAACCAGTCTCGAAAGCGTGGTTGCCTGGCGAGCCCGGCGAATGGCGAGCGGCGCGTGAGCCCGCTCCGGAGCAGTCCTTCCAACAGCGGCCCAGTCCCCGCGCGGTGCTGGGCCCCTGTCGCGACGACGATATGGTCGAATCCAGTGAGACGATTCGGATCGCGAAGTGCGTCTGTCCTGAGGCAGACCGAGACGCCGCGCTCGCGGCAGCGGCGAAGCTGTGCCTCCGCATGATCTACAAGGCTCTCCACGGAAGCCTCCACCCCCTGGAAAAGCGGTGCTAGCCCCGCGAGCCTGAGAGCGCCGCCCACCTCCGCACGCTTTTCGAACAGCGTCACTTCGTTGGCCATCGCCATTTCGGCGGCGTAGGCGAGTCCGGCCGGGCCTGCTCCGATCACCGCGATGCGCTGGCCGGAGCGGAGAGGCGCTGTTTCAGCCGTCGCCTCGCGCCCTGTTTTGGGGTTGACGATACAGCGTAGCCGATCACCGGTTCGCATCCCGTCCACGCAGCTGTTGCAGGCAAGACAGCGGCGGACCTCGCGTCCCTCACTGGCCTTCCTTGCCCAGTTGGGATCGGCGAGGAGAGGCCGGCCGAGCGCGATGAAGTCGGCGTCTCCCGCCGCCACCGCTGCCGCCGCCGCCGTGGGATCGCCGAAAAGCCCGACCGTGATCACCGGGACGGGGACTGCTGTCTTCACCAATCGCGCTAGGTTGAGAAACGGCGTGGGCGACGTCGCCATCGGCGGGATCATGATCGCGGCGTTCGGCTGGGAACGGTAGTGTCCGCCGGTCACGTGAATGGCGTCCGCGCCAGCCTCCGCCGCCCAGCCAGCGATGGAGACGGCTTCCGCCGGCGTGATCCCGCCCTCGAAGAAGTCGTTGCCGTTCATGCGGAAGATGACGCCGAGGTCGGGGACGGTCTCCCGCACCGCGCGAGTAATCTCAATTGCGAAACGCGCGCGGTTCTCGAGGCGACCGCCATACTCGTCATCGCGGCGGTTTTCCAACGGAGACATGAACTGGGAAAGCAGATACCCGTGCGCGCCGTGTATTTCGACCGCGTCGAACCCGGCCCGGGCGGCGCGGTCCGCGGCTTCGGCGAAAGCCCAGACCGTTCTGGCGATCCGCTCACGGCTCATCGCTTCGGGCACGATGACCTCCGTATGTCCCTCCTGCACAGTGTGTGGTATCGCGGAGGGAGCGATCGGCGTCTCGCCGCAGATGTCTATGCGGGTGTGACCACCGCCATGGCCAAGTTGTATCGCGGCCTTCACGCCCTCCATATGGATTGTCGAGACGAGCCGCGAGAGGCCAGGCAGGAATCGGTCGTCGAAGATGCCGAGTTCAAATTGTCGGTGCTTGCCTGCCTGCTCTGGCGCCGCCATCTCTACTGTTACAAGTCCGACCCCGCCCGCTGCTCTGGCGCGGTAATAGGCTTCGCCCTCCGCCGTCACGAAGCCCTTCGCATCGGCAAGCCGCGTCGTCATGGGCGCCATGATTACACGGTTCGCTAGCGCGAGCGGGCCGATCCGGCCCGGGCTGAAAAGCCCGAGCCGCCGTTCGTCCTTCGGCATCGCCCGAGCCCGGTATCAGGCGGCGAGCGACATCGCGCCCTCGCGGGTGACGCTCGCCTGCTTCAGCGCCGCGTCAATCCGTGCAATCTCCGCGTCGGAAAGTTTCATCAGCGGAGGGCGCACCACGGCCCTTTCAAGCCGGCCGAGCAGCACAAGAGCTTCCTTCATGCGATTGTGCATGTCGAGGAAGGGTGGCGCGTAGAAGGCCTGCGCGACGGGATAGATGCGGTCGTTGATCGCCTGCGCAAGCTTCAGGTCGCCGGCCCGAACGGCGCGGAACAGCGCGACCTGAAGATCGGCGATCACGCTGCCTGCCCCGGAGAGGAGGCCGCTGCAGCCCATCGCCAGCGAGGACATCAGCCAGGAGGAATGCGTGGTCAGCACGTTCACCGGGCGCGGCAGGTTCTGGAAGGTCCGGATGTGCCGTTCATGCAGCATCGCGTCGTTCGACCAGTCCTTGATCGCGGCGATGGTCGGAACCTCCTCGAAGAGCCGCAGCAGTGTCTCGAAGGGATAACCGAGCCCGCTGCCCATCGGATACTGGAAGGCGATGAGGGGCAGATCCGTCGCGTCGGCGATCCGCTTGTAGTGGGCGATCGCCATCTCCGGGCGAAGCTGTCCGCCCATCGACATGCTGTTTGGCGGGAAAACAAGCAGGCATGATGCACCTTCGTCTGCCGCCATGCGGGCGAGCTTCGCGGCCTCGATCGAGCCGTCCGCATAGACGCCGTTGACGAGCGGGACCTTGTCGCCGACCTCGGCCAGCGAGTCGGCGAGGATCATGCGCTGTTCGTCGAACGTGCAGGCGTGCACTTCCGAAGCGTGGCCGTTTACGGTCACCGCTGAGACACCCTCGACAAGCGCGCAGTCGCGCAGATGTCTTCGTGTCGCCTTCGCGTCAATGCTCATATCCTCGTTGAGCGCGAGAAGCGTTGCCGGAATGACACCGGCAGGGCGGAAGTCCTTGAAGCGTGGCATCGTGTCTCTCCAGTGGTCGTCTCAGTAGAAGATTCAGTCGTTCCAGAGGCCGCCGGTGACGCTGATCGTCTCTCCCGTGATATAGGCTGCCTGATCCGAGGCAAGAAAGGCGACGGTATTGGCGATGTCCTCCGGGTAGCCTGGCCGGCGGAGCGGAATGTCCTGCGCCCGTTGGAGGGCATCCGGCAGGCCTTCGGCCTTGCGCTTCACCTCTGACTCATCGCGCATCTTGGTGTCCACGATGAGGCCTGGACCGACTGCATTCACCCGAACGCCATGCTCACCGAGTTCGCAGGCAAGGGACTGGGTCAGCGAAACGGCAGCGAACTTCGAGGCGCAATAGGCGCCGTAGGCCGCGACCCCCGACTTGCCCATCCATGAGGCGATGTTGACGATGGCGCCCGAGCGGCGCTCGACCATGTCCGGTGCAACAGTTCGGACAAGATGGAATATCCCATCGACATTGATGCCGAAGGTAGCTTTCCACTCGGCCTCACTGCAGTCGAGCAGCTTGCCGACCTTGCAGATGCCTGCATTGTTCACGAGGATGTCTATCTGGCCGAGCTTTGCCGTGATGGCGGCGACGCCCTTCTCGACATCTTCTTTCGAGGAAACGTCGCAGGTGGCGATCACAACTTCCCCCTTCGCCGAGAGCGCATCGCCGGTTGCCGCCAATGCCCCGTCATCCAGATCGAGCAGCCCGACCGCGCAACCCTCATCCAGGAGCCGCGAAGCGATCGCCTTGCCGATGCCGTGCGCCGCGCCAGTGATGATCGCTTTCTTGCCGTTCAGTCCATACATCGAGTTCATGCCTTCTTCTTCTGTTTGCGGTCGCCGCGCGCGGTCCAGCCTCCATCCACCACCAGATTCGTGCCCGTGCAGAAGGATGCGTCGTCGCTCGCCAGCCAGAGCATGGCCTGCGCTATCTCGACCGGCTTGCCCATCCGGCCCATTGCCTGCCGGTCCTCGAGACCGTGGCGCAGTTCCGCGCCATCCGGTCCGCTCAGGATCCGGGTGAAATAGGGAGATTCGATCGTGCCAGGGCAAACTGCATTGATGCGCACGCCATCTTCGACATGATCGATCGCCATGGCGCGGGTCAGAGCTGCCACGGCACCCTTGGAGGCGACATAGGCCGCACGGTTGTGAATCCCGATGTTGGCCGCCGCCGACGCAGTCGAAACGATGGCCCCGCCCCCGTTCTTTGCCATTACGGGGATCGCGTATTTGCAGCCGAAGAAGACGCCCTTCACGTTGACCGCCATCAGTCGGTCCCAATCCTCCTCCGAGGAGTCCACGACGGTGCCCGCGAAGCCGTATCCGGCGTTGTTGACGAGAATATCGATGCGACCGTGAACGGCTTCCGTCTGCTCGATCATCGACTTGACCTCACCTTCGCGCGATACATCGACCGCCACGGCTTCCGCCTTGCCGTTTGCGGCGGCGATTTCGCTCGCGACGGCTTCCGCGGCAGCCTCATCGCGGTCGGCGACGATGACCGTTGCCCCCTCCGCGGCGAAGAGTTTGCAGGCTTCGCGGCCGATGCCGGAGCCGCCGCCGGTGATGATCGCTATCCGATTGGCCAGTTTCATCTTCTTGATATCCTGATAACCAATACTGACTTACATGTTTGTAAATAGCATTCAGGCGTTATGTCGGCAACCACAGGCGTCCTCTCAACTGATCTGGTTCACAGCATCCGCAGCGGCGAAAAATGTTGCCGGATCGCCGCGAGCAGCGAGCGAGCAACGACCCAGGATGATTTCGGATTGGCTGGCGACGGTCGATTGACGATCTCAATGCGCATCGTGCCAAGTTCGCTCTTCGCGGTCACCACATGGCTGTTCCCTTTCGCCGCCGGGTCACACACGACGGCGACGCGAACTCCCTCGAATCCAGGTCCGGCCAGCGCCAGCGCGGCGGCGACGTTCAGGTTCTGCGGATAGGAGGCAGCGGCCTCACGCGCCGTTCCTTCGAACAGCGTTACGGGTTCCGAAAGCTCTTCCACTTCATGGCCCAGCGCCTCCAGTTCACCCGCCCAGGCCGCGGGCGGCTTGCGCGACTGATAGACGATGTCGAGCCCGTTGGCACCACGCGTCGCGCGAACATAGTCCAAGCCCCCGAGAGCACCGGATGCGAGTATGATATGCCCGCCATGTGCATCCGCCGTATCGACAAGCTCTGTAAGCAGCGCATCGTCATGCAGCGCGCCGATGGACGAAACCAGCACCGGCAGACCGAGCTGCAGGAGTGCGGGAACGCTCTCCCGCACCGCCGCGTGACCGGCCGCCTCGACCACCAGGTCGGGTCGGAAGGCGGAGGCCTCGTCGATCGACTCACAGATCGCAACGTTTTCGGGGGCCTTTTGGCGAGACGATGAGCCTAGCCGCAGCAGGAGCCCGAGAGCGTAATTCGTTTCCTTGGAAGCAAGAAGCTCCGACACCAGGTCCGATGCGATCGCCCCATAGCCGATCACCAGGATGCGCCGCTCCTTCATCGCGCCGCGATCCATCGGGAGACTTCCGCGACGAAACGCTTGCCGCGCGTCAACGGAAAGAAATGTCCGCCGCTGTCCAGCATGGTCAATTTCGCAGAGGGCAGAGCCGCTCTGAGTTCCTCCTGGAGGAAGGGAGGCACGATGATGTCATCCCGGGCACCCAGCACGAGCGCCGGCAGGTTCAGTGCCTGGGCGTCCGCGCTCCCGTCGAATGCGAGCAGCGCGTCGATGCGTTCGCGGATGATATCGGCCGCCTCCCGTGTCGCCGGTGCATTGGCGATTGTGCTGTCGTAGACGTGCCAGTTCTCCTCCAGCCACTCCGGAGGATAGGAAAGAAGCGCGGACGTGGCCGTATAGGTCGAGGGCAGGGCTTCGAGCAGTTCCCGTCTTGCTCCGAATAGTGCACCCATGTAGCGGCTCGGCCGCATCCAGGTCGCGCTGAGGATGAGACCTGTCGCCCGCTCCGGCGCGATCCGCGCGAGCGTCTGGCATATGCAGCCGCCGGTCGAATGGCCGAGCACGAGGCAGCGTTCCACGTCGGCAGCATCGAGGGCGGCAAGACAATCGCGCGCGAGTTGTTCGATCGTGACGGCCGCGCGGCCGCGCGTGCTCGCCCCGATCCCGCGTTGATCGAAGCAGAGAACCCTTCGTTCCTCTGCTAGCGACGGCGTGACGCCCTTCCAGAACCCGGCGGTGCCGCCGAGGCCGCTGACGAGCAGGAGTGTCTCTGGCCCGGCGCCATACGACCAGGCCTGTAACTCGGCGCCGCCATCCGCGACCGCGATGAAGCTCTCCGCTGTCATGGTCCCGGCTGCCTCGGTCATTGCATTGGGGAATAGGACGCCGGTGTCAGGATCCGTGTCGTCTGCACATCGAGAAGCCCGTCAACCATCTTGAGATAATCATGCCAGCGCGGGTCAGCCATCATCTTGGCGCGCCGCGCTGCGCGGTCGTCGAGACTTTCGTAGCTCCAAAGCGCGACCACGTGGTTGAGTTCGCCGATCTCACTGGTGAAATAGGCGTGGAACGTGCCGAGCAGTTCCTTCTGGATTGGCAGCCCGTGCTCGCCGTAGAGCTTCACGAATTCGGCCAGCTTGCCGGCCTTCACCCGATAGTCTCGTTCTTCGTAGATCATCGTCCACTCATTCTTGGTTGAAGCTGGAATCGACCCAGCCGAACACCGTCTCACGCTCGATTTCAGCAACGTTGTCCGGCCGGGGGAAGGGGGCGGGAGCCGGCTCTCCCGACGATTTCGGTCTCCCGATACGCGCGAAGAACCTATCCAGCCCGCCTGGCATCAGCAGGAAGGTGAAGCTCAGCGGTTCTGCATGCGGATTGAGGAAATGGTGCTTCAGGCCCCGGCCGATATAGGCGCAGGAGCCCTTCTCCATCGGATGCTCGACACCCTCGATCCGTGCCACGCCGCGTCCGTCAATGACGAAGATCACCTCTTCATGGGCATCGTGGACATGCTCTCGAATGGAACATCTCGGCGCGACGGTCTGCACGCCCATCGAAAAGCCCACCTCGCCGCCTGTCTTGTCCTGGTTCAGCAGGTTCCGAACGAAGCCGTTGGCCGGCACCGGCTGCCAGAAGCTCTCGCCATCATCCGGGCCCAGCACGATGGCCCGGCTCCGGGTCTTCGTATCGCTCATGGCGTTGCCTTTCCGTCCTCAGCGTCCGTAGATCAGTTCCGGCATCCATGTCGCAAGGCCGGGGAAGACCAGCACGAGCGCCAGGACGCAGAGCTGACAGATGATGAAAGGGATCACGCCCCAATACATGTCCGAAAGTCTGATGCTCGGTGGCGCGATCGCCTTCAGGTAGAAGATCGAGGGCGACATCGGCGGCGTCAGGTAGCTGGTCTGCAGCATCACCAGGAAGACGATGGAGAACCAGAGCGGGTCCACCCCATAGATGCGTAGCAACGGTATCGAGATCGGCACGAGAATCAGCACGACCGAGATCAGATCGACGATGAAGCCAAGCAGGAAGGCGATGAACAGAATGATCGCTACGACCGACCAGGCGTCGAGGCCAAAGCTGCGCAGAATTCCCTGGACCGCGCCCATGCCACCCGACGCGAAGAAGACGCCCGAGAACATGCCGCCCGCGAGGACGATCGCGAGGATCATCGCCGTCAGCGAGATCGTCTGCAGCGCCGCCTGATAAAGGACGCGCCAGCTTAGCTGCCGATAGAGGATCGCCAGCACGAGCACACCGAAGGAGCCGCAGGCGGCCGCCTCGGTCGGCGTCGCAAGACCCATGAATAACGTGCCAAGCACGGTGAAAATCAGGAAGACCGGCGGCACCAAGGCGGTTGCCGTGAAGACCAGCTTCTCGCCTAGGCCGCGCGGGTCTTCTTCCTCGTCCACCGGCGCGTAGTCAGGCCGTAGCGCGGAGACGAGAAGTATGTAGAGGATGAAAAGGCCAGACATCATCAGACCCGGCACAAGAATGCCGGCCATGAGATCGCCGATCGGCAGTGTCGCGATCGGCGCCAGCACGATCACGGGTATCGAGGGCGGGATCACCGTGCCCAGCGATCCGCCGCCGCAGATCGTGCCGGAGATCAGGCGGGGATGATACTTCCGCTTCATCATCGCCGGAATCGCTAGCATGCCAACCAGCGTCTCCGTGGCACCAACAACGCCGCTCGCCGCGGCGAAGATCGTGCACATCAAGAGCGCTGCCACGGCGAGACCGCCCGGCAGCCGCCGCGTCCACATGTAGAGTGCGTCGAAGAGCTTCTCGGCGATCCCTGCCCGTTCAAGGATAGCGCCCATGAACACGAAGAGCGGGATCGCTCCGAGAACGTAGTTGGTGGCCACGTCGTCCACGCGCTGCGCGAACTGGTAGACAAGCGTGTCGCCGAAGCGCAGCAGCCCGAAGCCCAGCGCCGTCAGCATCATCGAGAAGGCGACGGGGAACCCGAGGAAGATGAGGATCATCAGCGCCGGGAACATCCACAGGACGATGTCGGAATTCACGACCGCGCCTCCCCGCCATCGCGGCCGAGGGCTATCAGGAGGTTCTGAATGGTCTTGGCGACGCATTGCAGCGCAAAGAGCGCGAACCCGACCGCGTAAACGACGCGATAAGGCCAGATCTTCGGGTTCCAGGCCGAGAGGCCGGAGCCTTCACCGGTGTTGTAGACGTTGATCGCGTTGAAAATCAGCGTCCGCGTCAGCCAGACCAGCATGACGGCCAGGATTGCGTAGCCGATCGCGTCAATGGTCGCGATGGCGCGCCGAGGCAGCTTTGCATGGAGGAAATCGACATTGACATGCTGATCGACCGAGAGGGCATATGACAGGCCGAGCAGGAATATCGTGCCCATCATCATGTAGCTGACTTCGAAGGCCCACTGGGTTGGCGCGTTGAAGAAGTAGCGGCTGACCACTTCGTAGACCATTGCGAAGACCAGCGGCGGAACGAGCACAGCGCTCACGCGGCCGGACCAGAGCGAGATGCGGTTTATCAGTTCCACCAGGGTCGTGAGCGTCATCGCGCCGCGATCCTCCATACGCAGGGACCGGCGCGGCATGAGCCGCGCCGGTCCGGTTCGGGATCGTTCAGCGGGCGCCGATCGGGAAACGGAACTCGCCGACGAGCTTCATGTCCTCGAGAAAGGCCTGCTGATCCTCGTAGGCGCGTTTGAACCACTCATTCGTCTTGGCCTGCTCTTCGGCCCATTCCGTCGAGGCCTTGCTCACCGCTTCTATCAGGCTCGGCTCGACAGTGAGGAATTCGTTGTCCGGATTGTCCTTCATCTTCTTGTAGCCCTCGATATCGAGCTTCACGTAGCTGAGATAGGCGTCGAACCAAGCGGTCTTGCCGGCGATCTCGAGGAGCTCACGGTCATGCTCGCTGATCCGGTCCCAGACATCTTTGTTGAAGATGCAGTCATGTGCGGCCGCACGCGAATGGAGGCCCGGAGTGATCACGTATTTCGCGATCTTGTTGAAGCCTTCCTGTTCGTTGCCACCGGGGCCGCCCCACTCGATCGCATCCACGACGCCGCGTTCCAGCGCCGAGAAAACCTCGGAGCCGGGCAGAACGACGGTGGAGGCGCCGAGCATCGGCGCGATCTCGGCCCAGGCCGACGACGTGCGGAGCTTCAGGCCCTGCATGTCCTCCGGCTTCGTCACCGGCTTGTGCGAGTGCATGAATATCTCGGTTTCCGGCGTCCCGCAGGGGATCGCGACAACACCGAACTTCTCCATGCGCCACTCTTTCCAGAGTTCGCCGCCATTTCCGTTGAAGACCCACATCATGAACTCTTCCGGGTTCGGCCCGCCCGGCCACCCCGAAAATATCGCCGCAGTGCGGTCCACCGCCCAGTCATAGCCGGGCCAGGCGTGGCCGACGTCGGCGACGCCGGTCTGCACCGTCTCGGTCACCTTCAGCGCGGGACCAAGTGCACCGGCGGGGAAGACGTTGATCTTGATGCGCCCGTCGGTGACCTTCTCGACGATCTCGGCATAGCGTTGTGCGCCGAACTCGAGCCAGTGGCCGCCTGCCCAGGGCGTGGCCATGTTGAGTTCCATGACCTCGTCCTGTGCCTGCGCGGCCGGCGCGCCGACGGCGAGGCCGGCGACGAGCGCCGCTGCGGTTGCGATCTTGCGTGACGACATTGTGTTACCTCTCTTCTGGTGGTCCGGAATAGGCGGTGAAGCGGCGCCCTCTCACGGTGACGTCGCCGCCCCGGCGGCATTGCGACCCGCAAGCAGGCCGGAGACGAAGGCCCAGGCGAGATGATGCCCGTGGCCTTCGAGAAGCACCCCGCCCTGACCGGCGGAGCCCGCCGCGTAAAGTCCGGGGATCGGCTGGCGTGTTTTGTCGAGCACGCGAAACTTTTCATCGATGCGAACGCCGCCTTCGCTGAAGACGATCCACGACTTCGCTGGGCCGAGCGCGTGGAACGGTCCGGTGGTCAGCGGTCGGCTCGGATCGCTGGTGGAGATCTCCGCGTTGCGGTCGGCGACGCTTCGACTGAGCGCATCGGCCGGTAGGCCGATCTTCGCCGCGAGCCCGGCAATGTCCGGCGCCGTGGCGTAGATATCCGGGCGGGACCGGGCGTAATCGTCGAGATAGGCGTAGCCAACGCCGGGCGCGGTCGAAACGAAGTATGGCCATGCCGCGAAGCGGCGCGCGATCTGGTCGTCGAACACGATCCACGCGAGCTGGTCGGGCTGCTCGCCTATGTGGTCTTGTGGCCGGTTCAGTTCATCGCAGAAGCGTTCCCCATGCCGGTTCACGAGGATCGCGCCTTCCTCGAACAGCCGAAGGGAAGGGGCAAGGAAGGTGGTTACGAAGCGAAGCAGGATCGGTCGCAGCAACCATTGCGGAAGAACCTTCATAGCCGCAAGCAGCGGACGCGCCGCCAGGCGGCCCGTTGGCATCTGCGAGACGATGCTGGGCTTTGGTGGCGCGAGAAAGCGTATCTCCGGTCCCCATGCGAGATCCCCGTTCACCACCTCGGCGCCCGCCGTCTCGGCCAGCTTTTGGCCGTCGCCGGTGCTGGTCGGGTTGATGCCGCCGATCGACAGGAGAGGGCCACTCATGAATTTCCGCTTGTATTCCGGCTCCGAGGCACTGAAGTCCCCGGACGCAAGGATCACGCCAAACTGCACGTCCACCCGTTTCGCGCCTGTATCGCCGTCGATCTCGATGCCGCGGACGGCGTCGTCTTCCTGGATAAGGCGAGTCACGCGATGGGCGGTCAGGATCTCGACGCCGAGGCGTCGGCACTCTGTCTCCAGATGCCGCACAAAGCTCCGCGAATGCGGCAACACGGCGTGGAGCCGCGGCTTGCTGTGAGGGGGCTCCGGAAGTGGCCCCATGAACGTGATGCCCAGTTCCTCCAGCACCTGGATCGCCTCGGGAACGGTGTCCACAAGGAGACGCCTGAGCCCAGGATTATCGCGCTCGACGAGCGGCCCCATGAACTTTTCCATGTCCGCGAAATGCGAGTCCGGACAATCGTCGATACCCGCCGCGCGCTGGAGCCGCGTGGAGGTTGCACAAATCGTGCCCACGGAGAGTGCCGTAGTGCCGCCAAGGCGGGCGTTCTTCTCTACGAGCGTCACGCTAGCGCCGGAGCGCGCAGCCGAAAGGGCTGCCATGAGACCCGATCCGCCGCCGCCAACAACGACGATATCGGACTTGAGCCTCGCGCCTGGCGATGTTACTGACATGTAGGTCAGTATGACCGGGACGCAAAAGTTGTCAATCTGCAATCAAGGCCATGCTTGGTCGGAGACCTCGGCTCCGCGAGAGTTGGTTAGTGGCTATGCGGGTTACACACCGGCATTCACCGCTCTGGTAATCGGGACTTTCAGGTAGCGACATGGACATTCTGGAACACGAGACGCAGCCGCTCGAGAAATGGCGCGACGGGGTGATGACATTGATGCGCGTTTCGGCGCTGACGCGTTCGGCCCAGCTCTGCATCTTCGAGCAGTTCTGCGATCCAGGCCTCGGCGCGCCGATCCACATCCACGCAGTGGAAGAGGTGCTCGAGGTGATGGAGGGGGAGGCCGAGGTATTTCTGCGCGAGGAGAGCCGGATTGTCCGGCCGAACCAGTCCGTTCTCATCCCCGCCGGCGCACGCCATGGCTTCCGCAATACGGGGACCGGCATCCTCAAGGTTCGTGCTACCCTGGCAGCGCCGATATTCGAAGCGAGCTACGACGATCGCGACGAACTCTCACGCCGCTACGTCCCCTGACGGTCCGGGCAGAAATCAAGCCAGGCCCGCTCGCCATTCGGTGCGAGGGACGAATCCTACGCGGTCTATCTCCGGCAGGGAACGCGTAGACCTAATTTGCACCCTCTGTGTTTCTCGGGCGTGTCCCGCCTCGCGGAGAACGGTCCAGTTGTGATCCGGCGACGGCCGCGCCACAGTCTATGAGATTTTCGATCTGGTCCGGCTCGTAGCCTGCTTCCTCAAGGATTTCCGTGGTATGCTCGCCATGGCCTGGCGGCGGAGTAGTCACGCGACCCGCTGTTCCATCTATCCTGCATCCAATGCCCGGCAGTCGGTAGGTTTCACCGAGATCCGGCACGCTCACCTCAAGCAGTGTGTTGCCCGCGCGCACCTGCTCTTCCTCCAGAACTTCTGGCACATTGCGCACCTTGCAACAGGGTATCGAAGCCTCCGCGAATAGCCTTTCCCATTCCAGCGCGGGCCGGGTCAGAAAGACTTCCGTCAGAAGCGGGGTGACTTCTCCAGGAAGCTCGGGATGATTCTTCCAGTTGGCTATCCTGGGATCGGACAGAACCGCATCCAGCCCGCATATGCAGGCAAGCGCGCTGATCTGTCCGGAGGTGTTGGCCACAACGACGATCTTTCCGTCTGCCGTGTCGAAGCACCCTGAGAATGGGCTGCGGGAGAAGGGTTTGTTGCCGGCAAGACCGGGGACACGCCCGGCGATAGCCCATTCCGCCACCACCGGGCCCATGAGCGTGAGGGTCGCGTCTAGCATCGACGCGTCGATCACCGCTCCCTTTCCCGTCCGCTCGCGTTGCACGAGAGCGGTTGTGATCGCAAAGGCTGCCATTAGCCCCACGATATAGTCTGTGATTGGCGTTCCGACGCGCGTGGGCCCGAATTCGTTTGTGCCGGTGACAGACATGAGCCCGGACATGCCTTGGATGATATGGTCGTAGGCCGGGCGATTGGCGAGGGGGCCGTTCTGGCCGAAGCCGGTTATTGAGCAGTAGATCAGTTCGGGCTTGAGTTCGCGCAGCACGTTGGCGCCAAGCCCGAGACTTGCCATTTTGCCCGGACGGAAGTTCTCGACGACGACATCGCAGGTCGCCGCTATTCTGCGAAAGGCGTCGCAGCCATCCTTCCGCTTGAGATCGAGCGCTATTGAGCGCTTGTTGGCGTTCTGGGCGATGAAGCCGATTCCCAGGCGGGCTGCACTGCGTATTGGATCTGGATCATTGACACGGCCGATATCGTTGCCTTCGGGATGCTCCACTCGGATGACGTCCGCGCCGAGCAGGGCGAGTTGGTAGGTGCTGAAAGGCCCGGCAAGGACGTGGGTCACGTCGAGGACTCGGATACCGTGCAAAGGCATATTCATAGGTCGGCTTCCATCGGAGGGTGCGGCGAAACGAATTCACGGCCGCTCGGGCTTGGCGGTCCTGAAATGGTGACGCGCTAGGAGTCCGGCAGACAGGAGACCTACCGCTAGGATCGCGAAAGCGGGCACGGTGCCCAGCTCAGCACGCGTCATGTGATAGGCGAGCAGCAGCAACAGCGAGCCCACCAGCCATAGCTTTTCGATAGTGGTCAGCCGCCTCAGGCCGTGCCCGAACATCAACGCGGAGAGGCCCACTAGCATGACCGGCAGGGAAATCAGAGAACCGATTGAATCTTCCAGGGATTCCGGTCTGAGGATCAGGATTGGGCTGTAGACGAAAAAGAACGGGATGATGAAGCCGGAGATCGCCAGTCTGAACGCCTTGATCGAGGTGGCGAAATAGTTGCCGCCGGCGATGGCGGACGCCGCGAGAGCGCCTAGGGCCACTGGCGGCGTCAGCGCCGAGACAATGGCAAAGTAGAAGGCGAAGAAATGGGCCGCCATCAGTGGCGCGCCCATCTTTACGACGGCCGGCAGCGCCGTGATCGCAATCAGGCTGTAGGCCGCGGCCGGCGGCACGCCCATGCCAAAGATGATCGACACAAGCATGGTGATGATCAGCGCGATGAAGAGATTGCCGAAGGAATAGAGCTCGATGAGGCTGGCAAGTTTTGAGCCGAGGCCGGTCGTGATCAGCGTCTGGGAAATCATCCCGATGACCGTGAGCGTGATGCCCAGTCTCGCGCCAATAACAGCGCCGCTTGCCAGTTGACGAGCGATTTCCGGCAAGCTGGGTCGGTCGCGACGCATCAGCGCGAGAACGAGCGCGGCGACAATCGCGGCAAGTGCAGCGGTGTCAGGCGGCTGTCTGATCAGGAGCAGCCCCGTGATCAATCCGACGGGAATGACGAAGTTCGGCAAGAGCCGAAGGATCAGAGCCATGTCAGCCGCATCGGTGCGCGCCTCCACGCCTTCGCTGACCGAAGCAAAGTGAACCGAAGCGACGATGGCGACATAGAACAGCAGCGCTGGCAGGATTCCTGCCAACATGACGTCCGTGTATGGGACGCCGATGAAGAAGGCGATCAGGAATGCGGCTGCACCCATGACCGGCGGCATCATCTGCCCGCCGGTCGAGGCGGTTGCCTCAACGGCGCCGGCGAGCGACGGGGAATAGCCGGCGCGCTTCATGAATGGGATCGTGAACGAGCCAGATATGACAACGTTTGCCACCGAGGCGCCGGTTATCATTCCGACCATTCCGCTCGACACGGTCGCCATCTGGCCGGGCCCGCTTGAGACCCTGCGGCCTATGAGCTTGCCGATTTCGGTGAGGAGGTCGTTGATGCCGAGGAGCGGAAACAGTGTCCCGAATACGATGAAAAGAAAGACTTCGTTGGCCGAGATCGACAGGAAAGGCCCAAACATTCCCGAAAGGCCGACCGACAGGTATGAGACAACGAAGCCGACATCGAAATGTCGATGCGCGAGTATCCCAGCAATGTGATGGCCGAAGAAGAAGTAGAGGATGAAGACCAGCGAAACGATTGGTAGCGCCCATCCCCACGCCCGCCGCACGCCCTCGACCGACGAGGCCATCAGCATGAAGCCGATGACGATCGCCGTCGTGGACGGAAATCCCATGCTGAACTCGAGTTCCTCGAGATTGACAATGACGTAGCCAGTGCCTGCAAGCCCCATGGCCATGAAGGCGACAGCCAGCAGGAACTCCGCCGGCCCACGGCTTGCTGCCGCCGAGGGCAGGAACACCAATGCCCAGATAAAGGCCAGATGAAGACACTGGATGATGATGCTGGGAAGGCGCACCCAGCCGGTGGCGATGGCCATGTGAAAGCCGACCATCGCCAGTCCGAGAAGCATGACGGTGATGCTTATCGTTCTGCCCATAGCGCTGAAGATGACGCTGGTTTGCCATCTCGTGCGGTCTGGCAGAGCTGTATCGGTCATCCGTCTGCTCCGCCGGATCTATTCAACTATTCCGGCTTCGCGGTAGGCGCGAAGCGCTCCAGGATGAATGTCTTGCGTTTCCCAACCTGTGACGAGCGCCGATCTGCTCATCAGCTTGCCGAGTGCATGGTATTCCGCGAACAGATCAACCTGCTCGATGATCGCCTTGGTGATCTGGTAGGCTGCCTCGTCGTCGAACTCGTCGTAGACGCACCATGCGACCGGTGACGTGAATGCCTCGATTTCAGATTCGAGGCCGTCGATGACGCCGGCCGGGATCGTCGCGGGATTGAGCGCGGCACCTGCCGCGATCGTAGCCTCGACCGCCTCTTGCCCCCAAGAAATATGGTAAAGTGATCGACCCGAGGCGAGCAGCTCGTTCGTATGTGGGCTCGGCAGGAACTGACCCTCTTCCGGGTCTAGATAGCCACCCACCACTATCGCGTCGACCTGACCCGCCATCGCCGATTTGACGCCCTGGTCGAGGCCCAGGGTCTCGAATTCGATATCGTCCCTGAGGCCCCAACCATGCTCGACGATCTGGAGGGCCTGAATGGTCCAGCCGATCTGCGGCGGGCGACCCACCGCGACACGCTTGCCAACCAGATCCTCTTTTGTCCGGATCGAGTCATCAAGGCTCGCCAGCCAGAGCGTGTTGAGATTGTAATTGGCGATGAGCTTGGCGCTTGGATATTTCTGGTCGAATGGACCGGTGCCGGTCGTGGCCATTGGCTCCAGACCGGGCGTGTAGGCCATCATCGAGATCCGTCGCAATTCGGGATCGCTGTTGATCTTCTTCACGTTGAAGACCAGTCCCGGCGATTCCGAAGATGTCAAACTGACGGCATCGGTGGCCGAGTTGACGATCTGCTCCAGTGCATTGCCGAGCACATAGGAACCGGTGCCAAACGGAGCCGTCAGCAGATCGATTCGTTCCTGCGCGCTGACAGCTACAGTCGCGCTCACTGATAACGCCGCGATGACGGCGATTGAGCATAATGTCTTTCTCATTCTCATTTCCTCCCTGGGCGGTTGCCTGAACTTGAGTGTCCCGGCGTTCGCATGTCATCGCCGCGACACCCGACTGAAGTCGAACTACGTGGCTGCAGAAGCAGCGACGCCCTCCATGCTGGTGCCATTCCTCTTCAGCGCCAGACTGAGGGCTTCCGCGGCCTCGCGCGCGGCCCGGATGGCATTCGCCTGAACATTGTCCTGCATGAGACGTGAGATGGGGCCGTTGACGCTGACGGAGGCGAACACTTGCCCGGCGCCATCGAAAACCGGCGCGCCGACTCCCCATCCTCCAGCGATGCGCTCTCCCGACGTCACGATGTAGCCTTGGCGTCTTGTCGTCTCGAGACGGGACAGCAAGTCCGGGAGTTCGAGCCTGCGTCCACTCCCGGGAAGGACGAGATCTGCCTCAGCCAGCATCGCCGATGCCTTGTTTTCATCGAGGAATGCCAGGATCGATAAACTCGCCGCTCCTGCGTGAACCGGGGAACGTCGTCCCGGTGGCTGATCCCAGCGCAGCGGGTGCCGCGAGACGCGATGCGCCAGCACCACGACTTCGTTGCCACTCAGCACATTGAGTTGGACGGTCTCTCCACAGGTGTTACGCGCTGCTTCGAGCGGACCAGCCGCGAGTTCGAGAAGGCCGTTGCTGCCGATCTCGGCGATCGCCAGCGCCAGAAGACCGTAAGCGACGGAGAAAGTCCCGGACTGGTCACGCTGGAGAACGCCCTCGGCGACGAGCGATCGGGCGATGCGCAGAACTGTCGTTTTGTTCAGCCCGCACGTTGTCGCGAGTTCGGTGAGCGTCAGCCGACGCGCGCCGCCTTCGAAAGCGCGCAAAATCGCGAAGGTCCGGCTGATTGATCGGTTGTCATTATCTGACATAGTTTCATCCAGTGAAACTCACTTTCATGCTATGAAACAGCACTGCTAGACTCCCGTCAACCCCTCGCCGGTTGTCGCTATCTGACTGGAAGGTTGATCGCCGAAGCCGCAAGCTCCCGCCGAGGGACAGCAGGGCATCACGAGTGCGACGTGACGCTGTAGGTGGAGCCCGCGATCGAGAGTGCGGGGTCACGATTTCACGTAATTTTGAGCCGCGTCAGCTCATGGTTCGAGCAGGTCGGCTAGAAACTCGGTGGCAGGCTCGACAGCGGACAGCCACAGCCTCTCCCTCGCTCGGGTAGCCGCGACATAGAGCAGATGACGCTCGGTGTCGTAGATTTCCTTCAGCGCGCGCTCGTCCGATGCGGCCAGCAATCGTGCTTCGCTCGGGACGACATCCGCGTCGCAGGCGATGACCGCGACGGCGCGGAACTCCCGTCCCTTCGCCTCGTGCATCAGGCCGACATGCACGTCGACGGCCTGCCGGGAAGAGGCCGCTGAATTTGCAGCGTCCAACTCCTGCTCCGAGCGCACCAGGATGGCGATGGTGGAGGCATCGAAACCCTCTTCGATGCAGGCGGCGATCCATGCCGTTACGGCGGCTATCTCCTCCTCGCGATCCCGAAAGGTCCGGATCTGTGGCGCCGGTCCGTGAAAGACCGACGACACGCCGAGCCGGCTGTCTTCGCCGCCGTCCGCCTCAAGCAATCGCGGCGGCAGAAGCAGATCCGACTTGGTGCGTATCTGATGCGAAGTCCGGTAGTTGACCTTGAGACTGCGGGAGCGACCCTGGATGTCGACGCTTGCTGCCTTCCACGGGAAGGGCGAACGGAAGATACGCTGGCCGATGTCGCCGGCGAAGAACAGGCCGTTCGGCCGCCCGCCGGCGATCGCCGACACGAGATGAAGCTCGGGCACCGATATGTCCTGCGCCTCGTCAACGACGATGTGCGTGAAGGGCGGGGCGCCGATGTCGAGCGCCAGCCGATGCATCAGCCCGGCCTCGGTCAGCTTTCCCCGCGCGTCCAGCGTGTCGAGCACCCGCGAGAAGACGCGCCAGACCTCATCCCTGCGCGAGGCGGCCATCCGCACCTTGCGTCCGAGTCTTGGAAGATCGCGATAGGTATCGGCATCGCGCACGTCCCACGCATCCACGATCAGCCGCCATTCCTCGGCGAGGAAGCCGCGGGAAACGCCGGTTCCTTCGGCGCGCGCCGCCTCGAACAGAAGCGCCTCGACTTCCTCGTCATGGGCGATGGCGATCGCTCCGAAGCGTTCGGCGGCGAGCCGTCGCGCGGCGTCGGGCAGCGTGTCGACCACGATCCGCCCAGCAATGTCTGGTTGGCTTTCCGTGAGCCTCGCAAGCTTTCCCTTCAGCCCGTCGGCGAGCCCCGCCGAGAAGGTGGTCAGCAGCACCCGGTTGCCGGCATCCTCGCCGGCCAGCCGCACGGTGCGGTGCAGAGCCACCACCGTCTTGCCGGTGCCCGCCGATCCGATCACGCGTGCCGGGCCGTTGAAATCCCGCTCGACGAACTCGCGCTGCGCGGGATGCAGGAAGATCGCCCAGTCCTCCCAGGGCGCGTCGAGCGCGGCCGCCAGTTCGGCCTCGTCGCCGATGACGGTGAAGCGCCGGCGCGCGTCGGGATGGCTGTATCCGGTCTGCGTCGCGGCGGCCAGGCGGATGACGGGCCGCTCGCCCACGGCGGCCGCCAGCAGCGCTTCCTGCGCCTCATCGGGCAGATGCGTGGCGATGTCGAGCACGGTGTCCTCGGTCGCCTGGCGCACCGTGTCCAGCCAGTCCGCCGGCACGCCCCAGCTAAGCAGCGTCTCGTCGCTTTCGCGCGCGAAGATCGTCGGCTTGCGCACGGCCTCCTCGACATAGCGGCGCGTGACGACTTCCTCGACGCGCTCGTTGATCTCCACGATCTGCGCGGCACCCGTGCGCGGATGCTCCTCCATGCGCCGGCGCTGCGCCCAGTCATAGGCGTCGTCGTGATGGCCGACGAAAGCCAGGAGCGTGTCGCCACCGCGCTTGTGCAGCACGATGCGGATGTCGCGATTGACCCGCGCCGACCAGAAGTCCGGGTCCTGGCAGCGGTCGATCCGGTGCAGCGCAAGGCCGGGGCTTTCGGGATTGCTCTGGATGTCGAAGGCCGCGATCTTGACCGCCGCCTGTTCCTGCCCGGTGAGCCTGGAGAGGGCCTTCTGGAAGCTCTTGCCGAAGTAGACTGTCATTTTCTCCCGGCCGGCGCCTTCTCGATCAGAAACTTCAGGTTTCCGAATGCGCTTATGAGAATTTCTTCATCATTTGAAGACAGCTTCGATCCTACGCTTGAGGTGTGCAACGCCCTATTTGCGAGTCTCCTCAGGTCATGCAGCGGTTTCTTTCGCCCTTTTACCCAAGCATGGTTCCTTGCACAGAAATCGATAAGATCGTTGAGGTCTTTGTCACCGATCTCCCCCCTCCCGTAGTGAACTTTTAGCAGCCGCTCGAGAACGGCGCGGCACATTGCAATGGCAGCATTCGGTGCGCCGACTACATAGGCCAAGATTGCCTCATCCAAGAGCGCTGCAAGGGTGCCAGGCCCGTTGCCCGGTGCTATGTGACCTGGCACGATAGTCACAGGAATGCGGCGGAAGCGTTCTGACGCCGCGGTGAAATCGATCCCGATGACGCTCGCAAGATAATCACTTCCCTCAACCGCTATGCGGCAGAGGTTGCGGATATAGTCGTCGTTCCCGTCGTCCTCTGCCTTGTCAGCCAGATAGCCGATACCCGCGTCCATCACCTGTCCGGCATTGTGGATGCGCGGATCGAACTCCACGTCAAAACCATAGTCCGGCGGCTCAGTTGGCTTAGGCGCTACGCGTTCAATCGGCTTCGCGAGATATTCTTCCGGAAGCTCGATATTTAAAGCGCCGCGAATGCCCGAAACGTCATTGATCGCTTCTCGCCAATGCTGCTTGAAATCCGCATAGTGGGCACGAAAATGATCAGGCAATCCGACGTGAATTCGTTTGCCGTGATCGATGCGCCACTCAAGTTGGGTTCTGACCATGAACCAGAATAGCGCGTCGGAAGCTTCTTTAATGTTGGCGCTTTGAGAATAGAAATGAAGCAGGCGACGGGGTTCATATTTTGTGGCCTCGCGCAATGCGCTGAACCGAAGAAGAAATTCCTCGGTAAGGCGCCGTCTTGGGGGTGAGGTCATGTTTATATCCCCATCAGCTTCATCACCTCGCCCCCAGAAGGTTTGAGACCATAGCCACGTTGACTGCCGCCTGCTCCTGCCCCGTCAGCATGATGAGGGATGTGAAGCTGGTGGCGATAAGGACGGTCATTGGTCAGGCAAGCGCCACTGTGGGCCACGCAAAGTGGAATCGATCGACATAGTATTGCTCATAGAGGAACGTCAGATCGCTCTCCCAATCGCGTATCGCCGTCATGTAGTTGGGGTGGAGCCTCCGCTTTGCGTTCCTGACAAACGCGGCGATCGTCTCGGCCATCTGTTGCAAACGCATCGGCGATTCCGGCCCACCCCATTTTTCGAGATATGCTGGCTCAAATACCGGAGGAAGGCCGCCTTCGAATATCCCTTCCAGCATGCGGCGGCGAACGGGTGTGGCGACGCCGTTGGTCGAACCGACCTGATATCCCATGAACCGCAATAAGCCCTCTTTGAGCCAGCCGCCTGTCGACAGGCTGCCTGAACCGATTTCGGCATTGGTATCTGGCCATCGGAAATATTCGTCGGGCGACGGTGGCCGGCGGCGGCGGCGTTCCCACTCCTTGTGAAGTGCCTTGATTACCTGCCCAGCGTCGCTGGAAGTGGCACCTCCCTGGCGGCCGGCCTGGATTTCGATGGCATTTCTCCAGAGACGCATGATTTCGCTCATTTTCATCTCCGGAAGCTTACCGATTATGCGCGGCTCACCCCCAGGCAATGCTACACCCCCAGCACCTTCATCACCTCGTCCCCCAGATGATTGATCACCTTCACCGCAATGCGCCCGCTCTTCGGCTTCGCAAAGGGCCGTGAGACGGTGCGCTTGAGGCTGTCCCAGGCCTCCTCGTCGATCTCCGCCTTCAGCGTCGAGCGCAGCGCCTTGTAGGGCACCTCGGCGCCGGGGAAGTAGGCCTGGCGCACGAAGAAGCTCTCGCCCGAATAGTCGGTGTCGATGAACCAGCAGGCGATGTCGTCGGGCTCCGAGCTCACCACCTCGCCGGTCGCCGGCTTGAAGATGTCGACGCCCTTCAGCTCCACGCGATACTTCTCGCCGTCGTTCTTCAGCTCGATGTCGGGCTCGCCGAAGACGACGAACAGGTTGCCGCCGCCGGCCTTCAGGTCGCCGGCCATGTGCAGGTCGGCGTTCATGCGCGCGCGCAGGATCGGCACGCGCCCGAGCCGTTGCAGTTCCTGCGCATGCGCCTCGAAGTTGAAGGCGCAGGCGATCACGACGTCGAAGCCGGCATCGGCCGCCTCGCGCGCGCAGGCGACGAGATCGGCGCGGCCGACCGTGCCGTATTCCGGCCCGATGAAGATGCCGGCTCGCCGCTCTTTCGCCTCGTCGCCGTCGCCTTCGCGATAGCGGCCTTCCGCGCCGATCCATTCGCCCGGCCAGGGCGCCAGCGTGTCGAAGCGGATCGCGTCGGCCTTGTCCTGCTGGTGCACGCCGGCCTTGGCGAGGTTTTCCATGATCGCCTTGCGATAGTTCTCCGCCTCGCGCTCGCCGGGTAGATGTCCGCCCTCGGCGGCGTTGATGGCGTCGATCAGCTCGCCATCCTCGTCGACGGCCACGAGCGCGTGCGGCGACAGGCTTTCCACCGTGAACGGCCCGGCGACGCGGATGCGCTTCCTGTCCTCATAGGGCTTGTCATAAAGATATTCGTGCTCGGCCCGGGCGGCGATCGAGGCGTCGATCTCCTTCTGGCGGGCGATGCGCGCCAGCCAGAAATTTTCGAGCGCGGCCTTCGCCTTGTCCGGCCAGCCTTCCGGCGCCTCGCGCGGAATTTCCCATTCCATGAAGCCGTTTGCCGGCGCCTCCTCGCCGGAAGGCAGCGTGACGGTGCCCGACGTGGTGAAGTCGATCGTCTCGCCGGTGCGGCCGCCGGTCTCGACCCTGAACGGCACCGCATGGCCGGCGAGCGCGGCGTTCAGCGCGGCGCGCGCTTCCTCCACCGCCGGCTGCATACGCTCCCAGATCACGTCGATCTCGGTGTTGTTGGCGATCGACTTCAGCGTGATGTGCGGCACGCGCTCATAGACGAAGCCGTGGCGGATATCGCCATAGGTGGCCTGCGTTGCCGGCGCCGAGCGCGTCACCTCGGCCTGTTTCTTCTGCCCCTCGGGGCTGTCGGCCAGAAGATACCAGGGATACTTCGCGCCCATGATGCGCGCGCGGGCGAGCGCCAGAGCGACGCGGGAGGTGTCGATGGTGATCCAGCGCCGACCCCACTGCTCGGCGACGTAGGCGGTCGTGCCGGAGCCGCAGGTGGGATCCAGAACTAGGTCGCCGGGGTCAGTGGTCATGAGGAGGCAGCGTTCGATTAGCTTTGGAGATGTTTCAACGATATACCGCTTGTCGCTCGCAAAACCGGCCACGCCAGTATCAGTCCAGACGTTGGTCAGTGGGTAGACAGCGAAATCGTCGATGAACCGGACATAGCGAAGGGTGTTTCCGACCAATTCGACGCGATTGGCCTTGGACAGCCGGACCACCCCTTGATCGTGCGTCTTCCAGTAACCTTTTCGAGGAACAAATCTTTGACCAGAAAAATGAACTGGATAGCTACCAGGTGGCTTTTGTGCTGTGAGGTCGCCGGTCGCGTATATCTTGGCACCCGCGGGAATTAGATCGGCGTTTCGTTTCTCGTGTGCGGTTATCGAACGCCTTTCGCCTGATGGTTCCTCTATCTTTCCGTATCCAGAGGCCCCGGACTCACCGAAAGATTTGGTGAGCATCGCGGAACGATACTTCATCGATTCCCGGACCTTTGCATACCACAAGATGTGGTCCGCCACGTTGGGTAGAAATTGCGCGGTCTGGCTGCTCGTCTTCACAACCCCTATCTGGCTAACGACATTGTGCTCCCCAAACACCTCGTCCATCAGCGCACGAACGCGATGGACATTCTCATCGCCGATCTGGACGAAGCAGCTCCCGCTCTCGGTCAGCAACTCGCGTGCCACGACGAGCCGATCGCGCAGGTAGCCGAGGTAGGAGTGGATGCCGTCGCGCCAGGTGTCGCGGAAGGCCTTCACCTGCTCGGGCTCGCGAGTCAGGTTGTCGAGCTTGCCGTCCTTCACGTCGCGCGAAGTGGTGGACCACTGGAAGTTCGACTGGAACCTGATGCCGTAGGGCGGGTCGATATAGATCGCCTGCACCTGGCCCTTCAGCCCTTCCCGCTCGGCCAGGCTCGCCATCACCTGCAGCCCGTCGCCCAGGATCATCCGGTTCGACCAGCGCGCGCTGTGCCGGTAGAACTCGACCTCGGCCTCGCGGTCCTCCTCCGTCAGCCCGAAATGGCCAAACAGGTCGTCGGCCTTGTCGCGGCCGTTCCTCAGATCGTCGATCAGTGCCTTGGGGTGGACATGCTCCTGCCGGTAGATCGGCGGCGCATCGACGGTCAGTCCAGCCTGGTCGGGGTCCTTGCCGCGCCAGACGAGTTGCGGGTCGAGATCGCGGTTGCGGCGCTCCCAGGCGGTGCGGATCGGCTTCCTGTCGTCGTCGGCCAGCACCGGCTCCAGTTCCGCCGGCGGTATGTTGGCGCGCGTCTCGTCATGCTGGGTGAAGCCGACGGGGGTCCTGTTCTCATTGGCCATCGACTTGCTCCCTCAACCTGTTTTCCAGCGCTTCCGTATAGCGGCGGCGCTGTTGCTCGAACCAGTCGATCAGTGCCGGCCACTGCTCGCGGTCGCCGAAACCCGGCGTGCGCTTCTTGACGAGGAAATGGTTCTTGCTCCCGTCGAACTCGGCGTCTAGTTCGCGCTCCAACTCGTCGCGAAACGGCAGGAGAAGCGCGGCGACCGTTTCCCTGTCGCTCGACCAGGGTGGGCGGATATAGACGCCGCAGGTTCGCTGCGCGATGTAGGTCGTGAAGAATAGCCGGCCATCGGCCAGCGGCAGCCAGTAGTTCCAGCCCGACTTCGGCTTGACGTCCGCGATCTCGGGGGAGCGTTCCGCGTAGAAGTCCCAGAACTCGGCCCTGAGCGGCGACTCCGGATCTGAGGACGTGACAGGCTTCGCCGCTTCCTTCAGCGTCCGCTCCCAGCCGCTTGGTTTCTCGACCACCTCGAAGATCGGGGCGAACGGGCTGTCGGAGATGCGAACCACGCGCAGGCGAACGGCGAAGAAGGAAAACCCGTCCGCGGTGTGCTGGTTGAGCCAACGAATGGCCGACAGATGCGGCTCGCGGAATTTCGGCGCGACCCAGATCACCGTATGCGCTTCCAGCCCCGCCAGATAGGTCATGATCTGGCCGAGATGGGTATGGTCGGTCTGTTCGAGCTGGTTTTCGATCAGCACCACCGTTCCGTCGCTCGGATTGCGCGCCAGGATGTCGGCCGCGAAAGTTTCTACCGCGATCTCCGTGCCAGTGATCTCGAGCGGGATTCCGACCACCTCCGACAGGTGATCGATATTTTCGGCAAGCCACGGCGTGAAGGCGAGCGCCTCATGCTTCCACGCCTCGCGCGGCAGCAGGTCGGTCAGCCGGCCGAAGGTGATTTCGCTCATCCGAGTGTTCCCGCAGGCGGCAAATCCAGATCCGAATTTCCTGGGCTAGTTCTGCGATCAGGAAACGGATTCCGGGCTGCAATAGGTGCGATCATTCCACACCCACTACGACCTCAACGGCCTGTCGATATCGGTGCCGTGACGTTTCAAACCATTCAGCAATATCCGACCAATTGTCCGGATCGTAACCACCCATCGCCAACTGGGTCTTGAGAAAGCCCTGGTCCGGCTTTGGTTCAAATGCGGCACCGAGGCACATCACCAGAAAATCCGCCGACGGCTGAAGGAGGGCGCGAACCGGCTGATGCGGCGCTCCGTCGACAGGGCGGAGAAACGCCGAGCAGGAATTTGCCCCGAGATTGATGGACAGAATGATATTTCCGGCTACCGTCATCGGAACACGGCAGTCGCCGGAGTTTGACGCCTTGATTCCTGCCGAAGCAGCGCAGGGATAGCTTCTCAGGTAATAGTGCCAGAAGCCGCGCCTGACACGCGCCGACCATGTCTTTTCGTCAATCATGCCGGCTCCCTCGCTTTCAGCAACCTCGCAATCGCGTCATCGAGCTCCATCCTGAAATCATGGACGCTGCGCAGTTCGGCGAAGCCCCAGCGCCCATAGGCGCCGAGCCGGTTGACGGCTGGAATCCACTTGTTCCTCATCGTCTCGGCCTTGAGCATCGCGTCATGGCCGCGGAAGCCCTTCACCTCCAGCACGAGCGTCAACGGCTCCTCGCCGTCGACGACCTTCAGCCGCACCAGGAAATCGGGCCGGTAACGATGCGGCTCGCCTTCCTTTGTGTAGGGCACCTCGAAGTGCAGATTGTGGTTCTTCGCGTAGGCCTCGACCTCGGGGTGGTCGTCTAGCATCTCGGCCAGCTTGTTCTCCCAGTCTTGGTCGGTGATGATCCAGTTGACATGGCTTCTGGTCGGGTCTGGCCAGTGCCGGCTGGCGCTCGACGTGTTGAAGCTGACATTCGCCGTCGAGCCGTCCGGCGCGTAGGGATCGAGCACGGCGCGGATGATCGGCTTTCCGCCGGGGTGGTCGATGAGCACGCCCATCAGGAGGTCGCAGACCTCGTCTGCAAGCTGGCGGTAGCGAAGCTGTGCCGGCCGCGTGCCGCCCTTGCACACCAGCCGGTCGGAATTCACGAACTGCAGCACGATGCGCTTGGCGTGCGGAAACAGATGCGTCTTGGGCGCGCCGTTCGGGTCGCGCAGCTTTTCCGACACCCAGTAGCTGGCGATGTCGAAGGCGATCGTCGACAGCCGCGTGTCGTCGAGATGGTCGAGGCCGATCCGGTGTCGCTCGCCGATGATGCCCGACATCTGCACCTCTGTCGCGCCCACCTTGTCGGGCGTGAGCACATAGGGTTCCATCCGCGACAGGTCGACGTCGATGCGCTCCTTCGGGAAATCGGTGCGGAAGCCTTCCACGCGGGGAAATACGATCTCCAGATCGTCGCGCTCGGGGCTGACTGCGTGGACCTGGATCACCTCGCGCGGCTTCTGCGGAGGGGCGGGTCGGGCCTGGTCGGAGAAGTTCAGCCCGTCGATGCCCATGATATCGGCATATTCGGTGCGATAGAGGCCGGTGTCCGGGTCGATCTGGTAGGACATGCGCCGGAGCGCGCGGCCGATCACCTGTTCGCAGATCAGCCGCGAGCCGAAGGCGCGCAGCCCCATGATGTGCGTCACGTTGTTGGCGTCCCAGCCTTCCGTCAGCATCGAGACGGACACCACGCAGCGCACCTTCTCGCCTAGCCGCCCCGGCCGGCCGACCGTGTTCATCACCTCGCGCAGGATCTCGGCGTCGGTGATCTCGCCGGCCGTCGGGTCGCGCCGGCTGCGCTCGCGTCTGAACGCCGCGATCTCGGTGGCGTGCGCGTCGCGGAATGCCTTGTCAATCTCTCCGCCGGCTTCGAGCGCGGCCGAGTCGATCAGGATCGTGCGCGGCCGGTCGAGGCGCTGGTCATGATCGTCGAAATTGCGGAACAGCTCCAGTTCCCCCTGGCGCACCCGCTCCTGGTCGTGCTCGTCGGTCCAGGCGTAGCCGGCGATGTAGTCGCGCACCATTTCGGAATTGGTGGTGTTGTTGCACACCACGATGAAGACCGGCGGTATCTCGATCTTCTCGCGCTCCCACAGCCGGTAGGTCTTCTCGTAGTGACCGTAGAGCGCGTCGAGCGCGACCTTGAGCTCGATCGGCAGCTTGTGCGGGTCGGGCTTGCCTTCGCCCTTCTTGCGCTTGTCGGGCATGCGCTGGCGGATTTCCGGCCACAGATTGCGATAGATGATCTTCTGGCCGTCGGCGCGGTTGTCGCCGATCGGCACGCGCGGCAGCTTGACGATGCCGCATTCGATCGCGTCCATCAGCGAGAAGTCGGTCATCACCCAGGGAAACAGCGTGCCCTCGGGCCAGTTCGAGCCCGACAGGAAGAATGGGGTCGCCGACAGGTCGTAGACGACGCGCACGCCCTGCTGTCGGTTGAGCGCCTCCAGGCCGGAGATCCACAGGCGGGCCGCCTCCTTGTTTTCCTCGGCTTCCTTGCGGTCCTCGCCGGTCAGCTTCTCGGCCTTGTCAACCGGGCGTTCGCGATAGCAGTGATGCGCCTCGTCATTGATCACGACCACGTTCTTCGTGCCCATCAGGCCGCCCATGACGCGCTGGACCATCTGCCCCTCGGTCTCCAGCGTCTGTAGCGCCTCGCCGTGTCCCTCCAGCGCCTGGCGCGTGCCGCTGGCGGCGTCGAACCGGTCCCTGAGCTTGAAGGCGTGGTAGTTCGTGATGACGATGTCGGCCCGCTGGAGGTCGGGCAGCAGGTCGCGCGGCACCAGATTGAGCCGAGCGTGGAGACCGTGCTCATCATTCGGCATCAGCACGCGCAGCCTGTCCCGGATGGTGATGCCAGGCGTTACGATCAAGAAACCCTTCGAGAACCGCCTGCTGTTTGGCGAGCGCACGGCGTTGAGCGTCTGCCAGGCGATCAGCATAGCCATGACGGTCGTCTTACCGGCACCGGTTGCCAGCTTGAATGCGATGCGCATCAAATCGGGTGCGGCATCGGATGGTTCGGCTCCCTCCGCCTGGACAGCAAAGTTGTTCGCCGTCGCGATCCAAGTCAGGAACCGGCGGCCGCGTCTTCCCATTTCCGGAGCCACTTCAGCCAACCAAATCGCTGCTTCCACCGCTTCGAGCTGGCAGAAGAACGGTCGGATCGTCTGGGCGGGGTCGGCCTGGATCGCGCGCCAGTGCTGCAGGAGGCGCTGCGTCACCGGCGTCACCTTCCATTGTGAAGGATTCGGCAGGCTGCGCCAGGTTTCCACTTCCTGACGCAGTTCGTTGATCATTGGCGAGGGATTGAATGCCGTCGCCTCTGTCGCCAGATCGTCGTCAAAGACCAGTGACGTCTGCGAACTTGTTGTAGTCGACGATGCCCCGGGAAGCGCAGTCCAGAGGGCGGACCGGCGCCGGGCTTCGACGATCTGATCTGTAGGTCGACCGGCGAGATCAAGCTCCCAGTGCCGAGACGGAGGCTCGTATGGCGAGTTGATGATTGGTCGGTCGAAAAAGCTCATCCGGACGAAACCCCCCTCTCGCTCCGAATAAGGGCAGGGAAGCAAGAATCTCGCCGCTCAGCAACCCCGAGTGGTAATCTCTCGCGCGCTTGTCACCTTCTCGCAATCTTTGCGAGGTCGTCGTCGACTGAAGGTTCCTACGCCGCGGGTGGGGTAGTCCTCGATGATGACAAAGCCGCTTGCCAGCACCCCATCAACCGCTCAATTGCGAATGAACGACGAGCAATGGTCATCGATGCTCTCCGCTGCGGCCACGTTCTGGTTCAATGTGAAAATCGATCAAAAGGCGATCCGATGTTCCGCGCGATCAGTGAAAGGTCTTCAGCTGCGATTCGTGTGCGAGATGGTCTACCTCGCCGCCGAGAGGCTGATCGAGATGGAAAGGGAGGACCCGAACGCTGTCGCGGAGCAATGAGTCCACGGATTCACTTGATCCGCGCGGTCGCTTCTGTGATCTTGTTTCAGAATCGCCGAACGACACCCACGGTCATCATCTGGTGACCGCAAGAACAAGGCAGAATGCCGGGGGGCATTCCAATGAATGTGAGGGAGTGGGGCATCAGGCCGGCCCTAAGCGGAGTGCTGCGTTGTCTAGGCGGCACAGAATTCAAGTGACACTCGCGTTGGGAAACTCTTGCTGTGCGTATGATAGTATGGCCTGCTGATGCTCAAATGACACAACGTCAATATCGGTCCGCCGCAGCGTCTCAACCGTTTCTTCATAAGCAGCCTGGTGCGCCTGTTCGCTTCCGGGTCCAACTACAGGCCCCTCAACGGCGAAAAGGATGTGGTTGGGCAATAGACCCGCTCGCCTCAGTCGAGCGACGGAAGTGCTCCATTTAATTCCATGATCTATTATGGCGGTGGGTTCCTTTTGCCCTAAGAAGAATGGCTTGATAATTTTCTTCGGCCCGCCAATTTCATTGTTCTCAACAAACGGAAATGTTGCTTTATAAACTCCATCATCGAATTGACGCCGAACAAATCTTTCGCCGAGATGAATGTCGTTAAGCCATTTCTTCATAAGGTCTTCAAGAACTGTCTCGCGATAGCGCTGCGTCACAAAATTGCGCTCGACATAATACCCAAACAGATCGTCTAATATTCTTCTAGGATCTTCCGATATAACGACGCGAGGTGCGCTGAAATTAACTAGCCCCTCACGAAGTCTGGTAAGATCATTGAACGCTACCAGCGCAGGCTCGTCTTTGCCTAAATCTAGCCGCGCCTGAAATCTGTCGACCTTTGGCAATAGCTTTTTCACTCGCTGCAACTCATCCTGCAGCGCGCCAACCGCATTACGGTAGTATTCCGGCGCTACCGTATCGAAGAAGCTAGTGATCCGGCCGTATCGCCTCGCCTCCAGTCGGCTTCCAAGAAAACCGATCTGTGGTGCGACAAGGACAATGCCAACATTAGCGAACTCGCCAGTTTCGATGTGCGGCATAAATCGAATGATCGAATATCGACACTGAAGCTTCGACGTCATCATGACCAGAACCCCTCGGTGTGATGCTCATGCAGGACCGCAAGCGCCTCGTCAAAACTAAAATCCGTTGGAACAGTTTCCCATTTATCAAGAAACAGCCAAGCCGACGGCACGGCCGAAATGATCTCTTCCCACGACACAAGGGCTTTATCCAGACGAGCACGATAAGAGGCGATTCCGTCAGGGTCATGGCAGGCGTCGAGGAAGTCTCGACCGAAGACGTGCCCTGAGACGAACTCATCAAGGTCAACTGCGCAGTCGAAGGCGTTGTTGTGGTCAATCATCACAAGCGTTTGCTCATCGTTTGCCCACAGCAGGTTCGGGTTGCCGCCACGAATGGACAGGCTGCGGTCATAGTTCCGGATCCACCGATCAAACACTGCGATTTCTCTTCGCAAAGCTACAGGAAGCAGTTCGATCTGGCCGAACCGCAGCTCGGTCGTGAGTTCTCGGCCAAGAGACCCAAAGCAGGGCCCGGACCCGAGTTGCTCAAGTTCAAGATCTGTGCCGGGAATGATCAGTTCCGTAGGGATATCAACCACATCGAATGGTGCGACCGGCAGACCTAGCTTGAGCGCCAACGACCCGCAAACCCACTCCTTGATCAGTGAGATGTTACCAGCGCCTCGACCTTTGACAAAATAGGTCGCGTTATCGTTACACCGACAGATGTGTGGGCGCGTAATGCCTTGATCGGACCTCCGCACGACTTCAATGACTTCGACCGGCAAGCGCGCCCTCGCTACCAAGCGGACGTTTCGTCACTTGTCGCCGGTTTTTGTATTGAATACAACCAGCTCTCGGAAGTGGCTCGATTGTGGGAAGCTACCCCAGCCGAACAAGACCTAATGGGAAAGCGCGGCAGCACTTGATCCGCTTAAACCCGCGAATAGCTTCGTCGGTCACTCACTTCGGAGGGCAGCGCTATATCCAGCTGAGCTACGGAGGCCGGCCGAGGGCTGCATAGCCCATGCGGCGCGGCGCTTCAACGACCAAAACATCGCCGGATTGGCGAGGCGAGCACGATTGGTCAGAACCGATGTCGTGCCGTTGTCCTCAGGCAGAGGTCACAGGTTCGAATCCTGTCGGGTGCGAATGGCAAGGATGCGTCGGAAAACTCTCCAGGCTCTCTTCGAGGCTTAAGCGATAGGAACCCCGCATCGCTCGGCGGCATCCGATAATCGCGACCTAACTGCAGGCGCAGCGGGAGCTACCATGTAACCGGTATCGAGGCTGCCGATAAGGACCGAACTGGCGCGAGGGGCCGCTATCCACTCAATGCCGACAAGAGCGCAAATCACGCTGTCGAGCATATCCTGGTCAGCTTTGCTAGGTGCGGGGGTGCGACGGCTCTCGCACCACTCCGCTATCGCTTCCAGTCGCCGAGACCGTGCGAACGCCGCGACGCCTTCTAGCACGGCCAGCCAGTCTGTCACTTTAAAGGTTCTTCTTCGTGCCGGATTATATCGAGGCGCTTTCAGGCGGCCGTGGAACCGCTCGTCAATCGAAAGCAAGGCAAGCGCGGGGAACACTTCGATGAGGAAGAGCCCGCAGGGGGCCGAGCGGGCCAATTCTGGGTTCTCGACCGCATTGAGCTGTTTCTTGAAGCGCCAAATCGGCGCAGCATCGTCGAACATTCCAATCTTCGATCGATTGGCTGGCTGCACACCACCGCCAGCCCAGGAGATAATAGAGGCTGCCACGCGATCGACCGGCCTGAGACTCGTCAGATTTGGAACGATGGTCGGCTGATCGAGCGCCACCAGGCACAGGTCGCTACTGTCCCGCTCCATGAGAATCAGCGTCAGTGCCTCGTCGAAGCTTGCTACCCGAGGTTCAACGAAAGCCACTTGGCTTAGGCCGAAGCGGAGGACGCTGACAGCGCCTGGCGCCTTGGGCCGGTCCGTCCAGGCTGAATCGAAGCCGACGACTGAACACCGACATGTTTCCAATTCCACGCTCACCGCCCCACCGGTAGTCTTTGATCTACAATGACCAGTATGGAAGAGGCAGTAGGTGCCAATCAACACCTCACGTCAGAGGCTGGTCAGTGCGCGGTCGTTGAATTCAATCGACCCCGCGGGACCGTATGGGTCCGGTCAACCGTGAACGCCATACAGCACTCGTGAGACAGCGCAAGTATCACGCCGCGCGAAACGGGTGAATCAAGAATCAAGATGCGCTGGCTGCGCGATATTATGCTCCCGCCGGTATGGAAAAGGACGGCCACGGCTACATCGAAGTCCATCGCATGATCCACCTCCGAATGCCGTGGCTCTCGATTGAAGAGCTTCGAGCCATAGTGGCCGGAGCGGAGTGACGACGGCTTTCGTCCGACTACCCCTTAGACCGCCGCCATCCAGCGCTTCGCGCTTCTGTCTCGCTACAGAACCAGCGCTCGCCCTTTTGCGGGCTGATCTTGGTGCGTTCGTAGTGTGGCTGGCCGGGGATATGGTAGATGCGCTCGCCCTCGGCGTTGATATTCCCCTTAATCCGACACGCGCCCGTTTCTCGAACATTCTGCAGCAGCCTCGCCGGCGTTTCATCGACGTTGTTCCGTTGTCTGTGAGCTTCGCGCCACGCCCACGGCTCGATGAACGTGCCATGCCATACGCCCTGTTTAGCCGCCTGCGCTCTTTTCTGATCCGAAGCATACCTGCCATGGCTGTAGCGAGGCCAGTCCAGCGCATGGCCGTTCGCCACCAGCATAGCAGCCACGTTCTGGCCATCGGCACGAAAGCAGTCTGCCACCATTCGATCGTATTGATCGCGGTCGACGAACTCGCATTTTGCCGGACGCGACTCCGCAAGTATCTTGTCGAGAAATGCGGCCGCTTCAGCCCCACATCTATAGGGATTGTTCCTGTCGTCCTGGCAGAGCTGATCACTTTCAGGTGCATCGACGCCATTGAGGCGGATGCGCTGGTTCCGGATCTCAAGGGTATCTCCGTCGACAACAGCTGCACGACCGCTAACGTGCTTCTCGTTCACCCCTGAAGACCGTGTTCCCAGTGTGATGACGCTTGGTGCATCTGTCGGCACCGTCTCCCGCGGCCGGACGATCCCTGTAGAAGTCCGAGTATCATCGCCCACAGTTAGTTCAATCTGCGCCGACAGGCGATCCCAGACAAAGCCGATGTCGGAGTGTATCCAACCCATCAGGAACGCCCCGAGGCAGGCAAGGCCAATAAATCCGAAGCCCCTCGGTCTTCCCTGCCGTGATATGCTACCCGGTCGTGGTGCTCGTGAGCGGCCGACTGTGGGACCAAAGCGGTTACGCGCCCAATTCGGACGCTTTCCGCGTGAATGAGTGAACCTGCCCCCATAGTGCATATCGCGGCCATCTTGACCTATCGAGAGCGAGCACGCGACCAGGATCGACTGTGAGCCCTATTTTGCAGTTAAGACGCTGACGACACGCATGCACAGGTAGACGCGAGGGAGCTCACAGGCTGGCACCGATCGGGTTACGCTTTCCCACAATGCTGCAGCCATGTCCGTCGCTTGCCGGTGAGTTTCCCTGCGCGATTGGCCCTATGCCGGTGGCAGGTCGTGGCTTGACGGACAGAAGGGCTATCGGGTAGCCGCGTCTATCGCTGGACCAATCAATGCCAAAGATTCGTGATCACGCATACTACATGTCTCGCCTCGAGCGTGAGCATCCGACCATCTTTGCTGACTGGAAGGCCGGCAAGTATCGGTCTGCGCGGCAGGCACTGATCGCGGCTGGCCTGAGGCGCGAGCAGACCCACATTAACACTCTCAAAGCTGCATGGAAGAAGGCCAGCCGGAGAGAGCAGACTGAGTTTCTCAAGTGGGTAGGCACGTCTACCTCGACTTCCGCGGCACCGATTGTCGACGCCGAGCGACGACTCCTAACAACAACGGCTGCCCGCATCGCGACAGTCATGGCGCGGCGAGGCATCGAGATGGGCGGTGTTATGGACGAGATGGGTTTCAAGCGACGCGACGCCTCTTTGGGCAACGCGATGGCGAACAGGCCCACGCGGCTAAGACCCGACGTCGTTCGCGCCCTCGAAGCATGGTTGGACACGAACCGAACGGTGTGAAGCTGATACCGTAGATCCTACTTGGGTTTCGTCCGGGTTTGTCCTACCGCTGATTCCGTCAAAAAGGGGGAGGTCATCGTGAACGGAACCGTCATAAGCCGGAAGTTCACCGGGGCCGGCGTGCTCGGCATCCTGTTCTTGATCATTGGTCCGGCGCTGTCCGGCTTTGCCTATATCGCGATAGCCGGGGCTCGAGCCACGTATGGCGTGCACTTCGATGTGTCGTGGGTCTACCTGCTCGGCGACATCCGGCTGTTCTTGATGACGATGACACTACCGCTTCTCATTGTCGGGCGGAGCTATGTCGTGAGACAAGCCGAGGGCTGAATGCTTCCAATCGAGCAGGGGAGCTCCTTGGCTGGCTTGGCGCGCTGAGCGCTTATCGGGACGAGATCCTCGCTAGCGCCTGCCTAGGAGCTTCCCTGGCCGATCCTGAGTGGTTGCCGTCAACGATGCGAGCATTGGAGGGGTGGCGTCATTTTTCCGGAGCATCGCATCACCGGGAGCGGCGCTGTCATTCCCATCGTCCAGCTTGGCTTCCACTATTTCGATCACAGCACTTCCGGGCCCACGGGCCCGCCATCCAGACTCGCGATCAGAGTTGAAGCAAGGGATCACGACTGCCGGAAAGGCGTGGCGCGGAAGGCACGGATATGTATTCGCGACCTTCTGGCGCCAGCAGATGCTGTCCAAGGTCTGTGGTCGCGAAATGAGGCTTATAAGCCGAAGAGCGCATTCAGTGGACGCTGTCTGATCGGTTCTATCCGCGATAGTCTGGCGACCGGGCGTCAACTCTGCGTGCAGTGTCGTCAGCTTCGGTCTGTATAGAAGAAGGAGAGCGAACAGCTCCGCATCAGGAAACGGTCGGACTTGTCAGCATATCGTGGCATCCGACGATGCGGAGTTGACAGCACCTCGGCAGGAACGCCTGGAGAGAAGGGGCATAACCGACGGCAGGCACGCCGAGGATGGGTGCTTTCGTCTTTGAATCTTAGGGGCACCACTACGCACTAGGATGACAACCTCGCGCCCCGTCTAGGACTTCGTTTCCCCACCGTGCCCCTACCGGCCGACCTCTCGCGGGCAATATGCCTTGGTTCCCGGGGTCGCCGCCGCAGGGGAAAGCCGCGGCGACCACCCCCCGACATCGCGACGGGAAAAAGTTCGTCGTGTGCCCAAGCGAACCGTCCTGCACCCACGCCAAGGCCGCCCGAGGCGGTCCAGCAGCCAACCGCCGGTCCCGCTCGTGATCGGCAATGACAGTTCAATCGCCCGCTTGTGCGTGCGGCGTCGACCGTGACTCCTGTTCTTGCTCTTTTTGGAGGCGCAGCCGCTTCAGACGCCTCGTCGGTGGCAACGCTGTGATCAGGCGCCGGCGGCCCCTCGCAACAATAAAGGCGCGCTCGAACTGGCCGGGGATCCGGACCCAGAAAAGGGCATAACCATTGGATCGCTCCTCGAGCAGCAAGGCGCGTCCGCTCTGGATCTCTCGCAAGATACCGCTGAATTCGCCCGGACCCAAGACGATCTTATAGCGGTGGAACAGCGCCCGATGAAGATGCCAGCTATCCCGACGAATGCTCGCGCCATGCCAGCGTTCATCAAAACGTTCAAGGTAGGTTGAGGGCCTCACCAGAGGGCCACCCTCTCGATCAAGCAACCCTTTTCCCTCAATGCTAGCGAGGGCGACGGAGGCACGGCGGAGGACAGGAGAGCGAGCCTCACTCTCTGCACGCGTGTGAGGGTCGGAGCCGGAAGTCCGTCGGGACAGATGAGGCGCAGAAATTGGAACCATGCCTGCTCGTTGGGCGAGAGTTCCTGGTGGCCGGTAGCCGAGGGACCGGCGCCACGTGGCGCCGGGGGGAACATGGACCTGCCCATCAGCCCAGGACCTCCCGGAGCGCTCGCACGAGCTTAGCGGTGGGCGCCGGATCCCGGTTTTCAGATATATCCCGGTAGAGCTGGATGATCTTCTTTTCGTTTTCCGACAGGGCCAAGCCGCACGCTTCCTCGATGATCTCCCACAGGAGCGAGTCATGCTGATCGAGGGCCAGACGCAGCAAATAAACCCGATCGACTTCCAGAGCGGCGGCGAGCTTCGGCACCCTGTCGACCGGCAGCTTGCTGGAGCCGCTGCCGATCATGGAAAGCAAGTTTAACGATCGCCAGCCGACCTCGGCTGCAATCTCGATCTGGGATTTTCGGGGACGCAGCTCCAGCACCCGGCGCTTGACAAACGTCGCGAGTTGGGTTTCGGCGTAGGGTTTTGTGCGTTGCGAGTTCATGTGACGTCTCCAAGATTAGATACGTCACTTATAGCATAATTACGATGGATGAGTTGCTATCTATGCGGCATAGTGAATGAACAATGTCTGCTACAAAGAATTTCTCCTAACTGATATGTCAACGCTTACTTATCATTATTTGCGCCAACACTTTCTGTCGCTGCAAGCTATATAGTTCTCCGGCCCCGCGTCGAACGCCCTTGGTGGCGAAAACCCAATCCCCATTGATCGGTCGGGGTAGATGAGCGAAGGGTCCCTTCAGTGGCCGGATGAAGATTGCGTCAGTTGCGGCGTAGAAGGACCAGATGGCAGTCGGATCCGGCCGCGTGTGGGCCTGGTGCTGCCGCACATCATGCCACTCGCCGCCGGCAAGGCGCATGGCCTTCCTTACGGCTTTCAGTTCGTTCGTATCTGCCTGTAGCTCGCCGTGGACGTGTGGCAGGTCCTGGGCGACGTCGAATGCGAACCAGAGCGCCACCGGCCTTCCCAGCGCTTCTTTGAGCCGCCGTGAGAGGCGATCACCAAGCCAGCCGGCTGATGAGGGAACGGCAGCCAGTTGCTCGCGGATGGAGTCGTTGAAGTGAAGCGTGAAGGCCGACACGTCGCCGTCGCGGCACATGGCATAGTGGAACCATTCCAGGGATGCTTCATCGCTCAACACGCGCCATGAGGCTGGCGTGCGATGTTGGCGCGGCGTGGTGGAGGCATAGGAGCGCCAGAAGCGCGCGGCTCGTTCTTCCTCTTCGTCTGACAGGCTCTCGGTGATGGCGGGCGGGATGGATGTTGCGGACGTATGGGAAGGTCCTGTCAGTCGGATGATCTCGAAGTGGGGATGGGCAGGCGTCACCCATGTAACTGAAGTCCCCCCGGAGGCCTGAACCTGCTCAAGTGCGGCAACTGCCTGAAACCACGGGCGGAACTTCGCGTCCCGATACACGGATTTGACCCGGCGGCGCTTCGGAATATTGGCAACTTCAGGCGGAGTCGGCGAGGGCGTATCGCCGTGCTGTTCATGGGCAGTTTGCAGCGGGTGGAGTTGCATGCCGGAAGCAGGATCTTGGTCGCGCAACGAGTTGGTCTCCTTGAGTGATGTCGCGGCGTTGGCGGAACGCCAATGATGGCTGCGTTATAGCGATGGCTCCCGGGAAGCCGCCCAAAATTTTTATCCGGACTGGAAATTTCGTTGTGCTGCAGCTGCCGGATCCGTGAGCACCTAATGCTAGGCATCCACGTCTACTGAAGCGGCGGGTGGCGGAAATTGAGCCAGCGGGTCGCAGCCGCCATCTTGTCGAGACGGCCCGATCTGTAGCTGCGCACATTGCAGACATCGCCACCGACCGACCCTAAAGTTCCTTCGGTTCGCCCGAAGGCGGCGGCGGACCAGCCGGACGGATCGACGATGACGGGCGAACATCCGGGGATATCTTGTAACATTGCGCCAGCACAAAGAGCGCACTCGCGCACCGGCGTAGGGGTGGCCGTCATGGTGCCTGCCTTGGCCGAATTGTCTATCAACCTCCTCGTCGTCGTTATCCGGCTATTTCGACGTCAGGAGCCCGGCCGCCGCCGACACGGGACGTCCGTCCCTGCCTTGAGGGACAGGTGCTTGAAGGGCAACCGCGGTGGGCCTATTTCATCGGCACTGCCGGTCATAATGGCATCTTACAATCAACGAACCCGTTCATTGTCAGGGAGGTATCGATGAGCGACAGGTATCTGGGCGCACCTGTTTATGTGAAAGACGGTGTCGGCTTGGTCCGCGAAATCACCACGCTCGCAGACGCATTCGACTTCATGGGTGAGTGGCCGGAGAGCCGGCGCGGGACGATCTACCACACAGCGTTGAGAGCCCTGCGTGCGGCGCACGACAAGCACCTCCCGATGCATGCCGCCCGAAACGCTCTCGAAGGGTTTGCCAGATCCGCCCGGATTCTCGAGACCGGGCCAGTCGTTCCGGCTTGGATGACGGGCAAGATGCCAGACAGGGATGGCGCCCCGCGATAGCGGCGCGAATCCTTGGAAAGCAGCGCCCTGGCCGAGGCCGGGGCGCAAGCCTTGCCAATGGGTCACACCTCCTGGCGGCGTTCCCGTTAAGCCGCGGAGGGGCCCGGATCGTCGCTGCCGGCCGACGGGGACAAGGCCGGCTTGCCGAACCCGCCACCGATCACCCCAAGCATCGGCCGCCGCAATGGCTTGACCGTGCTTTCCCGGCTTTCCTTTTCGCGCCGTGCGGCCTCGGGCTGGTAGTGCACCTTCTCCAGCCGTATCCGTTCCCTGGCGCCCGCCGCGTTTATGAACTCGAACTCCTCGCCCTCGGCAAGCCCGAGCAGCGCCAGGCCTCTCGGCGTGGTGACAGGCAGGAACATGCCGACCGGCGACGCCATGGCGGTGTGGGAAATCACCCGCGTGTCCGCCTCGCGTCCGTGGACGCTGTAGCTCACCCGGCTGCTCATCGTGACCACGTTGCCGGGCACAGCGCCGAGGAGCGTCACGACGGCTGATCCGATCTTCCTGTCGAGGATCGGAGCCAGCGGATCATCATCTCCGAGGCAGCGGTCGCGCATCACCTCGAGAATCGTGAAGTCCTTGGTGGTGAGGATGAAGGTTTCAGTAGACATAGCAGATCTCCGACGCTCCGATTGGAAGCGGCTCTGTTGAAAGGACGTGGAGAATCCCCTGGCCGCGTGAGGCGGCGCAGGGGCTGCTATCCTGCGATTAGGCAACCTCCGAAAAGCGAGAGGCGGCAAGGCGCCGGACGTCTTGTCACGGTGCGGCCTGCAGGTCGCCAGCTTCGATCGGTATGGAAGCGCGTTCTGGGAAACCGACGCTTTCCACGGTCAGGCGATGAACGCGTCCGTCGCGGGCGGTCCAGTCCATCGACTGCCCTGCCGACAGACCGATGAGCGCCGCTCCGATCGGGGTCATGACCGACACCTTGCCTTTGGCGATATCCGCCTCGCCGGGATAGACCAACGTCACTCGCCGGTCCTCGCCGAGATCGGTGGTGAAGCGCAGGCTCGATCCCATGCGGACGACGTCGGGCCCGATCTTCTCGTCCGCCATGACGCGCGCGCGGTCGAGTTCGGCTTGAAGTTCGTCGGCGAGAGCCGGGCTGCGCGCCGCAAGGGCTCCAGCCAGACCCGACAAACGCTCGTGATCGGAACGCGTCATCTTGATAGCCGGCTTACGCCTGCTCGAAGTGGTGGTGGCCATCGGGGCCTCCTCATGATGCATGGACCTGATGTGGGCTTCCGCCCCGCACGACCCGGAATTTCTGTTTGAGCTTTAAGTGTCGCGTGCTGAGCCTGAGATTACCCCGCAACGGGGAACTGACTTTTGCCCCTCGGTCGGGGCGCGACGCGACCGACCAGGGGCTAATTGCCCGCGATGGGACAGACCCGCTTCAAGACAGATGAGTGGTGGGTGTTCATGCCCGAGAACGGGGAAGTTTCATAGGGAATGTCAAGCGCCCCGCATGCAGGATCCCCGCGCAGAGGAAAATATGTTGTCGGAGCCGGCTCATTGAGAAACGCGAATACGGGGGAACCCGCTTGACATATCGTCACGTTACATCTATAGTAGCGTGACGATATGGAGTTACCCATGAAACCAAAAACCGATGCCGAGCGAGCGAAGGCTTACCGGGAACGCAAGAAGCTCCGTGACGCCGGATTGCTCCCGCAACCGGAGAAGCGCGAACCACTTGAGATCCCGCGCACTATGAGCCTGTCAGAGTTCATCCAGGCCCGCGGCGAAGAGCTGATCGAAGCTTTCGAATGGCTCAAGGATTACGGCCTTCCGGTCGAACAGTTTCATACAGCGGAGCACAAAGCACAGGAGATAGAATGGACACATAACCTGATCCGCGACTTGGACATCGCGCTCTCCACCGTCACCAGCACCTTGAGCAACTATTGGCTCACCGAGATCGACCGTGAAATCGAACGGCTTAAGTCTGACGAGTTGGACGTCCCGGCGAAGCGGGAGGATGCGCTATCGAAGATCGTCCGGCTCACGGACATGCGGAAGAGCCTCGAACGGACCTACCGCCTTACGCTTCAGAACTTCGAACCTGAAGAGTGAAAAAAGGGAACGGCTAAGCTCAGCGACCAAACCTCGCTTGGCCGTCCCGCAATCGAAATTCCCGCATCTGACAAACAGAGGAGATTTCAATGTCAGAGAATAGCATGGCACCTACGTTGCTTCAATCGATGGCGGACCTTCGAGAAGCCCTTGAGCATCATGCCGAGTGGCGCTTCCACAAGGCCGAAGAATACCCGGAAGACGCGCGCAACCGGAAAGCTGCAAGGATCGCTGGTCGTCTCGCCGGAGAGATAGAGACGGGTCACTACAGCAATCAGCTGGCTTCAGCTTACCATGCACTATACCAAGCCAGGGACGTAACATATACTGCGATGGAGTTCGAGCGCGAAGCTATCAGAGGCTTGGGCTTCCGCACCTACTTCGACTCAGTTGATGACCTTCTGGAGGCGATCACCGATCAGGCCAGAATTGTTCTGTCGGACAGCTTCGCGTTGCGAGGCCAGCTCGGGTCGACGCAGGAATCTCGCGGGTCAACTATCGTCGATTTCAGCGATCACGAAGCGAGCGACGGGACGAGCGACAACCGTCTGACAAACGTGCTCGTCTCGAAGGACGTCGGGTGCCGTCGGATCGCAGGCGACCGCAAGGGAGGCTCAGCATGAACCGCCTTCCCTCAGCGGATCAGTTCGCCAAACTCGGCACCAATCAAGCAGCGGTGCTAGAGTGGCATCTTCGGCAGATCCAAGATGAGATTGTCGGCCTGAAGGACGGCTACATTTGGACAACCAACGGGCTGACGAAGGCACGGGCTCTTCGGAACGCGCGGCGGCGGCTCAAACGGCTTGAAAAGCTCGCCCCGAGTTCGGCTATTGATAGGAGGCCGCATGACCATCTCACCTGAGCTTCCCGCTCATTTGAAAGGCGCCAGCGCCCAACACGATCGCAAATTGGCGACCGGCATCATTCCCCTTGAATTGGGATTGTCGGCTGATGAGGCGCGCATGGCCCTAATCTACGATGTTGCGGTCATGATCAGCGAAGCTGTCACCGGGCCGGGAATCCATGTAATGGAGCTGGCGGAGATGATTGTGGAAACGGTGCAGGAAGAGGGCTAGCCGCTCGATCTTCGCCGAACCAAAAACAAGCCCGCCGACTCTCCCCGGCGGGCTTCTTCGTCCTAGTTTAGTTGACCAATTGCCGCCTAGATCGTTAGCCAGCAGCACTAAGTCTTCATTATCAGTTGCACCGGGTCGTCACGGTATTGCCGATCTTTGTTGACGTGCATCGAAGAGAGGATGAGCTACGACGTGATGATGCCTTTGCTGCGGCGATCAACGCATCTCGATCGGGATCATAGCAGCGATCTTCAGGCTCTCCGCGCCGCACCAAAGCATCGGCAATATGCCGTCTGACGGCAACTGTGGCAGGCTTTGCTGCCGCCTTATCCCAGTGCATGCACAACTCAAAAGTTCGCTGCGCATCATAATAAGCAACGATATCAGGTCGTGGAGCGGTTTGATGCCATGCTGGACTTCCTCTGACGCCCAAAGCCACACCACCGTCCGACGTAGAGGAACATCCTATAAGTGCGACAGATATGGCCAGAGCAATGAATAGTCTCACCAGCCTTCCCCCAAATTGAGGGCAAAAGGTCTCTTGTGCCCGAAGATCTGTCAAGAGCGATGAAGTATTGTCCTGTTCGAACCCATGACGGTCGCCAATCTGCTCGCCTCGCATCGGTCTCCGACCAAATCCTCCGCTCTCCGTGCTCAGGTCAGATCCGTGTCTCGCTGTAATGTTTTTGCCCGGGATGCGGTAGACGCGTGCGCCCCTTGAGGCTGACATTGCCTTGGATGTTGCATCCCGGCCCGGGTAGCATGGTGCCTATGGTCCATGCCAACAGCGCTGAAGTTGTCGAACGTGTAGCCGATGCCTGCCACGCCGCCCAGCAACAGCCGAACTGGTGTGGCAGCAGGGAAGTTCTGCGTTGGACGGGATAGTGCCGACGTATGCTGCTATATTCTGCGCACCGTTCATTTCGCTCGGCAAACCGATCATTCGAATCTTACCTGTCGCAGCGAGAACATAACAGGAACAAATTCCTTGACAGTCTCTCCCCGTTGGGCTTCGATCCGGCGGTCAATGTGGAGTGACGACAATGACGGAACCTGCCAAGACGCGGGAGGGCGAAGCCATGCCCGATCTTGCTATTGACGATGTGCTGATCCGGTTCGACGGCGATCACCATGCCGCTCTTGTCGCAGCGCTGTCGGACATCGCGCATTTGCGGCGGGAGCTACAGTTTGCGAGTCTGGCGATGAGCTATGGCTTCGCGCGGGGCTGGAGACCCTCGATACTGGGGCGATGAAGCACCTTGCGCCACCGTCGCGGCATCGAACTTGTTCCCGAGCAAGTCCTGACCTCAACGCTGACGATCTCGTTGTCACGCTTCGCCCCGGATGGCGATTATCGTTCCGTCCGGTTTGACATGATTCCGGCATGGTGGGTGCTTGGTGCTGCCTGCCTCAAATGCAAACATTGTGGCGAAGTCGACCGTTGGGAAATCCAGCGTCAGCACGGGCGCGCCGCGCTGTTGTCGGTCGTCGGTAGTAAGCTACGCTGCACCCGGTGCAATTCGATCGACCGCAGCCTGTTCGTCGCCTATGCCAAATGCGGACGGTGAATCAGGATGGAGGCTAGCATGCCCGGCGACAAATGGCCCGATGAAACCCCGCCCGCCGGCTGGAGCGGGCGGATCGCCATCCTCGGAATCGTGGTGATCGTGCTCACCATGTCCCTCGGCTGGATGTTGATCTAGGACGCTACAAAATCCACAACGTCGCTTGCTACAAAGCGCAACCCACAATAGCATATAACTAATTGATTATTACGCATAATTCTCTCTCGGCGAATCCCCCCCTCTCCGCCACAAGCATGCGGGTCCATACCGGGGACATGCCGGATACCCGCAGAGATCGTTTCACCTTTTCCGGTGAACGGTCCCGCGGTGACGCAGTGCGGCCGGCTTTCGCATGAACAGACGCGTGGGCATTAATTCAGCGCAGAGGTGAGAAACTCCGCGCTTCCTTCAGGCCCTGCCGAGCCGCTCGAAGCGGGAGCCGAGGCTCCCGCCAGGACGCGCGAAACATGAACATGTCGGGCATCAGTTCATTGTCGGGATGACGAACTCCGCGCCTTCCTTGACGCCCGACGGCCAGCGCGAGGTGATCGTCTTGGTCTTGGTGTAGAAGCGGAACGCGTCCGGTCCGTGCTGGTTCAAATCGCCGAAGGACGATGCCTTCCAGCCGCCGAAGGTGTAGTAGGCGATCGGAACCGGAATCGGCACATTGATGCCAACCATGCCGACCTGGACACGAGCGGCGAAATCGCGGGCGGCATCGCCATCGCGGGTGAAGATGGCGACGCCGTTACCGAACTCATGCTCGTTGGGCAGGCGCAATGCCTCCTCGTAATTGGCCGCGCGGACGACCGACAGCACCGGGCCGAAAATCTCCTCCTTGTAGATTTTCATGTCCGGCTTCACGTCGTCGAACAGACAGCCGCCCATGTAATAGCCGTCCTCGTAGCCCTGCATGGTGAAGCCGCGTCCGTCCACGACCAGCTTCGCGCCTTCCTTCACGCCCAGGTCGACGTAACCCTTCACGCGCTCCAGGGCCTGCTTCGTCACCAGCGGGCCATAGTCAGCGGTCGGATCGGTCGACGGTCCCACTTTAAGACTTTCCACGCGCGGAATGAGCTTCTCCACCAGCCGGTCGGCGGTTTCCTGGCCGACGGGCACCGCGACCGAAACCGCCATGCAGCGCTCGCCGGCCGAGCCGTAGCCCGCCCCGATCAGCGCATCGACCGTCTGGTCCATATCGGCGTCGGGCATGATGATCATGTGGTTCTTGGCGCCGCCGAAGCACTGCGCGCGCTTGCCCGTGGCCGTGGCGCGGCTGTAGATATACTGCGCAATCGGCGTTGATCCCACGAAACCGATCGCCTTGACGTCGGGATCGTCCAGAATGGCGTCGACCGCCTCCTTGTCGCCATTGATCACATTGAGCACCCCTTCGGGCAGCCCGGCCTCGATAAACAGTTCCGCGATGCGCATCGGCACGCCCGGGTCGCGCTCGGACGGCTTGAGCACGAAAGCGTTTCCGGCCGCGATCGCCGGGGCGATCTTCCACAGCGGGATCATGGCGGGGAAGTTGAAAGGCGTGATGCCGGCGACCACGCCGAGCGGCTGGCGCATCGAATAGACATCGATGCCGGGTCCCGCCCCTTCCGTGTATTCGCCCTTCATCAGGTGCGGCGCGCCGATGCAGACCTCGACAACCTCCAGACCGCGCTGGATATCGCCCTTGGCGTCAGGGATCGTCTTGCCGTGCTCACGCGCGAGCAGTTCGGCGAGCTCGTCATACTCCTTATGCACGAGGTCGAGGAACTTCATCAGCACGCGAACCCGGCGCTGCGGATTGGTCGCGCCCCATGCGACCTGCGCCGCCTTGGCGTTCTCGACCGCCTTGCGAACTTCATCTGCCGAAGCAAGCGCCACCCGGCCGCGGACCGTACCGTCCATGGGTTGCATGACATCGGCGGTCCGGCCGCTGGTGCCGGCGACGCGCTTGCCGCCGATGAAGTGTCCGACCTGTTCCATTGTTTCTCTCCCTGATCGACGGGTTTTGGCCACTGTCGCGCCACCGGCCATCAAAATCAACGCGATGCGCACCAAAACCGTTGTGCGACACTTGATGGAATTGCGATGATCGGCATTAATTCGTGCAAAGGGAGGCGACATGAACTGGGACGATCTGCGCATCTTTCTGGCCGTTGCCCGTGCCGGTCAGATTCTCGGCGCCGCCAAGCGCCTCGGGTTGAACCACGCGACCGTGTCGCGACGCGTCGCCGCGCTCGAGGAGGATCTGCACGCCAGACTGTTCCACCGGCTCACAACCGGGATGACACTGACGCCGGCCGGCGAGGCCTTCCAATCCGTCGCCGAGCGCATGGAGAACGAAATCATCGCCGCCCGTGCGGACCTCGAATCCGAAGGCGACGAGATCACGGGAACCGTGCGCATCGGCGCGCCCGACGGCTTCGGCGTCGCCTTCCTGGCGGCACGGCTGGGTGAACTGACACGACGCCATCCCGGGCTGGCCATACAACTCGTGCCGGTGCCGCGTTCATTCTCCCTGTCTCGCCGGGAAGCCGACATCGCGATCACGGTGGAACGCCCCGAGGAAGGCCGGCTCGTCGCGGCCAAGCTGGTGGATTATTCGCTGGGCCTCTACGCTTCGAAGCAATACGTCGCCGAGCACGGTTCTCCCGCCAATGCCGCCGAACTCGAGTCCCATCCGCTGGTCGGCTATGTCGAGGATCTGGTCATGTCGCGCACGCTGGACTATGCCGGCGAGTTCCTGCCCGGCTGGACATCGTCCTTTTCGGTGTCCTCGGCGCTGGGCCAGGTAGAGGCCGTGCGATCGGGCGCCGGCATCGGCATATTGCATACATTCATAGCGCGCACGCTGCCGGATCTGGTGGCAGTCGAGGCAGCAAGACCGATCCGCCGCGCCTATTGGCTGGTCTATCATGAGTCAGTCCGCCCTCTGAGGCGGATTCAGGTCGTTTCGGCCTTCATCGGCGAGATCGTCGAGCGGGACCGCGCCATTTTCGTCTAGAGTACGAAATGGCCCCAAGGGGCCGCAGGACTCAGCGCTTCCGGCGCTTGCGCCCGTAGAGTTCCAGCCGGTGGTGGACGATGTCGTAGCCCAGCGAGCGGGCGATCTCGTCCTGCAGCGCCTCGATCTTGTCTGAGGTAAACTCGATCACGTCGCCAGTGTCGATGTCGATGAGATGATCGTGATGGGCGCCATGGTCCTGCTCGAATCGGGCGGGGCCGCCGGCAAAGGCGTGCCGCTGGATCGCGCCCCGATCTTCCAGCAGTTTCATGGTGCGATAGACGGTCGATAGCGAGAGCGAAGGATCGGTGCGGATCGCGCGCCGATAGATTTCCAGCGCATCCGGGTGGTCGTCGGTTTCCGACAGGATGCGCAGGATCGTCCTGCGCGGACGCGTGATGCGTACGCCAGCATCGCGCAATTCTTTCTCATAGTCACGGCGGCCGAGTGGTTCGCGTTCGCCGGGAATCGGGGCGGGTGCGGTCATAAGGTGACTATGAACGATGCGGCGGCCAGTTGCAAAAGCCGCTCGTGGTTTCGCAACACGCACTTTTAATTGCAAATAATTTGCAATTGCATTGACTCTGCGTCGAACCCATCTAGTTTCGGTCGCTGTGGCGGACTGCCGCGTCCGCCGTTGAGACGAGATGAGGCCCCATGAGAAAGCTGATTGTCCTGATCGCCGCGATGATTGCGGGGCATGCATATACGGTTCCCGCCTTCTCTCAGGAGAAATTCAAGGCAGTCACCACATTCACGGTGATCGCCGACATGGCTCGCAACGTCGCGGGCGATGCCGCGACGGTGGAGTCGATCACCAGGCCCGGCGCGGAGGTTCACTACTACCAGCCGACGCCCGGCGACATTCTCAGGGCGCGTGACGCGGATCTCGTCCTGCTGAACGGTCTGAATCTTGAAACCTGGTTCGAACGCTTCCTGCGCAATCTCGGCGACGTGCCCAGCGTCACGCTGTCGGAAGGCATCGAACCACTGGGAATCGGCGAAGGACCCTATACCGGTAAGCCCAACCCGCATGCCTGGATGTCGCCACGCGACGCGGTGGTCTATGTCGAGAATATTCGCCGGGCCTTCGTCGAGCACGATCCCGACAATGCCGATGTCTATAACGCGAATGCCGCCGCCTATGCCGAGGAGATCGAGGCCGTGGCCGGGCCGATCCGCGCCGCGCTCGAAGCGATACCCGAAGATCGACGCTGGCTGGTGACGAGCGAGGGCGCCTTCTCCTATCTCGCCCGCGATTTCGGTCTCAAGGAGCTTTATCTGTGGCCGATCAACGCCGACCAGCAGGGCACACCCCAGCAGGTCCGCAAGGTCATAGACGCGGTACGAAAGTACGACATACCGGCCGTGTTTTCCGAGAGTACGGTCCCGCCAGACGCGGCGGAGCAGGTTGCACGGGAGACCGGCGCACATTATGGCGGCGTGCTCTACGTGGATTCGCTGTCGGAAGACGACGGGCCTGTTCCGACCTATCTCGATCTGCTGAGGGTGACGACCCAGACCATCGCGGCAGGGCTGAGTATGGGTGCGGACGAATGAATGTCCAACCTTCGGGAGCCCGGCTGCCGGTGCCCGGAAGCGGCGATGGTCTGTCCGTCTCCAACGTGACGGTCACCTATCGCAATGGCCACACCGCGCTCGTCGGCGCTTCCTTCTCGATCCCGCGGGGCACGATCACGGCGCTCGTTGGCGTCAACGGCTCTGGCAAGTCGACGCTGTTCAAGGCGATCATGGGTTTCGTTCCGCTGGCTGCCGGCTCGGTGAGCATTCTGGGCCGGCCGGCTGGCCAAACGCTGGCCCGGAACGTCGTCGCCTATGTGCCGCAGAGCGAGGACGTCGACTGGAACTTCCCTGTTCTGGTCGAGGATGTCGTCATGATGGGCCGGTACGGCCACATGAATTGGCTGCGCTTGGCCCGCAGGCACGACCGGGAGATCGTCGCCGAGGCGCTCGAACGGGTCGGCATGGCCGACTTCGCCAGTCGCCAGATCGGCGAACTGTCCGGCGGACAGAAGAAGCGGGTCTTCCTGGCGCGCGCGCTTGCGCAGGAGGGCCGCGTCATCCTGCTTGACGAGCCGTTTACCGGTGTGGACGTCAAGACCGAGGAAGCCATCGTCAACCTCATGCGGGCCCTTCGCGAGGAGGGCCGCATCATGCTGGTCTCCACCCACAATCTCGGCTCGGTTCCTGATTTCTGCGATCGCGCCGTGCTCATCAATCGAACGGTGCTCGCCGCTGGACCGACCGAAAAGGTGTTCACGCGGGCCAATCTCGAAAAGGCTTTCGGGGGCGTATTGCGTCACTTCGTGCTTGGCGGCACGGATCTGCATGATGACGAAGATGCACGCCGTGTCACGGTCATCACCGACGACGAGCGACCCTTTGTACTTTACGGCGAACGCGGCGAGGAGCGCACGCCGCCCTCCCGGCCAATCGAGAAGGACAGACGGTGACCTACCTGCTGGAGCCGTTCTCCTACGGCTACATGGTCAACGCCATGTGGGTCTCTGCCCTCGTTGGAGCGGTCTGCGCCTTCCTGTCAGCCTATCTGATGCTGAAGGGCTGGTCGCTGATCGGGGATGCGCTTTCCCACTCCATCGTGCCTGGCGTGGCCGGCGCCTACATGCTCGGCCTGCCCTTTTCGCTCGGAGCCTTCCTGTCCGGCGGGCTTGCAGCAACGGCAATGCTCTTGCTCAATCAGCAAACGCGTCTGCGCGAGGATGCCATCATCGGCATCATCTTCACCTCCTTCTTCGGGCTCGGCCTGTTCATGGTCTCGCTCTCGCCGACCTCGGTGAACGTCCAGACCATCGTCATGGGCAATATCCTCGCCGTGACACCGGCGGACACGGTCCAGCTCGTCATCGTCGCCGGATTGTCTCTGGCAATCCTGGTGGCCCGGTGGAAGGATCTGATGGTCGCCTTCTTCGACGAGAACCACGCACGCTCGATCGGCCTGCGGCCCAATCTTCTCAAGGTGCTGTTCTTCGCGCTGCTCGCCGCGTCGACTGTAGCCGCCCTGCAGACGGTTGGCGCCTTCCTGGTCATCGCCATGGTCGTCACGCCCGGCGCCACCGCCTATCTTCTGACGGATCGCTTTGGCAGGCTGATCGTCATATCGGTGGCCATCGGAACCCTGACCAGTTTCGTCGGTGCCTATCTGTCCTATTTCCTCGACGGCGCCACTGGTGGCGTCATCGTGGTGCTCCAGACCGTTATGTTCCTCGCGGCGTTCGTTTTTGCGCCCAGGCACGGCCTGATCGTCGCGCGCAGGAAGGCTCGCGCGGTGCTGGAGGGCAAGACATGATGGACATATCGATCCTGCCTTTCCAGTTTCCATTCATGCAGAACGCGCTCGTGATCGCGGCGCTCGTCGCACTGCCGATGGGACTGCTGTCCCCCTTCCTCGTTCTGAAGGGCTGGTCGCTGATGGGAGATGCCGTCAGCCACGCCGTGCTGCCAGGCATCGTGCTGGCCTATCTCGCCGCTCTGCCCCTGGGGATCGGCGCATTTGCCGCCGGCATGTTTTGCGCCATGGCCACGGGCTATCTCAAGGAAAACAGCCGGGTGAAGGAGGATACGGTGATGGGTGTGGTGTTCTCGGGCATGTTCGGCCTCGGCATCGTGCTCTATACGTCGATCGAGACCGAGCTGCATCTCGATCACATCCTGTTCGGCGACATGTTGGGCGTCAGTTGGCCCGACCTCGCAGAGACCGCCGCCATCACCGTCCTGGTTGGTGGCGTCCTGACGTTGAAACAGCGGGATTTCCTGCTACACGCTTTCGATCCGCAGCACGCGAGGGCCATCGGCCTTCCCGTGCGAGCCTTGCACTATGGCCTGCTGGCGATGCTCTCACTTACTATCGTCGGGGCGCTCAAGGCGGTCGGCATCATCCTCGCCATCGCATTGCTTATAACCCCGGGCGCGGTCGCATTCCTTGTCACAAGGCGATTTCCCGCGATGCTCGCGACATCGGCTTTGGTTGCCGTAGGTTCCTCGCTTGCAGGCACCTATCTGAGCTTCTACCTGGACAGCGCTCCCGCCCCGACTATCGTCCTGGTCATGAGCATGGGCTTCGTTGCGGCGCTGCTCGGAACGCGGGCTAGAACCGCTGCTCGGCCTGTTCCAGTCGTGCCAGTATCTCGCGAAAATGGTCCGGCAGGTCTTCTTCGGCTCTAAAGGCCGGCATCCTCCTTAGAAATCCCCGATTCACTTCGCTCTTCAGTTCGCGACGGACCAGGGCTGAAAGGCCGGCGCCAGACGCGGTCTCCCTTTTCCTGTCCGACATCTTGAACCTCGTAGTATTGCGTTTGCAGCTCGCGATAAAAATCGCGCGAGCCGCTGCATGGTTCCCCAATTGACGCAGCGTCGCACTCGAAGTTCGCAGTTAGGGTAAAGTTTGAATTAAATTTTGACCCGCCCGAAACGACGTGAAAGCTGCTTGCACTACGCCTCAGCGTTTCAGCACGAAGACCGCCTGCTGCCCGAAAAGATTCCAGAACCACCAAGGCATCGACAGGCCGATCTTCTGCCCCGACCCATCGAGGGCGGCGGCCTCTTCCACCGTCGCGCCGATCTCGTCGCACAGAGCGACGAAATCCCGGATCGTGCAGAAATGGATATTGGGCGTGTCGTACCAGGTGAAGGGCAACTCTTTCGTTATGGGCATGCGCCCGCGGAACAGCAGATAGAACCGCATCCTCCAGTAGCCGAAGTTGGGGAACGACACGATCGCCCGCTCGCCGATCCGCAGGAGGTGGGTCAGGACCATCCTTGGATTCCGGGTCGCCTGCAGTGTCTGCGTCAGGACGACATAATCGAAGCTGCGATCCGGATAATGGACAAGGTCGGTGTCGGCATCGCCCTGGATCACGGAGAGGCCCCGTCCGACGCTTGCATTGACACCGCTCTGGGACAATTCCACGCCGCGACCGTCCACCTTCTTTTCCTTGGTGAGGAGTTCAAGCAGGGCGCCGTCGCCGCATCCCACGTCGAGCACCCTGGACCCCTCGCCGATAAAGGCGGCAACCACGTCGAGGTCGACACGATGTGCTGCGTTGACGCTCATGGCCGGGCTCCGTCCTCGAGCCCGGCCGCCTGGGCCGCCGAGCGCAGAAAGCCGCCGATCGCCGCGAACATTTCCGGCTCGTCGAGCAGGAAAGCGTCATGGCCCTTGTCGGTTTCGATCTCCACGAAGGAGACGGACGCGCCGGCTGCGTTGAGCGCATGCACGACCCTACGGCTTTCCTCGGTGGGAAACAGCCAGTCCGAGGTGAACGAGACGAGGCAGAAGCGCGTCTTCGATCCCCGGAAGGCTTCACCCAGCACGCCGCCATGGTCGGCCGCCAGGTCGAAATAGTCCATCGCCCGGGTCATGTAGAGATAGGAATTGGCGTCAAAGCGCTCGACGAAGGTCATGCCCTGGTGGCGCAGATAGCTCTCGATCTGGAAGTCGGCGTCGAAGCCGAAGGTCGGCTTGGCGCGATCCTGCAGGTTCCGTCCGAACTTGCGGTGCAGGGCGCTCTCGGAGAGATAGGTGATGTGCGCGGCCATGCGTGCCACCGCAAGCCCCTTTTCGGGGCGTCGGCCCTCCTCGATATAGTTTCCTCCGCACCAGTCGGGATCGGCCATCACCGCCTGACGCCCGACCTCGTGGAACGCGATATTCTGGGAGGAATGGCGCGCGCCTGTCGCGATCGGCAGCGCGCAGAAGACGCGGTCGGGATAGCTTGATGCCCATTGCAGCACCTGCATGCCGCCCATCGATCCGCCGACGACGCAGAACAGCCGATCAATGCCTAGTCGGTCGACCAGCATCGCTTGGGCGCGCACCATATCCCGGATCGTGACCACCGGCAGGTCCAGTCCGTAGACACGGCCCGTCTCCGGATTGATGGACGCCGGCCCGGTAGAGCCCAGGCAGCCGCCGATTACATTGGGGCAGATCACGAAGAAGCGTTCGGTGTCGATGATCTTCCCCGGACCGATAAGCACTTCCCACCAGCCCGGCTTGCCGGTCACGGGATGCCTGTTGGCGACGTGCTGATCGCCAGTGAGCGCATGGCAGACGAGGATTGCGTTCGTGCGCTCGGCGTTCAGCGTGCCATAGGTCTGGTAGGCAATACGGAAAGGAGCGAGTTCGACACCCGCATCGAGGGCCAGCGGCGTCTCCCTGTCGAATTCTGCCACAAGGCTGGAGGGGTGGTTGGCCTCGTCATGCGGCAGTTTTCTTTCGAGGGAGTTCATTCTCATTCCTGCCCAGTAGCCGGGATCGCAAAAAAACCGGCATTGCTTCCGCAAGCCGGTTGTTCAGCGAGCGGCCCTTTAGCGACTTGTTTAACGTGGCTGCAAGCCGACCGGCCAAATCACCACGAGTTGGAGTGTCATACGCGCTACGCTCCTTTGCGTCAACGCGGGCGCCCTGCTACACGACCGCGATCGCGGTCCGGAAACCTCACCAGATGACTACCCAGCGCCCCACGCCGAGACCCGGCGTCATGGACATCGAAGCCTACGTGCCCGGCAAGAGTGGCGGGCCCCAGGGCGCCGCCAGGATCTTCAAGCTTTCGGCCAACGAAAACCCTCTCGGCCCCTCGCCGGAGGCAGTGGTCGCTGCGAAGGCCGCCGCCGAGCATCTCGAACGCTATCCCGACGGGTCGTCGATGCGCCTTCGACAGGCAATCGCAGAGACGCATGGGCTGAATGTGACCAACGTCATGGCGTTCAACGGCTCGGACGAGGCGCTCGCGCTCCTGGCGCGCATCTATCTCGGCGCGGGAGACGAGGCGATCTATTCGCGTCACGGCTTCCTCGCCTACCGGATCTATATCCTCGGCGCCGGCGCCACACCGATCGTCGCGGACGAGACAGAGGAATGTACCGACGTCGACGCAATCCTTTCTTGCGTGACGTCGCGCACGAAAGCCGTCTTCCTCGCCAATCCGAACAACCCCACGGGCACTTACGTACCTCATGACGAGGTGCGGCGCCTTCACGCCGGCCTGCCTCCCCACGTCCTTCTGGTGCTCGACGCCGCCTATGCCGAATACGTCCGGCGCAACGATTATTCGGCCGGCGTCGAACTCGTCGCCTCGTCAGAAAACGTGGTCATGACCAGAACGTTTTCAAAGGTGCACGGGTTGGGTGGCGCGCGCCTGGGCTGGACCTACGCACCCGCCCATATCGTCGACGCGATGGAGCGGCTGCGTGACCCCTTCAACGTCAACGCCATGGCGATCGAGGCCGGCATCGCGGCCATGCGCGACCGACGCCATGTCGAAAAATCCGTCGCCCACAACAGTGAGTGGATTGCCTGGCTGACGGAAGAGTTCACCAGACTTGGCCTGCGGGTCACTCCCAGCGCCGCAAATTTCCTGCTGGTGCACTTTCCCGAAGCCGCTGGCCGATCGGCCGCCGAAGCCGATGAGTGGCTGGCCGCGCGAGGCTATATCCTGCGCCGGGTCGGCGCCTATGGCTTCGAGAACGCGCTGCGCATGACAGTCGGGACCGAAGAGGCCAATCGTGGCGTGGTCGATGCCCTGCGCGATTTTCTAGGCCGCTGAATTCAATCCAGCGGCGGTATCCGTCCGACTGGAATGAAACCGATCCGGACTTCGCCCCGATCGATCCGGACGGGCAACGGAGGTGTGCGACCGTCATCGGCCGCCATGGAGGCGAAGCCGGAGAGCGCCGTCTCGATCTGCTCGCGCGCTTCGGGAACGGCCTCTCCCATGACGGCGGCGAGCCGTTCCGGATTCCGGATGGTCAGCGACAGTTGCGCCGACACCAGCCCGTCATCCCCCACCGACACAGGCCCGTTCACCGAGAGCCCGGTGTCTTCGGCAAGCGTCAGGTTCAGCGCCCGTATTTCGCCCGAGCGGCCCCGCAGGCTGGCCGCACCTTCCGCCAGGAACGCGACGCCGTCGGTCATGGTGAAATCGAGGTCGCCATTGGCGGCCGGCAAGGTCCGCTCGCCGAGCAGAGACCGGTCAATCACCAGATCGGCAAAGCGCGCGGCGAAGTCAGCATCGGTGTCGCGCGCGCGCATGTGCAGTTCCAGCCGCCCGGCCGACACCAGCGGCACGCGGCGCCCGCCGGGTCTCGTGGCTTCAGCCCTGAAGGTGGTCCCCTCCAGCGAAAGGCGCGACGGGACGGGTGTGGCCAGCCGCGCGCTTGCACGAAGGCCCTCCCAATGCGCGCCGATGTCGATGTCATAAGGCAGGTCCGGCAGCGATACCGTCAGCGGGGCATCGAGCTCGGCGACGATGCGCGCGGGATTGTAGACCTGCGCGGCGGAGCGGAACGCGCCCGCGGCGATGACTACATCCCGTCCGGACTGCTCGATCGAGATCGAGTCGCAAAACAGACCTATGCGGAAGGGATAGCCATGCGCCCTGAGATTGGTGCAATCAGCTTCCACGCCGCTTTCCCTGGCGCTGGCGAGCACGCGACGGGCCTGTTCCTCCAGTAGATTTCCGACATAGAACCAGCCTGCCGTGTAAAGCGCGACCACGACCGCAACCGCCACACCCAGCCACTTGATGCGCCGGCCATGGCGACTTGTCGGGTGTTTGCCGTCGCCTCCCATGCTTGACGCCACACGCTGCTCCTTGCTCTAACGCTGCCCCGGTCGGCAGAGGTGCAGTGCGGTATGGGCGATTTTTGGGTGTTTGGCTACGGCTCGCTGATCTGGCGTCCTGGCTTCGCGCACACCGAGACTCGCCCGGCGCGGCTCCACGGTTTCCGGCGCTCGCTTTGCGTCCTGTCGCATGTCCATCGCGGGACGCCACAGCGGCCAGGTCTCGTGCTCGGCCTCGATCGCGGAGGGTCCTGCCTTGGTCTCGCCTTCCTTGTTCCCGGCGAGCTGCGGGAGGAGGTCGTCGCCTATCTGCGCGAGCGGGAACTGGTCACCAATGTCTATGTAGAGCGCACATTGGGCGTCCGTCTCGCTGGGGGTGAGCGGGTCGAGGCACTGACCTATGTGGTCGACCGTGGCCATCCGCAATATGGAGGAGCCATGGATGTCGATCATGCGGTTGCGCGGGTGCGCGGCGCGGTCGGTCTTTCCGGCCCCAACGAGGATTATGTGATCAACACGGTCGAGCATCTCAAGGCGCTCGGCATCCGCGATCACTGGCTGGAGGCGGTGGCGGCCGCCCTCAACTGACGTTCTGCCCGGCGCGGGCAGGTTCAACCCCTAGTTCCCGCAGGCGTTCCAGGGCCGATCGCGGCAGCGGCGGACAGTCCGGCCCGGCCGCGGTCTCGACCAGGATTTCATCGCAGGCCGCTTCGGTCTCCGCGATCAGCCGCGCGTGAAAGGTTTCCTTGTCCAGTCCCGGCGGTATCGGGGGCAGGATACGGACCCTTATCGTGCCTGGAAAGCGCAGGAACTTGCGGCGCGGCCAGTAGAGCCCGGCCTGATGGGCGATCGGCACCACCGGAAGGCCGAGCTGGTCGTAGAGTTCGGCGATGCCGTATTTGTAGGATGGCGGCGCACCGGGCGCCCGGCGCGTGCCTTCGGGATAGATGATCAGCTGGCGCCCTTCGGCCATGCGCTCCCGTGTCAGACGCACCACTTCCTTGAGAACCTTCGCCCGGCTGCCCCGGTTGACCGGGATCATCCTCTGCTTGGCCACGTACCAGCCGAACAGAGGGATCCACATCAGTTCCCGCTTGAGGATGTAAAGCGTATCGGGGATGTGCGGCAGGAAGGCGAACGTATCCCAGAACGACTGATGCTTGGGCGCGATGATGAACGAACCTTGCGGGAAATTCTCAAGCCCTTCGATCTCGTGGTCGGCGCCGACAATTACCTTCTGCAGCCATAGATTGGAACGCGCCCAGAATTTCGGAACGAACCAGGCCTGCTTGCGTGGCGCGAGGAAATAATAGGGTGTGAAAATGATCATCTCGACGATGATCGTCACGTAGAATGCAATATTGAAGGCCAGCGAGCGCAGCGGGATCATGTCTTGAAAGGTCTGCCGGTCAAAGCACGCTCGATACAGGATGAGATGCGAAAGGCAAGCGGGCCTAGCCGGTGACGGCCGGCCTGGCCGATGCGGCGTTCAGGGATAACGCCGACCGGGTCAACGCGGCCAGATATTTCATGTACTCGACGAAAAGCACGCGCAACACCTGCGGCCTCGTCATCCATTCGCCATTGTCGATGCGGGTGTTCACGACTGGGTAGGGTTGCAATTCGGCTTCCGTCAAAAGCCGGCGCATCTCCAGCAGCGATCGCGGCATGTGATAGTTGTTGGTGACCAGGATCACGCTGTGATAGCCGTTCCGGCGCACCCATTTGGCGCTCTCCTCCGCATTTCCTATCGTGTCTAGCGCCGCGTGGTCGACGTCGACGCAGCATTCGAACACCTCGGCATCGCCACCCGACGCCGAGAGCAGGTCTCCGCGGGTGGCGATCGGGTTGACGCCGCTGATCAGCAGCCGCTCACCCTTTCCCGATCTGAGCAGGTCAACCGCCGCGTTCAGCCGGAAATTCCCGCCGGTAAGCACGATGATCGCGTCCGCGTTCCTGGGGTTAACAGGTGTCGACATGCGCGAGACATGCTGGGCGAACCAGGCGAACCCTCCCATGAACAGGACCGCCAGAACAACAATCGCCAGGCCAAGCCGGCCGGCCAGACGCGAGCCTGCCGCCGGGCGGCCTTTGCCCGGTCCCGATACCACGCCGGTCTGCTCCCCGGCCGTCGAGTTGCGTCCCTTCATCACGGCAGTGTTATCGCCCGCTGAAAGCATTGGACAGTGCCGTCAGCCGAAAATTCACACGGGATGGCCGTCACTGGTGGAGCCGGTCTCCAGTTCGCCGAGATAGGAAACCACCGTCAGATGCGACGTCGCCGCCGTCAATGCCGAAATCAGCATGACAATCAGGCCGACGCCGAAATAGCCGGACAGGCCTATCGCGAACCGGCCGAACAGCGCGGTCGCCTGGTCGGCCTGCGGCGTAGCGAGATTGTAGGATGACCACCAGCCGAACAGCACGAACACCGCGATCGCCGCGATACCGCCGCAGACCGCGCCTTTCAGGCCGGTGAACAGGAAGTGCTTTCGAAACTCTGCCGCGATATAGCTGGCCTCGGCCCCGACGAAATGAAGAACCTCGATGATGTGCCGGTTGCCCGACATGGCGCCACGCGTGGCAAACACGACCGTCAACACTGTCGCTGCCAGCATCAGCGCCAGCGCGGTGACACCGATCAGGACGGTGGTGCGCGCCATTGCGATGAGGCGATCAACCCAGGTGCGGTGATCGTCAAGGATCGCCTGCGGCACCTCCTCCGCCAACGCGGCTCGCATGGCGGTGAAATCGGGCGGGGCGGTCTCATCTATGGTGACGATGACCAATCGCGGCACCGGCAGCTCGTCAATGTCGATGCCGGAACCCAGCCACGGTTCCAGGAGCCGGGCGGTCGCAGCCTCGTCGACCACGCGGGCGCCGCGGACCCCCTCGAACCGAGACGCCACGGCTCGCGCCGTGGAAAGCGCGGCGGCCATGTCGAGCCCTTCGGCGGGTTTGATCTGGATGGTCGCTTCCCGGGAGATCTGGCTCTGCCACGTGGCGGCGGTATCGCGCACCAGGGTTACGGTGCCCAGCGTCAGACACGACAGGAACGCCATGATCGCGATCACCAGCACAAGCGCACGGCCGGCCACATTATGCGCCGGTACGATCGGCGCGGTCTGGCGCGGCAGCTTCATGCGGAAAGCATTGCCCTGCCTTTCCTCGACGTCGCCTGGTGCGACCTCGCTGGCCACTGCCTGCCTATGCGCGGATTCAGTCATGGATCTCCAGCCTGCCGCCGGTCAGCGTCATGCGTCTGGCATCGACCTGTTCCATTAGCGCTTCGTCATGCGTGGCGATCACGACAGCGGTGCCTAGCCGGTTGAGCTCGATGAACAACCGCAGAAGGCGGCGCGCAAGGGGCGGATCGACATTTCCGGTCGGTTCGTCCGCAAGCAGGATTGCCGGCTGTTCGATCAGCGCGCGCGCGATCGCGGCCCGCTGCTTCTCCCCGCCCGAAAGCACGGGGGGCAGTACGTGCATGCGTTCGCCGAGCCCAACCCATCTGAGCAGTTCGGTCACATCGGCGCGATAGCTGGCCTCATCGCGACCCCGCACGCGAAGCGGCAGCGCTACGTTCTCGTAGGTTGTCATGTGGTCGAGAAGCCGGAAATCCTGGAACACCACGCCGATCCTGCGTCTCAGGAGCGGCAGTTCGCGCCGCGTGATGGTGGCGCGATCCTTGCCGAAGACTGAGATCAGCCCGCGCGTCGGCCTCAGCGACAGGAAGAGGAGCCGCAGGAGCGTCGTCTTGCCCGCGCCGGAAGGGCCGCTGAGGAACTGGAAGGACCGCTGAGGCAATTCGAACGTGATGTCGCGCAGGACTTCCGGCCCCATGCCGTAACGCAGGCCCACATTCTCGAACCGAATCACCTGTCGACCGCCCCGCGATTGGGTTCCGTCCCGCCCGACCGACCATTGGCCGTCATGGTTAATGCCCGGTTAAGCAGCGCATCCGTTGTCCTTCGTGATCTGTTAACCATTCCGGTTTACTTCCTGTTTACAAAGCTGGAGGACCGGACCGGCGCGAGCACGGAGCCAACCATATGCCTGACATAGCCGTTCGACCGTCGGTTTCGGGCGAAATCGTGACATCCTCTCGTCCCTTCGACCGGGCCGCCTCCGCCGACGTGGTCGACGCGGAGTTCATCACTATCGACGCGGCCGAAAGGACCGATGCTCCGGGCCGGCCCTGGGACGATCCGTCACGTCCGGCCGGGCTGCGCTCACTTTCGGCCCAGGTCGCGCGCGCCGAACGTGGCCGGCGCGCGGGGCCGGCCTTCTGGACCACCGGCATCGGAGTGGCCGCGGTCGCCTTCTGGATATCGGGTGGCCATGCGGTGATGGATCTGGCCAGCATTCGCATCGGGGCGACGGAACCCATCTCGGTGACCCGGTTCGAATCGCATATTGATACGGGAGCGGGTGGACCGGTCCTGTTCATCGAGGGAGAACTGGCCAACAGCGCCTCGAGTAAGGTCGACCTGCCGCTGCTCGCGGTGGACGTCTCGACGGGTGAAGGCGTGACACGCTACCTGATCGCCGAACAGGGTGGATCGATCGCCGCGCGGGGCCGATACCGCTTTTCCGGTCGGCTCGCGGCTCCGCCCGGAGAGATTGGATCGGTCAAGGTCGTCATTGGCGGGCGGACCGTCGTCTCGTCGAAAGGAGTCTAGGCTATATGCCGATCGTGCGTGACAAGGATATCGAGATACTGTTCAGCGCTTCTGCGATCGCCCGGCGGAACCTGGAGCTGGCCAAGGAGATCGCCGCGCGCGAGTATCACGATCTGCTTGTGATCTCGATCCTCAAAGGCTCCTTCATCTTCGCCGCCGACCTGATCCGCGCCATGCACGACACAGGCCTTTCGCCGGAGGTCGAGTTCATCTTCATATCGAGCTATGGATCCGGCACGACGAGCGGCGAGGTGCGCGTGCTGCGCGATATCGATAACGAGGTCGCCGGGCGCGACGTGCTTCTGATCGACGACATATTGGAGTCGGGCAAGACGCTTCGCTACACGCGCGACCTGATGATGTCGCGCGGGGCGCGCAACGTGTCCATCGCCGTGCTCCTGGACAAGCGTAACAAACGCCAGACCGAACTTCAGGCCGACTTCGTCGGCTTCGAATGCCCCGACTATTTCGTGGTCGGATACGGCATGGACGTGGCCCACGCCTTTCGGGAACTGCCCTTTGTCGGCATCGTGAGGGGCGACGCCTGACAGGCAAGGAATTACGGAGAGTTCGACATGACGAGGATGCTGATCGTCGAGGATGACGAGTCGGTTCGGGCCTTCACCGCGCGCGCCTTCGAAATGGCGGGCTTTACGGTGGAGACCGCCGGGGACGGTCTGGAGGGGCTTGAAGGAATACGCCGCGCCGGGGGCCGGTTCGACCTCGTCCTGTCCGACATCCGTATGCCGGCAATGGACGGGATCGAGATGGCGACGGCCGCCGCGGCGGAGTTTCCCGACATGCCGATCATTCTGATGACGGGCTATGCCGAGCAGCGGGAGCGTGCCGCCGAACTGGACGGCGTGGTACGCGACGTGGTGTCGAAGCCGTTCACGCTGAGCGAGATCCGCCAGCGGGTCTCCGCGGTTCTGGAGGAATCGCGCCGCGCGGCGTGATCAACGCCGTTTCACGACCGGATTGGATAGACCTATCTGCAACCGTCTTCGGCCCAGCGCTTGAGGGCCAGCTTGAAGGGGCCGCCATAGGGGTGGGAATGGCGCAGGACCAACCGGGTCAATTGTCCCGAATAGGTCTTGCCCTGTTCGCATAACCGCTCACGGGTCCATTTGTGACAGTTCGAACAGGTCTTCTCCCACAGGCTGGGGTCCAGTCCCTCGATAGGGCTGAAAAGCGGCGTTCCTTCCACGAGTTGTGAGATCGACCTGCCGTTGATCGGTACCGGGCCGATGCCGATCGGACGGTCGAAATGAATCGAATCGTCGGGCGACAGAAGCAGAAGCTGGCCGTTGACATCCTCGTCGTCGTTCTCCGCCTCTTGCGCTAGAGCAGGCGAACGAAGCCCGCCGACATTGGACGACAAGACGAGCGTCACCGCCAGGACGACGAACGCCGAAATCAGGATGCGGGCCCGCATGATTCCCCCCGGTACTCTCGGATCCGGCGGTATTGTCGGAACCCGGAACTGTCAGCCTTCGCGAGCATGAAACTCGATCCGGCGATTGCGGCTCTTGTTTCGTGGCGTGTCGTTGGCGGCGACCGGATCGTCTTCACCATGCCCCACCGTGCTCATTCTGTCGCGCGGAACGCCCTGACCGACAAGGTAGTCCCGCACGGTTTCGGCGCGACGTTCAGACAGCCGCATATTGAAGTCGGCCGAACCGTCAGAATCCGTGTGTCCGGCTATTTCCACACCGAGGTCGGGGCAGCGCCCGACGATATCGGTCAGCGTCGCCAGCAGCGGCTTGCTCTGTTCGTCGTCGAGGCGGGCGCTGCCGCTGCGGAAATAGATGGCCTGCGTCCGCGACAGCACCTCGAAGCGGTTGCGGCATTCCTCGGCCGACAGGTCGCCCGCGCTTTCCAGCGCGCCGCTCGCCGCGGCGACCGATACGGGATCGGCGGAGGCGACCGCGACGGGCGCTGCTTCCTTCGCCCGGAAGATCATGTCGAACGACACTTTCGTCGAGGGCGTGATGTCGATGTCGCCGACAGCCTCCGAAAGCTTCTTCAGCCCTTCGGACAGATTGAAATCGGCGACCGAGACGACGACCGGCTCGGCCGAGGCGACCGAGACGGTCTGCGCGTCGGCCATCCTGACGATCACGGGGCTGGTGAAGGATTTCTCCACGCCATGCAGCGACAGGGTGTAGGTGAGGTCGCGCGTCAGTTCGCCCTTTGCCGGAAGCTCGGCGAAATCGGCGCGATCGACCTGCGCCTCGATCGTCGCGATCGGGTACTGATAGGTTTCGAAGAACAGGAAGCGCATGCGCACATTGCGCAGATCGACGCCGGTATCCACCGATTCCAGCACGACGCGCACAGCCGCCTCGCCGTTTTCCTCGATCGCGCCCTGAAGGCTGGCGAACCTGCTCGTCTCGACAATTGTCCCCTTCTTGGTGGATTCGAAGGTCAGCGACGAGGCGAGCGGATCAAGGCGCCATTCGCCGGACGGCAAGGCCTGCTGGGCCGAAGCAACTCCCGCAGCGGCCATCCACAGGCAAGTGACGACGGAGCCGCTCCTGACGCAGCCGCCAAGCTTTGCAAAAAGCGAATGACGCATAGCCACTCTCCAATCACGTTCGATCGGAATTCCGTGTCGTCCTCACGCAACGCCGCCATGCTACGCCGGTTAAGGCGAATGGCAACACCTGCATAGATCAGGATGAACTAAAATCCGGCACGCCGGGTCTGTGAGCTTGTTCTCAGACCACGGTGGGACCGCCGGCCTGGGGAGGACCTCAGCGCATTTCCAGAAGGCGCTCCAGATACTCACGCTCGAGTTCGGGCGAGAGTGCGTTGCCGAGGCGGCGACGGATCGCTTCGAGGATCTCGCGAGCCCGCTGGACGTCGATCTCGTCGGGGACGTTGACGGAATCGCCAAAATCGGGACCGGTGGTGGCGCGCGGGCGACCCAGCGGGTCGCGCTCCGCATTCTGCTGGCGCCCGCCTTCCTGGCCGCCGCCCTGGTCACCCTGCTGGGCTTGCTGCATCTGCTGCATCATGTCCTGGGCACCCTGGCGCAACGCTTCGAGCGCCTCGCCCTGATCGCCGACGGCGCGCTCGCCCTCACCCTCGCCGAGCGCATCGGCGGCCTCACCCATGTTGCGCTCGGCTTCGCCGAAACCTTCACCCGGCTGAATCCCCATACCCTCGAGCGCATCCATCAATTCACCAAGCTGCTGTTGCAGCCGGCCCTGCTGCTCCTGCAATTGGCGCATGGCTTCGGCGAATTCCTCGGGTGTCATCGGCTGGCCCTGGCCCTGCTGGCCCTGCTCTCCTTCTCCGGGCTGGCCGCGTTGGCCCTGCTGCCCGCGCTGCATCTGATCCATGCGGAAGGTTTCGTTCATCAGCTCCTGCTGGCGCCGCATCATCTCGCCCAGCCGGTCCATCTGCTCGCGCATTTGGCTCTGGCCCTGCTGGCCCTGTTGCCCTTGCTGCGGCCGGCCCGCCTGGAGATTGTTCATCATGTCCTGGAGCTGCGACAGCAACTCCTGCGCCTGGTCGCGAGCGCCCGACTTGGCCAGTTCCTCGATCTGGTCGAGCATGCGGTCGAGGTCGCTCTGGCTCAGCTCCTGGCCGTTCTGTGGCATCTGCATCGACAGGTTCGGATTCTGCTGCGCTCGCTCGGCGAACTCGCGCAGAAATTCCTGCATCGCCTCGCGCAACTCGGCCATGAGCTGTTCGATCTCTTCGTCGCTCGCTCCATTCTCCAGCGCCTGCCGCAGCGCTTCCTGCGCCTGTCGAAGCCGTCGTTCGGCCGCCGACAGGTCGCCGTCCTCGATCGCCAGCGCGAGCTCCCAGAAATAGTCGACAACCCCGCGCAGCTTCTCGTCGGTGTCGGCCATCTGGAGTTTGGTCCGGCCGGTCATGATGCCGAGATAATGCGAGGGGTTGTCTATCGTGTCCTCGGGCCTGAGCGTGGTGGCGTCGATCAGCTCGAGCACGCGCTCCTTGCGGTTGGCGTCGAGGGCGAGGATGCGCCTCTGCTCGATCACGGCGCGCGCAAGCGGATTCGTGAAGGGTCGCTCCGGCATGCGGATGCGCTTCGTCTCGGACAATCCGATCTGGCCCGCGGCGTCCTCCACCTCCAGATTGAGATCGACGACCACGCCGGCCCATGGATGTTCGGTCAGGTCGCGCGCGGTCTTCGCCACCGGGCCGCGTGCCTCGCGCCGCGGCAATGTCAGCGGCATGTCAGGCGCTTCGAATAGCGGACGGGCATCATCCGCCAGATCTTCGGCCTGCGAGAATTCCGCACGCGCGGATACCGCGCCGTAGTCGTCTTCGATTTCGTAGGTCAGTTCAAGCGTGCCGTTAAGCGCCCGGCTCGGCTCGCCGGAAAACCGGATCACGGGCGGTGCGTCGGGTACGATGGAAAAACTCCAGCCCTGGACTTCCTCCTCGCCCGATCGAAGGGTCAGCGTCCCGTCGCGTTCGAGCGTGCCACCGAACTGGCGGGCCGATGGGGGCGAAGGCGCCGGTCGGTCGGCGGAGGCGTCGCCTGCAGGTTCGATCATGTGAACCTCGCCACTGGCCTCGGCGAATTCAAGCGTTTCGGCGCCGGTTCCGCCCGTGACGCGCAGCGTCACCTGGGAGTTTTCGGGGACCGTGAAGACGGATTGCGTCTGGTTCGCGTCGGCTGTCAGAAAGATGGGTGCCTTTCGCGTATAGGCGGGCGGCGTGACCCATGCATCGACGCGCGGCGGCGGTGTCGACGGACCCGCCTGCGCCACGAAGGCGTCGGTCAGCCGGCCGCCCATCGGCCCGAAGGAGAATGCGAAAGCGATGACGAGCAGCAGCGCGATCGCGCCGCGCAGCGCGAAGGGGTCGCGCTCCGGCAAGCCGGTGCGGGGCATGTCGGGCGACAGCCGCCCCAGCCTCTCGGCCATGCGCTTTTGATGTTCGAGCCACAGCGCCTGGGCAAAGCCGTCCCCGCCGCCGGCGATCCGGTCGCTCTGGGTGGCAACGGGCGCGTGTTCGAGCCGGTTGGCCAGTTCGATACGCCGGTCCACCTCGGCGACGCCGGCCCGCCGCAGCGACACGACCGGATAGAGCGACGCGGCAAAGCCAAGCGCGAAGAGCCCTGCCAGGGCAATCCGCACGAGATCAGGCAGCATCCTGAAGATGCCGAACCAGGACAGGATAAGGAACAACCCCAGTATCAGGGTCGGAAGCAGAAGCCGCGGCCACAAACGCTCGAGCAGGATCATCCCACCGGTCACGAAACGCGTGCGCGCCAGACGCGAAACGGCTCCGACTGGTCGGGAAAGTAGGCTGTGCCTGTGCGGGCCGGTTCCGGTCATCCTGCCTTCCGCATCGACGCGACGCCGCGTCGCGTCATGGTTCAAAGATAGCAGTAAACACGGCGAAGGCGAGGCGAGGCTACGAAATCGTGATCGCGGAGCGCGGTGCTCTATCCGGGTTGTTCGAGCCAGGGAGGCAGGCGGTCGAGCCCGATCAGATCGTCGTAGCTGGGCCTCGGCCGCACGACGTGGAATCGATCTTGGCTGACAAGGACCTCCGGCACGAGAAGCCTGGAATTATAGGTGCCGGCCTGGACCGCGCCATAAGCACCGGCGGTTCCCACCGCGATGAGGTCGCCCGCCGCAAACGCCGGCAACTGGCGACCGAGTGCCAGATAGTCGCCCGTCTCGCAAACCGGGCCGACGACGTCGGCGGTGATCAGCCGGGCGCTGGAAGAAGGCTCGCTGATCGGCTTGATGTCATGCCAGGCGTCGTAAAGTGTCGGTCGGATCAGATCGTTCATCGCAGCATCGACGATGACGAAGGTCCGGCCTTCGCCTTCCTTGAGGTAGAGCACTTCCGAGACCAGAATGCCGGCATTGCCCGCGATCAGCCGTCCAGGCTCGAAAATCACCTTCAGTCCGAGCTGCGTGACATGCTTGCGCACGATCTCCGCATAGGCCACCGGCAGCGGCGGCGCGTCGAGGTCGGCGCGGTAAGGGATGCCGAGCCCGCCGCCGAGGTCGACATGCTCGATGTCGTGGCCGTCCTGGCGCAGCGTGGTCACCATCTCCGACAGGAGCGCGAACGCATCGTCGAAGGGCTGCAGCTCCACGATCTGGCTGCCGATATGCATGTCTATTCCGACGACCTTGATGCCGGGCAGACCAGCGGCGTGCCGATAGGCCTGGCGCGCCTTGCGGAAGGGAATGCCGAACTTGTTTTCCGACTTGCCCGTCGAGATCTTGCGATGCGTGCGCGCGTCGACGTCGGGATTGATGCGCAGCGACACAGGCACGGTCGCCGACGCGGCCGCAGCCCGCGCCGAAAGCAGTTCCAGTTCCGGTTCCGATTCCACGTTGAAGCAGTGAATGTCGGAGGCGATCGCGAAGTCCATCTCGCGGGCCGTCTTGCCGACACCCGAGAACATGATCTTGCGCGGCGGTATGCCGGCCGCGAGAGCGCGGCGCAGCTCGCCTTCCGAGACCACGTCGGCGCCCGCGCCAAGCCGCGCCAGCGTGGTCAGCACCGCCTGGTTCGAATTGGCCTTCATGGCATAGCAGACCAGCGCGTCGAGCCCGGAGAACGCGTCGGCGAAGACGCGGTAGTGGCGTTGCAGGGTAGCGGTCGAATAGCAGTAGAAGGGCGTGCCGACCGCGTCGGCGATACGGGGCAGGGGCACGTCCTCGGCGTGCAGGACGCCGTCGCGATATTCGAAATGGTTCATCGGCGTTCTATCGGACCGTTCAGTCGATCAGTCCGTCGAGGATGAAGGGGCGGTCCTCGACCGGCTTTTCCGGCGCAGGCGGCAGCGGCTCGTCATTGTCGCGTGCTTCCTCCCGGGCGTCGAGCTGAGCCTGATAGGGTGTGTCCAGCGCCGATTTGCGCCCGCAGCCGGCGAGGGCGGTAGACAGCACCATGCCGAGAATGATCGATTTCGCCAGTCGGTTCATGCGCATCGGAGCCAGTTCGCTGTCGGTGTTTCGCTGCTTGTATCAGAATTCGCCCGCCCGGCGCACCCTGTTGGTTCGCCTCACGACTTTGCCAGCCGCCTGCGCCATGCCTTGACCTGCCGGCGCACCTGCGCCGGCGCCGTGCCGCCATAGGATGCGCGGCTGCGCACCGAACTGGCTATCGTCAGCACGGAATAGATGTCCCGGGTGATTCCCGGATGGATCGCCATCAATTCGTCCAGCGGCAGTTTCGCCAGCGTGGTGCGCTTCTCCTCCGCCAGAGCCACGGCGCGGCCCGTGACATGATGGGCCTCGCGAAATGGCAGGCCGGCCTCGCGCACCAGCCAGTCGGCTAGGTCGGTCGCGGTGGAATGGCCGGAGCCGGCCGCCTTCTTCATGGCCGCGGCATCAATCTCCATGTCGCCGACCATACCCGTCATCGCCGCCAGCATCAGGTCGAGGCTCTCGGCCGCATCGAACACGGCCTCCTTGTCCTCCTGCATATCCTTGGAATAGGCCAGCGGCAGTCCCTTCATGACCGTCAGCAGCGCGACCAGATGGCCATTGAGCCGTCCGGTCTTGGCGCGCACCAGTTCCGCCGCGTCCGGATTCTTTTTCTGGGGCATGATCGACGAACCCGTCGAGAACGAGTCCGACAGCTTTACGAAGCCGAATTGCGGCGTCGACCAGATCACGATCTCCTCCGCCAGCCTGGACAGATGCGTCCCGCAGATCGAGGCGACGGCAAGAAACTCCAGCGCAAAATCACGATCCGACACCGAATCGATCGAATTTCGCGTCGGCTCGCGGAAACCGAGCGCTTTCGCGGTCGCGTGGCGATCGATCGGAAAGCCTGTGCCGGCGAGCGCCGCCGCGCCAAGCGGGCTCTCGTCCAATCGGTCGACCGCATCGCGCACCCGCGACAGGTCGCGCCCGAACATCTCCACATAGGCCATGCAGTGGTGGCCGAAGGTCACCGGCTGGGCGGTCTGCAGATGGGTGAAACCGGGCATCACGGTAGCGGCGTGCTCCTCGGCCCGATCCAGGAAGACGCCGATCAGCCCCTTCAGGACCTCGGCCACGCGCTGGAGCTCCGACTTCGTCCACAGTCGGAAGTCGACCGCCACCTGATCGTTGCGCGAGCGTGCCGTATGCAGCCGGCCCGCGGCGGGCCCGATCAGCTCCGCCAGCCGGGCCTCTATGTTCATGTGGATGTCCTCGAGCTGGGCCGAGAACTTGAACGCGCCGGACTGGATCTCTTTCAATATCGTGTTCAGCCCGTGAGCGATGCGCTCTTGATCCCCCGCTGAGATGATGGCCTGTTTCGCCAGCATCCGGGAATGGGCGAGAGAAGCCTCGATATCCTGCGCGTAGAGCTTGCGGTCGAAGCCGATCGAGGCATTGATCGCTTCCATGATCGCGGCCGGACCCGAGGCGAATCGTCCACCCCACATCTGGTTGCTGGCCTTTTTCTCGTTCATGTGATTGACGGGCTCCGGAGACCGAACATGGCAGATGGAAAGCCGCTTCCGGCGGGCAGGATCATTGGCGCGGCCGCGCTGGCGGGCCTGATCGCAGGCGGCATCGCCCTATACGTGAGCAGCGGACCCGATGGCAACACGGAGCTTGCCCGGGAAGACGATGCGTGCCCGGCGAAGACCGAGTGGGCACGACAGATCGCGGACGCCGCAACGGGGGAAGTCGCCGCCATGCTGCCGGCCGATCCGCCGCAATCTCTGGCTTCGCTCGCCTTCAACGGCGCCGATGGAGAGGGCATGACGCTCGCCGACTTCTCGGGGCGAACGGTTCTCGTCAATCTGTGGGCGACGTGGTGCGCGCCGTGCCGTGCCGAGATGCCGGCGCTCGACGCACTGGAACGTGAGATGGGCGGAGAGAGCTTCGAGGTGGTGGCGATCAATGTCGATACCGGTGGCGACGAAAAGCCTCGCGCTTTTCTCGACGAGATCGGTGTCGCGTCGCTGGGCTGGTACCGGGATTCAACCATGGGCGTCTTCAACGACCTCAAGCGCCGGTCGCTCGCGCTGGGCCTGCCGGTCACGCTGCTCGTCGACGGCGAGGGCTGCCTGCTCGCGCACATGAACGGACCCGCCGAATGGGATAGCCCGGACGCGAAACGCCTGATCGAAACGGCGCTGGAACCCGCCTCCTGAAAGGCGATAACCAAAACTTCATAAGCCGGCTGTAGCGTTTATTAGCAAAACGGGATGGAGTATACGCCGATGCTGGCCTCTGTGAGGGGCATGTCACGGCAGGGTTGGTGGCAACTCGCGCGCTGGACGGTACTCGGCACGCTCGGCTGCATCGCGATCTCCGTCGCTTACAACGCCATCGTGTTCTGGAACTATCCGTCGGCAGCGTTCCGGCAGGGACTGCTCAGCGCCATAGTCCTGCCGATCGTGCTGGCTGGACCATTGTTCTTCTACCTGACCTTGAAGCTGCGCGAGCTGGCGATCGCAAATCACAAGCTGACCGTTCTGGCGTCCACAGACAGCCTGACCGGTGTGCTCAATCGCGGTGCCTTCGCCGCGCGGGTCGGCGCGCTGCTGGAACGGCCGGCGGGCGCGAGCGCGGCAAGCGCCGGTGCCTTCCTGCTGATCGACGCGGATCACTTCAAGGCGATCAACGATCATCACGGCCATGAGCACGGCGACCAGGCGCTCAGGCTGATCGCTGCGGCGATCCGTACGACCGTGAGGAAGAACGATCTGGTCGGTCGCCTTGGCGGCGAGGAGTTCGGCGTGTTCCTGCCGGGCGCGACCTATGCGAACGCCATGGCGGTCGCCGAACGCATCCGCACGCAGATCGAACAGACGCCGTTCAGGCCGGACGACCGCCTTTCCCGGCTGTCGGTCAGCATCGGAGGCGCGAGCTTCCAGGGCGGCAGAGGCTTCGACGAACTGTTCCGCATCGCCGACGAGCGCCTCTACGTGGCCAAGCACGCGGGCCGCAATCGCGTCTCGATGGCGCAGATGTTGGAGACCGTGTCCACTCGGCCCACCCCCTCCGCCGCCCTCCACTGAATGCAACCCAGTGCAGAAACCGCGGTTCGCGTCTCAGCGTGTCGGTACGGGATGCTCGCCGCGATAGTCATAGAAGCCGCGCCCCGTCTTGCGTCCGAGCCAGCCGGCCTCAACATACTTCACTAGCAGCGGACAGGGTCGGTACTTCGTGTCGGACAGGCCGTCATGCAGGACCTGCATAATGGCCAGGCAGGTGTCGAGACCAATGAAATCGGCAAGCTGGAGCGGCCCCATTGGATGATTCGCACCGAGTTTCATTGCCGTGTCGATCGCCTCCACCGACCCCACGCCTTCGTAGAGCGTGTAGATCGCCTCATTGATCATCGGCAGAAGAATGCGGTTCACGATGAAAGCAGGGAAATCCTCGGCAATGGTGATCGTTTTGTCGAGGCTGGTCACGAATTCGCGCGCCAGTTCGAAAGTGTGGTCTTCGGTGGCGATGCCGCGCACAAGTTCGACCAGCTTCATGGCCGGGACCGGGTTCATGAAATGGATGCCGATGAAACGCTCCGCCCGGTCCGTCTGGGCCGCAAGCCGCGTGATCGAGATCGAAGACGTGTTGGTGGCCAGGATTGCCTCGGGATTGAGGACCGGGCAGAGCTGGGCGTAGATTTTGCGCTTGACCGTTTCGTCCTCGGTCGCCGCCTCTATGACCAGATCGGCGCCGGCCAGATCCTCCAACGCCGCAGCACCTTTCAAGCGGGCGATCGCCTCGCCGCGCTGGCTCTCGTCGATCTTGCCCGAGCTGATCTGCCTGGCCAGGTTGCCCGAGATCGTCGCCAGACCGCCCTCGATCAGTTCGGACGAGACATCATTGAGCAGCACGTCGTAGCCCGCGACCGCGGCCACCTGGGCTATGCCGCAGCCCATCTGACCCGCGCCGATGACGCCAATCGTACCGATCCTGCCCGTCATGATATCCGCTTCCGCCTTCGCCGTCCCATTGTGCAGCGCAACCTAGAGGGAGACGTCATCCCCGTCCAGTGTGCCACAGCATCGCCCGACCCGAACCGCAAGCCAAGCGAAATCGTTGGCTCGCTCCGGAAGCGAAAAAGGGGCGCGGCCATGCAGGCAGCGCCCTCATGCCTTTATTCTCAGCCGGGCCTCAGAGCGCCTTTTCGAGCTCCGGAAGGACAGTGAAGAGGTCGCCAACCAGGCCATAGTCGGCGACCTGGAAGATTGGCGCCTCCTCATCCTTGTTGATGGCGACGATGACCTTGGAATCCTTCATGCCGGCCAGGTGCTGGATGGCGCCGGAGATGCCGCAAGCAATGTAGAGGTCAGGCGCCACCACCTTGCCGGTCTGGCCCACCTGCCAATCGTTGGGCGCATAGCCGGCATCGACAGCGGCGCGGCTTGCGCCAATGGCCGCGCCAAGCTTGTCGGCTACCGGCAGGATGACTTCCTGAAACTTTTCAGAACTGCCCAACGCCCGTCCGCCCGAGATGATGATCCTGGCCGAAGTCAGTTCCGGGCGATCGCTCTCCGAAAGCCTGTTCTCCACGAAACTCGACAGGCCGGGATCGGCCGCCGCGTCGACCGTCTCGACCGTGGCCGACCCACCCTCACCCGGCGCGGTGAAGGAGGCGGTGCGCACCGTGATAACCTTCTTGGCGTCGGTCGACTGCACGGTCTGGATCGCATTGCCGGCATAGATCGGACGCTTGAACGTGTCGGCCGAGACGACCTCGATGATGTCGGAGACCTGCATGACGTCGAGCAGGGCGGCCACGCGCGGCATGACGTTCTTGCCCATGGTGGTCGCCGGGGCGACCAGCACATCGTAGGCATCCGCCAGCTTCACCACCAGCGCCGCCAGCGGCTCGGCCAGCCGCTGCTCCAATCCGTCATCCTCGACGAGCAGCACCTTCCGGACACCCGCGAGTTTCGCCGCGGCGTCGGCAGCCGCCTTTGCACCCTTTCCGGCGACCAGCACGTCGACGTCGGAGCCGATCTTGGTGGCGGCCGCGAGCGCCTTGCCGGTCTGGTCGGACAGCGTTGCGTTGTCGTGTTCGGCAACAAGAAGAATGGCCATTTTTGAGATCTCCCTTCCGAACCTTAAAGCACGCCGGCTTCGTTCTTGAGCTTGTCCACCAGTTCCGCCACGTCCTTGACCTTGACGCCGGCTTTGCGTCCCCCTGGCTCCTCCGTCTTGAGCACCTTCAGACGCGCCTTGACCTCGACGCCGAAATCGGCCGCGCTCTTCTCGTCGAGCGGCTTCTTCTTGGCCTTCATGATATTGGGCAGCGAGGCGTAACGCGGCTGGTTGAGACGAAGGTCGGTCGTGACTATCGCCGGCAGTTTGATGTCGATTACCTGAAGACCGCCGTCGACCTCGCGGGTGACCTTGGCCGATCCGTCGCCGAGTTCCACCTTCGAGGCGAAGGTACCCTGCGACCAGCCTAGCAGCGCGGCCAGCATCTGGCCGGTCTGGTTGGCGTCGTCGTCGATCGCCTGCTTGCCGAGAATTACCAGTTCCGGCTTCTCGGCCTCGACAACGCCCTTGAGGATCTTGGCCACCGTCAGCGGTTCGGTCGCCTCATCGACCTTGACCAGAATACCGCGGTCGGCGCCCATGGCGAGCGCGGTGCGGATGGTCTCTTGCGCCTGAGCGGGTCCGATCGAGACCGCGATGATCTCCTCGACCTTGCCGGCTTCCTTCAGCCGGATTGCCTCCTCGACGGCGATTTCGTCGAACGGATTCATCGACATCTTCACATTGGCGAGTTCGACGCCGGAGCCGTCCGACTTCACCCTGATCTTGACGTTGTAGTCGACAACCCGCTTGACCGGGACGAGTACTTTCATGGAGCGATACCTTCCTCACCGCGTTGGCGGCGCTCACATAGCGCCAGAGCTTGCCGGAGTCTGGTCGAATTCCGACCTGAAAAGCCGAAAATGAGGAATTTCCAGTCCGACCCGAAATCGCGGCGGACCGTATTCAGGGCGCTTCGGCGCGTCAAGCTGATTGCCGCGAAGCCGGCTGTGCGGCAACCGGTGCGCAACGATATGCGCTACCGGCGCCCCCAGCGCGGCGGGCCGGTCACCGGAACCGCCGCATGCGGCCTGACCGTCTCGACCGCGTCGGGCGTGACGATCGCCCGATCGAACAGCGGTACGCCACGCCGTCGCATAACGAGAACCAGCAGCGCCCCGGCCGTGATCCCCCCGATATGCGCTGCCCACGAGATTTCGTCCTCACCTCCGATCGCGAACATGGCGAACTGGAACAGTATCCACAGGACCAGCGGGATGAATGCCGGAATCCGCAACGGCAGACGCATCAGGACGAGCACCCAAACCTTCACGCGCGGATGCAAGATCAGATAGGCAGCGACGATGCCGGCAACCGCACCCGACGCGCCGATCAGCGGGACCTGCGAATCCGGAGCCGCGAGACCGTGCAAAAAAGCGCCGGCGGCCGCACATAAGACATAGAAGATCAGGTATCTCACGTGCCCGAGCGCATCTTCGACATTGTCGCCAAACACCCACAGGAACAGCATGTTGCCGCCGAGATGGAAAATGTCGCCATGCAGGAAGGAATAGGTCACATAGGTCCAGCCCTCTGGAACGATCACCAGTTCAGGCGCCAGTTCGGCGCTGTCGTTCAAGAGCGCGGGAATATAGCCGAGACCGAAGGCGGCGGCCGCGACCTGATCCTGGCTTGAGAGCCCGGTGAAGACAAAGACCAGGACATTCGCCGCGATCAGGCCGATCGTCACATACTGCAGACTGATATGTTTGAGGTCGTTGGCGTCGTGCAGCGGAATGAACATCGCGCCCCTGCCCTCTGTTGTCGCTGCGACTTCCGCCTAGACTTCACCTGTTCTGCCCGGGCACCCATAGCATGTCCCCGGCGCCATTGTCATTGACGGCGCGGGCGGCGACGAACAGGAAATCGGACACGCGGTTGATGTATTTGAGCGCCTCGGGACTGACAGTCTCGGACGGATCGGCGGCAAGTTCCGTCATCAGCCGCTCGGCGCGCCGAGCCACCGTGCGCGCCAGATGCAGAGCGGCGGCCGCGGGCTTGCCGCCCGACAGGACGAAGCTCTTCAACGGCGCGAGACGCTGGTTGAGTATATCGATGTCGGCCTCGACACGCGCCACCTGCGCGGCCACGATCCTGAGCGGCTCGAAACCGGGATCCTCGCCCGTATCCGGCGTGGCGAGATCGGCGCCAAGGTCGAACAGGTCGTTTTGCACCCTGAACAGCATGCCGTCGATCTCCGCATCGCTGGCCTGAGTATGGATCCGCGCGAGCCCGATCACCGCGCCCGTCTCGTCAACGGTACCATAGGCGGCCACGCGCAAATCGTGCTTCGGCCGGCGCGCGCCACTGACCAGCCCCGTAGTGCCGTCGTCGCCCGTACGCGTGTAGATCCTGTTGAGCTTGACCATGGTTCACCCGCCGTCGCGCATGAACCACATGGCGAGCACCACTAGCACCACCGCGACGAACTGCAGGACCACGCGCGCCTGCATCAGCTTGTTCGAGGTGTTGCCGGAGCCGCCGCGCATCATGTTGATCAGCCCGCGGATGAGAACGATCACGACGGAGGCCATGACCAGGACGGCCAGAATGGTAAAGACTGTGGACATTTGACCTTTCCGGGTCGATTGAGACCCGTACCACACTCACATAGGGGAATCAGGCCGTCTTTGCACGGGCCGCGACGAGGATTGCCTTGTCATGCCAAGGCTTCCCATATTCGCCACGTTCCGGCAATCAGGGGCCGCAGAGGCGAAACCGCGCGGCCGGATCGCGCGTAACTGGTGAAGCTGGTAGCCGTTCGGGGAGCGACATTTGCGCAACATGGTCGCCATCAGGCGGGTTCTTGCAGATGCGCTCGGTCACTTCGATGCCGACGATGGCTGGTCGATGGCCAGTCACCTTGCGATCTCGGCGCTGATGGCGCTCTTTCCTTTCCTGATCTTCGCAACCGCTCTTGCCAGCTTTCTTGGTGCGAAGGCGTTCGCGGACACGGCGGTGCATCTCGTCTTCGATACCTGGCCCCAACAGATCGCCGAGCCGATAGCGCGCGAGGTCACCAATGTGCTGACCATCCAGCGCGGCGACTTCCTGACCTTTTCGATCATCCTGGCGGCCATCTTCGCCTCGAACGGCATCGAGGCGCTGCGCGTGTCGCTCAACCGGGCCTATCGCGTCACCGAAACGCGATCCTTCCTGTTCCGCCGTTTCCAGAGCTTTGCCTTTGTCTTCATCGCCACGATCGGCTTTCTGGCCATCAGCCTGCTTCTGGTCCTCGCACCGCTGGTGGCAAGCATCGCGCGGCAGCATCTCGAGGGCATCGAGCCCTATATGGGCACGATCACCTTCTGGCGATACATGATCGCCTCCTCCGTCATCGTGCTCGGCCTGGTTGCGGTTCATTTCTGGCTGCCGGCTGGCAAGCGGCGCCTTACCCATATCTGGCCGGGCATCGTCTTCACGCTCATCGCCTGGATCGCGGGGTCGTCGATTTTCGCCGCCTATCTCAATCAGTTCTCGACCTATGTCTCGACCTATGCCGGCCTGGCCTCGGTGATGATCGCGGTGATCTTTCTTTACATCGTCTCGGCGATCTTCATCCTCGGCGGCGAACTCAACGCCGCCATCCGGCGCTATCGCGAAGCGCGCTCACGCGTCGGCGGCTGAGCCGTCGCCAGCGCCACGCCCAGGCACGCCACCACCATGCCGCCAACCTGAAGCGGCGAAAGTGATTCCCCGAACAGGGCCCAAGCCATCACCGCCGTCACGGGCGGCACGAGATAAAACAGCGACGCCACCCTCGCGATCTCGCCCTGCCTGATGAGGAACATCAGAAGGAAGATCGCCCCGATCGAGAGCACCAGCACCAGCCAGGTCATGGCCAGCACGAGTTCGGTCGACCAGACGACGGTTCTCGTCTCGAAGGCCAGCGAGCCTGCCGCCATCAGGAGCGTACCACCAAGATACTGCCACGTTGTCCCGGCCACGAGGTCCGTGCCAGCGACGAATTTCTTCTGCCAGATCGTCCCAGCGCTCATGCCGAGCACGGACAAGAAGCTCATCCCGAGCGTGGCCGCCGTCACGCCGGTCCCCAAGTCGCCGAGCCGAGGGGCGAGAACGGTGGCGACGCCGACGAAGCCGATGCCAAGGCCCAGCCAGTGGCGCGGCAGGATGCGCTCACCGAGCGCCGGCCTGGCCAAGATCGCCGTGACCAGCGGCTGCAAGCCGATGATCAGCGCCGAGAGGCCCGATGGCAGGCCGTTGGCTATCGACCAGAAAACAGCGCCGAGATAGACACCGTGCATCAGCATGCCAGCGATCGCGGCGTGGACCGCCTGTTTCATCGTGGAATGGCGGCCTTTCCAGACCAGCATGACCGGTAGCAGGAACAGGAAGGTAATGGCGAAGCGAACCGCCAGGAAAGTGAACGGCTCCGCATAGGGCATCGCGTATTTCGCGCCGATGAAGCCCGTCGCCCACAAGACGACGAAGAGAGCCGGGACGAGACGAGCGAGCATCATGAAGCGGAAGGCAAACGGCCAGTTGACTGCACCGCTCTAATTGCACGAGCCGCGATAAGCAAAACGAAACGGGTCTGGCCCAAGCTTCACGACGGGGGTGGCAGGACAGGTTCGGACGGGATCAACACGTTTTGCGCTTTCGCGCGAAAGGATCGTTCATGATCACGCATCTCGCCGGCGGCTGGCTGCTCATGGTGATTGCCACCATTGCCATCCTTTCCTTTCTTCTCGGCCTCATCGTCGACGCCATCGCGGAGGAAGACGCGTTCGGGCCGATCGGAAACTCCATGGTCATCATGGCGGGCTTCCACCTCGGGGTCTTCTCGGCGCGCGAATATTCCTCGCTGTTCGATCGTATCGAGGCCGCCGCGATCGCGGGCCTGTTTGGCGCGCTGATAGCGCTATGCACGCTGTCGCTGATGAAGGCAGGGCTGCAGCGGGCCCTATAGACCGATCAGCCGCCTCACCTCCGTCGGCGTGTAACCCGCCTCGCGAACTTCCCGCAGACCCACATCGCCGAAGCTTTTGGAGAGCTTCCGGCCATCCGGACCCAGAATCAGGCGATGATGGTGATAGGCTGGTTCGGGCAGACCGAGCACCACCTGCAGAAGTCGGTGGATCGAGGTCGCGTGAAACAGGTCGCGACCGCGCACCACATGGGTGACGCCCTGCAGCGCGTCGTCCACCGTCACCGAGAGATGGTACGAGGTCGGGGTATCGAATCGCGCCAGGATCGGGTCACCCCAGACGCGTGGGTCTAGGCGGATCCGCCCCGTGTCGCCGTCCGGTCCTTCGCCCGTCTCCGTGAACTCAATCACGCCGCTGGCTTGCGCGAGCGCCGCCGCGGTGTCCAGCCGCCAGGCATGGGCGTAGCCGGCGTCCAGGCGCTTCCGCCTCTCCTTTTGAGGGATCGTGCGGTCGCGGTCGGGATAATGCGGCGCGCCGTCGGGGTCGCGCGGCCATGCCCGCCCCTGCGCCTCCGCCTCGGAAACGATCGCGCGCACCTCGCTCCGTCCCATGAAGGCGGGATAAACAAGCTCGTCTCGGCGCAGCCGGAGGAGCGCTTCGGCATAGTCGGCCATATGTTCCGACTGTCGCCGGACCGGGCGCTCCCACTTCACGCCGAGCCATTCGAGGTCGCGAAGGATGGCTTCTTCGTAGGCGCGCCGCGATCGCGCCGCGTCTATGTCCTCTATGCGCAGGAGCAGCCGGCCTCCGGCCTTGTCCGCCATGTCGCTGTTGAGCAGCGCCGAATAGGCATGCCCCAGATGCAGCTCCCCATTGGGACTCGGGGCAAAGCGGAAGACGGGACGTGTCATGAGTAAGCAGGGCAGGGTTGGTCGATCATCCTCCATCCTGCTATCGCTTCGACACATTCCTGGAAAGGCTGGGATCGCGTGCACCGCATCTCAACGAGGGACGATATCGAGAAAGGGCTGGACGCGTTGGTCCGGCTTGATCCGCGCCTCGGTCCGGTGCGCACGATCGCCGGCGAGGTTTCGTTGCGCCTGACCACTCCCGGCTTCGCCAGCCTCGCCTCCATCATCACCTCGCAACAGGTCTCGCGTGCCAGCGCCGAGGCGATCTTCGGCAGGCTCTCTCGCCTGATCGACCCGCTGACGGCGGCCACCCTCCTGGAGGCTGGCGAGGAAGCGATGCGTGTGGCCGGCCTGTCGCGTCCCAAGCAAAGAACCCTTCTTTCGCTCGCCGGCGCGGTGGCCGGCGGCGAGATCGATCTCGAGGGCCTGTGCGCGCTGGACGCGAACGCCGCGATTGCGCAGCTGGTCGCCTTGCCCGGCATTGGCCCCTGGACGGCGGAAGTCTATCTGCTGACCTGCGCCGGCCACCCGGACATATTTCCGGCCGCCGACGTGGCGCTACAGAGCTCCGCCGGTGACGCCCTGTCGCTGGGCCGCCGGCCGGACAGGGCCACGCTGGCCGTCATGGCCGAATCATGGGCACCCTGGCGGTCGGTCGCGGCGCGGCTCCTGTGGGCCTATTACGGTGTCACACGCGGCCGGGCCGCCGATCCTGTTTTGCCGGCGGCAGCCGCGGGCTGAAAAGCCGGCAAATCCGGGGGTTGTGAACCCCGGCACGCGATTTGCCCGCTTCACATTCCTGTCACCTGCCGCTAACACTATCCGCGCCGACCCGTAAATATGCACGGAGGAGCGCACGTGACGATCGCCGTCTCGCCGGATGGACTGCCAGCGCTGGTCCTGAACGCGGACTACAGACCCCTGAGCTACTATCCGCTGTCGCTCTGGTCGTGGCAGGACGCGATCAAGGCGGTGTTCCTCGAACGGGTCAACATCATCGCCGAATATGAGCACGCTGTTTCGTCGCCGAGCTTCTCGATGAAACTGCCCAGCGTGGTCTGCCTGAAGCAGTATGTGAAACCGTCCAGGCATCCGGCCTTCACGCGCTTCAACGTCTTCCTGCGTGACCGATTCCAGTGTCAGTATTGCGGTTCAAGGGAGGAACTCACCTTCGACCATGTCGTGCCCCGCCGCTGCGGCGGCGCAACAACCTGGGAGAACGTGGTGGCTGCCTGTTCTCCCTGCAATCTCAGGAAGGGCGGCATGATGCCGGCCCAGGCGAAGATGTGGCCCCGGCAGGCGCCCTATCCGCCAACCGTGCATGATTTGCACAACAACGGGCGGATGTTTCCACCCAACTATCTGCATGAGAGCTGGATGGACTTCCTCTACTGGGACGTCGAACTGGAGCCGTAGCAGCCTCGCCGGTCCGCTTGGCCTTTATGGCAATTGCGGCTGGCGGTCCCGCGCCAAATACTTTCCCTCAGCGCAAAGCGCCCGGCGGGCTTTCTCGGGAGGAGCAGTCCGCCTCCACCCGGCTTCGCGCGAGGGAGGATGCTATGAAATCGAGACTGCTGAGAACGGCCGCCCTGCTGTCGGCGCTGGCGGCCATCCCGGCGCTTTCCCAGGATGGGCCGCCCGTAACCGAAGTAACCGGCGATCGGATCGTCAATGCCGATCAGGAGCCTGGGAACTGGCTCTCGCACGGACGCACCTATTCCGAGCAGCGCTACAGTCCCCTCGACCAGATCACGACCGACAATGTGGGTGAGCTCGGCCTCGGCTGGTTCGCGGACCTGCCGGAGCGACGCGGCATCGAAGCGACACCCATAGTCGTCGATGGCCGCATGTATGTCTCGTCGGCCTGGTCGAACGTCTACGCCTTCGATGCAAAGACCGGCGAACCGCTCTGGTCGTGGGATGCCGGCGTACCGAAAATCAAGGGCAAGGATGCCTGCTGCGACGTGGTCAATCGCGGTGTCGCGGCCTGGGGCAACAACATTTACGTCGCCACGATCGACGGACGCCTCGTCGCACTGGACGCCGGAACCGGCGAGACTGTGTGGGACAAGAACACGATCGATCCAGACTGGCCCTACACGATTACCGGTGCGCCGCGCGCGGCCGACGGCAAGATCGTCATCGGCAATGCCGGCGCGGAACTGGGCGTGCGTGGCTACGTCACCGCCTACGACGCCGAAACCGGCGATCAGCTATGGCGCTTCTACACCGTGCCGGGCGACCCTTCGAAGGGTTTCGAGAATGCGGCCATGGAGATGGCTGCCGAAACCTGGACCGGCGAATGGTGGAAATATGGTGGCGGCGGCACCGTCTGGGATTCGATCGTCTACGATCCCGAACAGGACTATTTCTACCTCGGCGTGGGCAATGGAGCGCCCTGGAACCGCGACATCCGTTCGCCCGATGGCGGCGACAATCTGTTCCTTTCATCCATCGTCGCGGTCAAGGCCGATACCGGCGAATATGTCTGGCACTACCAGGGTACGCCCGGCGACACCTGGGACTTCACCGCCACTCAGCAAATCATGATGCTCGATCTCGAGATTGACGGCGAGATGCGCAAGACGCTGGTCCAGGCGCCCAAGAACGGCTTCTTCTACGTCATTGACCGTACCAATGGCGAGCTGATCTCGGCGAACGGCTATGTGCCGCAGACTTGGACCAGCGGCATCGACATGGAGACCGGACGTCCGATCGAGACCGAGGGCGCGCGCTACCCCAATCCGGATGAGCCGACGCTGGTCTTTCCGTCGCCCTTTGGCGGGCACAACTGGCATCCGATGGCCTACAGTCCGCAGACCAACCTGGTCTATTTCTCGGCCCAAGAAATCCCCTTCGTCTTCCGCAAGGATACGGAGTTCGAGTTCGCCCAGGGTCGCTGGAACCTCGGCACGCGGTTTGAATACTCCTCTCTGCCGGAAGACCCGGCCGAGGTAGCCAAGCTCCTGCCCCTGCTCAAGGGCCGGCTGCTGGCCTGGGACCCCGTGAAGAACGAGGAAGCCTTTCATGTGGAACATCCAGGCCCATGGAATGGCGGCGTGCTGGCAACCGCCGGCGGCCTTGTCTTCCAGGGTACGCCGGGTGGAGAATTTGCTGCCTACGACGCCGCCAATGGTGACAAGCTTTGGAGCACGCAGACCAATACCGGCGTCGTCGCCGGGCCCGTCTCATACGCGGTCGATGGCGAGCAGTATATCGCTGTTACAGTGGGCTGGGGCACGGTCTTTGGCCTGATCGTGCCCGGCGCGCAGGAACCGCGAAGCCGGGTGCTGGTTTTCAGAATCGGCGGCGAGGAGACCCTGCCGGCTTCGGAGATGGCGGCGGCCGAATGGCCCGAACTCGAAGAGGTATCGGCTTCCGCGGAAGCGATCGCGCACGGCAAGTCACTCTACCTTACGCAATGCTTCATGTGCCACGGCGACGCGGCGATGTCGGGCGGCGTGCTGCCGGACCTGCGCATGGCGCAGCCCGAGGTCCACGCGATCTGGAATGAAATCGTGCTGGATGGTGGCTTTAACGAGAAGGGCATGCCCTCCTTTGGCGACGTGATGAGCCCTGACGACGCGCAGGCGATCCGTCAGTACATCCTGGCTAGGGCGCACGCGACCAGGCCGAAAGACTGAAAAGGCCCGGACCTCCCTTGACCTGACGGGCGGAGCCATGCCGCCCGTCCTTTTTTGGTCAGGCCTTGATGAAGGCGCCTCTAAGGGCGATCGCGGCCAGGATGGCGCTGGCGACCACGTTCCAGCCTGCGAAGGACAGCCCCAGGAAACGCCCGGCCGCCTGATCGCACGAAGGAGGCACAACCTGGTTCAGCTGGCCCAGCACACCGCCCGAGCCGCCGCTGTCGACCGACGGCGAAACGACGCCGCAGTCGGTCGGACCCTGCCACCAGCCCCATTCCACACCGGAATGGAACGCGCCGAGATAGAGGCTCCAGAGCATCAGCCCGCCGCCGACGAGCAACAATCCGCGGGTGAGCCATGCAGGTCCTTTCAGCATGGCGCTGAGAAAAGCGCCCAGCATGACGGGAATGCCGACATAGTAGGGGGTACGCTGCTCCAAGCACAGCATGCAGGGTATATAGCCGCCAATATGCTGGAAGCCGAGCGCCGTACCTACTGTGATGATCATGCCGGCCGCGACGACCAGCGCCGTCAGGGTCTGGGTGGAGCCGGACGGTCCGGTGAGGGTCATGCTTTCACCTGTCGGGATTCGGGCGGGCAAGTTGGTCCGCCGTCGCGGCAAAATCAAGCCGCCGCGTCCGCTGTCAGGTCACGAGGGCGCGAGCGCTGGTCCCTATCCGCCCAGTTCCGCCATTTGGGGGATTGCTGCTTTTGACGCCGCGGCGACCGCGCCCGGACAATGCGGGATCTGGTCGAGTCTCGGCCAGGCCTGCGGATACATCACCGCCATCCGTGCGCCCATGCGCAGGATGAAATAGGCGCTGTCGCCGACCTTGCCGGTGCCCTTGGCCACGCTGATCTTGCCGTCGACGGTCGGATGTCTCGTTTCGCGCTGCTGGGACAGTATGGCCTGAACGAGCGGATCACTGTCCTGCCCGGTGCATTTTCCGGTAATCGCCACATTCTTGTAGATCGCCTTCGCGGCCGGCGTCGTCAGGTGGAAGTCCCGCGAAAGCGTGTAATACCACTGAACGAAGGATATGTCGGTCGCATTGTTGTTGGCGCCGCCCTTGCCGACGGAACTGTCGAGATTCCACATGAACTTGGCGTATCCTGGGGGGCCGTAGACATAGGGTGTCATTTTCCGCTCCTGACGAAGCCAATCGTCACCCCCGCTAAAGGCCGCGCGGCTGCCCGAATGTCTGCGAAGCGGATCACATTGGGGCACCGCGACGAGAAGGCGGCTCGGTTCCTTGCAGCACCCATCGCGCGGGAAGCGGCAGACCCGCGATGTTCGGTTGACGACAGGGGCACCAACCGTATAGTCCGCGCCATCCGCCGGTTCGCCCGGCCGGAGCCCCTGTGGCGGAATTGGTAGACGCGCTCGACTCAAAATCGAGTTCCGCAAGGAGTGCTGGTTCGATCCCGGCCAGGGGCACCAAAACAATTTCGCTTCGGACGTCACACGCCGCGCGCCGACATCCGCTCGCGCTTGCGGGCAGCGTCGATCATCTCCCGGTTCAGATCATCCTGCGACTGGGCCAACGGGCTGCGCGATTCCAGACGCATGGGCGTCACGCTCGCGCCGCAACCGGCAAGCACCGACAGTCCGACGAGAAGAACCAGAAGCTTCATGCGTGACTTGTCCTGAATTTCCGGGCCGCATGTCAAGGCGCGAGCGGAGCGGCGAGGATCGCCGCCCCGTCTCTGGACATTACTCGGCCTTGGCTTCTTCAGTCGCGGCTTCCTCAGCCGGGGCCTCGGCGGCGGGAGCTTCCTCGGCGGGTGCCTCCGCGGCTTCCTTGGCTGCGGCCTCCTCCTCGGCCTTCCTGGCGGCGGCTTCCTCTTCAGCCTGCTTTGCGGCGGCCAGGCGCTCCTGCGCCTTCTTGCCGGGCTCGGCCTTGTTGGGGTTGCTGCGGGCCGGGCGCGTGGCCAGGCCGGCCTGGTCGAGGAAGCGCAGCACGCGATCGGTCGGCTGCGCGCCGTTGTCGAGCCAATGCTTTACACGCTCCTGGTTGAGCGTCACGCGCTCCGCGTCCTTTGGCAGCATAGGGTTCCACGAGCCAAGCTGCTCGATGAAACGGCCGTCGCGCGGGCTGCGCACATCCGCAACAACCACGTGGTAGTAAGGGCGCTTCTTGGAGCCGGCGCGGGCCAGGCGGATCTTGAGGGGCATTCTGGTCTCCGTATTCTACGTTACTTGTGTTGGTTCAGGCAGTCTCGTCCCGACTTTCCGCCGGGGCATTTCCTTCGGCGATCGCGCGGTGGTTCCTGCGAACCTCCTCCACGACCAGCCGGAAGAATTCTTCAACGAAGGCCGGATCCAGACCGGCCTCTCCGGCAAGCCCGCGCAGCCGCTCGGCCTGGGCTGCTTCGCGGGCGGCATCCAGGGCGGGCATGCCGTGTCGGGCCTTTAGCAGACCGACCTCGCGCGTGCGCCGGAAGCGTTCCGCAAGGATATGAACCAGCGCGGCATCGAAATTGTCGATCGAGGCACGCAGACGGTCCAGTTCGGCCATCGTTTCCTTGTCCGTCATGCTCGCCTACTTTTTCCTGCCGGGGCCGGGCAGGACACCCGGACCGCCCAGCCCGGGCAGTCGCGGTCCGCCAAGGCCCGGAAGCCCGCCAGACGCGCCACCCAACCCGGGCAATCCACCAGGCACGCCCTTGGCCAGTCCTCCCGACTGCGCCTGCTTCTGCAGCGCCTTCAACTGCTCTGGATCCATTTTCGAGAGATCGGGCATGCCGCCCATGCCTCCCAGCCCCATCTTGGCGGCCAGGCCGCCCATCGCGCGCTGCATCATGCCCGCGCCCTTTCCCTTGCCGCCCATCGCCTTCATCATGTCGGCCATCTGGCGGTGCATCTTGAGCAGCTTGTTGATCGCGGCCGCATCCGTGCCGGATCCTGCCGCGATGCGCTTCTTGCGGCTATGCTTGAGCACGTCGGGATTGGAACGCTCGGCCGGCGTCATGGACTGGATGATCGCGATCTGGCGCGCGAAAGTCTTATCGTCGAAACCCGCCGCCGCTATCTGGTCCTTCATCTTTCCCATGCCGGGCATCATTCCCATGATGCCGCCCATGCCGCCCATCTTCTGCATCTGGCGAAGCTGGTCGGCGAGGTCATTCAGGTCGAATTTCCCGGCCTGCATCTTCCTCGCCATCGCCGCGGCCTTTTCCGCGTCGATCGTCTCGGAAGCCTTCTCGACCAGGCTGACGATATCGCCCATGCCTAGGATTCGGTCGGCGACGCGTTTGGGATGAAACTCCTCCAGCGCATCCATCTTCTCGCCGACACCGACCAGCTTGACCGGCTTTCCTGTGACCGCCCGCATTGAAAGGGCCGCGCCACCGCGCCCATCACCATCCATGCGGGTAAGCACCAGTCCGGTAATGCCGACACGCTCGTCGAAGGAGCGGGCCAGATTGACCGCGTCCTGGCCAGTCAGCGCGTCGGCAACCAGCAGGATCTCGTGCGGGTTCGTCGCGGCCTTGATCTCGGCCATCTCGGCCATCAGAGGCTCGTCGATATGCGTGCGGCCAGCGGTATCAAGAATGACGACGTCATGGCCACCGAGTTTCGCCGCCTGCACGGCGCGCCTGGCGATTTCGACCGGCGTCTGGCCGGCGACGATCGGCAAGGTGGCCACCGACACCTGATCGCCGATCTGCCTGAGTTGCTCCTGCGCGGCCGGGCGGCGCGTGTCCAGCGACGCCATCAGGACTTTCTTGCCCTGCCGTGCCGTCAGCCGGTTGGCGATCTTGCCGGTGGTCGTGGTCTTGCCGGAGCCTTGCAGGCCGACCATCATGACCACCACCGGCGCGGGCGCATTGAGGTCGATGGACTGGCCTTCCTCGCCCAGCATCGCCACGAGTTCATCGTGAACGATCTTGACGACCATCTGGCCGGGCTTGATCGACCTCAGCACCTCGGCGCCGACCGCTTTCGCGCGCACCTTGTCGGTGAAGGAGCGGACCACCTCAAGCGAGACGTCGGCCTCGATCAGCGCGCGGCGAACCTCGCGCAGCGCCGCCGAGACATCGGCCTCGCTGAGCGCGCCGCGACCGGTGAGGCCGTTGAGGATGGAGCCGAGCCGCTCCTGAAGGGATTCGAACATTCGTCTTCCTCGCTTCCCGCATTTCCTTCGCGAGAAGTAGTGAAGTGCCGCGCCGACCGAAAGACCAAAGCCGAACGACACCCGGGGGCGCATCGCGCTGCCGGGTGTTGACCTCCGGGATCGTGTCCTTGCCGTGCAAGGCTGCCCCGGTCGGTGGCTCGAGTCCTCGAACTCGTCGCTGAATTGCGCGTTCTAAAGCCGATACGGTCGGCCAAGTCAAGCCAGATGGCCGCTACTGGCCCGCTCCCTGTCCGGTAACGCGCCCATGACGGAAAGCTGTTCCGCCAACGCATCGACGATCACGCACGGATAGCGGACAAGCCGCCGGTTCGGCGACCGGCGGCTTGGGCTTCCGGCAGGTCCGGTCAGCGCACGATATAGACGATCCGCCGCGTCTGCGGTTCGACCAGAACCGGCTGACCATTCACGTAGACATAGCGGTATTCGTAGTCGGGGATCTCGCGAAGCTCGACCGTCTCGGGCAGTCCCGCGCCGACCACGACCTCGCCGTCGAGATAGACCGGATCGACACGGCGCTCCACGACGTTGGATTCGACATAGGTGCGTACGCGCGCCGGAGGTTCGATCGCGGCCTCCGCGATCCCGCCCGTCGCGGCGCCCGCGACACCGCCGACAGCAGCTCCCAGAGGTCCGCCGACGATCGCGCCGGCCACGGCGCCAGTCGCGGCTCCGGCCACAGCGCCGCCGCCGGTCGAGGCGGTTTCCTCATAAGTGACCGTCGGCACTTCCACCGTTGCGGGCCGCTCGGTCAGGACGACGGTCTCGCCGCCGGCATCCACGGTGAGATAGTCGGAATAGGCCCACCCCTCACCACCGTCGAAGGCGACCGAGCACCAGCGGCTGCCTTCGACGCACCCGCCAATGGTGGCGCCTTGGCCTGCGCCGATCACGCCGACGACCGGATAGTTCGGGCCGGGGCCGGCACGGACATTAAGGTCGGTGGTCGCACTCACTTGTGTCTGCGCGAATGCCACGCCCGACAGCATCGTCAAGCCGGCCAGCGCGGCCGGAATAGCAAGAAGTTTCGTCATGTCGTGGAACTCCCTGGGGTTCGCCCCTTCGCGGCTCTAAACGGCGCGGTGGCCCGAACGTTCCCTCGCGGATGCGAGGGAGCCGTTCATTTCGGGGTCCGTCGGTGAAACGAAGGCCGGCTCGAGCCATCGCTCTCGCATGTTATACTGCCCGCTCGGCCGATAACGCAGTTGTGTAGCGGCCTATCGCTCGAGCGTGAGCTAGTGCATATACCTTGGCTTTACCGATACATGACACCGCTGGGGGATCAACGCGGCCCGATTCGTCTCGGTGCCGGTTTGCTGCGAGGGTGAATGCGATGGCGCATTGGAAGAATTGGACGCGCAGGGCGCTCGGCGGCCTTGTGGCCATGGTGGTCGCCACGAGCGCGGCGGAAGCCGCGCGTTGCGGCAATGATGCGGGCGGCTTTCAGGCCTGGAAGGCCGAGTTCGCTCAGGAAGCGCGAGCGGCCGGCATCGGCAATCGCGGTCTCCAGGCGCTGGCCGGCACGGCCTACGCCACGAAGACGATCCATGCGGATCGCAACCAGAAGAGTTTCAAGCTCACCCTCGACCAGTTCATGCAACGGCGAGGCGCGAACACCATCATCAGCAAGGGCCGTTCGCTGAAGCGCCAGAACGCGCAGCTGTTCGCCGCGATCGAGCGCAGCTACGGCGTTCCGCCTGGCGTGCTGATCGCCATATGGGGCATGGAGACCGGCTTCGGCTCCTTCCTCGGCAATTCGAACATCGTCTCCGCCGTGGCGACGCTCGCTTATGATTGCCGGCGTTCGGATTTCTTCACCCGCCAGCTTCTGGCCGCGCTCACTCTGGTCGACAGGGGGGCGCTCAGCGCCAACGCCGTCGGCGCCGCGCATGGCGAAATCGGCCAGACCCAGTTCCTGCCCGTCAACGTTGTCAGATATGGCGTCGACGGCGACGGCGACGGCCGCATCGATCTGATCCGCAGCCGCGCGGACGCGATGGCCTCCACGGCCAACTTCCTGCGCGGCCATGGCTGGCGGCCGGGCGCGGGCTACCAGCCCGGACAACCGAATTTCGGCGCCATCCAGGGCTGGAACGCGGCTGGCGTCTATCAGAAGGCGATCGCCATCATCGCCGCGGAAATCGACGGCGGCTGATACCACCGTCCGCCGCGCGGTCAGGACGTCATGAAGTGTCGTTGGGGCCGGCGGTGAGACCGTCGGGGGCGAGGGCGAGCCGGCCAGGGCGCGGCGTCATCCCCCTCTGTCTCGGGCTTCGCCCTCGCCACCTCCCCCCGCCAAGCGGGGGGAGGATGAGCGCGCAGCGCAGCAGGACGGCAAGGGCCTCGGCCAGTGCGTGCAAGCGCGCCGCAAGCAGCAGCGCGTCCTCCGGATCGTTTCCGGTCGTCCCGATGCCGGCGAAGGCCGGCTGCGGCATGCCCGTCGCCTCGGCGACGAAGTCGGCCACCACGGCCTCGGCCCGCCGCAACAGCCACAGGACGAAACAGCGTACCGGAAAGGACCGGTCAGCGGCGCGCTCCGCCAGCACGGCAAGCGCGACGAGAACGGCGATGATGCGCCGCAACCTCCCGTCCCATCTTGCCGTATCACCGTCCATCTCGCGACCTCCGTTCACCGGCGGGCATTGTCCGACGGGTCGCGGGGCACGTGGATAGATCCGAGGCAAGATTCGTTGAAGATGCCGGTTCTGCTGGGGGCGGCGCCGGAATCTGTTCACACCCCGCAAGGGGAAAGGGCCGGCGCATAGGGCTACGCCACCCCCTCCGGCCCCTCGGGCCACCTCCCCTCGAAGGGGGGAGGAAAGCCGCGCACGCTTTCCCCTCCCTCGGAGATGCCGAGCATAGCGAGGCAGGTGGGGTGGCATTTCAACGTCCCATATGATCGCTCTGCCCCGCGACGGCGGGCGCTCAATGCCGGCCCGCACCCAGCCAGTTCAGCCTTTCCGGTCGCGCGCCGCCAGCGTCCTGAGCCTCAGCGCATTGAGGCGGATGAAGCCGGCGGCGTCCTTCTGGTCGTAGGCGCCGCGATCATCCTCGAAGGTCACCAGCGCGTCCGAATAGAGCGATTTGCCCGACCGGCGGCCCGTGACGATGACATTGCCCTTGTAGAGCTTCAGGCGCACCTCGCCCTCGACATGCTCCTGGCTCCTGTCGATCAGTGCCTGCAGCATGTCGCGCTCGGGGGAGAACCAGAAGCCGTTATAGATCAGCTCGGCGTAGCGCGGCATCAACTCATCCTTCAGATGCGCCGCGCCCCGGTCGAGCGTGATCGATTCGATCGCCCGATGCGCTGCGAGAAGGATCGTGCCGCCCGGTGTCTCGTAGACGCCACGGCTCTTCATGCCCACAAACCGGTTTTCCACCAGGTCGAGCCGTCCGATGCCGTTGTCGCGGCCGAGGTCGTTGAGCCGCGCCAGCAGCGTCGCCGGCGACAGCTTCTCGCCGTCGATCGCCACCGGATCGCCCTTGACGAATTCCACGGTGATGTCGGTCGCCGCGTCAGGTGCGTCCATCGGCGAAATCGTGCGCTGGTGCACATATTCCGGCGGCTCGTTCCACGGATCCTCCAGCACCTTTCCCTCCGATGAGGAGTGCAGCAGGTTGGCGTCGACCGAGAACGGCGCCTCGCCGCGCTTGTCCTTGGCGATCGGGATCTGATGCTTCTCGGCGAAGTCGATCAGGTCGCTGCGCGACTTGAAATCCCAGTCGCGCCACGGGGCGATGACCTTGATGTCGGGATTGAGCGCGTAGGCGGAAAGCTCGTAGCGAACCTGGTCGTTGCCCTTGCCGGTCGAGCCGTGCGAGACCGCGTCGGCACCGGTCTCTTTGGCGATCTCCACCAGACGCTTGGCGATCAGCGGCCGCGCGATCGACGTCCCCAGCAGGTAGAGCCCCTCATATTGCGCGTTGGCGCGGAACATGGGGAAGACAAAGTCGGAAACGAATTCCTCGCGAACGTCCTCGATATAAATATCCTTCGCGCCCAGCATCTCGGCCTTGCGGCGCGCCGGCTCCAGGTCGTCGTCGCCCTGGCCGAGGTCGGCGGTGAAGGTCACCACCTCCGCGCCTAATTCTGTCTGCAGCCATTTCAGGATAATGGAGGTGTCAAGCCCGCCCGAATAGGCAAGCACGACCTTCTTGACGTCTTTCCACTTCGACATGCCGGTCCCCGGAATTGAAAGCCGGGGCACTCATATCAGGATCGTCGGCGCGGACAAGCCGGCCCCTTCAGCGGCGGCGCGTCCCCGGAAAGAGCTGCGTGGCCAGGTCGTAGATCACCAGAGCGAAGCCGATCAGGATGACGATGCCGAGGTCGAGCCGCATCACCTTGAAGAAGATGATGCCGAGGAAGACCGCCAGGCAGGCGAAGGCCAGGGCGGCCATGATGCGGTCAAGTGCCATCGTCTCCTCCTCAGCGCCCGTAGAAATACTGCGGCAGGCCGTAGACCATCTGCGGGAAGTTATAGATCAGCACCATGCACAGGAACACCATCGCCACATAGGGCAGCGAGCCGGCGAAGATCTGGGTGAGCCTGACATGCGGCGGCGCGATGCCCTTGAGATAGTAGGCCGACATCGCCATGGGCGGAGTCAGGAACGACGTCTGCAGGTTCAGCGCGATCAGGATGCCGAAGAACAGCGGATCGACATTGAACAACGGCAGCAACGGCAGGAAGATCGGCACGAAGATGATGATGATCTCCGACCACTCGAGCGGCCATCCGAGCAGGAAGATGATCAACTGCGCCAGAAGCAGGAACTGCAGCGGCGTCATCTCCAGCCCGACAACGAAGTCGCGCACGATGTGTTCGCCGCCGAGATAGGAAAAAACCGAGGCGAATACCCAGGAGCCAACGAAAAGCCAGCACACCATCGCCGTCGTACGAACCGAAAGATAGACCGATTCCTGCAGCCGTTTCCAGGTCAAAGCACCGTAGGCGATGGCCAGCACGAGGCCGCCCAGTGCGCCGATCGCGGCGGCTTCGGACGGCGTCGCCAGACCCAGCAGAATCGCGCCCAGCACCGACAGGATAAGAATGGCCAAGGGGAAAAAGGAGGTCAGCAGCATATATGTCAGCTGGCCGAGCGACACCTCCTCCTCGGGCTTGACCTCCGCCTTCGGCGCCAGCCCGGGGTTGAGGATCGCGCGGGTGACGATATAGACGAGATAGAGACCGGCGAGCAGGAAGCCCGGTATGAGCGCGGCCGCATAGAGACGCACGATCGAGGTGCCCGACGCCGCCGCATAGACAATCAGCATGATCGACGGCGGTATCAGGATGCCGAGCGTGCCGCCAGCGCAGATCACGCCCGAGGCGAACGTCTCATCGTAACGGGCCTTGAGCATGGCGGGGAAGGCAAGCAATCCCATCAGCGTCACGACAGCGCCGACGATCCCCGTGGCGGTGGCGAAGAGCGCGCATGTGATGAGTGCCGCGATCGCCATCGACCCGGGCAGTCTGCGCGCTGCGACGTTGAGCGTGCTGAAAAGCCGGTCGACGATGTTGGCGCGCTCGACGATGTAGCCCATGAACAGGAATAGCGGAATGGCCGTCAGCACGTCGTTGGCCATGACCGAATAGGTCTGGTTCACGAACAGGTCGAAGACGCGGTTGTTGAAGAAACCGCTGACCCAGGTCTCGACCAAGGTCCATGTCCCGGCACCGTCCTCCAGAGCTCTTCCGTAGCTGCGCCACATACGCGCCGGGTCGAAATAGGCGTAGTAGCCGAAGCCGATCCCCATCGCCATCAGCGTAAAGGCGATCGGGAAGCCGAGCATGATGATGAAGATGAACAGGCCCAGCATCAGGATCGCGACTTGAGGCTCGGTCATGTACGCGGTCCCCCGGGCGTGACGATGTCGGCGGGCTCTTCGCCCTGAAGGGCCGCGAGGCCTTCTTCCTGCATCACCTTTTCAAGCTCCTCGACATCGGATTCCGGCCGCGGCCACGAGCCCGTGCGTATGGTGATGATGCAACGGAAGACCTGAGCAATGCCTTGAAACACAAGCAGGATGCCGGCGGCGATGATGACCGTCTTGAACTGGTAGATCGGGATGTTGGCCGGGCTCATCGAACTGACTTCGAAATAGCGCCAGGAACGGCTGGCATAGCGCCAGCCGGAGAACACCAGCGCCAGCACGCCGGGGAAGAAGAACAGGAAATAGAGGACGAGTTCCACCGTGGCCTGGGTGCGCGGCTTCCACAGCCTGTAGATGAAGTCACCCCTGACATGACCGTCGCGCGACAGCGTGTAGGCGCCCGCCATCATGAACATCGTGCCATACATCATGTAGCTGAGATCGAAGGCCCAGGGCGTCGGCGCGCGAAACGCATAGCGCACCAGCACCTCGTAGCCGACGCCCAGCGTCATCAGCATGACGCACCAGGCGAACACCTTGCCGAACCACGCCGACAATTTGTCGGCGAACTTTATGTAGCTTTGCATCTCAAGAGCCTTCAGCCCGTCCGCCGCACAATCGGGAGGGACGGGATACCCGCCCCTCCACGGAATGCGTTCCTGTCAGGCGTGGCTCAGAGCTTGTCCGGATAATAGTGCTGGTAGGCCAGCCTGTAATCCGGCGAGTTCTGCAGGCTGAAATAGACCACGCGCTCGCACCACTCCTTCTGGCTGTCGACGACGCGCTTGAAGTAGTCGTCTTCCATCAGCGGTGGCAGGATCTTGTCCCATGCCTCAAGCTGCGCCTGCAGGATGGAGTCGGGCGTACGGATGACGTTGACGCCGGATTCGTTCTGCAGCTTCTCGAGGTCGGCCGAATACTGGTCCATGGCCAGCGAAAAGTTCGCCAGATGCGCGGCCTCGACGCCATATTGCAGGATCGCCTGCAGGTCGGGATCCAGGCCGTCGAACGTATCCTTGTTGAAGATGTACTCGAACGATTCCGACGCTTGGTGATAGGACGACAGCATATAGTTCTTGGCCACGTCCTGCGCGCCGAAACGGCTGTCCGAGGTCGGGTTGTTGAACTCGAAACCGTCGATCACGCCGCGTTCCATCGCCGGCACGATCTCGCCGCCGGGAAGCTGAGCGACAGCCGCGCCCATCGCCTGGAAGAGGTCCGCCGCCAGACCGACCGTGCGGTATTTGAGACCCGCGAGCTGGCTTGCGTCCTCGATCGGCTCCTTGAACCAGCCGAAGGGCTGCGCCGGCATGCCGAATGACAGGAAGCCGACCACGTTGAGGCCAAGAATGTCCTGCGTCAGCTCGCGATAGAACTCGTAACCACCGCCATGGTAGAGCCAGGCGATCATCTGGTTGGCGTCGGCGCCGAAGACCGGGCCGGTTCCAAACAGCGAGGCCGCCTTGTTCTTGCCGTACCAGTAGACCGGCACGGTATGGGCGGCATCGATCGTTCCATCATGGCAGGCGTCCTGCACCTGGAACGCTCCGACGACGGCGCCGGCGGGCAGCAGTTCGATCTTCAGGCGGCCATTCGACATCTTGTCGACGCGCTCGACATATTGCTGCGCCATTTCCTGGAACACGTCCGACGCCGGCCAGGACGACTGCATCCTGAGTGTGATCGGCGACTGAGCCAGGACCGCTGGGGCGGCGAGAGAACTTGCCGCGGCGGCGCCGCCGACAGTGGCGGCCCCGATGAATTTTCTACGCGAAAGGGCTTTGCTGCTCATCGATCGACTCCTCCCAAAGTCATGCCTTTTCATGCTGTCAGCACCGCTTACCATATTGCAAAGTCCATTGTATGCAACCCGTGTGCCGGCGCTTTCGTCCGGGTCGGCGATCCGCTAGACAGCAATCGCCTCGCACCTTGCCACCCAGGAGCGCCGCCGCCGATGACTTTCGTCCCGGACCTGCCCGTCTTCATCCAGTTCGCGATCGCGACCTTCGTGATCGCGATCACACCCGGTCCCGACATGACCCTTTTCGTGGGACGCGCGCTTTCCGAGGGCAAGGCGGCGGGCTTTGCCTGCATGGCCGGTACGCTGACGGGTATCCTGATCCACACCGCGCTGGTCGCGCTCGGGCTTTCGGCGCTTGTCGTGGCTTCACCGCAGGCCTTTCTCGTTCTCAAGATCGTCGGCGCCGGCTACCTGATCTGGCTTGCCTGGCAGGCGATCCGTCACGGGTCGGCATTCTCGCCCGAAGCGCGCGGCGGCGGCGGGCACACGATGTTCCAGAACTGGGCCACGGGGCCGGGCATCAACCTGCTCAATCCCAAGATCATCCTGTTCTTCATGACCTTCCTGCCGCAGTTCGTATCGACCTCTGACCCTCATGCCGCGGAAAAACTGTTTTTCCTGGGATTCTCGTTCATCCCGCTCTCACTTCCCGTGATCGTGCCGATGGTGATCGCGGCAGACGGCTTCGCCGGACTGCTGAGGAAAAGCCCGCGTGTGACGCGCGTGGTGGACTATCTGTTCGCCGGAGTGTTTTCGGCCTTCGCCGTCAGGATACTGATGACCCAGGCCAGGTAGCCGCCTCACGCCTCTCCGTGTCCGGCGATCATCATCGCCTCAAGCGCCAGCCGCTCCGACTTGCGCAGGCGCTCGGATTCGGACTTGAGCTGCCCACAGGCGGCCAGGATATCGCGCCCGCGCGGCGTACGGATCGGCGAGGCATAGCCGGCCGCGTTAACGTAGTCGGCGAAGCGCTCGATCGTTTCCCAGTCGGAGCACTGGTAGTTCGAGCCCGGCCAGGGATTGAAGGGGATCAGGTTGATCTTGGCCGGTATGCCCTTCAACAACCGCACAAGCTCCTTCGCATCGGAAAGCGAGTCGTTGACGTCCTTCAGCATCACGTATTCGAAGGTGATCCGCCGTGCATTCGACAGCCCCGGATAGGCCCGGCAGGCGTCGAGCAGATCCTTGAGCGGATATTTCCTGTTGATCGGCACGAGCATGTCGCGCAGGTCGTCGCGCACGGCATGCAGCGAGATGGCAAGCATCACGCCGATTTCCTCGCCGGTGCGGGCTATCTCTGGCACCACGCCCGACGTCGACAGCGTGATGCGTCGCTTTGACAGGGAAAGGCCGTCGCCATCGGACGCGATCAGCAGCGCCTTCTTGACGTTCTCGAAATTGTAGAGCGGTTCCCCCATTCCCATCATGACGACGTTGGAAACCTTGCGCCCCTCGGCCGGCACGATAGCACCGTCCGGCGTGTCGCGGTCGGGGAAGTCGCCCAGCCGGTCGCGCGCAACCATCAACTGCGCCAGAATCTCCTCGGCCGTCAGGTTGCGCACCAGCTTCTGCGTGCCGGTATGGCAGAACGAGCAGGTGAGCGTGCAGCCGACCTGGCTGGAGATGCACAGCGTGCCGCGGCCTTCCTCGGGGATGTAGACCGTCTCGATCTCGACCGGACGCCCGGCGCCGCGCGGCGGAAAACGCAGCAGCCACTTGCGCGTCCCGTCGCCCGATATCTGTTCCTCGACGATCTCGGGCCGCGCGATCGCGAAGCGCTCGGCAAGCCGGCCGCGCAGTTCCTTCGAGATGTTGAACATCTCGTCGAAATCGCTGACCCCGCGCACATAGAGCCAATGCCAGAGCTGCGAAGCGCGCATGCGAAGCTGCCTGTCCGGCACGCCGGCACCGGCCAGCGCCTCCGACAACTCCGCACGCGACATGCCCACCAGCGATGGCTTGTCGGTGAAGCGGGCACGGGCCTGTGCCGCGATCGCGTCGCGAGCGGCAGTGTCGGAAAGATCGAGTATCGCAGTCATGATAGCGTCAGATGGTGGCGTAGCCACCCGTTTTCAAAGACGTGCCGCCATAGCAGTTGTCGAAGACGGCGTCACGGCAGAGGCAACGAATATTGATAGTTTTCAGGAATTATCATAAAACCTTCCGTCGCCAGATGGAGGAAAATCGATATGACATGGCTTATTCCGCCCGTGCTCGTTGCCATTGTCGCGGTCGTTATGATCGCGCTTCACCGGGTCGCGCCGGTCGGACAGGTGCTGCCAGATCCCTTGAACTACGCCGTGGGTCTTCCGATCATGCTGGCGGGGCTCGCCCTGACGCTGTCTGCGTCGCGCCGATTTCGCCGCGTCGAGACCGAGATTCACACGTTCCGTCGACCTGGCCGTCTCGTCAGCGATGGTCCCTTCGCCTTCAGCCGAAACCCGATGTATCTCGGTTTTGCGGTGGCGCTGCTCGGATTTGCCGTCAAGCTCAACGCGCTGTCGACGCTGCCGCTTGTTCTGGCTTTCGTATTGGCGGCGCAGTTCTGGTACATCCCGTTCGAGGAACGGACCGCCGCGCGGGTTTTCGGAGAGGAGTACCAGGCCTACAAGAACCGCACCCGGCGCTGGTTCTGATGGCGCGTCCGCGGACAGACGTCGACGCGACACGGTCCCGCCTGATCGAGACGGCCGAGCGACTCCTCAAACGGCGTGGCCCCGAACGCCTGACGGTGACGGAGGTCGCGAAGGCATGCCGCATGTCGCAGTCGAACGCCTATCGCTTCGTCGCGAACCGGCAGGAACTTCTCCAGGCGATGGGTGAGCGATGGTTCGCCGCGATAGAATTCGGCGTTCTGCAAGCGGCCCGCAGCACGGGCGATCCGTCCGAACGATTCGTGCAATATTTTCGCGAGCAGTATCGGCTCAAGCGCCAGCTGCACGACGCCGACCCTGATTTGTTCGCCGCCTATCTGCGGCTCGGCCTTGCGAACATGGAAGTCGTCGAGCGCCATCTCGAAAGGCTGCGCGAGGGGCTGAGCGACATTCTATCGGAACTCGAAGCAGCCCACCGGCTGAGGCGGCTGGACGCCCGCGAGGCGACGTTGCTGGCCGAGGCGCTGATGACCCGCTTCCGGGATCCCGGGCAGATCATGAGGCATGCAGCGACAGATAGTGCCGGTTTTGCCGAGGCAGCGGCACGATGCGTGCTCGGCGGCCTGTTGAATCCGGCAGCGACGACGAGCGCGCAAGACGATCACTTGCAGGACGAGATAGATTCCAGCGCCGCGGTAATGCCGCGCAACGAGAAGGTGTAGGTCGTGTCGTTGCCGCGGCCCGACTTGGCGGCCACGCGCATGTCGGAACCCGCGCGCATCGCCGCTACGAGCTGCGGCTCCTCGGCGGCGTTCTCCATCCAGGCCGACTTGCCGCGCGTGAACATGGTGAAGCGCTTGTCGCCCACCGTCACGGTGATCTTGGAATTGTCCTGGAAATTGTAGGACGCGATGAATTGCGGCTCGTAGGACACGTTCTGGCCGGGCTTCTGGCTGACGAAGAAGAAGATGTCGCCATGGTCGAGGCTGGCCGGCTGCTTCTCGGTGGGAACCGTCAGCACGTAGCAGACCTTTCCGCCATCGCCCTGGTAGCTGTAGGTGCCCCAGGCATTGTGCTGACCGATCTTCGTCGCCGACTGCGCGGCCGCTTGGCCTGCGATGCCGGCAAACAGTGCGATCGCGAGAGTCGTGATCAATCCGCGCATGGTGCCCAACCGTTCCCTCTGCTGCCTGCCATAGTCGTCGCAGCCGCCCCGACCTCTCGCGCGACCGCTCGACTCATCTTTAGGTAATCAGGGTTTCCAAATGGTAACCCACTCTGCCCCAACTGTTCGCACGCCGCCGCCCCTGATGCGACGCGATATCCATGAATGCACGAAAAACGGCGAGAGTTTGACTATGACCCAACCCACAGAGGGTCGAACGGCGGACGCGCTGATATTCGAACGGTTTGTGTCCCGTACAGACCGCCGGTCGAGGCGAGCGCCGCCCGGCCGGCTCAATCCTGCTCGAGCGCCTTGCGCGCGGCCTCGCGATGGCCGGGGGTAATGTGGGTGCGGATGGCGGCGAGCGCCGCGGCCAGCACGGCCGCGTCGTCGGTGAAACCGAACCCGACGAGAAAATCCGGCACCATGTCGAAGGGCAGCACGAAATAGGCGAGCGCGGCCAGCAGGGTGCCGCGCACCCGCGTCGGCGTCCGCTCATCGAGCGCGCAGTAATAGGCCGCCACCACCTCATCCATGAACGGCACGTGCCGGGCCGCTCGCCGCGCGGTGGACCAGAAGCGCTTGCGCACATCCTCGGCGCGACGTGCATTCTCCGCGTCGTCGCCGGGCTTGAGGAATTCGTCCATGCGCCTTGCATCCATGATATTCAGATGTGGCCTGCCGCCTTGGCATTCAAGATTTCGCGATCCGGTCCATGCGCGCCGCGAGATCGAAGTCGAGTTCCGTCAGCCCTCCGGCATCGTGCGTGGACAGCCTGACCTCGACAGTCTTGTAGACGTTCTTCCATTCAGGGTGGTGATCGAGTTTCTCGGCCGCCAGCGCAACACGGCTCATGAAACCGAACGCCTCGCTGAAATTCCTGAAGCTGAAGGTCTTCTCGATACCGTCACCCGCCGCCGAAATGCTCCATCCGTCGAGTTCCTCCAACTTGCCTTCGATCGCGTTCTTCGCCAGCTTGTCACGCGCCATCGCTCCGCTCCACGTTCGTTCGCATCCTATTCGGCCACAACGCCCGTGACCACGCCGCGATCCATCCTCTTCGTCTGCCTCGGCAATATTTGCCGATCGCCGCTCGCAGAGGGCGTATTCCGGACCGTGGCGGCCGAACGCGGCCTCGACGGGCTGCGGATCGACTCGGCCGGCACCGGGGACTGGCACGAGGGCGAAAGACCCGATCCCCGCGCGATCGCGATTGCCGCACACCACGGCATCGACATTTCCCGCCAGAGAGCGCGAAAGCAGAACAGGGCGGATTTCGACGCGTTCGACCTCATCCTCGCCATGGACCGTTCGAACCTGGACATCGTCCGGGCACAGGCGCCCGCTGGCCGCGAAGACCGGGTCAGGCTCTATCTCGACCATACGCTCGGCCGCATGGCGGACGTTCCGGACCCCTATTTCGGCGGGCCGGACGAATTCGCTTCCGTCTACCGCATGGTCCACGAAGCGTCGCTGGCGCTTGCGGCGAAACTGGCATAGCGCTGCGCCGGCTGGTCGGCCTGGCCGAGCGACCATGCCTCTTCGACGACATAGGGACCGCCGCCGACCGCATCGCGCGACGACATCATCACGAAACGACCGACCCGGAACGGCTCGGTGCGGAAATTGCCGCGCGCCGCCAGATAGGCGGCGACGTCGGCCACGGCCGCATTGCGCAGGCGCGCCACCGTAACGTGCGGCGAAAACTTGCGCTGGTCGGCCGGCAGGCCCAGTCGCCTGGCGATGCGATCGATCTCCGCCTGCAATGCCGCCAGGTCGGGCGAGGCCGACACGCCCGCCCAGATCGAATGAGGTTTCTTGCCGCCGAAGCTGCCGACGCCCGACAGCGCGAGCTGGAAGGAGGGTCGCTTCACGCGGTCGAGCGCATGCGCGATCTCGTCGGCGACATGGCCTTCGATGTCGCCGAAGAAGCGGAGCGTAAGGTGGTAGTTCTCCGGATCGACCCAGCGCGCTCCGGGCAGGCCGCCGCGCAGGAGGGTCAGTGACAGGGCCGCATCGCGCGGGATCTCGAGGGCGGTGAACAGACGCGGCATGGTGGCCTCCTCGATTCGAACTGTCGGCTCCGAGCGAATCACCGATCGTATGAACGGGCAAGCGGTTTGTTCCCGTTCAAAACAGATTTGCGGCACGGTGTGGCCAAACCGTCATGCGCCGGCAAATCCGTCAGGACGGATCGCTTTTCCGACCTTTCATTGCGGCCTCGACCGCGGGTATCGCGCGCCGGACCATCTCGGCAACACCGTCCGCGTTGGGATGCATCCCATCCTCGAGCAGCAAATTCCGCTGGGCGGCGACGCCGTCCAGGAAGAACGGGTAAAACGGCGCGCCGTGCTTTTCGGCCAGACGTGGATAGATGCCGTTGAAGGCGTCCGCATAATCCCGGCCGAGATTGGGCGCCGCCATCATGCCCGCGAGCAGCACGTCGATGCCCCGGTCGTCGAGGCGCTCCAGCATCTCGTCGAGGTTCTTCTCGGTCACCTCCGGCGAAATGCCGCGCAACATATCGTTGGCGCCCAATTCGAGGATCACCAGATCGGTCCCTTCGGGCACCGACCAGTCGAGCCGCGACAGGCCGCCAGTCGTCGTATCGCCCGAAACGCCGGCATTCTCCACGACCACGTCATGACCCCGGTCACGCAGCGCCGCTTGCAACTGTTCGGGAAAGGATTCGCCGGGCGCCAGTTCGTACCCCGCCATCAAACTGTCGCCGAAGCCCACGATACGGTAGGGCTCGGCCAAAGCGGGCGCGGCAAACCATGCCGTTGACAAAACCGTTATCGCAACGAGGCGTATCAACTGTTTGAAAGGCATGGTGTGGCACCCATATCCGCTGCGCCGGCCTTCGCCGGACATTCCGCAACAGTCCGTGGCCGGACCGGCATCACCAGATATAGGACATGCTCGCCGTGACAAAACCCGCGATCGAACTGGTGGACGTGTCGCTGAGGCTGGGACACGGCGCATCCGCCGTCGACGTGCTGAAGAATGTCTCGCTGACCGTGCCGGCGGGCGAAGCCACCGGCATAGTCGGGCCTTCCGGGTCGGGAAAAACCACGCTGCTGATGGTCGTCGCCGGACTGGAGAGCGTGGATAGCGGCACCGTTCGCATCGCCGGCCAAGTGCTGAATGGCAAGAGCGAGGACGCGGTCGCGGCCTTTCGCGGCCGCACAATCGGGATCGTCTTCCAGTCCTTCCACCTGATCCCCAACATGACGGCGCTCGAGAACGCCGCCGTGCCGCTGGAGCTTGCGGGCCATGCCGATCCGTTCGGCGTGGCGGAACGCGAACTCGCCGCCGTCGGCCTGAGGGACCGGCTGACGCACTATCCGGGCGAACTGTCCGGTGGTGAACAGCAGCGCGTGGCGATCGCCCGGGCGCTCGCGCCCGATCCGCGCATCCTGATCGCCGACGAGCCGACCGGCAATCTCGACCAGACGACGGGCCGGCAGATCGCCGATCTCCTCTTCGACAAGGCCCGCGAACGGGGCACCACCCTCGTCCTCGTCACTCACGATCCAGCGCTCGCCGCGCGCTGCGGTCGTCAGGTGGCCATGCGCTCGGGGCGCATCGAGGAACCGGTGCCGCTCGCGGTCACCGCATGACGGCCGCACGCGCGCTCGCCCTGGCGGTCCGGTTCTCGTTGCGCGAGATGCGCGGCGGCCTGTCGGGCTTCCTGATCTTCATCGCCTGCATCGCGCTCGGCGTCGGCGCCATCGGCGGCGTCAACTCGCTGGCCCGCTCCATCACCGCCGGTGTCGCCAACGAGGGCCAGACGCTCCTCGGCGCCGACATCCGCTTCGAACTCAACCAGCGCGAGGCGGACGCCGAGGAGCGCGCCTTCCTGGAAAGCCTCGGCGACTTGGCCGACAGCGCCAACATGCGCTCGATGGCGCGTCTGGAGGACGGGTCCGACCAGACGCTGGTCGAGGTCAAGGCCGTCGACGGGGCCTATCCGCTCTATGGCGAACTCGTCACCGACCCGCCGCTCGACCACGATGCGCTGTTTGGCGAGAGGGACGGCGCGCATGGCGCGACCGCGCCCGACCTGCTGTTCGAGCGCCTCGGCCTCGCCGTCGGCGATCGCCTTCGCCTCGGCGGCGTGACATTTGAATTGCGCGCCAGGCTCGTCACCGAGCCGGACCTCGTCTCGGACGGCTTCGGCTTCGCGCCGAGACTGATGGTCTCGATGGAAGGCTTGCGGTCTTCCGGCCTCGTGCAGCCCGGCAGCCTTGTCGAGCATGTCTACAAGATCCGCCTGGACCCGGGCACGACGGGCTCCGACCTGGAAAGAATCCGTGACCGTGCCGCGCAGGAGTTCCCGCAGGCCGGCTGGAGCATCCGCTCGCGCCTCAACGCCGCCCCGGCCCTGTCCTCCAACATCGAGCGCTTCTCTCAGTTCCTGACCCTGGTCGGCCTGACCTCGCTCGTGGTCGGCGGCGTCGGCGTGGCCAATGCCGTACGCGCCTATCTGGAAAGCAAGCGCTCCGTGATCGCCACCTTCAAGAGCCTCGGCGCGTCGGGCCGCTTCGTCTTCACGGTCTATCTGGTCCAGATCGGGATCATCGCCGCGATCGGCATCCTGATCGGACTGGTGATGGCGATATTCGTGCCGATGCTGGCGGCCACCGCGCTTGCGTCCGTGCTGCCGGTGCCGACCGAAGGGGCGATCTATCCCGATGCGCTCGCGATCGCGGCCGTTTTCGGCGCCCTGACAACATTGGCCTTCGCGCTGATGCCGCTCGGTCGCGCCCGCGACGTACCGGCCACGTCGCTGTTTCGCGAACACGGTTTCGAGGGACGCGGCTGGCCGCGACCTGCCTACATCGTTTCGGCCGTCCTGGTGGCGGTGGCGCTGGGCCTGCTCGCCATCTGGTTCGCCGAGGAACGGCGTGTCGCGCTGACCTTCCTCGGCGGCATCGTATTCTCTTTCCTCGTGCTGCGGATGGTGGGAGTCGGGGTTCAGTGGCTGGCCCACCGCGCGCCGCGCGTCTCGTCCACCCCGCTGCGCATGGCGCTCGGAAACATCCACCGGCCCGGCGCGCTGACGCCGACAGTGGTGCTGTCGCTCGGCCTCGGCCTGACGCTGCTGGTCACGATCGGGCTGATCGACGGCGATCTGCGCCGCCAGATCGCGGGCAACCTGCCCGAACGCGCGCCGAACTTCTTCTTCGTCGACATCCAGAACACCGAGGTCGAGGAATTCGCTTCGCTGGTCGAGGCCGAAGCGCCCGACGGCAAGCTCGTGCGCGTGCCGATGCTGCGCGGGCGCATCATGGCGCTCAACGGTATCGAGGTATCGAAGATCGAAGTGCCGCCGGAGGGAGCCTGGGTGTTGCGCGGCGACCGCGGCATCACCTATGCGAGGAACATCCCCGAAAACGCGACGCTTACCGAAGGTGAATGGTGGGATCCGGACCATTCCGGCGAACCGCTGGTGTCTTTCGCCGCGGAGCAGGCAGGCGAGATCGGACTTGAAGTCGGCGACACGGTGACCGTCAACGTGCTCGGCCGCAACGTCACCGCCCGTATCGCCAATCTGCGCAACGTGGAATGGGAATCGCTCGCGATGAACTTCGTCATGGTGTTCTCGCCCAACACCTTCGCTGGCGCGCCGCATGCCTGGTTGGCGACGCTGACCGACCAGACCGCCACCCCCGAACAGGAATCGCGCCTGCTCAATGCCGTCACGCGCGCCTTCCCTTCGATCACCACCGTTCGCGTCAAGGACGCGCTCGACGTGGTCAACCGCATCGTCGGTCAGCTCGCGACCGCGATACGGGCCGCCGCGGCCGTCGCGCTGATTGCCTCCATCCTGGTGCTTTCGGGGGCGCTGGCGGCGGGGAATCGCGCCCGCATCCACGACGCGGTCGTTCTCAAGACGCTGGGAGCGACGCGTCGTACGCTGATAACCGCCTTCTCGCTGGAATATCTGCTGATCGGGCTGGCGACCGCGATCTTCGCTCTGGCGGCGGGTGGTGTCGCGGCCTGGTTCGTGGTCACGCGCATCATGACGTTGCCTTCCAGCTTTCAGCTGGACATGGCGCTGACAACCATCCTGGTCACGCTGGTGCTGACCGTCGGCCTCGGCCTGGCCGGCACCTGGCGGGTGCTCGGCCACAAGGCGGCACCCGTCCTGCGCAATCTCTGACCCTGCGTCGGCCCGCGACAGCGGCTTTGCCGCTTGCTCACCCGGCGCGGCGGCGACTACCGTCGCATCATGGCAAATCACCCGCGCGGTTCGTCCGCCGCACTCACCTTCCCGCTTCTTCTGTGCCTGACCATCCTCGCGGGCTGCGTCTCCGACCAAGGATCGGCCGACGATCCGCGCGAGGCCGGCGAGGAACGCCAGCCTGCGGTCGCCACCTATAGCTGCGGCGAAGACGGCGGCATCATCATTGAAAACAAAGGCGACAGCGTTGTCGTCGCGGCAACGTCCTCGGGAGAGGAGGCTCCCGACCCGGTCGAGCTTCCGGCCGCCCCAGCCGACCAACGCAGCCGCTATGCCGCCTCGATCTACGCGCTCCTGCTGGAGGGCCGCGAAGCGATGTGGATCGCCGGCCGTGAGCCGCCCATGACCTGCACGAGATGAAGGCTTCAACCGATTGAAGCGCAGGCATTGATTTTCCTGCATAAATCGAAGCGATTGAAATGTCGCCCGGCCTTTGACGCGCTGCAAAAACCGCATTAGAAAGCGCGCAGCCTCGGGTCGCCGAACGCCAACCCCGCGCCTCCACAGTGACGGCGCGCTCGCGCCCGGGCAGGGCGAAGCGTAGAGGGGCCGCCATGAGCGAGACGACCGCGACGAAGATGAGGCCACGGCCGCTGTCGCCGCATCTGTTCATCTACAGGCCGATACCGACCATGGTCATGTCGATCATGCACCGCATCACCGGCGGCGCGCTCTATGTCGGCACGCTTCTGGTGGCCTGGTGGCTGATCGCAGCGGCGACTTCGCCGGTCGCCTTCAACACGGCCAACGCCGTCTTCGGGTCCGTCATCGGCCGGCTTGTCCTGTTCGGCTACACCTGGGTGCTCATGCATCACATGCTGGGCGGTATACGCCATCTCGTCTGGGACACGGGCTCGGGCTTGGAGAAGGAGACGGCGACGAAGATCGCCATCGGGCTGCCGATCGCTTCCTTCATCCTCACGATCCTGATCTGGATCGTCGGCTACATGGCGCGGGGCTGACCGATGAAAAGCATCCACGATTTCCGCACGCCGCTCGGCCGGGTTCGCGGACTGGGCTCGGCGAAGGACGGCACCGGGACCTTCTGGCGCCAGCGGCTCACCGCGGTGGCCAATGTGCCGCTTCTGTTGTTCTTCGTCGGCCTGCTGATATCGCTCAACGGCGCGACCTACGACGAGGTCCGCGCCGCGCTCGCCAGCCCGCTGGTCGCGGTCGTGCTGATCCTGGTCATCCTGTCAGCCTTCGTCCACATGGCCATCGGCATGAAGGAGATCATCGAGGACTACGCGCATGACGAGGGCGTCAAAGTCGCGCTGGTCATCGCCAACATCTTCTTCGTGACGGTCGTCGGCGCGGCCTGCGTCTTCTCCATCCTCAAGCTCGCATTCGGAGGCTGAAGCCTTGGCCGGTTCCTATACCTATGTCGACCACAAGTTCGACGTCGTGGTCGTCGGCGCCGGCGGCGCGGGCCTGCGCGCCACGCTTGGCATGGCCGAACAGGGGCTGAAGACGGCCTGCATCACCAAGGTCTTCCCGACCCGCTCGCACACGGTCGCCGCGCAAGGCGGCATCGCCGCCTCCCTCCAGAACATGGGCCGCGACAATTGGCAGTGGCACATGTATGACACCGTCAAGGGTTCGGACTGGCTGGGCGATGTCGATGCGATGGAATATCTGGCCCGCGAGGCGCCGGCCGCCGTGTACGAACTGGAGCACTACGGCGTGCCGTTTTCACGCACCGAGGACGGCCGCATCTACCAGCGCCCCTTCGGCGGCCACATGCAGAATTTCGGCGACGGCCCGCCGGTGCAGCGCACCTGCGCGGCCGCCGACCGCACCGGCCACGCCATCCTGCACACGCTCTACGGCCAGTCGGTGAAGAACAACGCCCAGTTCTTCATCGAGTATTTCGCGCTCGACCTGATCATGACCGATGACGGCGTATGCACCGGCGTCGTCGCCTGGAACCTCGACGACGGCACCATCCATCGTTTCGCCGCCAAGATGGTGGTGCTGGCGACCGGCGGTTACGGCCGCGCCTACTTCTCCGCGACCAGCGCCCATACCTGCACCGGCGACGGCAACGGCATGATCGCGCGCGCCGGGCTGCCGCTGCAGGACATGGAATTCGTCCAGTTCCACCCGACCGGCATCTATGGTGCCGGCTGCCTGATCACCGAGGGCGCGCGCGGCGAGGGCGGTTATCTCGTCAATTCCGAGGGCGAGCGCTTCATGGAGCGCTACGCTCCGTCGGCCAAGGACCTGGCGTCGCGCGACGTGGTCTCGCGCTGCATGACGATGGAGATCCGTGAGGGCCGCGGCGTCGGCAAGGAAAAAGACCACATCTTCCTGCATCTCGACCATCTCGACCCGGCGGTGCTGCACGAGCGCCTGCCCGGCATCTCCGAAAGCGCCAAGATCTTCGCCGGCGTCGACGTGACGCGCGAGCCGATCCCCGTTCTGCCCACCGTCCACTACAATATGGGCGGCATACCCACGAACTACTGGGGTGAGGTGCTCAACGCCGACGGCGCCAATCCCGAACGTATCGCGCCGGGCCTCATGGCCGTCGGCGAGGCCGGCTGCGCGTCGGTCCACGGCGCCAATCGACTCGGCTCCAATTCCCTGATCGATCTGGTCGTGTTCGGCCGTGCCGCCGCGATCCGGGCCGGCGAGGTGATCGATCGCGAAGGCGCCATCCCCTCGATCAGCGAGCCGGCCGTCGAGAGGATCATGGAACGCTTCGACCGGCTGCGCCATGCAAACGGCTCCACGCCGACAGCCATGCTGCGCGAAAAGATGCAGAAGGCCATGCAGGAAGACGCCGCCGTCTTCCGCACCCAGGAGACACTGGAACAGGGCTGCCGGCGCATTTCCGAGATCTGGGGTGAATTGCCTGACCTCAAGGTTCATGATCACTCGATGATCTGGAATTCCGATCTGGTCGAGACGCTGGAGCTGGAAAACCTGATGGCCTGCGCCATCACCACGGTCTACGGCGCCGAGGCGCGCAAGGAGAGCCGCGGGGCGCATGCCCGCGAGGATTTCGACAAGCGGGACGACGTCACTTGGCGCAAGCACACGCTGGCCTGGGTCAACGAAGCCGGCGAGGTGAAACTCGACTACCGGCCGGTTCACACCGACACCATGCTGCCGGAGAGCGAAGGCGGCATCAGCCTCGCCAGGATCGCGCCCAAGGCGCGGGTGTACTGATCGAAAGGGAAGAATATGGTCGAGCTCACGCTTCCCAAGAACTCGCAGGTCAGGCAGGGCAAGGTCTGGCCCAAGCCCGAGGGCGCCACGAACCTGCGCGAATACCGCATCTATCGCTGGTCGCCCGACGACGACGACAATCCGAGCGTCGATACCTATTACGTGGATCTGGACGATTGCGGACCGATGGTCCTCGACGGTCTCATCTGGATCAAGAACAAGGTCGATCCGACCCTGACCTTCCGCCGCTCCTGCCGCGAGGGCATCTGCGGCTCCTGTGCCATGAACATCGACGGCACCAACACGCTGGCCTGCACGAAGGGCATGGACGACGTGTCGGGCGCGGTGCGCATCTACCCGCTGCCGCACATGCCCGTCGTCAAGGATCTGGTGCCGGACCTGACCGTCCCCTACGCACAGCTCTCGTCCATCCAGCCCTGGCTGCAGACCGTCTCGCCGGAGCCCGCCAAGGAGTGGAAGCAGAGCCACGAGGACCGGCAGAAGCTCGATGGCCTCTACGAATGCATCCTGTGCTTCTGCTGCCAGACCTCCTGCCCCAGCTACTGGTGGAACGGCGAGCGCTATCTCGGTCCGGCCGTGCTTCTGCAGGCCTATCGCTGGCTGATCGATTCACGCGACGAGAAGACAGGCGAGCGGCTCGACAATCTGGAAGACCCTTTCCGGCTCTATCGCTGCCACACGATCATGAACTGCACCCAGGCCTGTCCGAAAGGGCTCAATCCGGCTAAGGCGATCGCCGAAATCAAGAAAATGATGGTCGAGCGGCGAGTATAGTGCGGCGATCGATTCTTCGGTTTGCGCGCTTTCGGCGGCGCGGCGGCCGAAATCAGGAAGATGATGGTCGAGCGGCGGGCCTGGGAGGACGGCGACCGGCATGAACGACAGCGAACTTCCGCTTCTCACCGCGCCCGAAGCGCGCGTTCTAGGCTGCCTGATCGAAAAGAAGGAAACGACGCCCGACGTCTATCCGCTGTCGCTCAACGGCGCGGTGGCGGCGGCCAACCAGAAGTCCTCGCGCGATCCGGTGATGACGCTGGAGCCCGGCGAGGTGCGGCACGCGCTGACGCGCCTCCAGGAAAAGGGGCTTGCCCGCCGGAGCTTCGCATCCCGCGTCGAGCGCTACGAGCACCTGATGCCGCAGCGCTTTTCGCTTACCGGCGGCCAGATCGCATTGATCGGGCTGATGCTGCTGCGCGGGCCGCAGACCGCGCACGAACTGCTGACCCGCTCGGAACGCATGGCCCGTTACGGCTCGATCGAGGACGTGAAGTCGGACCTCGACCTGATGATCGGCAGGAGACCGCCGCTGGTCGTGCATCTTGAACGCGGTCCCGGCCAGCGCGAGGACCGCTATACCCATCTTCTGGCCGGTCCGGTGGAGGCTCCGCCGCCACGGGCCGCGACCGCCGTCTCCCGGCAGGCTTCGCCAGATGTCGAGGACAGGCTGCGGCGGCTGGAGGAGAGGGTCGCCGAACTCGAGGCGAAGCTGGCCGGCATGGCCGGCTGACGCCTATCGTGCCACCACAAGCACCGTCGTTCGCGACAGGAGCGGCAAAAGCCGGCGCAAGTCGCGTTCCGCAACCGCCACGCAGCCTTCCGTGGGCTGGTAACCCGGTCTCGCGACATGCAGGAAAATGGCGCTGCCCATGCCCCGCTTGCGGGGCCTGATGTTGCAGTCCAGCACGACGACGGCGTCGTAGAGCCGGTCGGTGCGCCACATCCGTTCGTGGCTCGCCGGAAAGGGAAGGCGCACTGGCCGGTTGTAGTTCGGGTCGCCCGGCGCGTCACACCAACCCTGGTCGGGCCGCGTCATCGTGACTGGCAGCATGGTTTGCCGGTCGAAGCGGCGTGGCTGCAGATACACCCCGAGCAGGCGGAAGCGGCCCAGCGGCGTGGCGCCGTCTCCCTCGCGCTTGATCGCGCGTATGCCGCCCTTGCCAAGCGCGCAACGCATCACGAGCGTTCCGGCCCTGATGAAGCCTTCCGAGGGCATCCCCGGACGCGCCCTGACCGTCAAAACCGGCATCGAAGCGCCTTTCGCGCCCGCTGCCCCATTGCATTCACGAATTTTCGAGTATGATCGTCGCACTGTACAAATCGCGGTGAGCGTCTATCTCGTCGCGAGGCTTCGTCATAAACCGTAGCCGGTCAACGTGTTTCGTGCATTTGTTCATAGCGGATTGGATCATGACCTCACGCACCATTCTAATCGTGGATGACGACGACGACCTTCGAACCACGCTGGTCGAGCAGCTCTCGCTCTACGAGGAGTTCACGATCCAGCAGGAAGCGACCGCGACCAAGGGCGTGGCGGCCGCGCGCGCCGGCGTCGTCGACCTTCTGATCATGGATGTCGGCCTGCCCGACATGGACGGCCGCGAGGCGGTCAAGCTTCTCCGCAAGGGCGGCTACAAGGCCCCGATCATCATGCTGACCGGCCAGGACACCGATTCGGACACGATCCTCGGCCTGGAAGCGGGCGCCAATGACTATGTCACCAAGCCTTTCCGCTTCGCCGTCCTGCTTGCCCGCATCCGCGCCCAACTCCGGCAGCACGAGCACAGCGAGGACGCCACCTTCAGCGTCGGCCAGTATACCTTCAAGCCCAGCCAGAAGCTGCTTCTCGACCAGCGCGGCGGCAAGGTGAGGCTCACGGAAAAGGAGGCCTCAATCATCAAATATCTCTACCGGGCCGACCAGAAGGTGGTGACACGTGACGTGCTGCTGGAGGAGGTTTGGGGTTACAATTCCGGCGTCACCACCCACACGCTCGAAACCCATGTCTATCGGCTGCGCCAGAAGATCGAGCGCGATCCTTCCAATGCCGAAATTCTTGTGACAGAAAGCGGCGGTTACAAACTCGTTCCCTGACGGATTCGCCCGGCGACATTGGGGGGTCGTAAATCTCGGGCGAAGGGAGCGGGAGGGGACGATAGATGGCGCTGGATGACGACATCCGCGTGCTCTCCCGCGTGGAGTTGTTCGCGGATATGACGCAGGAGCAGTTGCGCCTGCTTGCCTTCGGTGCCGAGAACATGCGGCTTTCGGCGGGCCGCGACCTTTATCGCGAAGGCCATTTCGCCGACAGCGCCTTTCTCGTGGTCTCGGGCGCCGTCGATCTCTATCGCGAGCAGGACGGCGCGCGCGTGACGCTGCGCCGTGTTCCCGAAGGCTCGATTCTGGGCGAGTTCGCTTTGATCTCCGAGACCCGTCGCGTGACCGGCGCCATGGCCGCGACCGATTGCGACCTGATCCGCCTCAACCGCAAGCTGTTCCGCCGTATCCTGGAGGAATATCCCGAAACCGCGGCCGCGCTCCACCGGCGCATTTCCGCCCGCTTCCAGGCCATGGTGGCCGAAATCGAGAAGCTGGAAGCCGCCTTCAGCAAAGACGGATGATCCTTGCGGCGACGCCCGGCCTCAATCGAGAGCAAATGTCGCGATCACCGGCACATGATCCGAAGGGCGCTCCCAGCCGCGTGCGTCACGCACTATCTCGATCCGTTTGAGTGATCCGGCAAGGTTGTCCGACGACCAGATATGGTCGAGCCGCCGCCCCCGATCCGATGCGGCCCAGTCCTGGGCGCGGTAACTCCACCACGTGTAGAGCTTTTCCGGCTCGGGGTTGTGCTGGCGCATCAGGTCCACCCAGCCACCGGCCTTGCGCATCGCCTCGAAACTCTCGGTCTCGACCGGCGTATGGCTGACGACCCTGAGGAGCTGCTTGTGCGACCACACGTCGCTTTCCAGCGGCGCGATGTTGAGATCGCCGACCAGAATCGAGGAGAAGCCGTCCGACTGCTGAGCTGGCACCCCGTTCATCTCGGCGACGAAATCCAGCTTGTGCCGGAACTTCGGATTGATGTCCGGATCCGGCTCGTCCCCGCCGGCCGGAACGTAGAAATTGTGCAGCAGGATCGTATGCGAGCCGGCTTCGAAGCGGGTCGAAATGTGGCGGCAGTCACCCATCGCGCAGAACTCGCGCCGCTCGTGAACCGCGATCGGGCGACGGGCAACGGTTGCCACACCGTGATAGCCCTTCTGTCCGCTGATGCCCATGTAACCGTAGCCGACCTTCTCGAACGCCTTGCGCGGAAACAGGTCATCCGGGCACTTCGTCTCCTGCAGGCACAGGATGTCCGGCTGGTACTCGGACAGGAAGCGCTCCACCAGCGGCATGCGCAGGCGCACGGAATTGATGTTCCAGGTGGCGACGGTCAGCGGCATGAGGTTCTCTGGCGGCGGGCGCGCGGACCCTGCCATCCGCACAGCACGGCTTCAAGCGCCGACACCAAAAGGGCGGCTCGACGCCGCCCTGTCCACAACTATGTCGCCCTTTGTGGGATTGCTGGGCTGATGATGGACTTCCGATGTCAGCCTCGCGGGTTGTCCCAGCCAGCTAAGGTGTGCGTCCGTTGTTCAGCCGGTTGGCGTCGGAGACCTTCTGGTAGTCGATGTTGAACATCGCCTGGTCGACCTGCACCCCTTCCTCGACATTGAAGATCATGACCGTCGTATCCTTGCCCTGCGCGTCGGTGATCGTCCACTGGCGCAATTCCGACGTTTGGGGGTCGAACATCATCGTAATGGTGGAGTCGCCGAAGAGCGACTTGTCGGCCAGCTTGATCGTGGTCAGGTCGTCCTCCTCGCTGACGCTCTTGACCTTGCCGCCACTCAGATCGATGCGCTCGTCGAGCAGAAGCTTCAGCGGAGTCTGGGAGAGCGAATACAGGTCCCAGGTGTTCAGCTTGGGATTGTTGATCACGACGGATTTGCCGTCCGCGATCACCTTGAAGTTTGAGGGCTTTTCGTAGTTGAAGCGTATCTTGCCCGGTCGCGAGATGAAGAACTTGCCGCCGGTCTGCTCGCCGCTCGGGCCGAACTGAACGAACTCGCCACTCATCGTGCGCACCGACGAGAAATGGTCGGCGATGCGCTGCGCCGTGTCCGAGGCGGCCGCCGCGCTGTGCGTCATCGGCGCCAGAAACGATACGATCGCGAGCGCGGCCACGCCTGTGAAAATGGTCCTGCGGATCATGTGGATCTCCGTTGTCCGTGGCCGGTGTAGTTGCCCAGTGGGGCGTTTGTTGGGCGCATAACGCAGTTCTCACCCGGCCTGTTCCGGCACGGTCAGAATGCATCCTCGTTCTCGGTCGGCACCAGGATCTCGCGCTTGCCGGCATGGTTGGCCGGGCCGACGATGCCTTCCTGCTCCATCCGCTCGATGATCGAGGCCGCGCGGTTGTAGCCGATTCCGAGACGCCGCTGGATATAGCTGGTCGAGGCCTTGCCGTCGCGCAACACCACGGACACGGCCTGGTCGTAGGGATCCTCCGAATCCTCGAAGCCGCCGACCGCGCCGGATCCGCCGCCCCTGCCGCCGTCGCCCTCGTCTTCACCGTCGTCCTCGGTGATCGCATCGAGATATTCCGGAACGCCCTGCAGCTTGAGATGCGCCACGACCCTCTCCACCTCCTCGTCGGAGACGAAGGGGCCATGGACACGCTGGATGCGCCCGCCGCCGGCCATGTAGAGCATGTCGCCCATGCCAAGCAGCTGTTCGGCGCCCTGTTCGCCGAGAATGGTGCGGCTGTCGATCTTCGATGTCACCTGAAACGAGATGCGGGTCGGGAAGTTGGCCTTGATCGTGCCTGTGATGACGTCGACCGAAGGCCGCTGCGTGGCCATGATGACGTGGATGCCGGCCGCACGCGCCATTTGCGCCAGACGCTGCACCGCGCCCTCGATGTCCTTTCCGGCGACCATCATCAGGTCGGCCATCTCGTCGATGATGACCACGATATATGGCATCGCCTCCAGATCGAAGGCTTCCGTCTCGTAGATCGCCTCGCCGGTCTCGCGGTCGAACCCGGTCTGGACGGTACGCCTGATCTGCTCACCCTTCTTCTGGGCCTGCGCGACGCGCTGGTTGAAGCCGTCGATGTTGCGCACGCCGACCTTCGACATCTTGCGGTAACGATCCTCCATCTCGCGCACAGTCCACTTGAGCGCGACGACGGCCTTCTTCGGATCGGTGACGACTGGCGTCAGCAGGTGCGGGATGCCGTCATAAACCGAGAGCTCCAGCATCTTCGGGTCGATCATGATCAGCCGGCACTGTTCAGGCGTCATCCGGTAGAGGATCGACAGGATCATGGTGTTGATGGCCACCGACTTGCCCGAGCCGGTGGTACCCGCCACCAGCACGTGCGGCATCTTGGCGATGTCGGCGATAACCGAATCGCCGTTGATCGTCTTGCCGAGCGCCAGGCCAAGCTTCGCCTTTGTGTCCTCGAAGTCCTTCGAGGCAAGAATCTCGCGCAGATAGACCGTTTCGCGGCGCGCATTGGGCAGTTCGATGCCAATGGCATTGCGGCCCGGTACCACCGCCACGCGGCAGGCGATGGCGCTCATGGACCGCGCGATGTCATCGGCCAGCCCGATCACGCGGCTCGACTTGATACCGGGTGCCGGCTCCAGCTCATAGAGCGTGACCACCGGGCCGGGGCGGACATGGATGATCTCGCCCTTGACACCGAAATCCTCGAGCACACCTTCGAGCAGCCGGGCGTTCTGCTCGAGCGCGTCCTTGGAGAGCGACGCGTCGCGCGCCACGCTCTTCGGCTCGGCCAGAAAATGCAGCGAGGGCATTTCGAAACTGTCGGCTGCGATCAGTGATGCTTGCGCTTCGCGCCTGATACGGGTGCCTTCGCGCGCCCTCGGCGCGGGCGCCTCCACCCGGCTCGCGGCCGGCCCGCGCGTGGGACGCTGCAAGGCAACCGCACCGGCTTCATCTTCCTCGTCCAGGTCGAAGGGTGCGTCATCCACCAGCTCGCCGTCGAACCCGATCGAGTGGGGTAGTGACCGGTCGTCGGAGAAGCTGGGTTCGATCCGGGGTCCGCCATGGGTTCCGGGACGGAACTCCCCGAATTCATCCTGCTCCGCAACGGCGAGCGGGCGCCTCTGGCTCGTCCCCTGCGGCATCGGAACGAATCTGCGCAGGCGCGCCCGGGCAGCCAGCATCCAATGGGTCATGGCCCCAAGCGCCAGGAGGCCGGTTCCATCGTCCTCGTAATCCTCGTCGTCCTCCTCCTCGACCACGCCGCGATGGCGGCCGAGCCTCTCATGCTCGGCCGTCTGCTCCTCGTGCGGCCGCCGTCCGATGACGCCGGCGCCGAACGCCAGAAGCCAGACGGCCGGTGCCAGGAGGAGAATGCCGGTTGCCACTGCCAGGATGGGGAACATCGATCCGCCCGCGAGCGCCGCCGGCAACGCGATCGCCATGTCGCCGAATACGCCGCCGAGCCCGCTCGGCAGGGCCCAGGTCGGTGGCGCGCTCACACAGGCCGCGACGCCGGCCGTGAGCACCGCGCCGGCCAGCCACGCGATGCCGCGACGCGCCATGCGGTCCACGCCGCGGCCCGATGCGAGCAGCCAGCCCCAGCCGAGTGCCGGAATGCAGCCGACAAACGCGGCCAGACCGAAGAACTGCATTGCCAGATCCGCGAAGACCGCGCCCGCATAGCCTGCCGCGTTGGTGACCGAATTGTCCGTGGCGTGGCTGAAGCTCGGATCGGCGACGTTCCATGTGGCCAGAGCGGCCACCTGAAAGCCGAACAGGGCAAAGACGGCGAGCCCCGCGAGCCTGCTCAATTGCCGTCGGGCGAAGCCGGTCAGTCCGTCAGCACCGTCGTCGAATCTGTAGGTTTCGGAAAGCCCGGACCGCATGCGCCCATCCCTGTCGCCGTTCGGTAGCGGACACACGCCCTCGCGCGTTCGCGCCCGCACCGGCGTCACACTAGAACCGGTTGGTAAAGGCCCCATTAACCATGGAGCTGCTGCCTAGAAACGAAGTCGCCGGACGCGCCAGTTCAACGGAGGGATGACCGTCCGGGCGACAGGTGGCAAAAAGATGAGGGCCCGGCGAACCGGGCCCTCCAGGCGAGGCGGCCGGAACCGCCACGACGGGCTGTGTCAGGAGAAACGCGTACCAGCCGCGGAGAACTCCGGATAGGCCTCCACGCCGATCTCGGCCTTGTCCATGCCCAGCTGCTCGGCCTCGTCGCTGGCACGCAGTCCCATGGCCGCCTTGATGACGAACCATACGATCAGAGAGACAGCGAAGGCGAATACGCCATAGGCGACGATGCCGACGATCTGGACACCGAAGCTTGCGTCGCCGTTCGTCAGCGGCACGGCCAGCGTGCCCCAGATGCCGGCGAGCAGGTGGACGGGAATGGCACCCACGACGTCATCGATCTTGAGCTTGTCGAGCAGGGGCACCGCGAACACCACGATCACGCCGCCGATCGCGCCGATGATAATCGCGGCGAAGGGCGAGGGCGTCAGCGGCTCGGCAGTGATCGACACCAGCCCGGCGAGCGCACCGTTGAGCACCATCGTGATGTCGACCTTGCGGTAGAGCACCTGGGTCAGGATCAGCGCTGCGACCACTCCGCCGCAGGCCGCCAGGTTGGTGTTGGCGAAAATGCGGCTGATGTCGGACACATCGGCGTTGGAGCCCATGGCGAGTTGCGAGGCACCGTTGAAGCCGAACCAGCCGAGCCACAGGATGAAGGTGCCCAGCGTGGCCAGCGCCATGTTGGAGCCCGGCATTGGATGAACCTCACCGGCGGCGCCGAACTTGCCCTTGCGCGCGCCCAGCAGGACGGCACCCGCCAGCGCGGCCCAGCCGCCGACCGAGTGGACCAGCGTCGAACCGGCGAAATCCTGGAAGCCCATCGCGTCGAGCCAGCCCGCACCCCATTTCCACGAACCTGCGATCGGATAGATGAAGCCGGTCAGCACCACGACGAAGATCAGGAACGGCCACAGCTTGATGCGTTCGGCCAGCGTGCCGGAGACGATAGAGGCGGCCGTGGCCACGAACACCATCTGGAAGAACCAGTCGGACGCGACCGCGTAGTCGCCCTCGTTGGCCGTGCCCGCGGCCGGCCAGCTATAGGGCATCAGCGTTCCGAAATAGCCGCCGTCCACGTTGGTGTACATGAGGCTGTAGCCGACGACCCAGTACATGATGCCGGCGATCGAATAGAGGGCGATGTTCTTCAGAAGCTGCATCGACACGTTCTTGGAACGCACCAGCCCGGCCTCGAGCATGGCGAAGCCGGCCGCCATCCACATGACGAGGAAGCCGCCGATCAAGAACAGCAGCGTGTTGAAGATGAACGCCGTTTCCGCCGCCGAAGCGAATTCCGGCGCGGCCTCGGCCGCCGCTTCCGCGGCAGGCTCCGCGGCTTCCTGGGCGAAGGCGGCGAGCGCACCGAAAGCGGTGAGCGCCAGGCCGCCGAGAAGGATCGGCCGCGCGGCCGATGCGATCTTCGAAAGTTCCATCATGGTCTCCTTGAACTCGGTTCGGCCTTAGAGGGCATCGGTATCGGTTTCGCCGGTGCGGATACGCACCGCCTGCTCGATCGCATAGACGAAGATTTTTCCGTCGCCGATCTGGCCCGTCTTGGCCGCTCCCGATATCGCGTCGACTGCCTTCTCGACCATGTCGGGCGCGACGGCGACTTCGATCTTGATCTTCGGAAGGAAACTCACGGCGTATTCGGCGCCGCGATAGATTTCCGTATGCCCCTTCTGACGCCCGTAACCTTTGACTTCGGTGACGGTCAGGCCCTGGATCCCGACGGCGGTCAGCGCCTCGCGCACCTCGTCGAGCTTGAACGGCTTGATGATTGCCATCACGATTTTCATCGATTCACCTTCTTTAAGTTGCGGATCCCCGCATTCGCTGCCGCAACCGACGACCCGCGGGAGTCGAGCGCGTACGGCTATGGGTGAATCAAACTCCGTGCCAGTTGCCGCAACGGCATGTTAACTTATTGTAAAACAATAGTTTTATCGACAGCGGATGCCGTCGCGCGCTGCAGCACATACAAGCAATTGCATGCCATAAGTGCAGAATTCGCGCTGTGCCTATACTTTAGGCAGCAGTGGATGGAGGAAGCGCGGCGCGGTCAGGATTGTCTCGACGCCGGCCGCGTGCGCACCCTTATCAATCCCTCCTGCGCCACCGAGGCGATCAGCGTGCCGTCGCGGGAATAGAGCTCGCCGCGTGAAAAGCCGCGCGCGCTCGACGATGACGGGCTGTCGCAGGCATAGAGCAGCCAGTCATCCAGGTCCGGCGGCCGGTGGAACCAGATCGCGTGGTCGAGGCTGGCCACCTGAAGGTCGTCGTCGAAGGTGATCCGCCCATGGGCGTAGGTCGACGTATCCAGCAGCGTCAGATCAGAAAAATAGGCCAGCACCGCCGCCCGGATCGCGCCATCCTCGGGCACCGGGCCGCGGGCCCGAAGCCACAGATTCTGCCTCGGCGGCAGCTTCTCGCGCGTCAGCCAGTGGTCGAGGGATACCGGCTTGATGTCGAGCGCCCGGTCCCGGCTCCAGAAATTGTAGACGTTGGCCGGCAGCCGGTCGCCAAGTTCCCCCAGCAGTTCACCCTGCGTCTTGAGTTCCTCCGGCGGCGGCACGTCGGGCGGCATCGGCGTCTGGTGGTCGAGCCCGGGCTCCGCCACCTGGAAGGAGGCTTCGAGCGAGAAGATTGCGTGGCCGTGCTGGATGGCCACCACGCGCCTCGTGGCGAAGGAGCCTCCGTCGCGGATGCGGTCCACGTCATAGATGATCGGCACCTTGGGATCGCCCGGCAGCATGAAGTAGCCGTGCAGCGAGTGAACCGGCCGGTCGGCCGGCACCGTGCGCTGGGCGGCGACCAACGCTTGGCCGATGACCTGCCCGCCGAACACCCTTTGCCACCCGACCTGGGGGCTGCGACCACGAAACAGGTTGTGCTCGAGCCGCTCGAGGTTGAGTATGTCGAGCACGTCCTGCATGGCCTTGGCCACCATCGCGGCATCCCTCCTGCCTGGAACCAACGGGGTGGCGGGCGGTTTCGGCCAGGGTAGCGGGACTGTCAAGACGGAGCGACAATGACCGGTATGGACACAGGCGCGGACGAACGCTTCGACGTGGTGGTCGCGGGTGCCGGTTATGTCGGACTGGCGGTCGCGGTTTCCATTACCGGTGCCGCCCCGCATCTGCGGGTGGCGGTGGTCGACGCGGCACCGGCCGATGTCTGGCGCAAGGACCGGCGCGCCTCCGCCATCGCGGCCGCCGCGCGCCGCATGCTCGACGAACTCGGCTGCTGGACCGACATCGAGCCGAAAGCCGAGCCGATCCGCGAGATGATCGTCACCGATTCCCGCACCTCGGATCCCACACGCCCCGTATTCCTCACCTTCGGCGGCGACGCCGAAGCAGGCGAGCCTTTCGCCCATATGGTTGCCAATGCCGATCTCAACGGCGCGCTGCGCGCCCGCGCGGCCGAGCGGGGCGTCGTCATGCTAGAAGGCACGCCGGTCCTCGGCTTCGAGACCGGACCGGGCGACACGCGGATCGAGACCGGCGACCGCGCGATCACCGCCCGCCTGCTGGTCGCGGCCGATGGCGTGAAATCACGGCTGCGCGATGCCGCCGGAATCCGCACCGTCTCCTGGGAATATGGCCAGTCCGGCATCGTGTGCACCGTCGGCCACGAGCGCCCGCACGAGGGCCGGGCGGAAGAGCACTTCCTGCCGGCCGGCCCGTTCGCGATCCTGCCGCTGAAGTCCGACGAGAAGGGCGGCCATCGTTCCTCGATCGTGTGGACCGAACGAAGCGAGGATGCCGCTCGACTTGTCGCCGAGGACACGATTGTCTTCGAAACCGAACTCGAGCGTCGCTTCGGGCTGAAGCTTGGCGAGATCCATGTCGAGGACGCGCCGCGCGCCTGGCCGCTCGGCCTGATCCTGGCGCGCGACTTCGTGCGGCCGCGCTTCGCCCTCGCCGGCGACGCCGCCCACGGCATTCACCCGATCGCGGGTCAGGGTCTCAATCTCGGTTTCAAGGACGCCGCCGCGCTCGCCGAGGTCGTGGTCGAGGCGGACCGGCTCGGCGAGGACATCGGCGCGATCGACGTGCTGCGGCGCTATGAGCGCTGGCGCCGCTTCGACACGGTGCGTATGGGCGCCACGACCGACGTGCTCAACCGCCTCTTCTCAAACGATTTCGCACCGCTTCGTGCCGTCCGTGACATCGGGCTCGGCATGGTCGACCGACTGCCCGGCCTCAAGCGCTATTTCATCGCGCAGGCGGCCGGCATGGGCGGCGGCGAACCGAGGCTGCTGCGCGGCCAGCCGATCTGAGCCGTTTCCTACGAAAGCGGGATGGCCGAACGCCGATCGCGTCCTACATGAGAGCTGCCGCGACCGCTGGGCTGCGGGTCCAAGCCGCCGGCAATCTTGCATCGTCAAAGGAGGGACGCATGAAACGCACCGCCACCGCCGTCTGGAAGGGTACGCTCACCGAGGGGTCGGGCACGCTCGACACGCAAAGCGGCGCCTTCGCCGGACAACCCTATTCCTTCAAGGGCCGCTTCCAGGACGAGAGCGGCACCTCGGGCACCAATCCGGAGGAACTGATCGCGGCCGCTCATGCCGGTTGTTTCGCCATGCAGCTTTCGCATTTGCTGGCCGAGAACGGAACGCCGGCCACCACGCTCGATGCAAGAGCGACTGTCCACTATGGCCCGGCCGAAGGCGGTGGCTTCGAGATCACCGAAAGCGCGATTGCGCTGGTCGGCGACGTGCCGGGCATCGACGAGGCAAAATTCAGGGAACTGGCCGACAAGGCCAAGGCAGGCTGTCCGGTTTCGAAGGCGCTGGGCGCGATAAAAATCTCGCTCGACGCGAAACTGGGCTGAGAGTCCGTCAGCGAGCGCGGCCCCGGCTCCCACGGAGGCGTGGCCGCCCGCCCAGCTTCGGCCGGTCAGTAACCGGGAATGCCTTCGAAAGCCTCCCCGCCCCAGACCTGCCGGATTCGGTCGTCGCGTCCGCAACCATTGCGGTAGAATTTGTAGCGAACCGGATTCTTCCTGTAGTAGTCCTGATGGTAGTCCTCGGCCGGCCAGAAGGCCGGTGCCTTGACGACCTCCGTCGCCACCGGCTCGCCCAGCGCCTGGATGGTCTCTGTCTTCGACTTGCGCGCCGCGTCCGCCTGGGCCTGGCCGATCGTGTAGATCGCGGTTGTGTAGCTGTAGCCCCGGTCGCAGAACTGGCCGCCGCCATCGGTCGGATCGACCGAGCGCCAGAAGATGGCGAGCAGCGTTTCGTAGCTCACCCGCCCAGGATCATAGGCGATTTCGACAGCCTCGCGGTGCCCCGCCGCCGCATGGTTCTTATAGGTCGGGTTGTCCGTCGAGCCGCCGATATAGCCGGAAACGGTTGCTGTCACGCCCGGCACCTTGTCGAAATCGGCTTCCACGCACCAGAAGCAGCCTCCCGCGAAGATCGCCTTCCGTGTTTCGGCCGAAACCGAAGGCGTCCCGGCGATCAGTCCGAAGAACACGAGCGTCGTGACGAAGGCGGTTCTGGTCATGGGCGATCCTCCACTGCAACCGCACGCTACGACAAGCGGCGGATCGTTCAAATCAAGCCGCTACAAGCCTTCGTGAAGGCCTGTCTGATCCGGTGTCCGGGATCGACGGGCGCTCACACGCCCCACCAGCCGATCACCACTCCCATGATCAGCGCCACGCCCAGCCAGTGTCCCGCATCTATCACCGTCAGGTCCCAGCCATAACCTTCGTAGCGCTGATTGACGGTCGTCACGGTCGCCATGAAGCCCAGCCACACCATGGCGCCGGAGATCAACCCGTTGCGGATGGTGACCTGGCCATCGCCGAGATGGCCGATAACGCCGGCCAGCACCCAGGCCATGATCAGTTCCGCCACGAAGCTGACAACGAACAGCGACGGCGACATCTTCACCGTCGTCGGATCGATGCGCGCGGCACGCAGCCATGGTTTTGACAGGCCGCCATACCACAATGCGCCGAAAGCGAAGGCGGCGATCGCCGCAAGCAGAATGCCGATATAGCTCATTCCCGCAAATGCCATGGCGGTTCCCTCCATGCCCTGCTGCCCGGAAGTGAACGCCTGCCTCGCAGGTTCGTCAAGTAATCCGCCAAACGGTGGTGCGCTTGATCTCCGCGTCTTCCAACGCGCGTGTCACCGGCACCTCGTAGACGGCGAGCTCCTTGAGGCATCCTCTGGGCAGGTAGGACCGGCCGGGGTCTCCAACGAGGATTTCCGTTCCCCGAAGGCGAAGCGCTTCGAACCAGGGCATGAGCCGCTCCGCGAGCGCCTTGTCGTAGAAGACATCGCCGGCCAGCACCAGATCCCAGGCACTCGCCCGGCCGATCAGATCGGCGATCTCGAATGCGACGCGGACGGCGTTCAGCCGGGCGTTCAGCGCCACGGCGGCTTCGCACCATGGGTCGATATCGGCGGCGATGACGGAACCGGCACCCGCCATCGCGGCCGCGATAGCCACCAGCCCTGAGCCCGTGGCGAAGTCGAGCACACGGCGGCCCTTCACGATCGACGGGTTGTCGAGGACATGACGGGCCAGACCCTGACCGCCGGCCCAGGCGAATGCCCAGAACGGCGGTGGCAGGCCCATCGTCTCCAGTTCCTCCTCGGTCTTCAGCCACAGTTGATGCGCCTCGTCGGCCAGATGAAGGCCGATCTCGGGCACGTGCGGCGGTCGTCTGACGGCGGTGTTGGCCAGGATGAAGGCGCGCGCCCTGTCCAGCCCGACCGGTTTCACTTGGGTGCTGGCGAGAGTCCGCCCATGCGACACACTTCCGCCCATTCCGCATCGGTCACCGGCTGGACCGAAAGCCTGGAGTTGACGACCAGCACCATGTCCTTGAGCTTGTCATTCGCCTTGATTTCGGTGAGCGGCACGGGCCGCGGCATATCCTTCACGGCCTTGACGTCCACGCATTCCCACCGCGCGTCGTCGGTGGTGGAATCGGGATGCGCCGGCCTGACGACCTCGACGATCCCGACCACTTCCAAACCCTCCTGCGAGTGGTAGAAGAAGCCCTTCTCGCCGGGCTTCATGGCCCTCATGTTGTTGCGCGCCTGATAGTTGCGCACCCCGTCCCATTCCTGACCGGCCTCGCCCTTCTTCTTCTGCATTTCCCACGACCAAGTCGAGGGTTCGGATTTGAACAGCCAGTAGGCCATCATGCATTCTCCGGCTTGTTGAAGACCCAGTTCCAGGGCAGCACCTCGACGGAACCGAACAACCCCGCCTTGGCATAGGGATCGCCCGCCGCGATCACCTCGGCGGCGGCCTGGTCTTCGACTTCGACCATCACCATGCTGCCGATTGGGTCTCCTTTGCCGTCCAGAAACGGTCCGGCGAATTTGAGCAGGCCGCTATCGTTCAGCCCGTCGAGATACGCCGCATGTTCGGGCCGCGTCTTTTTGCGGACATGAAGATGTCCGGGCTTGTCCTTGCAGATCAGGGCGAACAGCATCGCGGTTCTTTCCTCCTCAATTGTCCTCGGTCTTGAGCGGCCGCGACAAAAGCGTCTCGACGGCCTCGCCAATAGTCAGGCGATGTTCCAGCAGCATCGCGGTCGCGGCGATGATCGGCGCATCGATCCCGTGCTGCCGCGCCAGACGCGCGGCGATACCGGCGGTGGCAACGCCCTCGGCCAGTTTCAGTCCTTCGAGCGGCGCGCCACGACCAAGCTCGACGCCATAGGCGAAATTGCGCGATTGCGCCGAGGCGCAGGTCAGCATCAGGTCTCCCAGTCCCGAGAGCCCCATCAGCGTACCGGGCCGCGCGCCCAGCGTGGTAGCAAATCGCCGCAGTTCGACGAAACCCCGCGTGGCGAGCGCGGCCTGGGCGCTGGCTCCCAGCCCGGCCCCGGACGCCGCACCGACGGCGATGGCGAGCACGTTCTTCAGGGCGCCGCCGGCCTCCACGCCGGCAAGATCGTCGCTCGAATAGCAGCGGAAACCGGGTCCGGACAGCCGCGCGGCGAGTTTCGCGGCGAGGTCGCCGTCCTCCGACGCCACGGTGACGGCGGTCGGCAGGCCCCGTGCCACGTCCGCCGCGAAACTCGGTCCCGACAAGGCGGCCAGCGGCACAGCGCCCAGCGTCTCGCGCGCAACGGCGGAGGGGAAGAGGCCGGTCCCCTTCTCGATGCCCTTGGCGCACAGGACAAGAGGCACATCCGGCGGCAGATACGGCCGGCCCAGTGGCAAAACCGCACGCAGCGTCTGAGCGGGCGTCACCGCGAGCACGGTTTGAGCCCCTGTCATCGCCTTGGCCATGTCCGTCGTAGCGACGATGCGGTCGTCCAGCGGCACGTCTGGCAGATAGCGTGGGTTGACCCGTTGCCGGTTGATCGCCTCCACTGTCGCTGCGTCTCGCGCCCAGATCGCCACATCCAGGCCCCCGCGCGCCAGCATCTGCGCAAGCGCCGTTCCCCAGGCTCCGCCACCCAGCACGGTCGCCTTGCCGGAGGAGGCGGTCACGCCTTGGCACCCCGCTTGCCGCCACCCACCAGCGGCGCGGCGCGCGCATCGAGCGGCCAGCGCGAACGCGGCGGCATGTGCATGGCGTCCTCATCCTCCGCCAGACCGGCTGTCAGTCGCTCGATCCCCGCCCAGGCGATCATCACGGCATTGTCCGTGCAGAGGCGCGGAGGCGGGGCTTCCATGGTGAACCCGTTCTCGCCGCAAAGCCTTTCCAGCCCCGCCCGCAAGGTCCGGTTCGCCGCCACGCCACCCGCCACGACAAGCACCGGGTTCTCCTGGTCGGGATAGCGCTCGCGAAAGCGGGTCAGGCTCTTGCCGACCCGCTCCGAAAGCGTGTCCGAAACCGTCTTTTGAAACGACGCGCATATGTCGGCGACATCCGCTTCCGCCAGCGGCGCCAGCGATGTCGCCGCCTGACGCACCGAGGTCTTGAGGCCGGAGAAGGAGAAATCCGGCCGCGCCTCGCCCGAAAGCGGACGCGGGAAGGCGAAGCGGGTCGGGTCGCCCGCCAGCGCCGCCTGCTCCACACTTGGCCCGCCGGGATAGGGCAGTCCCAGCAGCTTCGCGGTCTTGTCGAAGGCTTCGCCGAGCGCATCGTCGATCGTGGTTGCCCAGCGCTCATAGCGCCCGACACCCTCCACGAGGATCATTTGGGTATGTCCGCCCGAAACCAGCAGCAGCAGATAGGGGAAGGACAAACCGGAGGTCAGGCGCGCGGTAAGCGCATGCCCTTCCAGATGATTGACCGCAACAAGCCTCACGCCCGAGGCCGCCGACAGGGCCTTGGCCGTCATCATGCCGGCGATCAGACCGCCGATCAGTCCCGGTCCCGCCGTCACGGCGATCGCGTCAAGCGCGGTCAGCTTAGTCGCGGCATCGTCGAGCGCCGCCTCGATCACCCCGTCGAGCGCCTCGACATGGGCGCGCGCCGCGATTTCCGGCACCACCCCGCCGAAGGCGCTGTGCGCCTCGATCTGGCTGAGCACGATGTCGGACAATACCGTTGCCTTGCCGGCCGCGTCTCGCGCGACCACCGCCGCAGCCGTCTCGTCGCAGCTCGTCTCGATGCCCAGCACGGTCAGACCGCCATCGCCTGTCATGATTGCCCGACCGCTCCTGGCCCGTTACGACTGTTCGGAAACGTTGGCGGCCTATCACGGACTCGACCGCATGCAAACAGATGGTCTGACGATCGGAACCCGCGGCAGCGCCCTCGCGCTGGCCCAGGCCCATGAGACGCGCCGCCGGCTGATGGCCGCGCACGGCCTTCCCGTGGAAGCGTTTCCGGTCGAGGTGATCTCGACCAGCGGCGACCGCATACAGGATCGTCCGCTCTCGGAGGCCGGCGGCAAGGGCTTGTTCATCAAGGAGATAGAGGAAGCGCTTCTGGACGGCCGCATCGACATCGCGGTGCATTCGTCCAAGGACATGCCCACCCTCCTGCCCGACGGGCTGGTCATAGCCGCCTTTCTGGAACGCGAGGACCCGCGCGATGCCTTCATCGGCCGCAGCGCTCCGCGCCTTTCCGAACTGCCCCGGGGCGCGGTGGTCGGTTCGTCATCGCTGCGTCGCCAGGCGCTGATCCGCAGGCTCAGGCCCGACATCTCTGTCGTCATGTTCCGCGGCAATGTGCAGACACGGCTGCGCAAGCTCGCCGAAGGCCAGGTCGACGCGACGCTGCTGGCCAATGCAGGACTGAAGCGTCTCGGCATGGCAGACGTGATCACCGAACTGTTGCCGCTGGAGGACTTTCCACCCGCCCCCGGCCAGGGGGCGATCTGCATCGAAACACGCGCCACGGATGCGCGCGCCATCGGCATGCTGGCGCCGCTGCGTCATGCCGAGACCGAGGCCGCGCTGGTGTGCGAGCGGGCCTTTCTTGCCTTCCTGGATGGCTCCTGCCGCACGCCCATCGCCGGCTATGCACGCATCGAGGGTGACAGAATCAGCTTTTCGGGCATGATCCTGTCGCCCGACGGGTCCGAAACGCACCAGATCGGGCAAGAGGGGCGAGCCTTGGACGCAGAGGCGGTTGGCCGCGCGGCCGGCCAGGCTATTCGCGAAAAGGCCGGAGCGCGTTTCTTCGAGTCCTGGGATTGATCCGTGCGCGTGCTCGTGACGCGTCCGGAACCGGGAGCATCGCGGACCGCGCGGCGTCTGGCGGAGGCCGGCCACCAGCCTCTCCTCCTGCCACTGAGTCGAATCGAGCCTTTGCCCGCGCAGCTTGATGCCTTGCCCGACGCGGTGGCCGCCACCAGCGCCAATGCCCTTCACAACACGCCCGCCGAACTCGTCGAAAAGCTCCGTGACCTGCCGGTATTCGCGGTCGGTGATGCGACCGCGGCGGCGGCGGCGGCAGCCGGCTTTCACGATGTTCGTTCCGCCGCCGGCGACGCTGCCGCGCTGGCTCGTCTGGTTCGCAGCCATACACCGCCGGTCAGTCGGCTGGCGTGGTTGTGCGGTCGCCGCCGCAAGCCCGGCTTCGACGAGGCCATGCTCGCCGCAGGCATCGCCGTCGAGATCGTGGCGACCTATGACGTGGTGGATGTGGAACTGGATCAGGCGCTGGTCGAGGCTGTCCTGGGAAAGGCGCCTCCCGACACGGCGCTCGTCTATTCCCCGAATGGCGCGCGCGCCTTGCGGCGTCTCGCCGCGCGGGACGAACAGCTAGCGCGTACCCCATCGATCCTTTGCATCTCGGCCGACGCGGCATTGCCGTTGGAAGGCCTGTTCGGATCCGTAACGATCGCGGAAACGCCTGACGAAGATGCGATGTTCGATCGCCTTGCGCGCCTGAAGGAACGGGCGGAGCCGGGGCGCGTTTGAGGAGTTTCTTGCAAGCCCCGTTTGTGCTCGGCACTATCTGTCTCTAAACGGACGGCACGGTCCCAACCGTTACCGCTCTTGCGAACCGGAGCCCGCCATGGTGAAGCCGCCGAAAATCCGGCATTCGAAATCGAGGAAAGATCCGGTCACCATCGATCTGGACGAGAAGGATGTCGTGCGGGAGCCGGCCCGGTCGCAGGCCGCCAAGGCCGACCCGACCGCGAAGGGAGCTTCCGCTTCCGGCAGCGCTTCCGCATCCTCTGGCGCGTCGAAGCCGGCCGATGCCACTCCATCGGGAACGACCGCTTCGCCTTCCGCCGAGAGCAAGTCGACTTCCGCGCCGTCCGGTCGGCCTTCCACGTCCCCCGGCAAGGAAGAGAGCGCTTCGCCCAGGTCCGAAGCATCGAAAAAACCGGATTCCGCCGCCTCGGGCTCGGAGACACCGGCTTCCGCCGCGAATCCCGCCGCCGGAAGCCGGACTTTCGGCCGCCAGTCACCATCCGGATCGGGGGCGGGCGCCACGGTTTCGCCGGGCGCGGACAGGGCGACTGAGAAGGCACCCGGATCGTCCGACTCCAAGCCATCCGGAAGGCCGACGCCATCCGACGCCAAGCCGCGCGGCGGCATATCGGCGCTGGCCGCCGGCGTGATTGGCGGGGTTATCGCCTTTGGTCTAGCCGCGGGACTTCAGGCGGCGGGGGTGCTTCCCTTCGGAGACGGCAGTTCCGTCGTCGAGCAGCAGAGCGGCGCGGGAGAGGCGGTCCGCGCCGAGATCGAGGCGCTGCGCGCCGAGGTCGCGCAACTTCAGGACCAATCGACCACAGCATCCGAGGATGCCGGCTCTGCGGAACTCGCGGCACTGAGCGATCGCATCGACGAGCTCGCCGGCGCGGTCGAGCAATTGCGCAACGCGCCGCCTCCCGCGTCAACCGAGGGCGCGGCTGGCGACGAGCAGTTCACGGCCCTTTCGGAGCAGGTCGCCTCTCTGGAGAGCTCGCTGTCGGACCTCGCCGCATCGGTCGATCCCTCGGGGCTGGAATCGCTCCGCGCGACCGTTGCAGAGCTCGGAAGTACGATTGCCGAGCAGCAACAGGCCACCGCCGAGGCGGACGAGGCCCGGTCGGAAGTCGTTTCCCGGCTGGACTCAATAGAGGAGAGGCTGTCCGCGCTCGACGAGACAGTCGAAGGCCAGCCCCGCATGGCGCGTGCCATCGCCGCCACCGCACTCAAGGCGGCCGTCGACCGTGGCGATCCGTTCGTGGCCGAACTCGACACCTATGCCGCGGTCGCGCCTGAGCCCGGTCAACTTGAAAAGCTGCGCGCCGTGGCCGCGAATGGTGTGCCCACACCAGGCGAGATCGAGGCGTCAATGGGCACCGCTGCGCCCGCCATGATCGATGCGGCGCAACCCGTCGATCCGGATGCCGGCGTCGTGGATCGTCTGGTCTCGAGCGCCCGGTCGCTCGTCTCCGTGCGGCCGATCGGCGCGGTTGAGGGCGACGACGTCCCAGCCATCGTGGCGCGCATGGAGGCCGCCATCCAAGCCGGCGACTACGAGACGGCACTTGCTGAATACGAGTCGCTGCCGGCAACGGCACAAGCGGCAGGCGCGGATCTGGCCGAAGATGTTCGTACCCGCATGGAGGCGGATGCGGCTCTCGCCGCGGTCATGTCCGATGCCGTACGGCCGGCCGGTGACGCTTCCGGCGACGCGCCGGCCAACGGAGGCTGAGGATGATCCGCATCCTGTTCTATCTCGCGATCATCTTCGCGCTCGGCATCGGTTTCGCCTGGCTGGCAGACCGTCCCGGCGAGATGGTCGTCACCTTCGACGGCTATCAATACACCGTCTCGCTGATGGTCGCGGCCGTTCTGGTCGTGGCGATCGTCGCGGTGGTTATGTTCGCATGGTGGATCATCAAGGGCATCTGGAACAGTCCCCAGGCGGTGTCGCGCTATTTCCGCGTCCGGCGCCGCGATCGCGGTTATCAGGCCCTTTCGACGGGCATGATCGCGGCAGGCGCCGGCGACGCTTCGACCGCCAGACGCCACAAGAAGCAGGCCATGAAGCTGATCAGCGCGGATCAGGAGCCTCTCATTCACCTGCTCGATGCGCAGGCTTCGCTGCTGGAGGGTGATCACGACGCGGCCCGCTCCAAGTTCGAGGCTATGCTGGACGATCCCGAAATGCGGCTTCTGGGCCTGCGCGGCTTGTTTCTGGAAGCCGAGCGGCTGGGCGACCGTGACGCGGCCCACCATTATGCGCAAAGAGCGGCCGAGACTGCGCCGCAGCTTCCATGGGCGGCGTCTGCCACACTGGAGGCGCGCACGAGTCAACATGACTGGGACAGAGCGCTGCGCCTCCTCGAGACCCAGAAATCGACCCGCCAGATCGATCGCGAAGCCGCCGCCCGCCGCAAGGCGGTTCTGTTGACGGCCAAGGCCATGGATCTTCTCGAATCCGATCCGATGGCCGCCCGCAACGCGGCCACCGAGGCCAATCGCCTCGCACCGGAGCTCGTTCCGGCCGCGGTGATCGCGGCAAGAGCCCTGTTCCGGCAGGGCGACCTGAAGAAGGGCTCGAAGATCCTCGAAAGTGCATGGAAGCGGACCGCCCATCCCGAGATCGCTGACGCCTATGTGAACGCACGACCAGGCGACTCCACCCACGACCGCCTTTCCCGCGCCCGGCGACTGCGCTCGCTCCGCCTTAACAATGCCGAGGCCGAACTGGTGGTCGCCCACGCCGCGCTGGCCGCCGGCGAGAACGCCGCCGCGCGCAAGCATGCGGAGTCGGCGATCCGAATCGCGCCGAGCGAGGCTGCCTATCTCCTGATGGCCGACATTGAGGAGGCCGAGACGGGCGACCAGGGACGCGTGCGGCAGTGGCTCGGCAAAGCCATCAAGGCGCCGCCGGATCCGGCCTGGGTCGCCGACGGCATCGTGGCCGAGCGCTGGGCTCCGGTCTCGCCGGTCACCGGCCGCCTGGATGCCTTCGAGTGGCGCCAGCCGGTCGAGCGTCTGGGCGCGGTCATTGATCAGGACAACGAGGATTCCCTGTTGCTGCCGCCAGCCGAGCCAGAGCCCGCGCCGAAGCCTGATCTCATCGTCCCCGGCCCGACTCGGACCACCGAGGAGACTGCTGGCGCGACGGGCGACAAACCCGGGACGGTCGCGCCGATCGTCGTGGAAGCCGAACCCGCCGTGACCGACTCTCCCGAGGACGACGAAGACGGCAAGCCGGTCGATCCGGTCGGCGAAAAAACAACCGCCGGGCGTTCCGACCCTGCCGCCGGCGCGGGATCCGCGACAGACGACCACTCCCGAACACCTGCCGGAAAACCCTCCCGGGAAGCCGTAAAGGAAGAGGCCGCTGCCCCACTCCCGGCGGCCTCCAAAAAGCCCCCCGAATCCGCGCCCGAGCGTCCGTCGGGCGGGACGGTGGTCGGCCTTCCCGTTAGGGAGCGCGAGCCGCGCCACGCATCCGGAAACGCCGGGGCCGACGCGCCGCATTCCGACGCAGGCTTCATCCTGCCCGACGATCCGGGTGTCGACCCGAACGAGGCTGTCGAAGACGAGTCTTCGCGAAAGTTCCGGTTGTTCTGACCGGACGGGTTGCGCTAGCACGTCATGAATGACTCTCAGGCAACGGGCATGATCGACAGGCTGCTGACCTTTCTGCGCGACCTTCCAGGCGCGCCGCCGGGTAAGCCGGCTTTCGGGCTGGATGATCCGCGCGTGGCCGCCGCCGCGCTCCTGTTCCACGTCATGGACGCCGACGGCGTACGCCGCCAGGAGGAGGTCGACAGGCTGCACGAACTTGTCGCCGGGACCTGGTCGCTGTCCGGGCGCGAACTCGATTCGGTCATAGAGGCCGGCGAAGAGGCTGACCGGGATGCCGTCGACCTCTACGCCTTCACCAGCGTGCTGATGCGCCATCTCGACCATGAAGCACGGCTGAAGTTCATCGGCCTGATGTGGGAAGTCGTCTATGCGGACCGCGAGCGGCACGAGATGGAGGACAATCTGGTGTGGCGGGTCGCCGAACTCACCGGCATCAGTTCACGCGAGCGCGTTTTGCTCAGGCGCAGTGCAGCCGCGCGCATGGGGGTTGCCGTCTCCGGCGACGACGACGATTGACCGCAAAGCCGGCAATCATCGCCCGTCCGCGTCCGATCCTGATCGTGCTGCATCAGGAACTCTCCAGTCCCGGCCGCGTCGGCCAGGTTCTGGTCGCTCACGGTTTCAACCTGGACATCCGGCGTCCGCCGCTCGGCGATCCGCTGCCCGACACGCTGGAGAACCATGCGGGCGCGGTCGTCTTTGGCGGTCCCATGAGTGCCAACGACCAGGACGAGTTCGTTCGGCGGGAGACGGACTGGCTCGCTGTGCCGCTCAGGGAGGATCGGCCATTCCTGGGGATCTGTCTCGGCGCGCAGATGCTGGTCAACCATCTCGGCGGCAAGGTGGAAGGTCATCGGGACGGGCTGGTCGAGATCGGCTGGTATCCGCTGAAGGCGACCGACGAGGGAAAATCCCTGCTGGACTGGCCCGAAATGGTGTACCAGTTCCATCGTGAGGGTTTCTCGCTACCGCGCGACGCAACCTTGCTCGCAACGGCCGAGACCTATCCAAACCAGGCCTTCCGCTATGGCGAAAACGCCTGGGGCATCCAGTTCCATGCCGAGTTGACCCGCGTCATGATGCAGCGCTGGGTTGTCCGCGGTGCGCACCGCTTCGTGCTGCCGGGCGCACAGCCGGGGCGCGACCACCTCGGCGGGCGGATGATCTGGGACATGCATCTCAAACGTTGGCTCGACGAATTCCTGGCGCTGGTCTTCGGCCTGTCCGCCGATAGGATAGGGCGATAGCTCACACCCGCCCGTCAAGCCGACGGGCCCTGCGCAGCGCGGGAAAGATCCAGGCCCACATCGCCGCCACGCCGATCGCGCCCACCCCGCCGAAGACGACGGCCGGCACGGTGCCGATCCATGCCGCCATGGCGCCGGCGCGGAATTCGCCCAACTCGTTGGACGCACCCACGAACACCATGTTGACCGCGTTGACGCGGCCGCGCACCCGATCCGGCGTCCATAGCTGGATCAGCGTCTCGCGCACATAGACGGACACCATGTCGGCCGCGCCGAGGCAAGCGAGCGCGGCGATCGACAACCAGGGGATCGTCGATACGCCGAACACGATGGTGAAGACGCCGAACAGCCCGACGAAGAAGAACATGATCAGGCCGGCATGGTCCTTGATCGGATGACCGGCAAGCCACATCGCAACGAAGATCGCGCCCATGCCCGGAGCGGCGCGCAGCAGGCCGAGGCCCCAGGGGCCGAGTTCCAGGATGTCGCGCGCATAGACCGGCAGCAGCGCCACCGCACCGCCCAGCAGCACCGCGAACAGGTCCATTGAGATCGCCCCCAGAACGATCTTTTCCGACCAGATGTAGCGGAAGCCGGCGAACAGCGTCTCCAGCGTCGGCTTGTCCACCTCGCTCTTCTGTGGCGGCTTCGGCAAAGAAAGGATCAGCACCGTCGCGCCGGCCATGAACAGAGCCGCCACCGAATAGGCCACCGCCGCGCCCAGTCCGTAGAGCAAGCCGCCGGCGACCGGGCCTACGATCGTGGCCGTCTGCCAGGCGGACGAATTCCACGCCACGGCATTGGCGAAGTCCTTCGGCGGCACGAGATTGGCGACCAGCGAGGCGGCCGCAGGCCCTAGGAAGGCGCGCGCGACACCGAATACCAGCAGAACCGTAAAGACAGGACCGGGGCCAGACAGGCCACGCAACGTCAGCACGATCAGTGCGGCCGCGCAGGCGGCTTCGAAGGCCGTCGATACGCCCATCACCAGCCGCCGGCCGAAGCGGTCGGCGGTCGCACCGGTGACCAGCACGAGAAGCAATGCTGGCGCGAACTGGATCAGGCCGACATAGCCGAGGTCCATCGGATCGCGGGTCAGATCGTAGATCTGCCATCCGACCGCGACCGAGACGATCTGCGTCGCGAAGGTGGCGAGGAACCGCGACACCCAGTAGCGCAGGAACGGACCGTGGCGAAAGGCGGCGTATCGGTCGTCCGCGCTTTCGTCGGCGCTCATATCGGTGTTCGCGGATTCCATGGCTGACCGGCTGCTGGGCCGGACGCGCCGGCAACGAGGCCCTCTACATCAAGGCAGCGGAACGCGAAGTGGGAAATCCGCTCTGGAACAATGCAATCCTGGTCACAGGAAGCTGATTATCGACGCCGCGATCAGCAGGATGCAGACCACCAGCAGTCCGAGATAGATCCTCGGCCGGTCGAACAGAACCGCCGGTGCGCATCCCCACGCGACGGCGGAGGCGGCGAAGGCGTAAAGGAATCCGGTTTCGTTGCCGGCCATCAGGTTTGCCGCCATCAGGCCTCCGATCGTCAGCGCGCCGAAGACCACGATGAGCAGCGCCGCGTAGAACTCTCTTGTGTCCATCTCGGGCAAATCCATGTCCCTGGTTCGATTTTCCCATCCGCGTCATACCTGTCACCGTTCGCGGATGATTACAATCTCGGCGCAACAGAAGATGTCGCGGCCCGACAAGCGCCTTGCCAGCCAAAGCCATGGTGGCTGGTCCCACGCCGACCCCACCCACGCGACTCGGGCGAGACGACGTCTCCATTGACTCTTGTGGCAAAGCTCGTAGAAGCGCGATCGAACAGGATCATCGTCATGCGCGGCCTCCTCGTCGCCTTTCTTGCCTTCGAACTCGCCGGACGCTTCGCGCCGGCGGGCGGGCGCGTGCGCCGCCTGACGAAAACCCCGGCCAAAACGACCGTCGCCACGGTCTGACCTCCCGGCCGCCCCCGCTCTCTCCCCGGGCCCGGCCCGGCGAGGCAGCCGCGCGGAGGTTCCGCCGGTTCCCCACTCAGAGCGGAGAGCGACAGGAGCAATCATCATGGGTTTCAAGATCGCGGTTGCCGGCGCCACCGGAAATGTCGGGCGCGAAATGCTCAATATCCTCGAGGAGCGCGGCTTCCCCGCCGACGAGGTGGTGGCGCTCGCCTCCCGCCGCTCGGTCGGCACCGAGGTCTCCTACGGCGACAAGACGCTGAAGGTGAAGGACCTGTCGACCTACGACTTCTCCGACACGGACATCTGTCTGATGTCGGCCGGCGGGTCGGTGTCGAAGGAATGGTCGCCGAAGATCGGCAGGCAGGGCTGCGTCGTCATCGATAATTCGAGCGCCTGGCGCTACGACCAGGACGTTCCGCTGATCGTGCCGGAGGTGAACGCCGACGCGATCGAGGGATTCTCGAAGCGCAATATCATCGCCAACCCCAACTGCTCGACCGCGCAGATGCTGGTGGCGCTGAAGCCGCTGCACGACGCCGCCACCATCAGGCGCGTCGTCGTCGCCACCTACCAGTCGGTCTCCGGCGCCGGCAAGGAGGGAATGGACGAACTCTTCACCCAGACCCGCGCGGTCTTCGTCGCCGATCCGGTCGAGGCCAAGAAGTTCACCAAGCGCATCGCCTTCAACGTCATCCCGCATATCGACGTCTTCATGGACGACGGCTCCACCAAGGAAGAATGGAAGATGGTGGCCGAGACCAAGAAGATGCTCGACCCGAAGATCAAGGTGACCGCGACCTGCGTGCGCGTGCCGGTTTTCATCGGCCATTCCGAGGCGGTGAACCTGGAGTTCGAGAAGCCGATCACGGCCGACGAGGCGCGCGACATCCTCCGGGACGCGCCCGGCTGCCTCGTCATCGACAAGCGCGAGGACGGCGGCTACGTGACGCCGCTGGAATCGGCTGGCGACGACGCCACCTTCATCAGCCGCATCCGCGAGGATTCCACGATCGAGAACGGGCTGAACCTGTGGATCGTGTCGGACAATCTCAGGAAGGGCGCTGCGCTGAATACCGTCCAGATCGCGGAACTGCTGGTGGCACGCGGCCTGATCCAGCCAAAGAAGCAGGCGGCATAGCACGCGTCGGCGGCAGGGCGGCGGCCGGGCCGCTGCTCACCCGCCGAGCAGCCCCCACAGCTTCTTCGGCTTGGAGCCGGCCGGCGCCGTCGGCGCTGCCTCGGTCTGCGGCGTGTCTGGCGTGGAGCCGGTCGAGGTGGCGTCGACCCTCGGCTTTGCCGGTGGTGGCGCCGTGGTCACGGCCGCTGGCTGCGCGGCCTGCGGCTGTGTCGAACCCGAACGGGCCCGTGCCTTTTCCTCTGCCTCGATCGCGCTTTTCAGCCGACCCATGCGAGACGTCGTCTGGATGACCTCGCCATTGGCGCCCATCACCGGTGGCTCCATCGTCACGCGCTCGCCGCGCGCACGCTTGCGGCTCCACTCCGCGACGATCTTCGCTTCCTTCAGGCCCGCGATCGAAGGCTTCGGCTGGGACTTCGCCCCCTGCACCGTCGCCGTGGCGAAAGCAGCCTGATAGCTCTTGCGATGGCTCTGGAAGGCGCTCACCAGCGTTTCGGGCTGGCTGGAGGGCGGGCAGGCGCTGGCGGCACGAAAATCCTGGTCGTTCAGCGGATACTGATTGAACACGTAGCGTCTGTCGCAGACATCCACCTTGGGCGGCACTTTGGTGATCTCGAAATGATCGTAGCCTTCCTTCAGCATCTCCCAGAACGCGAAGTTCGGGTCGTTCTTGTAACGCGCCATGTTCTCGGCCGTCATCCGGAACGGAAAGGCCTGCACCTGGAAGGCGGTCTGTCCGCCACGAAATGCCTCGCGCGCGAAGGCATAAATCTCCTCCATCTCGCGATCGTTCATCGAATAGCAGCCGGACGAGGAACAAGCACCGTGCACCATCAGATGCGCGCCGGTGCGCCCGTTCACCCGGTCATAGGCGTTGGGAAAGCCCATGTTGAAGGCGAGATGGTAGCTAGACTTCGGGTTCATCTGAGCGGACGAGACGGTGTAGAAGCCCTCCGGCGCCTGCCGATCACCCTCGGTGAACTTCGGGCCGAGCTTTCCGGAATATTTGCAGATGTCGTAGGTGGTCACGAGGTCGTAGCGGCCGTTGCCCTTCTGCTTCCAGACCTCGAGCTGGGCCTCTTCCTTGAAGATGCGCAGCATGATCGGCGAGCGCGTGGCCATATCCTTGGCCTGCATGACACGCACGAGCTTGGGCGGGAGCGACTTCTCGGCCTTGGGGGCAATGTCTTCCAGCGTCTCGTTGCAGCCAACCAGCGCCAGGGCCGACAAAGCAAGGACAGCACGAAGGAAGGGAATTCTCATGGCTGGCAACTGGTCCCCTGCGGCGGAACGGCACGAGCGCCCCTGCTCGTCTCGTTCCCTCGGAAAGGCCGGACACTGGCGGATTAGCCTTGATAAAGGCTTACCGCAAGTATTAACGCCCTTCCGCGGCGGGACTTCCGCCAATCTCGGGGCGAATTTGTGGCGAGCGTCGCATCACTGCAACGCCGGCGACTGAAAGGGGACAAGGAACCGCTAGAGAGTGCGGCCGATCGCGAGGAATTTCTCGCGCCGGTGATCGCGGAAATCGGTCTCTGCCTGTGACAGTTCCTCGAAGGCCGTGGCGATTTGCTCGCCGGTCGCCTGGATCACGGCTTCCGCGCCTCGATGCGCGCCGCCCAGCGGCTCGGCGATGATCGCATCGATGACCTTCATGTCCAGCAGGTCCTGCGCCGTGATCTTCATGGAGGTTGCCGCGTCACGGGCGCGGGTGGAATCGTGCCACAGGATCGACGCCGCACCCTCCGGCGAAATCACCGAATAGATGGCATGCTCCAGCATATAGACCCTGTTTGCCGTCGCGATCGCGATCGCGCCACCCGACCCGCCCTCGCCGATGATGACCGAGACCGTCGGCACGGTCAGCGCCAGACAGGCGGCGGTCGAACGGGCGATCGCCTCCGCCTGTCCGCGTTCCTCCGCGCCGATCCCCGGATAGGCTCCGGCGGTGTCGACAAGGCTGATCACGGGCGTCTTGAAGCGCTCGGCCAGTTCCATGATCCGCACCGCCTTGCGGTAGCCCTCGGGCCGCGCCATGCCGAAATTGTGCTTGAGCCGCGTTGCGGTGTCTGAGCCTTTTTCCTGGCCGATCACGGCGACCGGCTCGCCGCGGAAGCGCGCGAAACCGCCTACAATGGCATTGTCTTCGCCGTAGGCGCGATCACCGGCCAAGGGCGTGAAGTCGGTGAACAGCGATCCGACATAGTCGAGGCAATGCGGCCGGTCGGGATGGCGCGCCACCTGCGCCTTCTGCCAGGGCGCGAGCGACTTGTAGACGTCGCGCAGGGCATCGCGCGCGCGCTTTTCGAGCCGGGAAATCTCCTCTTTCGTGTCGACCGCCTCGCCCTCCTCCATAAGCTTCTTGAGTTCGAGGATCTTGCCCTCGAGTTCGGCGACCGGCTTTTCGAATTCGAGATAGTGATACATGCGCTCACTTGGGAAAACAGTCGGGATGGCTTGCACGCAATGCCGCGCGCCCGCTCCGGAACGTCCTCCGGAGGGCGGAAATGCGCCCTCACATAGACCTGCTGCCCCTAATCGGCAAGCGGATGGTGGTCGCGGACCAGCGCAACCAGCCTTTCCTCGAGCACATGGGTGTAAATCTGAGTGGTCGAAATGTCGGCGTGGCCAAGCAGTTGCTGCACCGAGCGCAGGTCCGCGCCGTTCTGAAGCAGGTGGCTGGCGAAGGCATGCCGCAGGATGTGGGGAGAGAGCTTCGCGGCCGGGATGCCGGCACGCGCGCCGAGCATCTTCAGATCGCGTGCGAAGACCTGGCGCGGTAGGTGGCCGCTCGCCGACTCGGCCGGAAAAAGGAAGCGGCTGTCATCTTCGCCGCGCGCGTCAAGCCAGGCGGCAAGCGATTCACGGGCCTTCGGCGTCAGCGGCACCAGGCGCTCCTTGTCGCCCTTGCCGCGAACCACGAACCAGCGTTCATCCCGCGTGGCAACCGAGACCGGAAGAGCGACGAGTTCGGACACACGCAGGCCGGTCGCGTACAGCGTCTCCACCAGCGCCCGCAGCCTCAGAGCGGCGCGGCCCGACGCGGAATTTGCGTCGGCCTTTGCAGCGTCGGTTTCCGCCTGGTCGAGCAGGGCTGTCACGTCGTCGATGGACAGTGTCCTGGGCAGGCCCCGTGCCTTGCGAGGTGCGTCCAGCGTGGCGGTAGGGTCGTCGCGCCGCAATCCTTCCGCGTAAAGGAAACGGTAGAACTGCCGCAACGCCGACAGACGCCGCGCTTGGGTGGAGCGCGCCAGGCCTTGCGCCTCGAGCCCCGCCGCATAGCGGCTGACCTCATCCGCGCCGGCCTCGAAAAGGCGCGAAATCGCACCTCGGGCGTCGTCTAGATCGCGTCGGTAGGCTTCGAGCGTATTGCGGCTGGCGCCGCGCTCGGCCGCCATCATTTCCAGAAAGGCCTCGATGCGGCTCACGTCGCTCATGGCGCCATCGCTATTGCGAGGGGTTGAGTTTCTCGGGCGGGATGCGAACCGTCATTTCGCCCGTGTTCGGCTCCACGAACATCACCAGCGCATACATGGCACCATAGACAATGCCTGCCAGGATCGCGATGGTCATCAGGAAGCGGAAGAGGGTTGGCATCGTTCGGCGGTTCCGTCATTCGGGGCGAATGGCGCCTCGTCCCTTATGGTGTGGTGCCCGCGCCCTGGCAAGCCCGCCTGTAGCCCCGCCTTGACGGAACCGGCGCTTTCATGTCGTTACCGCCTTCCATGACCGGACCCGCCCCCATCGCAGAAACCGAAAGCCGCGCCGACACGCTGCGGCGACTTGGCGGGCGTTCGATCGTGTTCATCGGTCTGATGGGGGCGGGCAAGACGGTGATCGGACGCAAGGTCGCGCAGGCATTGTCCTTGCCTTTCGTCGACACCGACCATGAGATCGAAACGGCGTCGCGCATGTCTATTCCGGAGCTGTTCGAACATTATGGAGAACCGGAGTTCAGGGCGCTCGAACAGCGCGTCGTCTCTCGCGTCATGCGCGAGGGGCCGCAGGTCGTCTCGACGGGGGGCGGCGCCTTCATGAACGCCGAGACTCGCGCCATGATTATCTCCGAGGGCCTGTCCGTCTGGCTCAAGGCCGATCTTGACCTCTTGATGGAACGCGTCGCAAAGCGCCAGAACCGGCCCTTGCTGCATGCGGCCGATCCGCGCGGTGTCATGGCGCGCCTGATGGCGGAGCGCTATCCGATCTACGCGCAAGCCCATATCATGATCGAGACGCGGGACGACCGCAAGGAGACGATCGCGACCGAGGCGCTCCAGGCGATAGGGCAGCGCCTGCGCGAAGAGGATGAAGCACGATGACGGCCCAAACCCACGGGGATATCCGCGTCGAGGTCGGTCTCGGCGCGCGATCCTATGACATCCTCATCGGCGAAGGCTTGATAACGCGGGCCGGCGCCGCGATCGCCGCGCGCCTGCCCGGTGTACGCGCCGCCATCGTCACCGACGAAAACGTTGCCGGCCATCACCTCGACCTGTTGCGCGATAGCCTCGAGGGCGCCGGCATCGCTCACACGGGGATCGTGCTGCCGGCGGGTGAGAAGACCAAAAGCTTCCCCGCCCTCGAGCACGCCGTTGATGCCGTGCTCGAAGCCCGGCTCGAGCGCGGCGACATCGTGATCGCGCTTGGCGGCGGCGTCGTCGGAGACCTGGCCGGGTTCGTGGCCGGCATCGTTCGGCGCGGCATGCGCTTCGTCCAGGCTCCGACCTCGCTGCTGGCCCAGGTCGATTCCTCGGTCGGAGGCAAGACCGGCATCAATACCGCCCGCGGCAAGAACCTTGTCGGCCTGTTTCACCAGCCGGCACTGGTACTGGCCGACACCGCCGCCCTCGACACGCTGTCGGCGCGCGAGTTCCGCGCCGGCTATGCCGAGGTGGCCAAATACGGTCTCATCGACCGGCCCGACTTCTTCGCCTGGCTGGAGAACAACTGGCGCGACGTCTTTTCCGGCGGTCCGAGCCGCACGCAGGCAATTGCCGAATCCTGCCGTGCCAAGGCCGAGATCGTCGCCCGAGACGAATACGAGACCGGCGACAGGGCACTTCTCAATCTCGGTCATACGTTTGGTCATGCGCTGGAGGGAGCTGTCGGCTACGATTCGGCCCGGCTCGTGCATGGGGAAGGCGTGGCGATCGGCATGGCGCTGGCGCATCGCTTTTCGACGCGTCTGAACCTGGCCAGTCCCGACGACGCCGTCCGTGTCGAGACGCATCTGAAGGCTGTAGGCCTGCCGACCCGCATCGCCGATATTCCCGGCGAGATGCCGGGGGCGACACGGCTGATGGACTATATCGTCCAGGACAAGAAGGTATCACGCGGCGCCCTCACCTTTATCCTGACACGCGGGGTGGGGCGCTCGTTCGTCGCGCGTGACGTGCCGCCGTCCGAGGTGCTTGCCTTCCTGGAACAGCAGGTGGGGCCATGACGACCGGGCTTTGGATCACAATCGCCGTTATTCTCTTTCTGATCATCCTGTCCTTCCTGTTTTCGGGGACGGAGACGGGGATGACGGCGGTCTCGCGCGCCCGACTTCATTCGCTCGCCAGCAGCGGAGACCGACGCGCCTCGATCGTCGAGCGCCTGACCGAGCGAAAGGACCGTCTCGTCGGCGCGCTTCTGATCGGCAACAACCTGGTCAACATCCTGGCGTCCGCGCTTGCCACCAGCGTGCTGCTCACCATCTTCGGCGAAGCCGGCGTGATCTACGCGACCGTCGCGATGACGGTGACGCTGGTGATCTTTTCGGAAATCCTGCCCAAGTCGCTGGCACTGTGGCGGCCCGAGAAATTTGCTCTCTTCGTGGCTCCTTTCGCGCAACTCGTCATGCTCCTGTTCGGAGCCCTTTCTTCGGCGGCCAATTTCCTCGTCCGCTCGATGCTGTCGGTGATAGGCGTCCATCTGGGCCGCGACGACCCGATGCTTTCCCCGCATGAGGAAATCAGGGGAACCGTCGCGGTGCTCCACAAGGAAGGCCAGATGGTCAAGCAGGAGCGCGACCGTCTCGGCGGCCTGCTCGATCTTGTGGACCTCGAAGTCTCAGACATCATGGTCCATCGAACCAATATGCGCATGGTCAATGCGGACGACCCGCCTGAGGCCGTGGTGCGCGAGATCCTGAACAGCCCCAACACCCGCATGCCGATCTGGCGCGGCACGAGCGACAACATCGTCGGCATCGTTCACGCCAAGGATCTTCTGCGCGCCCTGCACGAAGTCGACAACGATCCGTCCCGCATCGATCTGATGAAAATCGCCGGCAAGCCCTGGTTCGTGCCCGACACCACCACGCTGCACGACCAGCTCAACGCTTTCCTGCGCCGCAAGAAACATTTCGCCATCGTCGTCGACGAGTATGGCGAGGTGGAGGGTCTGGTCACACTGGAAGATATCGTCGAGGAGATCGTCGGCGAGATCGCCGACGAGCACGACATCGATATCCAGGGCGTCAAGCAGGAGGCCGACGGCTCTGTGGTGGTGGAGGGCTTCGTGCCGATCCGGGATCTCAACCGGGCACTTGACTGGAAACTGCCCGACGAAGAGGCAACCACCATCGCCGGGCTGGTGATACACGAGACGCAGACGATTCCCGAGGAGAAGCAGGCCTTCACCTTCCACGGGAAGCGGTTCGTCGTGCTCAGGCGCGACAAGAACCGCATCACCCGTCTCAGGATCAGGCCGGCCGAGACCGGCTGATCCGCCTCACCATCTGGTCGGCTCGCCCGGCGCGGCCGGCTCGATCGCGAGCGCATGGACGCCGGCAGCCAGTTCTTGGGCCAGCGCCGCGTTCACGGCCCGGTGGCGCTCGATCCGGTTCATTTCCGCAAAGGCGGCCGCGACGATGCGCACGCGAAAATGTGTCTCGCCGGTGCCGTCGAAACTCTCCTGATGGCCCGCATGGAGGTGACTTTCGTTGATGACGGAAAGCCGTTCGGGTCGGAATGCGGCGGCGAGCTTCGATTCGATCGCCTGCTGGATGGACATTGGCGGCCTCTCCTCCTATGTGTTGCGCGGGCGGCAACGCCCTCTCCCGCATAAGCGGCGAGCGTCCGGCGAGCCAGCCGGCTAGGGCCAAAGTCCCACAAAAGTCAATTCTTGTATCCTGCGCCGAAGCGCCCCATGATTCCGCGCCCATGAAACCCAATTCGCCATGGTTCGAAAAGATTCGCGTCCGGCCCGATCGTGACGGGCCGGCCACGGCGACGCATGAGCCGATCTGCCAGTGGGACGGATGCAAGCGCGAGGGAACCCATCGCGCCCCGGTGGGACGCATGCGCGAGGGCGAGTATTTCCGGTTCTGCATCGATCATGTCCGGGAATACAACAAGGGTTTCAATTACTTCTCTGGACTCGCCGATTCCGACATAGCACGTTTCCAGAAGGAGGCCCTGACCGGCCACCGCCCGACCTGGAAGATGGGGGCCAACGGATCGGCACGCACGGCGCCGGACTTCGCCCAGAAACGGTCGGGACGCGCGGGCTACTACAACCGCATCCGCGATCCGTTTGGAATGTTCGGTGATGGCGGCGCGGCACCGCGGCCGCGCGAGCGAAAGGCCAAGCCCCTGGAGGCCAAGGCGCTGGAAACGCTGGGCCTGGCGGCGAATGCGACTGGCGCCGAGATCAAGGCGCGTTATAAGGAACTCGTGAAGCGCCACCATCCCGACGCGAATGGCGGCAGCCGGGGCTCCGAGGACCGGTTCCGGGACGTCATCCAGGCCTACCGCCTCCTCAGGCAGGCGGGATTGTGCTGACTGCCCCGGCTGACTAAGACAAGCCCGATAAATCGCAGATACGTTGCGCGCAACCGCGCGAAGGCAGACAGGCTGATATGAACAAGGTCGACCGCGACATCGCCAACCTCCCCGACACGACCGTCTCGATCCGCGAGACCTTCGGCTTCGAATCCAAGATGGTCGTTCCGGCCTACTCGACCTCGACCGAGCATGTGCCGGACATTGATCCCGACTATCTGTTCGACGAGCAGACCACGCTGGCGATCCTGTCGGGCTTCGCCCACAATCGGCGCGTCATGGTCTCCGGCTATCACGGCACCGGCAAATCGACGCATATCGAGCAGGTCGCCGCGCGGCTCAACTGGCCGTGCGTGCGCATCAACCTCGACAGCCATGTCAGCCGCATCGATCTTGTCGGCAAGGACGCCATCGTCGTCAAGGAAGGCAAGCAGGTAACCGAATTCCGTGACGGCATCCTGCCCTGGGCCTATCAGCATAATGTGGCGCTGGTCTTCGATGAATATGACGCGGGCCGTCCCGATGTCATGTTCGTCATCCAGCGCGTGCTGGAATCGTCGGGCCGCCTGACGCTGCTCGACCAGAGCCGCGTCATCCGCCCGCATCCGGCCTTTCGCCTGTTCGCGACGGCCAACACGGTGGGTCTTGGCGACACGACCGGCCTCTATCACGGCACCCAGCAGATCAACCAGGCGCAGATGGACCGCTGGTCGATCGTGACCACGCTCAACTACCTGCCGCATGACGACGAGGTCGCCATCGTCCTGTCCAAGGCCAGGCATTTCCGCACCGACAAGGGCCGCGACATCGTCAACAAGATGGTGCGCGTGGCCGACCTGACCCGCTCGGCTTTCATGAACGGCGACCTGTCGACCGTCATGAGCCCGCGCACGGTCATCATGTGGGCCGAGAACGCGGAAATCTTCGGCAATGTCGGCTTCGCTTTCCGGTTGACCTTCCTCAACAAGTGCGACGAACTCGAACGCACCCTGGTGGCCGAGTTCTACCAGCGCGCCTTCGGCGAGGAACTGAAGGAAAGCGCGGCCAACGTCGCGCTCACCTAGGCCCGAGCCCATGGCGGGACCCGGCGACAACCAGCGCGGCGGCAGGCCAAAGACAGGCGGCGAGACCGAGAGCTTTCGCCGCGCGATCACGTCCTGCATGCGCGCCATCGCCGGCGATCACGAACTGGAAGTCGCCTTTGCCAAGGATAAGCCCGCGCTTGCCGGCAACCGTGCGCGTCTGCCGGAACTGCCCAAGAAACCGACGGCGAACGATGTCGCCGTCACGCGCGGGCTTGGCGATTCCATGGCCTTGCGGCGTGCCTGCCACGACGCACGCACGCATGCCAGATACGCGCCGGAGGGCAAGCAGGCCCGCGCCGTCTACGACGCGGTCGAACAGGCGCGCGTCGAGGCGATCGGCGCCCGCGCCATGGCCGGCGTTTCCGACAATCTCGCCTCCATGCTGGAAGATCGCTACAGCAAGGCCAATCTGGCCGGGGTCACCGATCGCGCCGACGCGCCGCTCGAGGATGCGGTCGCGCTGATGGTTCGTGAGAAGCTGACCGGTCGCGCGGCGCCCAACAGCGGCGAGAATCTTGTCGCGGCCTGGCGCGGCTGGATCGAGGACAAGGCCGGCGCCGACATGGAGGGACTTGCCGACAAATTGTCGGACCAGCAGGCCTTCGCCCGCATCGTGCGCGACATGCTGGTCTCGATGGAGATGGCCGAGGAACTGGGCGAGGAGGATCCGCAGGACGAGTCCAGCGAGGATAACGAGGATCAGCCCGAGGGCGAAGACCAGTCGGAAGAAGGCGGCGAGGACGAGGAGGGATCGGACCAGTCCGCCTCCGAGCAGCAGGAGGCGGCTCAAGACGATCAGGAAGCCGGAGAGACCGAAGCGGCTGAATCCAGCTCCGACGAAATGTCGGACGAGGACGAGGAGACGGATAGCGAGACGCCTGGCGAATCGCGCCGTCCCGAGGATCCCTTCACCCAGCTCGAGCGTCAGATCGACTACAAGGTCTTCACGACGCAGTTCGACGAGACGGTCGGCGCGGAGGACCTTTGCGACGAGGAGGAACTCGACCGGCTCCGCGCCTTCCTCGACAAGCAGCTCGCCAATCTCCAGGGCGTGGTCGGGCGGCTGGCCAACCGGCTGCAGCGCCGCCTCATGGCCCAGCAGAACCGTTCCTGGGATTTCGACCTCGAGGAAGGTTATCTCGACACGGCACGGCTCACCCGCATCGTCATCGATCCAATGCAGCCGCTTTCCTTCAAGCAGGAGCGCGACACGAATTTCCGCGACACGGTCGTGTCCCTGGTTCTGGATAATTCGGGCTCGATGCGCGGCCGGCCCATCACGGTCGCGGCCACCTGCGCCGATATCCTGGCCCGCACGCTGGAACGCTGCGGCGTGCGCGTGGAGATACTGGGCTTCACCACCCGCGCCTGGAAGGGCGGGCAGGCGCGCGAGAAGTGGCTCAAGGACGGCAAGCCGCCCAATCCCGGCCGCCTCAACGATCTGCGCCACATTGTATACAAGGCGGCCGACACACCATGGCGCCGTGCCCGACGCAATCTCGGGCTGATGATGCGCGAAGGGTTGCTGAAGGAAAACATCGACGGCGAGGCGCTGCTATGGGCGCATTCGCGCCTGCTCGGCCGGCCCGAGCAGCGGCGCATCCTGATGATGATCTCGGACGGAGCGCCGGTCGACGATTCCACCCTGTCGGTCAATCCCGGCAACTATCTGGAAAGGCATCTGCGCGCCGTCATCGACCTGATCGAGACACGCTCGCCGGTCGAACTGCTCGCTATCGGCATCGGTCATGACGTGACGCGGTACTATCGCCGCGCCGTCACCATCGTCGATGCCGAGGAATTGGCTGGCGCCATGACCGAACAGCTTGCCGCGCTGTTCGAGGAGGAGGATCAGCGCGCCAGGCGCGCGAGGCCCGAGTTCAGGCGGGCAGGATGAGAACGCGGGCAGTCGCGGCGCTGGCGGGGGCGGCCGCGACGCTTGCGCTCTACGCCACAGCCACAGCCGGCCTTTCGCAATCCCGCTCCGGCGCCTACGAGATTGCCTCGCGGCCAATCGAAGCGTTCAGGATCGGCTCGACCGAAACGCGTTTCGGCCCGCTCGAATTCATCGGCGGCCTGGAAATGACTTCGTCCGCACGCGACTTCGGCTCGCTATCCGCTTTCCGGTTCCGCGGCGCCGGCACCGAATTCGTCGGCGTCACCGATACAGGCTTCTGGTATTTCGGCGTCGTGGCGCGCGACGAGAGCGGCACGCCGGTCGGTTTTGCGGATTTCTCCATGGAGGAAATGGTCGATCGCCACGGCCGGCCGATTCGCGACAAGATGACGACCGACGCCGAAGGGATTGCAATCCTGGGCGATGTCGCGACAGTGAGCTTCGAGCGCAAGCATCGCGTCTCGGAGTTCGATGTTGAGCGTGGCGTGATGCGGGCGGCACGGCGGGACCTCGATTTCGTGATTCCCCGCCACGAACTTCGCCAGAACAAGGGCATCGAGACGGTCGCCCACGCACCCGCCGACGGCCCCCTCGCCGGCGCGCGTGTCGTCGTGTCGGAACGCAGCATTGACGAGAAGGGCGACATCTTCGCCGCCATCATGGAAGGCCCGCGAAGAGGCGTCTTCAAGATCCGCCGCGGCGGCGGCTTCGACATCACCGACGGCGCCTTCCTGCCTGATGGCGACTTGCTGCTGCTCGAACGCAGCTTCAACATGGCCGAAGGTGTCAGGATGCGCCTGAGGCGCCTCCAGGGCGAGGACATCAGACCCGGCGCGCGTTTGGACGGCGATATTCTGTTCGAGGCCGACATGGCCTATCAGATCGACAATATGGAGGGGCTGGACACGTGGGTCCGTCCCGACGGTGCCACGATGGTGTCGATCGTCTCGGACGACAACCATTCGATTCTGCAGCGAAACCTCTATCTGGAATTCAGGCTGGTCGAATAGGCGGCCATCGCCACGAAGGTATCCTTTCGGGACCGGTAACAATCGTTCAAGACCGGCAGGCCGGGCGGAGGTTAAAGCCCATGCGCAATGCAGCACGCGAAGGAGAGCGCAATGGCCGTTCAGCGCGTCGTGGCCAACATCGCCGCCGGTAACACCGATCTGGCCAGACACTTCTACGGCGACATCCTGGGACTGGACGTGCTCATGGATTTGGGCTGGATCGTCACCTATGGCTGCGAACGATCGATGACGGTGCAACTGAGCGTCATGACCGAAGGCGGCTCCGGTCAGCCTGTGCCGGACATCTCCATCGAGGTCGATGATCTCGACGAGATGTTGTCACGCATGACCGAAGGCGGTTATCCGATCGAATACGGACCGGTCCAGGAGCCATGGGGCGTAACGCGGTTCTTCGTGCGCGATCCCTTGGGCAAGCTGGTTAACGTGCTCGCGCACGCTTAGCGCGCCGCCTCGGCGGGTTTCAGCACACCGAGCAGCGCGCCGTAGGGCGCCAGCATGGCCAACGCGATGGCAAGCTTCACGCAGAAATCGCCGATCGCCAGAGAAATGTAGAGCGGCACTTCCGCGCCGAGAAAGGTCACCGGGAAGGCAAGCGAGCCATCCTCGTAGCCCAGGCCCGTGTCAAGGAAGGCAAAGGATGCGGCAAAGGCGACCGAAAAGAAGATCATCGTGTCGAGCACCGATCCGATCAGGCTCGACAGGAGCGGCGCGCGCCACCAGGCCTCACCGCGCAGCCGGTCGAAAATCGCCACATCGAGAAACTGCGCCGCCAGGAAGGCGCTTCCCGACGCGATTGCGATGCGCGGCGTGGCCAGCACGACCGACAGGAGAACCGCGATCGCGAAGCCGACCAGAACGACGCGGCGCGCGGCGGCCGGACCGAAACGGCGATTGGCGAGATCCGTGACGAGAAACGCCACGGGATAGGTGAACGCACCCCAGGTCAGAAGTTCGCCCAGTCCGAAATGGGTGAACGGATACTGAACCAGGACATTCGATGCCGCCACGACGAGAGCCATGGCGGCGATGAAAGGCGCAAGCGAAAGGGATCGAGACATTTTTTTATCCTGGGTGATGGAACCAGCAATATGAAGGACGACCCCTCCGGGACCGCCCACGAAAGCCTGGCGGGGGTCAGGCGGCCTGTTCGGCCAGCTTCTTGGCAACCTGCTTCTTGAGCAGGCGCGCGCGCTGCGACAGTTCAGCCGTGTCGGCCTTCATGAGATAGGCGTCCAGCCCGCCGCGATGTTCCACCGAACGCAGCGCGTTCGCTGAAATCCTCAGTCGCACGCTCTGGCCCAGCGCTTCCGACATCAGCGTCACATTGACGAGGTTGGGCAGGAAACGACGCCTGGTCTTGTTGTTGGCATGGCTGACATTGTTGCCGGTCAGCACCGCCTTGCCGGAAAGTTCGCACGCGCGGGACATTGTCTGATACCTTCGTTCTCGGCCTCGCCGAACACCATTTTGCGCACCACTCGATGCGGCGCGCGGGCTGCCTGGGCGGCCTTCATGGAAAATCGTCGGCTCCCATAGTTTGAAAGCCGCGCCCCGTCAACCCGACAGTCGTTGTCGCGACCCCAGTTTCGCCGGATTCGGCGGCGAGAGATCACGCATGGCAAAGCGCGCTTCAATAGTCACCGGTCTGGCCGTCACGCTTGTCTTGACGGCGCTCACGCCGCAGCCTGCTCCGGCTTCGGCCGAACAGCGCTTTCGCGGCGACTATTCCGTGTCGCTGTGGGGCATGACGATCGGGCGCTCGACCTTCCGCAGCAGCATCGAGGGCGACAGGTTCGAAGTGAAGGGCACCGTCTCCAGCGCCGGCCTCGCGAAGGTGTTCGACTCCACGAGCGGCGCGGTTTCGGTTGCCGGCCGCACAACCGGCGATGCCGTCCGCCCGACCAGCTACCGCATGAATTACAGATCGGGCCGCCGCTCGAAAGCGCTTGAGATCGATTTCTCCGGCGAGCGGGTGTCCCGGACAGAGATTACCCCGCAACCGAAGCCGCGCGGCAAGAACTGGGTGGCCCTCGACAAGGGCGACCTGGCCCGCGTCACCGACCCGCTGTCCTCCTCGCTCGTCAAGGCAGGAAATCTGGAGGAGGTGTGCACCAAGACACTCAGGATCTATGACGGGCAGTCGCGGATGGATCTGAAGCTTGCCCGCGCCGGGCGCGGGCCGGTCTCCGTCGAAGGCTATTCGGGCGATGCGATCACCTGCACGGCGAGTTTCGCGCCGCGTTCGGGATATCGCGAGGGTGACAGCACGGTCGAGTTCCTGAAGGACCGCGCCAACATCCGGCTGGTATTTGCACCGCTCGGCCAAACCGGACTATATGCGCCGGTCCGCGCCGCGATCGACACCAAGATCGGCACCGTGACCGTCCGCGCGGAGCGATTCGGGGCCGAATAGGACAAGTCAGCAGGACGCATCCGGCGGTTTCGTGCACGGAACTGCGCGAAGGCAGGCGGATCGGACGTCTCGCGTCCGCGGGGATTTCAATGGGTTCGGGGCGCGCGACGGCGATAGGTTTCTCGGCGGTGGCGATGTGGGCGCTACTGGCGCTGTTCACCGATCTGTCGGGCGACGTGCCGCCATTCCAGCTTTCGGCCATGAGCTTCGCCATCGGCGCCGCGCTCGGCTTCGCGCTGCGGCCGATTCTGACATCCGACGCTCCGGCGAGACGCTTTCCAGCGAAGGTCTGGCTGATCGGCATCGGCGGCCTGTTCGGCTACCACTTCTTCTATTTCACCGCCTTGCGCAACGCGCCAGCCGTCGAGGCCAGCCTGATCGCCTATATGTGGCCGCTGCTGATCGTCGTCGGCTCGGCCGCCATGCCGGGTGAGCGGCTGCGCTGGCATCATGTCGCGGGCGCTCTGCTGGGCCTTACGGGCACCGTGCTCATCGTGACGAAGGGCGGCGACCTCTCCTTCGACGCGCGCTACGCCTATGGCTATGCGATGGCCGGGCTGTGCGCGATCTTCTGGTCGAGCTATTCGCTCCTGTCGCGCGGCTTTCCAGACGTGCCTACCAGCGTCGTCACCTGGTTCTGCGCGGCCACGGCCGCACTGTCGCTTGTCTGCCACCTGCTCCTGGAAAGCACGATCTGGCCCGCGACGGCGCTCGAATGGACGGCGGTCGCCGGCCTCGGCCTGCTTCCGGTGGGCGCCGCCTTCTACGCCTGGGACCACGGCGTCAAACGCGGCAACATCCAGGTGCTGGGCGCGTCCTCCTACGCCGCGCCGCTGCTGTCGACACTCGTGCTGATCGCCGTGGGGGTCGCCGAACCGACGCTGCAGGTGCTCGGCGCCTGCCTGCTGATCACCGGCGGGGCGGCCCTGGCCGCGAGGACGATGCTGTTCGGCAGGCGCAAGGCTGTGGTCGAGGGCGAAACGGCATGATGCCGTTTACCGGCGGCATTGAGGGGACCGCCAATGCGACGCTGCTGTTTTCGGTAGCCGCGGCGGTGATCTATCTCGCCATGCTGCGTCGCCCGCCGTCCTGGCGGCGCACGCTGGCGAAGACCGGCTCGATCCTCCTGCTCGCCTGGCTGGCCTATGCCGAAGCCGGCCCGCCGCTTCTGGTGGCCGCGCTCGTGCTGAGCGCGGCCGGTGACGCCTGTCTCGCACAGGAGGGCGAGAAGCCCTTCCTGGCAGGTCTCGGCGCCTTTCTGGCCGCTCACCTGGCCTATGCCGCGCTGTTCTGGAGCGCGGGCGACGTCGCACGATTTGGAGCAGAGCCTTGGCGCATCCTGCTTGCGCTCGCCATGATTGGATTCTCCGCCGCGATGTTCCGTCTCCTGCGTCCGCTCTTGCGGGCGGACATGCAGGCTCCCGTTGCGGCCTACATGGTCGCGATCCTCGCCATGGGCGTCGCCGCGGCGTCCCTTCCCGCCCCACTCGTCATTCTGGGCGCGGTTGCCTTCATGGCGTCGGACGCGATCCTTGCGGTCGAGCGCTTCATGCTCCCATCCGCCTCGCCGCATCGCGCCTGGACGGGGGCGGGGGTCTGGATACTCTACTGGATCGCGCAGGCACTGATCACGCTCGGCGTGCTGCTCACGTGACCGGGGTAATCCCGCCAGACTGATCAGCCAGCCGGGCTCCAGCCCCGTGGCGCCATTTCGAACGCGGCGAAATCGAAACCCGGCGCCACCGTGCAGCCGACCAGCGTGTAGTCGCCGGTCGTGCGCGCGGCCTGCCAGCGCCCCGCAGGCACCACCGCCTGCGGCCGCTCACCCGCGACCACGTCCGGCCCCAGCCTTCTGGTTTCCATCGACGCGCCGTCGGAGATGCGGAGTTCGAGCGGCGCGCCGGCATGATAGTGCCAGACTTCGGCGGCATCCTTCACCCGGTGCCAGGCCGACGCCTCGCCGCGCTTCAACAGGAAGTAGATGGCCGTCGAATGGCCGCGCGCCCCGCCGGCGGGGTCGCGGAAGGTCTCCACATACCAGCCACCCTCCGGATGCGGCCGCAGCCCGAGCGCGGCGATGATCGCATCCGCCTGCGATACCATCAGGCGACGTCCTTGCGCTTGCGGATCTCGGCGAAGACCTCCGCATCGCTGGCGTCCTCCATGCCCAGATTGGCGCGGATGACGGGATCATGCCAGCGCAGGAAGGGATTGGTCGCCATCTCGTTTCCGATCGTCGTCGGCAGGGTCGGTTTACCGTCGGCTAGCAGATGCTCGATCTCGGTGGCCCGCTTCTTCAGCGCCGAATTCGTCGGATCGACCGACAATGCGAAACGCGCATTGGCGGCCGTATATTCGTGGCCGCAATAGACCACCGTCTCCAGCGGCAGTTCGGTTAGCTTCTTCAGCGATTGGAACATGACCGGGGGCTTCTCCTCGAACAGCCGCCCGCAGCCGAGCGCGAAAAGCGTGTCGGCCGTGAAGACCACCCCATCCTCGAAAAAGTGGTAGCAGACATGGCCTGATGTGTGGCCCGGCGTTTCGATGACGCGGATCGGCCGGTCACCGAGCCTGACGACATCGCCTTCCTTCACTGCACGATCGATGCCGGGGATCTTCGCCTTTTCCCTCTCCGGCCCGACGATTTCGAGGTTGAACTGCTGCTTGAGAGTAAGATTGGCCTCGACATGATCGCCATGATGGTGCGTCGTCAGGAGCAGCGTCGGCGTCCAGCCCGTTCGCTCGATCGCCTCCAGGATCGGCCGTTCCTCGGGGGCGTCGATGATCGCGGTCTGTCCGCTTTGCGGATCATGCACGAGGACGCCAAAATTATCCGCGCGACACATGAACTGCTCGATCTGAAGGGCCATGGCGAATTCTCCCCTATCGGTTGCGCGGCGAACATAGGCACCCCGACCGGCCGAGTCATCCGTCCTTCCGGTTTTCTTGCCGGACCTTGGTTCGCACACTATCGTCCGCCCCGATGAACGCCGATATCGTCGATCTGAGGGCTTTCTACGGCACGCTGCTCGGCCGTCTGGCCGAGCGCGCCATTGCCATGGCGCTGGCGTCCGTGTGGGCGCCTCTGCCGAACGAGCGGCTGTTGGGGGTTGGCTACGCGCTGCCCTGGCTGGAGCGTTTCGGCTCTGATGCCGAACGGGTCCTGTCCTTCATGCCGGCGAGGCAGGGCGCGGTGCCCTGGCCATCGGCAGGCCCTTCCACGACCGCGCTCGTCTTCGATGAGGAACTGCCCCTCTACGACAGTTCGGTGGACCGCATCCTCATGGTTCACGCGCTCGAACACGCCGAAAGCCCGCGCGAGACGCTCACCGAAATGTGGCGTGTGCTGGCGCCGGGAGGACGGCTCGTCATCGTCGCTCCCAACCGGCGCGGCGTGTGGGCGCGTTTCGAGCACACGCCATTCGGGACCGGCCGGCCCTTTTCGCGCGGCCAGTTGACCGCGCTGCTGCGCGAGACCAGCTTTACACCGGGCACACATGCCGAGGCGCTCCTGTTTCCACCGTCCGAACGGCGCTTCCTGCTCAATCTCCATCAGATCATGGAGCGTGCAGGACGCCGGTTCTGGCCGATCTTCTCCGGTGTGCTGGTCGTGGAAGCGCAAAAGCGCCTCTACCAGGGCATTCCGGTGGCCAGGCGCGCCTCGCGGCGTGTCTTCGTGCCGGTCCTCACTCCGCAGGGCGCGACCGGCCGCGTGGCGTGCGGGCTTCCCGAGGCGTCCGCGTCAATCAGGCCGCCGTCCATCCTCCATCCACGGAGATCGTGGTGCCTGTGATCTGATCCGCGGCGGCCGAGCACAGGAACATGACCGATCCGGCGATCTGCTCGACGGTGGCGAACTGCTTGGACGGCTGCTTTTCGAGGATGACGTCGCGCACGAGTTCCTCGCGGTCCATGCCCTCGTGTTCCTTCATCCGGTCCTGGATCTGCGTCTCGACCAGCGGTGTCAGGACGAAGCCGGGGCAGACGGCGTTGGCGGTCACACCGGAGCCGGCAAGTTCGAGCGCCGCCGTCTTGGTCAATCCCACCACCCCGTGCTTGGCCGCGACATAGGCGCTCTTGTTGGGCGAGGCGCGCAGCCCGTGCGCGGAGGCGATGTTGACGATCCGGCCCCAGCCCTTCGCCTTCATGCCCGGAATGACGGCGGCGGTCGTGTGGAAATTGGACGACAGGTTGATGGCGATGATCGCGTCCCATTTGTCGGTCGGAAAGTCCTCGATCGGCGACACGTGCTGGATGCCGGCATTGTTGACCAGGATGTCGATTGAGCCGAATTCTGCGGCAGTCCTCTCCACTAGCGCCCGGCACTGTTCCGGCTTCGACATGTCGGCTGGAATGTAGCGTGCCTCCACGCCATGCGCCTTCGCCAGCCGGTCGGCGATGGCCCGGTCGGCTTCCGTGTCGGAGAAGGAGTTGATAACCACCCTGGCACCCTCGCCCGCCAGCGCTTCGGCGATGGCGTGCCCGATGCCGGAGGTCGAGCCGGTGACGACGGCGACTTTGCCCGAGAATGACATGGATTGCTCCCTGCTGATTGCGCCGCCGCTTCTATCGCATCGCAACATGAATGTCTTGCTATCGCCATCCCCGCGTGAGGGCCGGGACTGGTAAAGGGCTTCGTCCATCCCCATCCTGTGCTATAGGCCGAGCCAAAATCCGACAGGAGCTTTCCGTGCTCTCGCAATCGCCGCCAGTGGACCAGTTGATGCCGCGCCGAGCCAGCATCGGCGTGATGGTCGGCAATGTCGCGGTGGGTGGCGGCGCGCCGGTGGTCGTGCAGTCCATGACCAACACCGATACGGCCGATATCGACGCCACCGTCGCCCAGGTAGCCGCCCTTCACCGGGCAGGCTCGGAGATCGTGCGCATCACCGTGGACCGCGACGAGGCCGCCGCCGCGGTGCCCAGGATTCGCGAGCGGCTGGAACGCCTTGGCGTCAACGTCCCGCTGGTCGGCGATTTTCACTATATCGGCCATAAGCTGCTGGCTGATCATCCCGCCTGCGCCGAGGCGCTGGCCAAGTACCGCATCAATCCCGGCAATGTCGGCTTCAGGGAGAAGAGGGACCGGCAGTTCGGCGCTATCGTCGAGACGGCCATACGCCACGACAAGCCGGTTAGGATCGGCGTCAACTGGGGTTCGCTCGACCAGGAACTGCTGACCCGCCTGATGGATGAGAATCAGGCCACAGGCTCGAAGCTGACGGCGACCGAGGTCATGCGCGAGGCGATCGTGCAGTCGGCCCTCCTGTCGGCGGACCTCGCGGAGGAAATCGGCCTGCCGCGCGAGAAGATCATCCTGTCGGCCAAGGTCAGCCAGGTGCAGGACCTGATCTCGGTCTATGTCGAGTTGGCTCGACGCTCCGACCATGCCCTGCATCTCGGCCTGACCGAGGCCGGTATGGGCAGCAAGGGCATCGTCGCCTCGTCCGCGGCCATGGGCATCCTCCTGCAGCAGGGCATCGGCGATACGATCCGCGTCTCGCTCACGCCCGAGCCCGGAGGCGACCGCACCCGCGAGGTTCAGGTCGCCCAGGAACTGCTCCAGACGATGGGCTTCCGCCAGTTCGTGCCTGTTGTCGCCGCCTGCCCTGGCTGCGGGCGAACGACCTCTACCGTCTTTCAGGAGCTCGCCCGGACGATCCAGGACGATATCCACGCCAACATGCCCGAATGGCGCAAGCGCTATCCCGGCGTGGAGGAACTCAAGGTCGCGGTGATGGGCTGCATCGTCAACGGGCCGGGCGAATCGAAGCACGCCGACATCGGCATCTCGCTGCCGGGCACCGGCGAGACGCCGGCGGCGCCGGTCTTCATCGACGGCAGGAAGGCGGTCACGCTGCGCGGGCCGGCGATCGCGGCCGAATTTCAGAAGCTGGTCGCGGACTATATCGAGCAGCGCTTCGGCAACGGCCGCGCGGCGGCTGAATAGGCCGCATCGTCCGGACATTCCCGCGTTAACCATGTTGTATTTTTGCGCATGATGGCGTCGGCTCGCGGTCGACCAAATGGTTAACGAAGCGTTAAGATCAGGCTCGGATGCCGAACCGCTTCGCAAAGGATCTCCACGCCATGCGCATCGCCATTGCCATCATCGCGGCTGCCGCCGCGCTCTCGTCGGCTACTCTGGCCGCCGCCGATCCGCGCTATCGCGACCAGGTCCATGCCGACAGTTTCGGCAATCTCGTCATCTACGCGCCCGGCGGATACAAGCGCATCGTCGTCGACAAGGGCTATCTGGCCGAGGAACTCGCCACTTACGGCCTGCCGGCCGCGGCCCATGGTGAAAGCACCCGGCCCTCCGTCGTCTACCGGAAGCCGTGCCGGCTGCCGGCGAGCGTCCGTGGTCGCAGTTTCATGTACGGCCTGCCCGAAGGCGTCGTGCCGATCATCTCGCGGCCCTGCGAATAGAGCATCTACGGCACCGCACGCGGCGCGGCCCTGATTTGGCCACGCTCGTGAGGCCTTCCAAAGCGAAGGCGTAAAGGGATCGTTAACCATGAACCAGGCCGCCGCCTCGGCACGCCGCCTGAAAGGGCACATTTCATCGCTGGAAACGATGACGCGCTTCGTGCTGGCCACGCTGGCGCTGGCCTCTGGCGTCTATACCTATCTGGGGGTGCGCTCACTGCTCGACGGTGACGCCGCGCTCGTCTTCTTCGCGGCCATCGTCTATTCCGCCGCCGTCTCCGTCGCCATTTATGGCTTCTGGACCTATCTGATGCGCTTCGTACCGGAGATGCGCGAAGGCGGATCGCGGATCGCGCTGATGGGCGTTATGGTCCTGGGATCGGCGATGATCATCGCCATGTCCTCATGGCTCAATGCCGCCGCCCTCGCGGGGTCGGCCGCTGTCGAGCAGCATCTGGCCGAGTCCATCGAGGACTATGCCGGCGATCTCGACCAGGCTAATTCCAACGCCTTGGCCTCGTTGTCGCTTCTGCCGGACACGCAGCGCGCCGCAGAGCGGTTCGCCAGGCTGGCGGAGGACGAACGCAATTCGGGCGCGCTTACCGGCACCTCCGGCTCCGGTAGCGTGGTCCAACTCCTCGTTCAGATGTCAGCGCAGATGCGTGAACTGGAAGCCACGATCGCAAATTCACGCGGCACGGTGGAGACCCTGTTCGCCCAAGGCCAGGCTCACCTGGCCACCATGCGCGAACTGGTGTCCGGTTCCGGACCCGTCGCACCGCGTTCGGACCGGTTCGGCGAGGAGGCCGTCAAGCTACAGGGCGTGATCGCGGCGCTGGAACAGACATCGGTCGCACCGTCGGTCAGTCGCGCCGCGGCCGATCTGTCGATGGGATTCATCGCACCCGTCGCCGATGGCGGCAGCGCCGACCTCGCCGGCCGGCAGGACCGCGTCATGGCCACGATCCGCTCATCGGTCGAGGCGCAGTCCAACGCGCTTTCCGAGGCCGCGGCCGAGATTCTTGCCCAGCCCAAGGTCGCGGAGCGGCGATATGTGCCGCTGTCGTCGGCCGAGGCGGTGCTGCGCTATGCCGGCGACTTCATACCGAGTTGGGCCGGCGCAATCTCCATCGACCTCCTGCCGGCGGTCCTGGTCGCCATTCTCTCTGTCGTGCATGGCGCCATGCGGCGCGCCGAGGACGATCTGGCCGAGGCCGACCGTATCACCGCGGCCGAGATGATGCGCTCGCTCGACCTGCATGAGGAGTTGATGCGCCGACATGCGGCCGGCGGAAAGAGAGAACCGTCCCGCGAAAACGAAGCCGACGCGCCGCCTCCCGAAACCGAGGTTGCTTCCACCGAACCCCCGCGCCCGGCATCGCCGGAGAACGTCACGACGCTGTCGCTTGGCGACCGCAAACGGTTCGATCCATGAGCGATATGTTCCCGCCGGTCGGCGGCCTCGGACCTGAGCCGAAGAAGGCGGCACGGGTCAATCCGGTCGGATCATGGCTGTCGCGTTTCGACGACGGCGAACTGATCCGGTGGGCTTTCCGTGGCCTGCTGGTCGGCGCGATCGGCGTTCTGGGGCTTGACCTGTGGCACATGGCTGACCGGGAAGGCTGGTTCGGTCCAGCATCCCCCGCAATACCGCAACGCGCCGACCCCGTTCTTCCCCCCGTCGTACGCGACGACACCGACGGCAACGGCACCGTCGATCCACGCGGCGACATCGAGACCGATCCCGACACGCTCCGCCAGCCGGTGCGCTTCTCGCTGCAACCCGGCGGGGTGCTCGCGGTCACCGGCTCGATCGACGTTGGCGCCTCGACCCGCTTCGCCGAGGAGATCGCCCAGCGCGGCGAGTATGTGAAAACCGTTTCGCTCAATTCACCTGGTGGCTCACTGGCGGATTCACTCGCCATATCGGCCCTGATAAGGGAGAAGGAAATCAGCACGCTGGTGGCTGACGGAGCGATCTGCGCGTCGTCATGCCCGCTGGTCCTGGCAGGCGGCGTCGCGCGCAGCGTGGAGGACAAGGCGGCCGTCGGCCTGCACCAGTTCTACACCGACAGTGTCGAGGGGCTGGACGCGCCGCAGGCGATGTCGGACGCGCAGGCCACCACTGCCCGCATCACGCGGCACCTGTCGGACATGGGCGTCGATCCGGCGCTGTGGCTGCACGCTCTGGAGACGCCACCGCGCCGGCTTTATTATCTGAATGCCGACGAGATGGCGTCTTACGGCCTCGTCACTGGCGTGGGCGTGACAGCCCGCGACGGCGGGTGAGGTTTCCTCACCCGCGCGGCCATTCCCTCAAACCGATCCACGTGCGCCGGTCGAGCCGATAGCGCTCCACCGGCACCCGGCCGGCCACGAGCGAATCCATCATGCCCTGCCCGGCGAACTGGAAGCCGCATTTGTGGATGACCCGCCGAGAGGCGGGGTTGATGACCCGGCACGAGACGTTGAGGGCTTCGATGTCGGTCGCGCGGAAGGCGAGATCGACCAGCGCATGCGCGGCCTCCGTGGCGTAGCCGGCGCCGCGGAAGGGCCGGCCGATCCAGTAGCCGAGCTCCAGTCCCCGCTCGGTGCCATTGAGACCCGCGCAGCCCGCGAAGCGTCCGGTCTCCGCCACCGTGACGGCATAGACGCAGCCGGACACGCGCTCGGCCGAGCGTGTCACGAAGTCACGCGCCTCGCGCTCGCCATAGGGATGCGGCATCCGCGACAGCATCTCGGCCACGCCGCGGTCATTGGCGAGCTTCATCAGGTCCGGGATGTCGGCCTCGTGCGGCGGGCGCAGCACCAGCCTCTCCGTCACCAGAACCGGGCAATCTATCGATGGACTGAGGTCTTCTTCATCCAGCGTCTCGGCAACCATGATCCAGTCCTCCAGGCGAAAGCGAAAAGAAAAAGGGGAGATGGCGACCCATCTCCCCTGATCCATTTGCGGCTTTCGCCTTCAATGCCGGTCCCGAGATGGGGCGCCGGCATTGTTGAAGCGGATCCGGCTATTCCGCTGCCTCCGTAATCGGATTCACCGATACGTAGGTTCGGCCGTTGGCTTTGCGCGCGAATGCGACGGCGCCGTCATTGAGCGCGAACAGCGTGTGGTCCTTGCCCATGCCGACATTGGCGCCGGGATGCCACTTGGTCCCGCGCTGGCGGATGATGATGTTGCCGGCCACGACGGCTTCGCCGCCGAACTTCTTCACGCCGAGGCGCTTGGACTCGGAATCGCGGCCGTTGCGCGATGAACCGCCTGCCTTTTTGTGAGCCATGGTCTACTCCTTTGCGCCCTGCGGCGCTTCGTCCTGCTTATGGGCGCGTTCGCGCCGCGTTTCAAGTATGGGCTTGTCGCCCGGACAATTCGATCGGCCGTCAGTCCTTCTTGACGAGTTCCTTGGCCTGGTCGCGCCAGTCGCTGATCTGCTCGGCGCTGAAAGGCATCTCGGCGTCAATCCTCTCGATGTCCTTGTCGCTCAGCTTGGCGATCTGGGCGAAGGTGGTGATGCCCTGCTCATTGAGCTGGCCCGCCGCGACCGGGCCGATGCCCTTGATCTCGGTCAGATCGTCACCCTTGCCCTTGGGTGCCTTGAACAGCGGCGCCTTGGCTTCGGTGGTCTCTTCCTTGGCGGGCGCCGCGGCCTTCTCGGCGGCATCCTCATTCTTCGCCTTGGCTTCGGCCTTCGGCTTGACGGCGGCCTTCTTGGATGGCTTGGCGCCGTCGAGCAGGATCTCCGAAATCCGCACGGTGGTGAGCAGGTCGCGATAGCCGCGCTTGCGGCGCGAATTCTGCCGGCGGCGCTTCTTGAAGGCGATGACCTTGCGGCCACGGCCCTGCTCGACGATCTCGGCGGCCACGGAGGCGCCGTCGACCATTGGCGCACCGATCGTCACCTGCTCGCCCTCGCCATGCGCGAGGACATTGTCGATCTGGACGATGTCGCCGACCTCGCCCTCGATGCGGTTGATCGTGAGAACATCTTCTGCGGCGACGCGGTACTGGCGCCCGCCGGTCTTGATGACTGCGAACATATTTCTGCCTTTCGCTTGTTCGGCCGGTCTCCGGAGCATGCGCTCGTGGACCGTCTTCTTGTCAGTCGTTGAATTTGGTGCCGCGCGACATTCCACGCAAAGCACAGCCGGCGCGGAGAGGCTCCACGCCGGACGGGCGGCTCATACGGGAAGGGCCGTCTCTCGTCAAGCTCGATTGCCGTGTCCCGATGCGTCCGGCCACTCTCGCCGCTTGCGTTCAAGGCCCGGCTCGCGCACAAAACCGACCATGTTCATTCCCTTCTTCCTCGAACTGAAGGCGGCGCGCGTTCCGGTATCGCTGCGCGAGTATCTCACCCTGCTGGAAGGCATGGGCGCCGACCTCGTCACCTATGACGTCGAAGGCTTCTACTATCTGGCCCGCTCTGCATTGGTGAAGGACGAGCGCCACATCGACCGTTTCGACCAGGTGTTCAGCCATGTATTCAAGGGCGTGGAAGCCGTTTCCGGCGAAGGCGCGGTCGATGTCGCCAACCTGCCTGAGGAGTGGCTGCGCAAGCTCGCCGAGAAACATCTGACGGAAGAAGAAAAGAAGCTTGTCGAGGCATTGGGCGGCTTCGACAAGCTGATGGAGACGCTCAAGAAGCGGCTGGAGGAACAGAAGGGGCGCCACCAGGGCGGCTCGAAATGGATCGGCACGGCCGGCACCTCGCCCTTCGGCGCCTATGGCTACAATCCGGAGGGCGTCAGGATCGGCCAGCACGAAAGCCGCCACCGCCGGGCAGTCAAGGTCTGGGACAAGCGCGAGTTCCGCAATTTCGACGACACCGTCGAACTGGGGACACGCAACATCAAGATCGCCCTGAAGAGGCTCCGCCGCTGGGTGCGCGAGGGCGCCGACGAGGAACTGGACATTCCCGGCACGATCCATGCAACCGCCGAACACGGCTATCTCGACGTGCAGACCCGGCCCGAGCGGCGCAACGCGGTGAAGCTGCTGATGTTCTTCGATGTCGGCGGCTCGATGGACGACCACGTCAGAAGCGTGGAGGAGCTGTTCTCGGCCGCCCGTACCGAGTTCCGCCAGCTTGAGTATTTCTACTTCCACAACTGCCTCTATGAAGGCGTGTGGAAGGACAATCGCCGCCGGCATTCCGAAGTCACGCCGACTTTCGACGTGCTTCACAAATACGGCCACGACTACAAGGTGATCTTCGTCGGCGATGCCGCGATGAGCCCCTATGAGATCGCCTATCCCGGCGGCTCGGTCGAACACTGGAATGCCGAGGCCGGCAGCGTGTGGCTGACGCGGGTGCTCCGGCAATGGCCGAACGCGGTGTGGCTCAATCCGGTGCGGGAGAAGCACTGGGGCTACACCCATTCGATCGGCATGATCCGCGAGATCTTCTCCGACCGCATGTATCCGCTGACGCTTTCAGGCCTGGAGACGGCCACGAAGGAACTGAGCCGCAAGCACTGAGCGGCGAACGGACCTTGGCAGCGGCGGCACCCGCGCACTAACTATCGTGTGGATGATAATCGCGGAGCAGCCCATGGACACGCGCGCCTATCCCGTCACCCGGACCGACGCCGAATGGCGCGCCCTCCTGACGCCCGAGCAATATTACATCATGCGCGAACATGGCACCGAGCGGCCGGGCAGTTGCGCCCTGCTCAACGAAAAGCGCGCCGGCACCTTCACTTGCGCCGGCTGCGACAGCCCTCTGTTCGAATCGAAGCTGAAATTCGAGAGCGGTACCGGCTGGCCTAGCTTCAACGAGCCCGTACCGGGGTCGGTCGAAACCGAAACCGACAGAAGCCATGGCATGGCGCGCACCGAAGTCCATTGCGCGACCTGCGGCAGCCATCTGGGCCACGTCTTCCCCGATGGGCCGCCCCCGACCGGACTGCGCTACTGCATCAACGGGGTCGCGCTCAACTTCGAGCCGGCTTGAGCGGCGGCCGGCCGGTCAAACCATGCCCAATGCGGCCTTGTAGAGGTCGAGGATCGCCTCTTCCTCCTGGCGCTCCGCCTGGTCCTTCTTACGCAGGCGAATGATCTGGCGGACGGCTTTGGTGTCGAAGCCCGAGCCCTTCATCTCGGCGAAAACATCCTTGATGTCATCGGCGATCGCCTGCTTGTCCTCTTCCAGCCGCTCGATGCGCTCGATGAAGGCGCGTAACTGGCCGGCGGCGACGGTCTGGCTGGTTTCCGTGATTTCGTCGGCCATGGGGCGTCTCCGTCGGTCGGGCTGGAATCGGTTCGGGAAAGGCGCGTTCGATGCCCGAACCCGGTCCTGCGGTCAAGCGATCCGGCAGGTCAAGTTTCGACGCAGCGCTGCGTAACGCGTCAGTGTCTTCCGGGCCGCGCTTTCTCGAAGGCCGCCGTCTGCTCGGGCGAGGCTTCTCGCTGATACTTCGCCTGCCACTCCGGATAGGGCATGCCGTAGACGATCTCGCGCGATTGCTCCTTGCTGAGGACCGCACCGTCTGCCTCGGCCGCCTCCCGATACCAGTTCGACAGGCAGTTGCGGCAGAAGCCGGCGAGGTTCATCAGGTCGATGTTCTGAACGTCGGTTCGCTCGCGCAGATGCTCGAGCAACCGGCGGAACGCCGCGGCTTCGTAGTCGCGCTTCTGTTCGTCGGTCAGTCGTTCCATGGCGTCGCTCCTTCCACTGGCCCGGTGCGCGAGCCGTGCTGTTTCGTCACATGCATATCGGGCATGGCATTTATCTCTTCAACGATCGGCGCGAGCCGGTCCGCCCATTCGTCCACCCCGCGCTGGTCCGCGATCAGGTCCTGCCTGATCTCCAGAAGGGCGTGGGCATAGCCCGGCACGATCGCGTGCATGTACATCGTGTCACCCCTCAGGGCGCCGTCATAGGGTTCGTTGTCGCCCACCACCAGGTCCGGAACGGCGGCCAGCCGCTCCAGCAGGGGTCTTACCGCGCGCGGATCGGAATCCCACAGCACCCCGGCATGCCATGGGCGAACGCGCCCCTGCATCGTCGGCGTGAAGGAATGAAGCGAGAAAATGAATGGCGCCGCGCCGCTGGCCCGCATGACATCGTCGATCAAGCGGGAGACGGCGCGATGATAGGGTCGGTAGCATCGGGCCAGTCGCCGCTCGCGCTCCTCTGGCGAGATCGGATAGTTGGCCGCGATGACGGTCCCGTCATAGAGCTGGCGGATGAGCGTCGGGTCGTCCGCGCCGCGGTTCGGATCGATCAGAAGCCGCGAGAAGCCCGCCATGACAGCCGGCGCCCCGGTCCGGGATGCGAGAGCCCGGGCGAGCGCCTCGATGCCGATATCATAGGCGATATGGCGCTCGAACTCCGAAGCCGGAAGTCCGAGCGTGCCATAGGCGGGCGGCAGCAGGTTCCTGGCATGATCGGCGATGATGACCAGTCCCAACGATGGATCGCCTGCCACGACCTCGAAAGGGGCAAAACCGTCAAAAGGGTCGACGGATGCCGGGCGTGAGGCTGTGGGGTCTGGCGGCGCGGTCTCGGACATCGCCGACCTATCGGCCAGTTTAAGACGGCTTTCAATGCCGCGCTTTGGCCAATCTTTGGGCGGATGCCCGCTTGGGCGATCCGCGTTGACAGGCGCGGATGCATTGCGGAAAAAGGCCAGGCCGACTCTAACCGATTTAGGATGGCGAGGGCCTCTGGGCGGCGCGGGCGATGAAGATACGGATGGTTTCCACACTCACTCGGATTGCCGGCCGCCTGCGCGGCATCGCGCTGGCCATCATCCTGGCGGCGGGATCGTTGCCGCTTCTGCCCGGCGACGCAGCGGCCGATTTCCGGGTCTGCAACGCCACGCGCTCTCTGGTCGGCGTTGCCATCGGTTATCGCGCGGCGTCGGGCTGGATCACCGAAGGCTGGTGGCATGTCGAGGGCTCGACGTGCAAAACGCTGATCGAGGGGCCCTTGTCGTCGCGCTACTACTATCTCTACGCGGAAGACGCACAGCGTGGCGGACGCTGGGACGGGCCGATCGACATGTGCGTGGCTGAGCGGGAGTTCAAGATCGCCAACACCAACGACTGCTTCGCCCGCGGCTTCCAGCGCGCCGGTTTCCAGGAATACGACACCGGCCAGCAGTCGAGCTGGATGGTGCAACTGACGGACGAACCTGCGCCCGGCCTGTCCTCGCCGGTCGGCAACGGTCCCGTCAGCCCCGTCCCCGCCACCACGCCGGACGGAGAAACCGCAGGCGAATCCGCCGAAGAACCGGCACAGGACACGAACGGATCGGGCGACGAATGAGACGAGCGCGCAAGGTCAAGATCCTGGCTACCCTGGGTCCCGCATCCTCCGATCCCGCCGTCATCCGTCGCCTCTTCGAGGCAGGTGCGGACGTCTTCCGCATCAATATGAGCCATACCGGCCATGACGACATGCGCGAACTGGTCAGGCGCATCCGCGACGTGGAGGCCGACATCGGCCGGCCGATCGGCATCCTGGCCGACCTGCAGGGGCCGAAGCTGCGCGTCGGCACCTTCGCGGACGGACCGCAGACGCTGAAGGTCGGCCAGACCTTCACGCTCGACGACGATCCGGCGCCTGGCGATGCGACGCGCGTCCACCTGCCGCACCCGGAAATCCTGGCCTCCGTCGAACCGGGCCATCGTCTGCTGATCGACGATGGGCGGTTGCAGCTCAAGGCGGTGAAGACGAGCCGCCGGTCCATTGTCACGGAAGTCGTCGCCGGCGACCGAATATCGGATCGCAAGGGCGTGAGCCTGCCGGACACGGACCTGCCCGTCGGCGCGCTCACGGAAAAGGACCGCCGCGACCTCGACGCGGTTCTGGCCACAGGGGTCGACTGGATCGCACTGTCCTTCATCCAGCGGCCCGAGGACCTGGCCGAGGCGCGCAAGATCGCGCGGGGCCGCGCCGCGATCATGTCCAAGATCGAGAAGCCGCAGGCAGTCAGCCGCCTTGCCGAGATCATCGAACTGTCGGACGCGCTGATGGTGGCGCGCGGCGACCTCGGCGTGGAAATGCCGCTGGAAGCCGTGCCCGGCATGCAAAAGCAGATCACCCGGGCCGCGCGGCGGGCGGGCAAGCCGGTGGTCGTCGCCACACAGATGCTGGAATCGATGATCTCCGCGCCGGTGCCCACGCGCGCGGAGGTTTCCGACGTCTCGATCGCGGTTTTCGAGGGGGCGGACGCGGTGATGCTGTCGGCCGAATCGGCCGCCGGCCAGTATCCGGTGGAGGCCGTGGCCATGATGAATGCCATCGCCGAGCAAGTGGAGCGGGACCCGCTCTATCCAGGCATCATCAACGCCCAGCGTTCGGAGCCCGAGCCGACCGGCGCCGACGCCATCTCGCTCGCGGCGCGCCAGATCGGCGAGACGCTCAGGCTCTCGGCGATCATCTGTTACACCGCGTCGGGCACCACCGGCCTGCGCGCGGCGCGCGAGCGGCCCCAGACGCCGGTCGTGGCGCTCTCACCGGTGGTCGAGACCGCACGGCGCCTGTCATTGGTGTGGGGCATGCACTGCGTTGTCACGCCCGATGCCACCGACCTGGACGATATGGTCGAGCGGGCGTGCCGAATCGCCCAGGCGGAAGATTATGGCCGGCCGGGCGACCGGGTCATCATCACGGCGGGCGTGCCGTTGAGAACGCCCGGCGCGACCAACATGCTTCGAATCGCTTATCTCGGATCGGACGGCGCAAGCCACCGAGGCTGATCAACCTGCATCGCCGACCGGCATCGGCGGACCGAGATCGGGGCATTCCGTCTCCGGCCCGAACGCGTCATCGGCGATCCGCGCCTCCACGGCGCGGGCGACCGCATCGAGGTCCACGGAACGGCCGGCTACCGTCTCGATCGCAGCGATTGCCAGATCGGGCGCGACCCAGTCGGGTTTATGACCGAGATTACGCACCCGGACCAATCTGGCGCCGGCGATGTCGCGCGCCAGCCCCTCGGAGTGGATTTCCTCGTAGACGACCTTGTCCCGGTCGCCGGTGACGACAACGGTCGGCGCCGCGATCTCCGGGTAACGCGGCGCATGACCGACGACATGGCGATAGAGGCCGGCTACATCGATCGAATTGGCACGGAAAGCCGCGGGTCTGAGAACCAGTTCGATGCCCGTCTCGTCCAGATAGGCGGCCGGAGCGCGGTTGGGCGAGAAGACGCAATCGGTCGCGGCCCTGATCCTCAGCTTCGCGGCTGGATAGGCCAGCGTGCTGGCGAAAAGCCGGCCGAGCAGCGGCCGCGCGGCCAGGTCGTTGTACCAGGACGTGCCGCCGCCTGGCCAGGGATGGCTCGCAGGCGCCAGGAGGACGAGCCCGGCCACCGCCTCCGGGTGCTCGACCGCGAGGCTGGTGGTGACGGCCGCGCCGAAGGAATGCCCCACGATGATCGCACGCTCTATCCCCACATGCCGCATCAGCCCGACGATCGTGCCTGCCTGCTTGTCCGGCGTGTCGTTGCCGACGCCACGTCCGGACCAGCCGTGACCCGGTCGGTCGAGGAAGAGCAGTTCCGCGCGTCCCTCGAGCAGTCGGCGAAAGGGCGTCATCTGGTCGCGCAGGTTGCTGCTCGCCCCGTGGATGAAAACGACAGGCGGCAGATCGGCCCCGGCATGCGCGGGTACATGCAGGTAGTGTATGCGCGCGCCGCCGATCTCGGCGAAGCCGCCGACGGGCGGAAAGCGCCGCTCGATCATCCACGCGCCGATTCGCGTAATGCCGACCAGAAGGAAAATGGCCGCCAGAAGAAAGGCGGCGAGCGCGGTTGCCAGGTTCATGCCCGACGATGACGCCTGGCCCGGGCGATCGTCGACAACCGCCTGCGGCCCCCGGGCCTCAAATCCTGTCGCCCGCCAGTTCGTCAGCGAGTTTGCCGACTTCCTCCTGTGCGGCGCGCATCATCGGATAGACCTCAAGGACCCGTTCATAGGCTCTCAGCGCCAGTTCCTTCTCGCCGGTCTCCTTCAGGATCGAGGCCATGCCGGTAAGCGCGCCGAAATGGCGCGGTTCCAGTCGCAGCGTCCGCTCGATGTCGGACATAGCCTTTGAATAGCTGTCCATCATGAAATGAACCGTGGCGCGCCGGTTCCACGCCTCCGCATAACCTGGCTTCAAGACGATCGCCTGATCCAGGAAATCAAGCGCGACGTCGAACTTCTTCTCCTTTGTCGCCTCTTCCGACCAATGCATCATCAGGTCGACCGTGGCGCTGCCGGAGCGGAACCATTCCCGCCAGATGCGTTGAGATATCCGTTCGGCCGCCCTTTCGTTGCGCTCGCGCTTGAGATCACGAAACAACTCGTCGAGACGCTCCGCATGCTCTTCCTCGAAGGGCTTGGCGGCCATGTCTCCTGCGGGAAGGTCCTGCGCGCCGGTCGGGACGGGCGACGCGATCAGAAGTGCGGCAAGAACGGGCATAAAGGTGCGCATACGCGGAGTCTAGTTCCGCGCGGCGAACCGTCCAAGTGAAAAAGCCGTGAGCCGGAAGGTCAGCCCTGGCGCGCCTTGAAGCGGGGATTCGACTTGTTGATGATGTAGATGCGGCCCTTGCGACGAACCATGCGGTTTTCGCGGTGGCGGCTCTTGAGGGCCTTGAGCGAGTTCTTGATCTTCATCGGTCTTGTCCGAACGGAGGGCCGGTGGGGCCAAAAGCAAGGCGCGCCCGAGGCGCGCCGAAATCGTGCCGGCTCTTAGACGACGAGCGGTGGCGATGTCAACCGCGACGGGGCAATTCCCGCTGCTTCAAGCGCGTCACATGTCCCATCTTGCGGCCTGGCCGCGTCTCGGTCTTGCCGTAGAGATGCAGCACGGCGTCGACCTCGCGCAGGATCACGGATGCCTGATCCACGTCGTCGCCGATCAGATTTTCCATCACGCAGTCGCTGTGCCGGCGGGTATCGCCGAGCGGCAAGCCGCAAATCGCGCGTATATGCTGCTCGAACTGCGATACCGCGCAGGCCGCCTCCGTCCAGTGGCCGGAATTGTGGACGCGCGGCGCGAACTCATTGGCAATGACGGAGCCGTCCGGCAGCACGAAGAACTCGACCCCGACAATGCCGACATAATCGAGCCGTTCCAGTAGGCGCCGGGTCGCCGCGCCCGCCGCCTCGATGGTGGCGGCGGGGGTGGCAACCGGCACGGTCGAGGTTCGCAATATGCCGTCGCGATGGACATTCTCGGCCGGATCGTAGAGCGCGATCGAACCGTCCCGGCCGCGCACGCCGATGACCGAGATCTCACGCTCGAAACCGACCAACCCTTCCAGGATCAGTTCGTCCGTGCCCATCGCGTCGAAGACCGTCTCCACCGCTTCGGGGCCGCGGAAGACGTGCTGGCCCTTGCCGTCATAACCGAAGCGGCGGGTCTTGAGCACGCCTTGGCCTCCAAACTCCGCCAGCGCCGCCTTCAACTCGTCGGCCGTCGCCACGGCGCGGAACGGCGCGGTCGCGATACCCGCATCGTTGAGGAAGGTCTTTTCCGCCAGCCTGTCCTGCGAGACCGCAAGCGCGGCGGGTGGCGGGAAGACGGATACTTTCTGGGCCAGCGCCTCGGCGGCGGCGACGGGAACGTTTTCGAACTCGTAAGTCACGACGGCGCATTCGGCAGCCAGTTCCTCGAGTGCTGACGGATTGTCGTAATCGGCCGCGATCTGCCGGTCTGCCACCTGGTGGGCCGGACAATGGGCCTGTGGCTCCAGCACGAGGGTGTGATAGCTGAGACGCGCGGCGGCCATGGCCAGCATGCGGCCCAGCTGTCCGCCGCCGATAATGCCGATGGTCGAGCCGGGCGACAGCGGTTCGGTCACGGCTCGTCCTTCGGCTCCGTGGCCACCGAGGCCGTCTGCTCGGCGCGGAAGGCATCGAGCCGCCCGGCCAGCACCTCGTCCGACAACGCCAGCACCGCGGTCGCCATCAGCGCGGCGTTGACGGCGCCGGCGCGCCCGATCGCCAGCGTGCCGACCGGAATGCCAGCCGGCATCTGCACGATGGACAGGAGCGAATCCTGCCCCGACAGCGCCTTGGATTCGACCGGCACGCCGAAGACCGGAAGCGGGGTAAGCGCCGCCGTCATACCGGGAAGATGAGCTGCTCCACCGGCGCCGGCCACGATCACCCGATATCCGGCGTCCTTGGCGCTCCGTGCGAAATCATAGAGCCGGTCGGGTGTGCGATGCGCCGAGACGATTCGTGCGTGGAAAGAAACGCCGAGTTTTTCGAGTGTTTCGGCCGCGTGGCGCATCGTCGCCCAGTCGGACTGGCTGCCCATGAGGATCGCCACGTCGGCGCGGTCTGCGGTCATTCTGGTATCCGGATCGTCAGGCAATGATATCGGGAATCAGCTTGTCCTCGAGCTCGAGGAGCCGGTCCTTCATGGCGAGTTTCTTCTTTTTCAGGCGCTGGATGCGCAGCGGATCGCCACCTACCGCGATCATGGCGGTGATCGCAGCGTCGAGGTCGGCATGATCCTGCTTGAGGCGTGCATATTCCAGGCGAAGATCGGCCTGTTCCTGTTCCGACATCGTCACCTTTATCCGGGGACCGGGCGATTTTTGCGGGTCCGCGCGCAAGCCGCGAGCCGGGCCCGTCAGAGCCCCGCCAAGCGGCTGCCGCATATCACATTTCCCAAGATTGCGAAATGCTACCACGAGACATTCGACAACCATCGGCGCCGATGGCAAAATACCGGATGGCCGCCATGAAGGTGCCGCCTTCGTCGTGTCTCCTGGCGGCCCGCGAGGAGAAGAAGGGAGAATGATTCATGGCTCTTGAATCCCATCTTGCCGAACTGAAGAAGAAGCATGGCGAAATCGAGCGTGAGCTCGACGAGGCGATGCTTCATCCATCGATCGACGATCTGGAAATCGCGGCGTTGAAGCGACGCAAGTTGGCTATCAAGGACGAAATGCAAAAGATCAGGTCGGTGCATACCACCCACTGATCCGGAATCGTAACTGATCCCTGCTCAGGCGACATGCCCGGTGGCTGCCGGCCATCGGGCAAAGGGGATGTTGGGTTTCGCTTCGCTCGCGCGTCCGCCGGAACGGGAAGCCTCCGGGGACGTAATCCGGTGAACGGGCCGGCATCCTGCCAATGCGGCGGGCACCAAGCTTTCCCGTTAGCTGACATGGTAGTATAGCAGCACGCGAATAAACCCGCTGGTGCTTTCATGTCCTCCCTCATCCGACTTCATTCCAACGACAACGTGCTTGTCGCGCTGGCCGATCTGCGTGCCGGCCAGTCGTTCCCCGATCTTCCCGCCCCGCTCGCCCAGGCTGTGCCGCGCGGCCACAAGGTGGCGTCGCGCGACATCGATGCCGGCGAATCGGTGGTTCGCTATGGCCAGACGATCGGGCAGGCAACCGTCGACATCCCGGCGGGTTCGCACGTCCACAGCCACAATCTCGGCATGGGTCCCCATGCGGCCGACTATGCTTTCGGCGCGGAGGCGAAGATCGCCGAACCGCTCGAACCGCTCACCTTTCACGGGTATCGACGGGCCGACGGCAATGTCGGCACCCGCAACTATCTTGGCATCCTCACTTCCGTGAACTGTTCGGGTTCTGTGGCGCGCTTCATCGCCGAAGCCGCCGAACGTGATCCGGCGATTTCGTCGATGAAGGGCATCGACGGCGTGGTGCCGATCGTGCATGGCACCGGCTGCGGCATGGCGTCGGCCGACGAGGGCTACCAGACGCTGATGCGCACACTGAAGGGATATGCCCGCAATCCCAATTTCGGCGGCATCCTGCTGGTCGGGCTCGGCTGCGAGGTCATGCAGGTGCCCGACCTGGTCGGTCAGGGGCGGCTCCGGCCGGACGGCAATTTCCGTTACATGACCATTCAGCAGACCGGCGGAACCCGCGCCACGATCGAGGCCGGAATCAAGGTCTTGCGTGAAATGGCCGAGATAGCGTCGAAGGCGGTGCGCGAGCCGGCCCCGGTCTCGCATCTGGTGGTGGGTCTCCAGTGTGGCGGTTCGGACGGCTACTCCGGCATCACCGCCAATCCCGCGCTCGGCCACGCCAGCGACCTGCTGGTGAGGATGGGCGGTACCACGATCCTGTCGGAGACGCCGGAGATCTACGGCGCCGAGCACCTGCTGACCCGGCGCGCCGCGAGCGAGGAGGTCGGTCGCAAACTGGTCGAACGCGTGCGCTGGTGGGAGCAGTATACGGCGCGCAATGGCGGCGAGATGGACAATAACCCGTCGCCCGGCAACAAGCGCGGCGGCCTCACCACCATCCTCGAGAAATCGCTCGGCGCCGTGGCCAAGAGCGGCACCGCGCCCCTTTCTGGCGTCTACGAATTCGCCGAGCCGATCACCACGCCAGGCTTCGTCTATATGGACAGTCCCGGCTACGATCCCTGTTCCGTCACCGGCCAGATCGCGTCGGGCGCGACGATAATCGTCTTCACGACCGGCCGGGGATCGGTATCGGGCTACAAGCCATCGCCCTGCATAAAGCTGGCCACCAACAGCGACATGTATCGCCGCATGGCCGACGACATGGACATCAACTGCGGCGACATGATCGACCAGGGCGTCCCGATCGAGGTCAAAGGCCGCGAGATCCTAGAGCGGATCGTCGCCGTAGCCTCCGGCGAACAGAGTGCCTCCGAACGTCTTGGCTTCGGCGGCGCCGAGTTCGTGCCCTGGCAGATCGGCGCGGTGATGTAGCGGACCGACGGCCGTTCAGCGGGACGGCGACGGCTCGTCCCGCTCGGCGCCAGCCCTGTCGAGCGCGTCGAGAAATTCGCTTTGCAGCAGCGTCGGCTTCCACCCGCTTCGCGTGCTGATGCCGATCGTCCGTTCGGTACGGGCCAGATCGACCGGCAGTACCTTCAAAAGGCCCGAACGCTCCTCATGCGCGATCTGCCGCCGGGACAAGATGGTCAGACGGTCGCTCTCCGTCAGAATGCCGCGCAGCACGACCAGCGATCCGGTTTCGATGATCCCGAAACGATCGGCCGCCGCGCCTGACTCGGCCGCGAACTGCTCGAAAATGGCGCGCGAAGGGGTGCCCCGACGGGGCAGCACCCACGGATAGTCGAACAGTTCGGCGTGGTCGATCGTCGTCCTTGCCGTCAGCGGATGTCCGGCCCTGGCAATGATCGACAGGCCGTCCTCGAACAGGGGCCGCTGGTCCAGTCCCCTCGGCGGCGGGCTTGCTCTCAGTGCGCCGACCAGCATGTCGATCTCGCCGATCGAAAGGCCGTGCAGAAGAAGGTCGTAGGAGCCGTCGACGATCTCGATCGAGGCGCCGGGGCGCTTCCGGGTCCAGTCGGCGACGGCGCGCGGCACCACTCTGGTGCGGACCAGTGGCAATGTGCCGACCACGATGCGTCCGTCGAAACGGCCGTCCAGTTCGCCTACTTCCTCGCTGGCGCTCTCCAGTTCCTTCAGCACGAGGCTGGCAGAACCGGCCAGCATCATGCCGGTCGGCGTCAAGCGGACCGCCTGCCGGCCATCGAACAGCGGCACTCCGCCGATGCGTTCCAGTTCACGTGCCGCGCGTTGCACGGAGGGCTCCGCCTGGTCGAGCAGTCTGGCCGCGGCCGAGAAACTGCCTGTCCGCGCGAAGGCGGCGAGGGCGCGCAGATGCGCGATCGTGGCATGCGTCTCAAGCAGATCCTGCGCAAGCGCGCGGCCGATGCGCGACTGGCGTGCGAGCCGCTGATTGGCCTGCCTGAGCAGGTCAAGCGCGCGGCCCGCGCGCACCGCCACCATGCGCCCGCGCTCGGTGGCGAATACGCCGCCGCCGCGCCGCTCGAAGAGCGGCCCACCGAAGAATCTCTCAAGCTTCGCGATCGCCTGCGAGGCTGCCGGTTGGGTAATACGGACCGCCTCGGCAGCCTTGGACAGCGACGCCAGTTCCACGGCATGGGCAAACAGCCTGACATGACGCAGATTCGGAAACGGGCGCATGGGCCGTTCTAGACCCTGGCCCGTCACAGGCAAACCGTCCTGCGGAACCGTCGGAATCTCCGTCCGTGCCCCGGCCGCGGTCAGGCCGGGCGCGGCGTCACGCGAAGACCGTTCCATCGAACAGCTTCCGCGCCGTCCTCAGCACGGCCGTCTCGGTGACGGATCCATCGGCGCCCAGCGTCGCAAGCACTGTAAACTCGCCGCTGGGATGCTCGATCGAAAGCGCCTTGCGCTCGCCTTCGGGAATCCTCGACAGGCGCGAAGCCGGTCCGTCCGGCAGCAGGCAGGCCGTCGCTACCGACACCGCACCCAGCACGCCGATCGCTTCGTGGCACACATGCGGAATGAAGGTACGGGTCGCGATCGCACCGCCGTCCGCCGGGGCGCTCACCATCGTCATCTTGGGCACGGACTTGTCCGAGACGTCGCCGAGATTCATCAGCGGACCCGCTTCCAGCCGGATTTCCTCCAAGCGCCGCTTGAGCGCCTCGTTCGTGTTGAGATCGGCCGGGTCCTCCTGGCCCGTCAAGCCCAGATCAGACGCCGCGATCACGACGCAGGGCATTCCGTTGTCGATCAGTGTCGCCTCGATCCCGGCGACCCTGTCGACGGCACTTCCCGTCGGCAGCAATGCGCCACAGGTTGAGCCCGCCGTGTCGCAAAATGCGATCGGAACCGCCGCCGCCGTGCCGGGAACACCGTCTATGCGGGCCTCGCCGTGGTAGACCACCTGACCGCCTGGCGTCGACACGGTCGCCACCGCGATCTGGCCGGTATTCTCCATATAGATGGCCACCGGCGTCTCAGCGTCCCTCGCCTCGACGAGCCCACGCTCGATCGCGAACGGCCCCACGCCCGCAAGAATATTGCCGCAGTTCTGCTGGTCGGTGACAATCGGCCGGTCGACGAAGACCTGCAGGAACAGATAATCGACATCGGCGTCGGGCCGCGCCGACTTGCGCACCAGCGCCACCTTGGAGGTCAGTGGCGCAGCACCGCCCATGCCGTCGATCTGTCGCGGATCGGGCGATCCCATCGCCCGGAGCAGGAAAGCATCGCGCGCGTCGGCGTCGGCCGGCAAATCATCGGCCAGGAAATACCCGCCCTTGGACGTGCCGCCGCGCATCCACATGCAGCGCACGCCGTCAGACATATTTCAGGCCCTTTTCCTTCAGCTTTTCGCGCATGCCGTAGATGTCGAGGCCGAGTTCGCCGGCGGCCAGCCGTTGGCGCTTCTCCTCCTCGTTCTCCAGGCGCTTCCGCGCCGCCTTGAGCACATCCTCCGCTTCCTCGCGCCGCACCACGCAAACGCCGTCATCGTCGGCAACGACCACGTCGCCCGGATTGACCAGCGCGCCTGCGCAGACCACCGGCACGTTGACCGAGCCCAGCGTCTCCTTCACCGTTCCCTGCGCGAATACCGCCTTCGACCACACCGGAAAGCCCATTTTCGTCAGGTCGCGCACGTCGCGCACGCCGGCGTCGATGACGAGACCTCTGCCCCCGCGCGCCAGCATCGAGGTCGCCAGCAGGTCGCCGAAATAGCCGTCCTCGCATGGGCTGGTCGGCGCCAGCACGAGGATATCGCCCTCCTTCACCTGTTCGATCGCCACATGCACCATCCAGTTGTCGCCGGGCGGCGCCGAGATGGTGACGGCGGATGCCGCCACCTGCGCGTCGGCATAGATCGGGCGCATGTAGGAAGCGAGCAGGCCCTTGCGGCCCTGCGCCTCATGCACGGTCGCCACGCCGCATTCGGCCAGTCCGGCGATGATCTCGGGGTTAGCGCGTTCGACGTTCTGCACGACGACGTTCATTTGCGTCCCTCGCTCGGCAGCAGCGTCTCCACGACATGCGGGAAGACCGCTTCGTAGGCCTCGCCATAGGTGATCTTCTTGTCGGAGTTGCGGGCGGCCTGCGCGCCGCGCTGCAGCGCCACGCGGGTATAGTACTCCCACAGATGCTCCTGCCCGGCCATGCACTCGATAGCGGCGCGCTTCTTCTCCCACACCGGCGTGATGTCGAGCAGCACGTTCGGCATCCAGCGGCACTGCTCCGGCTGGTGCGGCTCGAACAGCATCACCGGCGGCGCGCCCAGCACCTTCTCGCCCGGATTATGGCCATGCGCCTGGGCGACAATGCGGGCCTCCTGCGCGAACTGGTTGACCAGAGGATGGTCGCGATTGTAGGGGTCCTCGCGTGAGTGCGTCAGCATGACAGCCGGATGGATCTTGCGGCAGAGATCGGCCAGCCGGAACAGCGAGTCCCGCGTCAGTTCGATCGGATAGTCGCCGAGGTTCCAGAACTGGATATCGGCCACGCCGAGTGCTTTCGCGGCCGCTTCCGCCTCCTTCTGTCGCTCATTTTTCACCTTCTCCAGCGACATGCCTTCCTGGCGCCACAGCTTGGCGCTCTCGCCCCGCTCGCCATAGCTGAGGCAGACCACCGTGACGTCGACGCCCTGCTCCGCGTGCAGCGCGATCGCGCCGCCCGCACGCCAGACGAAATCGGCCGAATGCGCGCTGACGACCAGCGCTGTCTTCCTTGTCATGCGCTTCCTGCTCCCTTTTTCGCGACTGTGCCTCGTGCTCTCGCCCTGCTCAGGTCAGTGTCTCGGGCCAGTAGAGACGTGTCGGGTTCGCGACGAGTAGTTTTTCGAGCTTCCGCTGGTCGGGCGCCATCTTCTCCAGGAGATCGACCAGTGCGCCGTCGTCCGGCATATGCTTTCCGATATTGGGATGCGGCCAGTCCGTCCCCCACAATACCCGATCGGGAAACCGCTCGATAAGCATGCGGGCGAAGGGGACCGCATCGGCGAAGGGTGGTCCCGCGCGCGAGATGCGCTCCGACCCGCAGACCTTGACCCAGAAGCGCTCGTCCTCCAGCAGGTCGATCAGCATGCGGAAAGCCGGCTGGTCGACGCCCTGGCTCGCATCCACCCGCCCCATGTGATCGATCACCATCGTAATCGGCAGGCTCTGCAATACAGGCGCCAGCGTCTCCAGCCGATCGGCGTCGAAATGGACGACCGCATGCCAGCCGAGCGGGCCGATCCTGTCGACCACCCGGCGCACGGCGTCAATGTCGGCATCCTTGCCGAGATGGGCCACGAAGTTGAACCGAGCGCCGCGCACGCCGTGATCGTGAAGCCTTTGCAATTCCTCGTCCGGGACGTCGGCCTTGACCATGCACACACCGCGATAGCTGCCGCCGGACGCGTCCATCCCGTCCAGCATGGCACTGTTGTCGAAGCCGTGGCAGCTCGCCTGAACCAGCACCGCACGCTCTACCCCAAGCATGCGGTGCAGCGCGAACAGCTTCTCCTTCGGCGCGTCGACCGGCGTGTAGGTGCGCTCGGACGCGAAGGGGAAACGCGCGGCCGGACCGAATACGTGGCAATGCGCGTCGCAGGCATTCGCCGGCAATTCGATGTCGGGCGTCTTTGGGGATGGGTGGTATGGAAGGTAGTCCGCCTGCATCATTTCGCCTTGCTGATATCGGGTTTGGGAGCGGCGTCGCGTTCCGCCGACAGCGCCAGCCACATCATGGCGAAGATCACGACGATGCCGGCGAGCCGGGCGGCAAGCGTGGCGGGGTCTGTCGCCAGCACCGAAGTCGGCCACAGCGTGAGCAAGGATGCGGCGGCGAGGAGCAAGCGCTCCGTCGCCACCAGTGGACGCCCCGCCCAGCCGGAGAAAGCGACGGTTAGACCCCCAATGCCGATGGTTGCGAGCGCGATGGACACCACGATCTCGAAACCCGATCCTATCATCAGCAAGCCCGGCATCGTCACGAAGAGGAACGGCACCAGCAGCTTCACGAAGCCCAACCGGACCGATTCCACCGCCGTCCTGTTGGCGTCGGCGCCCGAGATGCTTGCGGCTGCATAGGCGGCCAGCGCAACCGGCGGCGTGATTGCGGAGGCCAGGCCGTAATAGAAGATGAACATGTGGGCGACGATGGCCGGCACGCCGAGCCGGGTCAGCGCCGGGGCGACCAGAACCGCCAGCAGCAGATAGGCGGCCGATGTGGGCAGGCCCATGCCGAGCACGAAGGAGGCGAGCGCAGTCAGGATCAGGATGAGCCAGATGTTCTGGCCGCCAAGGTCGACGATCAGGCCGGACATCATCAGCCCGAGACCGGTGAGGTTGAGCACGCCGATGACCGCTCCCGCCGCTGCTACCGCCGCGACGATCGGCATGGTGGCAATGAGCGTGTCCCGGCACACCACCACCAGGTCGAGAGGCGAGATGCGCGACAGGCGGCTGAACGGCGAGATGAGCAGTCCGCACACGATGCACAGCACCGCCGCGCGGGTCGGCGTGTAACCCGCCACGAGAAGGCCGATAAGAGCGAGCAGCGGGATCAGGAGATAGCCGCGCTTCACCAGTGTCTCGGCGAGCAGGGCGAGCCCCGCGTCGCGGTCGCGCTCGAGTCCCAGACGGCCGGCCTCGAGCCGCACCGCGATCATCAGCGCGAACACGTAGAGCAGGCCCGGCACCAATGCGGCGAGCGCGATCTGGGCGTAGGGAACGCCTATGATTTCGGCCATCAGGAACGCAGCCGCACCCATGACAGGCGGCAGGATCTGCCCGGCGGAAGAGGCCGCGGCCTCGATGGCGCCGGCCAGCGTTGGGGAATAGCCGACGCGCTTCATCAGCGGGATGGTGAAGGTGCCGGTGGTCACGACATTGGCCACCGCGCTGCCGTTGATCGTGCCGAGCATGGCGCTCGACAAGGCTGCCGACAGGCCCGGACCACCCTGGACGCGGCCCGTCAGTCCCCGCGCGATGGCGACGAAGACCTCGCCCGTGCCGATCTTCATCAGCAGCGCGCCGAGCAGCGCGAAGAGGAAGATGTATTCGACCGCGACACCCATCGGCAGGCCGTATACGCCCTCCGTCGACAGCATCAGCGTGGAGGCCAGGCGTCTGAGGTCATAGCCCCCATGGCCATATTTGCCGGGGATCAGATCGCCGAACCAGGCGTAGGCGAGCGATGCAGCAACGAGCACGATCAGCGCCCAGCCGAGCGACATGCGCACCAGCACCAGCACCACCGCCATCAGCCCGACGAAGATCCACAGATCCGGCTCGGTCGCCATGGCGCCGCGCATGACGATGTCGATATAGGACTGCCGAAGATGAAATCCCGGCACCAGCGCCACCAGCGCCAGCGCGTAGCAGAGATACCGGGTCCAGTTCCGCTCGGCGTTGAGCCCGACGAAAAGGAGGCCGCCGGCTGCAACAAGGGAAAAGAACAGCGACCGCAGAATGAGGGCCGTGATCAGGCCGAAATAGGCGCCGTAGACGACCAGCGCGGTCACCGCGACCGCGAGCAGGGCGAAGAGAAGCGACACGATGACCACTTCCCTCTCGCCGCGCGCGGATGGCGCACTGAGCTTCAGCCCGTTCACCATGACCGGTGTCCGCTGTTCTGTCCGGCTACATCGCGCCGTCGAAGTATGCCTTGGCGCCGGGATGCAGATCGATCGGCGTCTTCGTCGCCGTCTCGACCGCGATCGCCTTGGCCTGCGGATGCACCTCTCCCAGTTCGGCGAGATTGTCGAAGATGGTCTTGGTGATGGTGTTGATCAAAGCCTGGTCCGCGCTCTCCCTGGTGAAGATCGTGGCCGGATCGTTGACCACGATCACCGCCTCCGTCTGGTCAGGATAGGTTCCGGCTTTGACCTCGTAAGGCTGATAGAACGGATACTCCTCGAAGAGCTCTGCCACCTTCGCCTCGTCGATGCCAAGCAGCACCATATCGCGTTGCGCGTCGAGGTCTATGAGCGCCGCGGTCGGCGCACCGGCCAGTACGACGGTGGCGTCCACGGTGCCGTTCATCAGCGCGTTGGTGCCTTCCGTATAGGACAGGAACTGGGATTTGCCCGCGTCGAACACGCCATAGGCCTCGAGAAGCCGCTGGGCCAGGACCGCGGAATTGCTTCCGGGAGGTCCGAGATTGATGCGCTTGCCCGCCAGGTCTTCCATGGACGTGATACCGGTATCCGCGATGGTCGCGATCTGCAGGATCGCGGGATAGAGATAAGCCATCGCGGCCACCGGCTGGGCGTCGCCGTCGAACGGTCCCTGGCCGTTCTTCGCTTCGTAAAGTGTCGACGAGGACGAGAAACCGAAGGTCATCTGGTCAGCGGAGACGCGGCGGATGTTTTCCACGGAAGCGCCGGTGACCTCAGCCCTCGCGGTGGTGTCAGCCATGTGCTTGTTGAGCAGATCGGCCATGCCGGCGCCGATCACATAGAACAGGCCGCCGGTTCCGCCGGTGCCGATCGAGATGCGTTCCGCGGCGGTGGCCGGCGACAGCGCGATCGCGCAGCCGACGGCGAGTGATGCAAAAGTCAGCGACAGTCTCATGGTTTCCTCCCTTTGCTGATTGCTTTTCGGTGGTTCACTGGTTCGCGGGCGGATGTGCGAGGGACTTGAGGCTCGCGAAGGTGGCGCCGACGATGTGTCCGATCGCCTTTTCCTGATCGAACGGATCGATCGCGCCATCGGAGAGGCGCTGGATGCGTTCGGGATTGATCAGCGTGTAATAGAGCGAGCCGAGCAGGAACTGGCTGCGCCAGACGATGTCCTCGCGGCTCGCGCCCGGCAGGCAGCCCGCGAAGGCGTCGATGAACTGCCGCGTGGTCGCGTCGAAGGCACTGGCGATGATCTCGCGCGCGCCTGGATCGCCCTCGGCCGACAGCACCGCCCTCAACCGGGTGAAGCGGACGCCGCTGCCGCTGAGATCGTCCTGCGAGGCGAAGGCTGGCAGGAGATAGGCGCGCAGGATCGCCATCAGGCGCAGGTCGGGGTCCTCGATGCGCCTGGCCTCACCAAGAAGTTCGAGACGCCGCGCGTTCATCGGCCGGGTATGGCGCGCGTAGATCGCCTCGAGCAGTCCGAGTTTGTGACCGAAATGATAGGTCACGCTGCCGACATTGACCTTGGCTTCTCGCGCGATCTCCCGCAGCGCGACAGCGCCGAATCCACGGGCCGCGAACAATCGCTCCGCGGCCTCCAGAATGGCGGTGCGAACGTCATTCGTCGCTTGCGTCCTGACAAGGGGCTCGTTCAAGGCGCGCAATTCCTCCCGGTGCTTTAGACAGTTGTACAAGGAGGATATACGACTGTCTAGCCGATGCGTTCATTTGTCGAACGGCCGGAGCGACGTCAGGCCTGACACGCAATCCGATGAAGGGATGTCAGCCGTTGCGCGGATCGACCGGGGGCGTGCCGTGCGTGTGGAAGCTTTCGATCGTCTTCAGGCCCCAGGCCTGGCCCTTCTTGCGGTCGGCCTCGGTCCACACGATCGGCTTCCAGTCCGGATCGAGAATCAACCGTGCGCCGGCATTGGCGATTTCGATACGGTTGCCTGCCGGCTCGTAGACATAGAGAAAGAAGGTGCCCTGGATCGCATGTTTGTGCGGGCCGGTCTCGATGAAGACGCCGTTCTCCAGAAAGATATCGGCGGCCCTCAATATGTCGTCGCGATGATCAGCCGCGTAGGTCAGGTGATGGAACCGTCCGCTGGCGCCGGAATGGTCCTCCGTGCAGGCCATGTCATAGCCCTTGTTGTTGACCGTGAACCAGCAGCCGCCGATGCGGCCGTTGTCGAGCTGGATCATCTCGGTCACGCGACTGCCCAGCGCCGTCACCATGAAATCGCGGATCTTCGAGACGTCGGTCGCAAGCAGGTTGAAATGGTCGATGCGGCGCGGCGCGGCCCCGCGCCCGTGATAGCGCTGGGCTATGTTCTTGAGCGCCGGCTTCTCCTCGCCGGGCGCGTCGAACTTCCTGGTCTCCCAATAGAGTTCGAACACGTGTCCGTCGGGACTGTTGAAGCGGTAGGAGGGACCGTGGCCGAGATCGCCGTCGGTCCAGCCGATGCCCAGCCCCATCTCCTCTATCACCTTCACACGCCGTTGGAGCGCCGCTTCCGACGAGGTGCGGTACGCGCAATGGGCCATGCCGGTCGTGTCGGAGGCAGTCAGCTTGAGGGAATGAAACTCATAATCATCCCAGGCGCGCAGATAGACCGAATTGCCTTCGCGCCCGCTTTCGGTGAGCCCATAGACATTGACGAAGAAATCCAGGCTCTCGCGGAACCTGTTGGTCAAAAGCTCGACATGGCCAAGATGCGCGACATCGAAACAGGGTTCGTTCATGGCGCGGCCCTTCCCTTGCTAGACCTGATCGTGGAGATTCATGCCGACGAACCGGTCGAGCGTGGCGTGGTCTTCCAGCAAATCGGCGGACCTTGCACTATGCGCGATGGCACCGCGCTCGATGACGACGGCATCCACCGTCAACCGCAGCGCGACGTCGGCGTGTTGTTCGACGAGCACCAGCGTCATGCCCTCTTCCTCGGTCATGCGCCGGATCGCGGCGCTCAACTCCTCCACGATGATCGGCGCAAGGCCTTCCAGCGGCTCGTCGAGCAGCAACAGTTCGGGATTGGTCATCAGCGTGCGGCCGATGGTGAGCATCTGCTGTTCGCCGCCCGACAGCTGATTGCCCATGTTGGCACTGCGCTCCTTCAGGCGCGGGAAAAGCTCGTAGATCGCCTCAAGATCCCAGCGCCCCTGGCGCGCGGCCACGGTCAGGTTCTCCTCAACCGACAGCGAGGGAAACACGTCGCGTTCCTGCGGAACCCAGCCAAGGCCGAGCCGGGCGCGTCTGTGGGGCTTGTATCGCGAAATGTCCTCGCCACGAAACAGGACCTGGCCCCGAACAAGCGGCAGATAGCCCATGGCGGCAAGGATCAGCGTTGTCTTGCCCACCCCGTTGCGGCCGAGCAGTGCCAGGCTGCCTCCCTTCTCGACGGCGAGCGAGACACCGTCGAGCACGATGCCTTGCCCGTAGCCGGCGGTGACGTCCCTCAGTTCGAGCAGCGCTTCAGCCATGGTTCGCTTGCCCAAGATATACGTCGCGAACGCGCTGATCGGTCCTGATCGTTTCGGGATCGGCCTGCACCAGGACACCGCCGCCGACCAGCACGATGATGCTGGCAGCGAAGCGGAACACGATGCTCATATCGTGCTCGATGAACAGCACGGAAATGTCTTCGGGCAACGCCTCGATCACGCCGAACAGCGCCGCGCTTTCTGTCTTCGGCACACCGGCGGCCGGCTCGTCGAGCAGAAGGACCTTCGGCCGTGTCGCCAGCGCCAGCGCGATTTCCAGAAGACGCTGCTGGCCGTAGGCGAGCGTGCGGGTGGCGCGCGTCGCGACATCGGCGAGGCCCAGGCGTTTGAGGATATCGAAGCTCTCGTCGACCGTCTCGCCATGCGCCGACAGGTCGCGCCAGAACCTGCCGGCAGTGCCCTCCCGCTCACAGACGGCCAGCGTCACCGCCTCGATCGGCGTCAGGTCCGGAAACAGCGTATTGATCTGAAAGGTCCGCGCGAGGCCTTTCGTGACCCGCTCCGCCGCCGAGCGGCCGGTGATGTCCTCCCCGTCCAGCAGGATGCGGCCGGCATCGGCCGTGAGCTGGCCGGTGATGAGATTGATGAGAGTGGTCTTGCCGGCGCCGTTCGGCCCGATCAGCGCGTGGCGGCAGCCGCGCGGCAGCGAGATCGACACATCCCGAGCAACCTCGAGCGCTCCGAAATTCTTGCGGATGCCTTCGGTTTGGAGCATCGGCGAGGCAGGATCGGCCATCAGTCCCGCCTTCCAGCCAGCCGGGTCAAAAAGCCCAGTATGCCGTTCGGCATGAACAGGACGACCACCATCAGGAGCAGGCCAATCCAGAAGTACCAATATTGCGGATTGATTCCGGCGAGCTGGTCTCGCGCGACCATGAAGATGATGGCGCCGACGATCGCGCCGTAGAGTCTGCCGGTGCCGCCGAGGATCAGCATGACAACGACGTCAGCCGACCGTTCGAAACTCAGCGTGTTCAGCCCGACAGTGTTGGTGGTCTGCGTCAGCACCGCACCCGCAAGTCCCGCCATGGCCGCCGAGATCGTGTAGATGACGCGCAGGTGCCACCGGTATTCGGACCCGATCGCCGGCATGCGCCTGACGTTTTCGCGCACGCCGCGCAGCGCGAGTCCAAATGAGGAATTGACCAGCCTGCGGCTGAACAGAAAGGCCAGGAAAAGGACGGTCAGGGCATAGGAATAGCCGACATAGCCCCATAGATCGAAACGGAAAAAGCCGAAAATTTCTCCTGTCCGCACTCCACGCAGACCATCCGCGCCTCCGGTCAACCACCCCATCGCATTGGCCAGTTCGTAGGTGAGGAAGCCCAGCCCCAGCGTGACCATGATAAGCGCCAGATGCTGGACCCGCACGATCAGATAGCTCGCGATGAAGCCGATGGCTCCGGCGAAGGCTCCGGCGATCAGCAACCCCGAGACGGGGTCGTTCCAGCCGAACCGCGCGCTCAGGATCCCGGCGGTATAGGCGCCGATCCCGAAGAACATCGCGTGACCAAGCGTGACGATGCCGGCATAGCCGAGGATCAGGTCGACCGAGAGCGCGAACAGCGCCGCGATCGCGACCTGGCTCGCCAGCGTCAGATAGGTCGGAAAGAGAAAGAAGGGCAGCAGCGTAGCCAGCCAGAAGGCTATTTCGAAGACCGACCAGCGGCTGCGCGCTGCGAGCCAGGCATGGGGATCGATTGTCTTGGCTGCATCGGTCGCCGCCATCAGCGTCGTCCGAACAGGCCGAGCGGCCGCACCAGCAGGATCGCCACCAGTATGAGATAGATCAGGAAGGAGCCGATCTCCGGCACGAAGTACTTGCCCGCCACGTCGCCGATCCCCAGCAGGGCGGCCCCGACGAAGGAGCCGGTGATGGAGCCGAGCCCGCCGACGGAGACCACGATCAGGACGTAGACCAGGTAGTGGAAGCCGAAGGAGGGATCGAGGCCGACAATCTCGATCGCCAGCGCTCCGCCAAGTCCGGCGAGCCCGCTGCCAAGGGCGAAGGTGATGCCGAATATCTTCTCCACGTCGAGCCCGAGCCCCCGCGCCACGCGTTGGTTGTCGACGGCGGCGCGGATCTGGGCACCTAGCCGCGTGCGTTCCAGCCCGAAGACCAAAACGGCGGTGATCGCCAACGCCATGGCGATGATGAAGATACGATAGACGCCGAGCCTGAGCCCGAAGACTTCCACCGAGCCGCGCAGCCAGCGCGGCAGCACGATCGGCTGCTGGACCGTGCCGAAGAACCAGGTCGCGGCGGCGGCCGCGACGAAGACCATGCCGATCGTGAACAGAACCTGATTCAGCTCGCCTGCGTTGTAGAGCCGGCGAAACAGCGTTCTTTCCACCAGGATGCTGACAAGCGCGGCCGCCAGGAAGGCGGCCGGCAAGGCCAACAGGAAGGGCAGGCCGAACTGGCGCATCGCCAACACGGTGACATAGCCCCCGAGCATGCCGAAGGCGCCATGCGCAAGGTTGATGAAGTTCATCAGTCCCAGCGTCACGGACAGCCCGACCGACAGCACGAACAGGAGCATCCCGAACGCGAAGCCGTCGAACAGGACGATTGCGATGTTGCTCAGCACGGCCGCATCCGTGAACTCGTGGGTGCGGCTGACCTCACTTGGCGCCGTGCACCGGATCCTTCACGTCGGGAATCTCATGTATGATCACGTTCTGCAATTCCCCATCGACCTCCTGGACCTCGCGGATATAGACCGTCTGGACCACGTCGCGGGTCTCGGGATCGATCGATATCGGCCCGCGCGGGCTGTCCCACCACATGCCTTTGGCTGCCTCGACGAGCGCATCGCCGGAGGCATCGCCTTCGGTCTCCTTCAGCGCCTCGTAGATAAGGTGCATGCCGTCGTAGCCGCCAATCGAAAACAGGTCGGGCGCCCGTCCGCCATTGGCTTCGCGGTAGGCTTCCACATATTCGGTGTTGAGCGGGTCATCGCGCTCCAGCGTGTAGTGGAAGGTGGTGATGATGCCTTCGGCCGTGTCGCCCATGCTCTCGAGCGCCTCTGGATTGGTCAGTTCGCCCTGAGCGAGGATCCTGGTATCGGGCGGGGCAAGACCGCGGTCGACCAGCGCCTTGCCGATCGCAGCCGGCTGCGCGCCTCCGGGGACGAAGATGAAGACGGCTTCGGGGTTGGAGTCCTTCACGCGCTGCACGAAAGCGGAGAAATCAGGATTGGCGACCGGCGTGCGATCGGAGCCCAGAATGGTGCCGCCCGCCTCGGTAAAGCCCTGCGAGAACCACTTTTCCGCGTCGTGACCCGGGCCGTAATCCGCCACCAGCGTGTAAGCCTGTCTGATGCCCTGCTCGTATGCCCATTTGCCGAAAGGATACTCGACTTGCGGGATCGTCAGCGAAGTGCGCACGATATAGGGCGACTGCTCGGTGACGATCGAGGTGGCGGCATTCATCACCACCATCAGCTTCTGCGCCTCGTCGGCGACCGGCGCCGCGCCCAGCGCCTCGGGCGTCAACGCGAAACCGGCGAGGATGTCGACGCCGTCGCGCACGACCAGTTCCTGCGCCACGCGCTGCGCGACGTCGGCGGCGGGGCCGCCCGTGTCCTTCTTGACTATTTCGATCTTCTTGCCGGCGACTTCGTCGCCATGCTTGGCGATATAGAGATCGATGCCCGCCTGAAGCTGGTTGGCGGCGTCGGCAAACGGCCCGGAATAGGGCAGGATGACCCCGATCTTCACAGTTTCCTGCGCGGCGGCGGCGATGGTGAAGGTGGCGCCGAGTGCAAGGGCGGCAATCCCCTTGCCGATGATACCCGTTAGGCGTGTCATGTATTCCTCCCTGAGAAACCTGTCGCGACGGATCGCGGCAGTTTCACCCTTTTCGTTATCGGCGTCCAGCGGAGACGGCCAATCCAATCGGCCGACCGCGTCATAAGATTTCTCTACAACCCCGTCAGAGGGATCGGTGCGTGAGGCGGCGCGCCATGTCCGCAAAGGCCTCGGCAGGCTCCCGCGGACGGGCGTCGCGCCATCCGATCTCACCAATCGTTTGCTGCAGTTCCGCGATCGCTTCCGCGAGTCCGCGCCCCGTCTCGAGGCCGAGTTCGGCCATGGTCGCGGCCGACTCGCGCATCTCGGCGGCACGCCTGACGCCGTGCGTGGCAACCCGGTCGAGCTGGTAGAGGGCGAAATCCGGCCAGCCGAGCTGCGGATAGGAATTCGACAGCGAGGCATAGACCTCGTCGAATCGACCTGCTGCCCTGGCCGCCAGAAGCGTCTGGACGGTAACGGCCTCGAGACCCTTCACGAACAGGCTGCGCAGCATCTTGACGGACGTCGCCGCACCGGTCTCCTCGCCGAGGACGGTGTAGTCGAAGCCGAGCGCCTTCAGCTTGGGCTCGATGGCTGCGCATTCCGGTCCGGCGACCAGTACCGGCGTTCTGTGGCCTCGCGGGTGGACCGGCGCCATGACGGCCATATCGAGATAGGCAGCGCCGCTTGGCTCAACGATCGCGGCAGTTTGCTTCTTGCGGCCGGCCGAAACCGAATTGATGTCGACGAAGACCTGCCCTCGGCGCAGCGCCGGCGCCGCCGAGCGTGCGGCGTCGAGACTGTCGGCGGCCGTCACCGCCGAAATCACCCAGTCCGCCGCCTCGATGGCCTCCGCCGGCGATGACGCAACGGCCACGCCCGCGCGGACTGCCGCTTCGCGCAGTGTGGCGTCGGCTCCCCTCTCGGTCAGGATGTCGTAGGCCCGGAAGGTGCAGCCTTGCCCGCGCAGCGTGTCGGCAAAAGCCCGTGCCGCTTCGCCGAAACCGATGAAAGCGATCCGCATTCGTCACCTCCGGGAAGAGGCGGCCGCGCCCGTTTGGCCGCGGCCGCCCCTGGATCAGCTACCGCGCGTGCGCCAGCTGTCGGCGTAGCTCTCGCGGGCCATGCGCGAATAAGGCGTTGGCGAGACGCGTACCCTGATCTCGGCCTGCTTGTGCTTTTCGGTCGAGGTCTTGGCCGTCTGCTCGGGCTCGCCCCATTTCAGCACCAGTACGTCGCCTTCCTGGATCTCGGGCTCGACCACGCCGAGCGAAAGCAGGCAACGCTCATTGTAGGAGTAACCGTTGAACATCGACATGCCGACCATCGTGCCATCCTTCATCACCATATCGGCGCTGGTCGACGCGTAGTTCGGCTGCGGGAAGTCGATCCACTTGTAATGTGTGCCGTCCTCGAAGGCCGAGGCGATGACCTTGAGAACATCCTCCCGGTTCCACTCGAAAGTCACCTTCTTGCGGTTCTTCCGACCCTTCATCTCCTGAAGCGCCGCCTTGCCGATGAAGTCGTCCTTCTTCCAGCCGATATAGAAATCATAGCCGAGCTCGAACGGATTGACGTAATAGTCCTCGATGTTGTCCGACACGTAGGAGCCGCCGATCGCGCCCGTCGCCTCGTAGGAATCGGCTCCGAGCCACTGGCGATAGTCGGCCAGCATGCCGTCGCCGGTATAGATTCCGGGCAGCGGCGAGGGTATCCAGCCCGACTCCAGCGTATTGGTCGAATAGGCCCGGCTGCCGCAGCGCACCAGATCGACGCCGGCCTCCTTCGCCGCCTCGAGAAGACAGGACAGGATATAACTCTTGTCCTCGTAGGGTCCCCAGATCTCCAGGCCCGGCGCGCCGGACATTCCGTGGCGCAGCGCGCGGACCTTCCTCGATCCGATGTTGATCCAGTCCGTGTGAAAGAACTTGATGTCGGGAATCGGTCCGCGGTTCAGCTTCTCGAAGATTTTCGGCGCCTCGGGTCCCTGGATCTGGTAGCGGTAGTGAGTGCGCATGACCCGTTCGCCCTCCGGCCGGGAGGGCGAACGCGGATCATGCTTGATGCGCACGTTCCATTTGCCCCAGGCGGCGCAGAACTGCAGCCAGTTCGAGGTTGGTGCGCGGCCGACGAGGATGAACTTGTCCTGCCTTTCGCGAAAGATGATGTGATCGCCGATCACGTGACCGTTCGGCGTCACCGGCACGAAGTGCTTGGCGCGATTGAGGTCGAAGTTCGAGAAGGAGTTGATGCCGTGATAGGCAAGGAACTCCTCGGCCTGCGGCCCCTCCACGAACAGTTCGTCCATGTGATGCGACTGGTCGAACAGCACCGCCGATTCGCGCCAGGCGCGCTGCTCGTCGCGCCAGTTGGAGAACTCCGGTGTCACGACCGGGTATACATACATGCCGATTTTCGAGTTGCGCAGGTGGTCGACCGCGTTGCCGCTCGCCTTCAGCATGTCTTCCAGGGATGTTGAGACCATTGTTTCCTCCGCTGTCTCGCCTAGCTGTATACAGCCTGTATCATACATGACGGAAGGCGGCTGACCAGCCTGTCGAATTCGAAATCGTACGCAGGGCATGGAATGCGGTTGGCATGCCTGTTCACGGCAATCGTGATTTGCCGCTACGTCAGCTTCCGCTAGTCTCTTTGCGGGAACCGAAAGGAGACGTATCATGAAAGCCCTGATCGCCGCCGCCGCGCTCGCCTTCTCCGCGTCCTCGGCCTTTGCAATGTGCGCCGACAAGATGGACAGCGCCTCGAAGGATATGACGACCGCCTCGACGCAGACTTCTCAGCCGGCCACCGACACAACGACCACAGGGTCCGTCAAAATCGAGAAGGACGGGTAGAACCGGTCTTCGAGCTGCACGGATTGGCAGTGGGAAAGGCTGGCCTGGTATCGAGGCCGGCCTTTTCCTGTTGGCGCCAATGAAACCAAAGCCTGTCCGAAGCGTTTCCGCTGCACCGAACCCGCCAGGAGGGCAGTGGTATGGTCAACAACGACCCACGCAATCCGGATCCGACTGCGACCGATCCCGCAAACGAGAGACTTCCCCCGCACACCACCACCCATAGAACCACTGTGGTCCGCAGCGGGGGCGGCGCGGGGCTGGTCGCGATCATCGCGATCGTGGTTCTGGCGATCATCGCCTATTTCGTCTGGGCACCTGAAACCGAGGACGCCGTCTTGACGGATCAGCCTGCGGTCACCGAACCCGCTCCGGCGACCGACGCAGCCCCCGCCGATGACACCGCACCGGCAGACGAGGCTCCGGCCGACGATGCGGCCCCGGCGGACGATACGGCGCCGGCCGAGGATGAAACCGAGCCCGCGCCTGCGGATTGACGGATCGGGCAGGCTGCTAAAAGCGAAACGGCGGCTCTTTCGAGCCGCCGTTTGGTTCGCGGCCCACAACAGGCCGTCGGTGCGGTCTATGCCGCCAGATCACGCAGCACGTAGTGAAGGATCCCGCCATTCCTGAAATAGTCGAGTTCGTCCAGCGTATCGATTCGGCACAGGATGGGAACGTCCTTCTCCGAACCGTCGGCATAGGTCACCTTGGCGACCATCTTCCGTCGTGGCTTGATCGACTCCAGCCCCTCGATCGTCACGGTCTCGTCGCCCTTGAGCCCGAGCGAGGCCCACGACGTGCCTTCCTCCAGCGTGAACGGGACCACGCCCATACCGACCAGGTTGGAGCGGTGGATGCGCTCGAATGACTGGGCGATGACGGCGCGCACGCCGAGCAGATTGGTGCCTTTCGCCGCCCAGTCGCGCGACGAGCCGTTGCCGTATTCCACGCCGGCGAAGATGACCAGCGGGACGCCCTCTTCCTTGTAGCGCATCGCGGCATCATAGATCGAAAGCTCGTCCTTCGACGGATAGTGGATCGTGTAGCCGCCCTCGCGCCCGTTCTCGCCCAGCATGTGGTTTCGGATGCGGATATTGGCGAAGGTGCCGCGCATCATCACCTCGTGGTTGCCGCGCCGCGTGCCGTACTGGTTGAAGTCGGCCACGCCGACACCATTCTCGGTAAGATATTCGCCGGCCGGCGACGCCGCCTTGATCGAGCCGGCCGGGGATATGTGGTCGGTCGTGATCTTGTCGCCGAACAGGCCCAGAATGCGCGCGCCCTTGATGGAGCCGACCGCGCCCGGCTTGCGTTCCATGCCGGCGAAATAGGGCGGGTTCTGCACATAGGTCGATGAATCGTCCCAGGCATAGGTCTTGCCGGAGGGTGCCTTCACGGTCTGCCAGTTCTCGTCGCCCTTGAAGACGTCGGCATATTTCGAGGCAAACAGCTCACGCGTGACATGCTTTTCTATGAACTCCTGGATTTCCCGCGTGGAGGGCCAGATGTCTTTCAGGAAGACGGGATTGCCGTCCTTGTCTTCGCCGAGCGGTTCGGTCGTCAGGTCGATCTTGACCGATCCGGCCAGCGCATAGGCCACCACCAGCGGCGGCGAGGCGAGATAGTTCGCCTGTGCGTCGGGCGACACGCGGCCCTCGAAATTGCGGTTGCCGGAAAGCACCGATGCCGCGATCAGGTCCTTGTCGTTGATGGTCTTCGAGATCGGCTGCGAGAGGGGGCCGGAATTGCCGATGCAGGTGGTGCAACCGAAACCGACCAGATTGAAGCCGATCTGGTCGAGTTCCTTCTGCAGACCCGATTTCTCGAGATATTCGGCAACGACCTGCGAGCCGGGCGCCAGCGAAGTCTTGACCCAGGGTTTCTGCTTGAGGCCGAGCCGGTTGGCATTGCGGGCCAGAAGCCCCGCACCGATCAGCACCGAGGGATTGGACGTGTTGGTGCAGGACGTGATGGCGGCGATCACCACGTCGCCATGGCCGAGATCGTAATCCTCGCCCTCGACCTGGAAGCGTCGCTCCAGATCGCCCGACTTGCGATATTCCGTCTCCAGCGCCTTCTCGAAATTCGAGGCGATGTCGCCCAGCGCGACACGTCCTTCCGGGCGCTTCGGACCGGCCATGGAGGGCACGACGTCGCCGAGATCGAGTTCCAGCGTATCGGTGAAGACGGGGTCGGCCACACCGTCCTCGCGCCACATGCCCTGTGCCTTGCAATAGGCTTCGACCAGAGCCAGACGCTCTTCCGAGCGTCCTGACGTCGTCATGTAGCGTACCGTCTCACCATCGACGGGGAAGAAGCCGCAGGTCGCGCCATATTCGGGCGCCATGTTGCCGATCGTGGCGCGATCGGCCAGCGTCATCGAGGAAAGGCCGTCGCCATAGAATTCCACGAACTTGCCCACCACGCCCTTCTTCCTGAGCATCTGGGTGACCGTGAGCACCAGGTCCGTGGCGGTGACCCCTTCCTTCAGCCTGCCGTTCAGCCTGAAGCCGATCACCTCCGGCAGCAGCATCGACACGGGCTGGCCAAGCATGGCCGCCTCCGCCTCGATACCGCCCACGCCCCAGCCCAGCACGCCGAGGCCATTGATCATGGTGGTATGCGAATCGGTGCCCACGCAGGTGTCGGGATAGGCGACCGTTTCGCCATCCTCGTCCTTCGTCCACACGACCTGACCGAGATATTCGAGATTGACCTGATGACATATGCCGGTGCCGGGCGGCACCACGCGGAAGTTCTCGAAGGCCTGCTGGCCCCATTTCAGGAACTTGTAGCGCTCCTCGTTGCGCTTGTATTCAAGCTCGACATTGCGGGCGAACGCCATCGGTGTGCCGAACTCGTCAACGATGACCGAATGGTCGATGACCAGATCGACCGGAACCAGCGGATTGATCTTCTCGGGATCGCCGCCGAGCGCCTTGATGCCGTCGCGCATGGCGGCCAGGTCCACCACGGCCGGCACGCCGGTGAAATCCTGCATCAGCACGCGAGCGGGGCGGTAGGCGATCTCGACACCGGCGGCACCCTTGTCGTTCAGCCAGTCGGCGACGGCCTGAATCGATTCCTTGGTGACGGACCGGCCGTCCTCGTTGCGCAGCAGGTTCTCCAGCAGCACCTTCATCGAGAAGGGCAGGCGCGACACGCCCTCAAGGCCGTTCTCCTCGGCCGCCTTCAGGTCGAAATAGCTGTAGGTCTTGCCGCCAGCGGAAAGGGTCTTGCGGCATTTGAAACTGTCGAGCGAATGTGACACGGCGATCCCTATCTGTCGTTTGCCGATGAGGGAACGGACGCCAGTGGCATGTGAATCACACGCAAAGGTTGCGGGTACGGTCATTTCCGCTGTCCGTTCCTCGCGATCCGTCCGTTCAAGGCGGCGGGCGCGCTGGGTTCGGCGCAAATGATGCAATCACGCCGACCGCTGGCGTGGTTGCCGTTCTCTTAGAGACTTTCTAAACAGGATTCCAGTGCGACGTGGGGCAAATCCGCCGCATCGCAAAACGGGCCCCGCAGGGGGCGGGTCACGGAGCGCTTGATGCGGCTGATCGCCGAAAATCTTGCTGGCGAACGCGGCGGCGAACCGGTGTTTTCGGGTATCTCCTTTTCGCTGGAGGAGACTGGCGCGCTCGTCGTCATCGGCGAGAACGGCGCGGGAAAATCCACGCTCCTCAGGATCGTCGCGGGCCTGCTGCATCCGGCCTCTGGCGCGGTCCGGCTCGAAGGCGGCGGCGAGACATGGCCGGACGTGGCTGCGGCAAGCCACTATCTTGGCCATGAGAACGCGATGAAACCCGCGCTTACGGTGGGCGAGAATCTCGGCTACTGGCGCGACTTTCTCGGCGAGCAACATTTGACCGTCGACGAGGCACTCGACGAGGTCGGTCTGGCCGGGATCGGCCATCTGCCCTTCGGCTACCTGTCGACAGGGCAGCGGCGGCGCGGCGCGATCGCGCGCATGCTGGTTTCCTATCGTCCGCTCTGGCTTCTCGACGAGCCGACCTCGGGCCTCGACGCGCGATCCGCACGCATGTTCTCGGCCTTGGTCAACGCCCATCTCGGGGACGGCGGCATCGTGGTCGCGGCAACGCATGTCGATCTCGGCCTCCGGGAGGCGGCCCAACTGGAACTGGGACCCGTGCCCTCTCCACATGGGGCCGGATAGGTGCTGGCTCTCTACCTGCGCGACATTCGCCTCGGCCTGCGCGCCGGCGGCGGAGCCGTTACCGGCGTCCTGTTCTTCCTGGCGCTCGTGGCCGTTATCCCGTTCGGGGTTGGACCTGACTTGAACCTTCTTGCCCGGATCGGTCCCGCGATCCTGTGGATAGGGGCCTTGTTTTCTTCGTTGCTCGGCCTCGACCGCCTCTTCCAGGGCGACCGCGACGATGGCTCGCTCGATCTCATCGTCATGGCGGACGAGCGTCGGATGCTGGCCCTGTCGATTCTTGTCAAATGCCTTGCCCACTGGACGACGACCGCTCTGCCGCTCATCGTCGCCACACCCTTGCTTGGCCTGATGATGAACATGGACGCGACCGCAGTCGGGGTCACGACGCTGACGCTGCTGGTCGGCACCCCCGCGATCGCCTTCGTCGGCGCGACTGGCGCGGCCGTCGCGGTCGCCTTGCCGCGTGGTGGCGTGCTGGTTTCGATCCTGGTCCTGCCGCTGGTGATCCCGGTGCTGATCTTCGGCGTTTCGGCCGTCGACGGCGCCATCGGCGACCCGCAGCCCTTCATGCCGCCCTTCCTGATCCTCATCGCGCTGACGCTGTTTTTCGCGGTGCTCGGGCCGGTCGCGGCCGCGGCGGCACTGAGGTCGGGCACGGATTGACGATACGATCGGGAAGCTCTGCGCCAGATCGTCCAATTGCGGCCGCATTGGAAACATTCTAAATCCGCCGGATGAGTGACATCGCCGCACAGCCGGGCCGCCTGACCGAGCTGGCAAATCCGACCCGCTTTCTCGCGCTTGCCGGCGCATTGATCCCGTGGACCGCCGCGCTTGCCGCGACCGTCATGGCGATCGGTCTGTGGATGGGCTTCGCAGCGCCCGAGGACTACCAGCAGGGCGTCACCGTGCGCATCATGTATATTCACGTGCCCTTCGCCTGGCTGGCCATGTTCTGCTACGTGTTGATGGCTTGCTCGGCGGTCGGTACCCTGGTCTGGCGCCATCCGCTGGCCGACGTCTCGCTCAAGGCGGCCGCGCCCGTCGGCGCCATCTTCACCCTGCTCGCCCTGATCACCGGCTCGATCTGGGGCAAGCCGATGTGGGGCGCATGGTGGGTATGGGACGCACGGCTGACGTCGGTTTTCGTGCTGTTCCTGATCTATCTGGGCATCATCGCGCTGACGCGCGCCCTCGATGATCCGTCGCGCTCGGCCCGCGCCGCCGCGATCGTGACGCTGGTCGGACTGGTCAACATCCCCATCATCAAGTTCTCGGTCGACTGGTGGAATACGCTGCACCAGCCGGCTTCGGTCGTGCGGCTCGACGGGCCGACGATCCATCCAAGTCTGTTGTGGCCCCTGCTGGTTTCGGCGCTCGGTTTCACTCTACTGTTCCTGACGCTGCACCTGATGGCGATGCGCGCCGAGATCTGGAGACGGCGCGTCATCACCATGCGCCGTCTTGCCGCGCGGAAGGCCGGAGGCGGCATATCATGAGCCACGAAGCCTATGTTCTGGCCGCCTATGGCCTGTCGGCGTTGATCGTCGGGCTGCTGGTAGTCTGGATCGTACTGGACGGCCGGGCGCGCCGGCGCGAACTGGCCGAGCTCGAGGCCGGTGGCATGCGCCGGCGCTCCGGGAGCAGCCCGGCGTGAGCGCGAACCGTGCGAGCGAGCCCGCGCGCCAGCCACGCCCCTGGCTCGTCTTCGTTCCGCTCGGCCTCTTTCTTCTCCTGGCCGCCGTCTTTCTGACGCAGCTCCTGTCGGGCCGCGACACTTCGGTAGTCCCTTCGGCCCTGATCGGCAGACAAGCGCCGGCGACCAGCCTGCCGCAACTGGAAGGTGTCGACCTGCCGCCGCTCGATTCCAGCGACTTCGCGGGCAAGGTCACGCTGGTCAATGTGTGGGCCTCGTGGTGCGCGCCCTGCCGCGCCGAGCATCCATTGCTGATGGAACTCTCCGGCGACGATCGCATCGTGATTGCCGGTCTCAACTACAAGGACCAGCCCGCGAACGCCCGCCGGTTCCTCGGCGAACTCGGCAATCCGTTCGACGCGATCGGCGTCGACAGCCAGGGCCGCGACACGATCAACTGGGGCGTCTACGGCGTGCCCGAAAGCTTTCTCGTCGGCCCGGACGGCATCATCGTCTACAAGCATGTCGGGCCGTTCACGCGACATTCGGTCAAAACCGAACTGATGCCGGCGATCGAGAAGGTTCTGGCCGCGAATGGTTCCTGAGCGGATCGCGCGGCATTTCCACAAGCAGGCCGCAAGTTGCGAGCGGCTGGGTTCATCGTTCACCGCGAACCTGTGCCGGATGTTGCCCGATCTGCTCGACGAACGGACCAGGACCGGCCAGAGAATCGCCGGCTGGCCGGGCGAACCCGGTCCGGACGCCTTGGCGCTCAGATTGTGCGGGGCGCTTCACTTTCTCGTCTTGTCCGGCCGCGACGCCGATCTCGTCCGCGCCTATCCGCCCTCGCCTGCCGACCCGACCACGCTGGCGGCCATCGTCGGCCAGACGCTCGGCCGGCATGACGAGCTCATCGCGAATTTTCTTGATTCTCCACCGCAGACCAACGAGGTCGGCCGCTCGGCCATGCTGCTGCCGGGCTTCCTCGCGATCGCACGAAGCACCCGTCGGCCACTGGCGCTTTGCGAGATCGGGGCCAGCGCCGGGCTCAATCTCGTCTTCGATCGCTTCTCCTATCGCTATGGTGACGCGGAGTGGGGCGATGCCGACTCAACCGTTCGGCTGCGACCGGACATCGACGGAACCGCGCCGCCACTTGATGGCGCGCTGGAGATTGTCGGTCGTGCCGGCTGCGATATCGCCCCGGTTAACCTGAACGACGACGCGGCCCGGATGCGGCTGCTTTCCTATGTCTGGCCCGACCAGCACGACCGGCTGGAGCGCGCACGAGGAGCGATCGCTCTGGCGAGAACGGCAGGGATCGAACTGGCGCAATGCGATGCCGCGGCCTTCCTGCGCGGCGCGCTCGCCGCCAGGCCGCCCGAAGCCGCCTTCGTGCTGTTCCATTCCATCATGTGGCAATACATGCCGCAGGCCACACAGGCCGCCATCACGACCGCGATGGCCGAGGCGGGCGAAGGTGCCGTTCCCGAGGCTCCCGTTGCGTGGCTGCGCATGGAACCCGGCCTCATCTCCGAACCTTTCGCCACGCTCTCCCTCACGCTGTGGCCTGGAGGCGAGACGCACAGCCTCGCCCGTTGCGACTATCACGGCCGCTGGATCGACTGGATCGGTGCGATGGAGAGCTGATCGGCGCCGGCGCCGCCGCCCGGTTTTCATCCGGGTGGTCGGCGTGTAAGCACAACCGCACTTGACCGGCCCGATCGCGCTGCTCATGGGTCCAAATATCAGACCATACTCACCACCGCGGCTGGTCACCGTTACACCGAGGAGGATTGCGACGATGAAAGCCCTTTTGAGCCGCGAGATCGGCGGTCCGGACATGCTTGTTCTGGAAGACGTGGCCGAGCCGTCGCCGGGCAAGGGCGAAGTGCGCATCGCGGTCGAGGCGATCGGCGTCAACTTCCCCGATCTGCTGATAATCGAGGACAAGTACCAGTTCCGGCCCGAGCGCCCCTTTTCGCCCGGCGCCGAAATATCGGGGATCATCGATGCGGTTGGCGAGGGCGTCGATGCTTCGCGCGTCGGCGAACGCGTGCTCGCCATGCTGGGCTGGGGTGGTATGGCCGGCAAGGTCGTCGCGCCGGCGGCCAAGGCGATGCGCATTCCCGATGCCATGCCCTTCGACGAAGCCGCGGCCTTCGTCATGACCTACGGTACCTCGCATCATGCGCTGGCCGACCGGGCGAAGCTGAAATCGGGCGAGACATTACTGGTGCTGGGCGCGGCCGGCGGCGTCGGCCTTGCCGCGGTGGAGCTGGGCAAGGCGGCCGGCGCGCGCGTTATCGCGGCCGTGTCCTCGGCTGAAAAGCTCGAGATCGCAAAGAAGGCCGGAGCCGATGATGGCGTGGTCTATCCGCGCGGGCCACTCGACGCCGCCGCGGGCAAGGAACTGGCCGGTGCCTTCAAGCAGATCTGCGGCAAGAATGGTGCTGACGTGATCTATGACCCGGTCGGCGGCGACTATACCGAGCCCGCCCTGCGTTCCATCGCCTGGGAGGGCCGCTATCTGGTGGTCGGCTTCCCGGCGGGGATCGCGAAACTGCCGCTCAATCTGGTGCTCCTGAAGGGCTGTGACGTGCGCGGCGTCTTCTGGGGTTCGGCCGTCGAGCGCGATCCGGAGGGCCACCGCCAAGCCGTCGCCGACCTGTTCGAACTCTACGGCAAGGGCGGCATCAGGCCGCATATCCACGAGCGCTTCCCGCTCGCCAAGGCTCCCGACGCGCTCAGGACGCTGGCATCGCGCGGCGCGGCCGGCAAGATCGTCGTCACGGTCGGTCAGGAATAGCCCGGCGGACCAGATCTCAGATCACGTTCAGTTCCCGGAACGGTCGGCCTTCGCGGACGCGGCGGTAGCCGAAGGCGGAGCAGTCGACGCTTCGATAGGCACCATGCACGATCAGTTCGGCGAGCGCCTTGCCGACGGCCGGCGCCTGCTGCAGGCCATGGCCGGAAAAGCCATTGGCGAAGATGAAGTTCTCGACATCGGGATGCGGGCCGACCACCGCGTTCTGGTCGAGTGTGTTGAAGTCATAGTGCCCCGCCCAGGCCCGTGTCGGCTTGATCGCCTCGAAGGCGGGAATCCGGTGTGCCAGCACCGGCCAGATCGTCTCCTCGAACAGCGGCCAGTCCGGATCGAAATCGGTCGGGTCGGCCGCGGTCTCGCCGGCTTCCTCTTCCGCGCCGCCGCAGATGAAGACGCTGCCCTCGGGTCGCACATAGATGCCCGAGGGATCGACGGTCAGCGGCATGTCCTCGAACCGTTCACGCGCCTCGAACACGAAGACCGACCGCTTGCGCGGCTCGACCGGCAGCGCGATCCCGGCCATCGCCGCGACCGCGCCCGCGTTCGGGCCGGCCGCGTTGATGACCGTTCCGGCGCCGATCGTGGTGCCGTCGGCCAGCCTGACGGCGATAATCCGGTCGCCTTGACGTTCGAGACCGGCGGCCTCGCCTTTGATCCACTCGATGCTTCTGTCCTTCAGCGCCTTGCGGAACAGGGAGAGCAGCGCATGCGCGTCGAACCACCCCTCGCCGCTTCGCCCATAGGCGCCCGCCGCCACGCCGTCGCCATTGAGCCAGGCAAACCGGTCCTCGAGCGCGGCCCGGTCTTCCAGCACGACATCCGCCCCTTCCGCGGCCTGCACGGCATGGTTCGCCTCCAGAACGGGCCGGCCCTCGTCGGAGGCCAGGATCAGATAGCCTTTCTCCCGAAAGCCGATATCGGCGTCAGGCCCGAACCTGTCCTTCAGCCCTCGGAACAGGTCAAGCGTGAAGCGCGACAGTCGGATGTTTTCCCTGATCGAGAATTGCTGCCGGATCGAGGCGCATGAAAGCGTTGTCGCCGAGTACGCGAAGGACGGATCGCGCTCGACGATGGCAATCGAACCGGAAAAGCCTTCCTCGCGCAGAAAATAGGCGATCGGCGCACCGACGATCGCGCCGCCGATGATGACAATGTCGTGGCCTGCCATGCTCGCTTCCCTCGAATCGGCGCGACCGAACCAGCTTCTCGCGCTCCCCGCAAGACCGTGCCGATGCCCTAGTGGTTCGTTTCCGACATTTGCATCCCGTTGGTATCAGCCTCGAGGGCAAATGTCGGAAACCACAGAACCACTAGCAACTACATGGATTCCTAGTGGAATTTCCGAATTTGACATTCGATCTCGAGGTCGACATCGAATGGGTATCGAATGTCAAATTCATTCCACTAGTGCCTTTCATCGGCATTTCGGGGTGCTTGCACGTCGCCCCTCGGCCATGCATGAAGGCGGCATGGATCCTGTCCGAAAGGCCCGCCGTCGCCGTTCCGTCCTTTATGTCCCGGCCGTCAACGAAAAGGCGCTCGCCAAGCTGGCGACCCTCGATTGCGACGCGGCCATCATCGACCTGGAAGATGCCATCGCGCCTGACGACAAGGACCGCGCCCGCGAGGCGATGCGCCGCTTCTTTTCGGCGCGGCCTGATACGGGACCGGATCTCGTCATCCGCATCAATCCGCTGGCCAGCGAGTGGGGTCTGGCCGATCTCGACGCTGCCCGCGCCTGCCGACCACGCGCCATCCTCTTGCCCAAGGTCGACACGCCGCGCCAGCTGCTCGACCTCGACGACGCGCTCGACGAGGCCGATGCCGCGGGGCGACTGCATGTCTGGGCGATGATCGAAACGCCGCGCGCCATGCTCAACATCGGCGCGATCGCCGAACTCGGCCGCGACCGCGCCGCCCGCCTTGCCTGCCTCGTCGCCGGCACCAACGATCTCGTCAAGGAAACCGGCATCGCCGCCACGTCCGATCGGCGCTGGCTCGTTCCCTGGCTGCTGCAGATCGTGCTGGCGGCCCGGGCCGGCGGGCTCGACGCACTCGACGGCGTCATGAATGATTTCCGGGATGCCGAAGGCTTCGCGGCCGAATGCGCGGCCGCCCGCGCCATGGGTTTCGACGGCAAGACGCTGATCCATCCTTCCCAGATCGAGCCGGCCAACCGGATCTTTTCGCCCTCCGGGGACGAAATTGCCGAGGCCGAGGCGATCGTGACCGCCTTCGCGCTGCCCGGGAACGAGGGCAGGGGCGTGATCTCGCTCGACGGGCGCATGGTCGAGCGCCTGCATCTCGACATGGCCCGTCGCGTGCTGGCGCGCGCCGGCCGCGAGTTTTCATCAGGAGGAAGATGACGATGAGGCTCTATCGTTTTCTCACCGGCCCCGACGATTCGACCTTCTGCCACAAGGTCACGGCCGCCCTGAACGCGGGCTGGCACCTCTACGGCTCGGCCACCTACGCCTTCGACGCGGCGACGCAGTCGATGCGCTGCGGCCAGGCGGTGGTGAAGGATGTCGAGGGCCGCGATTACGATCCGGCGATGAAGCTCGGCGAGCAATAGGCGGCGCAAGCGGCAACCGCGGCGCGCGCCGGCTTGGTGACGCGCGCTACGCCACGCTTTCCTCGATCTTTTCCATGTCGTCGTCCGACAGGCCGAAATGGTGGCCGATCTCGTGGATGAGCACATGGGTGACGATGTCACCCAGCGTCTCCTCGTTCTCGGCCCAGTAGTCGAGAATGGCGCGACGGTAGAGCGTGACGCGGTTGGGACCTTCGCCGGTGGCGGGGTTCCAGCGCTCGGCCAGCCCCCGCCCCTCGAACAGGCCGAGCAGGTCGAACGGCGTCTCCAGCGCCAGATCGTCCATGATCTCGTCGGTCGGGAATTCGGCCATCTGGATGACGATCTCGCCCGTCAGCGTGCGGAATCCCTCGGGCAGGTTGGCATAGGCTTCGAGGGCGAGCATCTCCATCTCGTCCATGGAAGGTGATAACTGGTCGCGCCAGGTTCGTGCTGGGTAGATGCGGTCCATGCTTTGTCCTTTGCCGGGCCATATAGAGGCTTGCCGTCTGCTTTGCGAGAGCGCGGCCGATCGCGTCCGGAAGGAGCGGGAATATTTTCCTTTACGCTTCGCTTGACTCTTTTGGCGGTCTCTGGAATCGATAAGAACATAACAGGAACATAAGGGCGAAAGTCCGGGATTTCAGGCTCCATGGCTAAAGACGCCGTGGCGCGGGATGTCGTTGCGTCCCTGCGCCGGGACATAGCAAGGATCGAGGGCAGGCTGACGGAGCGACTGGCGCCGGCTGAGGATGTCTTCCTTCGCCTGGCTGGACGCCCGGAGGGCGCGTTGAGGACGGGCGACGATCGTTTTGATGCCGCCCTGGGCGGCGGAGTGCCGCTGGCCGCGCTGACGGAAATCCATGGCAACCAGATTCGCGACACGGGTGTGGTCGCCGGTTTCGCGCTCGCCCTCGCCGGGCTGCTCCTGGCGAGTGTTCCCAAACGCCATTCCGTTCTGTGGGTAGCACCTCGGGAGATGATGCTGGAAGGGGGAATGCCCTATCTGGCCGGGCTCGGCCGCCTGTCCGGCATCCAGCCTGGCGACTTCCTCATCGCGCAGCCCAACAGGCTCGCCGATGCTCTCTGGATCGCCGACGAGGCGGCAAAACTGTCCGAACTGGCGGCCGTGTTCCTGGAGATCCACGGCAACCCTCGACAGTTCGACCTGACGGCGAGCCGTCGCCTCCACCGGCGGGCGCAGGAAGCGGGCAGGCCCGTCTTCCTTCTGCGGCATGCGGCCCGTCCCGATCCCACCGCGGCTCCCTTGCGACTGGTCGTGAACGCCGCGCCGTCCGTCCCGCGCGAAACGCTGACGGGTCCGCTGGCCGGTTCGATCGGCCGACCCGTCTTCGCCGTCAGGATTGACAAGAACCATGCCGCCCCGCCGCGGCAATTCCTTCTGGAGTGGAACCGAGATGACAGACGTTTCCGGCAATCGGGACCAGAGGATACTGGCGCTCTGGTTTCCGCATCTTCCAGCGGACCGCATAATGCGCCGTCGGTCGGGTCGGTCCTGGCGTTCAAGCCCGTTGGCGGCGAAGCCGTCGCCGCTCATGTTCAGCCGACGCGAGAACAACACACAGCGCATCGCAGCGCTCGACGAGCGGGCTGAGGCGCTCGGGTTGAAGCTGGGTCTGGGCGTGGCCGAGGCCCGCGCCATGCATCCTGGCCTCGACATCATCGAAGCCGACGAAGAGGCGGATGCAAGCCTGCTTGAGGCGATCGCCGACTGGTGCGACCGCTATACGCCGCTGGTGGCGCTCGACGGAGCGGACGGTTTGTTCCTGGACGTCACCGGCTGTGCGCATCTGTTCGGCGGCGAGGCCGCACTGGCCGCCGACCTGCTGTCCCGCCTGACAGGGCAGGGGTTCGATGCACGTCTCGGTCTTGCCTCCACACCGGGAATGGCATGGGCGGCGGCCCGCTGCGGCCTCGGCATGATCGCTCCCGGCGGTGAAGAAGAGGCCATGCGATCGCTGCCGCTTGCCGCCTTGCGCCTCGACCCGATGGTTCGCGCGAGTCTCGAAAGCGTCGGGCTGAGGCGCGTCGGCCTTGTGATGGACGCGCCCCGCGCGCCGCTTGCGCGCCGTTTCGGCCGGCTGCCGCTGCTGCGGCTGGATCAGGCGCTCGGTCGTGTCGACGAACCGCTCTCGCCCCGCCTGCCCTTGCCCGTCCTTTCGGCCGAGCGCCAGCTTGCGGAGCCTGTCAGCCTCACCGAAGACATCGAGCGGCTGATCCGGCTTCTGGCCGAGCGGCTGGAGCATGATCTGGAACGCCGCGAGCAGGGCGCGCGCGCGCTGCAGCTTGTCCTGTTTAGAGTTGACGGGCTGGTCCAGCGCATCGCTCTCGACATGTCGCGTCCCCGACGCGATCCGAAGCTCATTCTCAGGCTGTTCCAGGAAAGGCTGAAAGCCATCGAAGCAGCCATCGATCCGGGCTGCGGCTTCGAACTCGTGCGTCTGTCCGTGCTCGCCGCCTCCCGCTGGATCCCCTTTCAAACCGATTTCGTGCAGGAGGGGAAGGCGCGGGAGGACAGCCTTGCCGTCTTCGCGGACCGTGTCCGCGCGCGTCTCGGCAACCAGACGCTGGTCAGGCCTGTGCCGGTCGCCAGCCACATGCCCGAACGCGCCGTCGAACTGCTTCCTTTTGATCGCGCTGCTGCACAAAAGCCGATCGCGTCGCTTTGCCCGGAGCGTCCCATTCGCCTCTTCGCCCGACCAGAACCGGTCGAGGTGACCGCCGCCGAGGTGCCGGAAGGACCTCCGGTGAATTTCCGCTGGCGCCGCGTCCTGCATCATGTCGTCCGGGCCGAAGGACCGGAACGTCTGGCGCCGGAATGGTGGCGCGCGCCCGACAACGCGAGTACCCGCGACTATTTCCGCGTCGAGGACAGGGAAGGCCGCCGCTACTGGCTCTACCGGCAGGGCCTCTACGGCAACGAGGCGGAGATGCCACGCTGGTTTATGCACGGGCTGTTCGCATGAACACAGTCCGCTACATCGAGTTCGCGACGCAGTCGAACTTCTCCTTCCTGCGCGGCGCTTCGAAACCGGAGGAGCTGGTCATGGCCGCCTGGATACTCGGCCATGCCGGGATGGGGCTCGCCGACCGCAACACGGTTGCCGGTGTCGTGCGCGCCTGGAGCCAGTCGAGGCATATTGAAGATTCCGAGACCGGGCAGGTCTTCACGCTTCCCTATCACCCGGGCTGCCGTCTCGTCTTTTCCGACGGCACGCCCGATATCCTCGCCTATCCGCGCGACCGCGCCGGCTGGGGGCATTTGTGCCGCCTGCTCACCCAGGCGAATTTCCGCGACGGTGCCGAGAAGGGCGCGCCCATCGTCCTGTGGGATGATCTGTCGGAATGGGGCGACGCCATGTCGCTTGCCGTCATGCCCGATGTCGAGGGAGCGCCCGAGGATGTTCTCGTTCTCCTGAGGCGCCTCAGGGAGCGCTTCGGCGCGGCCGTCAGGCTTGCCGTCGCGCCGTCCTATGACGGTAATGACCGTTTCCGCATCGAACAGGCCGCTGCCCTGGCCCGCGCTGTCGATATGCCGTTTATGGCCGTCAATGACGTCCTGTACCATTCGCAAGATCGACGCCCCCTGCAGGACGTCCTGACGGCGATCCGCCTGAACGTGCCGGTCGCTGAAACCGGACTGGAACTGTCGAAGAACGCAGAGCGCCGTCTCAAGCTTCCGGAGGAGATGTCGCGCCTGTTCCGCTTTCACCCAGAGGCGATCGCGGAAACGCTGCGCTTTGCCTCGGAACTCGGTTTCTCGCTCGAAGCATTGAAATACAACTACCCGGACGAACTGACCACCGACGGCAGGACCCAGCAGGAGGAACTGGAAAAGCTGACATGGGAGGGTGCCCGGGAGCGCTTTCCCTCCGGGCCAGGCGAGGAGGTTCGCGCGATCATCAACAAGGAACTCGGGCTCGTCGCAAAGCTGAAATACGCCGGCTATTTCCTGACCGTTCACGACATCGTCCGGTTCGCGAAGCGCAATGGCATCCTCTGCCAGGGTCGCGGCTCGGCGGCCAATTCGCTGATCTGCTACTGCCTCGGTATCACCGATGTCAGACCCGAAATGATGGGTTCGCTGCTGTTCGAGCGCTTCGTGTCGGAGCAGCGCGACGAGCCTCCCGATATCGACGTCGACTTCGAACACGAGAAACGCGACCAGGTGATCGCCTATGTCTACGAAAAATACAGCCACCGCCGTACCGCGCTGGCGGCCGCGGTCACCTCCTATCGCGGCCGCTCCGCACTGCGCGAAGTGGCCAAGGCAATGGGCCTCTCGGATGATGCGCGTTCTGCCCTGTCGGGCTCGATCTGGGGTTGGTCCACTTCCCGTCTGGGCGAGAAGGAGGCCAGGGCCGGCGGACTCCATATGGCCGACAATGTGACTGGACATGTGATCGACCGGGCCAACGAGATTCTCGGCTTTCCGCGACATCTGACCCAGCATGTCGGCGGCTTTGTCATCACCAATGACCGCCTCGACGAATTGATGCCGATCGTCAAGACGGCAATGGATGAACGCAAGATGGTCGAGTGGGACAAGGACGATCTCGACAATGTCGGTGTCTTCAAGGTCGACATCCTGGCGCTCGGCATGCTGTCCTGCCTGCGGCGCTGCTTCGATCTGCTCGACCTCCATTACGGCCTCAGGGACGAGTATGGCCGCCCGCTGACGCTCGCCACCATCCCCAAGGAGCAGCCCGAGGTCTACGACATGATCTGCCGCGCCGACACGCTCGGCGTTTTCCAGATCGAATCACGCGCGCAGATGTCGATGCTGCCGCGCCTGAAGCCGAGGACGTTCTACGATCTCGTCATCGAGGTGGCGATCGTGCGCCCCGGGCCGATCCAGGGTGACATGGTCCACCCTTATCTGCGACGCCGGGAAGGAAAGGAGAAAGTGGAATACGTGAAGCCGGAGCTGAAAGCCATTCTCGGCAAGACGCTTGGCGTACCGCTGTTTCAGGAACAGGCGATGCGGATCGCCATCGAGGCGGCGGGATTCGAGCCGGCGCGAGCCGACAAGCTGCGCCGCGCCATGGCCACCTTCAAGCGGACGGGAACGATCGACAAGCTCAGGGATGAGTTCGTCGAGGGCATGGTCTCGCGGGAATATCCACGCGACTTCGCCGAGCGCTGCTTCAAGCAGATCGAGGGATTCGGCGAATACGGCTTCCCCGAAGCGCACGCCGCCTCCTTCGCGCTGCTCGTCTATGCCTCCTCCTGGTTCAAGACCTTCTATCCCGACGTCTTCTGCGCGGCGATCCTCAACGCGCAGCCGATGGGCTTCTATGCGCCGGCGCAACTCGTCCGCGACGCCGTGGAGCATGGCATCGAAGTCAGGCCGGTGGACGTCAACCATTCCGACTGGGACTCCACGCTGGAGCCGTCGACCTTCGATCCCGGCCGCGTGCATGATCGTCATGCCGGGATGCGGAACGTCATCCGGAGCCGTCATGCGGTGCGGCTCGGCTTGCGGCGGATCAAGGGCCTTTCCGAAGATGGTATGAACCTGCTCGTCGAACGCCGTGGCGAAGGTTACCGGTCGGTGCGCGATGTGTGGTTGCGTACCGGTCTGGGAGCCGAGGTGATGGAGCGGCTGGCCCAGGCCGACGCCTTCCGTTCCCTCGGTCTCGACCGGCGCGCCGCCCTATGGGAGGTACGTGCGCTCGACAGGGGAAGTGCCGCCGAGCGCCTGCCGCTGTTCGAACGGCCGAAACTTGCCCTGCGGGACCACGAACCCCGCACCGAACTCCCGCCCATGCCGCCCGGCGAGCATGTCATTCACGACTACCGCTCTCTCGGTCTTTCCCTGAAGGCGCATCCTCTGTCGTTCCTGCGCGGCAGGCTGGAGGCGGCCGGCGTGACGCCCAACGCCGCCCTGCCTTCCATCCGGGACGGCAAACGCGTCACCGTCGCCGGGTTGGTCCTGGTGCGGCAAAGACCGGGCAAGGGCAATGCGATCTTTCTCACGCTCGAAGACGAGGGCGGAATTGCCAATATCGTCATCTGGCTGCGCCAGTTCGAACGCTTCCGACCGATCGTCATGGGTGGACGGATGATCCGCGTGAGCGGAAAACTCCAATCCGAGTCCGGCGTCATTCATGTCGTCGCGGAACACATGGAAGACCTGACCGGCTGGCTGGACGATCTGTCGGAAGCACGGCAGGCGGAAGAAACGGCCCGTAACACTTCACAGACGATCGATGGCAACGGCAGGGTGATCCGCCTCGCCGACTACGGCAAGCAGGCAAGCGACGTGCGCAAGGTCATGCCGAAGGGCCGCAACTTTCAGTAGGAAGGTCATTCTTCCTCGGTCAGTTCCCGCGCTTCCGAAGGCAGCATGATCGGGATGCCGTCGCGCACGGGATAGGCCAGCCGGGCCGAGGCCGAGATCAGTTCCCCCTTCTCGGCATCATAACTCAGCCTGCCATGCGTGAGCGGGCATACAAGCAGTTCCAGCAGTTTCGGATCCACCGCCATCGACGGTTTGGTAACGGGAGCGATATCCTTGGTCATGGTCGATCCTATTGCAGCGTCGCGCCCGGATCGTCGGTGCCGCGCGCCAGCGCCATCTCGGTGATCGCGATCAGTGTCTCGGCCCGCGACTTCAGGTCAGGGGCTTCCAGCAGCGCCTGCTTTTCCGCCGGCCCGTAGGGCGACATCATCGACAGCGCGTTGACCAGCGTCGCGCTGCCCGCGCGGCTGACACTGTCCCAGTCCGCCTCGAGTTCATTGGCATCGAGATACGCCTTGAACGTCTTGAGCAGCGCGGCGCGATCGACTTCATCCGCCCCCTCCTCCTCCGCGAGATCGCCGGCCAGTGGCGAGATCCGGTATTGCCGGTAGGGCGTCGCGCCCGACAGTTCCTCGAGCAGTCTGAAGCGGCATACGCCGTGAAGAGAGATCAGATAGCGGCCATCGCCCGTCTCCGCGAAGGAAACGATCCGGCCGAGACATCCGAGTTCGCACAGTTCCGGCGTCTCCGGAGCGCGCCGGGCACCGTCAAGCCGCGGCTGAATCATGCCGATCAGTCGCGACCGGCCGATCGTGTCGTCGACCATCTTCAGATAGCGCGGCTCGAAGATGTTGAGCGGCATTCTGCCCCCCGGAAGCAGCAGCGCCGCCGAAAGCGGAAAGACCGGCACCACGTCAGGCAGGTCGCCTGCCGTGCCGTAGCGTGCATTGCCGGCTTCCATCGTTCTTCTCCCGATCACACCTTCGGTCTATCTGGCGCGGGAAGGGGCCAACTCAAGGGCGCCGCCATTCACGAAAACAGAAGCGACGACAGCTTGCGCCGCGCGGCCAGAGTGGCCGTATCGGCCATGCCCCATGCGTCGAAGAATTCAAGCAGCTTGGTACGCGCCGCCCCGTCATTCCAGCCGCGATCGGCCTTGATGATGGCGAGCAGGTTGTCGGCCGCCATCTCGCGTTCGCCGCGCGCGTTCTGGATGATGGCGAGCTCGTAGCGCGCCTGGTGATCGCCCGGATTGGCGGCAAGCCTTTCTTCCAGCGCCCTGGGGTCGCCAAGCGCCGCCACCTCGGTCGCCAGCTTCAGCTTCGCCACGACAGCCGCCACGGAAGGCGTCTCGCGCTTCGCCTCGGGCACCGTGTCTATAAGCGCGGCCGCCCGCTCCGTGTCGCCGGCCTCGAAGAACATGTCGGCGAGCCCGGCCACCGCGTCGACATTTTCAGGCTCCTGCTGCATGATCCTCTGATAGAGGTCGGCGGCGGTGGCCATGTCGCCGGACTCGCGTGCTTGCGCCGCGGCTTCGAGCGCCTCACCAATGCGATCCTTTTTCTTTTCGCCGCCCACGCGCGCGATGAACTCGCGGATCTGGCTCTCGGGCACCGCGCCCATGAAACCGTCGACCGGCTGGCCGTCCTTGAAGGCGATCACCGCCGGAATCGACTGTATGCCAAGCTGGCCGGGGATCGAGGGATGGTCGTCGATATTCATCTTGACCAGTTCGACGATACCGCCGGACTCCGCCACGACCTTCTCCAGCACGGGCGCGAGCTGCTTGCAGGGACCGCACCACGGCGCCCAGAAATCGACCAGCACCGGCACCTGCCGCGAGCGCTGGATGACGTCGGCGGTGAAGCTTGCCGTCGTCACCTCCTTCGGCGCGGCCGGCTGCGGCGCGGCCTCCCCGAATGTGATCGTCTGGCTGGACGGGGCGGCATAAGGATTGTCGGCGGTCATGGCAGGTTCCACTCGTCTTTTTCGCACGGGCTTGAGCGTCGCGAAGCCCTCGGCATGTGGCGATCAGGCCGAAAGTTTCAAGATATTCAGCGCGTGTCCCGTCGCCTCGACGAACCGCGCAATATCACGGCTTTTGATGGAAGTCGTTGCCTCGTTGGTAAGCGGATGGGCGTTGACGATCTCGGCCTCCATCAGCCTCTCATCGATGAAGAAGCTGACGGCGCCTTGTCGGTCGTTGATGAGGCCGAACAGGCTGACCGCGCCCGGTGTCAGGCCCAGCAGCTCCATCAGCGCCTCGGCTTTGCCGAAGGAGACGCGACCGCTTGCGCCGATGACCGTATGGATGGTCTTGAGGTCCACGGTCGCGTCCTCTTCCACCGTCAGCAGAAAGTGGCGGTCCTTGCGGTCGCGCAGGAACAGGTTCTTTGTATGCGCCCCTTCTATCTCGCCGCGCAGCGCGCGCGACTGCTCGACCGTGAACAGTGGCGGGTGATTGACCGTGGCCACCGAAATACCGAGACGGTCGAGAAAGGCGAATAATTCCTCGCGGTCTGTCGGCTTCGCGGTATCGGTCATGGATCGCACTCTTTCCAGGCTGCGCTCGCGACAATCGGGGCAGGGCGCCTATTGCCGTCTGGCGAACCGATACGCAAGGGCAGGCGGTGGTTCGAAATTGCCTGTTGCATTCGGCGGCGCCTTGCGCCATAGGAGGCGCGCTTGCGGTGAAAGCCGCGCGAGCGGGTGTAGCTCAGGGGTAGAGCACAACCTTGCCAAGGTTGGGGTCGAGGGTTCGAATCCCTTCGCCCGCTCCAGTTTTCTTCAAGAAAATCAAAGACTTAGCAGGCGCCCTCAGGGGCGTTTTCTGCTTCCCCGGCCTTGTCCGCGAAAGCGGGGAAGCAGTTGGAAGGATGTGCGACAGGGCCGTCCGGGATGCGAACGGCAAATTCAGAACCATGCTTGCGTGCCTCTCCCGATCCGGACATCATCGCCGCTCCGCTATTTAAGCGCGCTTACCGTAGCACAGACGCTAATTAATCCAAGAGCCAATTGCTTAATTAAGGCACCCCGTCCATAATCCCGGGATGGCTGATGACTGCAACACCGACTCGCGGCTCGGACGCCTCATCGAAATACCCGTTGCAGGTGAAGTTGTGCGCGCTTTCGTGCCGCCTCCGCTCCCGCCGCAGCCGCCGATCGACATTCTGGCCCTCTTGCCTCATCTCAGCCTCGCCGAGCGAGCACTCGGCCGCCTCGATGGCATCACCACTCTCCTGCCACGCCAGGAGCTGTTCCTCTACATGTATGTGCGCAAGGAGGCGGTGCTCTCCTCGCAGATCGAAGGCACACAATCGACCCTCACTGACCTCCTGCGGTTCGAGACGGAAGCCCAAGCCGGTCAGCCCCTCGATGATATTCGCGAGGTTTCGAACTATGTCGACGCGATGATGTACGGCTTGGAGCGGCTGAACGAACTGCCGCTCTCGCTTCGGCTCGTTCGCGAGATGCACGCCCGGTTGCTTGAGAACGGGCGTGGCGGCACGAAGAGTCCCGGCGAGTTCCGGCGCTCCCAAAACTGGATCGGCGGCACCCGTCCAGGAAATGCGCTGTTCGTCCCGCCACCGGTGAGCGAACTCGATGCCTGCCTTAGCGCATTCGAAGATTTCATGCATGAGGACCAGTCCCGGCTGCCGGCGCTCATCAAAGCTGGACTGCTCCACGTGCAGTTCGAAACGATCCACCCGTTCCTCGACGGCAACGGCCGCATCGGACGTCTTTTGGTGACGCTCTATCTGTGCGTCCCTGGAGTGCTGCGGCGGCCACTCCTGTATCTCAGCCTCTATTTGAAGGCGCATCGCGCCGACTATTATCGCCTCTTGCAGGAGGTACGCGAGCGGGGTGCGTGGGAGCCCTGGCTCGAGTTTTTCCTCGACGGTGTCGCAGAGACCGCAAACCAGGCCTTTGACGCGGCGACACGCATTGTCGATCTGTTCAAGGCCGATCGTGATCGGATCACGGCCGAGAGTGACCGCGCCGGTTCCGCGTTGCGCGTCCACGAACTTCTACAGCAGCACCCGTTTCTGACCGCCGGCCAACTCGTCGAACACACGGGGCTCTCGATGCCGACCGTCAACGCTGCCCTCGCCGATCTCGAGCGGCTCGGAATTGTCGAAGAAGTTACCGGACGCAAGCGAGGACGCGTGTTCGGCTATCGCCGCTATTTGGCTATTCTGTGTGAGGGCACTGAACCGCTCCCTGCAGCATAGCTACGACCCTTGAATGGTTTAACGCCTCCATGCCGAGATTCACTTTACGCCGAGTTCCGAGTTCCTCCGAAGGTGGAGGTCATAGGTTCGAATTCTGTTGGGCGCGCCAAACTCCGCTCTGTACGACCCGGAGACATGGGTAACGCCTTGTACCTAAGACATGGGTGACAACCTCGTGCCGAACGGGTTGTCGATGGTTTGCAAGGTTCTCTGTTCCAGGTCGATATATCCCAGATCATAGCGCATGAAGCTGACGAGCCAAATGCCGTCGTCGACTTCGGTGATTCCGAGCCTCTGGCCGGCGAGCACGGTCGAGACGTTGATCTTCTTTCTTGCCATGCAGATGCGGCCGCAGGCGGTGACGAGGATGTCCCTGTCGTGGAAGGGGTACTCCACGCCAGGCAGCCCCTCATACGGTCTTGAGGAGGGGGCGTAGGCTTCGGCCGGCGTCTTCATGGCGAGCGCTTCGTGGGGACGCTCCTCGTTGAATTCGCTGACGAAGTCGTCGAACCGGCCCTGTTGCTGGAGCGCGTTCATGCCGGGCGGGCGTGCGATCTCCTGCTTCAGGGTGCGGTGCATGCGCTCATGGCGGCCGTTCTGCTGCGGGGTGCCGGGCCTGATGCGCTCGATGGCGATGCCGAGCCTCAGCCAGAACACGGACAGCTTCGACAGATTGTAGAGCCCGTTCGGCGAAGCGAACGGCAACCCGTTGTCGCTTCTGATCGCGGCGGGCAGGCCGCGTTCCTTGAACAGGCGCACAAACGTCTCGATGACGGGCATCTCCCTCGTGCTCTCGAGGGCTTCGCAGGCCAGGATCATGCGCGAAGCCTGGTCGGTGACCGTCAGGGGGTAACAGTAGCGGCCGTCGCCGGTCTTGAACTCGCCCTTGAAGTCGGCGCACCACAGATCGTTGGGCGTGGCCGCCTGCGACAGCGGCGTACCCATCGCCTTGTTCGCCGCTCGCCTCTTGCGGGCGCGGCTCACAAGGCCATGCCGGTCAAGCACGGCATGCACCGTCGACTTCGCGGGGATGCGCACATCGCCCGCCAGCCTGCGCACCAGCAGCTCGCGGATCTTGCGGGCGCCCCAATGCGGCTTGCCCTTTTTGGCGTCGACAATCAGCCGCTCGATCTGGTCGGGCAACTGGTTGGCGTAGCGGACCGGCCGGCGCGAGCGGTCCGTCAGCGCCTCCAGCCCCTCCTGCCGGTAGCGGTCCCAGATCTTGTAGCCGGTCTTGCGCGAAATGCCGAACGCCCGGCAAACATCGCTCATGCTCTCGCCGTCCAGAAGACGGCCGACGAAACGAACCCGCTCGTCCATAACCGAACACTCCTTCCACGGCATCAACACCTCCCGCAAAGCGAAAAGTGTTACCCATGTGTCCGGTACAAGGCGTCACCCATGTCTCAGGTCGCTCACTCATTGATGAAGATCAAAGGGTTGGCATGGGCGACCTGCGGGTGGCTGGCTTTGCCCTTTCCGCAGGGTATCACCGAGATACCACGCAATCGACTTGCGACGCTTCGCAGTGAAGCGGCACGCTGCCGCTTCACTCCGCTTTGTGAAAGAGTGGCTCCCGTGCGACCTTCGAACGAAGGAACCGCTCCCATCGCTCCCCGCATCCGATGTCGCGCCGATTTCCGTCAGTTCCAGCGCTGTCCGGCTACCTGCCTGATCGCGGCGTTGAGACGGTTCCACACATTGATCTGCGCGATATGCAGCAGGAGCGCCGCAAGCGCGGTCTCGTCATAATGCCTCGCCGCTTCCGACCAGACCTCGTCGGACACCGCTTCGGGCCGGTCGGCGAGGCGGGTCAGTTCCTCCGTCAGCGCAAGTGCGGCCCGCTCCGCGTCGGTGAACCAGGGCGTCTCGCGCCAGGCCGCCACCGCGAAGATGCGCCTGTCGTCCTCCCCGGCCTGCTTGAGTTCGTGCGCATGCATGTCGACGCACACGCTGCAACCGTTGATCTGGCTGGCACGCAGATGAACCAGGTAGCGTGTGACCTCGGGTAGGCCTTCGGCGGTGCTTGCCTTGCCGAGCGCGTGAAGCGCCTTCATGGCGTCGGGAAGAACGAAGACGGGATGTTTCATCCGGGCTTGCATGGTTTCGATCCTTTCCTGCATGGTTCCAGTCTCTTTCCGTTCGGGTTCCTGGGCCTTCGGCCCTCGGCGATGACTTCACGGCCCGCCCGCTGTCACATCGGGCTTGAACCGTTCGTCATGGCCATGACGGAACGCGACGAAGGAATGTGACCGTGACCGGAAACAAATTTCTGATGGACGAATTCGAAGCCCACCGGGCGCGGCTGACTTCGGTGGCCTATCGCATGCTCGGCTCGCGAGCCGAGGCGGAGGACGCCGTGCAGGAGGTCTGGCTGCGGCTGGCGCGCTCCGACGCCGCAAGCATCGGCAATGTCGGCGGCTGGCTGACGACCGTGGTCGCCCGGCTCTGCCTCGACATGCTGCGTGCGCGCAAGTCGCGCCGCGAGGAAGCGCTCGACGATCTGCAGGACGGGGCGTTGCGCACGCAAGCTTCGCTGGCGGCGGCGAGCGCCAGCCCGGAGGACGAGATCGCCATGGCGGATTCTGTCGGGCTCGCCATGCTGACGGTGCTGGAGACGCTGACGCCAGGCGAGCGCGTCGCCTTCGTGCTGCACGACATGTTCGCCGTGCCGTTCGACGAGATCGCTCCCATCGTCGGCCGTTCGTCGGATGCGGCGCGGCAGTTGGCCAGTCGCGCGCGCCGCCGCGTGCAGGGTGTGCCGACCGAGCGGCGGGTCGACAATGCCCGCCGGCGCGAGGTCGTGGACGCCTTTCTGGCCGCTGCGCGCGGCGGCGATTTCGGCGCGCTTCTGGAACTGCTCGACCCCGCCGTGGTGATGCGCGGTGACGAGGCCGCTGTGCGGCTGGGCGGTCATGCGGAACTGCGCGGCGCCCCCGCGGTGGCGGAATTGTTCAAGGGACGCGCCCAGGCCGCCAGGCCGGCGCTGGTGGACGGCGTGATGGATGTTGCCGTCGTCCCCGGCGACAGGCTGCTTTTGGTGCTTCGGCTCGATATCGCGGACGGCAGGATCGCCGGCATCGAGGCCGTGGCCGATCCGGCGCGATTGGCGGCGTTGGATCTGGAAGTGCTGGGGAACTGACGGCCGGGCGAGCTTCGGCGGCTACCAGCATGGCGCGCGACGCCGCGCGATCAATTGGTGGAGAAATCCGCCGTTGGTGGAGCTGAGGGGGATCGAACCCCTGACCTCGTCATTGCGAACGACGCGCTCTCCCAGCTGAGCTACAGCCCCGTCCGGCGGATGCGGCATTTATCGGGGCGGCCTGATGCCTGTCAAGCGTGTGCCTTGCCGCGAGGAGCGGCGTTGGCTACATGTTGCGGGCCATCGGGAGACCTTTATGCTCGCGCTTATCCGGACAATCGATCTCGCCCTGTCGATCTACACCTGGCTGATTATTGCCTCGGCGATCTTCTCGTGGCTCTACGCCTTCAACGTCATCAATTCCCGCAACCAGTTCGTCGGGATGGTGGGCGATTTCCTGTATCGCGTCACCGAACCGGCGCTGAGGCCGATCCGCCGCTTCCTGCCCGATCTCGGCGGCATCGACATCTCGCCGATCGTGCTGCTGCTGATTATCTTCTTCATCCGCCAGATCCTGTGGACCACGCTGGCGCCGGCACTGGTGTGACGGTTTCCGGCTCGATCTAATCCGGACTTGAACCGCCTTGGGTCTGGTCTAGACTCGGGCGTTCACTGGAGACACGGCATGCCGCCCAGAACCGCCGTCCTCATCCTCGCGCTGCTTTCGGCCACGCCAGCCGCCGCCGATACCGTCTCTGAATTCACCGAGATCGACATCGAGGCCGACTGCGCCGTCGTCGGCAGGGCCGCGGACGGCGAGGGCGACTGGGCCAACTATGTCTGCCCCGGATATAAGGGCTACCCCGTCATCCTGTCCTATGCCGATGCGCGTGAATCGATCTTCTACGGATTCCCGCCCGAGGGCGCGGCCGGCTTCGTGTGGGAGAGCTTTGCCGCCTTCAACGAATCCTCGCCTCGGATCGAATGGCGGATAGATCGGCAGGGCGACGTCGAAACACCCTTCGCCACCATCCATCGCTGGCATGTCGCCGACGCGGCGGATACCGACACAAAGGTCGATGTGCTGGTCGTGGAGAAGGTCGGCCTCCTGCCCGAACGCGAGGGATGCGCCGTCGCCTATGTCATGGCGAGCGACAATGACGAGGCCAGCGATCAGGCCAGGCGGCTGGCCGACGAGCAGGCGCGCGATTTCGTCTGCGGCGACCAGCCCACGGTCTTCTCGGGCGACCGGCAGATGCCCGATTTCATGCGTGAGGAAAACTGAAACAATCCGCGCCGGCAGTCCCTGGTGTCACTGCGGGCTCATGCCTTCGCGCGCGCGATCCCCTCGACAATCATGCGCTTGGCAACCTCCGCGCTGTGCCAGCCGCCGATCTTGACCCATTTTCCGGGCTCGAGATCCTTGTAGTGCTCGAAGAAGTGTTCGATCTGCTTGAGCGTGATCTCGGGCAGGTCGGTGTAGTCAGCCACATCCTCGTAGCGGCGTGTCAGTTTCGGCGACGGCACCGCGATGACCTTTTCGTCCTGGCCGGCATTGTCCTCCATGATCAGGACACCGATCGGTCGCACATTGATGACGCAGCCCGGCACGAGCGTGCGCGTGTTGCAGACCAGCACGTCGACCGGATCACCGTCGCCTGACAGCGTATGGGGCACGAAGCCGTAGTTTCCCGGATAGAACATCGGCGTGTAGAGGAAGCGGTCCACAACCAGCGTGCCGGCCTCCTTGTCCATCTCGTATTTGATCGGCTGGCCGCCGACCGGAACCTCGACGATGACGTTGACGTCTTCAGGGGGATTGTTGCCGATGGCGATGGCTTCGATGCGCATGGGAGCCTCCTGCGGGTGACATCCCGTTACAGAACCCGTTCAGTGGAGGCAATGCGTCAATCCGGCGGGAATTATCCGCGGGCTCGCGGAGCCGGTCAGTCCCAGACGAAGGCGACCTTGCGAAGCGCCTTCTGGTCGAACACCTCGACGCCCTCGGCGATGTCGCGGCCGCCGGCGCCGGCATAGAACGACAATGCGTTCTGGTTGTCCTCCAAGGCCCAGACCACGAGGCCCTTGAGTCCCGCTCCCGAAAGCGTGCGTCGGGCGGCCGTGAAGAGCCTGCGGCCGAGCCCTATGCCTTGCCACTCGGGCAGGAGGTAGAGTTCGTAGATTTCGCCCTGCTGGGAAAGCTCCCGTGCCCTGTTGCGACCGAGCGTGGCATAGCCCGCGATCGTGCCGCCGGCGTCAATGACCATGACATTGGCCGCGCGTCGGATGGCGCCGGCCCACCACGCGCCGCCGCGTCTCGACAGCATCCGGTTGAGCGCGCGATGCGGAATGATGCCCTGATACGCGCCGCGCCAGGCTTCCAGATGCACCTTCGCGACCGCTTCGGCGTCATCCGGAGAGGCTTTTCGGATCTCTATGGCGAGCGCTGTCTTCATGGTTCGTTAACCATACCGCCAGCCGACGGATTCGCGCAAGGCTGGTTCGCCTGGCTAGAGCAAGATGTGGTCAGGTTGAATCATTCTGCCGGAGCAGATTTGGCCCAAGGTCAAGGGGTTCGGCGAAGGGCGTACCGGTGGTACGGTCGAGCCGGAGCCCGCAGGATTTGGGCCAAATCTGCTCCGGCCCACCTGTCGTCCCGCATTCTTCGAATGCGGAAAGGACGACCGGCAGACTCAATGATCTGTTGGTTTGCATTGCAAACCAACGGCAGGGTTTCCGTCCGGCGGGCGCCCACTATGTCGGGCCGCTTGCCCGTAGCACCGCTACGCGCCGCGCGTCCCTTCGTGTGGATCGCCACCCCGGACGAGAAACAGAATTGATCCAACCTGGCGTCATCTTGCTCTAGGGAATTCCCTCAGATTTCGGCGACATGGTCGTCGAGTTCATTGCGGTCGTCCGGCCGGGGCGGAAAATGCGCGGCAAGCAACGCACCGGCCTCCGCGATCGCCGCTTCCAGCCCGTCCGCGAGATCGCCCTGGCGCGCCGCCGCGACCAGCCGATCGACCATGCCGGACCATGCGTCCGCGGAAACGCGGCCATGGATGCCCGCATCCGCGATCACCGTGGCATGGTGCTCGTCCAGCGAAATGAAGATGAGCACGCCGGTGCGCTCGGCGGTACGGTGGATATTGCGCGCGAGGAACTGGCGCTGTGCGTTCTCATGCGCCCGCCGCTGGCGCAAGGCATGCGGCACGAGGTGGATGCGCAGGGCGGGCGCGGTGGCGACCAGGCCGATCGCGGCCCCGAGTGCCAGCGCCTGGATCGCCACGAACCGGCCGAGGCTTGGCGCGATCCATTGCCATTGGAGCAGCGGGACCGCGACCAGGCTGGTCAGCATGAAGCCGACTGTCAGCATGAATGCGGCGGGATAAAAATAGGAATCGCTGCGACGCGTCACGACGACGTGGATCTCGCCGGAAGTGGCCGCCTCCGCCGCGCGGACGGCGGCCGCCAGCCTGTCATGCTCGGTTTGCGTCAACACACCTGCCATCGCGCCCTCACCAGCTTCCCGACGCGCCGCCGCCGCCGGACGAACCTCCGCCGCCGGAGAACCCGCCGCTCGATCCGGACGACCATCCCGACGAGGCACTGTCGTGCGAGGAGCTGGAGCCGTCGGCGCTGCCATAGGTCACCTCGACGCCCAGCCATTTATAGCGGTTGGGAGCAAGTTTTCGGCCGAAGATCTGGGCCCCGAATGCGAAGGTGAAAGCGCCGAAGAAGAGCAGGCACCAGACGATGATGAAAATGACGACCGGGAGCGGCACGCCGTCGTCCTGGCGGTTGCGTTGGGCGCGCGCCTCCAGTTCCGCCCCGTCGCCCGACAGGACCAGGATGATGTCATCGACCGCGTTCGAGATTCCCTCGCCGAAATTTCCGGCGCGGAAGGCCGGCACCATGGTGTTTTCGATGATCAGCTTCGAATGGAGGTCGGTCAGATGGCCTTCCAGCCCATAGCCGACCTCGATGCGCATCCGACGATCGTCACGGGCGACAAGCAGGAGAACACCGTTATCTTCACCGGCCTGTCCAAGACCCCAGGCGCGGAACAGCCGGTTGGCGTAGGGCTCTATCGCCTCACCGTCGAGCGAGGGAATGGTCGCGACGACGATCTGGTCGGACGAGCGCTCTTCGAAGGCCTCAAGTCTGGAAGTGATCTCCGCTTCGGTGGCGGCGTCGATGAGATCGGCGCGATCGACGACGCGGCCGGTCAGCGCGGGCAGCTCGGCGGCGAACGCGCCGAAGGCGAGCAGCATTGCCAGAACCACAAAAGCGGCTGCCGGAACCCTCGTCTCGATCACGCTGCGGCCCGTTTGCTCAACCGCCCGATCCGGTTCCGAAATTCACCTGCGGAACCTCCATCCGGTCCTGGGCGATGGAAAACGTCTGGTAAGGCCGGTTGTCGGTGAACCAGAACCGCGCCCACAGCATGCTCGGCAGCGTCTTGAGCGAGGTATTGTAAGCCTGGACGGCCCGGATGTAGTCGCGACGAGCAACGGCGATCCGGTTTTCGGTCCCTTCGAGCTGCGCTTGCAGGGCCAGGAAGTTCTGGTTGGACTTGAGGTCGGGATAGTTCTCGGCGACCGCGATCAGCCGAGACAGGGCGCCCGTCAAATCGGCCTGGCTCTCCTGGAAGGCATCGAAGGCGGCAGGATCGTCGAGCATGTCGGGCGAAAGCTGGATCTGTGGCTGCGTGGCGCGCGCACGGGCCTCGACCACCGCCTCCAGCGTCTCGCGTTCCTGGCGGGCATAGCCCTTCACCGTCTCGACAAGATTCGGGATCAGGTCGGCTCGGCGTTGATACTGGTTGAGCACTTCGCTCCACGAGGCCTTCGCCTGCTCCTCCAGCGTCGGGATGGTGTTGAAACCACACCCGGCGAGTAATGGCAGACATAGCAGCAGGACAGCGGCAAGCCATCCGGCGGGAGAAACTGGACGCGCCGGTATCATCGAGGGAAGCTCCACGGTGGATGCGGGCCGGCAGGTTAGCGCGATTCGCCGATAACGGAAGCCCGCTACGGCAGCACCGCCGTCGCTTCGATCTCGACCTTTGCGCGATCCTCGATCAGGGCCGCCACCTGCACCATCGTCATAACCGGAAAATGCCGCCCCATGACCGACCGATAGGCCTCTCCGACATCCCTTAGCCGGGAAAGATAGTCGCGCTTGTTGGTGACGTACCAGGTCAGCCGCACGATATGCTCGGGTTTCCCGCCCGCCTCGGCAACGACGGCGACGACGTTCTCGAGCGCGTGCCGGATCTGGTCCACGATATCATCGCTCTCGAATTGCTGGTTGCCGTTCCAGCCGATCTGCCCCGCGACCCAGACCGTGCGGCCCTCGGCGACGATGCCGTTCGCGTAGCCGCTGGCTTTCTTCCAGCCCGCCGGATGCAGTTCTCTCATGTTGCTTTCCACGATTCCTCCTGTCGCCCCGGCGGCGGCTTTCACACACCCAGATAGCGATCCTGCAAGGTTGTCGTCAGTTCGGTCGGAGTGCCGTGCCAGACAGACCGGCCTTTTTCCAGAACCACGCATCGGTCAGCCACCGGCAGAAGCTCGGCCATCGTCTTGTCGACCACGAGGATCGATTGACCCTCCTGCTTGAGCGTGCGGATGGCGGACCAGATGTCACGGCGGATGACCGGAGCCAGACCTTCGGTCGCCTCGTCGAGGATCAACAGCCTCGGGTTGGTCATGAGTGCACGGCCAATGGCCAGCATCTGCTGCTCACCGCCCGAAAGCGTATCCGCATACTGTCCCTCGCGTTCGGCCAGCCGGGGGAAAAGATCGTGCACGCCGGCGACGGTCCATCGGCCGGGCCGGGCGGCGGCAACGAGGTTTTCGCGCACCGTTAGATTACGAAAGCAGCGCCGGCCTTCGGGCACCAGTCCGAGGCCAAGGCGCGCGATGCGGAAGGCAGGCCGCCCCGCAATTGATTTGCCGGCAAATGTTATGGAACCCATTCGCGCTGGCGCGAGACCCATGATGGAACGGATGGTCGTTGTCTTGCCCATGCCGTTACGGCCCATGAGAGCCACGGCCTCGCCTTCGCGGACATTCAGATCGACGCCGAAAAGCGCCTGGCTCGGGCCATAGAAGGTCTCGATGGCGGCGACTTCGAGAAGCATCAGCTCTCGTCCCCAAGGTAGGCCCTGCGCACATTCGCGTCGGCCCTGATCTCCGAAACGGTGCCGGATGCGATCATCCGGCCGTAGACCAGGACCGACACACGGTCGGCCAGGGCAAAGACGGCGTCCATATCGTGCTCTACCAGCAGGATCGGCGCTTCGGCCCGGAGTTCGTCGAGGAAGCGGGTGAGGCCCTTGGAACCTTCCGGATCCATGCCGGCCATGGGTTCGTCGAGCAGGAAGGCTTTCGGCTCAAGCGCCAGCGCGATCGCGATTTCGAGGCGCCGCTTGTCGCCATGGGACAGTTCGGCGGCCGGAACGCGGGCCCGCTCGGCCAGGCCTGCCCGCTCCAGCATCGCCATGGCCGGATCGACGAGGCTATTGTCCGAAAGCACGGGTTTCCAGAACCGGTAGCTCGTTCCCTGCTGCGACTGGACGGCCAGCATGACGTTCCGCAAGGCGGAGAATTCAGGCGCGATCGACGAGATCTGGAATGTGCGCCCAAGCCCGAGCCGCACCCGCCCGGCGACGCCGAGATGGCCGATATCCTGACCGAGGAAGAAAATCGTGCCGGCATCGGGCCGGATAGACCCGGCGATCTGGTGGATCAGCGTTGTCTTGCCTGCCCCGTTCGGGCCGATCAGGGCGTGGATTTCGCCCGGCTTCAGATCGAGCGAGACGCCATCGGTCGCCTTCAGCGCTCCGAAGGCCTTGCTCATGTCACGGAGTTCGAGAACCGGTTCAGCCATGACGCGCCTTTCCGGCCAGCAGTCCGACGACGCCGCCGCGAGCGAACAGCACCACGCCAAGCAGGACCAGACCAAGGTAAAGCTGCCATCGCTCCGTGATTCCGCCCAGCCAGTGCTCGAACAGCACGAAGACGATCGCGCCCGCCACGGGCCCGGCGAGGCGCCCGGTGCCGCCGAGGATGATCAGCACGATCAACTCGCCCGACATGTGCCAGGAGAGCATGGACGGGGCCACGAAGCGGTTGAGATCGGCATAAAGGGCGCCCGCCAGCGCCGTCACCATGGCCGAGATCACGAAGGCCGCGAGCCTTATGCCGAACGGCGAGACGCCGACGGCGGCAAGCCGCGTCTCGTTCTGCCGCGCCGCCTGCAGAGCGGCGCCGAAGCGGGAGTCGCGCAGACGGAAAAACAGAAACAGCCCGGCCAGCAACAGCAGGTAGCAGATCAGGAAGAAGGTGAACGGGTCGAGCGTGTTCACGCCGGGAAACGCGTTGCGCAGGCTGATCGACAACCCGTCCTCGCCGCCATAGGACGGAAAGGAAATGGCGAAGTAGTAGATCATCTGCGCGAAAGCGAGCGTGATCATGATGAAGTAGACGCCCGAGGTGCGGATCGAGATGGCGCCGATGAAGGCCGCCACGATTCCCGCGGCCAGCATCGCGACCAGCCAGATGACCGGCATCAGCTTGGTGCCGGGCAGCCCGAGGGGAAACGGCTGCAGCATCATGGCATGCCAGGCGAGCACGCCGGCCGCGTAGCCGCCTATGCCGAAGAAGGCGGCATGGCCGAACGAGACCAGCCCGCCCAGGCCGAGCGCGATGTTGAGCCCGACCGCGGCCAGCGCCAGGATCGCCATGCGGCTGGCCAGCGTGACGTAGAAATTATGGCCGGTCGCCATCGCAGCAAGCGGAATCCCCAGCAGCAACAGCACGAGTGCCGCGCTGGTGAGGGTTTCGCGGTTCATCGCGCCCTCACGCATTGGCCACGAACAGGCCCCTCGGCCTGACCGCGAGGATAAGCGCCATGAGCACGTAGATCAGCATCGAGGCGATTGCCGCGCCGACGGTGTTGGCGCGCGAGGCGTCGAGGACGAGTTCCATGGCGCGCGGCAGCAGGAAGCGTCCCATCGTGTCGACCACGCCAACGAGGACGGCGCCGATCAGCGCGCCCTTGATCGAGCCGATGCCTCCGATCACGATGACGACGAAGGCCAGGATCAGCACCGGTTCGCCCATGCCCACCTGGACCGATTGCAGCGCGCCGACCAGGGCCCCCGCCAATCCGGCCAGCGCCGCGCCCAGCGCGAATATGATCGTGTAGAGCGAGCGGATATCGACGCCGAGCGCGCCGATCATCTCGCGGTCCGCTTCTCCGGCCCGGATCCGCATCCCGAGCCTCGTGCGGGAAATCAGGAGCCACAGGAAGACCGCCACCGCCACGCCGACGCCGATGATGGCAAGCCGGTAAAGCGGGTATTGGGATCCGCCGGGAAGCGGCACCGATCCCGAAAGCAGCGACGGGATGTTGAGATAGAGCGGAAAGGAGCCGAACAGCCAGCGCATGCCTTCCGAGAAGATGAGGATAAGCGCGAAGGTCGCCAGCACCTGGTCGAGATGATCGCGTTCGTAGAGACGGCGGATGACCGTCATTTCCACGATTGCGCCGGCCGCGGCCGCGGCGGCCAGGCTGGCAATCAGCCCCAGCCAGAAAGAGCCGGTGGCGGCCGCGACCGCCGCACAGGCGAAGGCGCCGACCATGTAGAGCGATCCGTGGGCCAGGTTGATCAGTCCCATCACACCGAAGACGAGCGTCAGCCCGGCCGCCATCAGAAACAGCATGACGCCGAACTGGAGACCGTTGAGGAGTTGCTCGATGAGGAGGGCTGTCTGCACGGGGTCTACCGAATGTCGCGTAATTCACCCCTCATCCGACCTCGCTGTGCTCGGCCACCTCCTCCCACAAAGGGAGAAGGATGGGCGCCACTCCTTCTCCCTTTGTGGGAGAAGGTGGCCCGGCGCGGAGCGCCGGGACGGATGAGGGGTGCCTGTTTCTGCCGGACGCTGGCCGCCTACATCTTGCAGTCCTTGCCGTAGACGTCCTGATGGTCCTCGAGCGCGAGGCCGACCAGCCTGTTGGTCAGCGTATCGCCGTCCTTGACCACCTCACGCACATGGATGTCGTGGATCGGATGGTGGTTGTCGGCGAATTTGAAGTCTCCGCGCGTCGAGGAGAAATCCGCCTCCTTCAGCGCCGCGCGGAAGGCGTCGGCGTCCTTCACGCTGGCCTTCGCGGCGGCCGACAGGATCAGGTTGGCGGTATCGAAGCCCTGGCTGGCATAGAGCGAGGGAATGCGGCCGTATTCTTCCTTGAATGCCGCGACGAAGGCCTTGTTGGTCTCGTTGTCGAGGTCCGGCGACCACTGCGCCGTGTTGATGACGCCAAGTGCTGCGTCTCCCATGGCGCCCAGCACGTCCTGGCTGAACGAGAAGGCCGGGCCAATGACGGGAAGGTCGACGCCCGACTGGGCGTATTGCTTCATGAAGGCGATGCCCATGCCACCCGGCAGGAAGAAATAGACGGAGTCCGCTCCCGAAGCCCGGATCTGCGAGATTTCGGCCGCGTAGTCGGTCGCGCCGAGCTTGGTGTAGACCTCGTCCGCGAGTTCGCCGTCATAGAAGCGCTTGAAACCGGTCAGCGCATCGGTCCCGGCCGGGTAGTTGGGAGCCAGAATGAACGGCTTCTTGTAGCCCTCCTTCTTGGCATAGGCGCCGGCCGCCTCGTGCAGCGAATCGTTCTGCCAGGCCACATTGAAGTAGTTCTCATGGCAGTTCGCGCCGGCCAGAGGCGATGGGCCGGCATTGGGCGACAGGTAGAACTTGCCTTGGGCCACAGCGCTCGGAACCACGGCCATGGCCAGGTTCGACCAGATGATGCCGGTGAGCAGGTCGACTTGGTCGGACTGGATCATCTTGTCGGCGATCTGCACGGCGAGTTCGGGCTTCATCGCGTCGTCCTCGGTGACGACCTCGATCTCGCTGGCGGCATCGCCCGCCTGTTTCAAGGCCAGCATGAAGCCGTCGCGCACATCGACCCCGAGCCCGGCTCCACCGCCCGAGAGCGTCGTGATCATGCCGATCTTGATCGGCTCGGCGAAGGCGGTCCCCGCCAGCGCGGTCGAAACGGCCAGAAGGCCGGCAGTCAGAAACCTTTTCATTGCTTTTCTCCCATTAAGCCCCGAAGGTTCGGTTGTTTCACAGTTCAGTGCGCAGTTTCCAGAGTTCCGGAAACAGTTCAACCTCCAGCATCCGTCTGAGATAGGCGACACCGGCGGTTCCCCCCGTTCCGCGTTTCAGCCCGATGATGCGCTCGACCGTCGTGACGTGGTTGAATCGCCAGCGGCGGAAATAGTCCTCGAAGTCGACCAGCTTTTCGGCGAGCTCGTAAAGGGCCCAGTAGCGTTGCGGCTGCTCGTAGACGGCTTTCCAGGCGGCGAGCGCTTCGTCGGACGGCTCGCGCATGGCGGCAAGATCGGCGCGCTCTTCGCCGAACTTGAAACCGGAGCGCGCCAAGAGCCGCAGCGCCTCGTCATAGAGCGAGGGCCGCGCCAGGATCGCCGACAGCCGGCTGGTGGCCTGGGCATTGCCTTCATGCGGCTTCAGCAGCGTCCTGTTCCTGTTGCCGGCCAGGAACTCGATCGCCCGGTACTGCCAGGACTGAAAGCCTGACGACTGGCCGAGCGCATCGCGGAAGCGCGTGTATTCCGACGGCGTCATGGTGCGCAGCACGTCCCAGGCGCCGTTGAGCTGCTCGAAGATGCGCGCCACCCGCGTCAGCATCTTGAAGGCAGGCCTCAGATCGTCGACCGCGATCGCGCCGCAGGCCGCTTCGATCTCGAAGACGGCGAGCTTCATCCACAGTTCGGACGTCTGGTGCTGAATGATGAAGAGCATCTCGTCGGGCGACGAGGACAAGGGCTTCTGCGCCGACAGCAGCGCGTCGAGATGGAGATAGTCGCCATAGGACATCTCCGGCCTGAGTGACGCCGCCGCCTCGTATCCGTCGCTGGCCGGGGCGATCACGACCTGCCCTCCCTCAGCCGGAAGCGCTGGATCTTGCCGGTCTGCGTCTTCGGCAGCGCGTCGATGAACCGGACGGACCGGGGATATTTGAAGGGGGCGATCGTCGCCTTCACATGCTCCTGGAGCCGCCTCACCGTATCCGCGTCCCTGGCCACCCCAGCGACGAGCACCACATGCGCTTCCACGATCTGGCCGCGCTCCTCGTCGGCGGCGCCGATGACGGCGCATTCGGCGACGTCGTCATGGGCCAGAAGTGCTGCTTCGACCTCCGGCCCGGCGATGTTGTAGCCGGACGAGACGATCATGTCGTCGGCCCGCGCGGCGAAATGGAAACAGCCGTTCTCGTCCTGGCTGAAGGCATCGCCGGTCAGGTTCCAGCCGTCGCGGACATAGTCCTTCTGGCGATCGTCGGCGAGATAGCGGCAACCGGTGGGACCACGTACGGCGAGCTTGCCCACCTCGCCGCGCGGCTTTTCGCGCATCTCGTCGTCGACGATCCGGGCCTCGTAGCCGGTCACGGGCCGGCCGGTCGAGCCGGGCGCGGATTCGCCCAGCCTGTTGGAGATGAAGATGTGCAGCATCTCCGTCGCGCCGATGCCATCCAGGATCGGCTTGCCGGTCTTCTTCATCCAGTCTTCATAGACCGGCGCCGGCAGCGTCTCGCCGGCCGAAACCGCGATCCTGAGCGAGGACAGATCCGCTCCCTCCTCCATCGCCGCCAGCATGGCGCGATATGCCGTCGGCGCGGTGAAGCAGATGGTGGCGCGGTAGGTCTCGATGATCTCGATCATGTTGGCCGGTGTCGCGTTTTCCAGCAGCGTCGCGGCGGCCCCGAAGCGCAGCGGAAATACCGCGAGCCCCCCGAGACCGAAGGTGAAGGCGAGCGGCGGCGATCCGACGAAGACGTCGTCGGGCGTGACCCCGAGCACCTCCTTCGCATAGCTGTCCGCGATCACGAGCAGGTCACGGTGGAAATGCATCGTCGCCTTCGGTTCCCCGGTCGTGCCGGAGGTGAAGCCGAGCAGTGCGACATCGTCGCGGCCGGTCCTTTCGGCTTCGAAACGAACGGACTTGCGAAGTGCCGCCCTGTCGAGCTCGGCGTCGTGATTGGCGGTTCCGTCAAAACCCACGACCTGCTTCAGGATGCGGCTGCCCTTGGCGCAGGCCACGATCTCGTCGAGTATGCGCGTGTCGCACAGGGCCAGCCCGATCTCGGCCTTGTCGACGATCTTCTTCAGTTCGCCGGCGCGCAGCATCGGCATGGTGTTGACCGCGACGCCGCCTGCCTTCGTCACCGCCAGCCATGCGGCGACCATGGCGGGGTTGTTTGCCGAGCGGATCAGAACGCGGTTGCCCGGCTTCAGCCCGTAATCCTCGACCAGCGCATGTGCCAGCCGGTTGGTCCAGTCGTGCAGTTCCTTGTAGGTGCGGCTGCGGCCGTTGCCGATCAGCGCTGTGTTGTCGCCGAAACCGCGCTCGACCATGCGGCCGGTGAGTTCGTAGCCGACATTGATGTAGTCGGGATAATCGAAGCCGGTAAGCGGAAGGTCGGGCCACAAATGCGGTGGCGGAAGATTGTCGCGCGAGAATGTGTCGACATGGGAGGAGGGGCCGAGAACGGGATTCATTGCGCCACCTGTCTTGCGATGACGATCTTCTGCACGTCCGACGCGCCCTCGTAGATGCGAAGCGCGCGGATCTCGCGATAAAGGCTTTCCACGATATGCCCCTTGCGGACGCCGTCGCCGCCGTGAAGCTGGACGGCCTTGTCGATGACTTCCTGGGCGCTGTCGGTGGCGAACAGCTTGGCCATGGCCGCCTCGCGCGTGACACGGGCCGCGCCTGAATCCTTCGTCCAGGCGGCGCGGTAGACCAGCAGCGCGGCCGCGTCGACGGCGAGCGCCATGTCGGCGACGTGGCCCTGCACCATCTGCAGGTCGAACAGCGGCGCGCCGAACAGTTCGCGCGTGCCGACGCGCGACAGCGTTTCGTCGAGCGCGCGGCGCGCGAAACCGAGCGCTGCCGCGCCCACGGTGGATCGGAACACGTCGAGCACCGACATGGCGATGCGGAAGCCTTCACCGGGCTTGCCGATCATTGCCGACGCGGGCAGACGCATCTCCTCGAAGCTCAGCCGCGCCAGCGGATGCGGCGCGATCGTCTCCAGACGCTCGGCGATCCGCAGGCCCGGCGTGTCGGCGGGAACGAGGAAACAGGATATGCCTTTGGCGCCCGGACCCTCGCCGGTGCGGGCAAACAGCGTATAGAGATCGGCGATCCCGCCATTCGAGATCCAGGTCTTCTCGCCCGAGATCAGATAAGCGTCGCCCTCGCGGGTCGCGGTGGTCTCCATGTTGGCCACGTCGGAACCCGATCGAGGCTCCGAGAGCGCGAAGGCCGAGATCGCCTCGCCGGCGCGCGTCCTCTTCAGCCAGCGTCGTTGATCGTCCGTGCCGAACAGGCTGATCGCGCCCGTGCCCAGCCCCTGCATGGCGAAGGCGAAATCCGCCAGCCCGTCATGGCGCGCCAGCGTCTCGCGGATGAGGCACAGCGATCGCACATCGAGCGGGCCGGGCGACGCGGGATCGACGGTGGTATGAGCCAGAAAGCCGTCCCGGCCGAGCTTGGCAACCAGCCCGCGGCAGGCTTCATCGACATTCGCATGATCGACCGGGAGATTGGCGCTGCACCAGCTTTCCAGTCTTTCGGCCAGGTCGCGGTGGCGATCCTCGAAGAATGGCCAGTCGAGGAATGCGCGGTCAGGCATGCGAACCGGTCCTCCCCTGCATTGTCCATGCCTTGCGTTGCCCCTCTCTGTCCTGCCGGACACAAGGGGAGAAATCAGCCAGCCCTACGGGTTTCGCCAATCGCCGGCGTTGCAAAACGACTGCCAAGCGTGAAGCTGCCCATCTCCCCCCTTGCGGGGGGTCCGAAGGACGGGCCGAGACCCGTGGCTCGGGCCAGGGAGGCCGGCAGGACAGAGGGGGGTGCTGTCCCGCCAAAATCCCCGGTTCCGGAGAAAATGCGCTCTCCACCTCAATCCCCCTCGAACACCGGTTGCTTCTTCTCGACGAACGCCCGATAGGCGCGTTCGAAATCGCGCGTCTGCATGCAGATCGCCTGGGCCTGGGCCTCGGCCTCTATCGCCTGTTCCAGCGCCATGGACCACTCGTGCAGGAGCTGGTTCTTGGTCATCGAATGGGCGAATGTCGGGCCGGAAGCGATGCGCCGGGCAATTTCACGGGCTTCGGCCTCCAGGGCGTCGGGGGAAACCACCCGATTGTAGTAGCCCCATCGTTCGCCCTCCTCCGCGCTCATGGCGCGGCCGGTATAGAGGAGTTCGGCCGCCCGGCCTTGCCCGATAATCCTCGGCAGGATGGCGCATGCGCCCATGTCGCAGCCGGCCAGGCCGACGCGGGTGAACAGGAAGGCGGTCTTGGCCTGTGGCGTCGCGATGCGGATGTCGGACGCCATGGTGATGATCGCGCCAGCTCCGGCCGCCACGCCGTCGACCGCCGAAATAACCGGCTTGCCGCAGGACAGCATCGCCTTGACAAGGTCGCCCGTCATGCGCGTGAAGGCCATCAATTCCTTCATGTCCATGCCGACCAGCGGACCGATGATGTCATGCACGTCTCCGCCCGAGCAGAAATTGCCGCCGTTCGGCAGGAAGATCACCGCGTGCACGTCGTCGGCATAGGCAAGATCGCGGAAAGTGTCGCGCAGTTCCGCGTAGCTCTCGAAGGTCAGGGGGTTCTTGCGCTCGGGCCGCGCGAGCCTGATCGTCGCGACGCCGTCGTCGCAGGACCAGTTGAAATGGGCCGGTTTCAGGTCGGCGAGATGTTTCACGGTCAGCGTCATGCGGCCGCCTTTTCTGCGATACGATCGATGAGCGCGGCAGCTGTCCCGGCATCGTCGGCGGAAAGACCCGCGAGCAGCTCGTCGATCCAGCGATTGTGAACGGACGCCATTGCGGCGAAGCGCGCGCGGCCGGCTTCCGTCAGAGTTACGACCGAGGCGCGGCGATCCCCGTCCGGCACGGCGCGAATGACCAGCCGCTCGGTGACCAGCCGGTCGATGATGCCCGTGACATTGCCGTTGGAAACCTTCAGCCGGCGCGAGAGCTCGGACATCTTCATGCCTGCCGGATCGGAGTAGAGCGTCGCCATCACGTCGAAGCGCGGCAGGGTGATATCGAATTCCGCCGCCAGCCTGCGGCGCAGTTCCGCCTCGACCTCGCGTGTGACGCGCAGGAGCCTGAGCCACAGCCTCAGCCGCTCGCGGGTCGCGCCCGGCGGCAGGCGGGGCCGATCGGGCGCGAGTGCCATGCTCATGTTGCCCCCCCGTCTATCGTCACCGCTTCACCGTTGACGGAACGTGCCCCATGCGAACACAGCCACAGCACCGCGGAAGCCACCTCGCCGGGTTCCACGACGCGGCCCTGCGGATTGCCCGACATGATCGCTGCGCGCGCGGTCTCGGCGTCACGGCCGGTTTTCTCGACGATGTTGGTGATTGTCCGGTCCAGCATCGGCGTTTCGACATAGCCGGGGCACACCGCGTTGACCGTAACGCCGGTCGGGGCCAGCTCGGCCGCCAGCGATCGCATCAGACCGATCGCCCCGTGCTTGGATGCCACATAGGGCGCGATATAGGCCGAGCCCCGCAGGCCGGCGATCGAGGCCACGATGACGATCCGGCCTCCACCGGCTTTGCGCATCGGTTCGATGGCCGGACGGACCGTCAGGAAAGCGCCAGTGAGGTTGACGGAAATCAGTCTGTTCCAGTGTTCCAGCGAGACCCGGTGGGCCGGGGCGCTGTCGGCCATGCCGGCATTAGCGACGACGATGCCGAACGGGCCGCGCGCGGCGGTCGCCTTCTTGTAGAGATCGGCGACGGACTTTTCGTCGGTAATGTCAGCGGCCATCGCCTGGACTGCCGGATGGCTGTCGGCGAGCGCCTGCAGCGGCTCCATGCGCCGGCCGCAGATCGTGACCTGGTGGCCGGCATCAGCCAGCGCGATCGCGATCGCGGCACCGATGCCGGTTCCGCCTCCCGTCACGAGGGCATGAGTCCTGTCCATCAGACTTTCCCCGTCATGGTTTCGTTGCGCTCATGCAGCCGGTAGAGCTGGTCGCGGCCCGGCAGATAGGGATCAGGCCATTTTTCTTCCGCGTCGCCAAGCGCGGCGGCTGCGTGCAAGGTCCAGTAGGGATCGGCCAGATGCGGCCGCGCCAGGCAGACGAGGTCGGCCCGGCCCGCCATCAGGATCGAGTTCACATGATCAGGCTCATAGATATTCCCGACCGCCATTGTTGCAATTCCGGTTTCGTTTCGGATGCGATCCGAAAACGGCGTCTGAAACATGCGCCCGTAGATCGGCTTGGCGTGGATCGAAGTCTGACCGGCCGACACGTCGACGATGTCAACGCCAGCTATTTTCAACATGCGGGCGATCTCGACCGCGTCCTGCGGCGTGATCCCCTCGTCGCCTACCCAGTCATTGGCCGAGATGCGCACTGATATCGGCCTATCCTCCGGCCAGATGGAGCGCACCGCCTGAAAGACCTCCAGCGGGAAGCGCATCCGGTTCTCCAGGCTGCCGCCATACTCGTCCGTGCGCGTGTTGGTGAGGGGCGAGATGAAGGACGACAGGAGATAGCCGTGCGCCATGTGCAGCTCGATCATGTCGAAGCCGCAGCGCAAGGCCATTTCGGTCGACGCGACAAACTGGTCGCGGGCGGCATCCATGCCGGCGCGATCGATGGCCTGTGGCGTTGCATTCTCCGGCGACCAGGCGACGTCGGATACCGACACCAGAGGCCAGTTGCCATCCGGCAGCGGCCGGTCAGCGCCTTCCCAGCCGCGCCGGGTCGAACCCTTGGCGCCGGAATGGCCGAGCTGGCAGCAAATCTTGGCGTCGGTTTCGCGGTGGACGAAATCGACGATCCGCTTCCAGGCGATCTCGTGCTCCGGAGCGTAGAGCCCGGTGCAGCCAGGCGTAATCCGGCCCTCGGCCGAGACGCAGGTCATCTCGATCGTGACAAGCCCCGCGCCGCCCTTGGCGCGTTCACCGTAATGGACGAGATGCCAGTCGGTCGGACTGCCGTCGATGGCCTTGTACTGCGCCATGGGCGACACGACGATGCGGTTCTTCAGCCGCATGCCGCGCAGGCGAAACGGAGCGAACATCGGTCGTCGCCGACTGTTGGAGCCGGCTTCGGCCTGCCTTTGAAACCACCCCTCGGCCTCGCCCAGCCAGGCGGCGTCGCGAGCGCGCAGGTTCTCGTGGCTGATGCGCTGGGATCGGGTCAGCAATGAATAGTTGAGTTGCACCGGGTCGAGATGGAGATAACGCTCCACATCCTCGAACCATTCGAGCGAATTGCGCGCGGCCGATTGCAGCCGCAGCACCTCGAGCCGCCGCGCGTCTTCATACTTGTCGAAGGCGGCCACCACGTCCGTCTCCGAGTGAAGATAATCGGCCATGGCGACGGCACTTTCGAGCGCCAGTTTGGTACCCGATCCGATCGAGAAATGCGCCGATGCCGCCGCGTCACCCATCAGCGCGAGGTTCTCGTGACTCCAGCGCTTGCAAAGCACGCGGGGAAACGATATCCAGGCCGAGCCGCGTATGTGGTTTGCGTTCGACATCAGCGCATGACCATCGAGATGAGCGGAGAAGATACGTTCGCACACGGCGATCGACTCTTCCTTCGTCATGGCGCCGAAGCCGAATTTTTCCCAGGTTTCCTGCGAGCATTCAACGATGAAGGTCGCCGTGTCGGCGTCGAACTGGTAGGCATGCGCCCACACCCAGCCGTGCTCGGTTTCCTCGAAGATGAATGTGAAGGCGTCGTCGAACTTTTGGCGCGTGCCGAGCCAGACGAATTTGCATTTGCGGGTGTCTATGTCGGGCCGGAAGACCTCTGCGAAGACCCCGCGGGATTTCGAGTTAAGCCCATCGGAGGCGATCACTACGTCATATTCTGCCATCAGCGGGCGCGGATCCTCGATCTCCGTCTGGAATCGAAGTTCGACGCCAAGTTCGCGTGCGCGTTCCTGCAAGAGGACGAGCAGCGTCTTGCGGCCGATGCCGCAAAAGCCGTGACCGGTGGAGACGGTGCGCACGCCTTTGTGGATCAGCGCCACATCATCCCAATAGGCGAAGTGCTCGCGGATGGCGGCGGCCGAAACGGCGTCGTTGCGGGAAAGGTTTTCGAGCGTTTCGTCCGACAGCACCACCCCCCAGCCGAACGTGTCGTCGGCGCGGTTGCGCTCATAGACGACAATCTCGTGCGCAGGGTCGCGCAGCTTCATCGATATCGCGAAATACAGTCCGGCGGGTCCACCACCGAGACAGGCAATCCTCATAACCCTTCCTCCACACCGGAAGTCTGGCAAATAGGCCCGCTTGTTTCAAGTATGAAATTTCAGGCATGAAACATCTCGGGCTTGACGGGTTTCCAGGAGCCGGCTTGTGTGCCCCGCCAAAGGGAGGATCAGGTCATGGTGGCGCGTGTGATTTCGGACTGGGACGACGCCTATGCCAACGGCGCGCATATCGTCGGCTCGGCCGGATATCCGGAACGGTGGGGCGAAGAAGCCCGAAACTTTCGCGACAGGATGACGGCGGCGGGACGCGCTGATCTAGATCGCTCCTATGGCGATGGGACACGCAACCGGTTCGATCTCTTCACGCCGGACCACCCGTCGCGCGGGCTGTTCGTCTTCGTGCATGGCGGCTACTGGATGCGCTTCGACAAGGCGATCTGGTCGCATCTGGCACACGGGCCGCTGGCGCATGGCTGGACCGTCGTAATGCCTTCCTACACGCTGTGCCCAGACATCCGCATCGGCGCGATCGTCCTCGAGATCGGCACTGCGGTTTCACGTGCTGCCGCAGCCGTGGACGGGCCGATTGTGCTCGCCGGCCACTCCGCCGGCGGCCATCTGGTGACCCGTATGGCTTGCCGAACTGCCCCGTTGGCCGACGACGTGCAAGCGCGGATCGTCCATGTGCTGTCAATCAGCGGCGTCCACGATCTGCGCCCCTTGATGCGCACCGCAATGAACGAAACACTGGGACTGACCGAGCAAGAAGCCCGCGCCGAAAGCCCGGCGTTGCTGGAACCGGCCGACGGGACGCGGCTCACCTGCTGGGCGGGTGCCGCCGAGCGCGGCGAATTCGTGCGTCAGAACGCGCTCCTGGCCAACATCTGGACCGGGCTGGGTGCGGCGACGGAGGTGGTCGAGGAAGCCGACCGCCATCATTTCGATGTGGTCGAGGCCCTGGGCGATCCAGACAGCGCAATGGTACGCAGCGTTGCTGCCTGATAGCGAGAACGACTACGATCCCGCGACCGATATCTCGGCGCGGGTAAGGCTTGCCATCCTCGGTTCGGGCCGCGTGCGCCAGAAGGCCCAGGACAGGACGGCGACCAGCCCCATGCCGGGGATCACCATCTCAAGCGCCAGTACCGGGTCACCGATCAACGCGGCGGCGAGACCCCCGGTCAGCCCCGCGCCCATCTGCAGGAAACCCGACAGGGCCGAAGCCGAACCGGCCATGAGCGGATAGGGTGCCAAGGCCGCCGTGGACATGGCCGGCATGATGAAGGCGATCCCGAAGGCGTAGAGCGCAACCGGTCCCATCACTGAAAGAAAGGTCAGTGGCAGCATGTGGTGAATGGCAGCCATGACCACGCTGCCGGCCGCGATGAAGCCGATCCCGATCGGGACGATGGCGTAGGCGCTGCGATACGGCAGGAGACCGCGCACCACAAGCGATCCTATGAAGAACATGCCCGACTGCATCAGCATGCCGAATCCGAACTGCGAAGGTGTGAGACCGACCCGGTCCATGAGCACGAATGGCAGCACGGTGGCTTGCGCGTAGAGCGCGCCGACCGCTCCCGCCACGGCGAGGCTGGAACCCATGAAATAGCCATTGCCCAGCAGCATGCGGTAGGAGTTCAGGATCGCCCGCGGCCTGAGCCTGGATGGATCGCGTGCCACGGTCTCGGTGAGGCCGAACTGGATCACCAGCACGATCGCCACCCCCAACATGGTCATGATGAGGAAGATCGCGTGCCAGTTGGCCAGTTCCATCGTCAATCCGCCGACGGTGGGGGCGAAGGCGGGACCCGCCGCCAGGATGATGCCGATCAGGTTGAGGATCCGCGCCGAGCGCTCATGAGTGAAAAGATCGCGCACGATGGCGCGCGAGATCGCAATGCCCGATGCCGCCCCCACACCCTGCAGGAAACGGGCAAGGATCAGCACCTCGATCGTCGGAGCGACCAGCGCCACCAGCGACCCGAGCAGATAGATGCCCATGAACCAGAAAGCGACAGGTTTGCGCCCGAGCGCATCTGACAGTGGCCCGCATATGAGCTGGGCGAAGGCGAAGCCGGCAAAATAGAGCGAGAGAGTGAGTTTGACGGCGGCCTCCGTCGTGCCGAAGGCATGCACGATCTCCGTCATCGCCGGCGTGAAGATCGCCATCGAAACCGGTCCGACGGCGGTCATGATCGCACCGATGACCGAAACCCTTCTTTCGCTCATCAGGGGCGGGATATCGCGGTTGGAGAGCACGTTCATGCGGCGTCGCGGTCCTTGCGCCCCGAAGCACGAAGCTCGCACAGCGTGGCGCGCACCGACTTGAGGGAGGCCAGAAGATGGGTCCAGTCGTCGGGTGACAGATCACGCATGAGATCGCCGCGCAGGCCGGCACTGATGTCGGCGATGCGCGACAGCGTTTCGGCGGCGGCGGGGGTAAGCCGCACCAGCTTGGCGCGGCGGTCGGTCGGGTCCGAAACGCGCTCAACGAGACCCCGAGCCTGAAGTCTGTCCACATAGGTCGACATCGTCATCGCCTCGACGCCCATCCGCTCGGCAAGCGCGCTCTGGCGCACTTCGCCGGCACGCGCGGCATGGCCCAGCGCGCGTCCCTCGCCCGGCGTGAGGCCGAGGCCGGCTTCGGTGATGCGGCGGTCTATCTCGGCTCGGATCAGTCGCGATACGTCGGCGACGAGAAAGCCGAGGCTTTCGTGGTCAAGCGTGTTCATCACGGTAGGCGAAGTCTCGGAAATTGTAAGCCTTACTTACTATATGAACTGCTCAAGTCAAGGCGCTGCCGAACGCCATGTTGCACGCAACACGCGGCGGACCTACATCGGCCGAGCCTCACCGACCGGAAACTCCATGACCAAAGCCACCGACCTTAGCCGCCATCCTCTGACCAGATGGAACGCCGATCTCGGCCTTCCGGACTTCGCGGTTGTCCCGGACGAGGAGTTCGGTCCGGTGATCGAGGCGGCGATGGAAGCGCATCTGAACGAAATCGACGCGATCGCCACCAACCCCGAGACGCCGACGATCGACAACACGCTGGCCGCGCTCGAACTGGCGGGCGAGGCGCTTTCGCGCGCGACATCCGTCTTCTACTGCAAGGCCGGCGCGCATACCAACGACACGATCCAGGCCACCGAAAGGGAACTGGCACCGAAACTTTCGCGCCACGGATCGGCCATCTACCAGAACGCGGCTCTGTTTTCGCGCATCGACGACCTCTACCAGCGGCGTGGCTACCTCGGTCTCGACGGCGAGACAGACCGGGTGCTTGAAAAGACCTGGAAGCGCTTCGTCCGTGCCGGCGCGCAGCTTGATGCAGCCCAAAAGGACCGGCTGACCGAAATCAATGGCGAACTCGCCGAACTCGGCACTCGCTTCAGCCAGAACGTGCTCGCCGACGAGAGGGACTGGACACTGGTCCTTGACGAGACCGACCTTGCCGGCGCCCCGGCATTCCTGCGCGACATCATGGCGGAGGCGGCCGCGGCGCGCGGCCTTGAGGGGAGGTATGTGGTCACGCTGTCGCGATCCATCGCGGAACCTTTCCTGTCGTTCGTGGAGCGGCGCGACCTGCGCGAGAAGGTCTTTCACGGCTTTGTCTCGCGCGGCGACAATGGCGCCGAAACCGGCAATGCCGCCATCATCGCCCGCACGCTGGAGCTTCGCTCGGAGAAGGCGCGGCTGCTCGGTTACGAAAGCTACGCCGATCTCAAGCTCGACGATACGATGGCAAGAACGCCGGCCGCGGTGATAGGTCTTCTGGAGCCGGTCTGGCAAAGGGCCGTCGCCAAGGCCGCCGAAGACCAAAAGGACCTGTCGCGGCTTGCCGCCGCGGACGGTCGCAACGACGGCATCATGGCATGGGACTGGCGGTACTACGCCGAGAAGCTGCGGGCGGAGCGCTACGCCTTCGATGAAGCCGAGCTCAAGCCCTATCTGGCGCTGGAAAATGTCATCGCCGCCTGCTTCGACGTGGCGGGGCGGCTGTTTGGCCTGAGCTTCGCCGAACGCCCGAAACTGTCGGGCTGGCACGAGGACGTGCGGGTTTTCGAGGTCTTCGACCGCGACGGCAGCCATCGGGCGGTCTTCCTGGCCGACTATTTCAATCGCCCCAGCAAGCGGTCGGGCGCCTGGATGAGCTCGTTGCGGAGCGGCTACCGGCTGGGCGGCCGGCAGACGCCGATCGTCTACAATGTCATGAATTTTGCGAAGCCAGCCAAAGGACAGGAGGCGCTGTTGTCACTCGACGAGGCGCGCACGCTGTTCCACGAGTTCGGCCATGCGCTGCACGGCATGTTGAGTGACGTGATCTGGCCGTCGGTATCCGGCACCGCGGTCGCGCGCGATTTCGTCGAACTTCCCTCCCAGCTCTACGAACATTGGCTGACCGTGCCCGAAATACTGGAGAAGCACGCCAGGCACGTGGTAACCGGCCAACCGATACCGAAGGAACTGATCGACAAGATGGAGGCCGCGCGCACCTACGGCGCGGGTTTCGCCACAGTGGAGTTCGCCGCCTCGGCCCTGATGGACATGGCCTATCATGCCCGACCCGACGCGCCCGAGCAGCCGCTGGATTTCGAGGCCGAGACGATGGCGCGCCTCGAAAAACCGGACGCCATAGCGATGCGGCATCGAAGTCCGCATTTCCTGCATGTGTTCTCGGGCGACGGCTATTCGGCCGGCTATTACTCTTACCTGTGGTCGGAAGTGCTCGACGCCGACGCCTTCGCCGCTTTCGAGGAAGCAGGCGATCCCTTCGACGCGATCCTGGCCGACAAGCTCCGAAAGCATATCTACGAGGTGGGCGGCTCAGTGGATCCCGAAGCGGCCTATACCGCGTTCCGGGGCAGAATGCCGACGCCCGAACCGATGATGGAACAGCGCGGCCTGGCCTGATTTAGCGGGACGGGTAGCAGGTAATCGGAATCTCGGGCCACGCCGCCTGGTCGCAGGCCGCCCGATCCTGTCTTTCCTTGAAGGAAGCCGTGCGCGGGCCTGTGACGATCGGGTCGACCCCGTGGGGAGCGTCCGGGAACTCGATCTCGGCGCGGGTCATCGTCTGCTCTTCCAAGGTTTCGCGCTGTTCGCTTGCCGGCTTGTTTGCGGCATATCCGAAGCCCGCTAGCGCAAGTGCCGCCGCGAACAGCGTGGGCAAGGCAAGAATTTTCGCATCAATGGTCATCGCCGCCGTAACGCCCGTCTGCCGCAAAGGTTCCGCCAGAATCGTCAAAAATGCTTAACCGCCGGTAACCATTGGAGCGGTCACGGGCCTTTCGCATCTGCGAAAAACCCTGTATGGAGCGCGTCAACTGGACGGGCGGAGCCTTCACGCCCCTGAACTTCCTCCGAGAGACAATATGAAACTGCGCAATATCGCGATCATCGCGCATGTCGACCATGGCAAGACCACGCTGGTCGACGAACTCCTCAAGCAGTCCGGCTCGTTTCGCGAGAACCAGCGGGTGGCGGAACGCGCAATGGATTCCACCGACCTGGAGAAGGAGCGCGGCATCACCATCCTCGCCAAGGCGACATCGGTCGAATGGAAGGATACGCGTATCAACATCGTCGACACGCCTGGCCATGCCGACTTCGGCGGTGAGGTCGAGCGGATTCTTTCGATGGTCGATGGTGCGATCGTGCTCGTGGATGCAGCCGAAGGCCCGATGCCGCAGACCAAGTTTGTCGTCGGCAAGGCGCTTAAGGTCGGCCTGAAGCCGATCGTGGCGATCAACAAGATCGATCGGCCGGACGGTCGCCATGTCGAGGTGGTCAACGAGGTCTTCGATCTGTTCGCAGCACTCGACGCCACCGACGAACAGCTCGATTTCCCGATCCTGTACGGCTCCGGGCGCGACGGCTGGATGGCAGAGAATCCGGAAGGCCCGAAGAACGAGGGGCTGGCGCCGCTGTTCGATCTGGTCCTGAAACACGTTCCGGAGCCGACGGTTGAACCCGGTCCCTTCCGCATGATCGGCACGATCCTGGAGGCCAATCCGTTCCTCGGCCGCATCATCACCGGCCGCATCGCGTCGGGCACGCTCAGGCCCAACCAGGCCGTCAAGGTCCTGCATCATGACGGGTCGGTGCTGGAGAACGGGCGGGTTTCCAAGATCCTGGCCTTCCGGGGGCTGGAACGCCAGCCGATCGAGGAAGCACATGCAGGCGACATCGTCGCCATAGCGGGTCTTTCCAAGGGCACCGTCGCCGACACCTTCTGCGACCCCTCGGTGAGCGAGGCCATGCAGGCGCAGCCAGTCGATCCGCCGACAGTCACGATGTCTTTCATCGTCAATGATTCGCCGCTGGCCGGCACCGAGGGCGACAAGGTCACCAGCCGTGTCATCCGCGACCGCCTGCTGAAGGAGGCCGAGGGCAATGTGGCGCTCAGGATCGAGGAATCGTCTGAAAAGGATTCCTTCTACGTCTCCGGTCGTGGCGAGCTGCAGCTCGCCGTCCTGATCGAGACCATGCGACGCGAAGGCTTCGAACTGGCTGTCTCGCGCCCGCGCGTGGTCATGCGGGAGGATGAAACCGGCCAGCTTCTCGAACCGGTCGAGGAAGTCGTCATCGACGTCGACGAGGAGCATTCCGGCGTCGTCGTCCAGAAGATGAGCGAACGAAAGGCCGAGATGGTCGAACTCAAGCCGTCAGGCGGCAATCGCCAGCGGCTCGTCTTCCACGCGCCGACGCGGGGGCTGATCGGCTACCAGTCCGAACTCCTGACCGACACGCGCGGCACCGCCGTGATGAACCGGCTGTTCCACTCGTACCAGCCCTACAAGGGCGAACTGCCGGGACGTACGAATGGCGTCTTGATCGCCAATGAGCCTGGAGAGGCGGTGGCCTATGCGCTGTTCAACCTCGAGGATCGCGGCCCGATGGTGATCGATGCCGGCGTCAAGGTCTATGCGGGCATGATCATCGGCATCCACTCCAGGGACAACGACCTGGAGGTGAATGTGCTCAAGGGCAAGAAGCTGACCAATATTCGTGCCGCCGGCAAGGATGAGGCGGTCAGGCTCACGCCGCCCATTCGCATGACGCTGGAGCGCGCGCTCGCCTGGATTCAGGATGACGAACTGGTCGAGGTGACGCCGAAGAATATCCGGCTGAGGAAACTCTATCTCGACACGCATGAGCGCAAGCGCTTCGAAAAATCGAAGATCGCCGGCGCAGCCTGATCATCCTGACCTCCCTTGCGGACCGCGTCCGCGCCAACTAAATTCAGCCCGCTCTAACGGGGTGCCGAACGCGGCCACGCGTCCGGCTGAGAGGCCGCAAGGGTAGAACCCGGCCAACCCGCTGAACCTGATCCGGATCATGCCGGCGGAGGGATTAGACGCGTGTCCGTATCGCGCCTCAATTCCTTTTCAACACGAACAGGGAGGCCCGAATGCGTACAATTCTCACCACGATCTCCGCTCTGGCTGCGACGATCGCTATCGCGCTCCCGGCCTTGGCGCAGGAACGGCTCACCGTCTACACCTATGAAAGCTTCACCGCCGATTGGGGCCCGGGCCCGATCGTGGAAAAGGCTTTCGAAGCCCAATGCGGCTGCGAACTCGAGTTCATCGCGGTCGCCGATGGCGTGGCGCTGCTCAATCGCATCAGGCTCGAAGGCGAGGCATCCGAGGCGGATATCGTGCTCGGCCTCGACACGAACCTGACGGCGGAGGCAAAAGCCACCGGCCTCTTTGCGCCGCATGGCATCACGGTCGATACCGCCGTTCCAGGTGGCTGGAGCGACGACACATTCCTGCCGTTCGACTGGGGCTATTTCGCCGTGGTTTATGACACGGAGGCGATCGAGACGCCGCCGGCGAGCCTGGCCGAACTGGTCGAGGGCGGCGCCGAACCCAAGATCGTGATCCAGGATCCGCGCTCGTCGACCCCCGGGCTCGGCCTGCTCCTGTGGGTGAAGGCGGTATATGGCGACGAGGCCGGCGCCGCTTGGGAGAAGCTGTCCGAACGGGTGCTCACCGTCACACCCGGCTGGAGCGAGGCCTATGGGTTGTTCACCAACGGCGAGGCGCCCATGGTGCTCTCCTACACGACCTCGCCCGCCTATCACATGATCGCCGAGGACACCGGCCGCTACCGGGCCGCGAGCTTCGAGGAAGGTCACTATCTTCAGGTCGAGGTAGCCGGCATGACGCGCAAGGGCGTGGACAATCCGCTTGCAAGGCAGTTTCTGGAGTTCATGATGACGCCCGCATTCCAGGATGCCATTCCCGAGACCAACTGGATGTTTCCTGCCGGTGAGACGTCAAAACCGCTGAATCCCGCCTTCGAAAGCCTGGTGGAACCGTCGCGGACGCTGTCCTTCTCGCCCGAGGAGGTCGCCCGGAACCGCAAGGCCTGGGTGGACGAGTGGCTCGCGGTTATGAGCCGGTAACGGACAGTCCCGCATGAGGGACCGCCGCATTCTTGCCGGCACCGCCGCTCTCGCGGCGATCGCCATTCTGGTTTGCGGCGCATTCGCGGGTCTGGTGGCGGAAGGCGCCGGCAATCCGGCTGGTGCTCTGGCCGCCTTCGACGCATGGCTGTGGCGCGTCGCGCGTTTCACGCTCTGGCAGGCCGCACTGTCGACTCTTCTGTCGGTGCTGCCTGCGATCCTCGTCGCGCGGGCGCTGTTTCGCCAGCGCGACCTGCCGTTCCACGATCTGCTGCTGCGGCTGTTTGCCGTGCCGCTCGCGCTGCCGGCCATAGTGGCCGCTCTCGGGGTGCTGGCGCTCTACGGCCGCGCCGGGCTTCTGGCGGACGCCGCCCGATGGACCGGACTGGACGGCTGGCCGAGCATCTACGGCCTGTCGGGCATTCTCATAGCACATGTCTTCTTCAACCTTCCGCTGGCGACACGGTTGCTGCTTGAGGCGCTGGAAACCAGCCCGCCCGACGAGCACAGGCTGGCAAGTCAACTCGGCCTCGGCGAACGCGCGACATTCCGGTTTGTCGAATGGCCGGTTCTGCGACGAGCCCTGCCAGGCGTGGCCGGGCTCGTTTTCATGCTGTGCGTGACCTCCTTCACCATCGTCCTGACGCTCGGCGGCGGACCGGCCGCGACCACGCTCGAGGTCGCGATCTACCAGTCCCTGCGCTTCGACTTCGATCCCGCGCGCGCCGCCACGCTGACGGCGGTGCAGATCGCCTTGACCGCTCTGGTCATGGCGGGTCTGGAACGAGCGGGCATGCATGCCGCCGACATCAATGCGCCACTGGCGGTTACGCGCCGCCGCCATTTGTCCCACACCGCTGCGTCCCGCGCATTCGACGCGGGTCTCGTCGCGCTTGCGGCCATCTTCGTGGCGGGTCCGCTGGCGGCCACCGCGATCGCCGGCATGTCGGCCGACCTCGGAAGGCTGGCGACCGAAAGGGCATTCCTGCAGGCGTCCGCAACTAGTCTGGTGCTGGCAACGCTGGCGGCGATGGCGGCGCTCCTGCTGTCGCTCGCTCTCGTTGCCGCCCGCCGCGCACTTGAGCTGCGCCGCGGGGCCGCGCCGCGCGGTGTGCTGGAATATCTCACAGGGACGGGATCGAGCCTCGTGCTGGTGCTGCCTCCAGTCGTTCTGGGCGCGGGCTGGTTTCTGTCGCTTCGCGGCCGCGTCGATGTCTTCGCGGCGGCGCCCGTGATGGTCGTGGCGGTCAACGCCGCCATGGCCATGCCCTTCGTGGTCAGGGCGATACGACCGGCCTATGATGCCGCGAGCGCGCGTCACGAAAAGCTCTCCGCCATGCTGGGCATTGGCGGGTGGTCGCGATGGCGGCTGGTCGACTGGCCGGCATTGCGCCGCCCCATGGCCGCCGGCCTGGCTTTCGCCATGGCGCTGTCGCTCGGCGATCTCGGGGTGATCGCCTTGTTTGGCAGCGAGGCCGTGCAGACCCTGCCCTATCTGCTTCTGGCCCGGATGAGCGCCTATCGGACCGAGGACGCGGCCGGGCTGGCTCTTCTTCTCGGGCTGTTGTGCCTTGCGCTCGTCTTCATCGCGGACAGGCTGGGAACGGAGCGCCGATGAAGGAACGGGGAAAAGGTGCCGCGGTCGTTCTCGACAAGGTCCGCTTCGCCCATGGCGAAGTGCCGTTTGACTTCGATCTTTCGATCGCGGCAGGTGAACGGGTCGCGATCATGGGACCGAGCGGATCGGGCAAGTCGACCTTGCTCAATCTCATCGCGGGATTCGAGACGCCCGACCAGGGGCGCATCCTGATCGCAGGCGAGGACGTGACGTATGCGCCGCCGGCCGCGCGGCCCGTCTCCATGATCTTCCAGGAGAACAACCTGTTTTCGCATCTCGCCGTCGCGGCGAATGTGGGCCTCGGCCGATCGCCGCGCCTGAAACTGACGCAGGAAGACCGCGATGCGGTCGCGCTGGCCATCGAGCGCGTTGGTCTGACTGGAAAGGAGCACCGGCGACCGGCTGAATTGTCCGGCGGCGAGCGCCAGCGCGTGGCGCTCGCGCGCATCCTCGTGCTGCGGCGTCCGGTGCTGCTGCTTGACGAAGCCCTCGCCTCGCTCGATGACGACTTGAAGGGCGAGATGCGCTCCCTTCTTTCCGGACTGCTCGATGAACAGGAAATGACCCTGATCATGGTGACCCATGACAGGGACGACGCCGACGTCCTGGCTGAAAGGGTGGTTCGCATCCAGGGGGGTCGTGTCGCCGCCACCTGACTGGACGCATGCGAAGGATCTCGAATGACCTTGCGTCCGCCCGCAAGGCGACACAATTGAAAGGCAAGGAGCGGCGAGTCGTGGGCGAGCTTGCGGCATGATTGCGGCTATGTTCAGTTGGGCGCTGCTTGTGCGGTGCAACGGTACCCTTGCGCTCCGCATCGCCCCCGAATGCTGGAAAGGACAGGAACGCTGGCATTCCCATCCGAGCCATTGATTGCATCGCGCGGTGCATTCCGCGTTGCGCGCCCGGGCTTGCGCCTGGCCGCGGGTCTTGGCCTGTCTCTCCTCCTGGCCGGCTGCCAGATGACCAATGGCGGCTTCAACGAGCAGAATTTCCTGCCCTCGGCCAACCCGGTCACCGCTGAGAACGCCAGCCGCAATGATCGTCTCGCCGCGCTGGCCCGTGCCCAGCATCCGCGTATCCTCGCCACCTATGGCGGCGAATATTCCGATCCGAAACTGGAGCGCATGGTCGCCAAGGTGGTGGGAACTCTCACCCAGGAGAGCGACAATCCCAACCAGACCTATCGGATCACCTTGCTGGACTCGCCCAATGTCAACGCCTTCGCCTTGCCCGGCGGCTATCTTTACGTGACACGCGGTCTTCTGGCGCTGGCCAATGATTCGGCCGAACTGGCCGCCGTGCTGGCGCACGAGATGGGGCATGTGTCGGCCAATCACGGCATTCAGCGCCAGCAGAAGGAAGCCGAGGAAACCATCGCCGCGCGCGTCGTGTCGGACGTGCTGCAGGAGGACCGCGCCGCCCGCGCGGCGCTCGTTCGCGGCAAGCTCAGGCTGGCGCAATTCTCGCGCAATCAGGAACTGGAGGCCGACGCGATCGGTATCCGCCATTCGGGCGAAGCGGGTTACGATCCCTATGCGGCGGCGCGCTTCCTCCAGTCCATGGCGTCCTACAGTGATTTTCGCTCGATCAGCGGGGCAGCTGATGCCAGCCTCGATTTCCTCGCCAGCCATCCCAATGCGCCGCAGCGCATCGAACTGGCGCTTCGTCATGCGCGCCAGTTCGGCCAGCCCGGTACCGGCAGGCGCGATCGCGACGCCTTCCTCGAGGGGATTGACGGCATGCTGTTCGGCGACACGCCCAAGGAAGGCTATGTGCGCGGCAACAGCTTCGTGCATCCGACGCTTGGCGTGAGCTTCACCGTGCCCGATGGTTTCGTCATCGACAACTCAACCACCGCCGTCACCGCGGCGGGCCCCGGCGACACCGCGATCCGGTTCGACGGCGTGTCGGCGTCGGCCCGCACCAGTCTCGCCGACTATGTGCGCAGCGGCTGGGTGACCGGCCTCGACGACGCAAGCGTGCGCGAGACCAATATCAACGGCGTGCCGGCAGCTGTCGCCAGCGCCAGCGCGGACGGCTGGCGTTTCGAAATCGCGGTCTTCCGCTCGGGCGATCAGATTTACCGTCTTCTGTCGGCGGCCCCACTGGCCAGCGAGGCACTCGGCGACGTCGCGTCGAAAGTGGCCGGCAGTTTCCGGGTGCTGTCAGACGCCGAGAAGGCTCATTTGAAGCCGCTCCGCATAAGGGTCGTAACGGTAAGACCCGGCGATACGATCGGAGCGCTCTCGGCCCGGATGGTCGGAGCGGAACGCAAGCTCGATCTGTTCCGGCTGCTCAACGCGCTCCCCCCCGGCGGCACGGTTTCCACCGGCGATCGCGTCAAGATCATCACCGATCAGTAGGAAGGCCTCGCATGAGGCCCTTCGCTGTCAGGCGTGCTGCGCGGCAAGCTCCGGGTTTCGCCGGACGAGGGCCGAGCGGAGCTTTTCCAGGGCCCGGTTCTCTATCTGTCGTACGCGCTCCTTCGAGATGCCGAGCTTCCCGCCGAGTTCCTCCAGCGTCGCGCCCTCTTCACGCAGCCGACGCTCTCGGATGATGCGCAGTTCGCGCTCGTTGAGGACATTCAGCGCCCCGTGCAACCAGCCGGAGCGGCGCTCGCCATCGATTGTATCGCCGACGACCTCGTCGGGAAGCGGCGCATCCGCGACGAGAAAGTCCATCCGGTCGCTCGAGCCCGACCCGTCGTCGACCACTGGCGCGTTCAGCGATGTGTCGGGAGCCGACAGGCGTGAATCCATCAGCGCCACGTCCCGTTCGGACACGCCAAGCGCTGAAGCGATCCGCGAATACATCTGGGTCGCCGACTGCTCCCCACCCCCCGACCGCGCGAGCCGCGCCCGCAGTCGCCGCAGGTTGAAGAACAGCGCCTTCTGGGCCGAACTCGTCCCCCCGCGCACGATAGACCAGTTGCGCAGTATGTGATCCTGAATGGACGCACGAATCCACCAGGTCGCATAGGTGGAGAAGCGGACGTCGCGATCAGGATCGAACCGGGCCGCCGCCTCAAGCAATCCCACATGGCCTTCCTGAACGAGGTCCGCCATCGACAAGCCGAAATGGCGGAACTTGGCCGCCATCGAAATCACCAGCCGCATATGCGCTGTCGTTATGCGATGAAGCGCCTCCTGGTCGCGCTTGTCCTTCCAGCGCACCGCGAGTTCATGTTCCTCGTCCCGTTGGAGATAGGGTGCTCTCATGGCCGCCCGGATCATGGTTCCGCCCGTATGTCCGCCCGTCATGATCGCGTCCTCCGTCGGCTCCCGTCCTTGCGGGCTGACCGTTCCTTGCCTACGGTCCGCAGCCCGAGAAACGCAGCGTTCGACCATCAATCGCGGCGAACCTGATTCCGGCTGATCACGCTCAACTCTTTCGAGGATGCAGTGTTCCATGATCGAGGCCAATCGCGCCGAACTTTCGTTTCAACTTTTCGAGATGGCTGATGTCGATGGCCTCTCCTTGCATGACCGCTTCAGCGCCTGGGATCGGGATTCCGTCGAAGCCGCCCTCGACACGGCCCAGCACATAGCCTTCGAGCGCTTCCTGCCGCATGCGGCCGAGCTGGACGCGAACGAACCGGAATTTGTCGACGGTCGCGTGGTGATGAACCCCAAGGTTGCCGAAGCGCTTCAGGCATATCGCGAGGCGGGCTTCTTCGGAGCCGGTTTCGACGAGGAATGGGGCGGCGCGCAGATGCCGGAAACCGTGCGCCAGGCAGCGTCGTTCCTGTTCCTGATGGCCAATGTCGGAACGGCCAGCTATCCGTTTCTCACAATCGGCGCGGCGAATCTGATCGCCAGCTTCGGGACGGACGGGCAGAAGCGCCGCTATTTGCGTCCCATGATTGAAGGCCGGTTCTTCGGCACGATGGCGCTTTCGGAGCCGCAGGCCGGATCGTCCCTGTCCGACATCACCACCCGCGCCGAGCCGCGCGGCGACGGCACCTACCGGCTGATCGGCCGCAAGATGTGGATTTCCGGCGGCGATCAGGAGATATCCGAGACGATCGTCCACATGGTCCTTGCCCGGATCACCGGCGCGCCGGCTGGGGTGAAGGGCATTTCGCTTTTCATTGCGCCCAAGCACCGCGTCTGCGACGACGGCACTGTGGGCGAGCGCAATGGGGTCACGCTTGCCGGCCTCAACCACAAGATGGGCTATCGCGGCACGACCAACGCCCTGCTGAACTTCGGCGAGGAAGGTGAGTGCGTTGCCGAACTGGTCGGCGAGCCGCACCATGGCCTGGTCTACATGTTCCAGATGATGAACGAGGCTCGCATCGGCGTCGGCCTCGGCGCCACGGCCATCGCGGCGGCGGGCTATTCGGTATCGCTTGCCTATGCGCGGGAGCGCCCGCAGGGCCGGCAGCCAGACGGCAAGGACCCGGTCGCGCCGCAGATCCCGATCATCGGGCATGCCGACATCCGACGGCTCTTGCTGGCCCAGAAAGCCGCCATCGAGGGGGCGCTGGCGCTGTGCCTGTATTGCGCGCGTCTGGTGGATGATCTCGCCGTGAAGCCGCATGATGAAAGCCGGCGCGACGACGAGCTTCTTCTCGACCTGCTCACGCCCATCGCCAAGTCGTGGCCGTCGGAATTCTGCCTGGAGGCAAACAAGCACGCGATCCAGGTATTGGGCGGCTACGGATACACACGCGACTATCCCGTCGAGCGGCTCTACCGGGACAACCGGCTCAATCCCATTCACGAGGGTACCCATGGCATCCAGGGTCTCGACCTGCTCGGACGCAAGGTTGTGCAGGCTGGCGGTGCGGGATTGCGAATGCTGGCCGCCCGAATACGCGCCGACATCGATGCCGCCGGAGACGAGCCCGAACTGTCGGAATTCGCGGGGTCGCTGGAAATACATCTCCAGGGGCTTCTGAGCACCACGGCCTGTCTCGCCGAGGCGCTGACGGACCGGCCGCGCCTGGCTCTCGCCAACGCGACGCTCTATCTCGACATGGCAGGGCATGTCGTGATCGCATGGATGTGGTTGAGACAGGCGCGCGCCACGCTCGTCATGAAGGCCGAAGGCCGCGGTGGTGAAGGCTTTTCAGACGGCAAGCTTGCTGCATGCCGCTACTTCTTCCGCTATGAACTGCCGAAGACCGGGCCGCAGCGCGATCTGCTGGACGCGCTCGACGACACGACGCTCGCCATCCGACCCGACTGGTTCTGAGATCGTGTACCACCGGCGACCACGGTCGACCGTCCGTCGCGCGGCCAGCGTCTTATGAGGTGTCGTTGAGTTTTGGCGTCCAGCCGAGGGAGAGGCCGGAGCCTGGCGCGACGAGGTTGAACGTGAGGCCGCGCCATACGGGCTGGCGGGCGAGCCGGCGTGCGACGAGCAAAAGTGCGCCGATGGCCGCCGCCAGCACCATGAAGCGCGCGGCCAGCCGCAGCGCATCGGCGGATCCGTTGCCGTCCGCCGCCATGCCTGCCAGGGCCGGCACCGGCGCGCCCGTCTGATCGAAGACGAACGCCTCCGCCGCGGCCTCGGCCCGCCGCAACAGCCACAGCACAAAACAACGGACGAGATAGCAGCGGCCGGCGGCCCGCTCGGCGAGAGTGGCGAGCGCGACAAGCAGCGCAGCGATGCGCCGAAGTCTCCTGCCATCCCCTCTTGCCGCGTAATAAAATCGACCCGGAATTCGTGGAAGATGTTGACCCGGCTGGATCAGGCGCCGGGTTTTATTCACCCGAACCGGCGGTCATCTCGATCAACCATTGACGTCATCTCTCGCGACGGCGGGTGGACGGTCAAGGGTCGGAGCCGTCGGTACTATGCTTTTCAGACAAAAAAAAGCCCGGCGCGGCGGCCGGGCTTGATCGTCGAAGAAATGCGGGAAGGGCGGCTCAGGCCGCCTCGTCCTGCTCGGTTTCCTCATTGTCGGCCTTTGCGGCACCACGCTTCGGACCCTTGGCCAGATTGGCCTCGATCAGGCGCACGGCCTCGGTTTCCGACATCTTGTTGACGGCCGCGATCTCGCGGGCCATCCGGTCGAGCGCGGCCTCGTAGAGCTGGCGCTCGGAATAGGACTGCTCGGGCTGGTTCTCGGCGCGGTAGAGGTCGCGCACGACCTCGGAGATCGAGATCAGGTCACCCGAATTGATCTTCGCATCGTATTCCTGGGCCCGGCGCGACCACATGGTGCGCTTGATGCGCGCACGGCCCTGCACGACCTTGAGCGCGCGCTCGACGAAATCGGTCTCGGCAAGCTTGCGCATACCGATCGACGTCGCCTTGGCGACCGGAACCTTCAGCCGCATCTTGTCCTTGAGAAAATCGATTACGAACAGTTCCAGCTTGTGCCCGGCAACTTCCTGTTCCTCGATGGCGATGATCTGACCGACGCCATGCGCCGGATAGACGATCGACTCGCCGGTCTTGAACCCGTTGCGCGTCGCGGACTTCTTCTGCTGGATTGCCATACGCCCATAACTCCTGTCGTTGCCCGGTTCTGCAAACCGGAAGGTACGGCGGACGCCTTTGAACGGGCGCCGTCTCGTCGGCCCTTGTCATTGCGTCCCTTTGCCCGGCACAAAAAGGCTGACCATCCGAAGCAAGGATCGCGGCACAGGCCGTCGCAAGGTGCGCCCGCTGCCCCAAGTTCCCCTGGTTCAGATGATGTGCTCGCCTTTCTGGATTAACGCATTAGCGCCGTGAAGAGACGTCGTGTCACTGGCATGAAGGAATTGGTATCATAAAAAGCTGAAAGAATCAACAATTTGCTGCGGGCGCGAACATCGCGTGGAGCGATTTGTCCAGCCCCTGCGGCACAATTTGCCGCTTACCTTGGGGAAGAAACGTGAAGCCGCGGCCCGCGTCAGTCGCCTTCCCCCGGCTCCGGCGAAAAGAACTTCTCGAACTTGCCTTCCATGCCGTCATAGTCCTTGGCGTCGGCGGGCGGCTCCTTCTTGGCCGTGATGTTGGGCCAGGTCTCGGCATAGTCAGCATTGACCTTCAGCCACTTTTCGAGCCCCGGCTCCGTGTCCGGCTTGATGGCGTCGGCCGGGCATTCGGGCTCGCACACGCCGCAGTCTATGCACTCGTCCGGGTGGATGACGAGCATGTTCTCGCCCTCGTAGAAGCAGTCTACCGGACACACCTCGATGCAATCCATGTACTTGCACCGGATGCAGTTGTCGGTGACGACGTATGTCATGAGAAGGAGACTCCGAATGCCCGGCGGTGAGGTAGCGACTTTGCCGTATCGAGACAAGGGGCGCGCACGCCGCACGATGGGCCAAGGCAGGAACGCTTTTCCGGTACCGCACCTTCAATCGGAATCGCTCTCCCGCAGCCGATCCAGCGCACGGCGATCCTTCTTTTCGGGCCGCCCGCTACCGGGTTCGCGGCGCGGCGCTTCCACGGCTGGCCCTGATGGTTGTGCCGTCGGAGCCGCCAGGTCCTCGTAGAGCGTACGCGCTTCCACGGCTGGCCCCCGCCGCGCACCGGGCGACAGAACCCTCAGCACCATGACCCGGCGTTCCAGGGAAACGGTCAACACGTCGCCCACCCGGATCTGCTGCGCCGGCTGCCGGCATTTCTCACGGTTGAGCCGCACGCCGCCAGCCTCGATGAGCTTGGCCGCCAGTGTGCGCGACTTCGTGACGCGCGCGAAAAACAGCCAGCGATCAAGACGCTGCCTGTCTTCGCCACCCATCCCGGATCACTTCTTGAGCTGGTCGCGAAGGGCGGCAAGCTTGGCGAAGGGCGAGTCGGGATCGATCCGGGCCGGACGCTCCTGGCGTGGCGGTCTCGTGTTCCACTCGCGGCGGTCGTCGCGCTTGACCTCCTTGTCGCGATCGCGCCCCTTGCCCCGGTCCTTGCGGCCTCCCTTGCCGCGGACGTTTTCCTCCCCGGACTTGCCGTCCGCCCGAGGCGCTCCTTCGGTGGCGGGGCCGTCACGGCGGCCCCGGAAGCCGGCGCGACCTTTGCCGCCCTTTCCCGCCTCCCGGCGCGGGCCACGCCTGCCGTGACCTTCGAACCGTGCCGGTCGCCAGACGAGGATCGGCTTTGGTTCCTCGGGGGGCAAGGCATCCTCGGCATCCGCCGCGGCCGCCTGGGGCGCAGAATCTTTTCCGTCCGCCGCCGAGGAAGGCTCGTCCGACGGCTGGTCGGCGGGCGCCGCGACGTTGGAGGAGCCGGTTCCGAGCGTGTCGTCAAAAGAAGGCTGAACGGCGCTGCCCGCTTCGGCCGCGACCGCATCAAAGGAGCCGCCGACGTCATTCCCATCGACCGTTTCCGTGCCCGTGGCGGGAATCTCCGTCGGAGGCTCTTCGGCGACGGCCGCCACCGGCGATCCGTCCGGCGCCACGGACTCCGACATCGCGGCCTCTTCGGTCCTTTCGGCGGCTTCGGCGGCGGCGCGCTCGCGCGCTTCCTTTTCCGCCCTGATCGCGGCTTCGGCGTCGGCGTCCAGTTTCTCGAGGCGTGCCTCCACCTCCAACGCCGGCTTGGCCTCGCCGCGATAGCCAAGCGCCATCAGGATTTCCTCCATGTCCTCGGCTTTCGCGCCGAGGATCGACATCATGGCTGGCGTGACGAGGAAGGCCGCGCCATCGAATCCGCCATCGGGACGGCGGCCCTGACCCGGCTTCCAGGCCAGTGCCGGCCGGATCAGGTCGGCGAGGCGCTCGAGGATGTCGACGCGCACGGCACGCCTGCCAAGCACCCGGAAGCCGCCGAGCCGGTAGAAGTCGCGCTCGAATGTCTCGTCCAGCGCAAGCGAGGTGCGTCCGGCCGCGAGTGCGGTGACGACCTCGCCGAAGCCCGGCTTTTCGCGCGCATCACTGGAAAGCGCGAACAACAACGTGGCAAGTTCGGCCGGAGCCGGTTTGAGCAAGGCCGGCACGAAGATGTGGTAGGCGCCGAAGCGCACGCCGAGCCGGCGCAGGGCGCCACGCGCCTCCTGGTCGAGCGACTTTACGTCCTCGGCCACCTCGCGCCGGTCGATGATGCCGAAATTCTCGACCAGCCGGAAAGCCAGCCCCCGCGCGATGCCGGACAGCGTGTCGGATGCCTTCAGCTCCAGAAGCGGCTTGAGATGCGTCTCGATGCGAAAATTCACGAAGCGCTCGGCCCGCGCCTGGACCTTGTCGCGAGCGGGGCCTGTCAGTTGCTCGTCGGCCAGCATGACGACCCGCGGCTTGAGCGGGTCGTCACCCGCGACGGTCACCCCGACAGGTTGCCCGCCCCAGCGCAGCACGCCGTCAAATCCCAGGGCGAAGTCGCCATTGCCGGAGGCCGCGAAGCGCTCGGCCCGCGCCTCGAACTCCGCCGCCAGCGCTTTCTGCGCCGCCGCCTTGACGGCACGCGCGTCCTCGCCGCCCGCCGAAGGATCGGCGGTGAACCGGAAGCCGTCCAGTTCGCCGACATGATGCCCTTCCACCAGGACCGCCCCGGACGGGCTGATTTCGGCTTCGATCATCGCGTTTTCCCGCAAGCGCCTCATGAGCACGGATGTCCTGCGGTCGATGAAGCGTTTCGTCAACCGCTCGTGGAGCGCGTCGGACAGGCGGTCCTCGATCTCGCGCGTTTTTTCCTGCCAGTGTGTCGGATCGGCCAGCCAGCCGGGCCTGTGCGACACGAAGGTCCAGGTGCGGATCTGCGCGATGCGGCGTGACAGCACGTCGATATCGCCTTCGGTTGATTCGGCCCGCGCCACCTGTCCAGCCAGATAGGTCTCGTCGACATGGCCGCGCCGCATCAGATCGGTATAGACGGCGAGGATGAGTTCGGCATGCTCCGCCGGAGAGATCCGGCGATAGTCCGGAAGCGCGCAGGCCTCCCACAGAAGTTCCACGCCCCTGCCGCCCGTCGCGTACCGGCGGACGTCCTCGTCGTTCGACAGATGCTCCAGTGCGCGCTGGTCGACGGCGGGCAATGCCTTGGCCAAACCCTCGATGCCGGGCGCGGTCTCGATCGAGGCCTTGAGGGCGTCGATGGAGGAAAAGTCGAAGCCGGCGGTTCGCCACTGCAGAACCCTGACCGGCTGGAAGTCGTGCGCCTCGATCTTCTCGACGAGCTCGGCATCGAACGGATCAACCCGCGCGGTGACACCGAATGTGCCGTCGCGGATATGGCGGCCGGCGCGGCCGGCGATCTGGCCGAGTTCGCCGGGCGTCAGTTCACGGTGCTGGAAGCCGTCGAACTTGCGGTTCTGCGCGAAGGCGACATGGTCGACATCGAGATTGAGCCCCATGCCGATCGCGTCGGTGGCGATCAGGTAGTCGACGTCGCCGGACTGGTAGATCTCGACCTGCTTGTTGCGCGTGCGCGGGCTGAGCGCGCCAAGCACGACCGCCGCACCGCCGCGCTGACGCCGGATCAGTTCGGCGATCGCGTAGACCTCGTCGGCGGAAAAGGCGACGATGGCCGATCGCTCGGGCAGACGCGTGAGCTTCCTCGATCCGACGTAGGAAAGCGTCGACATGCGCGGCCTGGTGACCACGGATACGCCGCCCAAAAGCCTTTCGAGTATCCCGCGCATGGTCGAGGCGCCGAGCAGCAGCGTCTCCTCGCGCCCCCGCAGGTTGAGTATCCGGTCGGTGAAGACGTGGCCGCGCTCCAGATCGTCGGCGAGCTGGACCTCGTCAATCGCCACGAAGGCCGCGTCGGTCTGACGCGGCATGGCCTCAACCGTGCAGACCGAATACCGCGCGCCCGGCGGCACGATCTTCTCCTCCCCCGTTATAAGCGACACGTTCCCTACGCCGACCTTCTCGCCGACACGCGCATAGACCTCGCGCGCAAGCAGCCTGAGCGGCAGGCCTATGACACCCGACGAGTGGGCGACCATCCGTTCGATCGCCAGATGGGTCTTGCCTGTATTCGTCGGCCCGAGCACGGCGGTGACGCCGCGACCCGAGAAAACCGAAGTCGTCGCGAGAGGATTGTGAATGGTCATCGTGTCGGAATCTGACGTTCCCGATGGCAATGGGGTCTCTGGCGGTGCGAATGTCGCGCCGATGCGGCCGCCTGTCATCCGATATGGTGACCGGATGACGCTATTCCCATAGCGCATTTTCGCGCGATGCGACATGCAATTGAAAAGACGGGCCGGTGGAACGGGACCGGAACGAATCAGCGACGAATCGCTGACTCTGGCCGATTCACGATCCGTTCACGGCCGGCGGGCGTTTTGCGTTGCAGGCCAACGGGTTGGGTGTTCCCGCCCCACAGCTTGTCCACAGCTTCTGCGGGCTATCGTTTGAAAACGCGGGATCAGACGAAGAACTGTCCGCCATTGGCCGAAATCGTTGAACCGGTGATGAACCCCGCCTCGTCGGAAACCAGGAACGCCACGCAGCGTGCGATCTCGTCCGGTTCGCCAAGCCGACCGACCGGGATCTGGGCGATGATCCCTTCGCGCACCTTCTCCGGTACCGCCATGACCATGTCGGTGCCGATATAGCCCGGACACACAGCGTTGACGGTGATGCCGGCCTTGGCGCCTTCCTGCGCCAGCGCCTTGGTGAAGCCGAGATCGCCGGCCTTGGCCGCCGAATAGTTGGCCTGCCCCATCTGGCCCTTCTGGCCGTTGATGGAGGAAATGGTCACGACGCGACCGAACTTTCGCTCGCGCATGCCGGGCCAGACATTGTGGGTCATGTTGAAGACGCCGGTGAGGTTGGTGTCGATCACCTCGCGCCACTGCTCGGGCGTCATGCGATGGAACATGGCGTCGCGTGTGATCCCCGCATTGTTGACCAGCACCTCGACAGGACCGAGATCCGCCTCGACCGCCGCGATGCCGGCTTTGCAGGCGTCATAGTCGGCGACCGACCATTTGTAGGTGGCGATGCCGGTCTCGTCGGTGAAGGTCTTCGCCGCCTCGTCATTGCCGGCATAATTGGCCGCGATCTGATAGCCGGCATTCTTCAGCGCGACCGAAATGGCCGCGCCGATTCCGCGCGAGCCGCCAGTGACGAGTGCTGTTCTTGGCATGAAAATCTCCTCCTCTGAAAATCAATGGCAGTAGGGTGGCAGGGCAGTAGGGCAATATGTGAAACGCGCCCCTCGGTCGTCTTTTTAACCTACTGCCTTATTCCCTGATTTGCCCCAATCACATCGCCTCCACGCACATGGCGACGCCCATGCCGCCGCCGATGCAGAGCGTCGCCAATCCCTTCTTCGCGCCGCGGCGCTTCATCTCGTAGGCGAGCGTGTTGAAGATGCGCGCCCCCGACGCGCCGATGGGATGGCCAATGGCGATCGCGCCGCCATTGACGTTCACGATCTCCGGGTTCCAGCCCATGTCCTTGTTTACCGCGCAGGCCTGCGCGGCAAACGCCTCGTTGGCCTCGACCAGGTCGAGGTCGGAAGCCTTCCAGCCGGCCTTCTCCAACGCCTTCTTCGAAGCCGGGATCGGCCCCGTGCCCATTATGGCCGGATCGACGCCGGCGGTCGCCCATGACACGATGCGCAGGAGCGGCGTGATGTTGCGCCGCGCGGCCTCTTCCTCGCTCATCAGCAGCGCCCCGGCCGCGCCGTCATTGATGCCGGATGCGTTGGCCGCCGTCACCGTGCCCTCCTTGTCGAAGGCCGGCCTGAGTTTCTGCATGCCGTCCAGCGTCGCGCCGTGGCGGATATATTCGTCGGCATCCACGACCGTTTCGCCCTTGCGGGTCTTTACGGTGACGGGAACGATCTCGTCCTTGAAACGTCCGGCCTTCTGGGCGGCCTCGGCCTTGTTCTGGGAGGCGAGCGCGAACTCGTCCTGTGTCTCTCGGGTGATCTGGAACTGGCGCGCCACGTTCTCGGCCGTCGCGCCCATGTGATAGCCGTTGAAGGCGTCCCACAACCCGTCCCTGATCATCGTGTCGATCATGGTGTAGTCGCCCATCTTCACGCCCGCGCGCAGATGCGCGCAATGGGGCGAAAGCGACATGGACTCCTGCCCTCCCGCGACGATGACCTTGGCGTCGCCGGTGGCGATCTGCTGCATGCCAATGGCGATCGCCCTGAGGCCCGAGCCGCAGACCTGGTTGAGGCCCCAGGCGGTGGTTTCCTTGGGCAGACCGGCCGCGACCGATGCCTGGCGGGCCGGGTTCTGGCCTTGGCCGGCCGTGAGCACCTGGCCGAGAATGACCTCGTCGACCTCGGCGGCATCGACGCCCGCCCGCGAAAGAAGTTCCCTGATAACCACGGCGCCGAGCTCATGCGCCGGCATGTTGGCGAAGGAACCGTTAAACGAACCGACCGGCGTGCGGGCGGCACTTGCGACGACGATGGCGGATGACATCTGGTGAACTCCGGTTGGACCTTCCTGAAGGCGATTGATGCGTTTCTTGCCGGTTCCGCCGTCTCTGTCAAACCCGCCGAGCGGCCTGGCGGCGGCGCGACGCGGCTTTCCTTGCACTGCACAAATCGCTTTCAATTGGCGCTGGTTTGCGCATATCCTCGCTGATGCGGTCAACGGGCGCGGCAGACGCCGGAGCCGCTCAGAGAGGTGGAGGTCTCGATATGCCAGCTAAAGGCGAAACGGTCGTCATCAAGAAATACGCGAACCGACGCCTCTACAATACCGGCACCTCGACCTATGTGACGCTTGAAGACCTCGCCGAGATGGTCAAGCGCAACGAGGACTTCACGGTCCAGGACGCCAAGACCGGCGTCGACATCACCCATCCCGTCCTGACCCAGATCATTTTCGAGCTCGAGAACAAGAACGGGCAGACCATGCTGCCCGTGCCGTTCCTGCGCCAGCTCATCGCCTTCTACGGCGATCAGATGCAGATGGTCGTGCCATCCTTCCTCGAACAGTCGATGATCGCCTTCGCCCGCGAGCAGGAGCGGATGCGCGAGCAGATGAAGAAGGCGATGGGGAAGTCGCCACTCGAGATGATGAACCCCGCCAATCCGGTCAAGGCATTCGAGGACCAGGCGCGGCGCAACATCGAGATGTTTCAGAACGCCATGCGCATGTTCACGCCCTTCCCGGTGCCCGACGGCGGCCAGGCCGATCCCGAGGAGGGACAGCCGGACGAAACGGCGGAACCTCCAGCCGGCGGGGACGCGGACAAAGGCGAGGAATTGAAGGAGCTGCGCGAGCAGATCGCCGCCATGCAGCGCAAGATCGACCGGCTGGGCTAGGACCGCGCTACCAGCCCATCGCGCAGCCGTCCTTGCGCGGATCGGATGCTCCGACGAAGAAGCCGTTCACGGCATCGATGGCGATCATCTGCGCGCCACCATGCGGCCTCTCGGCGCGGCGGACATCATGGCCGAGCGCTTGCAGCGCCGCCTGCGCGTCTTCCGGCACGCCGCCTTCGGCCTCCACCACGCCGTCGGCGTCCCAGAACAGGCGCGGGTGATCGATCGCCTGCTGTGGATCCATGCCGTGGTCCAGCAGATTCGACAGAACGTGGACATGCCCCATCGGCTGATAGTCTCCGCCCATCACGCCATAGGATATCCAGGGCTTCCCGTCCTTCAGCACCATCGCGGGAATGATCGTGTGCATCGGGCGCTTGCCCGGTCCGATCTCGTTGGGGTGACGCTCGACGAGCGAGAAGCAGGCGCCGCGATTCTGCAGCACGATGCCCGAGCGCGGTGTCACGACCTTCGAGCCGAAGCCCCCGTAGAGCGAGTTGATGAAGGATACGAGGCGTCCGTCGCGGTCCGCCACGGTGAGATAGACCGTGTCGGAAGACGGCAGTGGCGGCATGGAAATATCTTTGATGCGGCGCGCCGGATCGAAGCGGGAGGCAAGACTTTCCGCGAAGCCGCCTGAGACGAGGTGTTCGACGGGCACCGTCATCGCGGCGGGGTCGGCGACGAGATGATCGCGCACCGAATAGGCGAGCCGCCCGGCCTCCACGAGGGCATGCAGTCGGTTCGCCGAGAGCGCGTTCGCATCCGCCGGGGCGATGCGATCAAGGATGCCGAGCTGGATCAGCGCCGTGATGCCCTGTCCGTTTGGTGGTATTTCGACGAGCCGCACGCCGCGATAGTCCACCCCGATCGGCTCCACCCAGTCGGCCGTCGCGCCGGCCAAATCGTCCTCGCCCAGAAATCCGCCGAGGCGCTGTACCGTGGCGGCGATCTCGGCCGCGATCTCGCCCTCGTAGAAGGCCTTCGCGCCGCAGGCCGCGATCCTGCGCAGCGTCCGCGCGAGCGCGGGAAAGCGGAACCGGCTTCCTTCGACCGGCGCAGCACCATTCGCCAGGCAGTGGACGCTGCCGCCCTCATCACGAGCAAGGTCGGCCGCATAGCGTGGCCAGTCCCACGCGACGCGCTGGTGGATCGCGAAGCCGTCCTCGGCATAGCCGATCGCGTCGGCGAACAACTCCTCGAAGCCGCGCGTGCCGAACCGCCCCAAGAGCACTTCCCAGGCTTTCACCACGCCCGGCACCGTGACCGCATGCGCCCCGTTTCGGGAATGGCGGAAAATCCATTGTCACGATACCAGGCGGGGTCGACACGCGAAGCGGCGCGACCCGACCCGTTCAGGCCCTGGATCCTGCCGTCCGGCTCGGCCAGGATGACGAAGCAATCACCCCCGATGCCCGTCATGTGCGGTTCGACCACGCACAGCGTCGCCGCAGCGGCGATGGCGGCATCGACGGCGTTGCCGCCTGCCTTCAGCACGGAAAGCGCGGACTGCGTGGCGAGCGGATGCGAGGTCGCGGCCATGCCGCGCTCGGCGATGACCGGCGAGCGGCCCGGCCGGTCGAATGACCGGCTCACGAGATCGACACGTCGCGCGAGGCCGATCGGATCGAGATCGAGAAACCAGCCAGTATGTCGACCAGCGCGATCACCGTCAGCGTGAAAAACAGCGACGTCGCCGCGCCCCGGACCAGCAGGAACTCGACGAGAAAAGCAACGAAGACAAAGGTCGACAGCATGTGGTCGAGCACCGAGGCGCGCGAGACGCGCGTCGCCTTGAGGACTTCGACGAGCAGGATGACCAGCGCTATCAGCACAAGCAGGTCACCGAAAGTCATGGCGAACACACCGCCCGACATCATCGGCACATGGAGGATCTGATCGTCCCATGGTCCATCCTCGCCGCCGAACAGGCCAAGCAGGCCGAGGTTGTAGAGAATGAAGGGGATCAGCAGCAGCGGTATGTGAGAGAACATGACGGTACTCCTGCGTGGCTGGTCTTCGTGCCCCTGCCTGTGCCGGCACGTCAAGACGAACACCGCGACCGTCACGAAAAAGACCGGCGCGAAGGCCGGTCTCTGTCATCGTCCAAGGCGCTGATCGCTCAGCTTTCCTTCGGCTCCAGCACCTGACGGCCGCGATACATGCCGGTCTTCAGGTCGATATGGTGCGGCCGGCGCATCTCGCCGGAATTTCTGTCCTCGACATAGGTCGGGGCCTTGATCGCGTCAGCCGAACGGCGCATGCCGCGCTTGGACGGAGACGTCTTTCTTTTGGGTACTGCCATGGATCTGCTCCACTGAACGTGCACGGCCAAGGCGCCCCGGCGGGGCTGATCCGACTGGCCTTTACTGGAAAGTCGCGAGCCCATACACCGAATACAGGCCTTTGGCCAGTCGCACGGCGCGAAAAAATGTCGCGAAGCCGAAGCAGGTCAGCCAAGACAGCCGACATAACCGCCCGCCTGGCGGGCGCGTCGCTCGATGATGCCGGAAAGCCGTCGCAGCCCCGACGTCGGCCTGGCCGGGTTGCGAGCGATCGGGTTCGGCAGTGTCACGGCAAGAAGAGCAGCCTCCTGGCGGTTCAATTCCGATGCCGGCTTGCCGAAATGATGGCGGGATGCCGCCTCGACGCCGTATATGCCCGGCCCCCATTCGGCGATGTTGATATAGATCTCCATGATGCGCCGCTTGGGCAGGATGAGGTCGATATAGACAGCGATCGGAAACTCCAGCGCCTTCCTCAAAAAGGAGCGGCCGTGCCACAGATAGAGGTTCTTGGCCGTCTGCATGGTGATCGTCGAGGCGCCTCGCGTCTCCTCGCCGGCCAGGGCCTCGTCGATGACCGCGCGCAGTTCGCGCAGGTCGACGCCATGGTGGGAGCAGAATTGCCCGTCCTCCGACATCACGACCGAATGCAGCACGGCCGGCGCCACGTCGTCGATCCCGACCCATTGCCTGTCATAGCCCTTCAGCGTGACGACATCCTTCAGCATCAGCGTCGAGACCGGATGCACGAAGGAGGGATAATAGACCAGGGTCAGTATGGCGGGCGCCAGCGCCACCAGGACGAGGACCATCACGATGCGGCCAAGCCATCGCCGCGCGCGCGGGGGCGGTTTCCTGCGCTTGCGTTGTGCCATGCGCGGCTCCGGGTCGATGATGGGCGCGTCCACGTCAGGGCTCCCGCGTTCGATCCCGACATAAAGGCGTGCGAGGCATCCCGCAACGCGCCTTCGCAAATGGCGAACACGCTTGACACGGGCGATGACAGGTCGGAACGGTCCGGCCATGGACGCGACTGATTTCAACATGTTTGACGCAGCGCTGGCGGCACGCGCGCGAACCGTCGAAACGACGCTGCGCCGCCTGCTCGATGACCGCCCCCTCGACGGCGAGGTCGAAAGACCCGCCCATCTTATGGACGCGATACGGCATGGCGTTTTCAACGGCGGTAAGAGGCTGCGCCCCTTCCTGGTGATGGAGGCGGCCGCCCTTTTCGCGCCTGTCGACGAGGCGGTCGCGCGGGTGGCCGCCGCGGTCGAATGCATTCATTGCTACTCGCTGATCCATGATGATCTGCCCGCCATGGACGATGACGACACGCGGCGCGGCAAACCGACCGTCCACAAGGCTTTTGACGAGGCGACCGCGATACTGGCGGGAGACGCGTTGTTGACCTTCGCCTTCGATCTTCTTGCCTCGCCGAACACGGTGCTGTCTCCGGTCCCAAGGACGGAGCTCGTGCTTGTCCTAGCCCGCGCCTCGGGACTCGGCGGCATGGTCGGCGGCCAGGCCCTGGACCTGAAGGCGGAACGCGCGGTCCCGGACGAAGCCGGCATCGTCCGGCTGCAGGCCATGAAGACGGGCGCATTGATCCGCGCCGCCTGCGAGATGGGCGCGATCGCGGGTGGTGCGAAACCCGACGAGCGCGCCCGGCTGGCCGAGTTCGGTTCGGCCATCGGCCTGGCGTTTCAGCTCGCCGACGACCTGCTCGACCTCACCGCCACGCCGGAGAAGATGGGCAAGGCGACGGCCAAGGATGACGCGGCCGGGAAGGCGACGCTGGTCCGGCTTCATGGTGCCGACTGGACGCGCCGGCAACTCGCCCACCTGACCGCCGAGGCGGCGAACCTGCTGGCCCCCTTCGGCGAAAAGGGCGCGGTCCTGCGCGAGGCGGCGCGCTTCGTGTCCGAACGCGACCGCTGACCGACAATCGGCGACCCTCTCGGGTTCGGCGGCGGCCCGGCTTGGCTTGGTATTCCGCGCCGTTGCTGCGGCGGGCCCGTTCCGCTTCCGCAATCCGATTAGCGCCATCTTAAGGGAATTTTCCGAAGATTGCCCTGTCGGGTTGTAGGCACGGGGTCGGGGTGATGTCGGTCGAGGTCACGCGCGCATATCTGCGCGCCCGTATGATCGCCATCCTTGCCGGCTTCGTTCTGGCCGTCGGAATCGGCGCCGCGATCATGTTCTGGCAGGCCGAGAGAGCCCGGACCACTGTCCGTTTCGGTGCCGTGATCGCAACGATGGCGGAAGCCACGGGCGACGTGCTCTATTTCGCCGCCCAGTTCAGCCAGCCATCGGGTGCGCCGGGATCGTCCCGGCGGGCCCACGGTCAGTCCGACCCGATCGCGACGGCCGAACTGCGCGAGGACCTCAGCGCCGCGCTGGAGAGACTGCGGATCGCCTACGACGCGTTCGAGATCGCCGTGCGCGGCGACCTCGTCATGAGTGAGAGCGCTCGCATCACGGTGGAGGAGGGCCAGGACACGCTCGCTTCCGACGCCGCGACCGCGCGCGAAGTGCGCGCACTCGTGGGAGGGGCGTCGATACCCCCTGAACTGAGAGCGATATGGGAAGGCGATGACGATGGGCGGTCGCTGAGAAACGACATACGCGACGTCATCTCCCAGGCGAACCGGCTTGACATATTCGAGGATTTCTCCGCGCCAGCCGCGCGCCGGGTTCTCGCCCAGCTCAAGGCGGTCGCCAAGGACCGCATCCGGCCCAATCTCGCGACGTCAATGGACCGCATCAACGAGGGCACCATACGCAGCTACCGCGTCATGCAATCCGCCGTCGTCGTGGCCGCGGCCGTCATCATTGCCTGTGGCGCGCTGATCGGCGGCCTCGTCTTCGTTCCGATGATGCGCAATATCAGCGCCGCCCATGCAACCCTCAAGGAAGCTAACGCATCGATTGACGAGGCGCGGCAGCGCGCCGAATCGGCTGACCGGGCCAAATCGGAATTCCTGGCCAATATGAGCCACGAAATCCGCACGCCGATGAACGGGGTGCTGGGCATGGCCGAGCTTCTGTCAAAGACCGAACTCGACACACGTCAGTCCATGTTCACGGACGTGATCCTGAAGTCAGGCCAGGCGCTGCTGACAATCATCAACGACATCCTGGATTTCTCCAAGATCGACGCAGGACAGCTTGAACTGCACGACGCTCCCTTCAAGCTCGCCGATGCGATTGAGGATGTCGCCACGCTCGTCTCGGCCAGGGTCGTGGAAAAGGACTTGGAACTGATTGTACGGGTCGACCCCGAACTGCCGTCGCACGTGGTGGGCGACGTCGGCCGGGTCAGGCAGGTCGTCACCAACCTTATCGGCAATGCCGTCAAGTTCACCGAGAGAGGCCACGTCCTGGTGGACGTGACCGGCAGAAAACGGGATCGCGAGCTTCTGCTCAAGGTAAGGGTCGAGGATACCGGCATCGGCATTCCGCGCGACAAGCTCGAAAGCGTGTTCGAGAAGTTCGCGCAGGTCGACACGTCCTCGACACGTCGTCACGAGGGAACCGGCCTTGGCCTTGCCATCACGTCGCGCCTCGTTGCGCTGATGGATGGCGATATCGGGGTCGAGAGCGAAGTGGGTCGAGGCTCGACATTCTGGTTCGAGATCCCGCTGGTGATCGCGGAGGCCCAGGAGAACACGCGCACCCTGCCGGTAGACGTTACCGGCGCACGGGTGCTGGTTGTCGACGACAATGCGGTCAATAGGAGCATATTGCTTGAACAGCTGAGAAGCTGGGGCTTCGACTGCGCGGCCGCGGAAAGCGGGCCCGTGGCGCTCGCCGTGCTGCGGCAGGCGGCCGCGATCGGCGCCGGTGTGGATGCCGTGATCCTGGATTACCAGATGCCCGCTATGAACGGCGCCGAGGTGGCGACCGCGATCCGCGATGACGGAGCAATCCGCCCCGTGCCGGTGATCATGCTGACATCGGTCGATCAGGCGGATTTCGGCCGGCTTCTGGTCGAGCACAAGATCACCGCCTTCCTGACCAAACCGGCCCGATCTTCCGCGCTTCTGGAAACGCTGATATCGGTCATGCAGCGCTCGGCCGCGGCGAAGGCGGTAAAGCGTGATGCGGAGACGCAGCCGTCACCGGTTCAGCAACCGGTCAAGATCGAGACCCCGACACCTCCGGCCCCCGCCGAAACGACTTCCACGATCCGTCACTTCCCCTCGTCAGTCCGAGTGGCCGCCTCCATCGACATCCTCGTTGTGGAGGATAACGAGGTCAACCAGTTCGTCTTTGGCCAGATACTCGACGGGCTTGGCGTCAGCTACAAGATCGCCGGTAACGGTCGCACGGGCGTCGAGATGCATCGCAGCTTGCGGCCGAAACTTATTCTCATGGACGTATCCATGCCTGAGATGAACGGTCTGGAAGCGACCGCCGCGATACGCGAGCATGAACTCGGCACCGGCAAGCGCGTACCGATTATCGGGGTTACCGCCCACGCACTGAAGGGCGATCGCGAAAAATGCCACGAGGCCGGCATGGACGACTATCTGTCCAAACCGATCTCGCCTGACGCCCTGGCCGCCAAGATCGCCACCTGGCTGCCGGACGCCTCGCATGCCCGGATCGCCTGAGCACGCCGCGATCAGCCCGGCTGCTCGATCACACCGCAAGCTATGCGGTCGCCTGCGTCGCCGGCGGGCTGGCTCGCATAGTCATCCGGACCCGAATGGATCATCACGGCCGAGCCGTCATCATCGATCAGCGGAGTTTCCGCGTCGTCGGCCAGTGACAGTCGGTCCGTGAAGAACTCGACCTTGAGCACACCATCCTGACCGACATGGACGTTGGGAAAATCGCCCGCATGGAGACCACCCTCCGCTTCGACGCCATGTTCGGGGTCACCCGCGCCGGCATAGTGTCCACCAGCCGACTGAAAGTCCCCTTCGCATTCCCCCGTCTCGTGAACGTGGAATCCGTGCGGTCCCGGCGGCAGATCGGAGATTTCCACCAGCAGGCGAAGCATGCCGGATTTCGTCTGGTTGAAGGTAACGGTGCCGATCTCTTCGCCATCCGCGTTCATCATGCGGGCGGAAGCTTCCGCTCCGGATGGAGCGGGCTGCTGTGCGGCTGCGATACCGGCACTGAGGACTGTCGCGGCTGCGACGGCCAGGATCTTCCCATGCATTGAAGGCCTCCTCGGATTTTTGATCCCTCGGAGGACAGAACGGGCGACGACGCCTATTGTTTCAAGATATCAGGCGATCGCCGACCCGGTCAGGCCGGCAGGATCGCGCCCTGAAGCGTGGTCAGTTGCGAAAGATAGAGCTCGGCCTTGGTGCGCGACGCGTCATCCTTGGCGTCCTCCACGTCCTCTCGCGCGTCCTGGATGCGCCGTGCCAGGTCCTCGCGGTCGATGTTGGTAGCGAGAACCGCGGATTCGGCAAGCAGCGTGCAGGACTCGGGCAGGATGTCGGCGAAGCCGCCGAACACCACATAGCGCTCGTCCTGCCCGCCGCCGGTCGGCTTCACGGTCACGACGCCCGGCCGCACGGTTGTCATGACAGGCGCATGATCGGCCATCACCGTCATCTCGCCTTCGGCGCCAGGGATCACCACCGCCTCGGCCTCCTCGGAAACGAGGAGGCGCTCGGGCGAGACCAGTTCGAACTTGAACGCTTCAGCCATGTCAAACTAGTGAATAGTGAATGGTGAATAGTGAAGGGTCGAAACGACCAGCCACTGCGCCACTATCCGCTATTCGCTACCTCCATTCACCATTCACTATTGACCATTCACCGATCAGGCCGCCTCGGCGGCCAGCTTCTGCGCCTTCTCGACCGCTTCCTCGATCGTCCCGACCATGTAGAAGGCCGCTTCGGGAAGATGATCATACTCGCCGGCGACGAGGCCCTTGAAGCTCTTGATCGTGTCCTCGAGGTCGACCAGCTTGCCGGGTGAGCCCGTGAACACCTCGGCCACGAAGAAGGGCTGCGACAGGAAGCGCTCGATCTTGCGGGCGCGCGCCACCGTCAGCTTGTCCTCTTCCGACAGCTCGTCCATGCCCAGAATGGCGATGATGTCCTGCAGCGACTTGTAGCGCTGCAGCGTCTGCTGCACGTCGCGGGCCACGCGATAGTGCTCTTCGCCGACGATCGACGGGTCGAGCATGCGCGAGGTGGAGTCGAGCGGATCGACGGCCGGGTAGATGCCCTTCTCGGCGATCGAACGGTTCAGCGTCGTCGTGGCGTCCAGATGGGCGAACGACGTCGCGGGCGCCGGGTCGGTCAGGTCGTCGGCCGGCACGTAGATGGCCTGCACCGAGGTGATCGAGCCCTTGGTCGTGGTCGTGATGCGCTCCTGCAGCGCGCCCATGTCGGTGGCGAGCGTCGGCTGATAGCCCACCGCCGAAGGAATGCGGCCCAGCAGCGCCGACACCTCGGAACCCGCCTGCGTGAAGCGGAAGATGTTGTCGACGAAGAAGAGCACATCCTGGCCCTGGTCGCGGAAATACTCCGCCACCGTCAGGCCGGTCAGGCCGACGCGGGCGCGGGCGCCGGGCGGCTCGTTCATCTGGCCATAGACGAGCGCGGCCTTGGAGCCTTCGCCGCCGCCCTTCTTGTTGACGCCGGATTCGATGAACTCGTGATAGAGGTCGTTGCCTTCGCGGGTGCGCTCGCCGACCCCGGCGAATACCGAATAGCCACCATGGGCCTTGGCGATGTTGTTGATCAGTTCCTGGATCAGCACCGTCTTACCGACGCCGGCGCCGCCGAACAGGCCGATCTTGCCGCCGCGCGCATAGGGCGCGAGAAGGTCGATCACCTTGATACCGGTCACCAGGATCGCCGCCTCCGTCGACTGGTCGACATATTCAGGCGCGGGCGCGTGGATCGGGCGCATCTCGGTCGCCTCGACCGGACCGGCCTCGTCGATCGGCTCGCCGATGACGTTGATGATGCGACCCAGCATTTCGGGCCCGACCGGCACGGCGATCGGCTGACCGGTATCCGTGACCGCCTGGCCGCGGACGAGACCCTCGGTGGAGTCCATCGCGATGGCGCGCACCGTGTTCTCACCGAGATGCTGGGCCACCTCGAGCACCAGGCGCTGGCCCTGATTGTCCGTCTCCAGCGCGTTCAGGATCGGCGGAAGATCGCCGGAGAAGCTCACATCGACGACGGCGCCGATGACCTGCGCGACCTTGCCGGTCGCGCTGCCGCCGGCCTTCTTCGCCGGCGCCCTGCCGGCCGACTTGGGAGCGGCGGCCTTCGTGGCGGCCGTCTTCCTGGCCGCCGGAGCCTTCGCCGCGGACGCGGCCTTCGGAGTCGCTGCTTTAGCCATGTAACTAGCCTCTTTCGGTATTCGTCAGAGCGCTTCCGCGCCCGAAATGATCTCGATCAGTTCCTTGGTGATCTGCGCCTGGCGCTGACGGTTGTAGGTGATCGACAGCTTGTCGATCATCTCGCCGGCATTGCGCGTCGCATTGTCCATGGCCGTCATCTTGGCGCCCATCTCGCCCGCGACGTTCTCGAGCAGGGCCCGGAAGATCTGGACGGCGATATTGCGCGGAATGAGATCGTCCAGGATCTCGCCGGCCTCGGGCTCGTATTCGTAGACCGCGTTGCCCGCGGGCTCGGCGGCGGCATCGCCCTCAGGCGGGACCGTCGGGACGAGCTGCTGCGCGGTCGGGACCTGGCTGATCACGGATTTGAACCGTGAGTAGAACAGCGTGCAGACGTCGAACTCGCCATCCTCGAACAGCTTGATCACCTTCCTGGCGACCTCGTCGGCGTGCACGAAGGAGATCTGCTTGACCTCCTTGAGCTCCACGCGATCGATGATCTGCCTGGAGTAGTCGCGCCGCAGAATGTCGTAACCCTTCTTGCCAACGGTGATGATCTTCACCGTCTTGCCTTCGGCGATCAGCTTGCGGGCGTGCTCGCGCGCCAGGCGCGCGATCTGGCTGTTGAAGCCGCCGCACAGGCCGCGGTCGGCCGTGCAAACGACCAGCAGATGCGTATCGTCCTTGCCGGTGCCGCGCATCAGAGCCGGCCCGTCGCCGCCTTCGCCGAGCGCGGCGGTGATGTTGGCCAGCACCGCCCCCATGCGCTCGGAGTAGGGACGCGCGGCCTCGGCCGCCTCCTGAGCGCGACGCAGCTTCGCCGCGGCGACCATCTGCATCGCCTTGGTGATCTTCTGCGTCGCCTTGACCGAGGCGATGCGGTTGCGGAGATCCTTGAGTGACGCCATGCCCTAGCTGCCAGCCCCTGTCGATCAGGCGAACGTCTTGGCGAAGGCGTCGATCTCGGCCTTCAGCCTTTCGCGAATGTCGTCGCTCAGCGCCTTCTCCTTGCGGATCGCCTCGAGCACCGGCTTGCCTGTCGAGCGCATATGCGCCAGCAGGCCTTCCTCGAACTTGCCGACCTGAGCGACCGCGAGCTTGTCGAGATAGCCCTGGGTTCCGGCGAAGATGATGGCGACTTGCTCTTCGGTCTTGAGCGGCGAGAACTGTGGCTGTTTGAGCAACTCGGTCAGGCGCGCGCCACGATTGAGCAAGCGCTGGGTTGCGGCATCAAGGTCGGAGCCGAACTGGGCGAAGGCGGCCATCTCGCGGTACTGGGCGAGCTCGCCCTTGATCGAGCCGGCGACCTGCTTCATTGCCTTGATCTGGGCCGCCGAGCCGACGCGCGACACCGACAGACCGACGTTCACGGCGGGGCGGATACCCTGGAAGAACAGATTGGTCTCCAGGAAGATCTGGCCGTCGGTGATCGAGATCACGTTGGTGGGGATATAGGCCGACACGTCGTTGGCCTGCGTCTCGATGACCGGCAGTGCGGTCAGGGAGCCGGCGCCCATCTCGTCACTCATCTTGGCCGCCCGCTCCAGGAGGCGCGAATGAAGGTAGAAGACATCGCCCGGATAGGCTTCGCGCCCCGGCGGACGGCGCAGCAGGAGCGACATCTGGCGGTAGGCGACAGCCTGTTTGGACAGGTCGTCATAGCCGATCACCGCGTGCATTCCGTTGTCGCGGAAGAACTCGCCCATCGCGCAGCCGGCGAACGGCGCCAGAAACTGCATCGGCGCGGGGTCGGACGCGGTCGCCGCCACGATGATCGAGTAGTCAAGCGCTCCGCGCTCCTCGAGCACCTTGACGAACTGCGCGACGGTCGAGCGCTTCTGGCCGACGGCGACATAGACGCAGTAGAGCTTCTGGCTCTCGTCATCGCCCTCGTTGAGCGACCTCTGGTTCAGGAACGTGTCGAGCAGGATTGCGGTCTTGCCGGTCTGGCGGTCGCCGATGACGAGTTCGCGCTGGCCGCGCCCGATCGGGATCAGGGCGTCGATGGCCTTCAGCCCGGTCGACATGGGTTCGTGCACCGACTTGCGCGGGATGATGCCCGGGGCCTTGACGTCGACACGGCGGCGCTCGTCGGACTTGATCGGGCCCTTGCCGTCGATCGGATTGCCGAGCGCGTCCACCACACGGCCGAGCAGGCCGCGGCCGACCGGCACGTCGACGATCGCGCCGGTGCGCTTGACCGTGTCGCCTTCCTTGATGTCACGGTCGGAGCCGAAGATCACGACGCCGACATTGTCGGTCTCGAGATTGAGCGCCATGCCGCGAATCCCGCCGGGAAACTCGACCATCTCGCCGGCCTGGACATTGTCGAGGCCGTAGACGCGGGCGATCCCGTCGCCGACCGCCAGAACCTGGCCGACCTCCGAAACCTCGGCCTCCTTGCCGAAATTCTTGATCTGGTCCTTGAGAATTGCGGAAATTTCCGCGGCGCGGATATCCATCAGCCGACCTCTTTCAGTGCAAGCTTGAGCGAATCGAGTTTGGTCTTGAGCGACGTGTCGATCTGGCGCGACCCCATGCGCACGATCATGCCGCCCAGCAGCGACGGATCGACGGTCAGCGCGATCACCACGTCCTTGCCGGCCACGTCCTTGAGCGTGGCGGCGAGCTCCTTCTCCTGCTGGGCCGACAGCGCGTGGGCCGACACGACCTCGGCCGACACCTCGCCCCGGTCGGCGGCGGCGATGCGTCGGAACGCCCTGATCATCGCCGGCACCGCAAAGATGCGGCGGTTTTTCGCCACGACGCGCAGGAAATTGCCCGTCAGCCCCTTGATGCCGGCCTTGTCGACAATGGCGGACACCGCCCTGAACTGCTCGTCGGCCGAAAAGACCGGGCTTTCAATAAGCCGCCTCATGTCCTCGCTGCCGTCGATCAGGGCCTCGAAACGGCCGAGATCAGACTCGACCGTCGGGATCGAGCCGTCTTCCTTCGCGAGATCGAAAAGCGAACCCGCATATCGCTCGGCAAGGCCTGAAACGGGAGAGGAGGATTGCGCCAAGGGAAACCGTCTTTTCTCTAGGAGCCCAACATCAATACGTCTGGCCGCAGACTTGCCGCTGGAGCCTGTGGCTCTGGCTAAATCATTGACCTTTAAGATATTTTCCAACCACAGGTGCGGGCTTGCCACGTCCCCCGGTCGAAAGCCGTCCGCCGTCTAGCACAGGCCTTTCGCCACCGCAACACGGCGGATGCCGGGCATTACGGCCCTTTCGTCGCATCCTCGCCGGGCCTGGTGCGGCTCACGCCACGAGCCCGAACGCGAAGGCGAGCGGCAGGGCGGCGAGCAGAGCCTCGACCGCAGCCCAGGTCCAGTTCCGCAGGCCGTTGCCGTCGTCGGACATCATCGACACGATGCGGCCGAACAAGGCGAAAGCCCAGGCGAAGCCGAGCGAAAGGTAGATCAGCGGCTGCGCAAGCAGCAGCGCCGACAGGCCGAGACCGAGCTGGAAGCCTGCGATGGAGGCGCGGGATGCCGCCAGGGCACGGGGACTGTCGGCCGGGCGCGGCAGACCGATCAGCCGAAAGCCGGCGCGCGGCGCGAACAGGAACAGCAGCCCGAGAAGCACGGTCGCCGCCGCCGATATCCAGGCGAGCCACTCGCCCTGGCTGACCGGCCAGGGAAAGGCGATGTCCATCAGCGCGACCTCCGCTCGAATCCGCCCGCGACCACGCCGACGATGGCGTACATCCTACCACAACGACTTGGCATAGGCTTCGTCCAGGCGGCGGTCCATCTCGGCCGCCGATTCGGCAAGGGCGAGCTGATCCTTGAGGATATGCCCGAGCGTTGGCATCTCGTCGCGCGGCGGCCAGCTCTCCGGCTCCCACAGCCGCGAGCGCATGAACGCCTTGGCGCAGTGCATGTAGACGGCGCGCGCCTTGACGATGATCACGCTCGGCGGCGCCTTGCCGTCAATCGACAATCTTTCGCGCAGCGCCGTATCGTCCGTGATCCGTGCCTCGCCATTGATGCGCAGCGTCTCGTTCATGCCGGGGATCAGGAAGAGCAATCCCACCGCGGGATTGACGAGAATGTTCTCCAGCGTGTCGAGCCGGTTGTTGCCGGGCCGGTCGGGTATCGCCAGCGTTATGTCGTCGAGCAGGGCGGTAAAGCCCGGCCGGTCGCCCTTGGGCGTCACGTCGGCATTGCCGTTTTCGTCCTGGGAACCGATCAGCACGAAGGGGCTTCGTGCGATGAAATCCCTGGCATGACGATCCAGGGAACGCAGTTCCTTGCGTACCGCCCCTTCACCGGGTTGCTTGTAGATCGAGCGCAGCTGCTCTCGACTTTCGATATATCTCATCTGTCACCCCTTGCGCACGGTCTGATCGGTGGAGTGACGCATGATCAGCGGCATCTGGGCAAGCGTGAATGCGATCGTGATCGGCATGGTCGCCCACACCTTGAATGCCACCCAGAAATCCGTCGAGAAGTTACGCCAGACAACCTCGTTCAACACCGCCAGGAACAGAAAGAACAGGCCCCAGCGCAAAGTGAGCTTTCGCCACCCTTCGGCATCCAGCCGGAAGGCGGCTCCGAACACGTAGCCCAGCAGCGAACGACCGAAAGCTAGGCCGATCAGCAGGATCGCGCCGAACAGGGAGTTCACGATGGTCGGCTTCATCTTGATGAAGGTCTCGTTCTGCAGGATCAGCGTCAGCGCCCCGAAGACGAAAACCACCACGCCCGACACCAGCGGCATGATCGGCAGGCTGCGCGTCATCAGCCAGGAGACGGACAGCGATATGGCAGTGGCCGCCATGAAGAGCGCCGTCGCGATGAACAGCGGCCCCCCGAGTTCGCCGAGGGCGGGGAACCGCTCGGCCAGCCATTCCCCGCGTGAATTGGCGAAGAAGAAGACCAGCAGGGGACCAAGCTCCAGGACGAATTTCAGGAGACCGTTCATCTCCTTCTGGCGCGGGTCGGCGTAGCTCTGTTCGAAGACATGCTTGTCAGTCATGCTCATGCCACTCCGGCGATTGCGCGGGCGAACTCGTCCGCGGAGAAGGGTTCGAGGTCGTCGACCTGTTCGCCGACGCCGATGAAATAGACGGGCAGCTTGTGCTTGGCGGCGATGGCGACCAGGATGCCGCCGCGCGCCGTGCCATCGAGCTTCGTCATTACCAGGCCGTTCACGCCGGCCACGTTGCGGAAGATCTCAACCTGGTTCAGCGCGTTCTGGCCGGTCGTGGCGTCGACGGTCTGGAGGACGGTATGTGGCGCCTCCGGGTCGAGCTTGCGCAAGACGCGCACGATTTTTTCCAGTTCCGCCATCAGCTCGGTCTTGTTCTGCAACCGGCCCGCCGTATCGATGATGAGAACGTCGGAACCCGCAGCCCTTGCCTTTTCGAAGGCATCATAGGCGAGACCGGCCGCGTCGGCGCCCAGTTTCGACGAAACGACGGGCGATCCGGTCCGCTCGCCCCAGATCTTCAACTGTTCGATCGCGGCGGCGCGAAAGGTATCACCGGCCGCGAGCGTCACCGAAAGCCCGCCCGAAACCAGCTTGGCCGCGAGCTTGCCGATCGTCGTGGTCTTGCCCGTGCCATTGACGCCGACCACGAGCATGACATGCGGCTTCACCGACAGATCGAGCTCAAGCGGCAACGCGACCGGCGTCAGCACTTTGGCGATTTCGGCGGCCATCACGGCCCGCACGTCGGCTTCCGTCGTCTGCCGGCCGTAGCGGCCCGATTCCAGCGCGTCGGTGACCCGCATCGCAGTCTCCATGCCGAGATCGGCGCGGATCAGCACCTCCTCCAGTTCCTCGACGATCTCCTCCGTCAGCCGGCCCTTGGTGAAGATGCCGGCCAGATTGTCGCCGAGTTCCTTCGATGAGCGCGACAGGCCGCTGCGCAGCCGTTGAAACCAGCTCTGTTTCGGCGGGGCGGCGGGGATCGGTTCCGGCTCGACCTTCCGTTCGACGGACTTCGCGACCGTAAGGCGGCCGGATGGCGGAGATGAGGGCGGCTGCGGCAGCGCCCCGGTAACCGGTGAGCCACCGTTCTCCCTGAGAGGAGGATATTGGACAGGTGTCTCGTCGGGCGGCGTCGGCACACGTGGCGCGGGCCCCTCCAGCATGATCGGCTCGGGCAGCTCAGTGGAGGCGACGGCCTCCCGCCTCTCGTCGGACGCGTCCTCGCCGACATCGCGCCCCGTAACCTCGTCGGGCGGCAAGAAAGACGTTTCGCCCGGCTGCGGCTGCGGAGCGGAATCGGTCTGGGCCTCAGCCCCGCTTTCCGACGAGGTCAGCGGGGACTCCGATATCGGCTGCGCCTCGAGGGGAGGGCCTTCGGGTCCCGAGGGTTCCTGGATGGGCCGAACTGGTTCAGGTGGCCTCGCCTCTTCCCGCGCGCCCGGCTCGGGAAACGCTTCATCCGCGACCGCATCCGGCTCCGCGAAGGCTGTCCCCGCGAGGGGAACCGACGGCGCTTCCTCCGGTGTCCCGACGGCGGCTTCCTGCGGCCTCTCCTCCTCGGCACCGACGGGTTCGCTGGCGTCGCTCCGGGCGAAAGAGAATATCTTCTTGATGAAGCCGAGGGCCATAAGCGAGGTCCGTTTCGGTCAGGCTGCGAGCGCGGCGTCGAGGCGGGCCGTCAATCGCGATCCGTCATGGCCGGCGATCCGGACGTCAACGATTTCGCCCGGCTCGCCCGGCTCGACGGCTGCGAGGGTGAAGCCTTCCGTCCGGCCAAGCCCGTCGCGTTCGATCAGGATTCGTTGCCGCGATCCGACGAGCGAATCCAGATGCGCCCGGTACGCCACGTCGCCCGCTTCCCGCAACCTTGCGGCGCGCTCTTTCACGATCCGGCGCGGCAGTTGCGGCATGCGCGCCGCCGGTGTGCCGTCGCGCGGTGAAAACGGAAAGACGTGCAGATGCGTCAGGCCGCACTCCGCCACTATTCTGAGCGAGTTGTCGAACATCGCTTCCGTCTCGGTCGGGAAGCCGGCGATGATGTCGGCGCCGAAGACGATATCGGACCGCAACCCGCGCGCTTCCTCGCAGAACCGGATCGCGTCATCGCGCAGATGACGTCTTTTCATGCGCTTGAGGATCATGTCGTCGCCGGCCTGGAGCGACAGATGTAGATGCGGCATCAGCCGGCGTTCGGTCGCCAGCGCGTCCATCAGCTCCGGATCGGCCTCGATGGAATCAATCGACGACAGGCGCAGCCGGTCGAGATCCGGCACCTGCTTCAGGATCACCGTCACAAGCCGGCCCAGTCGCGGACTGCCCGGCAGGTCGCCGCCCCAGCTCGTCAGGTCGACCCCCGACAGCACCACCTCGCGACAACCATTGCCGACGAGGCGCTTGACCTGCTCGACCACGGCGCCCGCCGGTACCGACCGCGAATTGCCGCGCCCGAAGGGGATGATGCAGAAGGTGCAGCGGTGATCGCAGCCGTTCTGGACCTGCACGAAGGCGCGCGTGCGGCCCTCCATGGCGTCGACCATATGCGAGGCGGTCTCGGTCACGCTCATGATGTCGTTGACCCGCGCCTTCTCATAGCGATTGACGCCGAAATCAGGCAGGGCGCGGTAATTGTGCGCGCGGAGCTTTTCCTCATTGCCCAGCACCAGATCGACCTCGTCCATCCCCGCGAAGGTCTCGGGCTCGGTCTGGGCGGCACATCCGGTCACAACGATGCGCGCGGCCGGGTTGTCCCGGCGCGCCTTGCGGACGGCCTGGCGCGCCTGCCTGACCGCTTCGGCGGTAACGGCGCATGTATTGACGACGATCGCGCCGCCATCGAGGCCGCCCAGCCCCGCCGCGCTGGCCTCGCGACGCACGACTTCGGATTCATAGGCGTTCATCCGGCAACCGAAGGTGATTACTTCGACCCCGCCTGCCTGGGCACTCTTCGTCATCAGGCCTCGACCTTTTCGTCATCCCGCGACCATGCTCCAGTCGCCGGGTCGAGCATGCCGGAAAACTCCCACTGCGCCGGGCCCGTCAGGACGACGTGATCGTCGGCGCGCCACTCCACCTCCAGCTGTCCGCCGGGCGCGGTGACGGCGACCCGGCGCCCGGTGCGGTTTGTGCGTGCCCCGCTGACCGCCGCCGCGCATGCCGCCGAGCCGCAGGCGCGTGTCAGTCCGGCACCGCGCTCCCAGGTCCTGATCGTCATGGCTTCCCGCGACGTCACCTGTGCGATGGTGATGTTGGCACGTTCGGGGAAGATCGGGTGGTTCTCCAGAAGCGGTCCGAAGCGCTCGAGGTTATAGCTCCAGACATCGCCGTCGACCCAGAAGATCGCGTGCGGGTTGCCCATGGACATCGCCGATGGAGAATGCAGCACCGGCGCGTCGATCGGACCGATCTGCAATTCGATCATGCGCGTGTCACGGAACTCCTCGGCAAGCGGTATCTCCTCCCAGCCGAAGCGTGGCCGGCCCATGTCGACGGAGATCGTGCCGTCGGGATGTTCGTGCGCATTGAGCAGGCCGGCGATGGTCTCGAAAGTGAAATCCGTGCGGCCGGTCTCCGCGGCGAGTGCCTGCACCACGCAGCGGGTTCCGTTGCCACAAGCCTGCGCGCCCGAACCGTCGGCGTTCAGTATGTCGATGAAGAAGTCGGTACCGTCCGTGCGGTGATCGTGGATCGCCATGATCTGGTCGAACCGGACCTCGGCCTCAGCCGCCAGCGCGCGGGCGGCGGAAGCCTGGACACGATCCGCGCGACCGCGCATATCGGCAACGATGATCTCGTTGCCGGCGCCGTTCATCTTCGCGAATGGAACAGGTTCGCCCATCTATGTGGCCCGCGCTTCGGTTTCACGGGCCTATATGGCGGAACGAGGCTCCGATTGCCAGCGTCGGCTTGCCCGGCCCGTCAGGCGATCGCGACTATGCCCAGCGCGACCAGCAGGAACAACACCAGCACGATGCCGATCAGGATCTTCGCGCCGGTCATGGCGACGCCCGAGATCGTGTGCAGTCCGAGCAGGCCCGCGACCGCGGCGACGATGAGAAGAATGATGATCCACTTGATCATGGGAAGGCTCCCTCACTTGGCGCCAACAATCCGGCGCAGGCGGACAACCCGCCGCGTCGCGTTTTGTTCCCGACGCTGTCGTGGCCGTCACGCCTCCGGCACGTCCCAGACCTCGCCGGGAAGCATCGGCCGGAACCGGTCGCGCGGGACCTTCTCGCGATCAAGCGCGGCCAGCAGAAGCTCGCGCGGCTCCTCGATGCCCTCATTGGTCAGCTGGAACGTCGCCCAGTGATGGCCCGCCGCGAAGGCGGCGTTGCAAAGCATCATGCCGGCCACCGCTTCGTCGGGATTCTGATGCTGGGCCTCCATGAACCAGCGCGGTTCGTAGGCGCCGAAAGGCAGGATGGCCAGGCGGAACGAGCCGTGCTTCTCGGCCGCCGCGCGATAGTTCACGCCCGCGTGGAAGCCGGTATCGCCGACATGGTAGATCCGGCCGGCCGGTGTCTCGACCACGAAGCCCGCCCAAAGCGCCATGCGCCTGTCGCCCATGCCGCGCGCCGACCAATGATGAACAGGTTCCACATGCACCGTCACGCCATCTGCGATTTCGACGGCCTCGCCCCAGTCATGGGCGGTCATCCGCATGTCGGGTATGTCGGCGCCGACGATCGCATCATTGCCCAGCGGCGTGACGACGAGCGGATCGTGATCCGCCTTCAGCCGCCTCAGCGTCGCGATATCCATATGGTCGTAATGGTTGTGGCTGAGCAGGATCAAGTCGATCGGCGGAAGATCCGCGAAGGCGATGCCCGGCGCATTGACCCGCTTCGGACCGGCAAAGGAAACCGGCGAGGCCCGGTCCGACCAGACCGGATCGGTGAGGATGTTCAGCCCCGCGACCTGCACGAGCAGTGTCGCATGTCCGACCATGGTGACGCGCAGGTTTTTGCCGTCAACGCGCTCGTCGGGCCTTGCCGGTTCGTGCGGACTTGGGAACGTCGCCGGCCACACGGCCCGGCCGCCCCCAAACTGCCAGCGCAGCAGATCACCCGGGCCGCGCGGCGGCGTGCCATTGGGATTGAAGAACACACGGCCGTCGAAATGGTCGCTTTGGGGTCCTGAATAGTAGCGGTTGCCGGCATTTGCCTTGCTGGCCATCAAGACACCTCCCCCGCCCGCGGCGAGGCCCCCAAGGCCAATCCATTTCAGAACCGATCGCCTTTTCATGATGAACCTCAGATAGAACCGATCGAACCGGATTCCAAACACCACCACGGCGATCCGGGCCGCGCCGCTCGGGTCGCGCCATGTCGCTTGCCAATACTAAATTAACCATGTGCGTGGTTGGATTGTCCCCGTTCTCGCCACTTTTGTGATGGTTGAAAGGGAACAGCGACGCTCCGGCCGCGTTTGCGGATCGAAGGATGGACTGGGGAAAATCATGATCAACCGCATCTTGCTCGCCACGGCGCTCGCGGCGCTGGTTGCCGCTGCCGGCTGCCAGGGCTCACGAATGAGTTCGGTCAACACCCGGCCCGCGCCGCTTCCGGCCGCGCCGGCCGGCACCGTAACGAACGAGCAGCTTCCACCCCCCGGCTCTGCGGGCGCGGAGCAGTTTCCGGATGCTCCCCAGGCACCGAATGAGCAGGTCGCCGCGCTTGATCCCGAGCAGCAGGCGGCCGCGGAAGCCGCGGCGCCTGAAATCACCGCCGGGTCGGTCGCGGGTGTGTGGAACGTCGATATAGGCGGCCAGTCCTGCCGGGTCGCGACACCGCAGACGAAGTTCGGCGCCGGCTTCCGCGCCGGCCCGCTGCGCTGCCCGGCACCGGTTGACGGCGTGAAGTCGTGGAATGTCTCGGGCAAGCAGCTCGCCCTTTACGACCAGAACGGTTCCGTGCTCGCCCGTCTCTACCAGTCGGGCACCGGCCGGTTCGACGGCCAGACCACATCGGGGCAGCCGATCAGCCTGTCGCGATAATCGCATCCGTGTCGGACGGTCCAAGGCATGTGCGCGACGGCCTCGTCGCGCATCCATCGGTTCTGAACCGGTACGACCATCTCGTCGAAACCGGGCAGATCCGGACCGACGAGATCCAGCGTGAGGTCGCGCGCCGGCTCGATCGCCTGATCGCAACCCTTGCCGACAAGCGTCTCGCCGCCAAGGCCAGCGCGCTTGGCTGGCTTTTCGGCCGGAAGAACCCGTCGCGCGAGCCGGTCAAAGGCCTCTATCTGCATGGCGGCGTCGGGCGCGGCAAGACCATGCTCATGGACCTGTTCTTCGAGCTCGTGCCCGTCCGGCGCAAGCGCCGGGTTCATTTCAACGACTTCATGTCCGACGTCCACGACCGCATCGCTGCTCACCGCTTGGCGGTCAGGAATGGCGACGCCAAAGGCGACGACCCGATCGCGCCGGTCGCGAAGGCGATCGCGGACGAGGCATGGGTGCTTTGTTTCGATGAGTTCTCGGTCACCGACATCGCCGATGCGATGATCCTGTCGCGACTGTTTTCCGCCTTGTTCGGGCACGGCGTCGTTCTGGTCGCCACGTCCAACGTCGCCCCCCGCGATCTCTATCGCGACGGGCTGAACCGGCAATTGTTCACGCCGTTCATCGCCACGCTGGAGAAACATGCCGACATCCTGCCGCTGAATGGCGATACGGACTATCGCCTGGAGAAGCTTTCGCGCTTGCCGGTCTGGATCACGCCACTCGGCCCTAACGCCCGCCGCGTCATGGATGAAGCCTGGGAGGCGGCCGCCGCCGGGCTTGAAGAGCATCCGATCGAAATCACCTTGCGCGGACGCCGGATCACTGTTCCGCGTGCTGCCCATCGCGCCGCGCGCTTCACCTTCGCGCAACTGTGCGACGAACCGCTGGGCGCGGTGGACTTCCTTGCGATCGCCGACCGCTTCGATACCATTCTCATCGATGACGTGCCGGTGCTCGACCAGAGCAGGCGTAACGCGACCAAGCGCTTCATCCTGCTCGTCGACACGCTCTATGACCGCGGCATCAGGCTGATCGCCAGCGCCGAGGCCACCCCCGATGCGCTCTATGCCGGCCGGCCGGGAACGACCGAAGCCTTCGAATTCGACCGGACGGCTTCGCGGCTGATCGAGATGCAAAGCCGCGACTGGCGCGAAAACTCGTCACGCAGGCTTCACGCTGAATTTTGACGCTTACGTAAATCCCATTATATCTAACCGATTGAAATCCTTCATACCAAAAGAATCGGTTGAAAAGTTGGACGCGTGCGTCTATTCGACGCGCCGGCGCCGGGCGGCCCCAACCGGGGTGTCAGCGGCGCCGAGGCCGGCTGCCATGGGGGTTGAAGCCGGTCCGCGGCTTCGACATTGTCCGGGTCCACGCTCCGGTCGTTCACGCAAGGGGACTTCATTCACATGGCACGCAGCAAGATCGCCCTCGTCGGGTCCGGCATGATCGGCGGAACCCTCGCCCATCTGATCGGGCTGAAGGAACTCGGAGACGTCGTCCTGTTCGACATCGCCGAGGGCATTCCGCAGGGCAAGGGCCTCGATATCGCTGAGTCCTCGCCGGTCGAAGGGTTCGATGCACGCTATCAGGGCGCCAACGACTATGAGGCGATCGAGGGTGCCGACGTCGTCATCGTCACCGCCGGCGTGCCGCGCAAGCCCGGCATGAGCCGCGACGACCTTCTGGGCATCAATCTCAAGGTGATGGAGCAGGTCGGCGCCGGCATCAGGAAATACGCTCCGAAGGCCTTCGTCATCTGCATCACCAATCCACTCGACGCCATGGTCTGGGCGCTGCAGAAGTTCTCCGGCCTGCCCAAGACCCATGTGGTCGGCATGGCGGGCGTGCTGGATTCGGCGCGTTTCCGCTACTTCCTCTCCGAGGAGTTCAAGGTCTCGGTCGAAGATGTCTCGGCCATGACGCTAGGCGGCCATGGCGACGACATGGTGCCGATGGTGCGCTACTCGACCGTCGCGGGCATCCCCCTGCCCGACCTGGTCAAGATGGGATGGACCTCGAAGGAGCGTCTCGACGCCATCGTCGAGCGGACGCGCAAGGGCGGCGGCGAGATTGTCGGCCTGCTCAAGACCGGTTCGGCCTACTACGCCCCGGCGGCGTCGGCCGTCGCGATGGCCGAAAGCTATCTGAAGGACAAGAAGCGCGTCCTGCCCTGCGCGGCGCATCTGTCGGGCCAGTACGGCCTCAAGGACATGTATGTCGGCGTGCCCGTGGTGATCGGCGCCGGCGGCGTCGAAAGGGTGATCGAGCTCGACTTCAGCAAGGCCGAGCAGAAGATGTTCGACAAGTCGGTGGCCGCCGTGCAGGGTCTGTGCGAGGCTTGCATCGGCATCGTACCGAAGCTGGGCAAGTAGGGGGCGGGCGATGAACATCCACGAATATCAGGCCAAGCAGCTCCTGAAGACATACGGCGCCCCGGTCGCAGAGGGCGTGGCCATCATGAATGCCGAGGAAGCGGAGGCCGCCGCGAAGTCGCTGCCCGGTCCGCTCTGGGTCGTGAAGAGCCAGATCCATGCCGGCGGGCGCGGCAAGGGAAAGTTCAAGGAGCTCGGCGCCGACGCCAAGGGCGGCGTCAGGCTGGCGAAGTCGGTCGACGACGTCGTGGCCAACGCGAAGGAAATGCTCGGCAACACCCTCGTCACCAAGCAGACCGGACCGGAGGGCAAGCAGGTCAACCGCCTCTATATAGAGGACGGAGCCGACATCGATCGCGAGCTCTACCTCTCGATCCTGGTCGACCGTTCCGTCGGCCGGCCGGCTTTCGTCGTCTCGACCGAGGGCGGCATGGATATCGAGGCGGTCGCCGAGGAAACACCGGACAAGATCGTCACCCTGCCGGTCGATCCGTCTACCGGGCTGACGGAAAAGGACGTCGGGAGCCTCAACGATGCGCTGAAACTGACTGGCGCCGCGGCGAAGGACGGCGAGACGCTCTTTCCGACGCTCTACAAGGCTTTCACCGAAAGCGACATGAGCCTGCTCGAGGTCAATCCGCTGATCGTGATGACGAATGGTCGCCTGCGCGTGCTCGACGCCAAGGTTTCCTTCGACAACAACGCCTCCTTCCGCCATCCGGAGCTGGAGGAACTTCGCGACCTGACCGAGGAAGACGAGAAGGAAATCGAGGCCTCCAAACACGACCTGGCCTATATCGCGCTCGACGGTGACATCGGCTGCATGGTCAACGGCGCCGGCCTGGCCATGGCCACGATGGACATCATCAAGCTCTACGGCGCCGAGCCGGCGAACTTTCTCGACGTCGGCGGCGGCGCCTCGAAGGAAAAGGTCACGGCGGCCTTCAAGATCATCACGGCCGACCCCAACGTAAAGGGCATCCTGGTCAACATCTTCGGCGGCATCATGAAGTGCGATGTGATCGCCGAGGGTGTGATCGCGGCTGTCAAGGAAGTGGGGCTGAAGGTTCCGCTCGTCGTCCGGCTCGAAGGCACCAATGTCGAGCTCGGAAAGAAGATCATCAACGAAAGCAAGCTGAACGTGATCTCGGCCGACGACCTCGACGATGCCGCCCAGAAGATTGTCAAGGCGGTGAAGGGAAACTGAGCGAATGTCCATACTCGTCGACAGGAACACCAAGGTTCTCGTTCAGGGTCTCACCGGCAAGACGGGCACCTTCCACACCGAACAGGCGCTCGCCTATCACGGCACGCAGATGGTCGGCGGCATTCACCCCAGGAAGGGCGGCGAGACCTGGGTCGGTGCCAAGGGCGAACGCCTGCCGATCTTTGCTTCGGTCGCCGAAGGCAAGGAGGCGACCGGCGCCAACGCCTCGGTCGTCTACGTTCCGCCGGCAGGCGCCGGCGCGGCCATCATCGAGGCGATCGACGCCGAGATCCCGCTGATCGTGTGCATCACCGAGGGCATTCCGGTCATGGACATGGTCAAGGTCAAGGCGCGGCTTGAAAAGTCGAAATCGCGGCTCATCGGCCCGAACTGCCCGGGCGTCCTGACGCCGGACGAATGCAAGATCGGCATCATGCCCGGCAACATCTTCAAGAAGGGTTCGGTGGGTGTTGTGTCTCGGTCCGGCACGCTTACCTATGAAGCCGTGTTCCAGACGACGAATGAAGGGCTCGGACAGACCACGGCGGTCGGCATTGGCGGTGATCCGGTCAAGGGCACCGAGTTCATCGATGTGCTGGAGATGTTTCTCGCCGACGACGAGACGAAGTCGATCATCATGATCGGTGAGATCGGAGGCGCGGCCGAGGAGGACGCGGCCCAGTTCATCGCGGACGAGGCAAGGCGCGGCCGCAAGAAGCCGATGGCGGGCTTCATCGCTGGCCGCACCGCCCCTCCCGGGCGCACCATGGGCCATGCCGGCGCGGTGATTTCGGGCGGCAAGGGCGGCGCCGAAGACAAGATCGCGGCGATGGAGGCCGCGGGCATCAAAGTGTCGCCCTCACCGGCGCGGCTTGGGGTCACCCTGTCGGAAGCGATCAAGGGGTAATGGTGAATGGTCGATGGTGAATAGCGAATGGCCAAGGCGGCGCGATGTCCCGCGTCACTGCAAATCATAACCATTCACCATTCACTATCACCATTCATTCCAACAAGGAGACGGAGCGGCGACTCCGACAAGGCAGATGGCACGACACGATCAGGCCAACGACCAGTTTTCCCTCACCTCCTTTCTCTATGGCGGAAACGCCGACTACATAGAGACGCTCTACGCGGCCTGGCAGGACGATCCCTCCTCCGTCGACGAACAGTGGCGCGGCTTCTTTTCGGGGCTCAAGGATGACGCGATCGACGTTCGCAAGAATGCCGAGGGCGCATCCTGGCAAAAGCCGAACTGGCCGATCGCCGGCAATGGCGAACTCGTCTCGGCTCTCGACGGCGACTGGGGCGCGGTCGAGCGGCATTTCGAAACCAGGACCAAGGACCGCGCCGCCGCCAACGGCAAGGACGTCTCCGAAGCCGAACTTCTGCGCGCCACGCGCGACTCGGTCCGCGCCATCATGATGATCCGCGCCTACCGCATGCGCGGACATCTTCATGCCGACCTCGACCCGCTGGGGCTCGCCAAGCCGATCGAGGATTACAATGAGCTCTCGCCCGAGGCTTACGGGTTCACCGAGGCGGACTACGACCGGCCGATCTTTCTCGATCACGTGCTGGGGCTGGAATACGCCACGATCCGGCAGATGCTCGACATCCTGAAGCGCACCTACTGCTCGACGCTCGGCGTGGAATTCATGCACATCTCCAACCCCGAGGAGAAGGCCTGGATCCAGGAGCGGATCGAGGGGCCGGACAAGGCGATCGAGTTCTCCGAGCGTGGCAGGAAGGCCATTCTGCAGAAGCTGCTGGAGGCGGAGGGCTTCGAGCAGTTCATCGACGTGAAGTACAAGGGCACCAAGCGCTTCGGGCTGGACGGCGGCGAGGCGCTGATCCCGGCGCTGGAGCAGATCGTCAAGCGCGGCGGCGCGCTGGGACTCAAGGAGATCGTGCTCGGCATGGCCCATCGCGGCCGCCTCAATGTGCTCAGCCAGGTCATGGCCAAGCCGCACCGCGCCATTTTCCACGAGTTCAAGGGCGGCTCCTTCGCGCCCGACGACGTCGAAGGGTCGGGCGACGTGAAATACCATCTCGGCGCCTCGTCGGACCGGGAGTTCGACGGCAACAAGGTCCACCTGTCGCTGACAGCCAACCCGTCGCACCTCGAGATCGTCAATCCGGTCGTGATGGGCAAGGCCCGCGCCAAGCAGGACCAGATCTTCGGTCGCGCGCGCGAGGAGATCGTGCCTCTGGAGGATCGCGCCAAGGTCCTGCCGCTCCTGCTCCACGGCGACGCCGCCTTCGCCGGCCAGGGCGTCGTGGCCGAGTGCCTGGGCCTGTCCGGTTTGCGCGGCCACCGCGTCGCGGGAACGCTTCACTTCATCATCAACAACCAGATCGGTTTCACCACCAATCCGCGCTTCTCGCGCTCCTCGCCTTACCCTTCCGACATCGCCAAGATGGTCGAGGCGCCGATCTTCCATGTGAACGGCGACGATCCCGAAGCCGTCGTTTATGCCGCCAAGGTCGCGACCGAATACCGGATGAAGTTCCACAAGCCGGTCGTCATCGACCTGTTCTGCTACCGTCGCTTCGGCCACAATGAAGGCGACGAGCCGGCATTCACCCAGCCGATCATGTACGCGGCGATCCGCAAGCATCCGACCACCTTCCAGATTTATGCTGAGAAGCTGATCCGCGAGGGTCTCGTCACGCAGGACGAGATCGACGCCATGAAGGCGGACTGGAAGGCGCATCTCGAAGCCGAATTCGAGACGGGCCAGGCCTACAAGCCCAACAAGGCCGACTGGCTCGACGGCGCCTGGTCCGGCCTGAAGAAGGCCGATAATCAGGACGAGCAACGCCGCGGCAAGACCGCCGTTCCCGTCAAGACGCTCAAGGAGATCGGCCGCAAGCTGACCGAGATCCCGAAGGATTTCGAGGTCCACAGGACCATCCGCCGCTTTCTCGACAACCGCAAGAAGATGATCGATTCAGGCGTCGGCCTGGACTGGGCGACCGGCGAGGCCCTCGCCTTCGGTTCCATCCTCATGGAAGGCAACCCGGTCCGGCTTTCTGGACAGGATTCGGAGCGCGGCACCTTCTCGCAACGCCATTCCGTGCTCTACGACCAGCGCGACGAGAACCGCTATATCCCGCTCAACAATCTTTCGGCGGCGCAGGCCAACTACGAGGTCATCAATTCGATGCTCTCGGAGGAAGCCGTGCTCGGGTTCGAATATGGCTTCAGCCTGGCCGAACCCAACGCGCTGACCTTGTGGGAGGCGCAGTTCGGCGATTTCGCCAATGGCGCGCAGGTTGTCTTCGACCAGTTCATCTCCTCGGGTGAGCGCAAATGGCTGCGCATGTCCGGCCTCGTCTGCCTGCTGCCGCATGGTTATGAAGGGCAAGGACCCGAGCATTCGTCGGCGCGGCTCGAGCGCTGGCTGCAGATGTGCGCCGAAGACAACATGCAGGTCGCCAATGTCACCACTCCGGCGAACTATTTCCACATCCTTCGCCGCCAGCTGAAGCGGGATTTTCGCAAGCCGCTCATCCTGATGACGCCGAAATCGCTGCTGCGTCACAAGCGTGCGGTGTCCACGCTCGCCGAAATGTCGGGCGAAAGCACTTTCCACCGGCTCTTGTGGGACGACGCCCAGCTTTTGCCGGACCAGGCGATCAAGCTGACCAAGGATTCCAAGATCCGCCGCGTCGTCATGTGCTCGGGCAAGGTCTATTATGACCTCTACGAGGAACGCGAGAAACGCGGCGTCAACGACATCTATCTGTTGCGCGTCGAGCAGCTCTATCCCTTCCCGGCCAAGGCGCTGATCAACGAACTGTCGCGCTTCCGCAACGCGGAGATGGTCTGGTGTCAGGAGGAACCCAAGAACATGGGTGCCTGGGCCTTTATCGATCCCTATCTTGAATGGGTGCTGGCTCATATCGACGCCAAGCATCAGAGGGTACGTTACGCCGGCCGGCCGGCCGCCGCCTCACCGGCGACCGGGCTGATGTCCAAGCACCTCGCCCAGCTCGAAGCCTTCCTCGAGGACGCCCTCGGCTGAACCCACCCTATCCATCGATCCGCGAAAGCACGGAAGAGAGACAATGGCCACCGAAATCCGCGTCCCGACGCTGGGCGAATCCGTCACCGAGGCGACAATCGGCAAGTGGTTCAAGAAGGAGGGCGACCAGATTTCGGCCGACGAGCCGATCGTGGAACTGGAGACCGACAAGGTCACCGTCGAGGTTCCCGCCCCGGCCGCCGGCGTGCTGTCCGAGATCGCCGCCAAGGAGGGCGACACGGTTGAGGTCGGCGCCCTGCTCGGCCAGATCGGCGAGGGATCTGGAGAGAAGCCCGCGGCAAAGTCGGCTGGCAAGAAGGACGATGGCGGCAAGGAGGAAAAGCCCGACGCGGTCGCGCAGGCTTCCGACAATGGCGGTGCCTCGTCCGGCAAGGAAGCAACCGAAAAGACGGCCGAGATCGTCGGCGAGGACGACGTGACGCCGCGCGAGACGCCTGAACCGTCTCCTTCCGCCGCGAAGATCATGTCGGAAAAGGGATTGTCGGCCGATCAGATCGAGGGATCGGGCAAACGCGGCCAGATCCTGAAAGGCGACGTCCTCGACGTGATCGCCAAGGGTGCGCCTTCCCAGCCTTCGGAGACGCCGAAAGCCGCGCGCGCGCCGTCTTCGGCCGAGGAGGAAGCGCGCGAGGAACGCGTGCGCATGACCAAGCTGCGTCAGACGATCGCGCGCCGGCTCAAGGACGCCCAGAACAGCGCCGCCATGCTGACGACCTTCAACGAGGTCGACATGAAGGCGGTGATGGAGCTGCGCTCCAGATACAAGGACCTCTTTGAGAAGAAGCATGGCGTGAAGCTCGGTTTCATGGGCTTCTTCACCAAGGCCGTCACGCACGCGCTGAAGGAAATCCCGGCCGTCAATGCCGAGATCGACGGCACCGACATCATCTACAAGAACTATGCCCATATCGGCGTGGCTGTCGGCACGGATAAGGGCCTGGTGGTGCCGGTCGTCCGCGATGCCGACCAGATGACGATCGCGGAGATAGAGAAGGAGATCGGCCGGCTCGGCGTCGCGGCACGCGACGGCAAACTCTCCGTCGCCGATATGCAGGGCGGCACATTCACCATCTCCAATGGCGGCGTCTACGGCTCGCTGATGTCCACGCCGATCCTCAACGCGCCGCAGTCCGGCATCCTGGGCATGCACAAGATCCAGGAGCGGCCGATGGCCGTTGGCGGGCAGGTCGTCATCCGCCCGATGATGTATCTGGCGCTGAGCTACGATCACCGGATCGTCGACGGCAAGGAGGCGGTCACCTTCCTGGTGCGCGTCAAGGAAAGCCTGGAAGATCCCGAACGGCTGGTGCTGGATCTCTGACGAGACGATGGGATACGCGATGCTTTCAAGGCGCGTGACGCTGGCAGTGGGCGTTTTGCTGACACTACCGGCATCCGCCATTGCCGATTGCGCGATCGAGCACGCGACCTACCACGATCGCGACGACGTGGCGGAACTGCGGTTCCTGCCCGTTGACGGGCAATCCTTCGTGGCGAACGGATTCGAACTGAAGGTCGGAAGCAATCCGCCATTCGAGGGTTTCGTCCTCTGGACGGAAAACCCACTGCGACCCCATGCCAGGGTCACCTACCAGTGCCCGGAAGGCGATGTGACCGGCGACGAGATCGAGGCCTGCACCATCTGGCACGGCCCCATCTACGCGGTCGACCAAACAGGCGGGCTCGACGTTCTGCCGAGGGAGGGGGCGCCGGCTCCGGCAGGTCTCCTGCTGGCCGATCTCGGCTTCAGGATGGTGGGTGCCGCGGCCTTCGACGAACTCCCCCTCGAGCAGGTTCCCTGGGACGGGTTCCGGCTCGTCGGCTGCCGGCCATGAACGAGGCCAGGGTACTTCTCGTCACCGGCGGCTCGCGCGGCATCGGCGCGGAGATCGCGCTGGGAGCGGCCGTGGCCGGCTGGTCCGTCGCCGTCAACTACGCCTCGGACGCGCAGGCGGCCGACGCGGTCGTGCGCCGCATAGAGGCCGGCGGCGGCAAGGCGTTCGCCGTCAAGGCCGACATCGCCGCCGAAGGGGCGATCATGGACATGTTCGCCGAGATCGACCGCCGCCATGGCCGGCTCGACGGGCTCGTCAACAATGCCGGCGTGGTCGACGTCAAGGCGCGCGTCGACGAGATGAGCCTGGCGCGCATCGAGCGGATGATGCGCATCAACGTGATCGGCACGATCCTGTGCGCGCGCGAGGCCGTGAAGCGCATGTCCACGCGCCATGGCGGCAAGGGCGGATCGATCGTCAACATCTCGTCGGTCGCGTCCGTGCTGGGATCGGCCGGAGAATATGTCGACTACGCGGCCTCCAAGGGCGCCGTAGACACCTTCACAGTCGGCCTTGCACGCGAGGTCGCGGAGGAGGGTATCCGCGTCAACGCCGTGCGGCCGGGCACGATCGACACCGAGATCCACGCCTCCGGCGGCCAGCCGGACCGTGTCGAGCGGGTCAGCGGGTCGATACCGATGAAGCGGGAAGGCAAGGCTAGCGAGATCGCAGCCGCGGTCCTATGGTTCCTGTCCGAACAGGCCTCCTATGCGACCGGCTCGATCCTCACCGTCAGCGGCGGTCGCTGACACGATGCGCGACGTCCTTGACCTGATCAATGCCCTGCCCTTCGTGCGCAATCATGCGGTCTCGGTGCTGGAACTTGGCGAAGGCATGTCCGTCGTGTCGATGCCCTTCGACCCCCTGTGGTCGACGCCTCCCGATCTCTTCCCGACCGCGATGGTCGGGCTCGTCGGCGATGTGGCAGCTATTTCGGCCTGTTTCACGAAGGCCCCGTCCGGCCACGCTTGCGCGACACTCGACTTCACGGTCAAGAACACCGGCCTGGCACGGGGCGAGGCGCTTCGCGCCGAGGGCCGGGTCCTGATGGCGGGAAAGACGGTTTCGGTAGGGGCGGCGGACGTCTATGTAGTGCGCGGCGGCGAACGTCACCCTTGCGGAACCGTGCTCGCCACCGCCCGCGTCTATGCAGTCGAGAAAGGCAGGTAGGGATCATGAGCTACGACGTCGTCGTCATAGGAAGCGGCCCCGGTGGTTATGTCTGCGCGATCAAGGCGGCCCAGCTTGGTCTTAAGACCGCCATCGTGGAGAAGCGCCCGACGCATGGCGGGACATGCGTCAATGTCGGCTGCATTCCCTCCAAGGCGCTGCTTCACGCTTCCGAGGCCTTCGCGCATGCCGGCCACGTCTTCGCCGATCTCGGCATTGATGTCGGCAAGCCGAAGCTCGATTTGAAGCAGATGCTGGCGCACAAGACCCGGACGGTGGAGCAGAACACCAAGGGTCTCGACTTCCTGATGAAGAAGAACAAGATCGACGTCCTGCGCGGCACCGGCAAGGTAATGGGCAAGGGCAAGGTCTCGGTCGCGGGAGAGGACGGCAAGTCTTCCGACGTCGAGACGAAGAACATCGTCATCGCGACCGGCTCGGACGTTGCCGGCATCCCCGGCGTCGACGTCGAGTTCGACGAGAAAGTGGTCGTCTCCTCGACAGGCGCGCTGGAGTTCGAGAAGGTGCCCGGCCATCTCGTCGTGGTCGGCGGCGGCGTCATCGGGCTGGAGCTCGGCTCGGTCTGGGCGCGGCTGGGAGCCAAGGTGACGGTGGTCGAGTTTCTCGACACGATCCTCGGCGGCATGGATGGCGAGATCGCCAAGCAGTTCCAGCGCATGCTCGGCAAGCAGGGCCTGGAGTTCAAGCTGGGGGCCAAGGTCACGGCGGTCAAGAAGGCCGGGAAGGGCGCCAGCATCACATTCGAACCGGTGAAGGGGGGCGACGCCGAGACGATCGAGGCCGACGCGGTGCTGGTGGCGACCGGGCGCAGGCCCTTTACCGAGGGCCTCGGTCTCGAAGAGGCCGGTGTCGAGCTCGACGACCGGGGCAGGGTGGCGACCGATGGTCATTGCCGGACGAATGTCGAGGGCATCTACGCCATAGGCGACGTGATCGCCGGCCCCATGCTCGCCCACAAGGCGGAAGACGAGGGCGTGGCGGTCGCCGAGATCATCGCCGGCCAGGCTGGCCACGTGAACTACGATGTCATCCCCTCGGTCGTCTATACCGACCCGGAAGTCGCTTCGGTCGGCAAGACCGAGGAGGAACTGAAGAAGGCTGGCGTCGACTACAAGGCCGGCAAGTTTCCCTTCTCGGCCAACGGTCGCGCCCGCGCCATGCTGGCCACCGACGGCTTCGTGAAGGTGCTGGCGGACGCCCGGACCGACCGCGTTCTGGGGGTCCACATTCTCGGCTTCGGCGCGGGTGAGATGATCCACGAGGCAGCGGTGCTGATGGAGTTCGGCGGCTCCTCGGAGGATCTGGCCCGTACCTGCCATGCCCATCCGACCATGTCGGAGGCGGTCAAGGAAGCCGCGCTCGCGACCTTCGCCAACCCCATCCATATGTGACCGCCTTCTGGCCGCCATGCCGGGCGGCCGCGATCAGCAACAGGCAGAGCATCGCGCCGTTCAGCACGTGCCATAGGAAATGCGTGCCGAACGGAAGGGCATCGCAGACATGTGGGTCGAGCGCCCGGAACGTGACCGATAGCGCGAACAGGAAAGCCCCCGCGAGAAGCCACCGGCCGGCGGGGTGGTTCCGTATCGACGCCCATGTGCCGAAGACGAACAGCGCCAGGAAGGCCGGCAGGTAGGCGGTCGAGCCGGCGGTCGCTTCCCGCACTTGTTCCGGGACCGACATTGTGAGCATGGCCGCGCCGGCGTAATAGGCCAGGAAGATCGCGGTCGTCGGGAGGCGGCCGAAACCGAGATACCGTCGGATCGCGAAAGCGGTATAGGCAAGCGTGAACACCGCGATGGGCAGAATGTCCAGCCACATGGTCAGCCGGTTGGCGATGGTGTGGAAGAGGAACGAGCCCACGCCGATCGCCCCCACCCACCAGGCGAGGATTTCGACCAACCGTCCCGCACCGTGGCGCCGGGCCTCCACCAGTCCGGCTAGCCCGGCAGCGATGAAAGCCAGGTTGGTGAATGCGTTCAGCGGCTCGGACCAGAATTCGGGTCCCGTCCTCTCGCAGTAGATGTCGATTGGGGTCACGATGCACCCTCGTGCGCGTGTTGGGGCTGCGGATCTCTCACTGCAACGTGACTTCCGATTGAAGCTCGTGGCTGCCTATTCTAAGGGCATGTAAGTTTCAATTTCCGGGAAAAGGAACCGTCTGGTCTTGTCCGCCGCGAAGGGCATTCTCGCCGGCGCCATACTGGCGTCGCTCATGGGACTGGTGGCACCCGCCATATGCGGCGAGCGGCCCAAGGCCGTGGTCGAGCTTTTCACCAGCCAGGGATGCAGTTCGTGCCCGCCGGCGGATGCCAATCTGCGCCGCATCATCGACGCCGGCGACGTCATCGCGCTGGCCTACCATATCGACTACTGGGACTATCTCGGCTGGAAGGACACGCTGGCCAGTGCGGCGAACACCGATCGACAGCGATACTATGCGAAGGCGTTGGGGTCGCGTTCGGTCTACACACCGCAGGCGGTGGTGAATGGCAGGGTGCATCTCAACGGCGCGGCGAAGAGCCGCCTCGATATGACGATCGAGCGGATGGCATCCGGTGATCAGGCGCTTTCGGTCGATGTGGAGATCCGGCGGGATGGCGACACGATCGCCATTTCGACCGGCGACTGGCCGAACGGCCATATCAAGGCACATGTGCTTCTCGTCGTCTACAAGCCCGTGACGGCGGTCGAGGTCAAGCGTGGCGAAAATGCCGGGCGGACGCTTGAATACCGCAATGCGGTCGTGCGCATGCAGGCCGCCGGCATGTGGAAGGGCAAGCCGGCGCAATGGGAAATACCCGCAAGCGAGATCGGCGAAGGCAATGGCGCCGCCGTCCTGATACAGGCCATGCGCAAGGACGGCGCGCCCGGCCCTGTTCTCGGCGCGGCGGCCCTGGAGCCGGCCGCCCTCGCCAACTGATAGCGTTTGGATAATCGATGCGGCAGTCGCGCAATCGCGGCCAAGACGAGCGCAAGTCTCGCTTCGTCGAATGATTGTCATGTCGCACAGGCTTTTGTAACCAGACCTCATATAAAGTGATGCCAGGTGTTTGCCGGCTTGTGGCAAACCGAATCTGGATCAGACCGGGGATCGAAGCTTTCATGTCGAGGCGCTATTTCGGCACGGACGGCATCAGGGGCCGTGCCAACCAGTTTCCCATGACCGCGGAAATCGCGATGCGGGTGGGCATGGCCGCCGGCCTCTCGTTTCAGCGCGGCAGTCATCGCCATCGGGTCGTGCTGGGCAAGGATACCCGGCTTTCCGGCTACATGATCGAGAACGCCATGGTGGCGGGTTTCTGCGCGGCGGGCATGGACGTCTTCCTGCTCGGGCCGGTCCCTACACCGGCTGTGGCCATGCTGGCGCGTTCATTGCGCGCCGATATCGGCGTGATGATCTCGGCGTCCCACAATCCGTTCCACGACAATGGCATCAAGCTTTTCGGTCCGGACGGCTACAAGCTGTCGGACGAGATCGAGACAAGCATCGAGGCCCTGCTCGACCAGGAAGTGGACATGAAACTGGCCGCGTCGGCCGAACTCGGTCGCGCCAAGCGCATCGATGGCGTGCATGATCGCTATATCGAGTTCGCCAAACGCACCCTGCCGCGCTCCATGTCGCTGGCCGGTCTTCGCGTGGTCGTCGACTGCGCCAACGGCGCCGCCTACAAGGTCGCGCCCGCCGCGCTATGGGAACTCGGGGCCGAGGTCGTGGCGATCAATGTCGAGCCCAACGGCATGAACATCAATTTCGAGTGCGGTTCGACCCATCCCGAGAGCTTGTCGAAAAAGGTTCATGAAGTGCGGGCCGATATCGGCATCGCGCTCGATGGCGACGCCGATCGCATGGTACTGGTTGACGAGGCCGGTACGGTGATCGACGGCGACCAGATCATGGCGCTGATTGCCGAAAGCTGGCACGAGGCGGGACGTCTGGCCGGCGGCGGCGTGGTGGCCACGGTCATGTCCAATCTCGGGCTGGAACGTTTCCTGGGCGGCTTCGGTCTCGGCCTGCACCGCACCAAGGTCGGTGATCGCTACGTGGTCGAGCATATGCGTGCCCACGGCTTCAATATCGGTGGCGAACAGTCGGGCCATATCGTCCTGTCCGACTTCTCGACCACGGGCGACGGGCTGGTTTCGGCCCTGCAGGTCCTGGCCTGCATCAAGCGGTCCGGCCGCACGGCGAGCGAAGTCTGCAAGAAGTTCGAGCCGGTGCCGCAGATTCTCAAGAATGTCCGCTTCTCCGGCGGCAAGCCGCTCGAAAGCGCGCCGGTCAAGGCGGCGATCGATGATGCCCGCGGCCGGCTCGGCAAGGATGGCCGTCTGGTGATCCGTCCGTCCGGCACGGAACCGCTTATCCGCGTCATGGCTGAAGCCGACGACAGGGCGCTGGTCGAACAGGTGGTCGACGAGATCGTCGACGTCATTTCCGACGGCCGCAACGCCGCCTGATCGCCGCCTCGAGTCGAGATCATGGTCAACAATTCTCCAAGCATCATGGTTAAGCGACAGGGTTAAGAGCGGTTTAACCTTTCCCCTTCACTATCCCTGCGAGTTCATTCGTTTCGGCGGTGAAAGCCGCCGGTCAAGCGCAGGGGTGACCGACATGACTTTTCCATGGACGCGCGCGATTCTGGGCGCCGCCGTCGCAGCAGGCGTGGCGGGACCCGCCATTGCCGCCGATTTCTATGAGCCGCCGATCGTCGAGGCTCCGCCGCCGGTGAAAACCAAGTCCTATGGGGGCTGGTACATTCGCGGCCATATCGGCATGAGCAACCAGCGCTTCGATGGCCTCTACAACGTGCTCTTCGATACCACCGACAATCTCGAATTCCTCGACGAAGGGGGCTTCGATTCAGCGCCCATCTATTCGGTTGGTGTCGGCTACAGGCTCAATGACTGGCTGCGCGGTGATCTGACGGCGGAGTATCGCGGCAAGGCGCATTTCTCCGCGCTTGATCGTTACGAGGTGGTCGACGACGGCGACCCCACCACCTGGGACGGCACCAACGAATACAGCGCCAAGAAATCCGAATGGCTGCTGCTCGCCAACGCCTATGTCGACCTCGGCAAATGGCACGGCATCTCGCCCTATCTCGGCGCCGGCATCGGCATGTCGCGCAACACGATCTCCCACTTCCGGGACATCAATATGCCCACCCTGGGGGTCGCCTATGCCGATGCGGACTCCAAATGGAATTTGGCCTGGGCGCTGCACGCGGGCATGTCGTTCGATGTGACCGACAATCTGGCGCTCGATCTGGGCTACAGCTTTACCCATCTCGGCGACGCCCGGTCCGGCGACCTGGTGACCTATACGGGTGTCAACGCCATCGACAATCCGATGCATTTCAACGACATCTATTCCCACGACGTGAAGCTCGGTCTGCGCTATCAGTTCGGCGGCGCAAAGCACGTCGCCTATGATCCGGTCCCGCAATACGAGCCCGAACCGCTCATCTACAAGTAACGACGAAGTCCACATCTCAGGCAGCGAGAACCGTCCGGCCGAAAGGCCGGGCGGTTTTTCCTATGCGTTGCTCTGCAAGCGACGCCCTCGCAAGGTTTTGTTATCCTTAACCGGCGCTTAACCATCATGGTTAATGATGGGTCCGGGATTACCTTGATGCCGGAATGTCCGGCCTCGCTCCGGAGTTCGAGATGACCATCCTTGACCGTCTGATGCTGTCGGCCGCCGTCGTCATGGCAGTTCTGCCCATCCGCGAAGCCCTGGCCGCCGATTACGATCCTCCGATCTACATTGAAGACGCGCCTGAATATGTACCGGTCGAAATAGGGTCCGGTTGGTATCTGCGCGGTGATATCGGCTACAATTTCAACGCGCGCCACGCGACCGACAGCTATCGCGATCCCGCAACCATGATCTCCTATGAAACGAACTTCCGGGACGCGCTGACCGGCGGTGTGGGCTTCGGCTACCGCTTCACCGACTATATTCGCGCGGACGCCACATTGGACCGCATTTTCGGCAGCGACTTCGCCAGTCGCGCGCTGATCGCGCCGGAGGGCCCGTGCCTCGGCTACGGCCAGTTTATCGATCCCGATACCGGCGTGAGCTTTTTAGCCCCCGACGCAATTGACAATTGTCTGAGCGAGGACTCCGCCAGCTACAACGCTTGGCTGCTGATGGGCAATGTCTACGCCGATCTGGGCACCTATGCGGGCTTCACGCCGTTCATCGGCGCCGGCGCGGGCGTTGCCCGTGTTTCCTGGAGCGAGGAAATCGACTCGATCACCTGCGTGCCCCAAGCCCCGGAGGTGCGTCTCGAAGGCTGCTCGGCGAGCGGCAGCCTCAACCAGCCGCCGCCCAACACCATCTACACCGAGCCCGGCATCAACAACTCCGGCGTGGATTACCGCTTTGCTTGGTCTCTGACGGCCGGCGTCTCCTATCTGCTCAATCCCAACCTCTCCCTGGACACCAGCTACCGCTACATCCAGGTCGGTGGTTCCGACCAGGCGATTGTCTACAACAATACCCCTGGCTCGAGCATGGCGGCGGATGGTTTCGGCGTTCACCAGGTGAAGGTCGGCCTGCGCTACCAGCTCTGGTAGGCCGCCGCCTTACACGGCGACGGCGACGAAGACGGAGCGCTGCCTCCGCTCCTCTATCTTCCCCCGCGGTTGACCCGCAAGGCGGGACCCAGTTCCGCCTTGACGGCGATCGGCCCAGCGACTATCCCCGCCAGTGGGACACCTCTCCCCAACGAGAGGCTTTCTATCTGGAAGGATAGCCATCATGACGACGAGCGTCACCAAGCCCGGACTCCGTCCGGCAAACCCCAATTTTTCCTCAGGCCCATCCGCGAAGCGACCCGGATGGTCACCGGAAGCGCTCCGTGAAGCCGCGCTCGGCCGCTCCCATCGAGCCCGGATCGGCAAGGACAAGCTCGCGCTGGCCATCGACCTGACCCGAGAGGTTCTGCGGGTTCCCGCTGATTACCGCATTGGCATCGTGCCGGCATCGGATACCGGGGCTGTAGAGATGGCTCTGTGGTCGCTTCTTGGTCATCGCGGCGTCGACATGCTGGCCTGGGAGAGCTTCGGCGAGGGCTGGGTGACGGATGTCGCCAAGCAACTCCAGCTTCAGGATTGCCGTATCTTCAAGGCCGGTTACGGTCTCCTGCCGGATCTTTCCCAGGTCGATTTCGATCGCGACGTGGTCTTCACCTGGAACGGCACGACCTCCGGCGTGCGCGTGCCCAACGCTGACTTCATCCCCGCCGGCCGAGCGGGGCTGACGATCTGCGACGCGACTTCGGCCGCTTTTGCCCAGGATCTCGATTTCGACAAGCTCGATGTCGTCACCTTCTCATGGCAGAAGGTGCTCGGCGGCGAGGGCGCGCACGGCATGCTGATCCTGTCGCCGCGCGCCGTGGAGCGGCTCGAGACCTACAAGCCCGCATGGCCGCTTCCCAAGATTTTCCGCCTGACCAAGGGCGGCAAGCTTATCGAGGGCATCTTCAAGGGCGAGACGATCAACACGCCGTCCATGTTGTGTGTCGAGGATTATCTAGACGCATTGAAATGGGCACGATCGATCGGCGGCCTCGACGGCATGCGCAAGCGGGCCGACGCCAATTTCGCTGTCATCGACCGTTTTGTCGCGGACTCTTCATGGCTGGGCCATCTCGCCGTCGAACCCCGCACACGGTCCAATACGTCGGTCTGCCTGTCGATTGTCGATCCCGAGATTCGCGCGCTTTCCGACGACGGCCAGGCGGCCTTCGCCAAGGGTCTGGTGACGCTTCTCGACAAGGAAGGCGTCGCCTACGACATCGGCTCCTATCGCGACGCGCCGCCCGGCCTGCGCATCTGGACAGGCGCGACCGTCGAGACGTCGGACCTTGAAGCGCTGATGCCGTGGCTCGACTGGGCCTTCGCGCATGAGAAGGCTTCGCTGAGATCGGCGGCCTAGAAGCCGCGTCCACCATTCCAATCACAACCCACTCGGTGCTGCGCGACCATGCTTCCAGCGGAAGGGAAGGACGCGCGGCCTTCGTCGAAGGAGCCAAGCCCATGCCTCGTGTTCTCGTTTCCGACAAGCTGTCGCCCACCGCCGTCCAGATCTTCAGGGATCGCGGGATCGAGGTCGACTACCTGCCCGATCTCGGCAAGGACAAGGAGAAGCTGCTCGCCGCCATCGGCGACTATGACGGTCTTGCCATCCGCTCAGCGACCAAGGTGACGGAAAAGCTGATAGCGGCCGCGACCAACCTCAAGGTGGTTGGCCGCGCCGGCATCGGCGTCGACAATGTCGACATCCCTGCAGCGAGCCGCAAGGGCATCATCGTGATGAATACACCTTTCGGCAATTCGATCACCACGGCCGAACACGCCGTCGCCCTGATGTTCGCCATCGCCCGGCAGTTGCCCGAGGCCAATGCCTCGACCAAGGCCGGCAAGTGGGAGAAGAACCGTTTCATGGGCGTCGAGATCAGCGGCAAGACGCTCGGCGTTGTCGGCTGCGGCAATATCGGCTCGATCGTCGCCACCCGCGGTGTCGGCCTGCGCATGCATGTCGTCGCCTATGACCCGTTCCTGTCCGAGCAGCGCGCCTCCGAGCTCGGCGTGGAGAAGGTGGAGCTCGACGAGCTCTACGCCCGTGCCGATTTCATCACGTTGCACACCCCCATGACGGACCGTACCCGCAACATGATCGACAGCGCGGCCATCGCGAAGATGAAGGACGGCGTGCGCATCATCAATTGCGCGCGCGGCGGGCTCATCGTCGAGGCCGATCTCGTCGAAGGCCTGAAATCGGGCAAGATTGCCGGCGCCGGCATAGACGTCTTCGAGGTCGAGCCGGCCACCGACAGCGCCCTGTTCGGTCTCGAGAATGTCGTCTGCACGCCCCATCTCGGTGCTTCGACGAGCGAAGCCCAGGAGAACGTGGCGCTCCAGGTCGCGGAGCAGATGTCGGACTATCTTCTCAAGGGAGCCGTGACGAACGCCATCAACATGCCCTCCATCTCGGCCGAGGAAGCGCCACGCCTGAAGCCTTTCGTGAAGCTGGCGGAAGTCCTCGGCGCCTTCGTCGGACAGGTGACGGAGGAACCGATCAAGGAGGTCGAGATTCTTTTCGACGGCTCTACGGCGACCATGAACACGCGCGCGCTCGTCTCGGCGGCCCTGGCCGGTCTCATCCGACCGCAGGTCTCCGATGTAAACATGGTGTCGGCGCCGATCATGGTGAAGGAGCGCGGCATCATCGTGTCGGAGGTCAAGCGCGACAAATCCGGCGTCTTCGACGGCTACATCCGGCTGAACGTCAAGACCGAGAAGAAGACCCGCTCCATCGCCGGCACCTGCTTCTCGGACGGCAAGCCGCGCTTCATTCAGATCAAGGGCATCAATCTCGACGCCGAGGTCGGCCAGCACATGCTTTACACGACCAATCCCGACGCACCCGGCATTATCGGCCTCCTGGGCACGATCTGCGGCAAGCATGACGTCAACATCGCCAATTTCCAGCTCGGCCGGAACCGGCCAGGCGGCGACGCGATCGCGCTGCTTTACCTCGACGCCCCCATACATCCGAATGTGCTGGCCGAGCTTCTGGCCGACCCGAAGATCGATTCGGCAAAGCCCCTGCAGTTCGACGTGTCCTACTGACCGGACCTTGTGACTATCCCACTGGTGCATGAAACGGGCCGGCTGACGGGAAATTCCCGCGGCCGCCCGGCTCACCGCGCCGCGCCCTTCCGCCCGCTATGCTCGGCCATCCATATGCCGCCGAGCACGAGAGCCAGCGCCAGCGCGTGATGAAGCGCGAAGCGCTCGCCGAGAATGACGATGGACAACAGTGTCCCGAATATCGGCACCAGGTTGATGAACAGGCCAGCCCGGTTCGCGCCGATGAGGCCGACTCCGCGCACGTAGAAGGCCTGACCGAGCAGCGAGGGAAATATCGCGACCGCGGCAAGGATGATCCAGCCCCTCATGTCGGGCCAGAAGAACGATCCGGCCGCCACTTCAAACGCCATGAACGGCAGGCCCGTGACGAAGGCCGCACCGGTCAGCGCGATCATGAAGCTCATCCAGTGGATGTTCGGCTTGCGGCGCAGCGCGACCGAGTAGCCCGAATAGACGGCGACCGCCAGGATCAGCAGCGCGTCGCCCGCATTCACGTCGAGCAGGAGAAGCCGAAGCGGGTTGCCTGCCGTGACCACCAGCGCCACGCCGAGCAGCGAAAGCAGGAACCCCGCCACCTGCCCCACGCCCACGGACATTCTGAACACCAGAAAATTTGCCACGAAAATGACCGCCGGCATTCCCGCCTGGAGAATCGCGGCATTGATCGCCGTCGTGAAATGCAGTGCCGAATAGAGCGCCACCGAAAACACCGTGAACCCGAAGAAACCGAGGCCCGCGAGCAGCGGCAGATGGTTCCGGATGGTGAACCAGTCGCGGCGGAAATGCCGCCAGCCCGCCGCCGACAGGAGCGCGCAGGCAACCCCCCAGCGGGCCACGCTGAGCGTCAACGGCGATATATGGCCGACGGCCAGTTTCCCGGCGATCGCGTTGCCCGCCCAGAACAGCGCCGTGAGCAGAAGCAGCATGTAGGCCTGGCGATGCATGGAGATCCGTCGTGAAAGGCGCCGTCGTGGTTAGCCGCTGGATGACCTGGCCGCAACCGGCCTCCTCGCGTCTTCACTGCCGGAAGCCGTGTTTTCGGGGTCGCGCGGTCTGTGGCCAGCAGCTATAGAGGCGGCGGATTTGACCCGCCCGCAGGCAAGGCGGGCCCGATGGAGTGCGCGCATGGCCAATGTGGTGGTGGTCGGTTCCCAGTGGGGCGACGAGGGCAAGGGCAAGATCGTCGACTGGCTGTCGGAGCGGGCCGATCTCGTCGTCCGGTTCCAGGGCGGTCACAATGCCGGCCACACGCTCGTGGTCGACGGCAAGGTCTACAAGCTGTCGCTCCTGCCGTCGGGCGTGGTCAGGCCGGGCAAGCTCTCGATCATCGGCAACGGCGTCGTCTTCGATCCCCACGCATTCGTCGACGAGTGCGAAAGGCTCAGGGCCCAGGGCATCGAACTCACCGCCGATTCGCTCAAGATCGCCGAGAACACCGCGTTGATCCTGTCGCTTCACCGCGAGCTCGACGCTTTCCGCGAGGATGCCGCCTCGAATTCCGGCACGAAGATCGGCACGACGCGGCGCGGCATCGGCCCGGCCTATGAGGACAAGGTCGGCCGCCGCGCGATCCGCATCATGGACCTGGCCGATCCCGATACGCTGCCCCTCAAGGTCGATCGGCTGCTCACGCATCACAACGCGTTGCGCCGCGGGCTCGGCCATGCCGAGGTCTCGCACGAGGCGATCATGACTGAGCTCACGCAGGTTGCCGAGGCGGTCCTGCCCTTCATGGATCGTGTCTGGCATATCCTGGAAGGCGCGCGCCGCGACGGCAGCCGCATTCTTTTCGAGGGCGCGCAGGGAACCCTGCTCGACATAGACCACGGCACCTATCCCTTCGTCACCTCGTCCAACACGGTGGCGGGGCAGGCCGCGACCGGCTCGGGCGTCGGCCCCGGCGCGATCGGCTTCGTGCTTGGCATCACCAAGGCCTACACGACCCGCGTCGGCGAGGGTCCGTTCCCGACCGAGCAGGACAATGAGACCGGCGAATTCCTCGGCACCCGGGGCAAGGAATTCGGCACCGTGACGGGGCGAAAGCGCCGCTGTGGCTGGTTCGACGCGGTTCTGGTCCGCCAGTCGGTGGTGGCCAATGGAATGAACGGGATCGCGCTGACCAAGCTCGACGTGCTCGACGGCCTGGAGGAAATCAAGGTCTGCACCGGCTATCGCCTCGACGGCGAGACGATCGACTATCTGCCGGCCAGCCAGGCCGCGCAGGCGCGTGTGGAGCCGATCTACGAGACCCTGGAAGGGTGGAGCGGAACGACCGCCGGCGCCCGCAGCTGGAGCGAGCTGCCGGCGCAGGCGGTCAAATATGTTCGCCATATCGAGGAACTGATCGGTGCGCCGGTGGCGTTGTTGTCGACCAGCCCGGAGCGCGACGACACGATTCTGGTCATGGACCCGTTCCGGGACTGATCCATCCTTTCGGTTCATCAGTTTGACTTTGCCGCCCTGCTTGATGCATGGCATGGGTCGGCTGCCTTTGATTGGTCATAAAACAATCCAATTCCAGGCGGACCGGCTTTGGCGCGGTTCCGATGCCGTCCCGCATCGATCGTCCGGCGCCTGGCGGCCTGTATGATGGTATCGGTGGAATGGCGGATTTCGAAGCGGTTCTGAAAAAGACGATCGGCGGTCTCGGCGCCAATACGCCGGAGATGCGCAAGAAGGTCTATGACAAGGCCCGGACCACCATCACCGCCAAGCTCGCGGCGATTGACCCGCCGCCACCTCAGGCGGTCGTCGACCGCCAGAACAAGGCGCTCGAGGATGCCATCGCGTCCGTGGAGGCTTCCTATGCTCCCGAGCCGGAAGAAGACGACCTCGACGCGATTTTCGCGAGCCTGAAATCGCCTGTAGCCGTTGCCGGCAAGGCTCCGGAACCGGACGAACAGCCTGCTGCCCCGGCAACTCCCCACGCCGAGGCGGGCCAGGACGGACCGGCCCCGGCCGGGGAGGCGGCTCCGGTTAACGGCCCCGAGTCCGATCCTCTTGCGGTGGACGAATTGCCGTCCCTCGCGGGTTCCCCGCCGCGCGGCCAACGAGGGCGGTCGAGAGGGCGCCTCGGTGTAGTGGCCGCCCTTGTCGTGCTGCTCGCGCTTGCCGGCGGCGGATATGCGGTCTGGCTCAATCAGGACGCGTTCGGCGACCTGTTCACGAGCGCGGAACCCGAACCCGCCGGGGTAGACGCACCGCAGCCGACCATTGTGCTTTCCGGCGAGGAGGAGGGCACGGACGGACCCGAGGAGGCAGCCCTCGACGAGGAGCGTGATCTGTCGGGAGACGTGGCCGCTGCCGAGACGGAGCCTTCCGCCGGTGAGGCCGGCGAGGATATCGCCGCCGTCGCGCCTGATGAGGAGGACGGATCCGAACCGGCCGCCGATCCCGGCCCCGATGATGCGGACGCCCCGCGGAAGTTCACCCAGCGGCTTCTCGAGGATGGCAGCGAAGTCGACATGGGCGCCGCGGAGGGGGCTGGTGGCATTGGCGAAGGCACGTCGGTGGCCACGACGGTCCTGCGCGAGGAAGGCGTCCAGGCCGCCGCACCGGATGAAGCCGACGGCAATGCGGAGGAACTGGCCCAGGCAACCGAGGACGCACCGGAAGAGGGCGAAAGCGCCGAACCGACCGTTGCGGTCGGTCAGCGCGCGATCTTCTACGAGGAAAGGACGAGTTCGGCGCAAGGCTCGGCCGAGACCGGCTCCATCGTCTGGTCGCTCGTACGGGAATCGCCAGGAGGAGACGCCCCACCCGAGCCGGCGATCCGTGCCGAAGCGTCCATTCCCGAGAGGGACCTTCAGCTTCGCATGACGATCAGGCGCAATGTCGACCAGACCTTGCCGGCCAGCCATATTGTCGAGATGATCTTCCTCACGCCGGACGGCTTCTCGGGCGGCGGGATCGAGAACGTCCTTCGCATGACCCTGAAGCGCTCCGAGGAGGCGCCCGGCGCGCCGCTGCTCGGCATCCCGGCCAAGATCGCCGATGGCTTCTTCCTGATCGCCCTCAGCGACGCGGAGGCCGACATTTCGCAGAACCTGAATCTCCTCGAGCGCGAACAGTGGATCGATATACCCATGGTGTACCGATCCGGACGCCGGGCGCTGATAACGCTGGAGAAGGGGATTCCCGGCACCCGCGTGTTCGAGCAGGCGCTTGAAGCTTGGCGGAGTGGCAGCAGCGGCTGATCCTGCATGGCCCACAAGCGCGCTCACGAGGTCGATCAGTGGCTTGCGAGACCTGATCCCGCGATCACGGTCATTCTCGTCTATGGCCCTGATCGTGGCCTGGTGACCGAGCGGGCACGCCGGTTCGCGGACTCGACCGGTCTGGCGACGGATGATCCCTTCTCCGTGATACGGTTCGATGGCAGCGAGTTGGAGACCGACCCCGGCCGCCTCGCGGACGAAGCCGCCACCGTGCCGATGTTCGGAGGCAACCGCCTTATCTGGATCCGCAACGTCAGCGGCGGAAAGGCGCTCTCGGACCGTATCGCCGAGCTTTCGGCTGCGTCGTCGCCGGATCTCGCCATTCTGGTCGAGGCAGGCGATTTGAAGAAGGGCTCGACATTGCGCGCGGCCGTCGAGAAGGCGCCCTACGGGATGGCCCTGCCCTGCTACGCCGACGGCGACCGGGACATCGACGCCTTGATCGACACGGTGCTCGGGGTCGCCAGCCTGGCGCCGTCGCCTGCCGCGCGAACCGCCTTGCGCCGGCATCTGGGCGGTGATCGGCTGGCGTCGCGCGGCGAGCTGGAGAAGCTGGCGCTGTATTGCCATGGCAGCCAGACGGTCGAGATCGACGACGTCGAGGCCATCATTCCGGACGTTTCGGCGACGACGGCGGACGATGTGGTCGACGCCGTCCTGGCCGGACAGGTGGACCGCATAGATTCCGCGCTGCAGCGGGCCTTGAACGCCGGCGCGACGGCCTACCCGGTTCTTGCCGCCGTCATGCGGCAGCTTCAGGTGATCGAGCAGCTACGAATGATCGTCGAGGCGGGAAACGGAACCGCGGCCAGCGCTGTTGCGGCGGCCCGGCCACCGATCTTCTTCAAGCGCAAGGCGGCGGTCGAAAAGGCCGTCGCGGCAGTGGACAGTGAGACACTGCGACGGTTGCTTGGGCGACTGCAATCAGGCGTGCTGCAGACGCGGCGGCATGGCGAACTGGAGACGACACTGGCGCGTTCGGCTGTGCTTGCCGTCGGTTCGGAGATCGGACAATCCTATTCGCGTTCCGGCCACCGCCACGCAAGTATTTGATAATAAACGACTATCAGCCGCATCAGGCTTGCAGCTTGCGGCACAGCTCGTCTAGCTGGTCAAGCCTCCGATAGGCGATCTTCAGTTCACCGCCTTCACCCTTGTGGCTTATCCTGATCTTCAGCCCGGTCGCATTCGACAAGAGCCGCTCGAGCGCCTCGGTGTCCGCGTCCTTCTCGCGGTGCGCGTTCGCGCCAGCGGACTTTACGGGCTCCGCCGGCTGCTGCGCGAGCGCCTCGGCCTGACGGACCGAAAGCCCTTCCTCGACGATGCGCCGCGCCAGCTTTGCGGGGTCGGCAGCGCTGACCAGGCTGCGCGCATGCCCCGCCGAAAGATGGCCTTCCGAAACAAGCGTCCGGACCTCGGACGGCAGCTTGAGCAGCCGCAGCGTGTTGGCGACGTGGCTTCGACTCTTGCCGATGACCTCGCCCAGCTCGGCCTGGGTATAGTTGTGATCGCGCATGAGCTGTTCATAGCCCTGCGCCTCTTCCATCGGATTGAGATCCGCGCGCTGAACATTCTCGACGATCGCGAGTTCGAGCGCCACCCTGTCATCGACGTCGCGCACGATGATGGGAATGTCGGTGACGCCGGCCGCCTGCGCGGCGCGCCAACGTCTCTCGCCCGCGATCAGCTCGTACTGTCCCTTGGCGGCGCCTGGCCGAACGACGACCGGTTGGACCATGCCGTGCGCCCGGATGGATTGCGAGAGATCGGACAGGTCCTCGACATCGAAACTGCGGCGGGGGTTTCGTGGATTGGGCGAGATCATGTCGACCGGCGCAAGCCGGTCGGCGCTCTTGACGGGTTGTTCGGCCTGCTCGGGCTTTTCGATCTCGCCGATCAGGGCGGCAAGGCCGCGTCCCAGCCGGCGTTTGGACAGATCTTCACTCATCGTTTGGCTTTCATCCTGCCTTGGCCATTCAGGCGGCGAGCATTTTGCGTTCGCGACGGATCACCTCGGACGCGAGTTGCAGATAGGCCTGGCTGCCGGTGCATTTGAGATCGTAGAGGATGGCCGGCTTGCCATGCGACGGCGCCTCGGAAATACGGACATTCCGCGGGATGACCGTCTGATATACCTTCTCGCCCATATGGGCGCGGACATCGTCCACGACCTGGTTGGCGAGATTGTTGCGGCCGTCGAACATGGTCAGCACGATGCCCTGAATACCCAGTTCCGGATTGATGGAAGCCCGCACACGCTCGACTGTCTGAAGAAGCTGGCTCAGGCCTTCGAGCGCGAAGAACTCGCATTGCAGCGGAACCAGGACCGAATCGGCGGCCGCCATCGCGTTGAGTGTCAGGAGATTGAGCGAGGGCGGGCAGTCCACCAGAACATAGGAAAAACGCTCCTGGCTTCGAGGCACGGCGCGCAGCGCGTTCTTCAGCCGAAGAACCCGGTCGGCCTCGGATGCGATCTCGAGCTCGACCCCCAGAAGATCCATCGTGGACGCCACGATCGACAGGCCGGGCACCGCGGTCGCGATCGCTGCCTGCTCGATGGTCGCCTCGCCCGTCATGATGTCATAGGATGATATATCGCGCTCGTGGCGATCGATACCCAGCCCGGTGCTGGCATTGCCCTGTGGATCGAGGTCGATCACAAGCACCCGCTCGCCGATGGCCGCCAGTGCCGTGGCCAGGTTAATGGCCGTGGTGGTCTTTCCCACGCCCCCCTTCTGGTTCGCGATCGTGATGATGCGCACGGCAGGCTTTCCTTGTGACTTTGCACTCACGCCGCGCGGCGAAGCGTCAGGATGACACTGTCTGAATCAACCGCGCTCGGTCGTTCTACCAGATCGTACAGGCTCAAGTCACCGGCTTCCGCGATCTCGGCGTGGTAATCCCGCCCTTTATGCAGGTGAAGGATCGTCCCCCTGTCGGTCCAGGGCTTCGCCAGGGCCAGGATGGCGGAAAGCGGCGCGAACGCCCGCGCGGTGACGACCTCCGGCGCGGGTGTCGCCGCGACGACCTCATCTGCGCGTTCGCACAGCACATGCGCCCCGCCGGATGCAAAGCGGCTGGCGGCCAGCCGCAGGAAACTTGCCTTCTTGCCGTTGCTTTCCACCATCGAGACACGAGTGCCGTCATCCCGCATGAGGATCGCGAGCACCATGGCCGGAAAGCCGCCGCCCGACCCGAAATCCACCAGGTGCCGCGGCCGGCCGATCAGGGGAAGCAGTTGCGCGCTGTCCAGCACGTGGCGATGCCAGATATCGGGGAGGGTCGAGCTCGCCGCGAGATTGATTCGCTTCGACCACTGCAGGAACATCGCTTCGAAGTCCCGCAAGGCCGAAAAGGTTTCACGTGAAACCTCGCCCGCGACCTTCCGCAACGCTTCGTAGCGGTCGTCGTTCAAGCGGCATCGCCTCGCGCCATGCGGGACCGCGCGATCAAGAGCAGGATCGCCGAGGGCGTCATACCGTCGATCTTCTGCGCGTCGGCGATCGTGCGCGGCCTTCTCGACGCCAGTTTCATCTTGATTTCATTGGATAATCCGGAAATCGAGGCGGGATCGAGTTCTGCCGGAATCTCCAGATCTTCCTCTTTCTTGGTCGCTTCCGCGTCGGCCGCCTGCCGTTTCAGATAGACGTCGTAGCGCGCCTCGATCTCGAGCGCCTCCACGCAGCGGGCGTCCATTCCGGACAGTGTCGGCCAGATTTGGGCCAGCCTCGCGATCGTCTGATCCGGATAGGAAAGCAGATCCCAGGCGCTTCGCCGCTTGCCGTCGGCGTTGACGGCCAGGCCCCGCGCCTGCGCCTCGCCCGGCGTGAGCGTCAGCGACTGGAGCTGCCGCCGCGCGCCATCCAGCGCGGCCTTATACGTCTCGAACCTCTGCTGGCGCAGCGACCCGCACAGCCCGTGTTCGATGGCCTTCGGTGTCAGGCGCAAATCCGCATTGTCGACGCGCAGCGACAGGCGGAACTCCGCCCGCGACGTGAACATCCGATAGGGTTCGGTGAGAGGCGCGCGGATCAGATCATCGATCATAACGCCGATATAGGATTCGGTCCGGCTGAAATAGACCGCAGGCTGGCCGGCCGCGTGGCGCGCCGCGTTCAGACCCGCGACGAGACCCTGCCCCGCTGCCTCTTCATAGCCGGTCGTGCCGTTGATCTGCCCCGCCAGGTACAGGCCTCCGATGTTCCGCAAGGACAGCGACGCATCCAGCTGCGTCGGGTCGATATAGTCATACTCGATCGCGTAGCCGGGCCGCCTGATCGCGGCATTTTCCAGGCTAGGAATGGTTCGCAGGAGAGCCTGCTGTACGTCTTCCGGCAGTGACGTGCTGATCCCGTTCGGATAGACGGTATCGTCATCCAATCCTTCGGGTTCGAGGAAAATCTGGTGTCCGTCACGGTCCCCGAAGCGGACGATCTTGTCCTCGATCGACGGGCAGTAGCGCGGCCCGACGCTGTCGATGCGGCCCGAATACATCGCCGAGCGATGCACGTTTTCCCGAATCAGCGCATGCGTTTGCGGGGTCGTGCGCGTGATCCCGCATTCGATCTGCCGATTGACGACGCGATCGCTCAGAAACGAGAACAGCCATGGTTCTTCGTCGCCCGGCTGCATATCGAGCCGATCCCATGCGATGGTCCGCCCGTCCAGACGCGGCGGGGTGCCGGTCTTGAGCCGTCCGAGCCGGACCGCGCGCGCGCGAAGCGTCGCGGACAGTCCCGTGGACGCTTTCTCCCCATGCCGGCCGGCAGGAAAACTCCGATCTCCGATATGGATCAGCCCGCCCAGGAACGTGCCTGTCGTCATGACGACCGCGCCGGTCGCCAGGCGTCGGCCATCCGCAAGTTCCACGGCCGCGACCGTTCCGTCCGTGATCTCCAGGCCGACGCATTCGCCTTCCAAAACGGTGATGCCGGCCAATTCCGCCAGCGCCGCCTGCATCGCGCCACGATAGAGCTTGCGGTCGGATTGCGCGCGCGGTCCCCTGACCGCCGGTCCCTTTCGCCGGTTGAGAAGCCGGAACTGGATGCCGGCCGCGTCCGCGACCCGGCCCATCAGCCCATCGAGCGCATCGATCTCCCGCACCAGATGCCCCTTGCCGAGCCCGCCTATGGCCGGGTTGCAGGACATCACGCCGATCGTGGAGGCCGACAGGGTGACGAGCCCGACCCGCGCACCAACCCGCGCGGCCGCCGCGGCTGCTTCACAGCCGGCATGGCCGCCACCGATGACGATCACGTCGAACTTGCTGGTCATGCCTGCTTCTTTCCTGCGCTTCGGTCCAGAGTCAATCCCGTCGGCTGTTTCACGTGAGTCATGCAGCCCGATTGTTTCACGTGAGTCATTTGCCGATGCAGAAGCTGGAAAATATGCGGTCGAGCAGGTCATCGGGCGTGACATGGCCGGCGATGCGGCCAAGATCGTCGGACGCCAGCCGCAATGTCTCGGCCTCCAGCTCCAGCGGTGTCCCGGGCATTTCCGTCAGGCTTGTCAGTCTCGACCGGCAGGATTCCAGCAGGTCGACATGCCGCAACCGGCTCGGCAGCAGATCGGCTTGTCCGGCGGCCTCCTCCGACACGATCCGCTCCAGCTCGGCGATCAGCCGGTCCATCCCCGTGCCAGTTCGCGCCGAGACCGCGATCTCTCCCTCGACAAGGCGCGACGACGTCAGATCGGCTTTCGTCGCGACACGCAGGACGGGTATTCCCTCGGGCGTCGAAACAGAAGATGCTTCCGGCTGCTCGGCAAGGTCGCGAAGAACGAGCACGAGATGGGCCGACGCGATCCGGTCCTTGGCCCGCGATATCCCCATCGTCTCGATGCGGTCGTCGGATTCGCGCAACCCGGCCGTGTCCGAAATGATCACCTTGTAGCCCCCCAGGTCCAAGCTCACCTCGATCACGTCGCGCGTCGTGCCGGGAATTTCGCTGACGATCGCCACTTCCCGCTGGGCCAATGCATTGAGCAGGCTCGACTTTCCGACATTCGGCGGCCCCGCGATGACGATGCTGAACCCGCCGCGAATGATCTCGGCCCGCCGGTATCCCTCGGCATGCCGCGCGATCTCCAGCGCCAGCTCGCCGAGGTCCTCCCAGACCACATCGGAAACGGAACCGGGTATATCGTCCTCGTCGGCGAAATCGAGTTCGGCCTCGATCATGGCGCGGGCGTGGAGAATGCGCTCGCGCCATCCCGCGTAGAGGCCGGGTAGCGCGTCTCCCGCGCCATCGACCGCGAGCCTGCGCTGGGCCTCGGTCTCGGCCGATATGAGATCGGCCAATGCCTCAGCCTGGGACAGGTCGACACGGCCGTTCAGAAACGCGCGCCGGGTGAATTCCCCCGCCTGCGCCTGTCTCAGCCCCTCGATGCGGCCAAGCGTATCCAGCAGCGCCTTCACCACGGCCGTACCGCCATGGCAGTGGAACTCCGCGCAGTCTTCTCCCGTGAACGTGGCCGGCCCGGGCAGGAAGACCGCTAGGCCCCGATCGAGTTCGATTCCCTCCTCGCTCGTGAACCGGCCAAGGACGAGCCGGCGCGGTGGCGGCACCTTCCCGAATATCGTTTCGAGCGCGAATCGAGCCTTGGGGCCGGAGAGCCGGATGACGCCGACCCCCGATGGGGTCGATCCCGAGGAAAGCGCGTAGATCGTATCGAGGCTGTCGGCGGAAGCCATCGGAACGGCTCCGAATCGATCCGTCAGGTATTCATGGATTCGAAGAAGTCCGAATTCGTCTTGGTCTGCTTCAGCTTGTCGATGAGGAACTCGATCGCGTCGGTCGTGCCCATCGGCGCGAGGATGCGGCGCAGCACGAAGATCTTCTGCAGATCCTGCCTGGCAATGAGCAGGTCCTCCTTGCGGGTTCCGGACTTGAGGATGTCCATCGACGGGAAGATGCGCTTGTCCGCCACTTTCCGGTCGAGCACGATCTCGGAATTGCCCGTTCCCTTGAATTCCTCGAAGATCACCTCGTCCATGCGGCTGCCGGTGTCGATCAGCGCGGTCGCGATGATGGTCAGTGAACCACCTTCCTCGATGTTGCGCGCCGCACCAAAGAACCGCTTGGGCCTCTGCAATGCGTTGGCGTCCACGCCACCGGTGAGCACCTTGCCCGATGACGGCACGACCGTGTTGTAGGCGCGCCCGAGGCGGGTGATGGAATCGAGCAGGATAACGACGTCGCGACCATGCTCGACCAGTCGCTTTGCCTTCTCGATCACCATTTCGGCAACCTGGACGTGTCGCGTCGCCGGTTCGTCGAAGGTCGAGGAGACCACCTCACCCTTCACGGAGCGCTGCATGTCGGTGACCTCCTCCGGACGCTCGTCGATCAGCAGCACGATCAGATAGCATTCGGGGTGGTTCGACGTGATCGAATGGGCGATGTTCTGCAGCAGCACCGTCTTGCCGGTCCGCGGCGGCGCCACGATCAGGCCGCGCTGTCCCTTGCCCAGCGGCGCCACCAGATCGATCACGCGCGATGAAATGTCCTTGGTGGTCGGGTTCTCCGTCTCCATCCGCAGCCGCTCGTCGGGGTAGAGCGGGGTCAGATTGTCGAAATGGATTTTGTGGCGGATCTTCTCGGGATCCTCGAAGTTGATCGTGTTGACCTTCAGCAGCGCGAAGTAGCGCTCGCCTTCCTTGGGGCTTCGTATGGGCCCTTCGACGGTGTCGCCCGTCTTCAGCGAAAAGCGGCGGATCTGCGAAGGCGAGATGTAGATGTCGTCAGGGCCGGGCAGATAATTGGCGTTGGCCGAGCGCAGGAAGCCGAACCCGTCCTGAAGGACCTCGACCACGCCATCGCCGATGATTTCGATATCCTGCGCGGCAAGCTTCTTGAGGATGGCGAACATCAGCTCCTGCTTGCGCATGACACTGGCGTTCTCGACCTCGAGCGATTCGGCGAACGCGATCAGGTCTGTCGGCTTCTTGTTCTTGAATTCCTGGAGCTTCATTTCTTGCATATGCGTGCTCTGCTTCGCTCGGAAAGGGAGGCGGCGAACTTCTGGACTGAGGGATGCGACGGCTGCGTCGTTTGGGCCACAGGGGTGACGAGCTTCGACGCGCTTCGAGGAGAGAGTTCTTATCTATAGCGCTCGCACGTCAAGAGCAAGGGCTATCAGAACGGCTTCACGACAACCAGCACGACAATGATCACCATCAGGACGGTGGGAACCTCGTTCATCAGCCGCCAGTGGCGGGCCGGTTTTTCGTTGCGATCCTCGGCGAAGCGCCGCACGGAAGCGGCGAAATAGCCATGCACGCCCGACAGGACCAGCACCCCCATTATCTTGGCATGCAGCCAGCCTCCCGAGAAGCCGAACCCCTTCCAGGCCAGCCACAGGCCGAATATCCAGGTCACGATCATCGCCGGATTGATGATCAGGCGCAGCAGCCTCGCTTCCATCAGCTTGAACGTCTCCGACTGCGGCGTGCCCGATCCCGCTTCTGCGTGGTAGACGAAGAGGCGAGGCAGATAGAGCATTCCCGCCATCCACGAGATGACGGCGATGACGTGGATAGCCTTGGCCCAGGGGTAGAAGCTCTCCGGCGCGATCATATGGAGCGCGACCGCTCCCGCGATGAAAACCGCGATCGCGATTGCCGCGCGACGCGCGGCTTTCCTGCCTGACCCGCTCGTCATGACCGCAGTCCGCCGGCGCGGACGATCTCGACCATGCGCTCGACATGCTCGACCGGCGTGTCGGGGGCGATGCCGTGCCCGAGATTGAAGATCAGAGGCCCGTCGCCAAGACGCACAAGGATGTCATTGACACCCTCGTCGAGCGCGCTTCCGCCGGCGACCAGCCGCAGGGGATCGAGATTGCCCTGGACCGCACCGCCGGCCTGCAAGCCCTGCGCCTGCGAAAGTGGCACGCTCCAGTCCAGTCCCAGAGCGGTCACCCCTGTCGCCTCCCGGTAGCCGGCATAAAGCGAACCGGCACCCTTCGGAAAACCGATAATGGGTGTGTGGGGATGGAGCTTGCGAATCCTTTCCACCATGCGTGCGACCGGGCGGACACAGCACTTCACGAACGAAGCCTCGTCGAGCACGCCCGACCAGGAATCGAATATCTGGACGGCATCGGCGCCCGCTTCGATCTGCCTCACCAGATAGTCAGCCGAGACGTCGGCCAGCAGTTCAAGCAGTGCCTTCATTCGCTCGGGCTCGCGGTAGAGGAACAGTCTGGCCGGCGCCTGATCCGGCGTCCCATGTCCCGCGATCATGTAGGTCGCCACCGTCCATGGCGCGCCGCAAAAGCCGAGCAGCGTGGTTTCATCCGGCAGTTCGCCGCGAAGCCTGCGTACCGTCTCGATCACCGGCTCCAGGAACTCCCCCGCACGCGATGGATCGAGTTTGGCGATCTCATCCGTGCGGATCGGCGTCATGACCGGTCCTCTTCCTTCCTCGAATGCCAGGTCCCGCCCGAGAGCGTGCGGGACGACGAGGATATCGGAAAACAGGATCGACGCGTCGAAGCCGAAGCGTCGGATCGGCTGCAGCGTCACCTCCACGGCCAGGTCGGGCGTGTAGCACAGGTCGAGGAAGCCTCCTGCCTTCTCGCGGGTTTGCCTGTATTCGGGAAGATAGCGCCCCGCCTGGCGCATCATCCAGATCGGCGGCGGGAACGATCGTGCGCCCCCCAGCACTTCTAGAACGACTCTCTGTCCCGTCATCCGCTCGGTTTTCCGGCAAGCCACCAATAAAGGAATCCTGAATTCAGGAAATTTTCTGATTCTACGACTCTGTCAGAATCGGGGATCGTCGATGATCCCCGACGACCAGGCTTCGAAGAGGACGACGCCCTCTTGATAGGATATCGAAACGGGTTGTGGAAGAGGATGGGGAAAGTCTCCAATCGTCGTTATTTTACAAATGGTTGCAATGATCGGAAAATTCGTTCTATCGGCGAGGGGCGCGGCGAAACCTGGCTTGGCTCCCGGAATTCTCAACAGGTGGGGACCGGAGCGCACGTGGCCCGCCATTGTGGATGACTTGCCATCTGATACAGTCGCTCGACCCGTCATGCGCGCCGCGATCCCGTTTTCCACTTTCCATCACAGCAAGCAGGCCTGACTGTGGAAAAGGCCCAGAGCTTCTTTCATCTCCATCTGATTTCGGATGCGACGGGAGAGACCCTGATTGCCGCGGGCCGTGCGGTCGCGGCTCAGTACAAGAACGCGCGTGCGATCGAACACATCTACCCTTTGATCCGCACAACGAGGCAATTGGAAAAGGTACTCGACGAGATAGACGAGCAGCCCGGCATCGTCCTCTACACGATCGTCGAGAAGGATTTGGCGCGCATGATCGACGAACGCTGTGCCGCGATGAGCGTGCCATGCGTATCTGTGCTGGAACCGGTGTTGACAGTATTCCAATCCTATCTCGGCACTCCAGCCGGGCGTCGGGTCGGCGCCCAGCATGTGCTCGACGCCGACTATTTCAGGCGCATAGACGCGCTCAACTTCACCATGGAGCACGACGACGGACAGCTCCCAGACGATATCGACGAGGCCGAGATCGTGCTGGTGGGCATTTCGCGGACATCCAAGACGCCGACCAGCATCTATCTCGCCAATCGCGGTATCAAGACGGCCAACGTCCCGATCGTGCTGGGGGTACCGATGCCGCAAAAGCTCGTCGCCGCCGCCAATTCGCTCGTCGTCGGCCTCATCGCCACCGCGGAGCGCATTTCCCAGGTGCGCCAGCACCGCATCCTTGGAACGAGTGGCAATTACGCATCGCAGGATTATATCGACCGCGCCGCGATCGCGGAGGAACTCGCCTATGCCCGTCAGTTGTGCACGCGGCATGGTTGGCCGTTGATCGACGTCACCCGCCGCTCGATCGAGGAAACGGCGGCGGCCATCGTTGCGCTGCGCGGCCGAAGCCGCTAGCGCTGGATCCTAGGGAACAGACACCATGGCGCCTGACCCATTGCAATCCTCGGAGCTGATCCTTGCCTCGGCAAGCCCGCATCGAAAGGTCCTGCTCGACAATGCCGGGCTGCGCTTCTTGGTCGAGGCCGCGCGGATCGACGAGCGCTCCGTCGAGACATCGCTCGCCGACAGCGGCGCTACGCCGGCCGATCTCGCGCTGGTGCTTGCCACGACGAAGGCGGAAGACGTTTCAGCCAGGCACCCACGGGCCTTCGTCATCGGCTGCGACCAGACGCTGTCCCTGGAAGGAGAGCTTCTTCACAAGGCGGCCGACATGGACGAGGCGCGCCGGAAACTGCTGCGCCTGTCGGGCAGAACCCACAGGCTCGACAGCGCCGTCGTGGTCGCGCGCAACGGACAAACCCTGTGGTCTCACATAGAACCGGTCACGATGACGATGCGCGAACTCACGCCAGCGGCGGTCGGACGTTACCTGGCCGAGGCCGGTGCCGCGGCCCTGACCAGCGTCGGCGCCTACCAGATCGAAGGCCCCGGCATCCGGTTGTTCGAGCGCATCGACGGCGACTATTTCGCGATCATCGGCCTGCCGCTCCTGCCGTTGCTTGCCGCGCTTCGCGACCTAGGCGCCCTCGATGACTGAGCGGCGACGCGCCTTCGTGTGCGGGCATCCCGTCGCCCATTCGCGGTCCCCCCTCATTCACGGCTACTGGCTCCGGCGTTACGGCATTCCGGGCAGCTATGAAGCCGTCGACCGTGCGCCGGACCGGGTTCACGCCTTTCTCACCGGCCTCGGAGCGGAAGGATTTGTCGGCGGCAATGTCACCATTCCGCACAAGGAGGCGGCTTTCGCGGCTTGCGCCGAGGTGGACGAGACGGCAAGGCGGATCGGGGCCGTCAACACGGTCTGGCTGGAGGATGGCATCCTCCGGGGCGGCAATACCGACGCGCACGGCTTCTGCGCCAATCTCGACGAGCACGTCCCCGGCTGGGCGGATGTCCCGGCGGCCGTCGTGCTCGGAGCGGGCGGGGCCGCGCGCGCCGTCGTCGAGGCGCTCGGGTCGCGCGGCATCGGCGATATCCGCATCGTCAACCGGACGCTCCCCAGGGCGCGGGAACTGAAGGATCGTTTCGGCGGCGGCGCGTCCGCTCACGCGCTCGGATCGCTGCGCGACCTGCTTGCCGACTGCCGCCTGCTGGTCAACACCACCGCCGCCGGCATGGAAGGCCACGAGGATCTGCAGCTCGACCTCTCCGGCCTGCCGGACGAGGCGATCGTCACCGATATCGTCTACACGCCGCTGGTCACGCCTCTCCTGGCCTCGGCCCGCCGCCGCGGTCTGCGCACCGTCGACGGGCTGGGCATGCTCCTGCACCAGGCGGTGCCCGGCTTCGAACGCTGGTTCGGCCACAGGCCCGAGGTCACGGACGGACTGCGTCGCCTCGTCGAGAAGGACCTGGGTTCGTGATCGTCCTTGGTTTGACCGGCTCCATCGGCATGGGCAAGTCAACGACCGCGCGGATGTTCGCCGAGGCCGGCGTTCCGGTCCACGATGCCGACGCCGCGGTGCACCGCATCCAGAATGGCCCGGCGCTCGAGGCGATCGCCGCCGCCTTCCCCGGCGTGGTCGTGGGCGGCAGGGTAGACCGCGACCGTCTCGGCAAGGCCGTCTTCGGCCGGCCGGAGGCGCTGCGCAGGCTCGAGGCGATCCTTCACCCGCTCGTGCGCGCCGATTCGGACGCCTTCCTCGCCCGCCACCGGGAAGGTGGCACGCCGGTCGTGCTTCTCGACATTCCGCTTCTGTTCGAGACCGGCGGCCGCGACCGGGTCGACAAGGTCGTGGTGGTCTCCGCTCCGGCCGACGTCCAGCGCGAACGCGTCATGGCCCGTCCGGGCATGACGGCCGAGCGGTTCGAGGCGATCCTGTCGAGACAGACACCGGATGCCGAAAAGCGCGCGCGCGCCGACTTCGTGATCGACACGAGCCGCGGCCTTCGCGAGGCCCGGCGCCAGGTCCGCGCCATCCTCCACGAGCTTGAAAATGCTGGATAGACGAGCAGGCCGCCTTGAACGGCCCGTCGCGTTCGGCGAATCTGCTTGCGGGAGCGGCTGATTCCATGCGCGAGATCATCTTCGACACCGAAACCACCGGCCTCGATCCTCGCGAGGACCGGGTGATAGAGCTCGGCGGCGTCGAGCTGCACAACCGCTTTCCGACGGGCCGGACCTTTCATACATTCATCAATCCGCAGGGGCGCCCGGTCCATCCCGAGGCGCTTGCCGTGCACGGCATCTCCGACGACCAGCTGCGCGACAAGCCGACCTTCGCCGAGATCGGCCCCCAATGGCTGGATTTCGTCGGCGACGCGCGTCTCGTCGCTCACAATGCCGGCTTCGACATGAGCTTCCTTGATGCCGAGTTCACGCGCATCGGCCTGGCCTGTTTCGACGCGGCCAGGGTCGTCGACACGCTGCAGATCGCGCGCCGCAAGCATCCGATGGGGCCGAACTCGCTGGATGCGCTTTGCAAGCGCTACGGCATCTCGAACGCGCACCGTACCAAGCACGGCGCCTTGCTCGATTCCGAATTGCTGGCAGAGGTCTATATCGAGCTGGCCGGGGGGCGGCAGGCAGCTCTCGTGCTCGAGACCAGGGAGGCGACGGTCGAGGTCTCGGATAGCGGCGCCCGCATCGAAGTCGTCACGACCAGGACGCGCACCCGCCCGCTGGCGCCGCGCTTGAGCGACGCCGAGCGCGCCGCCCATGGCGCGCTCGTGTCACGGCTTGGCGAAGGCGCCCTGTGGCGCAGGACCGTTCACTACGCTGAAACAAGCGAGGCCGCCGGCGACTGAGTGGCGGTCTCGGAGAGATCTCAGCTCGTCTGCACCTTGGCGCGCGCTTGTTCTTCCGCGACGCGCTGCTGGAACATCTGCGCGAAGTCGATCGGCTCCAGCATCAGCGGCGGGAAGCCGCCATTGCGGGTCGCGTCCGCGATGATGTGCCGGGCGAAGGGGAACAGAAGCCGCGGGCATTCGATGAAGAGCACCGGCAGGACATGCTCCTGCGGAAAGCCGTCGACACGAAACACGCCGCCATAGACGAGCTCGACATTGAACAGCACGTCCTTGTCGACTTCGGCTTTGGCCGTGATCGTCAGATGGACATCGAAATCCTTGCCGGCGATCGGGTTCGCGTTGACGTTGACATTGATGCTGATGCCCGGTGCCTTGTCGCGCGGTTTCAGTGCCGAAGGCGCGTTCGGGCTCTCGAAGGAGAGATCCTTGATATACTGGGCGAGGATGTTCAGCGAGGGCTGTCCGCCACTGCCCTTCTGCGCGGCGGCGCCACCGTTGCCGGGGCTGTTTTTGTCCGGCGCGTCGGCCATGATCGCCTACCTTTCATGTAAATCTGGCAAAGCTTGACGGCCTCGCGGCCGCTTCGGGTGTGGGGCAGCTAGCATGGTGACGGGGGGCTGGCAAGAATTCGTCGCCGAGGAGGATCAGCGATCCGGATCGCGCGGAAGCGACCGCCAGGGCGTATCGTTCGACCTGTCCGGCCGGTTGGCGGGGTCCCGATCGGTGTGAAAGTCCTCGGGGTCGAGATCGATTGTGTGATCCTCCTGTCTCCGGCGGAAGGGTCCGGCGCCGCCCATGCCGGCACGAAAGCTCGCGCTTCGCACCACGATCCTTGCCGCCACGAAGGACCAGATCGCGTCGCGGACAGGAGGCACGAACAGCAGGAGCCCGATCGTGTCGGTGAGGAAACCCGGCGTCAGCAGAAGCAGGCCGGCAGCCAGGATCATGACGCCCGACGCCAGCTCCCGCCCGGGAATACGGCCCGCATCGAGCTCGGCCCGGACCCGCGAAACGATGGCGAAACCCTGGACACGCAGAAGTATCGTGCCCGTCACCGCGGTCAGCAGGACAAGCCCGATCGTCGGCAATACCCCGATCTGGCTTCCCACCATGACGAAAATCGCGATCTCGCTCAGCGGCACCGCGAGGAACAGGAAAGGGATGAGGCCGAGCGGCAAGGCGGTTTCCGCGTGGTTGGTTTCGAAACGACGATCGTTTGCCTAGATAGTCATCGCGCGCGCCGATTTGAATGATGGCCGCTTGCATTCTATATGGTTTGTGTCGAGAGAGGGTTCCTGAGGCATCCGGCGAAAACCCTCCGGACATAGCCACCGCACAGCGCGCGGCCCACGGATTCGATTGGCGGACCAAATGGATTTCTTCGACTTCGGGACGATCTTCTTTCTGGTCGCCGCTGTGGTGATATTCATGCAGTTGCGAAACGTGCTTGGCCGGCGCACCGGAAACGAGCGGCCTCCATATGATCCCTATTCGGCCGGACGCGAACGAGGCCCTCGCGAAGCCGCGAACGGACAGGCCAACGAGAATGTCGTCGCCCTTCCGAGGCGTAAGGGACAGCCGTCCAGGGATGAGGCGAACTACGCCGCGATCGATGAATATGTGAAGCCGGACAAGCCTTTGAATGCAGGGCTGCGCGCCATCCGCGATGCCGACAGCACCTTCGATCCGAAGACCTTCGTCGAGGGAGCCAAGATGGCCTACGAGATGATCGTCATGGCCTATGCCGATGGTGACCGAAAGACGCTCAAGAACCTGCTGTCGAGGGAGGTCTACGAAGGGTTCGTCGCCGAGATCGGCAAACGCGAGAAACGGGACGAGAAGATCCAGTCCTCCTTTGTCGGGATCGAGAAGGCCGAGATCGTGGCGGCCGAAATGAAGGGTTCCGAAGCCCACCTTACCTTGCGTATCGTGTCCGAGCTGATTTCTGCGACCCGGAACGCATCGGGCGAGGTCATAGACGGCGATCCCGAAACCGTTGTGCCGGTCACGGATGTGTGGACCTTTGCGCGTGACACGCGATCGCGCGATCCGAACTGGAAGCTGGTCGCCACCGAAGCCGAAGACTGAGGGTCATGGTTGCGACGCTTGAAGGCGCCGCGCCGATCCGCCGGGACGGCGCGCTCGTCCCGACACGCTTCGCCGATCTTCCCGGCTGGGAGCAGGCCGATTTCGTGACGGCGTTCGGCGCCTTTCGCCTCAACGCACGGCAATCCCTGCATCGCCGCTATCGCGCTGGCTCGATCGGCGCAAGCGCGGAGGACCTGGAACCGGCCTGGTCGGAAACCCGGGACGTTTCGGGCCTGACACGGCGGGAGGCGCGGGACTTCTTCGAACGCCATTTTCGTCCGGCCTTCGTCCGGCCCGAGGGAAGGGACAGGGGGTTCGTGACCGGCTATTACGAGCCGATCGTCGAGGCCTCACCAGTGAGGACTGCCCGTCACCGGGTGCCGCTATTGGCCCGCCCACCTGATCTGGTTGATCTGGACGCGGCCAATCGCCCTGCCGATATGGATTCGGCGATGGCGTTCGGTCGCCGCGACGATGCCGGCCGTCTGGTGGAATACTGGGACCGGGCGGCGATCGATAGAGGTGCGCTGGAGGGGAGGGGCCTCGAGATCGCCTGGCTGGAAAACCGCGTCGAGGCCTATTTCATTCATGTTCAGGGTGCCGCGCGTCTCGTCTTCCCCGATGGCCGGACGATCCGCGTCACCTATGCCGCTAAATCCGGACATCCATTCACCGGTGCCGGCCAGGTCCTGATCGAGTTAGGCGAGTTGCGGCGCGAGGACGTTACTATGCGCGCCATCCGCGACTGGCTGGCCGACAATCCACATCGGGTCGATGAGATCCTATGGCGAAACCGCTCCTACATCTTCTTTCGGGAGGCGCCTGTCGACGATCCGGCTGCCGGCCCGGTTGCCGCGGCCAAGGTTCCGCTGACAGCCGGCTGCTCGGTCGCCGTCGACCGGTTGCTGCATACCTTTTCCACGCCGTTCTTCATTGTCGCGCCCTCTCTGACCGCCATTGACGGCCGATCCTTCTCCCGGCTCATGATCGCGCAGGACACGGGATCGGCCATTCTCGGGCCGGCCCGCGCCGACCTCTTCATCGGCTCGGGCCACGAAGCCGGCGAGATCGCCGGCGCGATCCGGCATGACGCCGACTTCTTCGTGCTCCTGCCTAAGGCGTCGCTGCCGTGACCCGATCAGGACGGAAGCTCTCGGCGGACGATCGCGTTCTTTGGTCGACGGTGGCGCGCACGGTCACGCCGCTGCGTGACCGGGAGAAGGACGCAAGGCTATTTGCCGAACTGGCCGCGGCCGAACCTCATGTCGCCGAGCCGAAGCCGGCTGCGGCGCCGTCCTTCGCGCCACGGCGGGCTACGCCCGTTAAGCCCGCCCAAAAGACTTTGGACCGGATCGACCGCGTCAAGCTCGCGAAAGGCAAGGTGGCGATCGACGGCCGCATCGACCTGCACGGCATGACGCAGCACGACGCCCATCTGCTCCTGCTCGGCTTCCTGCGGCGCGCCCGGTCGCAGGGCCTGCGCAATGTGCTCGTCATCACCGGCAAGGGTTCCTCGCTCGGTAGCGAGGGCGCCTTGCGCCGCGCGGTGCCGCACTGGCTGGCGACGCCGGAGTTTCGCACCCTCGTCAGCGGCTGGTCCGAAGCCGGCCGGCCCCATGGCGGGGAGGGCGCACTCTATGTCCGGCTCACGCGTGACCGGGAACGGAACCGGTGACCCCGTTCGGAGAGAAGGTGCGTCGGATGCGGCGTGAGCGCGGCATCAGCCAGAAACAGATGGCGGCCGCCCTCGGGGTCACACCCTCCTACCTCTCGGCCCTGGAGCATGGTCGGCGCGGGCGCCCTTCATGGCCGATGGTCCAGAAGATCATCGGCTTCTTCAACGTGATCTGGGACGAGGCAGAGGAACTTCAGGACCTTGCATCCGTGTCCGATCCGCGCGTCACGATCGACACGGCTGGTCTGTCGCCTCAGGCGACGCTGCTGGCCAACCGGCTGTCGCGATCAATCTCCCTCCTTGACCGCGGCGACATCGACGCGCTGACTAATTGCCTGGAGGACCGGCTTGAACGTGTCAGAAAAGCGCCTTCAACTCGGCCAGCTTCTCGTTGACCAGCCACCCGTAATAGTTTTCCTCGGGCAGCTTCGCGGGTTCGCCCGTGAGCAGCCTGCGCTCGTTCTCGGCCTTGAGAGCCCGCGCCCGCGTCTCGGGATTGCCGACATTGTAGAGCGTCGCCGTCAGCCCCGGATTGCCCGAAATATCGAAGCCCGCGATGTCGCGATAAGCGTCGATCGACTTGCGGATCGTGGCCGCGACATAGGGAAGCGTCAGGTCGGGGTCCATGATTGTCTGGTAGACGCCCTGCGGACGCGACGGGTCCAGCCTCGGCAGTCCGGACGTCTTTGAAACGAGGTCGCTCATCTTCAAGGCCGTGAGCGGGTTGACTTGGCCGATCCCGAAGGTCTGGCCCGCATAGAGCGGCTGGAAGAAGACCGCGCTGAACCGATCGTCGGGATAGACGCGTCCGTCGACGCTCCTGCCGCGAAATGTGCGGTTCCAGACAGCCTCGCGGCAGCTCCAGACCTCATAGCTGCCGCTTGCCTCGTCGCACGCCTCGAACTCCGGTCTCGCCACGAAATCCACGACGTTCTCGCCGCCATGGGAAAAGGTGAAGGCCGACTGCAGGTAGGAAACCGCCTTCACATAATAGGTCTGAAGCCGGTCATAGGCGTCGACATTGTAGGTGTGCTCGCCGACGATGGCCCCGATCATATGGATCGGCTCAATGCCGTAATCCCTGGCCACGGCGTCGATCTTGGACATCAGGGCGCCGTCGGTCGACAACAGCCGGTGCACCTTCCGGTACTTTGCCTCGAAGGTCGTCTTCAGCGCGGCGGTGCGACTTGACGACCCGCCGGGGATCGGCGGCTGCTCGGCATGGCGGTTTCCGGGCGGGACAACCGTTGTGGCCTGAACGGCGCCGGCCGCCAGCATCGCGATCGTCATTCCGGCCAGCAGCCACAGTCGCATTGTCATTCCGCCCACCGCCCGTGCATCGTGACGGCCATCGTCCGGGCCGCTTCCATGGAAAGTCGATTCGCAAAGCTGGCGCACCCGCGCCGTGAAGCTTTTCACGAATCCGTCGACGTCGGCATTCCTAGAGGATGAATCGGGACAAATCCGTGTTCTTGGCGAGATCGCCGACATGTTGTCGCACATAGTCGGCGTCGATCGTGACCGCCGTGCCGGCCTTGTCCGGCGCATCGTAGGAGATGTCGTCCAGCACGCGTTCCATCACCGTCTGCAGCCGCCGTGCCCCGATGTTCTCGACCGAGGCATTGAGGTCGACCGCGATACCGGCCAGTTCGTCGATCGCGTCCTCCGTGAAGTCCAGCGTCACGCCCTCGGTCGCCATCAGCGCGATATACTGCTTGATCAGGCTGGCCTCGGTCTCGGTCAGGATACGCCTGAAATCCTCCTTCTCCAGCGCCCGCAATTCGACGCGGATCGGCAGTCTGCCCTGCAGTTCGGGCAGCAGGTCCGATGGTTTGGAGACATGAAACGCGCCCGATGCGATGAACAGTATATGGTCGGTCTTGACCGGACCGTATTTCGTCGCGACCGTCGTGCCCTCCACCAGCGGCAAAAGGTCCCGCTGCACGCCCTCGCGCGACACCCCGGCGCCGAGACCGCCCTCGCGGGTCGCGATCTTGTCGATCTCGTCGAGAAAGACGATGCCGTCGTTCTCGGTCGATTCCATCGCCTTGCGGATCACCTCGTCCTGGTCCAGCAGCTTGTCGGACTCGTCCTCGATCAGATGCTTGTAGGAGTCGCGCACGGTGGTGCGGATCGTCTTCGTCTTTTTGCCGCCCATCGCCTTGGACAGCATATCGTTGATGTTGAGCACGCCGATATTCGCCCCGGGCATGCCCGGAATCTCGAAACCCGGCATGCCGCCGCCGGCATCCTCCACTTCGACCTCGATCTCCTTGTCGTCGAGTTCGCCATCGCGCAGCTTCTTGCGGAAGGAATCGCGCGTGGCCGGGCTCGCCGTCTTGCCGACCAGTGCCTCCAGCACCCGCTCCTCGGCGTTGAGATGCGCGCGCGCCTTGACGTTCTCGCGCATCTTCTCGCGCACGAGCCCGATCGCGGTCTCGACGAGATCGCGGATGATCTGCTCGACGTCGCGGCCGACATAGCCGACCTCGGTGAACTTCGTCGCCTCCACCTTGATGAAGGGCGCGCCGGCGAGCCTCGCCAGGCGGCGCGAAATCTCGGTCTTGCCCACGCCGGTCGGGCCGATCATCAGGATGTTTTTCGGCATCACCTCCTCGCGCATCTCGCCCTCGAGCTGCTGGCGGCGCCAGCGGTTTCTGAGCGCGATGGCCACGGCGCGCTTGGCGTCCTTCTGGCCGATGATGTAGCGGTCGAGTTCGGAAACGGTCTCGCGTGGGGAAAAGCTGGTCATCTCGTCGTCCGTCGGATGTCGTGTTTCATGATCAGGCTGTCGCCGGTCCGCCCTTCCAGTTCCGGTATCGGGCTGAACCCCGCCTTCGAATAGGCTTGCACGGCGCGTTGATTGGCCGGGTCCGGGTCGATGATGATCGTCACGGCACCTTCGGCCCTCAGCATCGCTACGAACGACATCAGGGCGGCGGTGCCGATGCCCTTCGAAAGATCGTCCGGATCGGCGATCGAAAGGTCCACGCCGACGGCATCCGCGGGTAGTTCGAGCAGCCACGGGCTGTCCGAGATCCACGGTTCGTGGAGCGTGTCGCCGATCCGCCAGGCCTGGATATAGCCGAGATCGCGGCCCTCGGCCGAGAAGATGAAGGGCCGCGTCGTGTCCCGCCCTTCCACCATGTCGCGCACATAGCCGAGTTCGGTGGGCGGATCGCCCCACCATTCGCGCCAGTGCGGCCTTTCCATCCACTCGCCCAGCATCGGCAGGTCGGCGGATGTCACCGGGCGGAAGCCGATGGGGTCGGTATCAGGCCGCATCGAGCGTTTCGATCACGATCGAATGGTTCGTGTAGACGCAGATCTCGGCCGCGATGTCCATCGCCTTGCGCGCGATCTCCTCGGCGTCCTTGTCGCTGTCGATCAGCGCCCGGGCCGCGGCCAGCGCGTAGTTGCCGCCCGATCCGATCGCCATAACGCCCTGTTCGGGCTCCAGCACGTCGCCATTGCCGGTGATCGCCAGCGAAACCGACTTGTCGGCCACCAGCATCATCGCTTCCAGCCTCCTCAGATAGCGGTCCGTGCGCCAGTCCTTGGCCAGTTCCACGCAGGCGCGCATCAGCTGCTGGGGATACTGCTCGAGCTTGGCTTCGAGGCGTTCGAGCAGGGTGAACGCGTCGGCCGTCGCGCCGGCGAAGCCGGCGATCACATCGCCCTTTCCCAGACGGCGGACCTTGCGGGCGTTGCCCTTCATGATCGTCTGGCCGAGGCTCACCTGCCCGTCGCCCGCGATCACAACCTTGCCGCCCTTGCGCACGGTCACGATCGTCGTGGCGTGCATGGAGAGTTCGTTGGACATGAAGTGCTCCTGACAGCGGAACCGCGCCGCCCGTTCGGCGCCTGCGCGATCCCCTTTGGACCCGGCACTATGTATGTGCGCGTGCCGCGATTGCAAATCGCCGCGCTGGCTGGAAATGTCGATTGGCGGCTGATAGGAAGGCGCGTCTTTCAGCCGGGATGTAGAGATGGCCGGGCCGCGCAGGGGTGAGGTGAGCCGCAGGACGAACGAGACCGACATCTCGGTTTCGCTCCTGCTCGACGGGTCGGGCCGGTCGGACGTCTCGACCGGCGTCGGCTTCTTCGACCACATGCTCGACCAGCTCGCGCGCCACTCGCTCATTGATCTCGAGGTCGCGGCCAGGGGCGACCTCCATATCGACGACCATCACACGGTCGAGGATGTCGGCATCGCGATCGGCAAGGCGCTTGCCGAGGCGCTGGGCGAGCGGCGCGGCATCACGCGCTATGCCTCGCTCGATCTGGCCATGGACGAGGCGCTCACGCGCGCCGCCATCGACGTCTCCGGCCGGCCGTTCCTGGTCTGGCAGGTCGCGTTCCCGACGCCGAAGATCGGCACCTTCGACACCGAGCTGGTGCGCGAATTCTTCCAGGCTTTCGCCCAGCATGCCGGCGTCACGCTGCATGTCTCCAATCTCTACGGCGCCAACAGCCACCATATCGCCGAGACCTGCTTCAAGGCCGTGGCGCGCGTTCTGGGCGCCGCGATCGCGCTCGATCCGCGCCAACCAAACGCCGTCCCGTCCACCAAGGGTTCGCTGAAGGGCTGAGCGATGACGGTCTATGTGGTCATGGAACCACCGTCGCAAGACCGACGTGAGCGCGTCGAGGGCGCCGTCTTCATCCGCGACGGCTTTTCGTTCCTGGCGTTTCTCCTGCCGGTCATCTGGCTTCTCGCCCGTCGCCTTTGGCTCGAGGCCCTGGCTGCACTCGTGCTCATCGTGGGGGCCGGAATTGCCGCCGGCTGGGCCGGTCTCGGCCAGGCCGCGCCGCTCCTGTCCCTTCTGGTGTCACTTTATTTCGGCCTCGAATCGAACGGCTTGAGGATCGCCGCCTTGCGCCGCCGCGGCTGGAGCGAATGGGGACCGGTCGAAGCCCGCGACAGGGAGGAGGCCGAACTGCGCTATGCGGCCGCCTTGGCAGGCGAGGGCGCGGAGGAGCACCCCCCGTCCGCCACACCGGCGCCTGCCGCCGCGCGCCCGCCATCGATCCGGCCGTCCGGCGGGCCGGCCCTTGGCCTGTTTTCCTATCCCGGATCGCGCTGATGCGGGTCGCCATCATCGATTATGGATCGGGCAATCTGCGCTCGGCGACGAAGGCGTTCGAGCGCGCGGCGCGTGAAGCCGGCATTGTGGCCGAGATCGACCTCACCGACGACCCATCCCGTGTCAGAACGGCCGACCGCATCGTGCTGCCCGGCGTCGGCGCCTATGCCGATTGCCGCGCCGGGCTTGCCGCCATCGCAGGCATGGATGAGGCGCTGTCGGAAGCCGTCGAAAGAGCGGGCCGCCCCTTCCTGGGCATTTGCGTCGGCATGCAGCTCATGTCCGATCGCGGGCTGGAAAAGACGGTCACGCGCGGCTTCGGCTGGATCGCCGGCGACGTCAGGGAGATCAAGCCGGACGACCAGAGGCTCAGGATTCCGCAGATCGGCTGGAACACGATTCACGTGAAACATATGCATCCGCTCTTCGAGGGGATTCCGACCGGCGATGGCGGGCTGCACGCCTATTTCGTCCATTCCTACCATCTTGATGCGAAGCGTTCGGACGACGTGCTGGCCGTCACCGACTATGGAGGCTCCGTCACCGCCGCCGTCGCCCGCGACAACCGGGCCGGCACCCAGTTCCATCCGGAAAAGAGCCAGGCGCTCGGCCTGGCGTTGATCGCGAACTTTCTGAAATGGTCGCCGTGAGGAGGAACCGATGAGCAAGAAGGGATACTGGATGGCGATGGTCGACATCACCGACCCCGACGGCTATTCGCAATATGTGGCGGCCAACAAGGCCGCCTTCGACAAATACGGCGCGAAGTTTCTGGTCCGCGGCGGCGAGGGACAGGTGTTCGAGGGGCCGGCCGCGACGCGGCTCGTCGTGATCGAATTCGACAGCTACCAGACCGCGCTCGACTGCTATCATTCGCCCGAGTATCAGGCCGCGCTGAAGCTGCGCGAAGCCTACTCCACCGCGCATTTCGCCGTGGTGGAAGGCGTCTGACCTCTCATGATCCTGTTTCCGGCCATAGACCTCAAGGGCGGCCAGTGCGTCCGGCTCAAGCTGGGCGAGATGGCAAGCGCAACTGTCTACAACCAGAATCCGGCCGCGCAGGCCAGGGCCTTTGAGGACCAGGGCTTCGAGTGGCTGCACGTGGTCGACCTCGACGGCGCCTTCGCTGGCGAAAGCCGCAACGGCGCGGCGGTCGAGGCCATCCTTGAGGCGACGAAAAATCTGGTCCAGCTCGGCGGCGGCATCCGCTCGCTGGACCAGATCGAAGCGTGGCTGGCGAAGGGCCTTGCACGTGTCATCCTCGGCACTGCGGCGGTGCGAGACCCCGCGCTGGTGAGGGAAGCCTGCCGGCTGTTCCCGGGCAAGGTCGCCGTCGGCATCGACGCCAAAGGCGGCAAGGTCGCCGTCGAGGGCTGGGCGGAAGCCTCCGAGCTCGGCGTCGTCGAGCTGGCGAGAAAGTTCGAGGGCGCAGGCGTCGCGGCCATCATCTACACCGATATCGACCGGGACGGCGTTCTGACCGGCATCAACTGGGAGGCCACCATCGAGCTGGCCGACGCCGTGTCGATCCCGGTGATTGCCTCCGGAGGCCTCGCCTCGCTGGCCGACATCGTGCGCATGACCATGCCGGATGCCACCCGTCTTGAGGGCGCGATCTCCGGCCGCGCGCTCTATGACGGCCGCATCGACCCGGCCGAGGCGCTGGCGATCTTGCGTGAAGCGAAAGCGGACATGCGATCGTGAAGCTTTCCATGATCGTCGCACCCTACGACAGTGGCCGCCGTCACGAAGGCTTCGGGCGGGGACCGGACGCGCTGCTCGCCGGCGGGCTGGTCGAGACGCTGACGCTGAGCGGTCACGACGTCGACGTCGTTGAAATCGCCAGGATCGAGGGCCTCGACGATCGCGAGATCGCGACCGGCTTCGCGGTCTGTCGGGCCGTGGCCGAGAAGGCGATCGAGAGCCGCGCCGTCGGACGCTTTCCCGTCATATTGGCGGGCAATTGCCTGACGGCCTGCGGCGCGGTGGCCGGCGAGGATGCTGACTCGATCATCTGGTTCGACCAACACGGTGATCTGAACACGCCGGAGACCTCGCCCCACGGCTTTCTCGACGGCATGGCGCTGGCGACCGCGCTTGGCCTGTGCTGGCGGCCGATGGCCAACGCGATCCCGGGCTTCCGGCCGGTCGATCCGGCGAAATGCATGCTGGTTGACGCGCGTGACCTCGACCCGGACGAGGAGGCACTGCTGGCCGGCCTGCCGGTGATCCACTCGGAGGCTAGCGAAGCGGCCGATAAGGTATCTGGCCTGAAGGAGGCCGGCGCGCGGCGTACCCATCTCCACATCGACCTCGATGTGCATGACGCGGACGTGCTTCGGGTCAACCGTTACGCCACCCCTGGCGGCCCCGCGCCGGACCTTGTGCGCCAAGTGGCGAGCCGCATGGCAAGCTCCGTACCGATCGTAGGCCTGACGTTGTCGGCCTACGATCCGGCTTTCGACGCCAAGGGTGATGTGCCGCCGGTGGTGGGCCGGCTGCTGGTCGATTTTCTGGCCGCGATGGAGCGGGCTTGAGCGGATGCGGACGCGCTGTGAAGCAAAAGGCTGTTGTGCTAGGCTCATGGCATGAATCTGCAGCAAAAAATGCCGACCCTGGCGGACGAATTCCTGCGCAGGAACGAGGGGCGCGAGGGCAAGCGGGAATTCGTGCGCGGGAGGGTGGTCGAGATGATGATCGACGTCACGAGAAATCACGTCGATATCGCGACGAATTTGCTGCTTGCACTGCGGCAGCATCTCGACCGCGAAACCTTCAGCGTCGGCTCCGCCAATTTCGGCGTGCGCACACCGGACGGTATTCGCTATTCTGACGTCTTCGTAGACAGGAAAACGGCGGCTGCTTCGGCGGACGATCCGATCGCCGTGGAGCCGGTGTTCGTGGCGGAAGTCCTTTCGCCCTCCTCCTACGGCCGTGATTTCGTGCACAAGCTCGCCGACTACAAGGGCGTCGATTCCCTGATCTACTATCTGATCCTCTCGCATGAGGAACCGCGCGTATGGCTCTGGGGACGGAGTCCGGAGGGGTGGAACGGCCCCCAGGAACTGGCCGGAGCCAACGCGGCGGTAGACCTCGGGCAGTTGAGCGTCCAGCTCTCCCTTGCCGATCTCTATGATGGCGTTGCGGTTCGCCCCGTTTCGTGACTGGGAAAGCATGACTGTTCGTGAAACGCCTTTGCCTGACGGGACAATGCTCGCGGAGCTCGTCGCGCCGCGGGATTTCGTTGACTGCTACGCGAACGAGACCACCCTCGACGCGGAAACGGTCGCAGCGCGCGCGGCGCGGTTTCCGGCCTGGGTGACGGGCCTTCTGGTTGTCCGCAACCTCCTCGTCATGCCTTTCGGCCTCAAGGGGCGCGCTCGCTCGGGCGAGTGCATCGGAATCTTCCCGGTCGCCGGGCGTGGGCGGAATGAAATCCTGCTGGGTTTCGACGATCGTCATCTCGATTTCCGCATTTCTATCCTCTGCCGCGACAATGTCGCCTATGCCGCCACCTGGGTGAGGCCGCACAACGTGCTCGGGCGTATCTATTTGCGCGTGGTGCTGCCATTCCACAGACTCATTATGCGGCGCGCCGTGGCGCGTGCGACAGGCGCTTGAGATGCTCGAAGCCCGCGTCATCCCTCTGCCCCGATGTGAAGGACGAGCCGCGTCGCCCGCAGCGGCTTCGCCGCGAGGACGCGAAAAGAAGAAAGGCGGCCGTCCGATGCTGAAAGCCCGCGTCGTCCCATGCCTCGATGTCAAGGACGAGCCGCGCCGCCCGCAGCGGCTTCGCCGCGAGGACGCGCAAAGGAGAAAGGCGGCCGTCCGATGCTGAAAGCCCGCGTCATCCCATGCCTCGATGTCAAGGACGAGCCGCGTCGCCCGCAGCGGCTTCGCCGCGAGGACGCGCAAAGGAGAAAGGCGGCCGTCCGATGCTGAAAGCCCGCGTCATCCCCTGTCTCGATGTCAAGGACGGCCGCGTCGTCAAGGGGGTCAATTTCGTCGACCTGATCGACGCCGGCGACCCGGTCGAGGCCGCGCGCGCCTATGACGCTGCCGGTGCCGACGAACTCTGCTTCCTCGACATCACCGCCTCGTCCGACAACCGCGAGACGATCTTCGACATTGTCACACGCACCGCCGAGCAGTGCTTCATGCCGCTCACCGTGGGCGGTGGCGTGCGCCAGGTCGCCGACATCCGCAAGCTTCTGCTGGCCGGTGCCGACAAGGTATCGATCAACACGGCCGCCGTGAAGACACCGGAATTCGTCGCCGAGGCGGCCGACAAGTTCGGAAACCAGTGCATCGTCGTCGCCATCGACGCCAAGAAGGTCTCCGGCGCGGGGGAGGCCGCCCGGTGGGAAATCTTCACCCATGGCGGCCGCAATCCTACAGGCATCGACGCGATTGCGTTCGCCCGCAAGGTGGTCGACCTCGGCGCCGGCGAGATCCTGCTCACCTCGATGGACCGCGACGGCACCAAGGCCGGCTATGATATCGCGCTCACCCGCGCGGTTGCCGACGCGGTGCGCGTGCCGGTCATCGCGTCGGGCGGCGTCGGCACGCTCGATCATCTGGTCGAAGGCATCCGCGACGGGCACGCGACTGCGGTGCTTGCCGCCTCCATCTTCCATTTCGGGACATTCTCGATCGCCGAGGCCAAGGCGCATATGGCCGCCGCCGGACTGGCCGTGCGACTCGACAGTGACTTGCGCGCGGCGTAAATGCCGGCCATGGCAATGACGAGCGATTTCACCCTGGCCGATCTGGAGCGCATCATCCTCGAACGCGCCCGTTCGGGCGCTTCCGATTCATGGACGGCGAAGCTGGTGGCGGAGGGGCAGCGGCGCGCCGCCAAGAAGCTCGGTGAGGAAGCCGTCGAGGCGGTCATCGCGGCGATCGAGGCCGATGACGAAGGTCTTGTTTCGGAAAGTGCCGATCTCCTCTATCACCTGCTCGTGGTCCTCGCCGTCGCGGGGATCCCGCTGGAACGCGTAATGGCTGAGCTGGAACGGCGCACCGGCATGAGCGGACTGGCCGAGAAGGCCGCCCGCACCGCCGGGTAATGCGATCGACGGCCGGGGCCGATAGTCAGGGGAGGCGGATGGACCAGTTCGCTCCAACCGAGAAATACTTTCCCTATCGCTTCTTCACCGCCGGTGAATGGGCGAAGTTCCGTGCCGACACGCCGCTGACGCTCACCGCGCGGGAAGTCGAAAGGCTTGGTTCGCTGAACGATCCGATCGACCTCGAGGAGGTCCGTCGCATTTACCTCACCTTGTCGCGGCTGCTGTCGGCTCATGTCGAAGCCTCGCAGCTTCTGTTCAGGCAAAGGCAGGTGTTCTTCAACGCCAATGACGCCGTCAAGACGCCCTTCATCATCGGCATGGCCGGCTCGGTCGCGGTGGGCAAGTCGACGACGGCGCGCGTGCTGAAGGAACTGCTGGCGCGTTGGCCGTCCAGTCCCAAGGTCGATCTGGTCACGACCGACGGCTTTCTCTTTCCCAACGAGGTTTTGCGCCGAGAGAACCTGATGGAGCGCAAGGGCTTTCCCGATTCCTACGATGTCGGTGCCCTGCTACGCTTCCTGTCGGCGATCAAGTCGGGCCAGCCCGATGTCCGCGCGCCGGTCTATTCGCACCTGACCTATGACGTCATTCCCGGCGAATTCGTCACCATCGACCGGCCCGACATTCTCATCTTCGAGGGGCTCAACGTCCTGCAGCCGCGCGACCTGCCCCAGGACGGCAAGTTCGTGCCCTTCGTCTCGGACTTTTTCGACTTTTCAATCTATATCGACGCGGATGCCGAACTGATACACGACTGGTATATCGCGCGCTTCATGCGCTTGCGCGAAACGGCGTTCCGCAACCCGCAATCCTTCTTTCACCGCTACGCCTCGCTGTCGGACGACGCCGCGCGTGCCATCGCGGAGGGCCTGTGGGCCAATATCAACATGAAGAACCTGCGCGAGAACATCCTGCCGACGCGCCCACGGGCGGATCTCATCCTGCGCAAGGGCGCCGACCACAAGGTCGAGGAAGTCGCGCTCAGGAAGCTTTGAGGGCGGGCTTCATCGCCGCCCTGAGGCCGAAATGGATCGCCGCCACCAGCGCGATCGCCGCATAGCCGTCGATCGCGTAGTGCCATGCCAGATAGACAGAACTGGCCAGCACGACGAGCAGATATCCTGCCGCGATCATCCCCCAGCGTCGGCTCCGTTCCCACAGGAAGAGCATGTTCAGCGTGGCCAGCGCCACATGCATGGAGGGGAATGCCGAAATGCCGGTGCCGAGCCCCGCAACGCGGCCTTCATGCGAGGCCCACAGATAGGCCTGCAGTTCCACCGCCGAATGGGCAACGCCCGCGCTGCGTGACAGGATCGCCAACTGTTCGGCGAAGCGGGCGTGATCGCCCGTCACCAGCCCGAAATAGGCCGGACCCGCCGACAGGAAGACGAGCGCCAGAAGGTTTCCCACCACGATCCATGTCGCGACATAGGCGACGAGATAGCGCGTCCTGATCCCGGCCGCCGCCGGCGAAACCACCACCCAGAACAGGAAGCCGAAGCAGAACACGAACCAGATCTGGCTGTAGCTGATCTCGACAGCCCGTTGCAGCCAGTAGGCATCCGACAGCGAAAACAGCCAGCGCCACGGATCGACGCCCATATGCAGAAAGCGGTCGATGTCGGCCTGGATCGCGTCATGGACAAAGCCGCCCCGCCAGATCGGCATCGCCGCCTTGAACGAGGTGAACGCGCCCTGGAACACCATCAGTGTCGCCAGAAGCGGCACGCCGGCGGCCATCGCGTCGATCCGCCCGGCCGGAAAGACGGCCCGCCAGGCCAGTCGCCGGCGCCGGTCCACCCGGTGCACCACCGCCAGCACCCGCCAGCCCGCGTAGAGCACCGGAAACACGAAGAAGAACGCCACCGACCAGACCGGCACGTAGCTCGCGAAGGCCGCGGCCTGGCTCGTGCCCGTGGCGTGGAGCAGGAGCATCACCATACCGCCATAGGCCAGGATGGCGACATGGAGCGGCCGATCGGCCCTGATTCGGTCGACCGTTCCGGCCCGCAACGATACCGGTCGCTGCGGTTGCGTGGTTTCGACGATCGACACGGGCGACGGCCTTCTCCGCTTCGGCCCGCACCATGCCGCTTCGTCGTGAAGCTTGTGTTAAGCGCGCTCGGGCGCCGTCACCCGCCGCAGCGTCAGGTTGACGCGGCCGCCATTCCTCAGCAGCGTCGAGGAGCCCGGATAAATCCGGTCGACGCCGTGAAAGGCGAGCCGGCTCTCGCCGCCGAAGACGATCACGTCACCCGATTCCAGCCTGAGCGCCACCGTCCTGTCGGTCCGCTTCGGTCCCCCGATCCTGAAGCGGCAGGCATCGCCGAGCGAGACCGACACCACCGGCGCATCGAAGGTGGCTTCGTCGCGATCCTGGTGGAGCCCCATCCTGGCGTGCTCGTCGTAGAAATTGACCAGGCAGGCCTCGGGCGGCCAGGCATGGTCCGCCACCTCCTCCCACAGCGCGATCAGCCGCGGCGGGATCGGCGGCCATGCCCCGCCCGTCACCGGGTGACGGGACTGGTAGCGATAGCCGCCCTCCTTGTCGGTCACCCAGCCGAGCGTCCCGCAATTCGTCATGCGCACCGACATTTCCGTGCCCGTTCGCGGCATGACCGGCACATAGAGCGGCGCCTCGGCCACCACGCGGCGTATGTCCTCGACCAGCGCCGCCTGGGCGTCCGGCCCGAGATGGCCCGGCCGGTAGCGGACCCCAGGCGGCAGGTCGGTCATGCGGCGCGGCCGGGTCCGTCAGCCCTCGGCGAGTTCGGGAATGCGCAGCACCTGGCCGGGATAGATCTTGTCGGGGTCCTTCAGCATCGGCTTGTTGGCCTCGAAGATCAGCGTGTGTTTCGTGCCCTTGCCCTTGCCATAGTGCTTTTCGGCGATTTTCCAGAGATTGTCGCCCTTCTGGACGGTGTGGAAGACGGGCTCTTTCGCCGGAGCGCCGGCGGCCTGCTGCTTCACCTTCAATTCGTCGGCGTCGACCTTGGCTATCCCAAGCGTGTTGCCGACCGCCACGATCGCCTTCTCGAAAACCGACTGGTCCTCGACCTCGCCCTTGAGGACGACTTTGTCTCCCTGAACCGCGACATCGACCTTGTCGGTCCCCAGCCTGTGGGACTCGAGTTCCTTCTTGACCGCCTCGGTGCTCGGCGGTTCGTCGTCGCCCAGGCCGAGCTTGTTGCCGACGGCCTTCACGAAATCGAAGATGCCCATAAGTGTCTCCTGATCCGGATGCCCCCGGGGCGACATTGGCATTGGCCGCCGGTCTTGGAAAGGCGATTTCCTGCTTTCAGTCCTCCGTCACCCTGCCGCGCAGGCGCTTGACCGAAGACCGCCCCGCCTTCGCCTTCAGCCGCCGTTCCACCGCGCCCTTGCTCGGCCGCGTCTTCTTGCGGGGTGGTGGCGGCGGCTCGGCCGCCCTGGCCACCAGCGCCAACAGCCGCTCGCGGGCGTCGGCACGGTTGCGTTCCTGGGTCCGGAACCGCCCGGCCTCGATGACGATCACGCCGTCCTTGGTCGCCCGCTGCCCGGCAAGCCTGATGAGCCTCGCCCGCACGGCGTCGGGCAGGTCGGCGGCCCGCGCGTCGTAGCGAAGCTGCACCGCGGTCGCCACCTTGTTGACGTTCTGTCCGCCCGGTCCCGCGGCGCGGATGAAATCCTCGCTGATGTCGGCCTCGTCGACCGTCACATCCGGCGCGATCTCGACGCGCGTGCTCATTCGAGCCAGACGAGGACTTCGTCCGCCTCCTTGCGGCGGATGTCGGGCACGGTGGCACCGTCGGCCGGATAGCCGGCGACAAGCAGGATAAGCGGCTTCTCGTGCTCGGGACGCCCGCAGATCGCGTTGAGGAAGCCCATCGGCGAAGGCGTATGGGTGAGTGTCGCGAGCCCCGCATTGTGGAGCGCGCAGATCAGCAGCCCCGTGGCTATGCCGACCGATTCGGGAACATAATAATGCTTGAACCTTTCACCGTCCGGTCCGACGCCCCAGCGCTGGGCGAAGATCGCGATCAGCCAGGGCGCGGTTTCCAGGAAGGGCTTGTCCGCGTCGGTTCCGAGCGGCGCCAGGGCCGACAGCCATTCGCTCGAAGCGCGACCACTATAAAAGGCGCGCTCCTCGGCTTCCGCCTCCTCGCGGATGCGGCGCTTCTTCTCCGGGTCAGCGATGCACGCGAAGGTCCAGGGTTGCTGGTTGGCGCCGGACGGGGCGCTTGCCGCGGTCATCACCGCCTGTTCGATCACCGACCGGGGCACCGGGCACGAGGAGAAGTCGCGTACGGTTCGGCGGCGCGCCATCAGCGCGCGGAAATCCCGTGCGCGCGCCAGGGCGGCCGGCTCGTCGACTTCGGCGAAATCCAGGGCGATCTCTCGGTAGGCGGTCATGGAACGGTCTTCACACGCTGATGGCGTTCCTATCATGCCTTTGGGCGTCGCCGTGGCAAGTCCGGGCAGCGCTGCCGGCTATGCCGCCTCGCGCAGTCCGGGCGCCGCGCCCAGGATCGCCTCGTCGACATGGCTTTCGAACTTGGCGAAATTGTCGACGAACATACCGACCAGCCTGCCCGCCTGCCGGTCATAGGCGTCCTTGTCGGCCCAGGTCGCGCGGGGATCGAGGATCGACTGGTCGACCCCGGGCGCGGCGACGGGCACCTCGAAGCCGAAATTGGGGTCGAGGCGGAAATCCGCCTCGTTCAGCGAGCCATCCAGCGCGGATGCCAGCAGGGCGCGGGTGGCCTTGATCGGCATGCGCCGTCCCGTGCCGTAGGCGCCGCCGGTCCAGCCCGTGTTCACCAGCCAGCAGGTGGCGCCGTGGCGATCGATCAGGTCGCGCAGCAGATTGCCGTATTCGGAAGGGTGGCGCGGCATGAACGGCGCGCCGAAGCAGGTCGAGAACGTCGCTTCCGGCTCGGTCACCCCCTTCTCGGTTCCGGCCACCTTGGCGGTATAGCCCGACAGGAAGTGATACATCGCCTGCTCGGGCGTCAGCCGGGCGATCGGCGGCATCACGCCGAACGCGTCCGCCGTCAGCATGATGATCGTCCTGGGATGTCCAGCGATCCCGGTCGGGCTCGCATTCGGGATGAAATCCAGCGGATAGGCGCAGCGCGTGTTTTCCGTCAGCGATCCGTCGTCGAAATCCGGTACTCGCGCTTCGTCCAGCACGACGTTCTCCAGTACCGTCCCGAAGCGGCGGGTCGTGGCGAATATCTCCGGCTCAGCCTCCTGCGACAGGCGGATTGTCTTGGCGTAGCAGCCGCCTTCGAAATTGAAGATGCCGTTCTCGCCCCAGCCATGCTCGTCGTCGCCGACCAGCGTGCGCGCCGGATCGGCCGAGAGCGTCGTCTTTCCGGTTCCGGAGAGACCGAAGAAGACGGCCGCGTCGCCTTCCGGCCCCTTGTTGGCCGAGCAGTGCATCGGCATCACGCCGGCTTCCGGCAGTGTGTAGTTGAGCATGGTGAAGACCGACTTCTTCATCTCGCCCGCATAGGAGGTTCCGCCGATCAGCACGATCTTGCGGCTCATGTCGACGGCGATGATGGTGGAACTGCGCGCGCCATGCCGCTCCGCGTCGGCCCGGAAGGACGGCAGGTCGATGATCGTCATTTCGGGCTCGAATGCGGCGAGCTTCGCGGCCTCCGGGCGGATCAGGAGGTTCCGGATGAACAGCGAATGCCAAGCATATTCGGTGATGACGCGGACCTTGATGCTATGCGCCTCGTCGGCGCCGCCCACCAGGTCCTGCACGAACAGGTCCTTGCCGGCGATATGCATCTTGAAGTCGTCGTGCAGCCTGTCGAAATGCTCTAGGGAAATCGCCTTGTTGTTGTCCCACCAGACGCTCGGCGTGGTCTTTTCATCGCGCACGATGAACTTGTCCTTCGGTGAGCGGCCGGTGTGCTGACCGGTTTCGGCGACCAGCGCGCCATGCGCCGTCAACCGCGCCTCGCCACGACGGATTGCTTCTTCGACGAGTTCGGCCGGCCCGAGATTGAAGAAGGCGCGTCCCGCCCTGCCCAGCCCGCTCATGTCCAGACCGCGCGCCGGGTTGCGTTTTCCGATCTCGTCCATGCTCGCTCCCACAAGAATTGGAACGGGCGGGGCGCCCGCGACCATACCGCGGCCGCGCGATGCGCCCGTGGACGTATGGTCACAAACAGAAACCGTGAAGGCTTTCAAACCAATAATCGATTTAAAAATTTGAAGACTTCTTTAAATCGTTTATATTCGTGACATGACCAATTCGTAACCTTGCGGTGCTTGGCGTTGGGAAGCCGGCTGTGTTATCCGGCGGGGATGTCTGCCACAATTTGTACCCAATTTGTCCGCCTAACCCCCTGCTTCAAGCAGGAAGGGACGATCGCCAATGAGGGAGTCGCTTGACATGTCGACGATTGCGCTGGTCGATGACGACCGCAATATCCTGACCTCGGTGTCGATCGCACTCGAATCCGAGGGCTATCGTGTCGAGACCTATACGGATGGTGCGTCGGCCCTCGAAGGTCTCGGCGCGCGCCCGCCCAATCTGGCGATCCTCGACATCAAGATGCCGCGCATGGATGGCATGGAGCTTTTGCGGCGGCTGCGGCAGAAGAGCGATCTGCCGGTGATCTTTCTCACCTCCAAGGACGATGAGATCGACGAGCTCTTCGGGCTCAAGATGGGCGCGGACGACTTCATCCGCAAACCCTTTTCGCAGCGGCTTCTCGTGGAAAGGGTGCGCGCGGTGTTGCGCAGGGCGAGCGCGCGGGAAAACGCGGCCAAGAATGCCGGTACGACCGCGAAGTCACTGGAGCGCGGCCAACTTGTCATGGACCAGGAACGCCATACCTGCACCTGGATGGGCGTTCCGGTCACGCTGACGGTCACCGAATTCCTGATCCTTCATTCGCTGGCCCAGAGGCCCGGCGTGGTGAAAAGCCGCGATGCCCTCATGGATTCGGCGTATGACGAGCAGGTCTATGTTGACGACCGCACGATCGACAGCCACATCAAGCGCCTGCGCAAGAAGTTCAAGGCTGTCGACGACAGCTTCGACATGATAGAAACGCTCTACGGAGTGGGATACCGCTTCCGCGAGGCGTGATCCCGACCGGCGGGCGTGGCGGCTGATCGCCGCGGATGAGCGGATGGCCATCGATACCGATACAGTCTCACGCGAGAGGCCGCGGTCCCGCACCGCGCGCGGTCGCCTGCCTCTGCTGGGCCGGCTGACCGTGCCCTTGCGCCGGTTCCTCGGCCATCATGTCTTTTCGAGCCTGACCCGCCGCATCCTGATCCTCAATCTCGCCGCTCTCGGCGTGCTGGTCGGCGGCATCCTCTACCTCAACCAGTTCCGCGACGGGTTGATCGACGCGCGCGTCGAAAGCCTCATGACCCAGGGCGAGATCATTGCCGCCGCGATCGCCGCGTCGGCGACGGTGGAGACGGATTCGATCATCATCGATCCGGAGAAGCTTCTGGAACTTCAGGCCGGCCAGTCGCTGACACCGAGCAGCGACCAGCTCGACAACCTCGATTTTCCCATCAATCCCGAGCGCGTCGCGCCGCTGATGCGCAGGCTGATTTCGCCGACGCGGACGCGTGCGCGCATATATGACCGCGACGCCAACCTGCTCCTCGATTCGCGTCATCTCTATTCCCGCGGGCAGATCCTGCGCTACGACCTCGACCCGATCGAGGAAGCGGAAAAGAATTTCCTCGAGCGCATGCAGGACAGCGTCATGCGCATATTCCGTCCGTCCGGCCTGCCGGTTTATCGCGAGCAGCCCGGCGGCAGCGGCACGGCCTTTCCCGAGGTGATGACGGCGCTTTCCGGCGGTCCCGCCTATATGGTCCGGCAGACCGAACAGGGCGAACAGGTCGTCTCGGTGGCGGTGCCGGTCCAGCGCTTCCGTGCCGTGCTGGGCGTGCTCATGCTGTCGACGCAGGGGGGCGACATCGACAAGATCGTCGCGGCCGAGCAGCGGGCGATCTTCCGCGTTTTCGGTGTCGCCGCCCTCGTCACCGCCATCCTCTCGATGCTTCTGGCGTCCACCATAGCCAATCCGCTGCGCAGGCTGGCGGCGGCGGCCGTGCGCGTCCGTCTGGGCGGCAAGAGCCGCGAGGAGATACCGGACTTCTCCGACAGGCAGGACGAGATCGGCAATCTGTCGACCGCGCTGCGCGACATGACCAACGCGCTCTACGGGCGCATCGAGGCGATCGAAAGTTTCGCCGCCGACGTCGCCCATGAGCTCAAGAACCCTCTGACCTCGCTGCGGAGCGCGGTCGAGACCCTGCCCCTGGCGCGGACCGAGGAGAACAGGAAGCGCCTGCTCGACGTCATCCAGCATGACGTGCGTCGTCTCGACAGGCTGATCAGCGACATTTCGGATGCGTCCCGCCTCGACGCCGAACTGGCCCGCGAGGATGCCGAGGCCGTCGATCTCGAGAAGCTTCTCGGCGACCTGGTCGCGGCGGCGCGCGAGGCGGGCCGTCATGAGAAGGTGGTGGACATCGAGTTCAGGACGGGCAAGCCCGCGCCCGGGGCGAAGGGCTGGATCGTCAATGGCCATGACCTGCGCATCGGGCAGGTGATCACCAACCTTATCGAGAACGCGCGCTCCTTCCTCCCGGACAAGGGAGGTCGGATTGTCGTGTCGCTGACCCGGTCCACGCGCTGGATCATGGTGACGGTCGAGGACAACGGACCCGGCATCCGCACCGAGAACATCGAGCGCATCTTCGAGCGCTTCTACACCGATCGCCCGGCCGGCGAGGCCTTCGGTCAGAATTCCGGACTTGGCCTGTCGATCAGCCGCCAGATCGTCGAGGCCCATGGCGGCACGCTCACGGCCGAGAACATCCTCGGCGGCAAGCCCGGCGACATACGCGGCGCCCGTTTCGTGGCGACGTTCCCGGCTCAGGGCTGAGCCGTGGCGGTCAATATCCACGCCGGATGCGTTCTGCTGGGCGATCGCGGCGTGCTGATCAGGGGCGATGCCGGCAGCGGCAAGTCCACCCTGGCGCTGGCCCTTCTGGCGGCCGTCCGCGGTTTTGGCGGCTTTGCCAGCCTGGTCTGCGACGACCGGGCCGAGCTCGAGACGCGCGGCGGGCGGCTTCTCGCGCGGTGTCCGGCCGCGATCGCGGGGCTGGTCGAAATCAGGGGGCTTGGCGTCGTTACGAGGCCGTTCCGGCCCGTGGCCGTCGTCGACCTCGCCGTCACGCTGGTGCCCGGCGCGGCCGTCGAGCGCTTCCCGGAGACCGCCACCGAGACCGTTGAGGGCGTTCGGCTGCGCTCGCTCGTCCTGGCGCGGCGATCGGCCGATGTGGCGACCCGGACCGTGCTCGCGGCGGTCGAATCGTGCGGCGAGCGACCGGTTTCGGCCGGATTGCCCGGATTCTCGACCAAAATTGCGTGAGCCGTCTTCGTTTTGGGCTTGTCAACGTCTGTTTGGTAGACATGATAGCGCCCCGCCGCCCGGCTTGGCCGGACGCGCGGCAATCTAGATGAGCCAGGGGCGCATCGCCATGATCTGCGTCGCCTTCGGTTTGGGAGCCCTGCATCCGCGATGATCGGTCTCGTGCTCGTCACGCACGGTCGGCTTGCCGACGAGTTCCGCGAAGCGGTGGAGCATGTGGTCGGCGTACAGCAGAGGCTGGAGACCGTCTCCATCGGGCCGGAGGATGACATGGAGCGCCGCCGCGCTGACATCGTGTCGGCCGTGCGTCGGGTAGACGACGGGGCTGGCGTTATCATCCTCACCGATATGTTCGGCGGCACCCCATCCAATCTAGCTATTTCCGTGATGGAGCCGGGTCGGATCGAGGTGATCGCCGGAGTCAACCTGCCGATGCTCATCAAGCTGTCGTCGGTTCGCAGCGGCGACGACATGGCCGCCTCTCTCGAAGGTGCACAGGCGGCCGGCCGCAAGTACATCAACGTCGCCAGCCAGATGCTCAACGGCAAATGAGCGAGCCTCCGGCGCAGGTAAAATCGGACACGCTGTCGCGTGCGCTTGAAATCATCAATCAGCGCGGTCTGCATGCCCGCGCCTCGGCTCGCTTTGTCCAGACGGTCAGCTCTTTCCGGGCCGACATTCAAGTTGAAAAGGGCGGCGTCACGGTTGGCGGGGGCTCGATCATGGGATTGATGATGCTTGCCGCCGGCCCTGGATGTAGCATCAGGGTTACCGCGTCCGGACCCGATGCCAAAGCTGCGCTTGACGCGCTGGAATCGCTGGTGGCGAGCCGTTTTGGCGAGGAAGCCTGAACCCACTCGCAGACATGCAGGAATAAAGATTTCTTTATATGATGTTGCCGCGAGGGGCGGGTTCTGCTAGGAGCCGCCCAATCGCCGCGCCCGCAGACGGTTTTCGCCGCGCGGCCGTTGATCGGTTCTCATATTATTATCGACAGGACATCCCATGGCCAACGATTACGTCGTCGCAGACATCAAACTTGCGGACTGGGGCCGCAAGGAGATCGAAATCGCCGAGACCGAGATGCCGGGTCTCATGTCGTGCCGCAAGGAGTTCGGCGACGCCAAACCGCTCAGGGGTGCGCGCATCTCCGGCTCGCTCCACATGACCATCCAGACGGCGGTCCTCATCGAAACGCTGAAGGTGCTCGGCGCAGACGTTCGCTGGGCATCCTGCAACATCTTCTCGACCCAGGATCATGCCGCCTCAGCGATCGCCGCGACCGGTACACCCGTTTTCGCCGTAAAGGGGGAAACGCTCGAAGAGTACTGGCAGTACACGGACAGCATCTTCCAGTGGGCGGACGGTCAGCCAACCAACATGATCCTCGATGATGGCGGTGATGCAACCATGTACATCCTCATCGGCGCGCGCGCGGAAGCCGGAGAAGATGTCCTGTCGAAGCCCGGCAACGAGGAAGAGGAGATCCTCTTCGCCCAGATCAGCAAGCGCATGGCTGAGACGCCCGGCTTCTTTACGAAACAGAAGGAGGCCATTAAAGGCGTCACCGAAGAGACCACCACCGGCGTCAATCGGCTTTACCAATTGCAGAAAAAGGGCCTCCTTCCCTTCCCGGCCATCAATGTCAACGACTCGGTAACCAAGTCGAAGTTCGATAACAAATATGGATGCAGAGAATCGCTCGTCGACGGTATTCGTCGCGCCACCGACACGATGATGGCTGGCAAGGTCGCAGTGGTCTGCGGCTATGGTGACGTCGGCAAGGGTTCGGCTGCGTCGCTGCGCGGTGCTGGCGCGCGCGTCAGGGTCACCGAGGTCGATCCGATCTGCGCCCTGCAGGCGGCTATGGACGGATACGAGGTGGTGACGTTGGATGAGGCGGCACCCAATGCGGACATCGTCATCACTACGACCGGCAACAAGGACGTGATCACGATCGACCACATGCGCGCGATGAAGGATATGACGATCGTCGGCAATATTGGTCACTTCGACAACGAGATCCAAGTTGCCGCGTTGCGCAATCTGAAATGGACCAACGTTAAGCCGCAGGTCGACATGATCGAGTTCCCCAGCGGCAATCGCATCTTGCTGCTGTCGGAGGGCCGATTGCTCAATCTCGGCAACGCGACGGGCCACCCGAGCTTCGTCATGTCGGCGTCCTTCACCAACCAGGTGATGGCCCAGATCGAGCTGTGGACGAAAGGCCAGAACTACAAGAACGAGGTCTATGTCCTGCCCAAGCACCTCGATGAGAAGGTGGCCCGGCTGCATCTGGACAAGCTCGGCGCGAAGCTGACCGAGCTGTCTGAAGAGCAGGCCGCCTATATCGGCGTTAGGTCTCAAGGGCCCTACAAACCGGACCACTACAGATACTGATATTAACCGATCGGAACACAACATATTGAAGCCGGGCGATTGACATTTCGTCCGGCTTTATTTTGTGGCGGTGAACGCCTTCACGCCGATTCGTCGAACGTTTATGGTGATCTGATTCGTGGTGCGCACGCCTTGTGGGGACTTGTCGGGCGACGCGCGCGAGACGGCGGTCTTGCCATTCACGCGGCGGAGAGGATCAAGGCATGCCAGTGGAGCCGCTGGGGCTCGAAGTGGATTCGCGACAGGCAAGGCCGGTTCGAGCCGGGCGCGGACGTATCTCCATATTGCTGGGGTCCAGCACGGTTTTAGGTCTGTCGATCAACCGATTGTGGGCTCAAGACGAACCCTCCGTGTTCACCGGATTAGGGATAGGCAGTTTTACGGTCGGTACGACCGAAGTCATTCAGCTTGCCATGTTTGCGGGCGCTATGGGTGCGGCGCTCCTGTCGGCCATCTGGATGATCAGGGAGCGAGCCCGCATTGCAGCGGAAAACGTGGAGCTGCGCGCGCGTGTGGCGGATTTGACCGCGGCGCAGGCACGGGCGGAAGCCCTGGTGGGGCTGAAGGATATGCGGGTTCTGTTCTGGCAGAAAGGCGCGGAGCGTCCCGACCTGTCCGGCGGCTTGTCGGCTGGAGCGGGTGCGCCTCAAGATCGGGCCGCCTTTCTGGCCTTTGGTCGATGGTTGACCCCACATTCGGCGTCCGCGATCGATGCCGGCATCGCAGCGCTGCGCGACCATTCCCGGCCTTTCGATCTAGTGGTCGAAACACAGACGGGCGCGCATCTCGAAGTTCAGGGACGGTCTTCAATTCATCATATGATCGTCCGCTTCCTGACAATCAGTGAGGCGCGGCGGGCATATGCACGGTTGCGTATCGAGAATCAGCGACTGGAAGCCGAGTTCCTTGCGCTGCGAGGCCTCTTCGAGGCATCTCGCCTACCTGCTTGGACTCGCGACCGCACGGGCCGTATTGTCTGGGTCAATGCCGCCTATGCGGCTGCCGTTGATGCATCCACACCCGAAATCGCGGTGGCCGAGGAGCGGGAACTACTCGGCACTCCGGTTCGAAAGAGAATCGCTGAAATCCATGCGAGCCGCTCCATCTTCAACGAGACAGTCTCGACGGTGATTGGCGGCGACCGCCGGCATCTGATGGTGACGTCCGTTGCCACGTCGGATGGTTCAGCTGGCTTCGCCATCGACCGCAGCGAGCAGGAAGCGCTGCTTGCCGAGATCGACCGTGCAGCCAAGGGGCACGCCGAGACGCTTGATCGGCTACAGACCGCGATCGCCATTTTCGATGGGTCAGAGAAGTTGCGGTTCTACAACGCAGCTTTTCAGAAGCTATGGGATATCGACGCCGGCTTCCTTGACAGCGCGCCCGAACACAATTTGCTGCTCGACCGGCTGCGCAGCGAGGGCAAGCTCGCGGAACAGCCGGAATGGCGGCGTTGGAAGGAATCGGTCCTGCAGGCTTACCGATCCGTAGAGCCGCATGACGCGAACTGGCACCTGCCCGACGGCCGTACCTTGCGCGTCGTGACAAGCCCGCATCCGAATGGCGGCGTGACATGGATTTTCGACAATTTGACCGAACGGATTGACTTGGAAAGCCGCTACAAGACCGCTGTCCGGGTCCAGTCGGAAACGCTGGACCATTTGGCCGAAGGGGTCGTGGTCTTCGGTGCCGATGGGCGGCTGAAATTGACCAATCCAGCATTTGGCCGGCTTTGGCGCCTGCCAGACGCCCTCGCCGTCCCCGGCGTCCATATCTCCGCGATCCGCGACGCATGCCGTCCGATGGCGGCGCAGAGCCCTTGGGACGCTTTTGCTTCGGCGGTCACGGGTTTCGACGAGGAACGCCGCGACAGCGAGGGGGTGGCTGAGCTCGTCGACGGATCGGTGTTGCGTCACACGCTGGTTCATTTGCCCAACGGCCAAGCGATGATTACCTTCATCGATGTAACGGATAGCGTGAATGTTGAAAGGGCACTGAAGGACAAGAACGAAGCGCTGCAGAACGCGGATCGCCTGAAGAACGATTTCGTGCAGCACGTTTCCTATGAACTTCGCTCGCCTCTTACCAATATCATCGGCTTCACTGAGCTGTTGGGTATGCCGGACACCGGACCACTCAATGAACGCCAGCGCGAATATGTCGGCCATATCGGCTCGTCCTCGGCGATCCTTCTGGCGATCGTCAATGACATCCTGGATCTGGCGACGGTCGATGCGGGCATCATGGAGTTGGAGATAGGCGACGTTAGGATCACGGATGCAGTCGAGTCAGCGGCGGAACGGGTAGCCGAACGTATGCGTGACCATGACATCGAGCTTTCGCTCGATTTGCCGGCCGCTGCGGCAAGTTTCCGGGCTGACGGCAACCGGGTCCGCCAGATCCTGGCAAATCTGCTCACGAACGCCGCCAATTTCGCTCCTGCCGGCTCGACCGTCACGTTGTCATGCCGGAAGGAGGGGTCTGAGGTCCGCTTTACAGTCCACGACGACGGACCGGGTATGCCGCCCGATGTCCTCGATGCTGTTTACCGGCGTTTCGAATCGCGCGCGAACGGGGGCCGTCGGCGTGGGGCCGGCTTGGGCCTTTCCATCGTCAAGAGTTTCGTCGAGCTGCACGGTGGCACTGTCGAGATCGAGACCGGCGAAGGCATCGGGACCACGGTCACCTGCGTATTTCCTGCTTCGCCGCGCGATTACCTTGCGGCAGCGGAGTGAAAATTCTCGTCCATGGTGACGGTTCCTCTGTCCATTCCCCTTCCAGATGAAGCAGCTACAGCGGCGCTCGGGCGAGATCTCGCCCAAGCCCTGAGGCCAGGAGACCTCATTGCGCTTTCCGGCGAACTCGGTGCGGGAAAATCCACATTGGTACGGGAGGCAATCAGATCCCTTTCTTCCAGTGCCTCCATCGACATACCAAGCCCCACCTTCACCCTGATCCAGCCCTACGACACGTTGCCGCCGCTTCTCCATGCCGATCTCTATCGCATAGGATCTGATGAGGAGGTGGGAGAACTCGGCATCGGAGAATGGTTGGAGAAGGGCGCCGTTCTAGTGGAGTGGCCCGAACGGGCTGGAGCGGAACTGCCGCAGGCGACCCTAACCATCTCAATTTTTTTCGGTGCCTCAGGCCGAGTCGCTCGAATTGAAGGCACTTCCGAGGCGATGGAACGGCTGTCAAGATCGCGAGAAATCACCGCCTTTCTCGAATATGCCGGCTGGGGCGGAGCGCGGCGCTCCTTCCTGCTGGGGGATGCTTCGACCAGGGCCTACGAACTGGTTGTCGCGTCGGATGGTGGTGAAGCCATCCTGATGAACGCTCCCGGACATGCGGACGGGCCGCCGCTCCGCGATGGTAGATCCTATAGCCGAATCGCCCACCTGGCCGAGAACGTTGTGCCGTTCGTTGCTGTCGCGCGCGCTCTGCGACAGGCGCAATTCTGCGCGCCGGAGATATTCGCTCAGGATCTAGACGCCGGCCTGCTGCTGATCGAGCACCTAGGGCACGAGCCTTTCCTAGGACCAGGCGGAGAGCCGGTTCCCGAACGTTATTTCGCAGCAGCCCGACTTTTGGCTGATCTCCATTCGGTTTCTTGGAACCCGTTCTCGGAGGCTGCTCCTGGCATCAGGCATTATGTGCCGGATTATGACCGAGGTGCCATGATGATTGAGGTCGAACTTCTGCTTGACTGGTATCTGCCCTACACGTCCGGCGAAATCGCGGGAGAGGAAGCTCGCGGCGTTTTCGTCGACACATGGAGATCGGTTCTGGATGGTGTAGGCGGGGCAGGCATCAGCCTCGTCCTGCGTGACTACCACTCCCCCAACATCGTCTGGCGCGGCGATCGCGAAGGCCGGGATCGGCTCGGCCTCGTAGATTTCCAGGACGCCGTTATGGGTCCGTTGGCCTATGACGTCGCTTCGCTCGCTCAGGATGCCCGTGTGTCCATTTCTACATCACTGGAGGCGGAAATCGTGGCCGTATACTGTGCCGCACGTGAGGCGGCCGGGCGCTTTGACCGCGATGCGTTCCTACGTGATTACGCGATCATGGCCGCGCAGCGGAACTCGAAAATACTCGGTATCTTCGTGCGGCTGGACAGGCGCGACGGCAAGCCAGGCTATTTGAAGCACCTGCCTCGCATCCGCGACTATACGGCCCGCTCGCTTGCTCACCGTGCGCTCGCTCCATTGCGGCCATTCTATGCCTCGATCGGCATCGAGCCGGAGCCGGTCGCGTGACTTGGGTTCCATCGAAAGCGATGGTCCTTGCGGCCGGGTTGGGCAAGCGGATGAGGCCGATCACGGAAACAATTCCGAAGCCGCTTATCAAGATAGCAGGCAGAACGCTTATCGACCGTTGTCTTGATTTGCTGGCAGCCGCGGGTGTCGAGACAGCGGTGGTTAATGTTCACCATCTCGGTCATTTGTTGGTGGCGCATCTGCGTGATCGCGCCCGTCCCACGGTCAGGATCTCGGACGAGACGGAACTCCTGCTCGACTCGGGTGGCGGTATCGTCAAGGCGCTCCCCTATTTTGGTCCCGATCCATTCCTCGTGCTCAATGCCGACACCTTTTGGCTAGATCAGCAGGGCTCCGGTCTTAAGCGGCTGGCCGCAGCATGGGACGATGCGCGGATGGACATCCTGCTCCTGCTTGCCCGCCACGAACAGGCTGTCGGCCATGAGGGGCCGAGTGATTTCCTGCTCGGTCCCGACGGGCGTCTGTCGCGCGCCGCAGGCCGCAGCGACGGCATGATCTACGCCGGCGCCGCGATCGTGCATCCGCGGATCTTTGTAAATGCCCCCCGGGGGCCGCATTCGCTGAACCTGCAGTTTGACTGGGCCTTGAAGGACCGCCGTCTCTTCGGGGTGCCGTTAGAAGAATGCTGGATCACCGTTGGTACGCCGGATGCAATTGCGCCGGCTGAGGCAGCGGTCGCGGTCTGTGAGTCCGGATGAGCGGCGTCGGCAGGATGCCGCATGTCATTTCGATATCGGCCGGTGCGCCGTTTCTGCCGACGCTTGTTGATGCGCTTTATGATGGGCGGCTCATTCCTGGCTGGCGGCCGGGCGACGATCCGCTGGCGACTTCGGCTGTGACGATCTATCTGCCGACCCGGCGGGCTGCGCGCGCACTACGCGGTCTGCTTGTTGAGCGTGCCGGCGGACGAGCCGCCATCCTGCCCTCGATTCGTCCACTCGGTGATTTTGAAGAGGATGCGACTTTTTTTGAAGCGCAGGACGGTGCCACGCTTGACCTGGCGCCGGCTATCCCTGGCGTGGACCGGCTGTTGCTGCTCGCCCCTTTGATCAAGCTTTGGAAGTCACGCCTTCCGGCCCATCTGCGGGCTTTTTATGCCGAGGACCTGGTGGTCCCGTCATCGACCGCAGATGCTATCTGGTTTGCGCGTGATCTCGCCCACTTGATGGACGAGATCGAGACCGAAGGCTCGGATTGGTCGAAGCTGACCGATCTGGTCAAAGGCGATCTGGCGCATTGGTGGCAGGTCACGCTCGACTTTCTGCGCATCGTCACCGAGCATTGGCCCACGATACTTGAAGCACGCTGCCGCAGCAGCCCAGCCGAGCACCGAAACGCCCTGATCTCGGCAGAGGCAGCGCGTCTTGAGCGTAGTCCACCCGACGGGCCCGTGGTCGCGGCGGGTTCGACGGGTTCGATACCGGCAACAGCGCGGCTGCTTGCTACCATTAGCCGACTTCCAAATGGCGTGATCGTTGTGCCAGGCCTGGATCGCGCGCTTGATGCCGACAGCTGGACGCGCATCGGAGCGATGGAGACCGGTCCGTCCTCTTTCGGTCATCCGCAGGCTGCGCTGAAGCGGCTTTTGTCGACGATTGGTGTGGAGCGGGCGGATGTGGCCGAAATAGTCGCGCCCTCTGAACGCCTGGTACAGCGTGGTCTGCTGCTCGGTCGGGCACTGCGTCCCGCCGAGATGACGGACACATGGGTCGCGGAACAAGCGGAGATTCGAGAGGCCGTCAGGAAAGGCGCGCTCGATGGTGTGTCGATAGTCGAAGCTGCGAACGAGCGTGAGGAGGCCTGTGCCATTGCGCTGGCGCTCCGCCGGACCATAGAAGCGCCGGGTCAGACGGCCGCACTTGCTACCGGTGATCGCGAACTGGCCCGGCGTGTCACCATGGAGCTGCTGCGCTTCGGCATTCGCGCCGACGATTCGGGCGGAACGCCCCTTGAGAGGACGCCGAGCGCTACGCTGCTCAGGCTGATCGTCAAGACAGTCATCGATCCAGGCGATCCTGTGGCGATCGTGTCGCTACTCAAGCATCCGCTTCTGCGGCTCGGCATGCCGCGCGCGGTGGTTCGCGAAGCCTGCGCGCTGATAGAACTCGCCACGTTGCGCGGCGGTACCGGCCGCCCCAACGTTATCGACCTGCCGGAACTCTTCGAAACCTCGTTGGTTGCAGACTCTGGACCGAGGCGGCCGCAATGGCTTGACGGGTTGACCCCGGCGCGGATTGAGTCATGTCGTGCCGTGACTATTGCACTTTCAACGGCACTTACGCCGCTCGCCGCCATCCGGAGCGGGCCGGGCCTTCCTATCCGAGAACTCGTCCGGCGTTCGGTGGAAGCGCTTGAGTGCTGCGGGCGCGACGAGAACGGCTCCCTCGAAGCGCTGTATGCAGACGAAGCGGGGCAAGCGCTCATCGCTTTCCTTCGATCGCTGCTTGCTGCCGACGCGGAACTAGACGTCGAACCGGCCGAATGGCCTGACGTTCTGTTCGCGCTGATGGCCGGAGAGATGGTGAAGCCGGAGGCGGGTGCGGATCCGCGCGTCCACGTGTGGGGGCTTCTCGAAGCGCGCCTGCAGAGCGTCGACATGCTCGTTATCGGAGGTCTCAACGAGGGCAGCTTTCCTGCCCGCACGCCCGGAGATCGCTTTTTGTCGCGCGGTATGAAGGCCGAGATGAGCCTTGAGCCGCCTGAGCGCCGAATTGGACAGGCCGCACACGACTTCGTGATGGCCATGGGTCACGATCAGGTCGTCCTGACTCGGTCTGTCCGTGCCGGAGATGCGCCGGCCGTTCAGTCGCGCTGGCTGCAGCGCCTCGTCACCTGCATCGGCGATGAGGCGGCCAAGCCGATGCGCGACCGTGGCGAGCAGCTGATCGACCTGGCGCGCCATATCGACGAAGCACCCGACATCGACTTTGCGCGGCGACCGCGCCCAACACCGCCGCTGGGCGCTAGACCGACCCATTTCTCCGTTACCCAGATCGAGACGCTGCGCCGCGATCCTTATGCGATCTACGCCCGAAAGATTTTGAAACTGGAGGCGCTGGAACCCCTACTGCGTGATCCGGCTGCATCGGATCGTGGTCTGCTGTTTCACGATATCCTGCATCGCTTTTCCGGGCGCGTTGCCGATCCGTTTGCCGATGAGGCGCTGGATGTATTGTTGCGAACGGGCCGTGAATGCTTTGAGGCGGCTGATTTGCCTCCTGATATCGAGACGGTCTGGTGGCCGCGCTTCGAGCGCCTTGCGCCCTCCATCCTAAACTGGGAGCGCCACCAGCGGCCGCCCGGCGTAGCCATCCGACTGGCGGAGGCGTCGGCGGATGCCGTGCAGGTCGGCCGCACCGGCGTCACACTGTCAGGTCGCGCTGATAGGATCGATCTGAGACCCGCCGGCATGGCCGATATTCTCGACTATAAGACTGGACCTACACCGTCAAAACGACAGGCCCACACGTTGGTTTCGCCGCAGCTCGCGCTGGAGGGCGCGCTGCTGCGGCGAGGTGCCTTCACGAAAGCCGGCAAATGTGAACCGGCCGAACTTGCCCATGTCCGGTTGAAGGCCAATGGGGAGGTTGTCGAGGAATCGATTCTCGAAACCCGAGGCTCGGTCCGGTCGGCGCCCGACCTGTCTGAGGAAGCATGGTCGCGGCTGGAACAGCTGCTGAAACGCTATCATGATCCGTCCTTCGGGTATCTGTCGCGTGCCCTGCCTTTCCGTGAAGGTGACACGGATGGCGACTACGATCATTTGGCGCGGGTCTTGGAATGGTCGGCCGGCGCTGATGACGCGGAACCGGGAGAATGAGTGACGGCAAAGAATTCCACATCCCGGCCGATACGAAGGCCGACCAGATGCACGCGGCCGATCCGAGCAACTCGGCCTGGGTAGCGGCCAATGCCGGTTCGGGCAAAACACATGTTCTGTCGCGCCGAGTCATGCGTCTTTTACTGGCGGGTATCGAACCCTCCCGCATCCTTTGTTTGACCTACACGAAGGCAGCCGCGGCCAACATGTCGAACCGCGTCTTCCGCGATCTCGCGCTCTGGACGACACTGGAGGAAAAGGCGCTGGCGGATGAACTCGCCGTGCTCGAAGGCCGCCGGCCCGACGCCGATCGACTTGCCGAGGCGCGGCGTCTGTTTGCGCGGTCTCTCGACACACCAGGAGGCCTCAAGATCCAGACAATTCATGCATTCTGCGAGGCGGTGCTGCACCAGTTCCCGCTCGAAGCCAATATAGCGGGCCATTTCGAGCTGCTCGACAGTGCGGCCGAACGAGCTCTGATAGCCGAAGCGCGGCGCGAACTGCTGACTGGCATTTCGGCCGGACATGCGAAACTGTCGGCCGCCTTTGCTGAAGTCCTCGCCCGGGGCGGAGAAAGTGGCCTCGATGCGCTGTTAGGCGAGATCGTCGCCAAACGTGACGGGATTCGCACATTCTTGGCCGAGATCGGTGGCGTTGATGGACTTGACCTGCTGTTCGGCGAGTTTGGTTTCGACGCTTCGCACAACCCGGCTTCAATCGCTGCGGCGGTCTGGCCCCCGGCCGGTTTCGAGACCGGAAGGATGAAGCAACTGGCCGAGGCCGCTCAGGCCTGTGGCGCCCGCAAGACCCTGGAGGTCTTCCTGCCAGCCGCGCACATGGCTTGGACGGAGAGAGATCCACTTGTGCGGCTTCGTCTGTTGGGCAACGCCTTCCTCAGAAAAGATGGGGCACCTTACAGCGCAACATGGCTGTTCCCCAAGGCGTTGCACACCCTCCTGCCCGACCTTCAAGCACGGTACGAGGAGGCGGCCGCTTCGATCGCCGCGACGATCGAGCGGCTGAGGTTATGGGAAATGCTGACGGCGACCAAGGCAGCCCTCACGCTCGCCCACGACCTGATCGCTCGCTACGAGCGGTTGAAGACAGCGCGCGGATTGCTGGATTTCAACGATCTCATTGGCCGTACAGTCAATCTTCTTTCTCGCGCGGACGCCAGCGCTTGGGTTCTATACAGGCTCGACAGGGGAATTGACCACATCCTGGTCGACGAGGCACAGGACACCAGCCCGGGTCAATGGGCTGTTGTCCGATCGCTCGCCGACGAGTTCTTCGCCGGCAAGGGATCGCGCGATAATGACGACCGCACCATTTTTGCCGTCGGCGACGAGAAGCAGTCGATTTACTCATTTCAAGGCGCCGAACCGCACGCCTTTGCTGAATCGCGAGGCCAGTTTCGTCGCCGCGTCGAGGAAGCGGGCCGCTCCTTTAGGCCAGTACGGCTGTGGCGCTCCTTCCGGTCGGTCGGTGACGTACTGGCTGCAGTCGATACGGTCTTTGCTGATCCGGACGCGCGGCGTGGCTTGACTCGCGACCCGGAGGATATCCGCCATGAACCGATCCGTGCTAGTGCAACGGGCTATGTCGAATTGTGGCCCTCTATTGGACGCGAGAAAGCTGAAGAGCCCGAAGATTGGGCCGAGCCGATCGACCATGTCTCCATGCCTGCCGTGGTCTTGGCCGAACGGATTGCGGCCACGATAAGGCGCTGGATCGACGAAGGCGACATTCTGGAGGAAACAGGCAAACCTATCACGGCAGGCGACATCCTTGTGTTGGTGCGCAAGAGAGACCGCTTCGTCCATGCGCTTTCGCGTGCGCTCAAGAATCTGCGCGATCCGAGAATCGCTGTCGCTGGCGCCGACAGGCTCAACCTGGCGGCCCATATCGCTGTCCAAGACCTGATAGCGATCGGCCGCTTTGTTCTGCAGGCCAGGGATGACCTGTCGCTTGCCGCCCTGCTGAAAAGCCCGCTGTTCGGCCTGGATGAGGAGACCCTGTTCCGGCTTGCTTGGAACCGTCCCAAGGGCGTGTCGCTTTGGGCCCGCTTGAAGGAAGCATCAGAAGGCGACCCTCTGCTTAGGTCGGTCGTCACGACGCTCTCGGCGTGGCGGGATGAGGTCGACCTGCTTCCTCCCTTCGAGTTCTATGCCGGCATCTTGGGGCGTGACCGGGGTCGCCGAAAATTTCTTCAGCGTCTTGGCCACGAGGTAGGCGAGATCCTCGACGAGTTCCTGTCCTTTTGCCTCGCGGAAGAGAGAATCGGTCTTCCCGGTCTTGAGGCCCTTCTCGCCACTCTTCAGGAGGTAGCGCCCGAGATCAAACGCGAGATGGATCAGGAGCGCAACGAGGTCCGCATTATGACGGTCCACGCGGCCAAGGGTCTCGAGGCGCCTGTCGTATTTCTCGTCGACGGCGGTGGCGCCCCGTTCTCCGGATCCCACCTGCCCCGGCTGGTGCCTTTTGAGCCACCCGGCAGGTCTTGGAACGGTAGAGGTTGGCTATGGCGGGCGTCGGCGGATGTTGCCAATTCCGCATCCCGCACGATCGAGGCGCGGATCGAGGAAAGTGCCCTGGGAGAGTACCGTCGCCTTCTCTATGTCGGGATGACTCGCGCCGAGGATCGGCTAATCGTCTGCGGGTATCATGGCTTGAAAGGCCCCAGGTCCGACACATGGCATGCCATGGTCGATAGGGGTTTGCGTGATTCGCCCCATGCTTCCGAAACATTACACCCCGCGGTGCCCGATGAAACGGTGATCCGCTTCCGTGTCACCCCCACCCGCCATGCCGTACCTGCTGCGAGGTTGGACAATGCGATTCGGCGTCCCCCTTTCCCGGTATGGATGAACAAGGCGCCGCCGCCTCCCCCGACACCGCCAAGTCCGCTCTTGCCGTCAGGTGCGGCACTGCTTGTCGAGACGGGTCGCAAGACGGAAGGTGTTCTTCTTAGATCTCCTGTATTGGCCCCCGAGGAAGAACCCGCGGCCGCCATCGTGCGGGGCTCTCTCGTTCACAGGCTGCTCCAGTCGCTGCCAGAACTCGATCGCGAGGCGCGCGAGGTGGCCGCGAGTAGGTATCTCGACAATGCCGCGCCCGGCTGGGCAGTGGACGCCCGCGAAGAAATCTGGCGCTCCATCCGCTCTATATTTGACGATCCCGCTTTCGCGCCGGTCTTTACGCCCGGATCGCGTGCCGAAGTCGAGGTGGCGGGCGTGAGGAGGGTCGGCGGTCTCGACCGTGCCATCTCGGCGCGTGTGGATAGGATTGCGGTTCGCGACGATCGGGTGTTGGTGGTAGATTATAAGACGGGTCGGCCACCGATCAGCCTGTCCGGCGTTCAGCCGTCCTATATAGTTCAGATGGCGCTCTACCGTGACCTTATCAGGCCCCTCTATCCGGGCAAGACAGTGTCGACGGCGCTTCTGTTCACTGAGGCCCCCGTACTTCTGGAACTGCCGGACGCGGTCCTCGATTCCAGCCTTGCCGAGGCCGGTCTCGCGTGAGAGACATTGCTTGAAGTCCCCTCGCCGCGCTCCCACATGAAGCGCATCTCATTCAGTCGCGTCGCGCGAAAAGGAACGCCCCATGGCCACCGTGAAGATCGACAAGAACAATTTCCAGTCCGACGTGCTCCAGGCTTCCGAGCCGGTCGTTGTCGATTTCTGGGCCGAGTGGTGCGGTCCGTGCAAAATGATCGCGCCGGCGCTAGAGGAGATCGCCACCGAAATGGACGGCAAGATCAAGATCGCCAAGGTCAACATCGACGAGAATCCGGAACTCGCGGCTCAGTTCGGTGTCCGCTCCATCCCCACCTTGATGATGTTCAAAGGCGGTGAGGTCGCCGACATGAAGGTCGGCGCCTTGCCCAAGACGGCCCTCTCGTCCTGGATCTTGGGCGCGACCTGAAGCGCGGTCCTGCGGCAGAAAGATGAAGCCCCGCCAAGGCATTCCTTGGCGGGCTTTCCCGTTCTGGTTTTCGAAAATTTGCTGTGGCGCTACTTAACTGCGCCCACCAGCATCTGGTCTTCGTTGCGGATCGATACCCAACGGCCGGAATGGCTCGTGGCCTGACGCTTTAGATACCGGTAGTTGATCTTGTCCCAGCTTTTGACCGAATCCGTCAGGTTGTCGAGAATGTAGTCCCCCTTGTCAGTACGCACCGTCAGCACCGCATGACCTTCGCCGTCAGGCTTTCGCACGACCGTGATCAGCAGGTTCGACAAAGAGATGCCACGTCTGCGCAGAAGCCTGCGCTTTTCGAGCACGTAATCCTCGCAGTCGCCGACGCCGTTGACCGGATAGGACCAGACCTCGTCGCGGCCATGAACCTCATAGTCGCTTTTCGGCTCGATCGCCTTGTTGACCGCCAAGTTAACCGAAACGATGTCGCGCCATACCCGCGACGTCATCTTGTGCGGGCCTCGATCCACAGGTCGGATTGAGCATTCGAACGGGTTGCGCTTGCAGAACTCGTAATGGCCGATCGGCTGAGAGGTCACGCCACCGGTATCCATCGCGGCCAAGGCAAACGGTGCGAAGCCTAGAGCCGCCATGCCTGTCACAAGCGTCAGTAATCCTTTGCGGACAGACGCCCGCGACAGTTCAGATGAGGCCATGAGCACCCCGCTCGCCCACTGTTTACGTTGTTAAGAAAACGTTAAGTGGGTGCGCCCCCCCCGTCAACGACCAGAATGCAACACCTGTGGGAATGGTTACTCGCATCCGAATCGGTTCGATCACGAAGCTGTGAACAAGCGTCGCGATGACGCGCCACAGGAGCGGCATGCGGATGAACTCGCTTGTTCGGACCGCCTTCGGTTCAAAAAACCGCGGGGTGATTCGCGTGCGGATTCAGCTCGCTCGAACCGTGGTTCGGGTCTTCCGGGGCAAGGTTGCAGTCGGCCGCCCGTAACTGGTCATGAAGTCGACAATCCGCGGCACGATCTCGGAGCGAAAACGCGAGCCATTGAAAACGCCGTAATGGCCGACTGCCTTCTGCATATAATGGACACGGTTGTCCTTCGGGATATTCGTGCAAAGTGTCTGCGCAGCCATGGTCTGGCCGAGGCCGGATATGTCGTCATTCTCGCCTTCGACCGTCATCAGCGCCACGTTGCGAATTGCGGCGGGATCGACCGGTTCGTCACGGAACATCATCTTGCCCTTCGGCAACGCATGACGGATGAAGACCGTGTCCACGGTCTGGAGATAGAACTCGGCTGTCAGATCCATGACCGCTAGGTACTCATCATAGAAGTCGCGGTGCTTCTCTGCCGAATCGCCGTCATGTTTGACCAAGTGCAGGAAGAAATCCTTGTGCGCGATGATGTGTCGATCGAGATTCATGCTCATGAAGCCCGAAAGTTGCAGGAAACCGGGATAGACCGGACGCATGAAGCCCGGGTTTGGCCATGGAACCTGCATGATCGCGTTGTCGCGGAACCAGCCGAGGTCCTTCTCTTCGGCCAACTGGTTGACTGCGGTCGGATTGATGCGCGTGTCGATCGGTCCGCCCATCAGCGTCATCGTGGCAGGGACGCAGGGATCGCCCCGCGCCTCCATCAGAGAGATCGCCGCCAGCACGGGTACCGAAGGCTGGCATACCGCCATGACATGTGCGCCGCCGCCGAGATGATGGAACATCTCGATCACATAGTCGATGTAGTCGTCGAGGTCGAAGTTTCCGTCCGACAGCGGCACCATGCGGGCATCGGTCCAGTCGGTGATATGAACATCGGCATAAGGCAGCATGGCCTCCACCGTGCCCCGCAGCAGCGTCGCATAGTGCCCCGACATCGGGGCGACGATCAGCAGCTTGGGATCAGGCGCGCGCTCGGCGGGCAGGGATCGCTCGAAACGGATCAGCCGGCAGAACGGTTTCTTCCAGACAACCTTTTCGGTCACGTCCACCTGCTTCCAGTCGACGATGGCCGTGTCTAATCCGAAGGAGGGCTTGCCGTAGCGCCGTGTGGTGCGTTCGAACAACTCCGCGCTTGCCGCCGCCGATCGCCCCCAAGGCGTGTGCGAAAGCGGATTGAGCGGATTTGTGAAGAAGAGTCGCGTCGTGTCGGCCAGCGCCCGGTAGGGCTGCATGACGGCATGATTGATTTCATATAGATGGTAGAACAAGTGGCGACCCCTGCCGAAAGAGCAACCGGATCGCGCATGTCCTCCCCGGCGCGGCCGGACGATTATGATGTGAAACTATCACTATGATGCTGCGGCGCAATACGTCTCCTAACGACACTTTGGTCCAAATCGTTCCCGAAATCCTCAAGGCCGGAGAGGTTTCGTAGCTGCCGGCTACAGATGCCGCATCATCAGTACCCGTGTCTGGGGATCGACGCCCGGCGGCATCTCCGTCTGCATTCGCGTCCGCAGCATCGCTGGGACGCCCTCTTCGTCGGCGATCTTAAAGCCGTGGCGAGCATAGAACGGCGCGTTGAAGGGTAGGTCTCGAAAGGTCGAAAGCGCAACTGCCCGGCAAGAGTGCCGGCCAGCCTCTTCGAGGATGGCGTTGAGCAATGCCGACCCGAGCCCATTTCTTCTGTGCCCCGGATCGACCGACATCTCACGCAACCAGAATACACCGCCTTCATCGCCGGCGGCCGCGAAACCCGCTGGTATTCCGCTTTGCGTTTCGGCTACGAGTATGACTCCTCCGAACCCGAGCGCCTCAAAGGCAATCTCGGTCCGGGCCGGTTCGGCCGCGATCCCCGGATAGCCATACTCGGAGAAGACCGCCGCAGCCCGCGTCTCCAGTTCGGCAAGCGGCCCGGCGTCTCCCGCACGAAATCGACGCATGAGATAGCCGGACGGCGCCTTGTATCCGTACGTCAGTCCTCGATCCCTTCCACGATCACCATCTCGGCATCGGCCACAGTCGTCCTGATCGCCTTCGCGGCCTGGTACTCAGCCGAATTGTAACATTCCTTTGCGGCCTGCGCGGAGGGAAACTCGATCACGACGTTGCGCGCCCGACCCCTGCCTTCCATCGCTTCCCAGTCACCACCACGGGCAAGGAACTTGGCGCCGAAGCGCTCGAATGCGGGTTTTGCCGTGGCCACATAGTCCTTGTAACGTTCTGCGTCATGCACATCGACATGGGCGATCCAGTATCCCTTGGGCATGGCACTTCCTCCGCGAACTACATTAGGCGTTACGCATCTCCGCCAGGATCGCTTCCGCTGCCGCTTTCCGGTCCGGCGCGGCGACGATCGGCCTTGCCACCACGAGATGCGACGCGCCGGCATTGAGTGCCCGCGCAGGTGTCATCACGCGCTTCTGGTCACCATGATCCAACCCAGCAGGCCTGATACCCGGCGTGACCACCGCCATGCCCGGCCCGAGAACGTTTCGCACCATGCCGGCTTCCGTAGCGGCGCAGACGACGCCACCCATGCCCGCCGTTCGCGCCTGATCGGCACGGCGGCGCACCAGATTCTCAGCGCTTAGAGCGTACCCAGCCTCGACAAGGTCCGGATCGTCCATAGAAGTCAGCACCGTGACGCCAAGCAGGCAGAGGCTGGAACCTCGCGCCGCCGCTGCCGCCGCGTGCATCGCCTTCGGGTAGGCGTGGATGGTCAACATGGTTGCCCCGATCCGGACGAGGCTTTCGACACCTTGTGCCACCGTGTTGTCGATGTCGAGCAGCTTGAGATCGAGAAATACTTTAGCACCATTCGCCACTAGGTCGCGCGCGAAATCCAAGCCGCCCGCATATGCCAGCCGGTAGCCGATCTTGTAGAAGTTCACAGTGTCTTCGAGATCGCGCACCGCCTTCTCCGCCTCTGCGACGGAAGGGAGGTCCAACCCGACGATCAGACGGTTTCGCATGTCGATATACTGCTTCATGGCTCAGTTCTCGTTGAAAGCAAACCAGCATGCTCGATCAGCGTGCGGCACAGCCGCGCCATGCCTTTCCGAAGTTTGTCGGACACGAAACCGCCACCCTCGTCGAATGCCTCCGGTCCATTGGGTACGGAGAGCTGTGGTGCGATGACTTCCATCTGAATGTGCGAGAGAACGGCACGCAGATGGTTGGCGCTGCGAATCCCGGCAAAGTGCCCTTCCGAGGATGAGCAGATACCTGCCACGCGGCCCGCATATGGACGGATTGCCTTGCCGCCGTCCCTGTGCACGCGGCTGACCCAGTCAATCGTGTTCTTCACTAGCGGCGGGATAGAGCCGTTGTATTCCGGCGTACAGATCAAAAGTGCGTCGTGAGCGGCGAAGAGCCGGGCGAGCTTTACGGCATTATCCGGAATGCCTTGCTCCTGTTCCAGGTCCTGGTCCATGATTGGCAGCGGATATTCGGCGAGAGAGATACGGGTTACCTCCGCTCCCAATCGGGCAAGCTCGGCCTGGGCGATGTCGGCGGTCCTTCCGCTATACGCTCCCGTGCGGATCGACCCCGCGAAGACGAGGATTTTCGGCGTCACCATCAGGCTCTCCCTAGCATGCGCCTAGCCCGCAGAGCGGCGCTGCGCAAGCCTCAGGACGGGCGTCCGCGGCGATAGACCCACAATTGCGCTGGAGGAATATTGCGAAGTACGAAATCAAAATGCTCGACGGAATAGTTGCCGCGCAATGGCGGCACGGGGGATCTGGGTCCGTAGGTGATCTGGACAACCGGACGGCCTGCGGGTATGCGCGTCAGCAGATCCTCGACATAGGCAATTCGCTGTTCGACCGGAAAGCTGAGCAGTGGCACGGCCGAGATAACCGAATCGAAGGTTAGCGCGGGCGCGTCACTAAGCGTCTCGTCCAGATCGAAGGCGTCGCCCCGTATCACGTTGACGGTGGGGTAGGTCTCGCGCAGGTGAGTGACAAACTCCTCTGAATACTCGACCGCATAAAGGTTTGACGGCTTCAGGCCGGTCGCCAGGATCGCTTTGGTGATCACGCCAGTGCCTGCGCCGAGTTCCAGCACCGGCAACCTCGAAGAAACGTCGATTACGGACGCCATGCGCCGAGCTGTTATGGCGCTTGTAGGAATAATTGCTCCCACGGCCTTGGGCTTGTCGATCCAGCCCTTGAAGAAGCGCAGTTCCTCGTCGAATCGCGAAGCTAGCGACCGCCGGGCGCGCTGAGTCTGGGCCATCTGATTTCCCTTCCGTTCCCGGTGTCCGACCTTGTCTACACGATACGCCGGCGAGGCGTCACGGTTCCATTTCCAGCATCATTCGCCGAACGACTCGAAGAACTCCTTCATCCGCGAAAAGAAGCCACTCGATTGAGGCGAATTTTCCTTGGACGAGAGCTTCTCGAATTCCTCCAGCAACTCACGCTGGCGACGGCTGAGATTCTGCGGCGTCTCGACCGCGACCTGTATGTAGAGGTCGCCCACCTGCGGCTGACGCAGCACCGGCATTCCCTTGCCCTTGAGCCTGAACTGTCTGCCATGCTGAGTGCCTTCGGGCACCTTGACCCGGGCCTGCGTGCCGTCGAGCGTCGTCACTTCGAATGACCCGCCGAGCGCAGCCGAGGTCATAGAGATCGGCACCTTGCAATAGAGGTCGGCGCCGTCGCGCTGGAAGAATTCGTGCGGCTTGAGCGACAGGAAAATGTAAAGATCGCCAGATGGGCCACCGCGAAGTCCTGCCTCGCCTTCGCCGGCCAGCCGGATACGGGTGCCATCCTCAATGCCGGAAGGGATGTTCACCGAGAGCGAGCGCTCCTCCATGACCCTGCCGGCACCCGAGCACTTCGGGCAGGGATCCTTGATAGTCTGACCACGCCCCTGACACTGCGGACAGGTACGCTCGATCGAGAAGAAGCCCTGGCTTGCGCGCACGCGCCCGGAGCCGGAGCACAGCGGGCAACTTGTCGGCTGCGTGCCCGGTTTTGCGCCCGTACCCGAGCAGTCGTCGCACGATACTGAAGTCGGGACGCGGATCTGCGCGGTCTTGCCGGTAAAAGCCTCACCCAACGTGATTTCCATGTTGTATCGGAGGTCGCCACCCCTTTCGCGGCCGCCGGTCGAGCGCCGTCGTCCGCCGCCCATCATCTCGCCGAAGATGTCCTCGAAGATGTCGGAGAAGCCGCCGCCGCCGAACCCACCAGCGCCGACCCCGCCTTGTTCGAAGGCTGCGTGCCCGAAGCGGTCATAAGCCGCGCGCTTCTGAGGATCCTTCAAAACCTCGTAGGCCTGATTGATCTCCTTGAACTTCTGTTCGCAGGCATGGTCGCCTGGATTGCGATCCGGGTGGAACTGCATGGCCATTTTGCGAAACGCGCTCTTGAGCTCCTTGTCGTCAGCCGTCTTGGCAACGCCGAGCAGTTCGTAGAGGTCAGCCTTCATAGGGTTCCCTGGAGAGGTCGCGTCCGGTCGGGCCGACTGGCCCGTCTGATTCAAGGCCCGATTTAGGTGCAGTGCGCCGATAATGCCATAGGTGAGTGGCCATGGGCCGTGCTTTAAGGCAAAAATCCGGCTTTCAGCAGGAACGGCCGCAACTCAGACAGCCGACCGATCGACACTGCGCATCAACGTTGCCGCGTCGAAGCGCGCACCGATACGCCTTGCCAGCGGCGCCTCAAACCAGCGTTCGGACGCCACCGCAAGCAGCACAGTCATGGCCATAGGCAGAACCCAATAGACGTAGAATCCGATGATATCCGTCGGTTCGAGCGCCATCTTCCAGATGATCGAGAACATTACCGTCTCGACCACGGGGTGGATCAAATAGATCCCGAACGAGACCCGTCCGACTGGCGCCAGCGGCGCTAGGAAGACTGTCGAATCCGGATTGGTCTTCTCGGCCTTCGCTGCCAGCCAGATTGATAGTGCTAGCAGCATCAGGACCAGATAGTCGCCGAGTTCGGCTTGCATGGCTACCAACGCCAATGTCATGGAAAGCCAAGGCGCAAAGCGGCCGATGCGTATAGGGGGCGTCCTCGTTACCGCGAGCGCGATACCGGCTCCGATGACGAAGTCCGCGAAGGCCCGGTAGGCGCCCCAGGTATCGGCCTTCATCCATGAATGGAACGGGATGATGCCGGTTGTCGTGGCGACTTCCAGCCCACTGATGGTGATAAAGGCTAACATCACCAGACCGCCGATGCCCCACCGGCGCGCCACAAGTACCACTACCGGGAAGAGCAGATAGCAGAACCATTCCGCTGAAAGGGTCCAGGCGACATAATTGAAGGTAAGATGCTCCGATACACCCCATCCTTGGATCAGCAGGATATTGGCCGGCAGGAGCGAGAAATCATATCGACCAGGCCAGTTTGACTGACCGAAGCCGAGATGGATCAGAAGCCCGATCACCGCGAAAAAAGCAAGAGTGGCCAGATAGAGAGGGTAGAGCCGCGCCACGCGTCGCACCAGGAAGCGCATCAGCGATCCGCGCGACGTCAGCAGCGTGTCCGCATAGCGCATCATGATCAAGAAGCCGGAGATCATCAGGAACATCTCCATCAATGGCAGGAGCCGATAGAGCGCGGCGCTCGCTGCTTCGGCACCTGTCGGCGCGTAGCGCAGGAAATGCCAGATCATCACCAGCAAAGCGGCTGTTAGTCGCCATGTTTCGAGAATGCGAAAATGCATTCTTCCCCGCCCTCTGCGTCCAACGCCTTCGGCAACCGAAGGCACCCCAACCTCAGTTTAGCAGCAGCTCCATCATGTCGCCCCTGCCGATTGCGGGCTTGGTAAACGAGGCTAATAGGATATGGCATAGTAGCATCAGAAAAAGCGAAGGCCCGGCTCGCGCCGGGCCTTCGATAGACCTTATGAAGAAACTGCCGTCAGGCGGACTTCTTCTTATCGTCGTCGTCGATCTCCTCGAAATCGGCATCGACCACGTCCTCGCCCGACTTCCCGGCATCCGCCTTGGCGTCGGCTTCCGCCGCCTCGGCCTGATTAGCCTCATACATAGCCTGACCGAGTTTCATGGAGACTTCGGCGAGCGTCTGCATCTTGGCCTCAATCTCCTCGGCATCCTCGCTCTCGGTCGCTGTCCTCAGCGCGGAGATCGCATCGGAAATGGCGGTCCGGTCTCCTTCTGAAACCTTGTCACCATAGTCGGCGAGCGATTTCTCTGATGAATGGATCAGCGATTCAGCTTGGTTTCTGGCTTCCACCAGCTTGCGGCGCTTCTTGTCGGTCTCTGCGTTCGCCTCAGCATCCTTGACCATCTTCTCGATGTCCTCGTCCGACAGTCCACCCGAGGCTTGAATCCGGATCTGATGTTCCTTGCCGGTGCCCTTGTCCTTGGCTGAGACGTTGACGATGCCGTTGGCGTCAATATCAAAGGTAACCTCGATCTGCGGCACCCCGCGCGGCGCGGGCGGAATGCCCACCAAGTCGAATTGGCCGAGTAGCTTGTTATCGGCCGCCATCTCGCGCTCGCCTTGGAAGACCCGGATCGTCACCGCCGACTGATTGTCCTCTGCGGTCGAAAAGGTTTGCGACTTCTTGGTCGGGATCGTCGTGTTGCGCTCGATAAGGCGGGTAAACACCCCACCCAGTGTCTCTATGCCGAGTGAAAGCGGGGTCACGTCGAGTAGCAGCACATCCTTGACATCGCCCTGCAGCACACCAGCCTGGATCGCGGCGCCCATGGCCACGACCTCATCGGGGTTGACGCCCTTGTGCGGGTCCTTGCCAAAGAAATTCTTCACGATCTCTTGGATCTTGGGCATGCGCGTCATGCCGCCGACCAGCACTACCTCGTCAATCTCTCCCGCGTTCAGACCCGCATCCTTGAGCGCAGCCTTGCAGGGGTCGATTGTGCGCTGGACAAGATCTTCCACCAAGCTTTCGAATTTGGCACGTGTAAGCTTCATCGTCAGATGTTTCGGGCCTGACTGGTCAGCCGTGATGAAGGGCAGGTTGACCTCGGTCTGTGCGGACGCGGACAGCTCGATTTTGGCTTTCTCGGCCGCCTCCTTGAGGCGCTGCAGAGCCAGCTTGTCCTGGCGTAGATCGATGCCCTGTTCCTTCTTGAACTCGTCAGCTAGGTAGCCGACCAGGCGCATGTCGAAATCTTCGCCACCGAGGAAAGTGTCGCCATTGGTCGATTTCACCTCAAACACACCATCGCCGATCTCGAGGATCGAGATGTCGAATGTGCCGCCGCCGAGATCGTAGACCGCAATCGTTTTGCCATCCTTCTTGTCGAGGCCGTAAGCGAGTGCCGCCGCGGTCGGCTCATTGATTATTCTCAACACCTCAAGGCCAGCGATCTTGCCGGCGTCCTTAGTGGCCTGACGCTGGGCGTCGTTGAAGTAGGCGGGAACGGTGATGACGGCTTTTTCAACTTTCTCGCCGAGATAGGATTCGGCCGTTTCCTTCATCTTCTGGAGAACCATCGCCGAAATCTGCGAGGGCGAGTATTTCTTGCCCTGCGATTCGACCCAGGCGTCGCCATTGTCACCCTTCACGATCCGATAAGGAACGAGCTTCTTATCCTTCTCGGTCACCGGGTCGTCATAGCGTCGACCGATCAGGCGCTTGATCGCAAAAAGTGTATTTTCGGGATTGGTAACCGCCTGGCGCTTCGCGGGCTGGCCGACGAGCCGCTCATCGGAATCGGTAAACGCAACGATTGAGGGCGTCGTGCGCGCGCCCTCCGCATTCTCGATCACTTTGGCATCCTTGCCGTCCATGACGGCAACGCAGGAATTCGTCGTACCCAGATCGATACCGATAACTTTGGCCATGATTTCTTCTCCATAAAGCAGCTGTCCGGACCCTTTGCGGCGTTCCGTTGTCAGCCCCTAGTCAAGTATGTTGCGTCCGCGCCGACTATCCCCGTGGAAACCGGTCGCGGCGTTGGCGGCTATATAAGAAGGGGCATTTTCGGCTGCAAGCCGTGAGTCCGTCCCTTTTATGCCGAGTGCCGATTGTCGGGACCGATGTCGGTGTCGTCTGGCATACCTTCCACCGCCAGACGCAGGTTTCGGCGCCCGTTCTGCGACCGTGAAACGAGACCTGGCATCAAGAGGCTCGCCTTCAGGTAATTTCCTCAAGATTTACCGGACCTTGGCGTCACGCAGGCGGAATCGCCGGCACGAATCCGCAGCGCAGCCTTGCAATGCGATCTGGGGCCGGTAGGTTAGCGCGATCAAGTCAAGCCGCAACCCGTCCCGTTTCGGGATCGCGTCCGCCCAGGATGCTTGTAGCGGCCGTCCGGCGCATGCCCTCGTCGCTCCGTCCTTTCGTGAGTGTTGAACGCGCCGGCTAATCCGCGCGGCATCATTGAGAATGCCGCAATGCGGGAAGAAGCCGATTCGGCGCAGCGATTCCGTTGAGGGGATTGGCACGTCGTTCGAGCGGAGGCCGCCGGCTTCCGCGCAAACGAAGGAACGGAGACGAACATGACTCAATCAGAACTGGCCCGATCCAACGCCGAACTCGAACTACAGGAGCAGATTTATGGCGACGATCCGCTCGCCGACCGCGAGACCGACCACTATCGTGGCGAGTATGTGATGTCCTTCGTTGAGAAGTGGGATGAACTTATCAACTGGACCGCGCGTGCCGAGAGTGAAGGTCAGTTCTTTATCGATATACTGCGCGCTCGCGGCAAGGGGACGGTACTCGACGTGGCGACCGGCACCGGCTTCCATTCGGTGCGGTTGAACGAGGCTGGCTTCAACGTCACCTCGGCCGACGGTTCGGCCGCCATGCTGGCCAAGGCCTTCGAGAACGCTCAGTCGCGCGGCCTCATCCTCAAGTCCGTCCAGGCCGACTGGCGCTGGCTTAACCGCGATATCCAGGGCAAGTATGATGCGATCATCTGTCTGGGCAATTCGTTCACCCATCTGCACACCGAGAGCGACCGCCGCCGCGCCCTAGCCGAATTCTACGCTGCGCTGAAACACGACGGCATCCTGATCCTCGACCAGCGCAACTACGATTCGATTCTCGACCACGGCTATTCCTCGAAACACAAGTTCTACTATGTCGGGGACAAGGTCACGGCCGAGCCTGAGCATATCGACGAGGGCCTCGTACGCTTCAAATACAGCTTTCCCGACGGGTCGGACTACACACTGAACCTGTGTCCGATCCGGAAGAACTATGTCCGCCGGCTCCTGTCCGAGGCCGGCTTCCAGCGCGTCCGTACCTATGGCGATTTCCAGGAGACCTATGCCGAAGAGGAACCGGACTTCTTCATCCACGTCGCCGAGAAATCTACGCTGCATGTCGTGCGCTGGGGCGGCGGATCGCGCGAGGTCGGCGAGACGGACAGCCGCGATGTCGCCGAGGACTACTATGACAGCGACGACGCGGACACGTTCTATTCGACTGTTTGGGGCGGCCAAGACCTCCATATCGGCTGCTACGACGAGACACGTGATATTCGCGAGGGGGGGAACGCGACGGTGGACAGAATGATGGACACCGTGCCCAGCCTCGGCCCCGACTGCCGCATCCTCGACATCGGCGCGGGCTATGGCGGGGCGATGCGCCGCGTGCTGGCAAAACATGGCGGCACGGCCACCTGCCTCAACATCTCGCAGGTCCAGAACGACACCAACCGGCTGCGCAACCGCCAGCAGGGCTTCGCCGACCGCATCCGCGTCGTCCACGGCGTGTTCGAGGACATTCCCGAGCCCGACGCCAGCCACGACGTGGTCTGGAGCCAGGACGCGATCCTGCATTCCGACCAGCGCCGCAAGGTGCTGTCGGAGGTCTGGCGGGTGCTCAAGCCGGGCGGCTACTTCGTCTTCACCGATCCGATGCAGGCCGACGACGTGCCCGACGGCGTGCTCCAGCCGGTCTATGACCGCCTGCAGCTCAGCTCGCTGGGCTCGATGCGCTTCTACCGCGAGACTGCCGAGGCGCTCGGCTTCGTGACGGTCGAGCAGCGCGAGATGACCCACCAGCTGCGCACCCATTACGCCCGCGTGCGCGAGGAACTGATCGCCAATTACGACAAGCTGCGCCAGTCGGGCGCGTCAGCCGAATATCTCGACAAGATGGCCGTCGGGCTGGAGAACTGGGTCAAGGCGGCCGACGCCGGCCATCTCGCCTGGGGCATCCAGCTCTTCCGCAAGCCCGAATAGGTGGTGCGGGCGGCGCGAGTGCCGCCCCCTTCAAAAGGAAGCGGCGGCGGAGCTTTCTCCGCCGCCGCTTCTTGTTCCGGTTCCCCCGACGCCGTTCAGCCAAGCGGGGCGTCGCCCGAAGGCTCAGGCACTGAAGAAGAGCAATGGAATAAGATGCCGGATCGCCCGTTTGGCAGGACGAGGCCGATGCGGCCACTCGTCCTTGGCGACAAACCGCTTCGTCTCGGCCTCTCATGAAGCAACCAATGGAGGTAGCAATGAGACACGACAAGACAGACCGCGAATCGGCGAGCGCCGACCTGGCCATCGGACGGCGCCATGCACTGAGGCAGATCGGCCTCTTTGCAGCCGCCGCCTATTCGGCCCCCGTCCTGCTGCAGGTCAGCCAGGCACGGGCATCAGGCGGCTCCGGTGGTGGCGGCTCGGGCGGTGGAGGCGGAGGCTCTGGCGGTGGCGGTGGCGGAGGCTCTGGCGGTGGCGCGGGCTCTGGCGGCCGGGGCGGCTCGGGCGGCGGTTTCGGAGGCCGCGGATCGGGCGGGCGCGGCCACCGGGGCGGTGCGTCCTTCGGCTCGTTCGGACGCGGCCTGCGCGGTATCGGCCGCAACCTGGGGCGCGCGCTCGGCCTGTAACCGGCCCCATGGGGAAAATGCAATCGGCAGCCGGACCTCTCGTTCGGCTGCCTTCAACGAACCAACGGCTCTAAAATGCTGGTGCGTTGCGGCTTCCTGGGAAAGACCCTCCGCTTTGACGAGGCAGCTGAAGTACTGCACGTGCTTCGCACCGTCACGGAGGGCTGGTCTCTGCGGAAAGTCTCCGAGTCCGAGGGCGACCCGGAGATCGGCATCCGCGGCCAGGGCGACGGCTTCCAAATCGAGCAGCCCGGCCGTGTGCCACGGGGGGAACCGAGCGCGGTGAGCGCTGCGTGCAGTCTGGTGGCGAGCCTGCTCAATTGCCTGGTGGAGGATGATTCCGACCTTCTCGCCCTGCACGCAGGCGCCGTGACGTTCGGGGGACAGGCGGTTGTTTTTCCGAGCACCCATCGCGCCGGGAAGAGCACTCTGGCCGCTGCCTTGGCCTTCCAGGGCCATAGGCTCATTGCCGAAGACATTCTACCGCTCGACTGCAACGGCGCTCACATATCGGCGATTGCATCCGGGGTCGCTCCGCGACTGCGGCTTCCTATCCCGCTATCCCTCGGGATCAAGTTTCGCCTTTCGGCCTGGCGCAACGCCGGACCGGACGACGGCTACTACCGATATTTGCAGCTTCCTTCGCGGAGCCGATGCCGCTTCGGCGAGCGGTTCGGGATCGGCGCCTTTCTGTTTCTGGAGCGCGACGCTAGACATCGCGAGCCGCGGCTTTTCGCCGTCCGCAGGGCCGATGCGATGCGCATCCTGCTTCTTCAGAACTTCGGCACGGCCGCGCCGCCGGCAGTCATTCTCGACCGTATCGAGGCGCTGACCGACCAGTGCCCCGCCTACCTCCTGCGCTACTCAGGCCTCGGCAAGGCAGTATCATTTCTCGAAGCGGCTTTCGGAAGTCAGGCCCTGGTGGAACCGTGGCCGCGGCTACAGATCGCCTCGCCGGATATCAGCCGGGTGGCAGGGGTGGAACTGGAAGGGAGACAAGCCGCGGCGCTGGTGGAGAAGATCATTTGTCGCCGCAGGCACGTGACGGTGCGGCAGATGGATGGTTCCGCTTTCCTGGCAGACCAGACCGGCGGCGGGATTTTCGCCCTCGATCCCCTGGGAAGGGCCATCTGGGAGCTGATGAAGCATCCCGTCTCGACCGGAGAAATCGCGGCCGGCTTGTGCGAAGCCTATCCGGACATCCCGCCAGAAACGATCGCTGCCGACGTCAGCCGGCTGGTCGAGCAATTCCTGGAAAACGGTCTGGCTACCGATGTCGGGAGATCCGCCCTGCGAAGCGCCTAGCGAACCCCGGCCAGCGCTTCGGCCTCCTCCTCCTCCGAGAGCGGTGGGCCGGCCTCGATTGCGGAGAGATAGGCTTCGAGAGCATCCATCGACGAAGCCGGGGCGTAGCCTTCCGCGCCGGCCGGCGCCGCCACCGCGAATCTCGTTTCCCAACTGTCGCCCTCGCGGCACGACACCGCGACCAGCGAATTCCCGCTCACCGGATCGACTTCGTATTCGCGGCAGAGGGTTTCATTGTTGTCCCTGAAGGACGCCACGATCCGGATGCGGCCGTCGCCGGGCAAGCGGCGTTCCTGGCCGGATTCGAGCGTCCGCAGCGCCTCCTCGATGTCGGTCCGCGAGGCGTTCACCAACCGTGGTGCGAAAGGTCCGTTCCCGCTGCCGAGCTGATAGCCGATCACGCCTGCGGCGATCGCGGTCGCGAGGGAGGCGGCAAGGGGCAACTGCCATGTTCCGGCCTGGAGCAAGCCGCGTTTCCGGCGTGCCGCGTCGATAGGCAAGACCCTTCCCGTTGGACTATCCGCCGCGGCGACCGAGGCCTTGCGGGACGACTCGACCATCTCCCGAACGGCGGCTTCCAGCGCGGCCGGGACAGGTTCTTCTGAGGTGGGCTTCAATTCCGCTCTGGCGCGCGCACGGGTCTCCATGAACATCTCGACGCGAGCCATAAGAGTGTCGTCATCGCCGATGGCTTCCTCGACGGCAGCCGCCGTGGCCTCGTCCAGTTCGCCGTCGGCGAACGCCATCAATGTCTCGTCGTCGAATCGTGTCGCCATCCGCCTACTCCTTCGCCGCCGGGAAACGGGCCGAGCCAGCGGTTATTCCCGTGAGTTCCGCCAGTTTCTTTCGCGCGCGGGCAAGTCGGCTCATTATCGTTCCTATCGGGACGCCGAGAACCTCGGCCGCCTCGCGGTAGGAAAGGTCTTCCACGCAGACGAGCACGACCAGTTCCCGTTGGTCCTCGGGCAGAAGCTCCATGGCTTCGCTCACGCTCGCAAGCGTCAGCCTGGCTTCCATGGTGCGCTCGCCGTCGTCTCCCACCAGATCGCGCCGCTCCTCGATATCTTCCCGCGGCCCGGCAGTCCTGTCCCGCCTGACGCGGTCGATCCAGAGATTGCGAATGATGCGGAACATCCAGGCATCGAAACGGGTGCCTGGCTGGAAGCTTGCCGCATGCGCCAGGGCGCGTTCGCAGGCCTGCTGCACCAGGTCGTCCGCGAGGTCGGGCTTGCGCGCCAGGGACAGGGCAAACCGCCGCATGTTCGGTAGCAGCGCGATCAGTCGATGGCCGACATCGTGCTCGGCTGCCATCATCGTGTCGTGGTCTCGCGTGAATTTCGGTGAGGAAGGAATAGATTAGCACTTCGCCCGTTTCCAGCGCAGGGCAGCGGATAGTTGAGCGGCGGGGACGAGATCGACCAGCATGCGGAGCCACGGGATGAAGAAGCGATGCGCGAGCTCGATACGAATGGCTTTCAAAGCCGCGGTACTGCTGCTGGCTGGTCTTGCCGTCCTGCCCGGACCCGGCACTGAGCCGTATCTCTTCGCGACCCCGGCTCTGGCCGATGATGGTGATGACGGTGGCGGAGATGATGGCGACGATGGCGGTGGTGGTGGCTACAGCGGCGGCGGGGGGAGCGCGCCCCCGTCCGTCGGTGGCCGGCCGCCGCGCATCCTGCGTCAGTTGTTCAGGCCCTTCAGGGGTGCGTTTCGTCCCTCGCGACCCCGCCGAGCAGCGCCCGCGGTGCAAATCCCGCCGATGGCCGAGCGCGAGATCATTGCCTTGGGGCTGTCCGGAGACAATCTCGCGATGCTTCAGACGCGTGGGTACGAACTGCTCGAAGAGATCGCCTTGCCTGTTCTGGATGGGACAGTCGTAAAGCTCGAGATACCGGCGGCAACGAGCCTCGAGGCGGCCCGGGACGAGATAAGGTCTCTGAACGCCACCGCACAGGTGGACTTCAATCATTACTATCAGCCGAGCCAGGATGCGGATGGCGGGAGCGACTGCGAGGGACGCGGCTGCTGGCCCCGTGAACTGATCGGTTGGCCGACGGATCAGGCGCGCAGCGCCAATGGCTGCCGTAGCCCGGTCCGCATCGGTATGATCGACACGGGGATCAATCCGGATCACGAGGTGTTTTCCGGCACCGCTCTCGAAGTCAAGCGGATCGGAGACGAGGAAGACCCGCAATCAGGCCGCCAGCACGGCACGGCGGTCGCGGCGCTGCTCGTTGGCGCCTCGTCGAGCCGCACGCCCGGGCTCCTCGGGGAGGCGGGACTCTTCGCCGTCGATGCCTTCTTCCGCGCAGGCCGTGACAGCGATCGTGCCGAAGCTTTCCATCTCATTGTTGCCATTGACCATCTGCTGAGCCAACAAGTGTCGGTCATCAATATGAGCCTTGCGGGCGAGGCCAATGACGTGTTGCGCCGCGCGATTGGCCAGGCGGTTGCCGATCACAATACCGTTCTCGTGGCTGCCGTTGGCAACGAGGGTCCGCGCGCCAAGCCTGTATATCCCGCCGCCTATCCAGGGGTGCTCGCCGTCACCGCGGTCGACCGCCGCCAGCGCGTCTACCGCCGGGCAGTGCAGGGCGAGCATGTCGACATCGCCGCCCCAGGCGTGGAGATCTGGACGGCCGCATCGATTCGCGGCGCGAGGCCCAAGACGGGCACCTCCTTCGCGGCCCCCTATGTCACAGCCGCGGTGGCGCTCATGAAGGCGACCGATCCGGAAATCAGGCTCGACGACATCAAACGGAAGCTTTTCGCGGCCGCGGCGGATATCGGCGAGCCCGGCAGGGATAATGTGTTCGGTTGGGGGCTGATGAACGCGTCGGAGATTTGCGGTGTCTTCGCCAGCCCGGCTTCGATCACCACCGAATAGTTGCGTGGAGCCTAGCTCTCGAATGCTCGAAATCAGGTTGCTGGCGTGAGATGCACGGGCGCTGACGGGTACGCCCGGAGCCGTTGGCGTAATCTCCCGATTGAACAGCTGTGTGACAGGCGGCGATCGGCCGGCTTGCGCCGGCGTTCGGGCCGGCAGCGCTTCCAGGCACAGAGCGGGCGGGAAGCCTATACTGCTTCCCAGTCGCCGGTCTCGCCCGATGAGAAGATCGCGTCGATCATGCGCTGGTTTTTCACCGAGTCCTCCAGCGAAAACACCGGCTCGTCCCCGCCGGCGACGCGCCGGCCGAAGGCCTCGATCTGCAGCCGGTACTGGCGCGTGTCGGGAAAGCGGAAGACCGTGCCCTGCGTGTGCTCGCGGTTCCACAGGGTGATGGCGTCGTCGCCATAGATGCGCGCGTTGAAGGGGGTCGTCACCTCGATCCAGCCCGCGTCGCCGTGGAAGGCCATGACCTGCCGCGCCGCCATCTGGGTCGAGACGTAGAAGCTCAGCTCGAACGCCTCGAAATCGGCCTTGACCGAGGCATAGATGTCCGTGCCGAAATCCGGGTCTCGGTCGACGCGCGCGTGAATGCGCACAGGCTCCACGCCGGTCGAAAGGCGGGTGGCGACCGTCGGATAGACGCCGATGTCGAAAAGCCCGCCGCCGCCGAGCTCGGGCCGGTTGCGCATATTGGCCGGATCGACATTGTGATAGGTGAAGGCGCCCTGCACATGCCTCAGCCGGCCGATCGCGCCTTCGGCGACCAGATCGCGCACCTTGCGCCATTGCGGATGGTAGAAGACCATGAAGGCCTCCGAGACCACGACCTTGTTGCGGTCGCGCGCCGCGATCACCGGCCCGATGTCGGCCGCCTTGAGGGCGAGCGGCTTTTCCACCAGCACATGCTTGCCGGCGTCGGCCGCCTTCACCGCCCATTCGACATGCTGGGCGGTGGGCAAGGGGATGTAGACGGCATCGACCGCGTCCGAGGCCAGCATCGCCTCGTAGGAGCTGAACGCATGGGCCGCGCCGAACCGGTCGGCGAAGGCGCGCGCCCTTGCCCCGTCGCGGCTGGCGACGGCCGCAAGCGTGGCGTTGTCGGCATCCAGAAGTGCGGGCACGACATGCTCGCGCGCGATCTTGGCCGTCGACAGGATACCCCAGCGGATCATGGACACCTCCCGTTCGTGTTGTCCGTCCTTTGCCCCAAACCTCGCGCCGTGCCAAGCCGCGCGCGGCGTTGCCGGCATCCGGAAGTGCCGGCACGACATGCTCGCGCGCGATGTTGGCCGGCGGGAAGCCGGAAGATGACGCCGCGACGGTAGAGCCTACCCCCTCAGCTCGCCGCCGGTCTGTTTGCGGACTTTGTCGACGATGCGGCCGGCGAGTGCCTCGAAATCCTCGTCGGTCAGCGTCTTGTCGACCGGCTGGATGGAGACCTCGATCGCCACCGACTTCCTGCCCGCGCCGAGCGCCTCGCCTTCGAACACGTCGAACACCGACACGCCCGAGATCAGCTTCCGGTCGGCGGCCGCCGCGGCGCGGCTGATCGCGCCGGCCGCCACCGAGCGGTCGACCACGAAGGCGAAGTCGCGCCTGACCGCCTGGAAGGGCGACAGGTCGAGCCGCGGCCTGGTGCGCGTCGGCTTGGCCTTGGGTTCGGGAATGGCGTCGATCATCACCTCGAAGCCGCAGAGCGGGCCCGAGACGTCGAGCGCCTCCAGCGTGCGCGGATGGAACTCGCCGAAGGCGGCCAGCACCGTCTTCGGCCCGAGCTTGATGAGGCCCGACCGGCCCGGATGCCACCAGCCCGGCGCGCCGCCTTCCACCTGCAGCTTGTCGACGGGCGCGCCGCAGGCTTCCAGGGCGGCAAGCGCGTCGGCCTTGGCGTCCCATACGCCGACGGGTCCGGCATTGCCGGCCCAGTGGCGGCCGGCACCGTCCATGCGGGCGGTGCCGCGCCGCACACCGGCCGCCACGCGGCGCTGGTCGTCCGGCCGGTCGCCTTCATAGGTGCCCGAGACCTCGAACAGGGCGACATCGCCGAAGCCGCGATCGGCATTGCGCTGCGCGGCCGCGATCAGGCCCGGCAGCAGCGAGGGCCGCATGTCGGACATGTCGGCCGCGATCGGATTGGCAAGCTTCAGCTCGGGCCGGCCGCCGCCGAACAGCTCGGCATGGGCGGCCGGGATGAACGACCAGGTGACGGCCTCCATCATGCCGCGCACGGCGAGCGCCCGCCTGGCATGGCGGGTGCGGATCTGCAGCGTGGTCAGGATCCTGCCATTGACGGCGCCGTGGCTTTCCAGCGGGCTCGGCTCGATGCGGTCGACGCCGTGGATGCGCATGACCTCCTCCACCAGGTCGGCCTTGCCGTCGATGTCGGGCCGCCAGGACGGCACCAGTATGTCGTGGACATAGCCGCCGCCGGTCGCCGAGCGGAAACCGAGGCGGTCGAGAATGGCGATGCTTTCCTCGCCCGGCACGTCGAGGCCGGTGAGCCGCTTCACCTCGAGCACGGGGAAGACCACCTTCTTCGGCTCGTGGCCCTGATAGCCGACGACCTCGGTCTCGCTCGGCGTGCCGCCGCAAATCTCCATGACCATGCGGGTGGCCAGTTCCAGCCCAGGCACCATGAATTCGGGATCGGCGCCGCGCTCGAAGCGGTAGCGCGCATCGGTGATGATGCCGAGCTCGCGGCCGGTGCGGGCGGTGACCAGCGGGTTCCACAGCGCCGATTCGATCAGCACGTCGGTGGTCGCCTCGTCGCAACCGGAATGCTCGCCGCCCATGATGCCGGCGATGGATTCGACGCCATTGTCGTCGGCGATCACACACATCTCCGGCGTCAGCTCATATTCGAAGGTGTCGAGCGCCAGCACCTTTTCGCCCGCCCTGGCCGGCCGGACGACGAGGTCGCCCTTCACCTTGGCGGCGTCGAAGACATGTAGCGGCCGGCCGCGATCGAAGGTGATATAATTGGTGATGTCGACCAGCGCGTTGATGGGGCGCAGCCCGATGGCGATCAGGCGCCGCTGGAGCCATTTCGGCGACGGGCCGTTCTTCACGCCGCGAACCAGCCGAAGCGCGAAGCCGGGGCAGAGATTGGCGTCCTCGATCGTCACCTTGACGGGGCATTCGCCCTCGCCCGGCACGGGTTCGACCGAGCCGTCCCTGAGCGTGCCGAGCCCGGCGGCGGCGAGATCGCGCGCGATGCCGTAAACGCCGGTGGCGTCGGGCCGGTTCGGGGTCAGGCCGATCTCGATGACCGGATCGTCGAGCCCGGCATAGGCGGCGAACGGCGTCCCGACCGGCGCGTCACCGGCCAGGTCGATGATGCCCTCGTGATCGTCGGAAAGCAGCAATTCGCGCTCCGAGCACATCATGCCGCGGCTTTCCACGCCCCTGATGGTGCCGACCGAGAGCGTCGTGTCGATGCCGGGAACATAGGTGCCGGGCGCGGCGAAGGCGCCGACGAGGCCGGCGCGCGCGTTTGGCGCGCCGCAGACCACCTGCACCGGCTGGCCATCGCCCGTGTCGACGGTCAGCACCTGGAGCTTGTCGGCGTCGGGATGCTTGTCGGCCGTCAGCACTTTCGCGATGACGAAGGGCTTCAGCGCCGCTTTGTCGTCGACCGACTCGACCTCGAGCCCGATCATGGTCAGCGTGTCCACGATCCGGTCAAGCGAGGCGTCGGTCTCGAGATGGTCCTTGAGCCAGGAGAGGGTGAATTTCATGTTCGCAATACCTGTTAGGCGGCTCTGCGCGGTTTCTTTGCTCCGGGCGCCTTGATGCCAAGAAACATGCTCTTCACAGAGATGCCTTCATCAACGGCAGGCCACCAGATTCCTTCGTACATAAGTTCGATGTCATTCAGCGCCGGCTGATCCAGGCCGGACAGGAAGGGGTACCACCAGAGGGGTGTGGCTATAGAGCGCCCGTCAGCCAAAGCGACGTGCACCTCCTCTTGCGTGCACCATGCCCTGATCGGCCGCATCTCGTCGGTCTCAAAAGCCAAAGAAGTCATTCCAGGCTCCTATCCAGTCATTGCGGCGCTCCGCGACGACGGCGAGCAACCGGGCAACTTCCTGATCAGTGTAGCCCTTGTTCCGGGCTACCTCCATGTTTTCCAGCCATACCTTCAACGACTTGCCGTCCTTCACGACATGCACATGCGGTGGCTCGTCCATGTCCAACGCATAGAAGCGGAACTTATAGCCCCGCCAGACCAGAAGCGTCGGCACGTCGGCTGCTCCCGCTGGGCGCTATGCCCGGTTGCCCTTCACGTGCCTGACCAGCACATCATTGATTCTGCTCTGCCACCCCGGCCCGGTCTTGCGGAAGTGCTCGACCACTTCCTGGTCGAGACGCAGACCGATCCGCTCCTTGGTCGGCGTCTTCTGCGGACCGCGCTGGCCTCGCATCTTCTCGAACGCCTCAACGATTTCGGGGAACACCTCCTTCATCGGACGGAAGTGCTTGAAATCCTCGGCGCTGAGTTCGCGAACTTCGCCCTCCTCGTCCGTCAGAGGGGGCAGGTGCTCAGGAAGTCGCGGCATAGATTTTCTGCTCACGGTCATTGGCCTTTCTGAACGAGATAATGCGCATGCGTCCGTTTCGGCTTGTCCAGCAGACGACATGCAGGCGTTCGCCGATCATGCCGTATGTCACCCAGCGCGGTTCGCCGTAGTCGCGGCGATTGTCAGCGGTGGTCATCGCCGATGGAAAGTCGATCAAAGCCACATCCGCGAAATCGACGCCATGCCGGCTCAGCGCGTCCCGTCGCTTCGCCTCATCCCATTCGATCTCCATTCACTGCCATCATATTTAATTGTGGCCACAAATAAATCAAGTGCTCAACCCGCCGAACAGGGTCGGCATGTCGAGCGGGCGGAAGCCGTAATGCGACAGCCAGCGCACGTCGGCGTCGAAGTAGTCGCGCAGGTCCGGCATGCCATATTTCAGCGTGGCGATGCGGTCGATGCCCATGCCCCAGGCGAAGCCCTGATATTCGTCCGGATCGATGCCGCCGAAGCGCAGCACATTGGGATGCACCATGCCGCAGCCGAGGATCTCCATCCAGTCGCTGCCCTCGCCAAAGCGCACCTCGCCCGGCTTCGACCGGTCGCACTGGATGTCGACCTCGAGGCTCGGCTCGGTGAAGGGAAAGAAGCTCGGCCTGAAGCGCATGTTGACCGACGGCACCTCGAAGAAGGCCTTGCAGAACTCCGACAGCACCCATTTCATGTTGGCGATATTGGCTGTGCGGTCGATGACCAGCCCTTCGAGCTGGTGGAACATGGGCGTGTGGGTGGCGTCGGAATCCTGCCGGTAGGTCTTGCCGGGAATGACGATCCGGATCGGCGGCTTCTGGGCCTCCATGGTGCGGATCTGCACCGGCGAGGTGTGGGTGCGCAGGAGCATGCGCTCGCCATCCGCCTTCTCGTTGAAGAAGAAGGTGTCGTGCATCTCGCGCGCGGGATGGCCGGGCGGGAAATTGAGCGCGGTGAAGTTGTAGTAGTCGGTCTCGATGTCCGGCCCTTCGGCGATGGCGAAGCCCATGTCGCCGAAGATCGCGGCGATCTCGTCGATCACCTGGCTGATCGGATGGATGCGGCCCCGCTCGGCCGGCGCCGGCCGGACCGGAAGCGTGACGTCGACCGTCTCGGCCGCCAGCCGCGCCTCTATCGCCGCGTCGCGCAGCTCGGCTCGGCGGGCCGACAGCGCCTCGGCGATGCGCGCCTTGAGCCCGTTGAGCAGGGGGCCGTTCGCCTGGCGCTCCTCGGCGCTCATCGCGCCCAGCGTCTTCATCAGTTCGGACACCGAGCCCTTCTTGCCGAGCGCGGCGACCCGCACCGTTTCAAGCGCCGCCTCGTCGGGCGCGGCGGCGATCTCGCGGTTGAGATCCGCCTCGAGTGTGTCGATATCGGTCATTCGAAACTGCAGCTCATGTCGGTTGCGAAACGAAACAAACCCGCGCCAGCCGGGCCAGCGCGGGTTCCCAAATCAGATTTTCAAAGGCTTGGGAAGCGCTGGGCTCTCCTAGCCGCATTGTCCGGACGCCGGAGCGCTGCGCGCCGGCTGGAAATGCTCTAGGCCGCGGCGCTCTCAAACTGGTTCGGGGTCGTGTCCTTGAGATAGTCGAGCGCCGCCCTGGACTTCGCCACCAGCGCGCCGAAAGCCTGCGGCTCGTGGATGGCCATGTCGGACAGCACCTTGCGGTCGATCTCGATGCCGGCCTTGTTCAGCCCGTCGATGAAACGGCCATAGGTCAGGCCGTGCTCGCGCACGGCGGCGTTGATGCGCTGGATCCACAGGGCGCGGAAGTTGCGCTTGCGGTTCTTGCGGTCGCGATACTGGTACTGCAGCGACTTGTCGACCGCCTGCTTGGCGATGCGGATGGTGTTCTTGCGGCGGCCGTAGAAGCCCTTGGCGGCCTTCAGGACCTTCTTGTGCTTTGCGTGGGCGGTGACGCCTCTCTTGACGCGTGCCATGTCATGATCTCCTTGAAACGCTTTGTCAGGCTACCGGCTCAGAGGCCGCCGCCATTCGGCAGATAGTTCTTCACGACCTTGCGGGCGTCCGGTTCGGCCAGAACCATCATGCCGCGCGCGTCGCGAATGAACTTGTTGCTGCGCTTGATCATGCCGTGGCGTTTGCCCATGGCGGCCACCTTGACCTTGCCGGTCGCGGTGATCTTGAAACGCTTCTTGGCCGAAGACTTCGTCTTCATCTTGGGCATTTTGCTCTCCGTTTGTTTGGCTCACGGCAAGCTCGCTCGCGCTCGCTGCCTCCGCATGGGCGGCCCGAAAGGCCGACGCGGTCGCGCTTGCCTCGCTTCGCTCGGTCCAGCGCTTGTTTGTGAGCTTTTTCAGCATTGTGAACCGCCACGGCATGCCCTGCCGGCCGGCTCGGAACGCGGCCTTATACAGAGGTCGTGGCCATTGCGCAACGGGGCATGGCTGCGGCCGCCTGCGGCGTCAGGGCACCCTGAACAGCACCGGCAGGACGCCGCCGTCCTGCCAGACCTCGATCATCTCGAAGGCCGGGAAGGCCAGGAAGAAGACCAGCCCGTCGATCAGGGTGCGCCGCAGCCGGTCCGGACGGAAAGAGACCGTGTCCTCGTCGCGGTAGAGACGGAAGCGTGGCCAGAACCGCGGCACGCGGTCCAGATAGGCTCTGTAGGGCCGGCCGAAGGTCTCGGCCAGGAACCTTTCCTCGCGCAGGATGACGATGTGGAATGCCAGCGCGCAAAGGGCGCCGAACAGGAACGCTGTCGAGACCGACCCCATCTGGGCGCCGATCCCGACGGAAGCGACCGTCGAGAACAGGTAGAGCGGATTGCGCGTGACGGAGTAGGGACCGGCCGTCACGATCTCGGCCGCCTTGCGCCCGCCGACATAGAGCGTCGACCACAGCCGGCCGCCGATGCCGACGACAATCAAGCCGAGCCCGATCGCCTCGACGGCCTCATGAGCGGCTTCGGGCAGGGCGGATCGGACGAACAGGAAGATCGCGAACAGGAAAAGGATCAGCCCGCCGAGAACGAGACGGCGGGCGCGCTGGAAGCGATGCAGGGCCGACCTCGGTCCGGCCGGGGCGGGTGCCGGCATCGCATTGTGTGAGACTGGCATTCGCGTGTCGTATCGCGCAAAGGGCTGGGCCGGTACTGTCCAAAGTGACACAGGACGCGCACCGGCCCGACGACCCGGCTACCTTGGCGCCAGCACCATCATCATCTGGCGGCCTTCCAGCTTCGGCTCGGCCTCGACCTTGGCGATCGGCTCGACCTCGCCGCGCACCTTGTTGAGAAGCTGCATGCCGAGTTCGAGATGCGCCATCTCGCGGCCGCGGAAGCGCAGCGTGATCTTGACCTTGTCGCCTTCCTCGAAGAAGCGGCGCACCGCCTTCATCTTCACGTCATAGTCATGCGTGTCGATGTTGGGACGCATCTTGATCTCCTTGATCTCGATGGTCTTCTGGTGCTTGCGCGCCTCGGCCGCCTTCTTCTGGTTGGCGTATTTGAGTTTGCCCAGATCGAGGATCTTGCAGACGGGCGGATCGGCGTTGGGGGAAATCTCGACGAGGTCGAGCCCCGCCTCCTCGGCCGCCAGCAGCGCGTCGTTGATCGACACGACGCCGCGATTGCCACCGTTTTCGTCGATGAGTTGCACCTTGGCGACACGGATTTCGAGATTGGAGCGGGGCCCCTCCTTGACGGGGGGCGGCGCCTTGAATGGTCTGCGAATGGTCGTTTTCTCCTTAAGCCGTTCGCGATAGGGGTTGTGTCGGGAAAATGGTTTCCCGTGCCGCGTCATGTTGGTGCGCGACGTGAACTGTCAATAGCATATTACGGGCAAAAGACCATGCGCGACGGCCCGAATTCGCTGTTTCGGACGGATTGGAAGGCATGATGGGCAAGGTGGAGACGGGCGTTCTCGACCTCGAGGGGGCGGGCATCGCCTGGAAGCGGCGGCGGGGCAAGGCGCCGGGCGCGGTGTGGCTGGGCGGCTTCCGTTCCGACATGGCCGGCAGCAAGGCCGAGGCGCTCGACGCCTGGGCGGCGGATACGGGCCGCGCCTATCTGCGCCACGACTATTCCGGCCACGGCTTGTCCGGCGGGGCATTCGTCGACGGCACGATCTCGAAATGGCTGGCCGAGAGCCTCGCGGTCTTTCGCGCCCTTTCGGACGGGCCGCAGGTGCTGGTCGGTTCGTCGATGGGCGCCTGGATCGCGCTCAGGATGGCGGCCGAACTGCGCGCCGCCGGCGAAACGGGCCGCGTCGCCGGCATGGTGCTGATCGCGCCGGCGCCGGACTTCACGGTCGAACTGATGGAGCCGCAACTGACCGATGCGCAACGGCGCGACCTTAAGACGAAGGGCTTTTTCGAGGAGGCGTCGCAATATTCGCCCGAGCCGAATGTCTATACGCGCGCGCTGTTCGAGGACGGCCGCGCCAACCGGGTCATGACCGGGCCGATCGACACCCACTGCCCGGTTCATGTCATCCAGGGCACGGCCGATCCCGACGTGCCGGCCGCGCACGCGCTCAAGCTGGTCGAGCACCTGCCGTCGGACGACGTGACGCTGTCGCTGGTTCCGGGCGGCGACCACCGGCTTTCGCGACCACAGGACATCGAGCTGATCACGCGGGCGGTGGACGAGATGGCGCGTGCGTGATGCACGAAACGACGTTCGACTCCTATATCATCTGCACGTCGCCGCGCAGCGGCAGCACCTTGCTGTGCGATATGCTGACAGCGACCGGGTTGGCCGGCAAACCCGCTTCCTACTTTTTCGGAATCTCGCTTGAGGAGTGGCTGGAAGAGCTGGATATGGCGCCGGCCGAAACGACCAGTGAGCGTGACGTTCTGGAAGCGGTCTTTGCTGTGGCGCTGCACAAGGGCCGTAACGGCACCGGAATGTTCGGGCTGCGCATGCAGGCGCACGGCTTCGCGTTCTTCCGTGAGAAGCTGGCCGTTCTCCATCCCGGAAACCTGTCCGACCGCGAACGCCTCGAACGGGCTTTCGGAGCGACCTTGTTCGTGCATCTGACCCGCCCCGACAAGCTCGACCAGGCCGTGTCCTATCTCAAGGCCCAGCAGACCGGCCTGTGGCATGTGGCGCCGGACGGGTCCGAACTGGAGCGGCTGGCTCCCCAAGGCGAGCCGCGTTACGACCGTGAGGCGATCCGGGCCTGTGTCGAGACAATGGCGGCCTGGGACCGCGACTGGAATGACTGGTTCGTGCGCGAAGGAATCGAGCCGCTGCGCATTTCATATGACGATCTGTCCGCCGATCCCGTCGGAACCTTGCGTGAGGTTCTGGACCGCCTGGGGTTTGATGCCTCCGCGGCGGACTGCGTGACGCCGGGCGTCGGGAAACTGGCCGACGGCACCAACCAGGACTGGGTGGCGCGGTTTCGCGCCGGGCAGGAGTAGCGCGAAGCCGGGCTCCAGCGCCGCCTCTCGATGGTCCCGCGGACCGGGGCCCCGCCTCAGGCGTTCGGCCGAGGCTCCGCCACGCGCCTGATCTCTTCGGGCAGGGCCTCGAATATCTTGGCCATCTGGCCGCCGTCCACGTGACGGGCGAGGACACCGCACACGACCCTGAAAGCGTCTTCGGAATTCACCGGGCGGAAGGACTCCAGGTCGGCCTCGATCTTCGGAAGGAACTCATCGAGGGACCGTGTCTTGTCAGGGATCGTCGAGGGCTGGTACCGGTCGTAATAGGCGCCGCGGACGAGAAGCGGCAATTGCGAACCCAGATGGGCTCCGAGATCCGGCCCGACACGGTCGCGCACGGCGCGAAGCACGGAACCGAGAACGTGCCACGCAAGCTGCCGGTCGGGGCCCATCTCGGCCATGATCTCGTCGAGCCAGATGTTCGTGGTCTGAAGCGTCTTGTCGAAGACATCCACTCCGGTGGCGCTCATCATAGCCTCCTATCCGTCGGGATTTTTGTCCAACAGTCGCGGTCACGCATTGTTCCGCCCCGCCAGCAGGACGACAGTGACCCGGGGCGGCGCCAGTCGCCCGGCTTCCAGGCGGAGGATCAGCGATCCGCCGCCGCACCGCTCCTATCGGCCGGTCGACGCCGCCGGCCGCACCTTGGTGGCGATGGGTCCGGTATCGCCGATCTCCTCGACATAGTGCACCTCGTCGCCCCGCTTGAGGCGGTCGAAATCGCCGCCGAGGAGGCCGTTGCGATGGAAGTAGAGCAGGCCGCCATCCTTGTTCATCAGAAATCCGTGGTCCTCGTCGGCGTGCATTTCCGCCACCTGGCCGAGGAACTGGTTCTGGTCGTCGTGATAATCGGCCGTCGCGCCGCCTTCGCGCTGGCGCTTGAAATCGATGAGCTGCCGCTCGGCGGCCGCGAACGCATCGACGATCGCGTTTCTCAGGTCGGGGTCCTGGAACTTCTGCTGGAGGCGATCGGGCTCATAGGCCACCACGAGGTCCTGATGGCCCGGTACGCTCATCTCGATACGCACGACCGGGGGCGTGCGTGCCGGGTCGGCCCGTTGGTCGACACGCACGCGGCAGCCCACCAGCCCCTCGTAGAGCTCCTCCAGCTTGTCCACCCGCCCGCGGATTTCGTCTTCGGCCCAATCTGGCTTTTCCAGCCTGTGGAACGCGATCTCGAGAGGAATTTGCATGGTGCTCACCTGACAGTCCCGCCGCCCGGCGCGGCGTCTTCGGCAACGCTCCGGCTGCGCGATTGTTCCGATGGGCGGCGGCGGCTCAGCCCGGCGTGCAGGCGATGACGTAGTCGGCGCCGTGGCGCAGCCCGCCCTCGGCGCGGCATAGCGCGGTGCCGCGCTCGCGCAGGGTCTCGATCCGGGAGCGCAAGCCTTCCGCCAGCTTTTCGTCGGCCATGCGCGGCAGGCGCCGTGCCGCCATGTCGAGCTGCGAATGCACCCATTTCTCGTGGTAACGGTTGGGGAAACGCCTGGCATGAGAAACGGCAAAGCCCGCCTTGCGCAGCGTGTCGACCACCCATTCGGCCGGATATTCGCGGTAGGGCGTCTCGTCGGCCAGCAGAAGGCAGGCGTCGCGGACCCGGCCGATGTCCCGGACGATCCGGGCAGCCTGTGTCGGCGCGCTGCCGACCACATAGGGGTCCAGCCCGACGACGTAGAGCCAGCGCCCCACATGCGGTCTGAGCCGGCTGAACAACCGCTCCTGGAAATAGGGCGAGAAGCCTTCGACGGCGCCGACCAGATAGTCGGCCAGCACCGTGTCGAACACGTCGCCTTTTAGCAGGTCCGGGTCTGTCCAGTTGCCGACCAGCAAGCGGTCCTGCGACCGCAACCGCGCGCCGGCGCGGTCTTCCACCTGGGCGGCGTGGGACGCGGACCCCGTGACGCCGACCCAGCGGCCAGTCGGCAGGGCGGTGCTCCACAGAGCCGAGTTCACGCCTGTACCCGCGTCGAGAAACCTGCCCCAGTCCCGGCCGGCGTTGAGATGCTCGATGTGACGGAACAGCAGGGAAGTCCGCCCGGCCGGGGCGGCGGAGCCGGCCGGTGTCGGCGTGGAATTGCGAGCGATCGTCACGCGGCACCACCGGCGCCAGGGAATGGCTGCCGCAGGTACGCCTCGGCGCATGAACCCGCAACTTCCAGGGGAATGTCCATTGCCCTCAACGATGTAATGATATAACGCATCACCTTTCGAACTTAGCCTTTCGAGGGGGTCCCATGCAATCCAGAACCATCTTGCTGTCCGCCGCCAGCCTGATCGCTCTCGCCGCCGGCGCCGGCGCGCAGGAGCCTGCGCAATCCGCAGACGTCACCGTGCTCGACGAACTGATCGTCATCTCCGATCCGCTCGGCCGTTCGGAGAACGCCGTGGCGGCCGGCGTGATCGTGCTGAGCGGCGACCAGTTGCGGCAGCGCGGCGAAGCGACGCTGGGCGATACGCTCGACGGCATCCCCGGCATCGCCTCCGACACGTTCGGCGGCGGCGCCAGCCGGCCGGTCATCCGCGGACAGACGGCGCCGCGTGTGAAGGTCCTGAGCGATGGGGCGGGGCTGTTCGACGCGTCGGACGTGTCGCCCGACCATGCCATTCCGGTCGAGCCCATGCTGCTCGACGGCGTTGAAGTCCTGCGCGGACCGAGCGCGCTGATCTATGGCGGCGGCGCGATCGGTGGGGCGGTCAACCTGCTCGACAGCAGGATTCCGACGGCGGTCCCGGAAAACGGCATCGAAGGCGCCGTCGAGTTTCGCGGCGGCACGGCGGATCGGGAACTGAGCGGCGCCGGCGGTGTCACCGTCGGGGCGGGCAATATCGCGCTGAGGCTGGAGGCCGCCCATCGCGATCTGAGCGACTATCGCGTCCCCTTCTACACGCCCCCCTCCCATGGCGGGCATGATGATCACGATGACCACGACGACCACGGCCATGAAGACGCGGAAGGCTTCGGACGGCTGCCGGGATCGTTCAACGAATCCACCACCGTGTCCGTCGGCGGGTCATGGGTGGGCAGCGAGGGCTATATTGGCGTCGCCTATACCGAAAGGCGGGCCCGGTACGGCCTGCCCGGCCACGGCCACGACTACGAGGACTGCCATCCGCACGGCTCCAGCCTGCATTGCGGTGGCCACGATCATGGCGATGACGACCACGACCACGATGACCACGGGTCGGGCCACGTGCCCGAGGTCGACATGGTCAGCCGCAGGCTCGACCTGCGCGGCGAGTGGAACGACCCGTTCGACGGTGTCGAGCGCGTCCGCGTCCGGGGCGGCTACACCAATTATCGCCATGACGAGCTCGACGACGGCGTGGCGGCGACGACGTTCCGCAACAAGGGCTACGACATGCGCGCGGAAGTGCAGCACGCGCCGATCCTCGGCCTGCATGGCGTAGTGGGCGCGCAGTTTTCCGACAGCGATTTCGTCGCCGAGGGCGAGGAAGGCTTCATTCCGCAGAGCAATACGCGCAGCGGCGCGATCTTCCTGATGGAGGAATATGCTTTCGGCGACTGGCGCGTGGAAGGCGCGTTGCGCCAGGAATGGCAGAACACCTCGGCCGTGAACCGCCCCGACACGTCGCACAGCCCCTTCTCGGCCTCGCTGGCGGCCCATTGGGATTTCACGCCCGGCTACACCGCGTCCGTCGCGGTCGCCCGTTCGCAGCGCGCCCCGCATGTGCAGGAGCTCTATGCGCGCGGCATCCATTTCGCGACCGACACATACGAGCTGGGGAATCCGCTGCTGGAGGAGGAGACCGCCAACTCGATCGAGGTCAGCCTGCGCAAGACGCAGGGGCCGACCACCTTCTCCGCAAGCGTCTATCACTACGACTATGACGGCTACATCTATGCCGAGACGCTGGACCGGTACGAGGATTTCCGGCTTGTCCGCTATACGCAGCGAAACGCCGAGTTCACCGGCGTGGAAGGGCGCATCAGCCACGAATTCACGCCCTGGCTGGCCGGCTCGGTGTTCGGCGACTATGTGGTCGCCCGGTTCGACGACGGATCGGCGCTGCCGCGCATTCCCGCCGCGCGGCTCGGTGTCCGGGCTGACTTCCTCCATGACCGCTGGTCGGGAAGCCTGGAATATTACCGGGTCTTCGAACAGGACCGGATCGCCGCCTTCGAGACGCCAACGGATGGCTACAACATGGTCAACGCGACGCTCGCCTATGACTTCGGCACGGGGCCGTTCAGCAACCAGTTCTACCTGCGCGGCACCAACCTGCTCAACGAGACGGCGCTGAACCACAGCTCCTTCATCAAGAGCCAGGCGCCGCTGCGCGGCCGGCACATCGTCGTGGGGCTTCGGTCGCAGTTCTGAGCCGGCTTTCGCAGGCAGGCTGTCACCGGCCGGGTCGCATCGGGCGGCTTGCCCATTTTTCGGACCCCCACCCCTAACCCCTCCCCTCAAGGGGGAGGGGGACCGCGCCGCCGCCCGTCGCGCGACACCGTCGACGACTGGTGCTCGAGGCAAATGCCGGCTGGTTCCCCTCCCCCTTGAGGCAGGGTGATCGCATTTGAATTCGACCCCCCACTCCGATCGGCTTCGCCGACCACGCTGCCGGGGCGAGCCGACGGTCCCGCCCGTCCTTCGGACCCCCCGGATCGACGGGGGAGAGGAAGCGCCGGCCGCGTCGCAGAGTGCCCTTCCTCTACCCCTTTGAGGGGGAGAGGTGGTTCGCGAAGCAAACCGGAGTGGGGGTCTTGCACGCCATATGCGATCCCCTCCCGTTTGAGGGCAGGGTCTAGGGGTGGGGGTAACCCATAGGCGATAGCCCCTGCCGGCCGGGCGGAGGGAAACCACGCCCGGCTGGACCAACAGTCGGCTCCAGGCCCCGCCTCCCGCGATGGCGCCGGATGCGCTAAGCCGCGCCGGAACCATTCCCGCGAACCGGCGACTTTCCCATGCGCATTCCCCTGTCCGTTCCCGCCTCGGCCTTCGTGGCGGCGATCGTCGGCTTCGGCGGCACGCTGGCGCTGATCATCGCGGCCGCCGACGCGGTCGGCGCGACGCGGGCCGAGACGGCGAGCTGGGTGACGGCCATGTGCCTGGCGCTGACGCTGGAATCGGCCTTCCTGTCATGGCGCATGAAGATGCCGGTGGTGGCGGCATGGTCGACACCGGGGGCGGCGCTGATCGCGGCCAGCCAGGGGTTCACGATGGCGGACGCGGTCGGCGCCTTTCTGATCGCGGCGGGGCTTCTGGTGCTGACCGGGCTGGTGCCGGCCTTCACGCGGCTGGTTTCGCGCATACCCGCCTCGGTGGCGTCCGGCATGCTGGCCGGCATCGTGGTCGCCTTCGTCACCGGCGCCTTCGCCGCGATTTCCGAGGACCCGGTCTTCATCCTGCCTTTGGTCGCGATCTTCTTCGCCGCGCGGCTGGTCAACCCGATGCTGTCGGTGCTGGCCGTGCTGGTGCTGGGCGTGGCGGCGGCCTTCGTCTTCGGGCGCGCCGGTCCGCTGCCGGCGCTGGACCTGTCGGGTCTGACGCTGATCTGGCCTTCATTTTCGCTGGAGGCCGCGATCGGGCTGGCCGTGCCGCTCTATCTGGTCACCATGGCCTCGCAGAACCTGTCCGGCCTGGCCGTGCTGCGCGCCGCCGGCTACCAGCCGCCGGCCGGGCCGATCGTCGCCTTCACCGGACTGGTGTCGGCGCTGTCGGCGCCCTTCGGCGCGCTGACCACCAATCTCGCCGCGATCTCGGCCGCGATCTGCACCGGGCCGGACACCCATCCCGATCCGGCCCGCCGCTGGATCGTCGGTCCCTTCTATGCCGGCGCCTACCTGGTCTTCGCCCTGTTCGGAGCCTCGCTGGTGGCGGTCTTCGCCGTGCTGCCGCCGGGCCTGATCGCGCTGGTGGCGGGGCTCGGCCTGATGGGCGCGCTGGCCAACGCGCTGGTGATCGCCTTTGCCCAGGAGACCGAGCGCTTCGCGGCGCTGACGACCTTCGCCGTGACGGCGTCGGGCGTGTCGGTGGCCGGCATCGGCTCCGCCTTCTGGGGGCTGGTGGCGGGGCTGGCCGTGCTGGGACTGGAGCGGCTGAGAGCCCGCCCCTGAATTCGATGGCGGCGGTCGCCCGGCATGGCCGCCAGCGGCCATTCGCGCGCGCATGTGCGATTGTAAAGTTAGGTAAAGTCCGGCGTCTTCCGGGCCCTATTGCTTGAATCGGGGTGTCGAGGTGCCCATTTCGCAAGAGTGCAGCCGGTCGGGCTGCCTCAAACGAAGGAACGGGACCAGATGAACACGACCGCACTGATCAGGCCGGCATGGACGCCGGCGACCATCGCGCTGATGGTGATCGGCTTCATGGTGTTCTGGCCGCTTGGCCTGGCCATGCTTGCCTATATCCTGTGGGGCGATCGCCTCGACGGGTTCAAGAGCGACGTCAATCGCGCCACCGACGGCATCTTCGCCGGCTGCCGCAGAAGCGCCGACAAGGCGCATCGCTGGGGCCACCGCACCGCGCGCACCGGCAATGTCGCCTTCGACGACTGGCGCGAGAAGGAGTTGGAGCGCCTCGACGAGGAGCGCCGCAAGCTCGACGAGATGCGCGAGGAGTTCGACAGCTATGTGCGCGAACTGCGCCGCGCCAAGGACCAGGACGAGTTCGACCGCTTCATGAAGAAGCGCGACAACGACAAGCGCGGCGGCTCCGTGCCGGACGTCTCCGACGAGGCGTGAACCGCGGGACGATTGTAAAGTGATCGGCGTCGCCACAAGGCGGCGCCGTTTTCGATTTCGGAGGCCGCGTTCGCGCGTCGGCGTCGGCGCCCCTCAGCCACCCGTCAGCAGCCACAGCCCGGCGCCGACCCCGAGGAAGGCGATCGCCAGCGCGACCAGCATCAACAGCCCGTCGCGAACCAGTAGCGCCAGACCGAACAGGGCAATTGCCAGCAGTGGTCCGCTGCTCGCGAACGGCACCAGTTCGAGCGGCGGCACCGTCACGGTGAGCAAGGCGCATATGGCCGCCGCGACCTGCACGAACGGTGCCCGCGTCATCGCCGGCATGCGGCCGTGAAACCAGCGGTCCGTCCAGCGGGCGGCGGGCCGCGCCTTCTTGCTCGCCGTCCGCAGGCCGTTGGCGGATATCGACCGGCTGGCGATGACGCGCGGCATCCAGAGATGACGCCGCCCCGCGATGATCTGGACCGCGAACAGCAGCACCACGAGCGCCAGCACGGTCGGCACGCCGGGGATGGCTCCCACGGGCGTCAGCTCGATCAGCGCGGGCACGATCAGCACCGGCCCGTAGCTGCGATGGCCGAAGGTCTCGACAATGCGGTCGACGGTGATGTTGTCCCTTTCCCGGGACGATTCGATCAGGCGGTCGAGTATGTCCTGGAGGCTTTTCGGGTCGCTGCTCATGACCTCATGAACCGAGCGCCTGCAAGAGTTGTTCCGGCGCATGGAAAACGGGCCGGGCAAAAAGGCCTATGGGGCGGAAAAGGCGGCGCGAATCGGCTAGAACCCGTTCATGCTGAAGCGCCTGCTCGTCCCGCCCAGCCGCCAGCCGGTCCCGACCGGGGAACGCCTGCATGCCGTGGCCGGGCGCGAACTGCCCTTGCGGGTCGTGGAGAACGCCCGGGCGCGGCGCCTGACGCTCAGGATCGACGCGGGCGGGCGCGGCCTGCGGGTGACGGTACCGCCCGGCGTTCCGGCGCGCGAGGTCGACGGCTTCCTTGCCCGCCACGCCGGCTGGCTGGAAGCGCGGCTGGCGAAATATCCCGACCGGCCCGACCTGCGCCCCGGTGTGAAGATCCCGCTTTTCGGGGTGCCGCATCTCATCGTGCACGAGCCGGAGCGCCGCGGCACGGTCGAGATCGGCGAGGTGGAGGGACAGCGCGCGCTGATCGTGCGCGGCGACCGGGCGCATCTGAAGCGCCGGCTGGCCGATTTCCTCAAGCGCGAGGCGAAGGCCGCGATCGAGCCGCTGGTAGACGGACATACGCGTACCGTCGGGAGGCGCGCCCGGGCCGTGCGCTACAAGGACACGACCAGCCGCTGGGGCTCGTGCACGGCCGACGGCACGCTCTCCTTCTCCTGGCGCATCGTGATGGCGCCCAGGCCGGTGATCGACTACCTCGTCGCGCACGAAGTGGCGCATCTGAAGGAGATGAACCACGGGCCTCGATTCTGGCGGCTGTGCCGGGACCTGTGCCCGCGCACCGATGAGGCCAAGGCCTGGCTCAAGCGCAACGGCGCGGCGCTGCAGGCGATCGGCTTCGGCTAGGCGCGGCAGCGTCCACCCCTGTCGCGACCCTGCTATGTTAGCGATTCACGAAGTGGACAAGTGCCGAGAACTGGGTTCATGATCGCCCGGTTGACATCGAGGCAACTCCAACAGGGAACATTCACGATGAAACGAATGGCGATGCTCGTTGCCGCCGGCGCGCTGATGGCGCTCCCCCTCGCTCCGGCGAAGGCCGAGACCCCGCCCGACACGCTGGTCATGGCCTGGCAGTTCGACGACATCATCTCGCTCGACCCCGCCGAGGTGTTCGAGTTCTCCGCCGCCGAGATCATGGGCAACACCTATGAGCGGCTGATCGGCTACGATGTCGAGGACGTGTCCGACATTTTCGGCGTGGTCGCCGAAAGCTGGGACGTGTCGGAGGACGGACGCACCATCACCTTCCAGATCCGGCAGGGCACGAAGTTCGAATCCGGCAACGACCTGACGGCCGAGGACGTGGTCTTCTCGCTGCAGCGCGCCGTCAAGCTCGACAAGTCGCCGGCCTTCATCCTCACCCAGTTCGGCTTCACCGCCGACAATGTCGAGGAAAAGATCGTCCAGACGGGCGACTATGAATTCACCTTCGAGATGGACAAGGCCTACGCGCCGACCTTCGTGCTCTACTGCCTGACCTCGACCGTGGCCTCGGTGGTGGACAAGGACCTCGTCATGGAAAACGATGTCGACGGCGATCTTGGCTATGAATGGCTCAAGACCAACTATGCCGGCTCCGGTCCCTTCGCCATGCGCCAGTGGCGGCCGAACGAGGCGGTGGTGCTCGAGCGCAACGAGAACTATGCCGAGCCGACGCCGCTGACCCGCGTCATCTATCAGCACGTGCCGGAGACCTCGACCCAGCGCCTGATGCTGGAGCGGGGCGACATCGACATCGCCCGCAATCTCGGGCCCGAGGAGATTTCCGCGCTCGAGAGCGCCGACGGCATCAAGATCAACAGCGGCGACAAGGGCGGCATCTACTATCTGGGCCTGAACCAGAAGAACGAGAACCTCGCCAAGCCGGAAGTCCGCCAGGCGCTGAAATATCTCGTCGACTACGAGGCGATCGCCGACACGATCATGAAGGGGCAGGTGCAGGTGCATCAGGCCTTCCTGCCGCGCGGCTTCCTCGGCGCGGTCGAGGAGACGCCGTTCTCGCTCGATGTCGACCGCGCCAAGGAACTGCTCGCCGAGGCCGGCCTCGAAAACGGCTTCTCCGTGACCATGGACACTCGCAACACGCCCGACATCACCGCCATGGGCGAGGCGATCCAGCAGACCTTCGCCCAGGGCGGGGTCCAGCTCGAGCTCATCCCCGGCGACGGCGCCCAGACGCTGACCAAGTATCGCGCCCGCGAGCACGACATCTATATCGGCCGCTGGGGCCCGGACTATCAGGACCCGCATACCAATGCCGACACATTCGCGGCCAACCCGGACAATTCCGACGATGCCGCCGCCAAGCCGCTCGCCTGGCGCAATGCCTGGGAAATTCCAGAGCTGACCGAAAAGACCGCCTCGGCGGTGCTGGAGACCGATCCCGGCACCCGCGCCACCATCTACCAGGAACTCCAGAAGGAAGTGATGGACACCGGACCGTTCGTCATCATGTTCCAGGAGATCGAGGTGATGGCCATGCGCGACAACGTCAACGGCTTCGTGATCGGCCCGTCCTTCGACGCCAACCAGTACTGGAAGGCGACCAAGGAATAGGCATCCGCGTCCGATGGCCTTGACGGATACCGCCGGCGGAGGGCGCACGCGCGCCCTCCTGTCGGTTTCGGGCGCCTTCGCGCGCTTCGCCTTCATGGTCGCCGCCACCATTGTCGGCCTGCTGGCGGTCACCTTCTTCATCGGCCGCATCGTGCCGATCGACCCCGTGCTCGCCGTCGTCGGCGACCGGGCGCCCGCCCATGTCTATGCTCGGGTGCGCGAGGAGATGGGCCTGCACCTGCCGCTGTGGCAGCAGTTCTGGATCTATGTCCGCGACGTCCTGCACGGCGATCTCGGCACGTCCGTGCTGACCTCGCGCCCGGTGCTCGACGACATCGCGCGCTATTTCCCCGCCACGCTCGAACTCGCCACGCTGGGCACGGTCTTCGGCGCGCTGTTCGGCGTGCCGCTCGGCGTGCTGGCGGCCGTCCATCGCGGCGGCCTCGTCGACCAGGTCGTGCGGGTCGTAGGCCTCGTCGGCTATTCGGCGCCGATCTTCTGGCTCGGCCTTCTCGGCCTGCTCGTCTTCTACTCGCAACTGGGCTGGGTCTCCGGGCCGGGCCGCCTCGACGTAACCTATGAATACATGCTCCAGCCGGTGACCGGCATGGTGCTGATCGACTCCGCGCTCGGCGGCGACTGGGCGGTATTCAAGAACGCGGTGTCCCACATCGCCCTGCCGACCGCGCTGCTCGCCTTCTTCTCGATGGCCTATATCAGCCGCATGACGCGCTCCTTCATGCTCAACGAGCTGTCGCAGGAATACATCCTCACCGCCCGCGTGAAGGGCGTGTCGGAACGGCGCATCATCTGGCGGCACGCGCTGCGCAACGCGGTCGTGCCGCTGATCACCGTCATCGCGCTGTCCTATGCCAACCTGCTGGAGGGCTCGGTTCTGACCGAGACCGTCTTCGCCTGGCCGGGGCTGGGACGCTACATCACCAATTCGCTCCAGAACGCCGACATGAGCGCGGTGCTGGGCGGCACGCTGGTGATCGGCGTCGTCTTCGTCGCCATCAACACCGTGTCGGACCTGCTCTACCGGCTGTTCGACCCGAGGACGCGCTGATGGCCGAGACGCATTCGCCCGCCCGCCGGCCGACGTGGCGCGAATGGCTGACCGACACCGAACCGGCCTCGCGCGGCCAGGCCCGTCTCGGCCGCGCCTATCTGGCCTGGCGCTCCTTCACCGGCAATCCGCTGGCCATGGTCGGGCTCTTCATCGTCGTGGGGCTTGTGCTTGTGGCGATCTTCGCCGATGTGCTGGCCACCCATTCGCCGATCGCCGGCGGCGACCTGCGCACCGAGCGCCTGAAGCCGCCCTCGGCGGAATTCTGGCTCGGCACCGACCATCAGGCGCGCGACATCTATTCGCGCCTTGTCCACGGCTCGCGCCTGACGCTGATGGTCGTCATGCTGGTCGCCGTCATCGCCATGCCCGTCGGCCTGATCGTGGGAACGGTAGCCGGCTATGTGGGCGGCTGGGTCGACGCGGTGCTGATGCGCGTCACCGACATATTCCTGGCCTTCCCGCGCCTCATCCTGGCGCTGGCCTTCGTCGCCGCGCTCGGCCCGGGCATCGAGAACGCCATCATCGCCATCGCCATCACCTCCTGGCCGCCCTATGCGCGCATCGCGCGGGCCGAGACGCTGACCATCCGAAAGTCGGACTTCATCGCCGCGGTAAGGCTCCAGGGCGCGTCGACGGCGCGCATCATCGCGCGCCATGTCATGCCGCTCTGCATGTCGTCGGTCATCGTGCGCGTCACGCTCGACATGGCCGGCATCATCCTGATTGCGGCCGGCCTCGGCTTTCTCGGCCTCGGCGCGCAGCCGCCCTCGCCCGAATGGGGCGCCATGATCGCGGCAGGGCGCCAGCACATCATCGACTTCTGGTGGGTCGCGACCATGCCCGGCATAGCCATCTTCATCGTCTCGCTCGGCTTCAACCTGCTCGGCGACGGGCTGCGCGACGTGCTCGATCCGAAGGCGGCGAAATGAGCGCGCCGCTGCTGGAGGTCGACAATCTGCGGGTCAGCTTCCACCTGCGCACCGGCACGGTGGAGGCGGTGCGCGGCGTGTCGTTTGCGCTGGGGCGTGAGCGGCTTGGCATCGTGGGCGAATCGGGATCGGGCAAGTCGCAGACCGGCCGCGCGATCCTCGGCCTCACGCCGCCGCCCGGCGAGGTCAGGGCCGACCGGCTGACCTTCGACGGGATCGACCTGCTGAAGGCCTCCAAGCGGCAGTTGCGCGACCTTCGCGGCGGGCGCATGACGATGGTCATGCAGGACCCGAAATATTCGCTCAACCCGGTCATGACGATCGGCGCCCAGATGATCGAGGCCTATCGCGCCCATGTCAGGGCGGGCAAGGCCGAGGCGCGCGAGAAGACGCTGGACATGCTGGCGGCGGTGAAGCTACGCGACCCGGCGCGGGTCTTTTCGCTCTATCCGCACGAGGTCTCCGGCGGCATGGGCCAGCGCGCCATGATTGCCATGATGCTGGTCACCGACCCCGACCTCCTGATCGCCGACGAGCCGACATCGGCGCTCGACGTCACCGTGCAGCAGGAGGTGCTGCGCATCCTCGACAATCTCGTCGCCGAGCGCGGCATGGGGCTGATCTTCATCAGCCACGATTTGCGGCTGGTCTCGTCCTTCTGCGACCGCGTGCTGGTCATGTATGGCGGCAAGGTGATGGAGGAACTCGCCGCAGGCGACCTCGACGCCGCGCGCCATCCCTATACGCGCGGCCTGATGAACTGCCTGCCGGCGCTGGAAGGGTCGTCGCATCCGCTTCCCGTGCTCGAGCGCGACCCGGCATGGGCGCAATGACGGCGATGATCGAGATCGAGAAGCTGACGGTCGTGTTCGGCTCGGGCTCCTTACGGGTCGCGGCGGTCGACGACTTCACCATGCGCGTCGACCGGGGCGAATCTTTTGGCCTGGTCGGCGAATCCGGGTCCGGCAAATCCACCGTGCTGCGCGCCGTCTGCGGCCTGGCACCCGCCGCCGGCGGGTCGATCGCCGTCGACGGAAAGCCCGTGCCGACGCCGCGCGACCGCGCCTTCTATTCGACGGTGCAGATGGTCTTCCAGGACCCCTACGGTTCGCTGCATCCGCGCCAGACGGTCGACCAGATCCTGTCCGAACCCCTGTCGATCCATCGCCTTGGCGACCAGGACAGGCGCATCGCGGCGGCGCTCGGCGATGTCGGGCTGGGGCCCTCCTTCCGCTTCCGCTACCCGCACCAGCTTTCGGGCGGTCAGCGCCAGCGCGTCGCGATCGCCCGCGCGCTGATCCTGGAACCGAAGGTGCTGCTGCTCGACGAACCGACCTCGGCGCTCGACGCGTCGGTGCAGGCCGAGATCCTCAACCTGCTCGAACGGCTGCGCGCCGAGCACGGGCTGACCTACGTTCTCGTCAGCCACGATCTGGCCGTCGTCACCCATCTGTGCGGCCGGCTGATCGTCATGCGCAACGGCAAGGCGGTCGAGGAAACCGACGCGCCCCGGCTGCGCGCCGGCGAAACCGCCTCTCCCTATACGCGCGAACTGATGCAGGCCACCCGCGGCTTCACCCGCGCATCCCAGACGACGGAATGAGTCCCATGAGCGAACCGGTCGCCGTCTTCGACGGCCATAACGACGTGCTTCTGCGGCTCCATCTCAAGGGGAGCCAAGAGCCGGAGGCGGATTTCGTCGAGGGCGACGGCAAGGGCCATATCGACCTGCCGCGCGCGCGGGCCGGCGGGCTGGCGGCGGGACTGTTCGCCGTCTTCGTGCCGACGCCGCGCCGCGCCTCCGACGCCGATCCCGACCAGATGATGCGGCGCACCCGCTACGACGTGCCGATGCCGCGCCAGGTCGATCGCGATCACGCGCTCGCGGCCACGCTCGCCATGGCCGCCATCCTGTTCAGGATCGAGCGGCGTTCGGGTGGACAGGTGCGTGTCTGCCGCACCGGCGCCGAGATCAGGCAGGCGAGGGCGGCCGGCGCGCTTGCCGCCGTGCTGCATATCGAGGGCGCGGAGGCGATCGACCCGGACCTCCACACTCTCGACGTGCTTTACGCGGCCGGCCTGCGTTCGCTCGGCCCGGTCTGGAGCCGGCCCAACATTTTCGGCCACGGCGTGCCCTTTCGCTTCCCCTCGACGCCCGACACGGGACCGGGCCTGACCGATGCTGGCAAGGAGCTGGTGCGCCGCTGCAACCGGCTCGGTATCATGCTCGACCTCTCCCACATCACCGAAAAGGGCTTCTGGGACGTGGCGGCGCTCAGCGACCCGCCGCTGGTCGCTTCCCATTCCAACGCCCACGCGATCTGCGGCCATGCGCGCAACCTGACCGACCGCCAGCTCGACGCGATCCGCGAAAGCGGCGGCCTGGTCGGCCTCAACTACGCCACGGCCTTCCTGCGTCCGGACGGGCGCATGAACGCGCGGACCCCGCTCGATCTGATGGTGCGCCATATCGATCACATGGTGGAGCGCCTGGGTATCGACGGCGTCGGCCTGGGCTCCGATTTCGACGGCGCGACCATTCCCGAGGAGATCGGCGACGTCGCCGGCCTGCCCCGGCTCGTCGAGGCGCTGCGCGCGCACGGCTATGGCGAGGAAGACATCGGAAAAATATGCTTCTCCAACTGGCTGTCGGTGCTGGAGCGCACCTGGAAGGAAAGGGCGTGACGCCTGACCCGGCCGGTTTTGGTCCGGAGAGACCATGTCCCTGAAGCTGGAGGAAAGCGGCAATGGACCAGTTCACCGGCGGCTGCCTGTGCGGCGATGTCCGCCTCACCGCGTCGGGGCGCCCCTACCGGGTTGGCCTTTGCCACTGTCTCGACTGCCGCAAGCATCACGGCGCGCTGTTCTTCGCCGCCGCCATGTTTCCAGCGGATGCGGTGACGATCGAGGGCGAGACGCGCCACTATCGCGGCCGTCATTTCTGCCCACGCTGCGGCTCCTCCGTCTTCGCGCGCAGCGAAGACGAGATCGAGGTGCATCTGGGCATCCTCGATGCTCCTGACCAGCTCGTGCCGACCTATGAATGCTGGACGGTCAGGCGCGAATCCTGGCTGCCTCCGTTTCCGCTCGCGCGGCGATACGACCGCGATCGCGACGCCGGCGGGCGCTCGGAGGAGTAGCGCCCTCGGCTCGTCCGGCAGCGAGCCGGCTCATCTCGCCGCTCCGATGAGAAGGCGGGTCGCGAGCGCGCCCGTCACGATCGAGAGCGGGAACTGGGCGATGCCGGTCACCTCGAAGAACACGTCGCGCGGCATCTCATAGGTGGGAGGCGGGAAGAGGGCCAGCGCCCGTGCTTCTCCGCCCAGGAAATAGGCGAGGTTCTTGACGAGATGGTTGTAGCCGCCCTCGTAGAAGCCGATGAGCGCGACGGGAACCACCAGGATGAGAAGGGCCCCGACCACGGTCCAGCGCCTTCCGGTGGAGCGGCCCTCCATGGCCATGCCGGCGCGCAGGGCCAGGAAGATGGCGATCGCGGCAGGGAGGACGAGCGCGAGGACGTGGAGCCGCCAGGGCGTTTCGAAAGCGACGGCGCCATAGACATGGTGAACGGCCGTCAAGGCAAGCAGCGCTAGCGCCGCCGCGTTCGCGCGTCGGACCGTGTCGAGGCCGGATCGGGGAAGCGAAAGGTCTGTCACGATGTCAGCTCCACGGGTTGACGGAAGACATCCCGTGGTAGCACGTTGCCGAACGCGATGTTCGGAAACTGTCGAACACCGCACGCCCTGCCGTTCCGAAACGAACAGGCGGCGGGGCGCGGTTCGGGAAAACCTGGAGGCGGGATGGCGATCGACCGACGCGTGGCGCGCACCCGCACGGCGCTTGCCGATGCTCTCGTCGCGCTGATCCGGCGCAAGCCTTACGACGAGATCACTGTCGAAGACATCCTCGTGGAAGCGAATGTCGGCCGCGCCACGTTCTACGCCCACTTCACCTCGAAGGACGACCTTCTGGCCAGGAGCCTGGACCGGTTGCGGGCGCTCCTCGTCGCGGCATTCGAAGGGAACGACGACGCGCCGTTTCCTCGCGGTCCCTCATGGAGCCCGAGCCGGACGCTTTTCGAGCACGTCGCGCAGTTCGCGGACGTGCAGTCGGCGCTTGGCGCCGGGCGCGGTGGTCCCATCCTGTGGGCAGCCCTCGAGGAGGCTATCGGCGCCTTCCTGCGCGCTGTTCTTCCACGCCAACCAGGCGTCGGCGTCCCGCGGGAACTTGTCGTCCGTGACCAGGTGGCGCGGGTGACGACGGTTTTGCGATGGTGGCTCGAAGAACGACCGGATATGAGCGCCGCGCAGGCGCATGAGGTCCTCGAACGGCTTCTGTCGGAGCGGATGCCGGCGGAAGCGCATGGCTGGCGGGCGAAGCGATCCTGAACACCGTCGCGGCGGCTTTACGTTCGAAAGGGTCGGTCGAAGGGGATCGACGCTCCCGAACCGGCGGCCTTGTCTACGCTGACAGTGTCTCCAGCCCAAAGTCCGGCCGACCCGTTTCATGGGTCGATCACGAAACCTGCGGGTCGGATCACACCCGTCACACGTCGAGATTTGCCACCGACAGGGCGTTGTCCTGGATGAACTCGCGCCGCGGCTCGACCTCGTCGCCCATCAGGCGCGAGAACAGCGAATCGGCGTCCGTGGCGTCGGTCACGCGCACCTTCAAGAGCGAACGCGCCTCGGGGTCGAGCGTGGTTTCCCACAACTGCTCGGCGTTCATCTCGCCCAGGCCCTTGTAGCGCTGCAGCGAGATGCCCTTGCGGCCGGTGGCGAAGATCGCGTCGAGCAGCGTCAGCGGGCCGTAGATCACCTGCGAGCTGTCGCGGCGCCTCAGCGTTGGCAAAAGGCCGTAAACCTCGTCGAGACGGCCCGCATAGCGGTCGATGGCGCGCGCGTCGGCGGAATTGACCAGCGCGGCGTCCAGCGTCGCGACCTCCTTCACCCCGCGCACGGTGCGCTCGAACACATAGCCGCCCGAGCCGTCATTGGCCCGCGACAGCCGGCCGGTCCAGCCGCGCTCGGTTTCCTCGGCGATCAGGTCGAGCCGCTCGGCGACCTTTTGCGCCAGCTCCGTCGCGCGGCCGATATCGGCCAGCGCGGCCGCGTTCATCGCACCGGCGATCGCGGCCTGCTCCACGACCGCGCGGTCGTAGCGCGAATGAAGCCCGTTGATCAGCGAGCGCACGGCGAGCGCCTCGTCGATCGCCGCGCGAAGGTCCTGGCCGGCGCGCACCTCGCCCGAGCCGAGCGTCAGCGAGGCCTCTTCCAGCCCCTGCTCGATCAGGTAGTTCTCGAAAGCCTCCTCGTCCTTGAGATAGGTGGAGGACTTGCCGCGGCTGACCTTGTAGAGCGGCGGCTGGGCAATGTAGAGATGGCCGCGCTCGATCAGCTCCGGCATCTGCCGGAAGAAGAAGGTGAGCAGCAGCGTGCGGATATGGGCGCCGTCCACGTCGGCGTCCGTCATGATGATGATCTTGTGGTAGCGCAGCTTGTCGGCGTTGAATTCGTCCTTGCCGATCGAGGTGCCGAGCGCGGTGATCAGCGTGCCGATCATGTCCGAGCTGAGCATTCTGTCGAAGCGCGCCCGCTCGACATTGAGGATCTTGCCCCTGAGCGGCAGGATCGCCTGATTCTTGCGGCTGCGCCCGCCCTTGGCCGAGCCGCCGGCCGAATCGCCCTCGACGATGAAGATCTCGGACTTGGCCGGGTCGCGCTCCTGGCAGTCGGCCAGCTTGCCGGGCAGCGAGGTGATGTCGAGCACGCCCTTGCGCCGGGTCAGCTCGCGCGCCTTGCGCGCCGCCTCGCGCGCCGCGGCCGCCTCCACGACCTTGCCGATCAGCACCTTCGCCTCGGCCGGATGCTCCTCCAGCCAGGTGCCCAGCGCCTCGTTGACGAGGCCCTCGACCACCGGCCGCACCTCGGATGAGACCAGCTTGTCCTTGGTCTGGGAGGAGAATTTCGGGTCCGGAACCTTGACCGACAGCACCGCCGTCAGCCCTTCGCGGCAGTCGTCGCCGGTCAGCGACACCTTCTCCTTCTTGGTCATGCCGGAACTGTCGGCATAGCCGACGACCTGGCGCGTCAGCGCGCCGCGAAAGCCGGCCAGATGCGTGCCGCCGTCGCGCTGGGGAATGTTGTTGGTGAAGGCCAGCACGTTCTCGTGATAGCTGTCGTTCCACCACATCGCCACCTCGACGGTGGTGCCGTCGCGCTCGCCCTTGATGGCGATCGGCTCGGGGATCAGAGCCTTCTTGGCCCGGTCGAGATATTTCACGAACTCGATCAGCCCGCCCTCATAGACGAGTTCGACCTTCTTCACGTCGGCGTGGCGCGCGTCGGTGAGCAAGATACGCACGCCCGAATTGAGGAAGGCGAGTTCACGCAGCCGGTGCTCCAGCGTGCCGTAGTCGAACTCGGTCTTCGAGAAGGTGGCCGGCGAAGGCAGGAAGGTGATTTCCGTGCCGGTCTCGTCGCCGGCCTTGCCCGTCACCGCCAGCGGCGCGTCGGCCACGCCGTCACTGAACGACATTTCGTGGACTTCGCCCTTGCGCATGATCTTGAGCTTGAGCCAGGTCGACAGCGCGTTGACCACCGACACGCCCACGCCGTGCAGGCCGCCCGAGACCTTGTAGGAGTTCTGGTCGAACTTCCCGCCGGCATGGAGCTGGGTCATGATGACCTCGGCCGCCGATACGCCCTCGCCGGCATGGATGTCGGTGGGAATGCCCCGGCCATTGTCGGTCACGGTGCACGAGCCGTCGGGATTGAGCGTCACGGTGACGCGGGTGGCATGGCCCGCCAGCGCCTCGTCGATGGCGTTGTCCACCACCTCGTAGACCATGTGGTGCAGGCCCGACCCGTCGTCCGTGTCGCCGATATACATGCCCGGCCGCTTGCGGACGGCGTCGAGACCCTTGAGAACCTTGATGGAATCGGCGCCATATTCGGCGCTCGCGCCGGTCTGGCGGTCTGTCTCTTCGTTCATGAAAACCCGTCTGATCGAGACTGCGCCGCGCGGCTTCAAAAATCGCCCCGAATCGCGCGCGGCAGATCAGTGAGATATAGGGGTTCGGGCGCCAAATTCCAACTTCTTGCGCTGGTTGAGCGCTAGCGGCGTGTCACCCGCATCGGCAGGCCGCCCTCGGGCTGGGTGGTCAGTTTCTGGACCGGCCAGGGTCTGGTTTCCGGCAGCGTATCGAAGCGGTAGCGGCTCATCAGGACGCCCAGGATGATCATCGCCTCCTGCAGGGCGAATGTCGCGCCGATGCAGATGCGCGGGCCGGCGCCGAAGGGCAGATACTGGTAGCGGTCGATCTCCTCGCGCCGTCCGGGATGGAAGCGCTCGGGCAGGAAGGCCTCGGGCCGGTCCCACAGCTTGCGGTGGCGGTGGATCGTCCAGGGCATGATCTGCACCTGCGCGCCCGCCTTGATGTCGAGATCCTCGTAGCGGTCGTCCTCGATCGCCTCGCGGCTGATCGTGGCGGCGGGCGGATAGAGACGCATCGCCTCCTCGAAGGCGGCGCGCGTCAGCGGCATGGCCGCCAGCCAGTCGACCGGATCGGGCACATCGGCGACGACGCGGTCGATCTCGGCCTCGACCTTGTCACGCTCCCACGACGCCTCGGCCAGGCAGTAGAGCGTCCAGCCCAGCGCCCGCGCCGTCGTCTCGTGGCCGGCGCCGATGAAGGTGATGATGTTGTCGGCGACCTCGTCCTCCGTCAGCCCGTCGGCGCCGCGCGCCTCCAGCAGCAGCGTGAGGAAGTCCTTCGGCACGGATCGCGGATCGCGCGCCATCGCCTCCTCGCGCATGGCGATCGTGCCGTCGACGATGGCGCGGAAATAGGCCATGGCCTTGCGGCCGCGAATGCGCGTGAAGCGCGGCACCCAGTCCGGCGCGCCGACGAGGTCCATCGGATCGACCCGGCCCATCGTCTCGAAGAAATGGTCCATGCGCTTGCCGAAGGAATCCGGCTCGCCGGCGATCTGGCCGGAAAACAGCGTCTCGGCCAGGATCTCGTAGGTGATGCCGGTCATGTCGCGGGCGATATCGGTGCGCTCCAGTTCCTCGTAGCGGGCGGCGAACTCCAGCGTCTTCTTCAGCATAGGCCCGGCGAAGCCGTGGATGTTTCGCGGCGTGAAGACCGGCGCCATCGCCTTGCGCGAGCGCTTCCAGCCTTCGCCCTCTATGGTCAGCAGCCCGTCGCGCAGGATCGGCCGCAGGATACGCTGGCGCACCTTGGCCATCTTGTAGTTTCGGGCGTTGTCGACCAGCACGCGGCGGATCAGGCCGGGATCGTTGGCGATCAGCAGCGGGCCGTTGAGGGCGGCACCGATCCAGATCCAGGGCTCGTTGTAGGAAGGCTCGCCCCACAGTTCGAGTGGATTGCGGTAGACGATCCGCACCATCTGGAGGAAGGACGGCCGGCCCCCGCGCGGTTTTGGCGCAGGCGGCACGAAGGGAGCGGGTGAGGCGTCCATCAGCGTTCTCTCGCGAGATCAAGCCTCAGGATAGAACCGATCACCACCCATGCCAACGCCACATGCTGACGCATCGCCTCGGTTTGGAAACACCAGCAAATTCAAATGGTTCCCGGCGACCGGGCGGTAGCTGGCATAGGCGCTGCCGGCTGACGCGGCCGCGACGCGAATGGCGGACGATACGGCCGAGGCGCGGCCGTTCTTTGCCGGTTAGATAAAACTTTAATTAAGTATGTTTGTAAGTCCACCGTTAACCCTAATTTGACCATTCACGCTGCAAGGTCCGGCCTGATGAGAAGGTTTGTCGGGTAGGGCCAGCAGTCATGGCATCGCGAGTAATCATCCTGGGCGTCGCCGTCGCAGCAGCCGGTGGCGCCGGATATGTTGCGAAGAACCTCGCCACCAAGCCGCCGGAGGTGATCGTGGAGCAGGCGCCGAGCCAGCCGACGATCGACCTGACCGAGGTTCTGGTCCTGAAGAACGACCTGCCCCTGGGGGCGGCGATCACCGATCAGCTTCGCTGGCAGGAATGGCCGAGCGCCGCGGTCGACGAAGCCTTCATCACCAGGCAGAACGAGCCCGAGGCGATCAACGAGCTGCAGGGATCGGTGGCGCGGCTGGCCATGTACAAGGGCGAGCCGCTGCGTCGCTCGAAGCTCATCGGCTCCGGCCAGAGCTTCATGTCGGCCATCCTTCCTTCCGGGCACCGCGCCGTGGCGACCCGCATCTCGGCCGATACGTCCGCCGGCGGCTTCATCCTGCCCAACGACTATGTCGACGTCATCATGACGCGCCGCTCCGACACGGCCGGCGGGTCCGGCTTCAGCACCGAGACGATCCTCAAGAACATAAGGGTGCTGGCCATCGACCAGGCGATCCAGGAGGACGAGGAAGGTCGCCGCGTCAAGGTGGGCGAGACGGCGACGCTCGAACTCACGCCGCAGCAGGCCGAGATCATCACCGTCGCCCAGCAGATGGCGGACCGGCTGACACTGGCGCTGCGCTCGGTCAAGGACGCGCAGGAAGAACCGACCGGAGAGGCCGACTATCTCGTCTCCGGAAACGGCCGGCGCGGCACGGTGCGTCTGATCAAGTCCGGAGAAGTGTCCGAAGTGGGAGCCCGTCAATGACCGTGCATCATCCGGCCATATGGCTGCGCCGCGCCGTCATGGCTGCGGCGGTCGCTTTCGCCAGTCTCGCGGTGCCGGGCGCGCCGTTCTCGCCGGACGAGGCACTGGCCGAGACGCGGACCCTGCGCCCCAATGCCGGCCAGCGGGTGAAGCTCGGCCTCAACAAGTCGATCGTCCTGGACCTGCCGCAGGACGCCTACGACATATTGGTGGCCAACCCGGCCGTGGCGGACGCGGTCACGCGCACCGCGCGGCGCATCTATCTCTTCGGCAAGCAGGTCGGCGAAACCAACATCTTCGTGTTCGGCAGGAATGGCGAGCAGATCGCCTCCATCGACATCGCCGTCGAGCGTGACGTCGCGGGCCTGGAGGACTACCTCAAGCGCTTCATTCCCAACTCCGACATCACGGTCGAACTGCTCAACGACAACGTCGTCCTGACCGGAACGGTCGAGACGCCGCTGGATGCGACGCGCGCGGCCCAGCTCGCCACCATCTTCGTCTCAGGCGGTGAGGCCACCACCGGCCAGTACGCGACGACCGCTGCCGGCGGCGATGCCGCGGCCGGCGTCGCGATCGACAACCCCGACCGGGCGCGCCGCACCAGCCAGATCGTGAACATGCTCAAGATCATCGGCGAGGACCAGGTGACGCTCAAGGTGACGGTGGCCGAGGTCAGCCGTGCCGTCATGAAACAGCTCGGTGTCAACCTGCTCGTCACGGGCGGCAGCGACGGCATCAGCTGGAGCGTCGTGGGAGACAATTTCGCCGGTCTGGGCAAGGCGCTGTCCAATTCGGGCGCCGGCCTTGGCATCACCTCCGGAGCGACCACGATCGATTCCTACCTCACCGCGATGGAGCAGGGCGGTGTCATGAAGACGCTGGCCGAGCCGACGCTGACGGCCGTCTCGGGCGAACAGGCGACGTTCCGGGTCGGCGGCGAATACAATCTCATCACGGGCGTCTCGAGCGCCGTGTCGGAGGACAACCAGACCGGCGAGCGCACTTTCGAATATGAGCGCATCGACTACGGTATCGGGCTGGAGTTCAAGCCGGTCGTCCTGTCGCCGGGCCGCATCAGCCTCAAGATCCGAACCTCCGTGTCGGAACCCACTTCCGAGGCGTCGGTGGCCTTGTCGTCGGGCGGGCGCGGCCAGGGCACCAACATCATCTCCATGCGCAAGCGGCTCGCCGACACGACCGTGGAACTGCCCTCCGGCGGCTCCATGATGATCGCCGGCCTCGTGCGCGACGATGTGCGCCAGGTCATCAACGGGCTGCCCGGCCTGTCGAAGATCCCGGTGCTCGGCACGCTGTTCCGCAGCCGCGACTTCGTCCGCAACGAGAGCGAGCTCGTCATCATCGTGACGCCCTATCTGTCGCGGCCTGTCGCGCGCAACGCGCTCGCCAGGCCGGACGACAATTTCAACCCGTCCAGCGACGGTGCCGGAATGTTCCTTGGCAAGGTCAACCGCGTCTACGGAACCATGCAGACCTCGTTGCCCAACGGCCGCTACCACGGCGTCGTCGGCTACATCTACAAGTGAGCGGGGATAGCCACATGAACGAGGTTCGCCTCTCCAGGACTTTGCGTTCGGCCGGGATCGCGCTGTTTGCCGCCCTGCTGGCGACGGGCTGCGCCAAGCGCGATTCCATCATCGTCGGCTCGGTGCCGGACGACTACCGCACCAACCACCCGATCACCATTTCCGAGCAGGAGGAGGCGATCGACATTCCGGTCGCGGCGTCGAGCCATCGCCTCTCCGCCAACCAGAAGGCCGCCCTCGACGGCTTCTTCGCCAATTACGACGTGCAGGCGGGCGCGCCGATATCCATCCTGGTGCCGAGCGGCGGGGCCAACGAGCTTGCGGCCTCGGAGGTCGCCAGGGACATGGCGCGCCACCTGTCCCAGGGCGGCATACCCGGCCATCGCATCACCACATACGCCTATTCGACGGGATCAAGCACGGCGTCCGCGCCGATCCGGGTCACATATACCGCGCTGCGCGCCCAGGCCGGACCCTGCGGCCGCTGGAACGCCGACCTCCTCAACAATGCCGAAAACAAGCACTACACCAATTTCGGCTGTGCCTCTCAGAACAACCTTGCCGCGCAGATCGCCAATCCGGCGGACCTGCTCGGGCCGCGCAAGCCGTCGCCGATCGACGCCGAGAACCGCGGCGTCGCGATTAGCGACTACAAGGAAAAGATCGACCTGTTCGAACCCAATATCAACTACTGAGGCGGGCGGCTGACATGACCAATCTCGCTTATGCCGAGGAACATCCGGATCCGACCGTCGATCCCGACATCGCGGCGATCTCGCAGTACCGGCCGATTCCCCGGATCTCGATCCAGGCCTTCTGCGAGACCGAGGCCGTCGCCCATCCGATCGAGCGGGTGGCGGAGGACCGCCGCATGGCCAAGGCCCATGTCAAGGTTCACATGGGCGGCGTGGAGACGGCGATCGAGTTCTACCAGTCGGCGCCGACGCCCAACCTCATCATCGTGGAATCGAAGCTCGAGCCGCGCGAACTGCTCGATTCGCTGGCAAAGCTCGCCGAAGTCTGCGACCCCACCTCCAAGGTCGTCATCATCGGTCACTACAACGACGTCTGGCTCTATCGCGAACTCGTCCGCTCGGGCGTGTCGGAATATATGGTCGCGCCGGTATCGCTGGCCGACATACTCGGCGTCGTCTCGACGATCTTCGTGGGGCCTGAGGCCGAGCCGCTCGGCAAGACGGTCGCCTTCGTCGGCGCCAAGGGCGGCGTCGGCTCCTCCACCATCGCGCACAATCTGGCCTGGGCGACCTCCACCCTGTTCTCGTCGGAAGTGGTGGTGGCCGACATGGACCTCGCCTTCGGCACCGCCAACATCAATTTCGACCAGGACCCCGCGCAGGGCATAGCCGAAGCGGTATTCTCGCCCGAGCGCATCGACGAGGTCTATCTGGACCGCCTGCTGGCGCAGTGCGCGGAGCACCTCTCGCTTCTGGCGGCGCCCTCGACGCTCGACCGCGTCTATGATTTCGATCCGGACGCCTTTTCGCAGATCATAGACACGGTGCAACGCTCCGCCCCGATGATCGTGCTGGACGTTCCGCATGTGTGGACCGGCTGGACCCGCTCCGTGCTGACCCAGGCCGACGAGATCGTCATCACGGCGACGCCCGAACTGGCCAATCTGCGCAACACCAAGAACCTGGTCGACACGCTCAAGAAGCTCAGGCCCAACGACCCGGCGCCGAAACTGGTGATCAACCAGGCCGGCATGCCCAAGCGGCCGGAGATCTCGGCATCGGAATTCTGCCAGCCGCTCGATCTCGAACCGCTGGCTGTCATTCCCTTCGACGCGGCCCTTTTCGGCAATGCCGCCAACAATGGCCGCATGATCGGCGAAATGGACCCGAAACATCCGGTCGTGCAGTCCATCTCGGAGATGGCCCATGTTCTCACGGGCCGGATGGAAATGAAACCGCGCAGGAAGCGGCCGGGCATCTCGAGCCTGCTCGAGCGCCTGAAGCTCGGCAAGCAGAGCGCCTGAAGCGAACGCGCGCAAGGAGACGGCTGATACATGTTCGGCAGGCGAGGCAACGATTTCGGCGATCGCGGCGCGGTGCAGGAGCGACCTGCCCCGCCGCCGCCGGCCGGCGCTCCAACCTCCACGGCGCCCATACCGCCCGCCGCGCCGGCCCCGGCGGCCAGCCGCGCCGCGCCGTCCGCGCCCCAGCGCAGGCCGGTCGAACAGGCTCCGCCCCTGGCTCCGTCCGCGCCGCCGTCGCCGCGGTCCGGACGCGAGAAGAGCGAGAGCTACTACGACACCAAGACCCAGGTCTTCTCGGCCCTGATCGACACGATCGACCTGTCGCAGCTCGCCAAGCTGGAGCCGGATTCGGCCCGCGAGGAGATCCGCGACATCGTCAACGACATCATCGCGATCAAGAATTTCGCGATGTCGATCTCCGAGCAGGAGGAGCTGCTCGAGGACATCTGCAACGACGTGCTCGGCTACGGTCCGCTGGAGCCGCTGCTCGCCCGCGACGACATCGCCGACATCATGGTCAACGGCTCGCGCCAGGTCTTCATCGAGGTCAACGGCAAGGTCGAGCAGACTTCCGTCCGCTTTCGCGACAACCAGCAGCTTCTCAACATCTGCCAGCGCATCGTCAGCCAGGTCGGCCGGCGCGTCGATGAATCCTCGCCGATCTGCGACGCGCGGCTTCCCGACGGCAGCCGCGTCAACGTCATCGCCCCGCCGCTGGCGATCGACGGCACCGCGCTCACCATCCGCAAGTTCAAGAAGGACAAGCTCACCCTCGATCAGCTCGTCAAGTTCGGCGCCATCTCTCCGATGGGCGCGGAAGTGCTGAAGATCATCGGCCGCGTCCGCTGCAACGTCATCATCTCCGGCGGCACCGGCTCGGGCAAGACGACGCTGCTCAACTGCCTGACCAACTACGTGGATCGCGACGAGCGCGTCATCACCTGCGAGGACTCGGCCGAACTCCAGCTCCAGCAGCCGCATGTGGTGCGCCTCGAAACCCGCCCGCCCAACCTGGAAGGCGAGGGCGAGGTGACCATGCGTGACCTCGTCAAGAACTGCCTGCGCATGCGCCCCGAGCGCATCATCGTCGGCGAGGTGCGCGGCCCGGAGGTGTTCGACCTCCTCCAGGCGATGAACACCGGCCATGACGGCTCGATGGGCACGATCCACTCGAACAGCCCGCGCGAATGCCTCAACCGCATGGAATCCATGATCGCCATGGGTGGCTATTCGCTGCCGCAGAAGACCGTGCGCGAGATCATCGTCGGTTCGGTCGACGTCATCATCCAGGCGGCCCGCCTGCGCGACGGCTCGCGCCGCATCACCCATGTCACCGAGGTGATCGGCATGGAGGGCGACGTCATCATCACGCAGGATCTCCTGACCTACAACATCAAGGGCGAGGACGCGCAGGGCCGCATCATCGGCGAACATGTTTCGACCGGCATCGGGCGGCCGGCCTTCTGGGACCGCGCCCGCTACTTCAACGAGGAGGCGCGCCTGGCCAACGCGCTGGAATCGATGGAAGAAAGAAAGTCCGAATGAGCTGGGCGCGCTGATGTTTGGTATCGACGTCTCGATCCTGGCCTTCGTTCTTCTCGCCGGCGCCAGCGCCGGCGCGGTGGCTTACGCCCTCCTGTTCCGCCAGGTGGAGAACGAGCAGAAGGTGAGCCGGCGGCTCGACACGATCAAGAAGGCCGAGACCGACCGCTCCGTCGTCAATGCCTCGCGCGACAGGATCGCGGAGGCGGCCAAGCGCCGCAAATCCGTGCAGGACTCGCTGAAGGATCTCGAAAACAAGCAGAAGCTCAAGGACCGCAATCTCAAGAAGCCGCCCCTCAAGATTCAGATCAGACAAGCCGGCCTGACCACCACGATGGAGCGGTTCTACATCTACTCGCTGGCCTGCGGGCTGGCGGCGACCGTCTTGTGCTTCATGGTCGGCGTGCCGCTCTACATCCTGCCCGGCGCCTTTCTGGCCGGCATGTTCGGGCTGCCGCGCTGGTTCGTATCCTTCGTGCGCGCACGCCGCGTCAAGAAGTTCCTGAACGAGTTCCCAAATGCGCTCGACGTGATCGTGCGCGCGGTGAAATCCGGCCTTCCGCTCAATGACGGCATCCGCCTGATCGCGTCGGAATCGCCCGAGCCGGTGCGCACCGAATTCCGCCGCATCGTCGAGGCTCAGCAGATGGGGCTGTCCATACCCGAGGCGTCGATGCGCATGGTGGAGACCATGCCGTGCCCCGAAGCCGGCTTTTTCGGCATCGTCATCCAGATTCAGAGCCAGGCCGGCGGCAATCTTTCGGAGGCGCTCGGCAATCTGTCGCGCGTGCTGCGCGACCGCAAGAAGATGAAGGCCAAGGTGCAGGCACTGTCGATGGAGGCGAAGGCCTCGGCCGCGATCATCGGCGCGCTGCCCTTCATCGTCACCCTGCTCGTCTATATCAGCAGCCCCGGCTACATGACGCCGCTGTTCACGACAAGCACCGGCCATCTCCTGCTCGGCTTCTCGGCGGTGTGGATGTCGATGGGCATTTTCACCATGCGCAAGATGATGAATTTCGAGGTCTGACCCGTGCAGTCGGTGGCCAACGCAATCTCGGATCCGGCGTTCCTGATCGCCATGCTGGTTTCGGTGGCGGTGTTCGCCACCGTCTTCACGCTCATGCCGGCCTTCGGCGGCGACCGGCTGAAGTCGCGCATGAAGACCGTGGCGATCGAGCGCGACGAGTTGCGCGCCAAGCAGCGCGCCAGGCTGGCCACCGAAGCCGACCGGCGCCGCAAGGGGCTGCGCGAGCAGCAGTCGACCGGCATGCGCAGCATCGTGGAGTCGCTCGACCTGCGGCGCGCCCTTGCCGACGAGAACACCATCAACCAGCTTCGGGTGGCCGGCTTCCGCGGCCAAAACCCGATGACGAAGTTCCTGTTCTTCAGGCTGGTCCTGCCGATCGGTTTCCTGGCGGTGGCCGTGGTCTATCTGTTCCTGCTCGACGGCATGCCCGAGCAGCCGCCGCTCATGCGGGGCTTCATCTGCGTGGTGGCCGCCTATGCGGGCTTTTACGCGCCCGTTCTCTACGTCTCCAACCGCGCCTCCAAGCGCAAGCAGGCCATCCAGCTGGCGTGGCCCGACGCGCTCGACCTGATGCTGATCTGCGTGGAATCCGGCATGTCGGTCGAAGCCGCCTTCCGCAAGGTGGCCGAGGAGATCGGGTCCCAGTCGGTCGACCTTGCCGAGGAACTGGTGCTGACCAATGCCGAACTCTCCTTCCTTCAGGAGAGGCGGCAGGCCTATGAGAACCTCGCCAATCGCACCGGGCTGGAATCGGTCAAGGGCGTCAGCCAGGCGCTGATCCAGGCGGAGCGCTACGGCACGCCGGTCGCCCAGGCGCTGCGCGTGCTTGCCAATGAAAGTCGTGACATGCGCATGAACGCGGCCGAAAAGAAGGCGGCCGCGCTGCCGCCCAAGCTCACCGTTCCGATGATCCTGTTCTTTCTGCCGGTTCTGTTCGTCGTCATCCTGGGCCCGGCCGGCATCACCGTCAGCGAGCAGGGCATTTTCGGCAACTGACGCGGTCCGGTTTCAGGGACGAAGCGGAAGCACCCGGTCCGGCGGCTTGTGGCCGTCGAAGAAGGTGCGGATGTTGATGATCACCTTCTCGCCCATGTCGATGCGGCCTTCGATCGTCGCCGAGCCCATATGCGGCAGGATCACGATACGCCCCTCGCGCGCGAGCTTGACCAGCCTGGGATTGACCTGAGGCTCGTGCTCGAACACGTCGAGACCGGCTCCGGCCAGCTTGCCCTCGCGCAGCATCCCGATGAGCGCGTCCTCGTCTATGATGTCGCCGCGTGCCGTGTTGACGATATAGGCCGTGGGCTGCAGCAGCGCGAGCCGCCTGGCCGACAGGAGGTGAAAGGTCGCCGGCGTCGACGGGCAGTTCACCGAAATGATGTCCATGCGGGCCAGCATCTGGTCGAGGCTTTCCCAGTAGGTCGCCTCCAGCTCGTCCTCGATCGAGGCGGCCACCCGCTTGCGGTTGTGATAGTGGATCGACAGGCCGAACGCCTTGGCGCGCCGCGCGACGGCGGTCCCGATCCTGCCCATGCCGACGACGCCGAGCCGCTTGCCCCATATGCGCCGCCCCAGCATCCAGGTGGGCGACCAGCCGGCCCATTTCTCCTGCCCCAGCAGGACATTCGCCCCTTCGGCCAGCCGGCGCGGCACGGCCAGGATCAGGGCCATCGTCATGTCGGCCGTGTCCTCGTTGAGCACGTTCGGCGTGTTGGTGACGGTGATCCCCGCCTTCGCGGCCGCTTCGACGTCGATGTTGTCGACACCGTTGCCGTAATTGGCGATCAGCTTGAGGTTCTCGCCCGCCTGGTCGATCAGCGCCTGGTCGATGCGGTCCGTGACGGTTGGCACCAGCACGTCCGCCTGCCTGACGGCCGCCACCAGCTCGGGCTGGCTCGGCGGCCTGTCATCGACATTCAGCCTCGCGTCGAAGAGTTCGCGCATCCGCGTCTCGACCGGGTCGGGCAGCTTGCGCGTGATGACGACGAGCGGCTTTTTTCGGGATGCCATCGGGGTTCCTCGGGCGGGCCTTGTTGAGACCTCTTTAACCAAGACGGGCGAAAGTCGAGCCTGCATCGGCGTCGCGTCCTGTCTATCAAGCCACCCTGCCGATGACAAAGAAAAAGGGCGGCCGATCGCGCCTGTGGAGTGAGCGCACATGTCCGGCTCGAAGCTGTTTCGTTCCGTTCTCGCCATTGTCGTGGCCGTCGTGGTTTCAACCGCCGGCTTGCTGGCGCCCGCGCCGGCGCAGGCGCAGACCGCCGGGGTGGGACCGAGCGGCCTGCCGCTGCCCCGTTTCGTCTCGCTCAAGGCGGGTCGCGTGAACGCCCGGATCGGCCCCGGCCTCAACTTCCCGGTCGACTGGCTTTACCTGAAGCCCGGCCTGCCCATGGAAATCATCCAGGAATACGACAACTGGCGCCGGGTCCGCGACGCCGACGGCGCGGAAGCCTGGATCAACCAGTCGCTTCTGTCCGGCAAGCGGACCGGCATCGCGGCCCCCTGGCATCGCGGCAAGGAGACCCTGCTTTCGCTGAGGACCGAACCCGACGAGGAGGCCAGCACCGTCGCATCGGTCGAGCCCGGCGCGATGGGGCGCATCCTGCAATGCGACGGGCAATGGTGCGAGATGGAGTTCGGCTCGGTCAGGGGATGGATGGAGCAGACCCGGGTGTGGGGCGCCTATCCGGGGGAACGGGTCAAGGACTGAGAGCCCCGCCTGATCCGATTCTCAAACGGTCTCTGAGTGACGGCGAGGCCGTCAGGCGCGCTTTGGTCGCAGCCGCACCACGATATCGACATTCGCGATTTCCATGCCGTCCGGCGGAGCGGGCAGGTTCGTCACCGTGACGGGACCGTCGAGAATGTCCATCACGCGGTTCTCGCCTTCGATGAAGAAGTGGTGGTGATCCGACGTATTGGTGTCGAAATAGGTCCGCTGGCCCTCCATGGCCAGGATCCGCAGCATGCCGGCGTCGGTGAACTGGTGCAGCGTGTTGTAGACGGTGGCGAGCGACACGGCGACACCCGCCTCGACGGCTTCCTCGTGCAGTTCCTCGGCCGAGAGATGGCGGTCGCCCTTGGCGAACAGCAGCCGCGCGAGCGCGACGCGCTGCCGAGTCGGGCGCAGCCCGGCCTCGCGCACGATCGTCTCGACCGGCTTCAGTCCGTCCTGGCGGTGTGCGTCCATCGCTTCCGTCATTCCTGCCGTCTTGCGCAAATGCCTGAAATGGCGGGGTTTCAAGCCCAGTGTCCCTGAAACTATATATTCGGTCGCGCATTTTCGATCAATAGCGGCCGATTGACCCTGCCTTCCGCACAAGATAAGCGCTTGCGTCAATATGCGCCGCCCGGTGGCGGCGTGATTCAGACACGCGCCGTCTGCCGGCGGCGATTGTTCGACGGGAAACGTGCCGATGGCGCTCAACAAGACGAGCTTCGACTACGAGGATCTGCTGGCCTGCGCCCGTGGCGACCTGTTCGGCCCCGGCAACGCCCAGCTTCCAGCGCCGCCGATGCTCATGTTCGATCGCATCACCGAGGTTTCCGAGACCGGCGGCGCGTTCGACAAGGGCTTCATCCGCGCCGAGTTCGACATCAAGCCGGATCTCTGGTTCTTTCCCTGCCACTTCCCCGGCAATCCCGTCATGCCGGGCTGCCTGGGCCTCGATGCGCTGTGGCAGCTCACCGGCTTCTACCTGGGCTGGCTGGAACTGCCCGGCAAGGGCATGGCCCTGTCGACCGGCGAGGTGAAGTTCAAGGGCATGGTGACGCCGAAGACGAAGCTGGTCGAATACGGCGTCGACTTCAAGCGCGTGATGCGCGGCAGGCTCGTGCTTGGCATAGCCGACGGCTGGATGAAGGCCGACGGCGAAACCATCTACAATGCCACCGATCTCAAGGTCGGCCTGTCGAAGCAGGACGCCGCCTGAGCGTTCCGGCATTTCGCCACCAGAGGAGAGCAATATGAGACGCGTCGTCGTCACGGGCCTCGGCATAGTGTCATCGATCGGCAACAATGCCGACGAGGTCCAGGCTTCGCTTCGCGAAGCGCGGTCCGGCATCACCTTCTCCGACCAGTTCGCCGAGCACGGTTTCAAGTGCCAGGTCTGGGGCGCGCCGACCCTCGATCCCGCCGAACTGGTCGACCGGCGGGCCATGCGCTTCCTGTCCAAGGGCGGCGCCTGGAACCATGTCGCCATGGAGCAGGCGATCGCCGATTCCGGCCTGGAACAGGGCGACGTCACCAATGAGCGCACCGGCATCGTGATGGGTTCGGGCGGCCCGTCGACCCGCACCATCGTCGAGGCGGCCGACATCACCCGCAAGAACACCAGCCCCAAGCGCATCGGGCCCTTCGCGGTGCCGAAGGCGATGTCCTCGACCGCCTCGGCCACGCTTGCCACCTGGTTCAAGATCCACGGCGTCAACTATTCGATCTCGTCGGCCTGCTCGACCTCGGCCCACTGCATCGGCAACGCCTATGAACTCATCCAGTGGGGCAAGCAGGACGTCGTCTTCGCCGGCGGCCACGAGGATCTCGACTGGTCGATGTCGAACCTGTTCGACGCGATGGGGGCGATGTCGACCGGCTACAATGACCGGCCGGCGGTCGCCTCGCGCGCCTATGATGTTGACCGCGACGGCTTCGTGATCGCCGGCGGCGCCGGCGTTCTGGTGCTGGAGGAACTCGAAAGGGCCAAGGCGCGCGGCGCCACGATCCATGCCGAGGTCGTCGGCTATGGCGCCACGTCCGACGGGTTCGACATGGTCGCGCCATCCGGGGAGGGAGCGGTGCGCTGCATGCGGCAGGCGCTCTCGACGGTGGACGGCAAGGTCGACTACATCAACACGCACGGCACCTCGACGCCGGTCGGCGATTCCAGGGAGATGGGCGCCATCCGCGAGGTCTTCGGCGAGGAATTGCCCCGCATCGGCTCGACCAAATCCCTGACCGGCCATTCGCTGGGCGCGGCCGGCGTGCAGGAATCGATCTATTCGATTCTGATGATGAAGGGCGGCTTCATGGGCGAGAGCGCCCATATCGAGACGCTCGATCCGGAGTTCGAGGGCATGCCGATCCTGCGCGAGCGCGTCGACGACGCCAGGATCGACACCGTGCTGTCCAATTCCTTCGGCTTCGGCGGCACGAACGCGACGCTCGTCTTCCGACGCTACGCATCCTGAGGCTGTCATGGACGGATTGATGAAGGGCAGGCGCGGCCTGATCATGGGCGTCGCCAACGACCATTCGATCGCCTGGGGCATCGCGCGAAAGCTTGCCGAGCACGGCGCCGATCTCGCCTTCACCTATCAGGGCGAGGCCTTCGGCCGACGCGTCAAGCCGCTCGCCGAGCAGGTCGGCGCGCGCATCCTCCTGCCTTGCGATGTCGAGGACGAGGCTTCGCTGGCCTCCGTCTTCGAGGCCCTGAAGGCCGAATGGGGCAAACTCGACTTCGTCGTCCACGCCATCGGCTTTTCCGACAAGAGCGAGCTGAAGGGTCTCTACGCCGATACGACGCGCGCCAACTTCGTGCGCACCATGGTGATTTCCTGCTTCTCCTTCACCGAAGTGGCCCGCCATGCCGCGTCCCTGATGGCCGACGGCGGCTCCATGCTGACCCTCACCTATGCCGGGTCGGTCCGCGTCATGCCCAATTACAACGTGATGGGCGTGGCCAAGGCCGGGCTCGAGGCCAGCGTGCGCTATCTCGCCGCCGACTACGGGCCGCGCGGCATCCGCGTCAACGCCCTGTCGGCCGGCCCCATGCGCACGCTCGCCGGCGCCGGCATCTCCGACGCCCGGCACATGTTCGCCTTCCAGAGCCGCAACTCGCCGCTGCGCCGCACCGTCACGCTGGACGAAATCGGCGGTTCGGCGCTCTACCTGCTCTCGGAGCTTTCGGGCGGGGTGACCGGCGAGGTCCACTATGTGGATTCGGGCTACCATGTCGTGTCCATGCCGACGCTGGACGAGCTGAAACGCACCGGCGGCGAGCAACCGGAAGGGTAAAAACAGCTTATGGCCGAAAACGCTTCTTAAGGACTCGGCTGGTAGGGCTGGTATCGAAACTGGATTGCGTCTCGCATGCCGACCGCCAAGAATCCGAACAGAAGCCCCGTCTTCCGGCTGATCACCATAGCCGCGGCGGGGCTTTGCAGTTTCGTGATCGGACTGTGGGGTTTAGACATCGGCTTCGGCGGCCAGACGGACGCCATGACGCCGCAGACGCTGGGCGCCATCGTGGCCTCGCTTTGCGCGCTGGCGGCCGCCGGCTCGTCCCTTTCCTACTTCGCCGGCGTCGATGAATCGGCCGACTACGTCTTCAGCGAGACCCAGATCGACAAGCTGACCGGCCTGAACGCCCGCACCGCCATGGTCGGCAAGATCGCCGAGGCCGCGGTCAGGGTGACCCGCACCGGCGAACCGGTCTATCTGATCGACATCGACATCGACCGTTTCAAGCAGATCAACGACGCGATCGGCTATTCGCATGGCGACGAGCTGATCAGGGGCTTTGCCAAGCGGCTGAGGGCCACGCTTCCGAAGGACGTGGAGATCGGTCGCATCGGCGCGGGCGAGTTCGCGGTCCTTTATCCCGACAGCGGCTCGATGGGCGACATCGACGTCGTCGTGAGGATGCTGATCGAGCGGCTTTCGCAGAACTATCGCCTGTCCACGCATGTCCAGTCGATCAGCCTGTCGGTCGGCGTCGTCGCCATGCCCAAGGACAGCAACGATCCGATCCTGCTGTTGCGCCGCTCCAACCTGGCCCTCCAGCATGCCCGGTCGCGCGGCGTCGGCGGCTGGGCCGTCTACGAGGCGCGGATGGGGCAGGTCGCCGAACACCGGCAATGGGTCGAGTCCGAACTCGGCGCCGCCTTCGACCGGGGCGATTTCGAACTCTACTACCAGCCGCAGATGAACATGATCGAAGGCCGCGTCGTCGGCTACGAAGCGCTGATCCGCTGGCGTCATCCCGAGCGTGGCATGATTTCGCCGATGGAGTTCATTCCCGTGGCCGAGGAGACCGGCATCATCGAGCAGATCGGGCGCTGGGTGCTGCGCAAGGCCTGCGCGGACGCCCACCACCTGCCCGAGGACTGTTTCGTGGCCGTCAACATCTCGCCGGTTCAGTTCACCGACCGCGACTTCGTCGCCACGGTGTGCGCGATCCTGGACGAGACCGGACTGCCCGCCAGCCGTCTCGAACTGGAGATCACCGAAACGGCGATGATGCGGGATCGCGAACGCGCCGCCCGCATATTGCGCGACCTCTCGGATCTCGGCATTTCGGTCGCGGTCGACGATTTCGGCACCGGCTATTCGAATCTGAGCTATCTGCTCGACTTCTCGTTCCAGAAGCTCAAGATCGACCGGTCCTTTGTGAACCGGCTGGAAAAGGACCAGGGCAGCGGCGCGGTCGTCTCCACCATTGTCGGCCTGTCGCGCGCGCTGGGCGTGCGCACCATCGCCGAAGGCGTGGAGACGGAATCCCAGGCCACTCTGCTCAAGGCCGCCGGCTGCGAGGTCGTGCAGGGCTATCTCTACGGGAAACCGGCGCCGCTCAAGATCGAAGCGCCTGACCTCCAGCGCTCCTACGCCGTGCACTGAACGGTGGCGCGTCAGCGCCTGGCCGAAAACAGCTTGAAGCCGCGCTCACGCGCGATCTCCTCGACCTGGCGGAACCCTGCCGCGAGCGGCGCCTCGTAGGGCAGCCCGCTATTGGCCACCAGGAGCAGCCGGCCGTTCGGCTTCAGCGCGCCCGATGCCGCGGCGATGAAGGCCGTTCCCAGCCCGGGATCGGCCGCCCGGCCGGCATGAAAGGGCGGGTTGCACACGATCAGGTCATAGATGCGCGGCGGCCGTTCGCGTGTCAGGTCGCGCCAGTGGAACGTCGCCGGCGCTTCGGGATAGAGCCGCTCCAGGTTCGTGCGGGCCGAGGCGAGGGCGGCGTGATCGGCTTCGTAGAGGTCGAGCGTGGCGAGACCCGCGGCCCTCGCGGCCACCATGCCGGCGAGATAGCCCCATCCGGCGCCGAAATCAGCGACCGATCCCGAGACGCCGGTCGGCAGATGGTCGGCAAGCAACCGCGAAGCGGGGTCGATGCGGTCATGGGAGAAATGCCCCGGCCGGGTTTCCCATTGCCCGTCGACCAGCGCCGGAAGGGTGGTATCGGTGAACGGCGCCGGCCCGTCATCCTTTCGAAGCCAGAAGACGACGCCGTGATGTTTCGACAGATGGCCCTCGGCGCGGTCGCCGAACCGCTTGCGAAGGCTGTCGATCCCGTCGGTCTTGCCGCCAGCGACCACGACGAGACCGCCCGGTTCCGTCCGCCGCCAGGCTTCGGCTACCCGCGCCTCGTTGAGCCCGCGATGGCGCGTCGCCAGAACCAGCGAAACGGCATGGCCCTCGCTTTCCGCTTGAGCCGACACAGCGTATCCGGCCGCCTCGAGCGACAAATAGTCGGGCCTGAAGGGCTGCACGAGCTTTGTCGGCGCGGTCCATCCGTCGGGAAGGCGCAGCCCCGCCGGGGCGCCTATGAACAGCGCCGTCGCGTTGCCGGCCGGCATGTCGAGCACGCCGTCGACAAACGGATGGAAGAGGGTGCGGGTCGCGTTCGGTTCGGACATGGTTCCGTGCCGGCGGTTCGAGGAGGGCATCAGACGAAAAAGCGGGCGCGCGATGGCTCGCGCGCCCGCCGGCATTACATCGGATCGGATGGCCGCTCAGGCGGCGTCTTCTTCGTCCTCGGCCTTCTTCTTCTCGCGGACGATTTCCTTGCCGGTCGCCTGGTCGACGACCTTCATGGAGAGCCGCACCTTGCCGCGCTCGTCGAAGCCCATCAGCTTGACCCAGACCTTGTCGCCCTCCTTGACCACGTCCGTGGTCTTGGCGACGCGCTCGGGCGCGAGCTGCGAGATGTGGACCAGGCCGTCCTTCGGACCGAAGAAGTTGACGAAGGCACCGAAATCGGCGGCCTTGACGACGGTTCCCTCGTAGATCTCGCCCACCTCCGGTTCGGCCGTGAGGGAATGGATCCACTTCTTGGCCGCCTCGATCTCCTTGGCGTTGGAAGACGCGATCTTCACCGTGCCGTCATCCTCGATGTTGATCTTGGCGCCGGTCTTCTCGACGATCTCGCGGATCACCTTGCCGCCGGAACCGATCACGTCGCGGATCTTGTCGGTCGGAATGGTCATCACCTCGATGCGCGGGGCGAACTCGCCGACCTGGCCGCGGCTTTCGGAGATCGCCTTGCCCATCTCGCCGAGAATGTGCATGCGGCCGTCCTTGGCCTGGTCGAGGGCGATCTTCATGATCTCCTCGGTGATGCCGTCGATCTTGATGTCCATCTGCAGCGAGGTGATGCCAGCCGTCGTGCCGGCGACCTTGAAGTCCATGTCGCCGAGATGGTCCTCGTCGCCGAGAATGTCGGACAGCACCGCGAAGCGCTCTTCTTCCTTGATCAGCCCCATGGCGATGCCGGCCACCGGCTTGGCCAGCGGCACGCCGGCATCCATCAGCGCCAGCGAGGTGCCGCAGACGGTCGCCATCGAGGACGAGCCGTTGGACTCGGTGATCTCGGAGACGACGCGCAGCGTGTAGGGGAACTGCTCGGCGCTCGGCAGCATCGGATGGATCGCGCGCCAGGCGAGCTTGCCATGGCCGATCTCGCGGCGGCCGGGCGAGCCGATACGGCCCGTTTCGCCGACCGAATAGGGCGGGAAGTTGTAGTGCAGGAGGAAGGTTTCCTTGTAGGTGCCCGTCAGCGCGTCGACGAACTGCTCGTCCTCGCCGGTGCCCAGCGTGGCAACGACGATCGCCTGTGTCTCTCCGCGCGTGAACACGGCCGAGCCGTGGGTGCGCGGCAGGACGCCGACTTCCGACACGATCGGACGGACCGTCTTCAGGTCGCGCCCGTCGATGCGGCCGCCCGTGTCGAGAATGTTCCAGCGCACGATCTTGGCCTGGAGCTCCTTGAACACGGTTGCGACCTGCTCAGGCGTCCAGGCCGCTTCCTCGCCCTCGGCCGGCGTGAAATGCGCCTTGACCTTGGCCTTCACCGCGTCGACGGCCGCGTAGCGCTCCTGCTTGACCGTGTTCTTGTAGGCCTCGCGCAGTTCGCCCTCGACCAGCTTCAGCATTTCGGCCTCGAGGTCGGCATAGCTGGGCGGCGTGAAGTCGCGCGGCTCCTTCGCCGCGACCTCGGCCAGCTTGATGATGGCGTCGATGACGGGCTGGAAGGCCTTGTGCCCGAAGGTCACGGCGCCGAGCATGATCTCCTCGGAAAGCTCGTTGGCTTCCGATTCGACCATCATGACGGCGTCGGCGGTGCCGGCGACGACCAGGTCGAGCTTCGATTCCGGCATCTCGTCGATATGCGGATTGAGCACGTATTCGCCGGCGATGTAGCCGACGCGGGCCGCGCCGATCGGGCCCATGAAGGGCACGCCCGAAAGCGTCAGCGCCGCGCTCGTGGCGACCATGGCCAGAACGTCGGGATCATTCTCCAGATCGTGCTGGAGAACGGTGACGATGATCTGCGTGTCGTTCTTGTAGCCCTCGGCGAAGAGCGGGCGGATCGGCCTGTCGATCAGACGCGAGGTCAGCGTCTCCTTTTCGGTCGGACGCCCCTCGCGCTTGAAGAAGCCGCCGGGGATCTTGCCGGCCGCGAAGGTCTTTTCCTGATAGTTGACGGTCAGCGGGAAGAAGTCGAGGCCCGGCTTCGGCTCCTTGGCCGAGACGACGGTGGCCAGAACGACGGTTTCGCCATAGGTGGCGAGCACGGCGCCGTCGGCCTGGCGGGCGATCTTGCCGGTCTCGAGCGTCAGGGGGCGACCGCCCCACTCCACTTCGACTTTGTGGTGGTCAAACATGTCTTGTCCTTTCATGGAAGCGCGCGTGCCGCGGCTATCGGCGGCGGACGGGCCTTCCCTCTCTCGTTGCGAACGAGCCATGGGCAAGACAACGGGACGCTCTGGTGTGGACCGGGCGGCGCGTGGCCGAGCGTCCGGCAATCCTGCCCCATGACCTGTTCATGGGTGGCTCCGTGCAAGGCGGCTTGACGCCCGTGGAGCCGGTCGGACGGTTTTCCCTCGTCCGAATGCGAAACCGGCGGACCCGTTGTCGGGACCGCCGGCAAAACTCTAGCGGCGGATGCCGAGCTTTCCGATCAGCTCCGCATAGCGCCCTTCATCCTTGCCTCTCAGATAGTCGAGGAGGCGGCGGCGCTGAGACACCAGGGCAAGAAGGCCGCGACGCGAATGGTTGTCCTTCTTGTGATCCTTGAAGTGCTCGGTGAGGTTCTTGATGCGCTCGGTGAGAAGCGCGATCTGGACCTCCGGCGAACCGGTGTCGCCCTGCTTGGTGGCGAATTCGGCAAGAAGTTCCTTCTTGCGCTCGACCGTGATCGACATCGGACTTTTCCTTTCTGATCTGGAGGAATTGTGCCGCCCACGGCCGGGATGTCGTCCAGCAGGGGCCTTGTAAGCGACGCCCGAGGCGATCGCTGCCGCGCCTATAATCGAAACCGCCTCCGAAAGCCAGCGCCAATTGGCCGCATGTCGGACCCGCAGGCCGCTACAGCCAGTTCTTGCGGCGGAACAGGGCCAGGAGCCCCAGCGCGATGGCGGCCATGAAGACGAGCGCCGCCGGATAACCATAGCGGAAACCCAGTTCGGGCATGTTCCATGGCGATGCCGTGTCGAAATTCATGCCCCAGATGCCGGCCAGGAAACCGAGCGGAATGAAGATGGTCGAGATAATGGTCAGCACCTTCATCACCTCGTTCATCCTGGTCGAGACGCTGGAAAGATAGAGGTCGATCAGCCCGGTCGCGAGTTCGCGGCACGTTTCGACGATGTCGATGAGCTGCACCGCATGGTCATAGGCGTCGCGCAGATACTGGTTCACCTCGCGCGGCACCAGGTCGAGATCCTCCCGCGACATCGCAGACAGCATCTCGCGCGTCGGCCACAGCGCCCGCTTGACGATCAGCAGTTCGCGCTTGACCCCGTGCAGACGCCGCACGTCTTCCGGCCGCGGATCGGCGGTGATCCTGTCCTCGATCTCCTCCAGCTCGTCGCCGAGCGCTTCCACGAGCGGAAAATAGGCGTCGAGGATGGTGTCGAGGATCGCATAGACGAGATAGGCCGAGCCGCGCTTGCGGATGCGGCCCGCCTGCGCGCCCAGCCTCTGGCGCACCGGTTCCAGGCAGTCGCCGGGCCTTTCCTGGAAGGTCACGACGTGGCGGCTGTCGAAGAAGATCGCGAACTGCTCCTTCGACGCGACGCTGCGCCCGTCGAACATATGCGCGACGATCAGCGGATGCTCGTCATAGAAGTCCACCTTCGGACGCTGGTTCGTGTTGGCGATGTCCTCGATCGCGAGCTGGTTCATCGCGAATATCTCGCCGATCCGCGCGATCAGCTCCACATCGCCGAGGCCGATCACGTCGACCCACAGGCGCCGGCCCGACCGCGTGGCGGCCCTCAGCCCGTCCAGATCGACGTCCTCGCGCCGCTCGATGCCGTGATCGTCGATGACCATCAGCCGGATCGTTGTCGGATGCGCCTTCTCGTCGGGGATCAGCGTGCCCGGAGGCGCGCCGACGGGCGTTCGGCGGTGATGGACGAGCGACGGTTTCTTCATTGCCGGGCAACCATTTGGCGAATCGGCCGCCGGAAGGCTCTCACCGCCGCGTCGCCGCGGCAAGCTCCTATCCCACGAACACCCGGCGGGGCTTGAACATGCCGGCCTCGATCTGGCCGATCGCCACAAGCCGGCCGCGCGCCGTCACGCAGGCCTCGTCGGCATCGACCGGCGCGTCGCGTCCACGCAGGATGACGGCATTGCCGAGCCGCAGCCTTTGCGCGGCGTCGTCGGTGACGGCGACCCGCGGCATCGATTCCAGCGCAGCCCCCGTGTCGACCAGCAGCGCGTCGATCGCGTCATATCCGGGCGACGCGTCGTCGCCCTTGCCCTTTTCGCGCGCCGCCTCGAGTTCGGCGACGGTGACGAAATCCTCCTCGCGGAAGGGCCAGACCGACAGGCGGCGAAGCTCCGACACATGCCCGTGGCAGCCGAGGTCGCGGCCCATGTCGCGGGCGAGGCTGCGCACATAGGTGCCCTTGCCGCATTCGACCTCGAACATGGTGCGGTTCTCGTCCGGCTGGTCGACGATCTCGAGGCGCGCGATCTCGACCTCGCGCGGGGCGATCTCCACCGTCTCGCCGTCGCGCGCGATGTCGTAGGCGCGTTCGCCGCCGATCTTCACCGCCGAGAATTGCGGCGGCACCTGCATGACCAGGCCGGTGTAGTTGGCCAGCAGCCCCTCGATCTCGGCGCGTGTCGGGCGCTTGTCCGAGATGGCGGTGGCCGCGCCTTCTAGGTCGTCGGTCGAACGTTCCTCGCCCCATGTCACGGTGAAGCGGTAGACCTTGGCGCCGTCCATCACATAGGGAACGGTCTTGGTGGCTTCGCCGAGCGCGATAGGCAGCATGCCCGAGGCGAGCGGGTCGAGCGTTCCGGCATGGCCGGCCTTGTCGGCCTGGTAGAGCCATTTGACCTTGGACACGGCCTCGGTCGAACCCATGCCGACGGGCTTGTCGAGGATCACCCAGCCCGAGACCGGACGCCCCTTCTTCTTGCCGCGCCGCGCCATCAGTCCTGGTTTCCTTCATCCTTGTCGAGATCGCGCGAGACCTCGGGCGAGCGCAGGATCGCGTCGATCCTGGCCATGTTGTCGAAGCTGGTGTCGATGCGGAACCGGAACTCCGGCATGTACTTCATCTGGCGCAGCGCGCCCGAGACACGGCCTCGAATGAATTTGGCGTTGCGCGCCAGCGCCTTGACGACTGCCTGGTCGTCGGTGGCGTTGAGCGGAGAAACATAGGCCGTCGCGATCTTGAGGTCGGGCGACATGCGCACCTCCGAGACCGAGACGACGGTCTGCTCCAGCACCTCGTCGCGCACCTCGCCGCGCTGCAGCAGGTCGGACAGTGCATGCCGAACCTGCTCGCCGACGCGAAGCTGGCGCTGAGAGGGTGCTGATCCGGAAGCAGCCATTGTTCTGGTCCTGAAACGGGCGGGCGGCGGGATCGTCTCCCGCCGCCCGCATCATGTCCGTGAACGGGTGCGGTGTCAGAGCGTCCGCGTCACATGCTCGACGCGGAAGCACTCGATGACGTCGCCCTGGCGGATGTCCTCGTAGTTGGTGAAGGCCATGCCGCATTCCTGGCCGGCCGGCACTTCGGCCACCTCGTCCTTGAAGCGCTTGAGCGTCTTGAGCGTGCCCTCGTGGATGACCACGTTGTCGCGGATGAGGCGCACGCCGGCGCCCCGTTCCACCTTGCCTTCGGTGACGCGGCAGCCGGCCACCTTGCCGACCTTGGTGATGTTGAACACCTCCAGGATCTCGGCATTGCCGAGGAAGGTCTCGCGGCGCTCCGGCGACAGCAGCCCCGACATCGCCGCCTTCACGTCATCGACCAGATTGTAGATGATGTTGTAATAGCGGATCTCGATGCCGGCCTGCTCGGCCGCCTGCCTGGCCTGCGCGTTGGCGCGCACGTTGAAGCCGATGATCGCCGCCTCGGACGTATCGGCCAGCGACACGTCGCTCTCGGTGATCGCGCCGGCGCCCGAATGGACGATCCGCACGCGCACCTCCTCGGTTCCCAGCTTGTCCAGGGCCGCCGCGATCGCCTCGATCGAGCCCTGCACGTCGCCCTTGATGACCAGCGGGAATTCCTTCGCGCCGGCCGTCTGGAGCTGCGACATCATCTGCTCGAGCGATCCGCGCTGGCCGGCCTGACGGGCGACGGCCTTTTCGCGGGCGAGCCGCTGGCGATATTCGGAAATCTCGCGCGCCCGCGCTTCGTTCTCGACCACCGCGAACTTGTCGCCGGCCTGGGGCGTTCCCTGCATGCCCAGTATCTCGACGGGCGTGGCGGGTCCGGCTTCCTTCAGGTTCTCGCCGCGATCGTTGATCAGGGCGCGCACCCGACCCCATTCGCTGCCGGCCACGATGATGTCGCCGGTGTGGAGCGTGCCGGCCTGCACGAGCACGGTCGCCACAGAGCCGCGACCCTTGTCCAGCCGCGCCTCGACGACGACGCCCTCGGCGGTTCGATCCGGATTGGCCTTCAGCTCGAGAATCTCGGCCTGCAGCAGGATGGCTTCCAGCAGCCTGTCGAGATTGGTGCCCTTGGTCGCCGAAACCTCGACGTCGAGCACCTCGCCGCCCATCGATTCCACGAACACCTCGTGCTGGAGGAGTTCGGTGCGCACCTTCTGCGCATTGGCCTCCGGCTTGTCGATCTTGTTGATCGCCACGATGATCGGGACACCCGCCGCCTTGGCGTGATTGATCGATTCCACCGTCTGCGGCATCACGCTGTCGTCGGCGGCCACCACCAGGATGGCGATGTCGGTCGACTGCGCGCCACGGGCGCGCATGGCCGTGAAGGCCGCGTGGCCCGGTGTGTCGATGAAGGTGATCTTCTGGCCGTTCTTCTCGACCTGATAGGCGCCGATATGCTGGGTGATGCCGCCGGCCTCGCCCGAAACGACATTGGCGTTGCGGATGGCGTCCAGCAGCGAGGTCTTGCCGTGGTCGACATGGCCCATGATCGTCACGACCGGCGGCCGCGACTTCAGGCTCTCGGCCGAATCCTCGATGTTGAACAGGCCCTCCTCGACATCCGACTCCGCCACGCGCTTAACCGTATGGCCGAACTCCTCGGCCACCAGTTCGGCGGTGTCGGCGTCGATCACGTCGCCGGGCTTCATCATCTGGCCCTGCTTCATGAAGAACTTCACCACCTCGACGGCCCGTTCGGACATGCGTCCGGCCAGTTCCTGTATGGTGATCGTCTCCGGAAGCACGACCTCGCGCGAAATCTTCTCGCGCTCGCCCTGATGCATGGCGCGCTTGAACTTCTCCTGCCGACGGCGCATCGACGACAGCGACCGGCCGCGCGCGCTCTCGTCGTCCGACAGCGCGGCCGTCAGCGTCAGCTTGCCGCGCCGGCGCTCTTCCTCGCCCTTGACCTTGACGGGCTTGGGCGCGGCGACCTCGGGCTTGGCCGGGCCGCGCCTGGCGACGGCGGACCCGCGAGGAGCCTCCTCGTCCTCCACCAGCGCGTCCTTCTCGACCTGCGGCGCGCGGCGGCGGGCCTCTTCCTCGGACCGGCGGCGCGCTTCGGCCTCGCTCGCCAGCCGGGCTTCCTCCTCGGCCTGCCGGCGGGCGGATTCCTCGCGCTCGCGGCGGCGGCGCTCTTCCTCCTCGGCGCGGCGCTGAGCCTCCTCGGCGGCGCGGCGGCGCTCCTCGACCTCACGGACCTTGGAGTCCTGCAGCGCGCGGCGGCGCGCCTCGATCTCGTCGGCCGAAAGCTCGTTGAGGACCATCCCTGACCGTTCCGGGGATTGCGGCGCCTGGGGCGCCGGCTGCGGACGCGGCTCTGGCGCCCGCGCCTGCGGGGCGGCCGGCGCCTGCGGGCGCGGCTTGGCGGCCGGCGTCGCGACGGCCGGTTCCGACCGCTCGCCCGGCATGGAGAACTTGCGCTTCTTCGTCTCCACGACCACGGACTTGGTGCGGCCATGCGAGAAATTCTGCCGCACGGTTCCCTGTTCCAGTCCGGGTCGCTTCAGCGTCAGCGTCTTCTTCGTGCTGACCGAAAGCGTCTTGTCGTCACCGGTCTTCGTATCGCTCATTCCGTATCCTCTGCCGCGGTCATGCCGCCACCGGTCTCGACCCCGGTCCCGGGGAGGACGGCAACGTCCGACCGCTCTTCCGGGGAACCGCCCCGGTAACGGTACAGCGCTTCGATGCGCTTTACCGCAGCCCTGCCGGCATCCTGCGCGAGCACGGCTGCATGTATCACATGTGCACCGCCCAATGCCAAACCCAATTCGGTCTCCGAAAAGAGTTTGTAGGCGGCGATCTCGGGACCGCCTTCGTGAACCAGGGCGCGCCTTGCCTGGGCGATCTTGCGCACACCGTCTCCGGAGGCCTCGAAGGCGTGGAGCACCAGGATCGCCCTGCCCGACCGCACCGACGCCTCGACCTTGGCCGCCCCCAATGCCACCGCGCCGCCCTTGCGGGCAAGCCCCAGCGCGCCGAGCGCGACCTTCGCGATCAGGGCCTCGACCTTTTCGCCGAGATCGGGAGGAGCCGTCACCGGCCGCTTCAGCGATCGCGCGAACAATCCGCGCCGGGCGGCCTCGTCCACATGTAGGCGGTCAGCCGTGACCCAGCAACCTCGCCCCGGCAGATTGCGCTTCAGATCGGCGACCACCGTGCCGTCGGGCGAGGCCACGAAGCGGATCAGCCGGTCGGGATCGCCGGCCGTGCGCGTGACGATGCAGGTGCGGTCGTTCATCGGCTCCACGAGCGCTGGTGACCCTTTTCATCGCTCAGGCTTCCGCGGGAAGCTCTTCTTCGCCCTCGGCCGCGAGGTCCTCCTCGCTGATCCAGCCGGCGCGGAGCCGCGCGGCCATGACCATCTGCTCGGCGTCGGCCCGGCTCACGCCGTGATCGGCCAGCACGCCCTCGAATATCTTGGTCTCGCCGTCCTTGCGCTCCTTCCAGCCGACAAGGTCGTCGACGGCATAGCCGGCGAAATCCTCGATCGTCTTCACGCCGTCCTCGCCCAGCGCCACCATCATGGCGGTGGTCATGCCGGGAATCTCGCGCAGCTCGTCCTCGACGCCGAGCTCACGGCGCTTGGTGTCGAACTCGGCCTCGAGCTGATCGAGATATTCGCGGGCGCGGGCCTGGATCTCCTCGGCCGTCCCCTCGTCGAAGCCGTCGATCGAGGCGATCTCGCCGAGGTCGACATAGGCCACTTCCTCGACCGAGGTGAAGCCTTCGGAGGCCAGCACCTGGCCGACCATCTCGTCGACATTGAGCGCTTCCATGAACAGGTTCGAGCGCTCGACGAATTCCTTCTGGCGGCGCTGCGATTCCTCTTCCTCGGTCAGGATGTCGATGTCCCAGCCGGTGAGCTGCGAGGCGAGGCGCACATTCTGCCCGCGGCGGCCGATCGCCAGCGAAAGCTGGTCGTCCGGCACCACGACCTCGATGCGCTCGGCGTCCTCGTCGAGCACCACCTTGGCCACCTCGGCCGGCTGCAGCGCGTTGACGATGAAGGAGGCCGCATTCGGGTTCCAGGGAATGATGTCGATCTTCTCGCCCTGCAACTCGCCGACCACCGCCTGCACGCGGCTGCCGCGCATGCCCACGCAGGCACCGACCGGGTCGATCGACGAGTCGCGCGAGACGACGGCGATCTTGGCGCGCGAGCCCGGATCACGGGCCACCGACTTGATCTCGATGATGCCGTCATAGATCTCGGGCACCTCCATCGTGAACAGCTTGGCCATGAACTGCGGATGGGTGCGCGAGAGGAAGATCTGCGGTCCGCGCTGCTCGCGGCGCACGTCGTAGACATAGGCGCGCACGCGGTCGCCATATTTGTAGTTCTCGCGCGGGATCAGCTCGTCGCGCCGCACGATCGCCTCGCCGCGGCCGAGATCGACGATGACGTTGCCGTATTCGACGCGCTTGACCGTGCCGTTGACGATCTCGCCGATGCGGTCCTTGTATTCCTCATACTGGCGATCGCGCTCGGCCTCGCGCACCTTCTGGACGATCACCTGCTTGGCCGACTGGGCGGCGATGCGGCCGAAATCCATCGGCGGCAGCTGCTCGGCCAGGAAATCGCCGGGCTGGGCGTCGGGATTGCGCTGGCGCGCCTCGGCCAGCGAGATCTCGCGCCCGTAATCCTCTGGCGTCTCGACGACCTCCATCAGCCGCTGCAGCTTCATCTCGCCGGTGGTCGGATTGATGTCGGCCCGGATATTGGTCTCCTGGCCGTAGCGCGACTTCGCCGCCTTCTGGATGGCGTCGGCCATCGCGTCGATCACGATCTGCTTGTCGATCGACTTCTCGCGCGCTACCGCGTCGGCGATCTGCAAGAGTTCAATCCTGTTGGCACTCACGGCCATCGTACCGGTCTCCCTTGTGCGCGGCGCTTGGCCGCCGAAAAATCAGTGTCGTTCGTCGAAGGACTCTTCGCCCTCGTCACCTTCTTCATCTGCTGGCTCGCCGCGGCGCTTCTTCGCCTCCTGGCGGGCCTTCTTGTCCCGTGCGAGCGCCTCGCGGATCAGGTCGTCGGTCAGCACCAGCCTGGCTTCCTGGATCGCCTCGTAGGGGATGCGCACGCTGGGTTCGTCGCCATAGCTCGCCTGGTCGCGCTCCAGCAGGATGCCGGCCCCGTCGGCCTCGGCGATCCGGCCCTTGAAGCGCTTGCGGCCCTCGACCATGACCGAGGTGTCGACCTTGGCCAGATTGCCCGTCCAGCCCTCGAAATCGGCGACCCTCACCAGCGGCCTGTCGATGCCGGGCGAGGAGATCTCCAGATGATACGCCTTGTCGATCGGATCTTCCACATCGAGCAGCGGCGAAATCAGCCGGCTGGCCTCCTCGCAATCCTCGACCGTCATCGTGCCGTCGAGGCGCTCGGCCATGATCTGCAGCGTCAGCCCGTTCTGACCGCTCAATCTCACGCGCACCAGGCGAAAGCCCTGGCCCGCCAGCGCCGGGCCCACGATCGCTGCGATGCGCGCGTCGATGCCCGTCTCGCGGATGATGCGATCGTCGCCGTTGCGGTCCGCGCCTGTCTCGGTCATGAAGCTCCGGTTCGTCCAGCGGGGCCGGCCAACAAAAAAGAGCGGGACCCCGGGGGACCCACTCTTCGTCATACCGACCAAGAATTTGAGTTTCAGATAGTCGAGATCGCGGCTGATTGCAAGACGTACCTTGCCCCTCGCGGGGCGGGCTTGACCGGCGAGGCGTCGATCCCCATCAAGCGGTCCGGCGCCGATACGGCATCGAGGAGCGACCATTCACAATGGCCCTACGCCTCATATTCATGGGCACGCCCGACTTCTCGGTGCCGACGCTGACCGCGCTTCACGGCGCGGGGCACGCGATCGTCGCCGTCTATACCCAGCCGCCGAGGCCCGCCGGCCGGCGCGGGCTGGAACTCACGCCATCGCCCGTGCAGCGCGAGGCCGAACGGCTCGGCCTGCCGGTGCGCGCGCCGGTTTCGTTGAAGGGCGCGGACGAGCAGGCCGACTTCGCGGCACTGGACGCCGATGCCGCCGTGGTGGTGGCCTATGGATTGCTGTTGCCGGGGCCTATCCTCGACGCGCCGCGCCTCGGCTGCTGGAACGGCCATGCCTCGGCGCTGCCGCGCTGGCGCGGCGCCGCCCCCATCCAGCGCGCCGTCATGGCGGGCGATCGCGAGACGGCCATGATGATCATGCGCATGGAGGCGGGCCTGGATACCGGCCCGGTCGCCCTGTCGCGAGAACTGGCGATCGGGCCCGACGAGACGGCGGGAGATCTGCACGACCGCCTGTCGCGGGCCTGCGCGGACCTGCTGGTCGAGGCGATGGCGAGGCTGGAAGCCGGAAAGCTGGAAACCAGCTCGCAGCCGGACGCTGGTGTCACCTACGCCGCCAAGATCGCCAAGGCCGAAACCCGTATCGACTGGGCGCGGACCGCGCGGTCGGTCCATGACCATGTCCGGGGCCTGTCGCCGGCGCCCGGGGCCTGGAGCGAGTTCGTCGACGCAGGCAGGACCGAGCGGGTGAGAATCCTGCGAACGAGCATCGCGACGGGCACGGGCGCGCCCGGCCGGCTTCTGCCCGGCGGTCCGGTCGTGGCCTGCGGCGAGGGCGCCGTCAGCCTGCTCGAGGTGCAGCGCGCCGGCGGACGCCCGATGTCGGGCCAGGATTTCCTGCGCGGGGTAAAGGCGCCGGACGAGGCGCGGTTCACATGAATGGGACGGGCTGATGCCGCGCTACCGGCTCGACATCGAATATGACGGCACGCCCTATGCCGGCTGGCAGCGGCAGGACGGCCAGCCATCGGTGCAGCAGGCGATCGAGGACGCGGTCGAGGCGTTCTGCGGCGAGGCGGTGCGGCTGCGCGCGGCCGGACGGACCGATGCCGGCGTCCACGCCACCGGCCAGGTCGCGCATCTCGATCTCGGCCGCGACTGGCCGGCCGAGACCGTCCGCAACGCGCTCAACGCCCATCTGGGCATGGCCGGGCATACGGTCTGCATCCTCGCGGCCGCGATCGCGCCGGAGGATTTCGACGCCCGCTTCTCGGCGACCGCGCGCCATTATCTCTACCGCATCCTCAACCGCCGCGCGCCGCCGGCGCTGGAGCGCCAGCGCGCATGGTGGGTGCCGAAGCCGCTCGATGCGCCGCGCATGGCTCAGGCGGCGGCCACGCTGGTCGGCCGGCATGACTTCACCACCTTCCGCTCGGCGCACTGCCAGGCGAACAGCCCGGTCCGCACGCTGGACCGCCTCGACGTGACGCGCGCCGGCGACCTGATCGAGATCCGGGCCTCGGCGCGCTCCTTCCTGCACAATCAGGTCCGCTCGATGGTCGGCACGCTGAAGCGGGCCGGTGAGGGCGCATGGTCGGCCGGCGACGTGCGGGCCGCGCTGGAGGCACGCGACCGGTCGCGCTGCGCCGGGCTCGCGCCGCCGGAAGGTCTCTACCTAGTCCGCGTCGACTACTGAGCCGCGACCGCCGTTTCCGGCGCATGTCCGAGCGCGGCGCGCGGCTTCGGCCATTCCGCCGTGATGCCAGGCTGCACCGGGCGCTCCAGATAGGTCGACAGCACGACATAGCTGCGCGTCGCTATCACGCCCGGCGTATCGTAGAGTCGCGCCAGCAGCCCTTCCAGCGCGTGCGTGTCCTCGGTGCGCACCTTGAGCAGCATGCAGGCGTCGCCCGCCACCGAATGGATTTCCTCCACCTCGGGGTAGCGCGCGATCGACAGCAGCTCCGGCGTCTTGCCCCAGCCATGCGTGTCGACATGGACGAAGGCGAGCAGCCCCTTGCCGGAGACCTTCGGATCGATGAGCGCCGAGGTGGCGCGGATGGCGCCGGAACGCCGCAGCCGCTTCACCCGCTCATGCGCCGCCGGCGGCGAAAGCGCCACCTTCTCGCCCAACTCGGCGTAGCTGACCGTCGCGTCCTCGACCAGCACGCCTAAGATTCTTCGGTCGGTGGCGTCCAGGCTCCGGGGTGGGAGGGGCGTCGGCCGAACCTCATCTGTATTTTGATCCATTCCGGATTCTCCCGTTGGCGCTGAATTTCATTCGGCTACTATGGTCTCATGTCGAACATTGATCAAGCCATTGGCCCCAAGCCCGTTGCCGCGAAAATTCCGGCGCTTGCCTATCTGCTGACATTATGCGTCGGCGTGGTCGGCTCCAATTCCCTGGTGCTGGGGCCGATCGCTCCGGACATCGCGGCAAGTTTCGGGACGTCCACTCCGGCCGTCATGACGGCGTCGGCCGCCTTTGGTCTCGGCACAGCGGCGGGGGCGCTTCTTCTCGCCCGCCGAATCGACCGGTTCGGCGTCTGGCGCATGCTGCGTCTGGCGCTCGCGGCTTTCGGGCTGGCGCTCGCCGTGTCGGCATTGGCACCGGCGGTTCCGGCACTGGTCGCGGCGCAGTGCCTGGCGGGAATGGCCGCCGGCGTCGTGCTGCCGGCGGCCTATGCCGGGGCTGCCGCCGTCGCGCCGCCGGGACGCGAGAGCGCCACGATCGGCGTCGTGCTGACGGGATGGACGCTTTCGATGGTCGTTGGCGTCGCGGCCGCCGCAGTGCTGGCCGACGCGGCGCACTGGCGCCTGGTCTTCGGATCGGTCGCGCTGCTGGCCGGTGTCGCGCTGGCGGCCCTGCCGCGGCAGGATCTCGCGCAAACCCGTCCGGCGGAACCGGCGTCCTCGCCGCTTCAGGCGCTGCGCATCCGCGGCGTGGCGCCGCTGCTGGTCGCCTGCGGCGCCTTCATGACCGCGTTCTACGGCGTCTACGGCTATCTCGGCGACCACGTCCACGCCGCGCTCGGACGGCCGCTGAGCCTCAATGGCCTCGTTGCCCTGGTCTACGGGCTCGGCTTCGGCTCGGCGGCGATGTTCGACCGTATCGTCGATCGCGTCGGCGCGGCCCGCGCCATGCCCGCCGCCTATCTCGCCATCGGTGCTATCTACGTGGCCATGGCGATCTCGTCGGACAGGTTCACGGCCCTGCTCGCGCTGGTCTTCGTCTGGGGACTGGCCAACCATTTCGGCCTCAACGTGCTCGTCATGCGGCTCGGCGCGCTCGACGCCTACCGCCGCGGCGCGATCATGGGTCTCAACAGCGCCGTCACCTATCTTGCGGTCTTCATCGGAACGATCGGCTTCGGTCCCGTCTACGCGGCCGCCGGCTTCTCCGCCTTGTGCCTGCTCGCTGCCGCGCTGATGCTCGCCGCCGTGGCCGCGGCGCGCGTCGCGGACGTTCAGCCGCCGAGCCCGAACAGGGCCTGAAGCGCGATCAGGACGGCGAAGGAGACCGCCAGCAGCGTCACGAAGACGGCCGTCGCGGGCGCGGCGCCCCTGTTGATCGTCGCGTTCATCAATCGCCAGGACAGAACGAGCGACACGCCGAACAGCGCCAGCGAGATCAGGGCGGCGAGGTCCCGCTGATCGGGTGCCACCAGCCTGATCAGCGCCGGCGGCAGGAGCAGCCAGACGATCAGCACCGAGGCCCAGTTGTTGGCGACGACCAGATGCACGAAGCGGTCGGCCACGCCGAGCGGACGCGCCATGACCGCGAGCGCCACCAGCGGCACGATCCACGCCATCAGGTCGACGAAGGCCAGTGTGACGACGACGAACAGGCGCCCCGGCGCGCCGTCGCCCAGCATGGCGAGATCGTTGGCGATGGTCACCCATCCCACCACCATCGCCGGCAGCGCGATCACGATCGCGAAGAAGGAGTTCCAGAACCCGTCGGCCGACACGTCGAGCATGCGGATCCCGTCGGGCCTGCCCGACATCAGCCGCCAGGCGCCTGCGAGATAGGTCTGTATTTCATCGGCGGTCGGCATGGTCGGGGTCGGGACCTGTCAATCTGATGGAGTGGCGTTCAGGCCTGCGCGAACCAGCGCTCGAGGAACGCGTCGTAGATCGCCGTCAGCGTCTCCAGGTCGGCCAGGTCGACCCGCTCATCGACCATGTGCATGGTCTTCCCGACCAGACCGAATTCCACCACCGGGCAGTAATCCTTGATGTAGCGGGCATCCGACGTGCCGCCGGTGGTCGACAGCTCTGGCCGCCTGCCCGTCACGGTCTCGACCGATGCCGCCATCGTCCCGATCAGGCCGTCGTCGCGGGTCAGGAAGACGGGGCTCGGCCCGAACCATTCCAGGTCGAAGGCGACCGCCTGCTTGCCGGGCCTCAGCCGGCGGCGGCCGGAGGCCCGGTCGAGCCGGTTGTGGATCTCGGCCTGCAGCGCTTCCAGCGTCCAGCGATCATTATAGCGTATGTTGAAGGCCGCGGTCGCCTTGCCGGGAACGACATTGGCGGCGGAATTGCCGACGTCGATCGTGGTGACTTCCAGATTGGTCGGCTGGAAGGTTTCGGTTCCCTCGTCGAGCGGCGGGTGAAGCAGCGCGTCGACCAGGGTGACGATGCCGCGCACGGCATTGTCGGCCAGGTGCGGATAGGCCGCGTGTCCCTGCCGACCATGCACGGTGAGGCGCCCCGATATCGAGCCGCGGCGGCCGATCTTGATCATGTCGCCGATGGCGGCGGGGTTGGTCGGCTCGCCGACGATCGCCGCGTCCCAGGTCTCGCCCTTGCCCTTCGCCCATTGCAGGAGCTTCGACGTGCCGTTGATGGATGGGCCCTCCTCGTCGCCCGTGATGACCAGCGACACCGACCCGCCCAGCGCTCCATGCTTGTCGACATGGCGCGCCACGGCCGCGATGAAGCAGGCGATGCCGCCCTTCATGTCGACCGCGCCACGCCCCCACATCTGACCGTCCGCCACCGCGGCCGAAAAGGGCGGGTGGGTCCAGTCGGCCTCGTCGCCCACCGGCACCACGTCGGTGTGACCGGCGAACATCAGATGCGGCCCGTTGCCCGACAGCCGCGCATAGAGGTTTTCGACGTCGGGCGTGCCGGCTTCCGAAAAGACCGGCCGCTCCACCGAAAAGCCGAGCGGAGCGAGCATGGTTTCCAGCGCCGCGAGCGCGCCGCCCTCTTCCGGCGTCACCGACGGACAGCGGATCAGGGCGGCGAGATTGGCGGCGGGATCGACGGGCAGGCTCATCGCGCATGCCAATATCGCGTAGCCGCCCCGCTGTCACGCGGCGAGGCGGCCCGCTTCGTCACAATCGCTGGCCACGGTTGCCGCCTGGTGAACCGGTCCGTCAGGCCGCCTGGCGGGACTGGCCGGCCATCAGCGTCTCGCCGTGACGGATCTCCGTGCCGAGCACTTTCAGGCATTCGCGCATGAAGTTCTTCAGCCCGGGCCATCCCTTGGCCGAGACGAGATTGCCGTCCACGTGAGCACCATCGGCCGGCACGTCGATGTATTTGCCGCCGGCCAGCGTCACTTCAGGCTCGCAGTAATGCAGCGCCGCCACCTCGCGGCCGCGCACCACCCCGTCGACCGCGATCAGGATCTGCACGCCATGACAGATGGTGAAGATCGGCTTCCCCGTTTCGTGAAAGTGCCGCACCATGTCCTGGACGCGCTTGTCGATGCGGATGTATTCCGGCCCGCGCCCGCCCGCGCAATAGACGGCGTCATACTCCTCCGGCCTCACCTCGGCGAAGGTCTTGTTGACGTAGTAGTCGTGGCCGAGCTTCTCGGTATAGGTCTGGTGGCCCTCGAAATCGTGCAGCGAGGTCTTCACCAGGTCGCCGGCCTTCTTGTCTGGACAGACCACATGCACGGTGTGGCCGACGGCGTGCATGGCCTGCTCGAACACGAAGATTTCGTACTCCTCGCTGAACTCGCCGACCAGCATCAGGATCTTCTTGCCGCTCATTCTCTTTCCTCCCGATTATTTCGACACCCGAAATAATGACGGCGATCCTACGCCGCGAGAAGGAAAAAGAAAAGTGGTCCGACCAGATTTGATGGGCGGACCAAGGCGCAACGCTGCGCCTTCACCGGGGCGCGTTGGTGCGCTGGCCGTATTTGTTGGGGCCGGGGTCGCCTGGAATGAAGCACAGGACCAGATACATGATCACCCCGGCCACCACGAACAGGATGGCGATCAGGCCGGGCTTGCCGAAATCGTGCAGCCGCTTCACCGCGAGCGCGATATTGGAGACGAGCGCCACGCCCGCCGCGATCAGGAAGATGCCGCCCCAGAACGTGTTGGCCGTCGAGGCTTCCGGCGTCATGGCGATGCGGTAGACGAGGAAGAACTGCACCAGCAGCAGGAAAAGCCCGGCCAGTGCATAGGCGGCGCGGTTCACGCGGCCCGAAAAGCCGAAGAACAGCCATAGTAGCTGCTGCACGTCCACGGTCTCCTCAGTCCCTCAACAGCTCGTTGATCGATGTCTTCGAGCGGGTCCTCTCATCCACCTTCTTGACGATGACGGCGCAATAGAGGCTCGGGCCCCAGTTCTCGCCCGGTACGTTCCTGCCCGGCATGGTGCCAGCCACCACCACGGAATAGGGCGGCACCTCGCCGTAGAAGACCTCGCCGGTCTCGCGGTCGACGATCTTGGTGGACTTGCCGATGAACACGCCCATGCCCAGCACCGAACCCTCGCGCACGATGCAGCCCTCGACCACTTCGGAGCGCGCGCCGATGAAGCAGTTGTCCTCGATAATCGTCGGGCCGGCCTGCATCGGCTCCAGCACGCCGCCGATGCCGACGCCGCCGGAGAGATGAACGTTCTTGCCGATCTGCGCGCAGGAGCCGACCGTCGCCCAGGTATCGACCATCGTGCCGCTGTCGACATGGGCGCCGAGATTGACGAAGGACGGCATCAGCACCACGCCCGGCGCGATATAGGCCGAGCGCCGCACGATCGCGCCCGGAACGGCGCGAAATCCCGCCTTCTCGAAATTGACGGCGCTCCAGCCGGCGAATTTCGACGGCACCTTGTCCCACCAGACGGCTTCGCCGGGCCCGCCGCCGATCACCTCCATCGGATTGAGCCTGAACGACAGCAGCACGGCCTTCTTCAGCCACTGGTTGACCGTCCAGCTTCCGTCATCCTGGCGCTCGGCGACCCGCGCCTCGCCCCGGTCGAGCATGTCGAGCGACGCTGTGACCGCATCGCGAACCTCGCCGCCTGTAGAGACGGACACTCCGTCGCGCTCTTCCCAGGCCCTTTCGATCGCTGATTCCAGCCCCGCGAGGTCGGGTTTGCTCATTAAGGTTTCTCCGCTACATCGGTCGAAAGGAAAGGGCGCGCCGGCCGCAGGCCGGAACGCGGCGGAACCTATGGTAAGGCCACGGGAGGGTCAATGCGCGGCGCGCGCGCGACCTTCCCTGCCGCAAAGGGAAACTAACTGCCGCAAAGGGCAATTTACGAATGAATCCGATCGACAGGGACGGCTGGTCGCCAATGCCGCATTCGAACGAGGACCTGGCCAAGTCCCGTTCGGTTCCCGATACGCCGCAGACGCGCTCGCCGACCTACCGGCTGGCCTTCGCGGACGACGACTTCCTGACCCATCGCGACCTGCGCGGCCTGCGGCTCCAGATGGAACTGCTGAAACCGGAAATGACGCTGTCGAAGCGCGGCATCCGCTCGACGGTCGTGCTGTTCGGGGGGGCGCGGATTCCAGAACCGGGCGGCGACGCCTGGGCGGCCAAGAACGAGACCCAGAAAGCCAATCTCGAGAAGAACAGCCGCTATTACGAGGAGGCGCGGCGCTTCGCCCGCCGCTGCTCAGAGCACTCCGCGCAGCACGGCCATAAGGAATTCGTGGTCGTCACCGGCGGCGGGCCCGGCGTCATGGAGGCCGGCAACCGGGGCGCGGCCGATGCCGGCGCCCCCTCGATCGGGCTCAACATCGTGCTTGCCCACGAGCAGGCGCCCAACCTCTACGTCACGCCGGAACTGTGCTTCAACTTCCATTATTTCGCGGTGCGCAAGATGCATTTCATCATGCGCGCCAAGGCGGTGGCGATCTTCCCCGGCGGCTTCGGTACGATGGACGAGCTTTTCGAGACGCTGACGCTGATCCAGACGGGCCGCATGGAGCGCGTTCCGGTCCTGCTGTTCGGCGACGAATTCTGGGAACGCGCCATCGACCTCGATTTCCTGGCCGAACAGGGCACGATCTCGCCGGGCGATCAGGACCTGATCACCCGCGTCGAGACCGCCGATCAGGCCTGGAAGGTCATCGAGGACTTCTACGACTTCGCCTGAGCGGCGGAACTCGCGCGGACCCGGCGCCGTTTTCCCCGAAAGGAGACCGGCAATGTCCGAACGCACCGCGAGCGACGACGAGATCGTCACGCGCAACCAGGAACAGGACCTCCATCACCCTCTGTCCGCGAAGCGGGGTGAACGGGTTTCGCTGGAGACCGAAAGCAGCCTGAGACGGGTGATCGAGCGTCTGAAGCGGATGGTCGTGCCTTCACGTACGCGGCGCGATCCGCCCCAGAAATCCGGCTAGGTCGTCGGTGACGTAGTCGACGTCGTCCTCGTGGCCGGGGTCGCGCTCCCATATCTCGGAAAAGGTAGGCTCGAAATTGCGCGGGACGATCAGAACGGTGGTCATGCCCAGAGCCTTCGGCACAGCCAGGTTGCGCGCCAGATCCTCGAACATGGCCGCCTTCGGTCCCGCGATCTGGTGCAGCGCGGAGAAGCGGTCATAGGTCGAGGGATCGGGCTTCGGCGTCAATCCGGCCGCGACGATGTCGAATATGTCCTCGAAATGGTCAAGAATGCCGAGCCGCCGCGCCGTGTTCTCCGCATGCTTGCGGTCGCCATTGGTGAAGATGAACTTGCGCCCCGGCAGCGCCATGATCGCCTCGCCGAGCGCGGGATCGGCCTCCACGCCGCTGTAGTCGATGTCGTGCACCTTTTGCAGGAAGTCGTCGGGATCGACCTGGTGAAGCGCCATCAGACCCGCCAGCGTCGTGCCGTAGTCGCGATAGAGGTCCTTCTGCACCTTGCGCGCCTCGTCTCGCGGAACCGCCAGCAGCTCGGCCACATAGGCCGTCATCCTGACATCGATCTGGGCGAAGAGATTGGTGTGGTGCGGATAGAGCGTGTTGTCGAGGTCGAACACCCAGTCCGTGATATGGGCGAAGCTCTCGGGAGAGGGAAGATTGGTCATGGCCCTCCTATGCCATGAAAGTCGGGCCGCGTGACCCCCGCCCGGGGCGACTGTCGCCAAAGCCGCCTGACCCTGTTCGCAGGGAAGCTGGACCATCGTTTCGCGCCCGCCTGAACTTGTGCGGTCTGCCGCGCGCGCCTAAACCGCCCGCCGAACAGCGGGGGCTGCCGTGGAACTGTGGATACCGATCACCTTCGCGGCGGCCTTCCTGCAAAATCTCAGGTCGGCCCTGCAGAAGCATCTCAAGGGCGTCATGGGCACGACCGGCGCGACCTTCGTGCGATTCGGCTTCGGCGTGCCCTTCGCGCTCGCCTTCGTGGTCATCCTCCATGCCGGCATGGGCTACGAACTGCCCGCCCTCAACGCCGCCTTCCTCGTCTGGGTGATCGTCGGCGGGCTCGGCCAGATCCTCGCTCAGGCGCTGCTGGTCCACCTGTTCTCTTTCCGCAACTTCGCCGTCGGCACCGCCTATTCGCGCACGGAGCCGGCCCAAGCGGCCGTGTTCGGACTGATCTTCCTGGGCGAGGTCGCCTCGGCCGGCGCGCTGATGGCGATCGCGATCTCGGTGGTGGGCGTCATGCTGATCTCGGTGGCGCACACTGCCGTCAATCCGCGCTCGCTCGTGACCTCCGTGTTCTCGCGCAATGCGCTGATCGGTCTCGCCTCGGGCACCTTCTTCGGCATTGCCGCCGTCGCCTATCGCGCCGCGTCGACGGCGCTGGGCGGCCCGAACTTCATGATGCAGGCGGCCGTCACGCTGGCCGTCGTCATCGTCTTCCAGACGCTCGTGATGCTTGCCTGGATGGCCCTGCGCGAGCGCGGCGAATTCGGCCGCATCGCCGCCGCCTGGAAGCCGTCCCTGCTGGTCGGCCTGGTCGGGGCGACCGCCTCCTTCGGCTGGTTTTCGGCGATGACGCTTCAGCAGGCAGCGATCGTCAAGGCGGTCGCCCAGGTCGAGATGGTGTTCACCATCGCCTCCTCGATCCTGGTGTTCCGCGAAAAGGTGACGCTGGTGGAACTCGCCGGCTGCGCGCTGATCGTGGGCGGGATCCTGGTGCTGCTGGCGGTGGGGTGATCAGGCCACGTCGCGCATGTGCGGCTTCACGGTCAGTTCGATACCAAGAACCCTCAGCACCTTCATGACCGTCCCGAACGCCGGATTGCCCCCGGTGCTCAAGGACTTGTAGAGGCTTTCCCTCGACAGTCCCGCGTCTTGCGCGACATCGCTCATCCCTTTGGCACGAGCGACATCGCCAATGGCGGCGGCGATCACCGACGTGTCCCCGTCCTCGAAAGCCGCCTCCAGATAGGCGATGATGGCATCGTCACTGTCGAGATGCTCGACGACGTTCCAGGGCTTCGTGCGGATGATCATGTTCTAATCCTGCAGTCTCCTGGCCAGAGCCTTGGCGGATGCTATGTCCCTGGCCTGTGAACTCTTGTCCCCGCCGCCCAGCAAGATGACCAGTTCGTCTCCGCGTTGGACCAGATAGACGCGATAGCCCGGTCCACTGTGTATACGCAGCTCCGACACACCTTCACCAACCGGAGATACATCACCAAAGTTTCCCAGGCTGAGGCGCCTGATCCGAATGAGTATGCGCGCCTTCGCATTCCGGTCACGAAGGCGGGCAAACCATTGGGCAAACTCGACTGTCTCAATGACCTCGATCAGCGCAATGTATCCTACAGGCTACAGATGTGCATGACAAGCCTAAGGCACCAGCAGCGTGCCGGCGCCATGCTCGGTGAACAGTTCCAGCAGAACCGCGTGCGGCGTCTTGCCGTTGAGGATGACGACGCCCTCCACGCCGCGCTCGATCGCCTCGATGCAGGTCTCCACCTTGGGGATCATGCCTCCGGCGATCGTCCCGTCGGCGATCAGGGCCCTCGCCTGCGCGACCGTCAGTTCGGGGATGACCTCGCGGTTCGCGTCCATCACGCCCGGCACGTCGGTGAGGAAAAGCAGCCGCGAGGCGTTGAGCGCGCCGGCTATGGCGCCGGCGAAGGTGTCGGCGTTGATATTGTAGGTATGGCCGTCGCGGCCGGGCGCGACCGGCGCGATGACGGGGATCATCTCCGAGCGCGCCAGGAGATCGAGCAGCGTGCGGTCGACCTCGACCGGTTCGCCGACGAAGCCGAGATCAAGCACCCGCTCGATGTTGGAATCGGGATCGCGGATGGTCTTGTGCGCCTTCTCGGCGAAGACCATGTTGCCGTCCTTGCCGCACAGGCCGATCGCCCATTCGCCCTCGGCGTTGATCAGCGCCACGATCTCCTTGTTGATCGAGCCGGCCAGCACCATTTCGACGATCTCGACGGTCCTGGCGTCGGTGACCCTGAGCCCGCCCTCGAATTTCGATTCGATGCCCATCTTGGTCAGCATCGACGCGATCTGCGGCCCGCCGCCGTGAACCACGATGGGGTTGACGCCCGACTGTTTCAGAAGCGCGATGTCGCGCGCGAAGGCCCGGCCGAGCGCGGCGTCGCCCATGGCGTGCCCGCCATATTTCACCACCACGGTCCTGTTCTCGTAGCGCTGCATGTAGGGCAGCGCCGCCGAAAGAAGACGCGCCTGTTCGGCGGGGTTGGATATGTCCGTCGTCATGGGATGTTCCGTCGCTGGGGTGGCGGTCGAACCTTTAGTGCATTTTCGCGCCGTACTGAAACCCCCTCTATGAGGGCGCGGGAACCTGCGGGAAACGCTTCACTCACCCCGTTCGCGATTGCCCGTATCATGCGCTCCGGGGCGGGTCCGTGGCCGGAGGTGATCGAAATGGCATCGACGAAGAAACCGAAGCGTGTCCTCAACGCGTTGCCCGACACGGTCGACTTTCGCGACCGTCTCTACGCGCCGAGCCTGATCCGCGTGCCGCCCGTCTCGCATCCGGACGCATGGCGCGGACATGGCATTCCGGTGCTGGACCAGGGCTCGGAAGGTGCGTGCACGGGCTTCGCGTTGGCGACGGTGGCCAACTATCTGCTGCGCGTGCGCGACGCCGCGCCCGAAGCCGACGAGGTCAGCGCCTGGATGCTCTACGCCATGGCCAAGCGCTACGACGAATGGCCGGGCGAGGATTATGACGGCTCCAGCGCGCGCGGCGCGATGAAGGGTTGGCACAAGCACGGCCTGTGCGCGCTGCGGCTGTGGCGGAATGTCGATCCGGACCCGACGCTCGAGGAGCAACTCGCCGCCGACGCGATCAACCGTCCGCTCGGCGCCTATTTCCGTGTCAACCACAAGGACCTCGTCGCCATGCACGCGGCCATCAGCGAGGTCGGCGTGCTCTACGCCACCGCGCTGGTGCACGAAGGCTGGAACGCGGTCCGGTCCGGAGACGAGCAGATCGAATACCGGCCGGGCGCGATCGGCGGCCATGCCTTCGCGATCGTCGGCTACGACGCCGACGGATTGTGGATACAGAACAGCTGGGGCGAGGACTGGGGCGCCGGCGGGCTGGCGCGGATCAGCTATGACGACTGGCTGGCCAACGGCACCGACGTCTGGGTGGCGGCGCTCGGCGCGCCGGTCATGCTCGACCGGTCGACAGCCACCGCGCAGATGCGGTCCGCCGCGCCGCGCACCTATGAAAGCCACGTCTTCGCCGACCTGCGGCCGCATGTGATCACCGCGCGCAATGACGGCGTGCTCGACGACAAGGGCGTCTATGGTCTGACGCAGCAGGCGCTGAAGGATCTCGTCACGGTGCAGATGCCCGCCCGCATGAACGGGTGGAGCCGCAAGCGGGTGATGGTTTACGCCCATGGCGGCTTGGTCTCGCAGGATTCGGCCATCCAGACGGTGGCCAATAACCGCGAGACCCTGCTCGGCGAGGGCATCTATCCGCTGCATTTCGTGTGGCGGAGCGACTTTTTCTCCACGCTGGGCAACATATTGCGCGACGCCATCGCCTCGCGGCGCGACGAGAACGTCTTCGACGCCGCCAAGGACTTCCTGCTCGACCGCATCGACGACACGATCGAGCCGCTCGCGCGCCTTCTCGGCGGCAAGGCGCTGTGGGACGAGATGAAGGAGAACGCCACCCGCTCGACCACGCTGCTGGGTGGTGCGGCCCGGCTCACGGCTGATCATCTGGCACAGGCGCGCGCCAGCGGCGCGATCGACGAGATCCATCTGGTCGGGCACAGCGCTGGCGCCGTCTTCCTGGCGCCCTTCGCCAAGCGCCTGGTCGACAGCGGCGCCCGGATCGCGTCGCTTAGCCTGCTGGCGCCCGCCTGCACGCTCGACCTGTTCGAGGAGGTCTATCGGCCCCTGATCGAGGGGCGCGGCATCGGCGCATTCAACCTGTTCACGCTCGACGACGCGGCCGAACGCGACGACGACTGCGCCAATATCTACAACAAGTCGCTTCTCTATCTCGTCAGCCACGCCCTGGAGCGCGATGCCCGCATCGCGGGCCTGTTCGGCCGCAGGGGAACGCCGCTGCTGGGACTGCAGAAGGATGCCGCCTCGATCCCCGCCGCCTTCTGGCGGGCGAAGAGCCGGACCTGGCACGTCGCGCCGGGCAATGCCAGCCGCGCCGTCCGCCACGGCGAGTTCGACGATGACAGGCAGACATGGACGACGGTCCGGCGCGCCATCGCCGGTGCGGCCCGGTCAGCGATGACCATGCCGGCCGTCGGAGCCGTGCCCGGACGCCGGGCCAGACGGCAGTTGCGGGAAACGCTCCAGATGGCCATGCAGCGCCCGGCCGGATAGGCGGTGCGGGCGCTGCGCGGTCAGGCCGGCTGGTCCAGCGGCGCCCGCCGCTTCAGCCAGCCCGACAGGCTCTCCATCTGCGCGGCGAGGGAGTAGAGCGTTTCCTCGTCGCCCGGCCGGCCGACCGCCTGCACGCCGAGCGGCAGTCCCTTTTCCGTCACGTGGACCGGCAGCGCGATCGCCGGCTGGCCCGTCACGTTCTGGATCGCCGGCCAGTGCGTGAACCACAGGCTCTTATCCATCAGCTCCTCGAAAAAGCGGTCGAGCGCCAGCAGCCGGGTCAGCCGCAACCGGTCCAGCGCGATCTCGACGAATTCGTCCCTGCCCCTGGCGTCCATGCCGCCGACCGGCAGCGGCTCGTGCGCGATGACCGGCATCAGCACGGCCTCGTAAGGCGCCGTCGCGGTCAGGATCGCCCGCGATGTCTCCTGCAGCCGCTGCAGCGCGGCATAGACCTGACCGCCCGAGATCATCTCGCCGTAGCGGGCCATCACGCGCGTCGCTCGCTCGACCAGCGGCAGCACCGGCGCGCCGGTGCGCCTGGCCTCCAGCCGCAACTGCCCGGCCAGCGCGGCCGCCACGCAGCGCGCGAAGTCGGCCAGGAACGCACGATCGGCCATCGGCAGGTCGATCTCCTCGACCTCGTGGCCGGCCTCGCGCGCCAGCGAAGCCGCCTTGTCGAGTGCCGTCAGCGCATCGGCGGAGATGGCGAGGCCGAGCGGCGAGCCGCGCCACACGCCGATCCTGAGCCGGCCCGGGTCACGCGCGGCGGCCTCGGCGAAGCTTCCCTTGCGCGGTCCGGGTGCCTGATAGGGCGACTGCGTGTCGGCGCCGTGGGTGAGGTCGAGCAGGCGCGCCGAATCGCGCACCGAGCGCGCCACGGCATGCAGGGTCACGAAACCGTACCACGCTTCGGAAACGAGCGGCGTCAGCGGCACGCGGCCGCGCGAGACCTTCATGCCGACCAGCCCGCAGCAGGCGGCCGGAACGCGGATCGAGCCGCCGCCATCGGAGGCGTGGGCGAGCGGCGCGGCGCCCGCCGCGACGAGAGCGGCGGCTCCGCCCGACGAGCCGCCGGTGGTGTGATCCGTGTTCCAGGGATTGCGCGTCGCGCCGAAGCGTTTGGACTCGGTCACCAGCCTGATCCCGTATTCGGGGCACGTGCTGGTCGCGATCGGCACGAGGCCGGCGGCCAGATAGCGTTCCACCAGGACCGAATCGAGATCGGGAAAGAAGGCCAGCGCCCGGCTGCCTGCATGGATCGGCACGCCGGCCTGCGCGACGTCGAGATCCTTGATGAAGAACGGCACGCCCGCGAAGGGCAGCGACCGATCGACATCCTGCGCACGCCGCCGCGCCCGGTCATAGGTTTTTTCCGCGATCGCGTTGATGGCAGGATTGACCCGCTCGGTCCGCGCGATCGCCGCCTCGACAAGTTCGGCGGGCGAGACTTCGCCTCGGTTGACGAGATCTCCCAGCGCGGTGGCGTCGTTCTCCCAGAGCAGTCTCTCGATCGACATGGGCGTTCCCCTCAGTCGTTGGGGCGGGAAGGCTAGCGCGCCTGGCGCGCGTTGCAAATGCGCGGGCATGCGCTAGTTTCGGGCCCGCATGACGCCCCAGGACATCACCAAGCTCATCGTGCGCACCGCGATGAAGGACCGGGCCGCCTTCGATCTGCTCTACCGGCGGACGAGCGCGAAACTTTTCGGCGTGTGCCTGCGTGTATTGAATGACCACGCCGAGGCCGAGGAAGCCCTGCAGGAAGTGTTCCTTAAGGTCTGGACCAAGGCGGACCGTTTCGCGGCCTCCGATCTCAGTCCGATCTCCTGGCTGGTGGCCATCGCTCGCAACCATTCGATCGACCGGTTGAGGGCGAGGCGGCAGCCGACCGGGGACGTCGCCGCCGCGACCGAAGTCGCCGATTCGGCGCCGGGACCGGAAGCGCTGGCCGTGGCCGGCGGCGAGGCGGCGCGTGTCCACGCCTGTCTGGATGAACTCGAACACGACCGTGCGGCGGCGGTACGGGGGGCCTATCTGAAGGGAGAGAGCTATGCCGAGCTGGCGGAACGTCACGGCGTTCCGCTGAACACGATGCGTACCTGGCTCAGGCGCAGCCTTTTGAAACTGAGGGAATGTCTGGAGCGATGAGCGCGGCCGACGACAACGGACGGGAGCTCGAAGGCGACGAGGCACTCGCCGCCGAATATGTTCTCGGCGTGCTTTCCGCGGATGAACGGAAAGAAGTGGCGCGGCGCGTGGGCGCCGAGCCGGCCTTCGCGCGGCTCGTCGACGAGTGGGAGGTCCGGCTGGCCGATCTCGGCGCCGCCTACCAGCCCGTCGAGCCGCCGGCGGGCGTCACGACGGCGATCGACCGCGCGCTGTTTGCTTCCGCGGTGTCCCCGGTGAACGAGAGATCGGGCATCTGGACGAGCCTCGCCTTCTGGCGGGCCGCGGCTTTCGCCGCCATCGTGGGCCTGGCGATCGCGATCGCGATCCCGCTGCTCTCACCCGCGCCCGCCCCCGTGGCCGCACCGGAGCGTCTGCTGGCTTCCCTGTCGGCCGACGGCTCGGATATCCGCTATGTCGCGCTTTACGATGCCGGGCGAGGCGCGGTCTCGCTCTCGCATGAGAGCGGCCAGAAGGCGGCAGGATACGATTTCGAACTCTGGGTGATCGAGGACGGCGACGCGGCGCCCGTGTCGCTCGGCGTCATACCGGACGGAGCGACCGCCGAACTGTCGCTTACGGAGGAGCATCGCCGGCACGTCGCGGACGGCGGACTTTTCGCCATCAGCCTGGAGCCGGCGGGTGGCTCGCCGACCGGGGCGCCGACCGGCCCGGTCGTGGCCGCCGGGGAACTGAGAAGCCTTTAGCGCCGATCCCGTCGACGTCCATACACGTCGTTCTCACGAATTTGTTGATGGGCGGTTCTGAAACCGCCGCGCGCCCCGGACCGTAGCTTTGGCCGTCCCATTACCGGAGACGCAATCAAGGAGACGAACCGATGCGTAGATTTACCGCCGTCCTGCTCGCCGGCGCATTCGCCGCCACCGGCATGGCTTTCGCTAAGGATAATCCGATGGTCGGCGGCGCACCGATGTATGCCGACAAGAACATCGTCGAGAACGCCGTCAATTCGAAGGACCACACGACGCTGGTCGCGGCCGTTCAGGCCGCCGGTCTGGTCGAGACGCTGTCGGGCGAGGGGCCATTCACGGTCTTCGCGCCCACGAATGACGCTTTCGCCGAGCTGCCCGACGGCACCGTCGACACGCTGCTCAAGCCCGAGAACAAGGATCAGCTCACCAAGGTGCTGACCTGCCACGTCGTGAGCGCCGACGCGATGTCGGACGCCATCATGGGCATGATCGCGGACGACGGCGGCACGCATCCGGTCAAAACGGTGGGCGGCTGTGTGCTGCAGGCCAAGATGGACGGCGACTCGATCACGCTCACCGACGAGAACGGCGGCGTCGCCACCGTCACCATCGCCGATGTCGACCAGTCGAATGGCGTCATCCACGTCATCGACAAGGTGCTTCTGCCCAAGGCCTGAGGCGGCCGAGGGAAGGTCCGGTCGCGACCCTGTTTCACCAGGGCGTCCGGACCGCCCCATCCGCCGGCACCGTTCGGCGGGTGGAGGCGCGATCGCTCGCCGCGGACCGTCAAGGCCTGTTGATTGGGCAGTGATCGCCGACCAGGTTAGATATAGGCCAAGAAATAAAGGGAGAGCCGTCATGACAACGCGCCGCAGACTGATGTTCGGGGCAGCCGCGCTTGGCGCCGCCGGTATCGGCGTGTCGCGCCTGCTCGACTGGCGCATGGCAAGGGGCGCCCGCGCGGCCGCCGAAGGCGATTTCGAGATCGTCAGGACCGAGGCGGAATGGCGCGAGATCCTGACGCCGGAGCAGTTCGCCGTGCTGCGCGAGGAGGCGACCGAACGCGCCTTCACAAGCCCGCTGAACGACGAGAAGCGCAAGGGCATCTTCCACTGCGCCGGCTGCGACCTGCCGCTCTATTCCTCCGAGGCGAAATTCGATTCGGGCACCGGCTGGCCGAGCTTCTGGGAATCGCTGCCGGACGCGATCGGCACCAAGCAGGACCGCTCCTTCTTCATGGTCCGCACCGAATGCCACTGCGCCCGTTGCGGCGGTCATCAGGGACACATTTTCGACGACGGCCCCCCGCCGACCGGCAAGCGCCACTGCATCAACGGTCTGGCCCTGACCTTCAAGCCGGACGCGTCGTCCTCCTGATCGCCGAAGCGCCCTGTGGGATCGTGCCGCCCATGTTCCCAGCCGACCTGGCGATTAGCCATGGGCGCCGGGCGGGCGTGACAAGAACAAGCAAAATAATGCATAAATTAATGTGAGAAGCGTATTTATTGGCATAAAAACGCATTTCCGGACTGGTCAATCGCATCATAATGCACTAGGGCTCCTCTCACCGAGGGAGGAAGCACGTGACCAAGGCAATCGATTTCCAGACCGACCCGTCACGATACCGCCACTGGCGGCTGGAGTTCGACGGCGAGATCGCCAATCTCTACATGGACGTGGACGAGGCCGGCGGCCTGTTCGAGGGTTACGAGCTCAAGCTGAATTCCTACGATCTCGGCGTCGACATCGAACTGGCCGACATCGTCCAGCGCCTGCGCTTCGAGCATCCCGAGGTGAAAGTGGTGGTGATGCGGTCGGGCAAGGACCGGGTCTTCTGCGCCGGCGCCAATATCCGCATGCTGGGCGGCGCCAGCCACGCGCACAAGGTCAATTTCTGCAAGTTCACCAACGAGACCCGCAACACCTACGAGGCCGCCGGCGCCGAGTCGGGGCAGTACTGGATCTGCGCCATCAAGGGCGCCTGCGCCGGCGGCGGCTACGAGCTGGCGCTGGCCTGCGACCATATCATCCTCACCGATGACGGCTCGTCCTCGGTGGCGCTGCCCGAGGTGCCGCTGCTGGCCGTGCTGCCGGGCACCGGCGGGCTGACCCGCGTCACCGACAAGCGCAAGGTCCGCCGCGACCTGGCCGATGTCTTCTGCTCGGTCGAGGAGGGCGTGAAGGGCAAGCGCGCGAAGGAGTGGCGCCTCGTCGACGATGTCGTGCCCAACACGAAGTTCGACGAGACGGTGGCCACCCGGGCGAAGGAATACGCCGCGAAGTCCACACGCCCGGCCAACGCCAAGGGCGTCGGGCTGACCCCGCTCGACCGGCGCTTCAACGATGACGGCTCGATCACCTATTCGACGGTCGAGGTCGAGATCGACAGGGACAGGAAGCTTGCCCGCGTCACCATTCACGGCCCGAAGGCCGGCGAGGCCGCGCCCGCCTCGATGGACGCGCTTCAGGCGGAAGGCGCGGCGACATGGACGCTGCGCGCCGCGCGCGAACTGGACGACGCCATCCTCCATCTCAGGAACAACGAGTTCGAGATCGGCGTGCTGGTCTTGCGCGCCCAGGGCGATCCGGATCTCGTCGTCGCGCATGAGAAGCTGCTTCTCGACAATCGCGACCACTGGCTGGCCAACGAGATCCTTCTCTACTGGAAACGCGTCCTCAAGCGCGTCGACATGACCTCGCGCTCGCTGGTGGCGCTGGTCGAGCCTGGCTCCTGTTTCGCGGGACCGCTGGCCGAGCTGCTCTTCGCCGTCGACCGCTCCTACATGGCCGAGGGCGACTTCGAGGGTGACAACCGCCCCGTTGCGACCGTCACGCTGACGGAGGGCAATTTCGGCCCCTATCCGATGGCCAACGACCTCACCCGCCTGCAGACCCGCTTCCTCGGCGAGCCCGAACGCGTGGACGCGGCGAGGGAACGCGTCGGCGACGCGCTCGAGGCCTATGACGCCAACGAACTCGGCCTCGTCACATTCGCCTATGACGATATCGACTGGGAGGACGAGGTGCGCATCTTTCTGGAGGAGCGCGCCTCCTTCTCCCCCGACGCGATGACCGGCATGGAGGCCAATCTGCGCTTCGCCGGGCCCGAAACGATGGAGACCCGCATCTTCGGCCGGCTCACCGCCTGGCAGAACTGGATCTTCCAGCGTCCCAACGCCGTCGGCGACAGCGGCGCGCTCAAGCGCTACGGCACCGGCCTGCGCGGCGAATTCGATATGAAGCGAGTTTAGCCGGCAGTCGCCAACAGGCAGTCGGCACTCGTGCCCGCTGCCGACGGCCGACTGCCGATTGCCTGGAGAAAACGATGCTCGATCTCATCAATGTCGATTACGACACGCTCATTCCCAACAATGTCGGCCTGTCCTCCGACAAGCGCGTTCTCAAGGCGCTGGAGAAGTGGCATCCCGGCTACATCAACTGGTGGAACGACCTCATTCCGCAGCAATTCCAGGAAAGCCTGGTCTATCTGCGCACCGCCGTGTCGGTGGACCCCAAGGGTTGGGCCAAGTTCGACTACGTCAAGATGCCCGAATATCGCTGGGGCATCCTGCTCGCCCCGCAGGTCGAGGATCGCAAGATCCCCTGCGGAGAGCATGCCGGCGAGCCGGCCTGGCAGGAGGTGCCGGGCGAGTACCGCGCCATGCTCAGGCGGCTGATCGTCATCCAGGGCGACACCGAGCCGGCCTCGGTCGAGCAGCAGAAGCATCTGGGGCTGACGGCGCCCTCGCTTTACGACATGCGCAACCTGTTCCAGGTCAATGTCGAGGAAGGCCGCCATCTGTGGGCGATGGTCTATCTCCTGCAGAAATATTTCGGCGCCGACGGCCGCGAGGAGGCCGACGACCTGCTGCGCCGGTCCTCCGGCTCCGACGAGGCGCCGCGCATGCTGGGCGCCTTCAACGAGGCGACGCCGGACTGGCTCTCCTTCTTCATGTTCACCTATTTCACCGACCGCGACGGCAAGATGCAGCTCGAAAGCCTCGCGCAGTCCGGCTTCGATCCGCTGTCGCGCACCTGCCGCTTCATGCTGACGGAGGAGGCGCACCACATGTTCGTCGGCGAGACCGGCGTCGGCCGCGTCATCCAGCGCACCTGCGAGGCGATGAAGGAAGCCGGCATCGAGGACCCTTATGACATCAGCGCCGTGCGCAATCTCGGCGTCATCGACCTGCCGACGATCCAGAAGAAGCTCAACCTGCACTATTCGCTGTCGCTGGACCTGTTCGGCTCCGAGGTCTCGACCAATGCCGCCAACGCCTTCAATGCCGGCGTCAAGGGCCGCTACCAGGAGATCAAGCTGGAGGACGACCACAGGCTGACCGACGCCACCTATCCGGTGGTGCAGCTCGTCGACGGCAAGGTGGTCACGACCGAGGTGCCGGCGCTTTCGGCGATCAACATGCGGCTGCGCGACGACTACATCAACGACGCCTCGGGCGGGCTCAAGCGCTGGAACGCCGCGATCGCCAAGACCGGCGTGCCCTTCGAGCTCAGCCTGCCGCATCCTGGCTTCCATCGCCAGATCGGCGTCTTTTCCGCGGTCAAGATCACGCCGGAAGGCGAGATGATCTCCGACGCCGAATGGGACAAGCGCCAGGAGGAATGGCTGCCCTCGAAGGCCGACGGCGACTACATCGCATCGCTGATGGTGCCGTGCTGGGAGCCCGGCAAATATGCCGGCTGGATCGCCCCGCCGCGCGTCGGCATCGACAACAAGCCCGGCGACTTCGAATATGTGCAACTGCATATGGCGTGAGGGGCCAGCCCCTCATCCGACCTCGCTTTGCTCGGCCACCTTCTCCCTTGAGGGGAGAAGGACGGGCGCCCTCCCTTCTCCCCTCGTGGGAGAAGCTGCCGCCCCCCCGGGGTCCGGCCACTGGCCGCCCGAGGACAGGCTCCGGCGACGGGGGTATATGATCGCAATATAGGAGAAGACTTCTCCCATGAACGCACCCGTCAAGCAGCATCTGATCGACCCCGAGATCTGCATCCGGTGCCACACCTGCGAGGAGGCGTGTCCGATCGACGCCATCACCCATGACGACAACAACGTCGTGGTGGACGCCTCGATCTGCAATTTCTGCATGAACTGCATCGCGCCCTGTCCCACCGGATCGATCGACAACTGGCGCGTGGTGGCCACGCCCTATTCGCTCGAGGAGCAGCTCGAATGGATAGAGCTGCCGCCGCAGGAGGACCTCGCCGAAGACGGCGCGGACGGCACGATCGAGGCGCTCGACGACGAGGTCGCCGCGCTTCTGGCCGAAGCCCATGCCGGCGCCGGCGGCGCGGCCAGGGCGCCGGCTTCCGCCTCCAAGCCCAGCGTCAACCTGTTCACCGCCGCCAATCCGGCCGTCGCGACCGTCCAGGGCAACTGGCGGCTGACGGCCGAGACAGCCGATTCGGACGTGCGCCACATCATCCTCGACCTCGGCGCCACGCCCTTCCCGATCCTGGAGGGCCAGTCGGTCGGCATCGCGCCGCCCGGCACGGACGCGAACGGCCGCCCCCATCGCATGCGGCTTTATTCGGTCTCGTCGCCGCGGGACGGCGAGCGGCCCAACACCAACAATCTGGCGCTGACGGTCAAGCGCGAGCCGCATGGCGTGGCGTCCAACTATGTCTGCGACCTGAAGAGGGGCGACCAGGTCCGGCTGACCGGTCCCTTCGGCTCGACCTTCCTGATGCCGAACGACGCCTCCGCCGACATTCTGATGATCTGCACCGGCACCGGCTCGGCGCCCTTCCGGGGCTTCACCATGCGCCGCCAGCGCACCGTTTCGGGCGCGTCCGGCCGCATGACGCTGGTCTTCGGGGCGCGCACGCCAGATTCGCTGCCCTATTTCGGCCCGCTCAAGAAGGTGCCCGACGCGATATTGGCCAAGCATCTCGTCTTTTCGCGCGTGGAGAACAGCCCGAAGGAATATGTCCAGGACCGCATGCGCGCCGAGAAGGAAACCGTTGCCGCCATGCTGAAATCCGGCTCCACCCATGTCTATGTCTGCGGGCTGAAGGCCATGGAGGCCGGCGTCGAACAGGCCTTCGAGGACATCGCGCGCGGCGCGGGGCTGGACTGGAAGACCGTCCGCGACACCATGCGCGCGGAAGGCCGTTATCATGTCGAGACCTATTGAGGCGGGGATGCCGATGAGGCCAGTCTCGTACCCGCCGACAGCGATTCGGGCTTCGCCATGAACACCAATGTCCATATTCCCGTTGCCGTCGATGGCGACAGCCGGGGCGCCCAGGCGTTTCTGGCGCGCGTCGGCGACCGGGTGCGTGCCGCGCGGACGGCGCGCGGCCTCTCGCGCAAGGCGCTGTCGGAACGGTCCGACGTCTCGCAACGCTATCTGGCGCAACTCGAGGCCGGCGACGGAAACATCTCCATTGCGCTTTTGCGCCGCGTCGCCGAAGCGCTCGACCAACCGGTGGAGTGGTTCGTCGGCGAGCACGGGCCGGGCGGGGTCGAATTCGCCGAACTCGCCGCGCTCTACGCCCGGTCCTCCCCGGGACGCCGCGCCGAGGCGCTGGCCGCGCTGCGCGCGCCCGATCCGCGGGCGGACGCCCGTGGCGGCCGCATCGCCCTGATCGGCCTGCGCGGCGCCGGCAAGTCGACGCTGGGGCGGATGGTGGCTGCCCGCCTGGGCCTGCCGTTCCAGGAACTCAATGCCCGCATCGAGGACGCCAGCGGCATGCCGGTCAACGAGCTGATCGCGCTTTACGGCCAGGAGGGCTACCGCCGCCTCGAACGTCAGGCGCTCGACGAGATCGCCGACGAACAGGACAGGCTGGTGCTCGCGGTGGCCGGCGGCATCGTCTCGGAAACCGACACGTTCGACCTGCTCCTGTCGCGCTACCACACGATCTGGCTCAAGGCCGAGCCGGAGGAGCATATGGCGCGCGTGCGCGCCCAAGGCGATCTTCGGCCCATGGCCGGCAATCCGGCCGCAATGGACGAGCTCAAATCTATCCTCAGGAGCCGGGAGGCGCTCTATGCCCGCGCGCCCGTCCATCTCGACACGGCCGGCCGCACGCTGGATCGCAGCCTGGAGGATCTCGCCGCCGCGATCAGCCGGCTCGGCTTCGCCGGCTGACTAGCGGTTTGTTTCCGACATTTGCGCCAGGGGCTCACCCGTCCTGTTTCGCCGGCCTGACCGGCGGCCACATGCGCGAGAACACGCCGTCCTTGAGCACCAGCCCGTGAAATGCCGCGGCCGCCACATGCAGCGCAATCAGCACAATCAGCCCGTACTTTGCGGTGGCGTGGATGAATTTCGCCTGTTCGGCCCGCGCCTCGTCGCGCGACAGGAGCGGCTCGATGCCGATCGCGTCGAGCAGGTCGATCGGAAAGCCGCCCGAGGTGACGCGCACATAGCCGCTTACCGCCATGACGACGAGGAAGACGTAGAGGCCGAGATGCGTGGCATAGGCGGCGAGCTTCTGGAGCGGCGGCACGCTGTCCGGCAGAGGCGGCGCGGGATGCGTCAGGCGCCACGCGATACGAAACGCCACCAGAACCAGCAGGATCGCTCCGCACGATTTGTGGAAGATGAACAGCCGGTCCTGCAGCGGGCGCTCGATCTCCTGCGTCATGATGAGCCCTGCCGCGATCATGGCCAGGACGAGCACCGCCATGATCCAGTGCAGCAGCCTGGCCGTGGTTCCGAACGTCATGGCTGATCTCCCCCGGGAAGATGATACACCACAATGACCCGCCGCGCGCCGCTTGGGAAGCGATCGCGATCGCGCTATCATGCTTGCCGGCTCAGGAACGCGTTCCATGGTTTGCCGGCATGAGGAACCAACCGATACCGGACGTGGCGTTGCGGAACGGCAGGATGCGGGGCGCGCAGCGCTCGGCGCTGGCCGCCATATCCGCCACGGCTGCTCTTCTCGCCCTCGCGCTGTGGCTGGCGGCACCCGGTGTCGTTCCGGCCACGCTGGGGCTGGCTCTGTTCGGCTTGATCGGGGCCGTTGTGCTGGCGCGCGTCGAGACGTCCCACCCATTCCCGGATTTCGGGCCGGCGAACCGCGTCACGCTTGGTCGCGCCGCACTCGCCTGCCTGCTGGCGACGCTGGTGGTCATGGAGGCGATGGCGATCCCGCTTCTCGCCTTCCTGGCGACCGTCATCATCCTGATGCTCGACGGCGTCGACGGCTGGATCGCACGCCGCACGGGCACGGTCTCGCGCTTCGGCGCGCGCTTCGACATGGAGGTCGACGCGCTCCTGGTTCTCATTCTCTCGGCCGCGGCCTGGCTGGATGGCAAGGCGGGCATATGGGTGCTGCTGCTCGGCCTCATGCGCTATGCCTTCGTTCTGGCGGGGGCAGTGTGGCCGGCGCTCGCGGCGGACCTGCCGCCTTCAGGGCGCCGCAAGTTCGTCTGCGTCGTCCAGATCTGCATTCTGGCCGCGCTGCTGTTGCCGCAGGTCACGCAGCCCCTGTCGGCCTGGCTGGCGCTCGCCGCGCTGATTGCGCTTGCATGGTCCTTCGCGGTCGACGTCGCCTGGCTGCTGCGGCGGTCGGCGCGCGCATGATCTCCCCGCGCGCCGCGCTGGGCTTCGCGCGCTCGCTCGTCATCTACCGCGCCCGGCCCTGGCGGATCGCGCGTCTCGCCAAGTTCTACAGGCGCTTCATCTCACCCGGCGACCTCGCCTTCGACATAGGCGCCCATGTCGGCAACCGTTCGCTGGCGCTGGCAAGCGCTGGCGCGCGCGTCGTCGCGCTCGAGCCGCAGTCGCCGTTCTCGCAATTTCTCGCGCGCACCATGCCGTCCGCCGTCACCGTCCTGCCGCTGGCCGCGGGACCGTCAGAGGGTGAAGCCAGGCTGGCCGTCTCAAGCCTGCATCCGACCGTTTCCTCGATGGCACAAGGCTTCGGTGCCGCCATGGCACGCGATCCCGGCTTCCGCGGGGTCGCCTGGGACAGCGAGCAGGCGGTCCGCGCCACGACGCTGGATGCTCTGATCGCCCGTTTCGGACATCCCGCCTTCGTCAAGATCGACGTCGAGGGGTTCGAGGCGGACGTGCTGGCCGGCCTGTCGTCGCCGGTGCGGACCATCGCCTTCGAGGCTTTGCCCGCCGCGCCTGAGGTGACGCGCGCCTGTGTCGAGCGCCTGTCCTCGCTCGGCGATTACCGGTTCAACCTCGTTTCGGGCGAGCGCCTTGCCTTCGCATTGCCCGAATGGGGAGACGGAGCCGCGGTGCTGGCCGCCGCATCCGACGCGGCACGGTCCGGCGACGTCTATGCCCGTCTGGCTCACGAATCATGAGACGCGGCGCGCTCAACCCTTCGTCAGTTGACGCGCTGGCGTCATGGCCCATCATTAGCCGGTATCTGAGCCTTTCCGGCTCGCCTGGGGGAGGACGATGACCCGGTTTCAGGATGGTTCCCCGCGCCAACCGGGCCGGGGCGCGCCGATGCGCCGGGCGCTGGCGATTCTGGCGGCGCTGTGTGTTCTCTACCTCGCACTTGCCGCGCCGAACCATCCGGGCGCGGCCACGCCCGGCGCCTTCGCCAACTTTCCCTATGAACTGCCGCTGCTCGCCGCCTTCCTGTTCGGCGTCGCCTTCCTGCCGCGCGGCAGGCGCGCGCTCCGGCTTGCCGTGGTCGCGCTGCTCATTGTGGTGCTTGCGTTGAAGGCGGCCGATTTCGCGATGTTCACGGCGCTCAACCGGCCGTTCAACCTCGCCTATGATCTGCCCTTGGCCGATGCCGGCTGGCGGCTTCTCTGGGGCTCCAACGACCCGACCGGCGCGCGGCTTCTCCTGGCGCTCGCCGCCGCCGCGATCATCGCCGTCATTGCCGTTCTGTGGTGGGCGATCGGCGTCTTGATGCTGACGGGCTTGCGGCTTGGCCGATCATCCGTGCTCGTCGTCGCCATGCTGTGTCTGACGGCAGCCGGTTTCTGGGTCGCCGGCAAGGGCTCGGCCTTTTCGGCCCGCCTGGCCGGCGATCATGTCCGGGCGGCCGCGAACGCGGCGGCCAATCTCGCCACACTGCGCGCCGAGGCGGCCGAGGATCCGGTTCTGGCGTCTTTTCCGCAGCCGCTGTCGAGGCTTGCCGGAACGGACGTCATTCTCGCCTTCGTCGAATCCTACGGCCGATCGACCCTCGACAACCCGCTCTACGGCCCCACCACGAAGGCCGCGCTGGCCGATGTCGAGGCCGGACTTGCCGCCCGGGGCTACGCCATGCGCTCGGCCTGGCTCACCGCTCCGATCGTCGGCGGCCAGAGCTGGCTCGCCCATGGCACGTTCCTGTCGGGCCTGTGGATCGACGACCAGGGCCGCTATGACGCGCTGCTGCGCAGTCCGCGCAAGGCGCTCAACCGGGTCGCGGCCGAGGCTGGCTGGCGTTCGGTCGCGGTTATGCCCGCGATCGTCATGCCGTGGCCCGAGGCCGGCTGGTTCGGCTATGACGCCGTGCATGCCGCCAAGGACCTCGGCTATCGCGGCAAGCCGTTCAACTGGGTCACCATGCCCGACCAGTACACGCTGTCGGCCTTCGAGCGGCTGGAACTGACCCAAGGTCGCGAGCGGCCGGTCTTCGCCGAGATCGCGCTGATCTCCTCGCACGCGCCCTGGACGCCGATCCCGCGCATCGTGCCGTGGCACGAGGTGGGCGACGGAACGGTGTTCGACAGCCAGGCCATGTCGGGCGACACGCCCGAACAGGTCTGGGCCGACCACGACCGGGTGCGCGACCAGTTCCGCCTGTCGATCGACTACGCGCTGCGCACGATCGGCGACTTCGCCGCCCGGCACGGAGACGGCAAGCCGCTTTTCATCGTGCTGGGCGACCACCAGCCGGCCGCCTTCGTCTCCGGGTCGCAGACCCTGCGCGACGTGCCGATCCATATGATCGGCCCGCCCGATATCCTGGCCGCCATCGACGGCTGGAACTGGAGCGAGGGGCTCGTTCCCGACGGCGAGGCGCCGGTCTGGCGCATGGATGCCTTCCGTGCCCGGTTCATCGAGGCCTTCTCCGCCGGTCCGGAACCGGTGTCGTCCGCGGGGCTTGATCCGGCATGAACAAGCTCGAACGCGTTTTGGCCGCCGACCTCGCTGCCCGGGAAGCGTCGATGCCGCTGGCGCGCGCTCAAATGAGCGGCCGCGTCTGGGCCGCCCTGCTGGCCGCCCGCTCCGATGCCTCGCAGGCGGTGCCCGACCCGCTCTGGTCGCCGGACGAGTTCGCCGCCTGGTCGCTTTATTCGCCGTTGCTGGGCCTCGGCGACGGTCGACCCTTCCTGTTCGCGCAGGTCGGCCAGTCGCTCGACGGCCGCGTCGCCACGCCGGCCGGCGAATCGCGCGACGTGTCGGGCCGCGACGGACTTATCCACCTCCATCGCTGCCGCGCGCTTGCCGACGCCGTCATCGTCGGGGTCGGCACCGCCTTGGCCGACGATCCGCGCCTGACCGTGCGCCTTGCCGATGGCGACAATCCCGCCCGAATCGTCATCGATCCGTCCGGCCGGCTAGACGACGGCGCGACGGTCTTCCGCGACGACGGCTGCCGGCGCATCGTCGTCCAGGCCTGCGGCCGCGACCGGCCCGCCGGCGTGGAAATCGTGCGCCTGCCCGCCCATGACGGGTGTATGGATGCCGGCGCTGTCGCCGCCGCGCTGCACGACCTCGGGTTGCGCCGCGTGCTGATCGAGGGCGGCGGCACCACGATCGGCCGCTTCCTCGACGCCGGCCTGGTCAACCGTCTGCATGTCGGCATCGCTCCGCTCATCATCGGGGCCGGGCGGTCCGGGCTGACGATGCGTCCGCCGACCCGGCTGGCCGAGGCCCAGCGGCCGCGCACGCGCGTTTTCTGCCTCGGCGGTGACGTCATTTTCGACTGCGCGTTCGGCACGGGTTGAAATGCATTACCCGTCCCGCGGCACGGCAAGAATGTCGACATGGCCGACGCTGCAATGTCCGCTGCGCGTCAGCACCAGGCGCCGTTCCAGCCATCCCGCCGCGTCGAAGCCGCCGCGTGTCGCCGCCTCCGCGATGCCGGTCAGCAATTCGCGCTGCAGCGCGGCCTGTCCGCCCTCCAGCCGCCACAGGCTGTCCGCGATCTCCACCTGATAGCCGCGCCTCCGCATCGCATCGGCCAGCGCCTCGCCGGCGTCTGGCCCCAGCGCCTCGCCCAGCCCCTTGTCGCGTTTCTGGTCGCGATTGAAAGCTTCCGTCACCGGCTGGTCGTCCGCGTCGCGAGGCTGCCATTCCATGCGCCCGTCATAGGTGAGCGCGGCGTAGAGGCCCGCTCCGCGCTTCGCGACGGCGTCGGCGATGCGTTCGATCCACTCCGCGCCCGCGAGATCGAACAGCGCCGATGCGGTCACCAGTCGGGCTCCGTCGAGCGGCAGGTCCTCTACCTCGGCAAGGTCGGCCTCGATCGTCTCGGCCCTGTCGTCGAGGCGATGCCGCGCCTCCTCGAGCAGCACCGGATCCCTGTCCACCAGGAGCCAGCGCGCCGCGTTGGCCCCCACCGCGCGCGCCGTGGACCCGGTGCCCGCTCCGAGATCGACGGCCAGCGGATCGTCGCCCCCCGCCAGCCAGGCCTGCGCCCGTTCCAGCAGGTCGGGATCGCGCGCGGCCCGATCCGCACCCTCGCGCAGCATCAGCCAGTCGATCGAAAAACTCATGAGGCGATCCCCTTCAATACCTTGTCGACCAGCAGCGCCGTCTCGTCCCAGGCCGGCAGCGCCTGTCCCGCCCGCCATGCCGCGTCCGCCGCGTCCCGTCGTCTGACGGGATCGTTCAGCAGCCGCCGCAGCGCCTCGGCCAGAGCGCCCGGATCGTCGGGCGGCACCAGCGCGCCCGCCGCCTCCGGCACCAGATCGGGCACCGCGCCGGCGCGGCAGGCGACCACCGGCAGGCCGTGCGCCAGCGCCTCGGCGAAGGCCATGCCATAGCCTTCATGTCGCGATGCCAGCACGAAGATGTCGGCGCGCGCAAGCTCCCTGCCACCATCCTCGACCGCGCCGGGAAACTCGATCCTGCCCGCCAGTCCGTGCCTTTCGGCGAGACCCTTGAGATGGGCGGTCCATCTTTCGTCGCGATCGTCCGGACCGGCGAAGCGCGCGCGCCAGTCAAGATCGGCCAGCGCCGCCAGTGCCTCCACCAGCACGTCGTGGCCCTTGCGGGGCACCAGCGCGCCGAGCGCAAGCAGCACCGGCGGGTCGCCGCGCCGCGGCGCGCGCGGCTTGCGCTCCGTGCCGGGCGGCGCGACCGTGATCCGGCCGGGCTCGACGCCGAACCCGTCCTCCAGCCGCCGCGCCGTCGCCCGGCTCGTGCAGATCACCGCCCGCGCATGCCTCAGCGCCTGCCGTTCCGAGCGCTCGAAGGCGGCGGTCTCGTCGGCGCTCCGCCCCGTCTCGTCCGCCAGCGGATGATGCACCAGCGCCACCAGGCGCAGCCGCTCCGCCTCACGCGCGGCGATGTCGGCCATCGCGCCGAATGCCAGCCCGTCGATCATTACCAGCCCATCATCGGGCACCACAGCAAGGGCCGAGCCCGCGGCCTCTTCGTCGCGGGGCGAGGGGAACGGATAGGCGGCCGGAAGCGCCACGACACGTGTGGTCCAGCCCAGTTTTCGCAGTTCCTCGATCAGCCGCCGGTCATAACCGTAGCCGCCGGTCGGCGTCGCGAGGTCGCCGGGTATGGCGAAGAACAGTTGGCGCCTCACCTCAGACAGCCGCCTCGTACCAGGCGCGCGCGACATGGCTTTCGTGAAGCTGGACGCGAAGCCTTCTCACCCGGCCGCCGTCGTCCAGCCGACCGTCGCGCACCGCCTCGGCAAGCTGGTCGAAAATGTGTTTGCACAGGAACTCGGTGGTGGTGATCCTGCCGCGAAACGCCTCGACCTCGTCCAGATTGCCGTAGCGCAGCGGCTCCAGAACTGCCTTCAGCGCTTCGGTCGCGAGACCGATGTCGACCACCAGCCCATTCTGGTCGATGTCGTCGGTGAAGAAGGCGGCGTCGACCACGAAGGTCGCGCCGTGCAGGCCCTGCGCCGGGCCGAAGACGGGCGAGGGCAGGGAATGGGCGATCATGATGTGGTCGCGGACTTCGACGGCGAACATGGCGGCTCCGGCTGTCAGTTCTGGTAACGGATACGATGGCACAGCGTGGCCGGATCGGCGAGGATGGCGGCGTATCGCGCCGGCAGCTCGGGGAATGGCGTTTCGCCGCTGATCAGCGCGTCGAGCCGCTCGTCGGCGAGCAGTTCCAGCGCCTTTTCCAGCCGTCGGCGGCGGGTCCAGCGGGGCCGCCGCGCGGCCGGGACCATTCCCACCTGCGAGGAGACGATCGAAAGCCGCTTCGCGTGGAAGGAGCCGCCCAGCGGAACGACCGGATCGCGGTCGCCATGCCAGCTCGCCTCGACCACCCGCGCCTCGACGCCGGCCGCCTCGAGCGCCGTGGTGAGACCCGCCTGGGTGGCGCTGGCATGGATGACAATGTCGCACTCGCGCGGCGCCCGCTCCGGCGTCGCGAAGCCGCAGCCCAGCGTGGCGGCGAGCGACGAGCGACCTTCGTCGATGTCGACCAGCGTCACCTCCGTTCCCGGCATCCGCGCCGCCAGCCAGCCGGCGAGCGCGCCGACCACGCCGGCGCCGATCACCGTCACGCGGTCGCCCGGTCCGACGCCGGCGTCCCAGACCACGTTGAGCGCGGTCTCCATATTGGCCGCCAGCACCGCGCGCCCGGCCGGGACGGTGTCGGGCAGGGGAACGACCATGTCGGCGGCCGCCGTGAACCGGTCCTGGTGCGGGTGCAGGCTGAACACGCAGCGCCCGACGAGGTCCGGCGGTCCTTCCCGCGCGATGCCGACCGCCGCATAGCCATATTTGACCGGAAACGGAAAATCTCCTTCCTGCATGGGGCAGCGCATGCGCGCATGCTCGGACGCCGGCACCCGGCCCTCGGCCACCAGCCGCTCGGTGCCGCGGCTGATGCCGGAAAACAGCGTCTCGACCAGAACGTCGTCCGGGCCGGGCACGATCTCCGCCTCCCGAAGTTCGGATCTTCCCGGCGCGGTCAGCCAGAAGGCGCGAGCCGGCTTCACGACAGCATGTCCCGGGCCGGTTCCGACTGACGTGAATGGATGAGGGGCGGTTCCACCTGTCCTCCTGCGCCGGGTAGACATTCCGGCATGTCTAGAACCTTTCAGGACGACACGGAACCGTCCAGGCGATGCGAAGGGCGCGTCCCGGATGCAACAGGCGAGCGCCGCCTTCGTCCTTTGCGGCGAAATCGTGACAACTCACTTGACCGCGATCCGGCCATTCCCTTACGACTCGCTCCGTCCAAGGTTCTTTCGCGCGAAAGCGCAAGACGAAGAGGGAATACGGAAGGGTCGGCCGACCCCTGCCGTAGCTGCCCCCGCAACTGTGAGCGGCGAGGCCTGTTCCGATACGCCACTGGAGCATAGCTCCGGGAAGGCGGACAGGCCGAAGACCCGCGAGCCAGGAGACCTGCCTGGGACAGTCACGTTACCGGATGCGGGGAGCTTCCGGCGCTGTCTCGAACAGTGGTGGCTATCGTCATCGCTGGCGGGTGCGACCATCAACCCCCGGCTTGTTTCAAGGCTCGGCGTCCTGGGGACGCGAAGGGGGACCAAATGCATCCGACGTCCGTTCAGTGGCTTCTCGTTTCCACCATGCTTGCCGCGCTCGCCGCCACGGCGGCCCATGCGCAGGAATCCAATCCGACCGGCGCGACAACGCTGGGTCCGATCGTCGTCACGCCCAGTCGCGCTCCCCTGGAGCGCAGCAAGGTCGGTTCCAGCGTCGAAATCATCGAGGAAGAGGAGATCGAACAGGCGGCGCGGCCCGTCATCGTCGACTATCTCGACCGCATTCCGGGCCTGCATGTCTCATCCTCCGGCGGCATCGGTCAGGAGACGTCGCTGATAATGCGCGGCGCCGACAAGAAATACATCAAGACCCTGTTCAACGGCATCGACATCGCCGATCCGACCGCCCCGCAGGTGCAGACATCCTTCGAGCACCTGCTTGCCGACGGCGTCGACCGGATCGAGGTGCTCAAGGGATCGCAAGGCACGCTCTACGGCGCCGACGCGGTCGCCGGGGTCATCTCGATCTCGACGCTGGCTAACGCGCCGGAGGGGCTGCACGGCCGCGTCCGCGCCGAAGGCGGTTCCTTCGGCACGGCGCGTGGCTCGGTCGGCGTCACCAATGTCTTCGACGGGACACGCTTCGCGGCCAATTTCGGCGGCGTGCGCTCCGACGGCATCTCGGCCGCCGACCGTGACAACGGCAATCGCGAGCGCGACGGCTGGCGGAACGTCTCGGCCAATTTCGCGCTCGAGCAGCAGGTCACCGACGTCTTTTCGGTCTTCGCCTACGGCCTCTACTGGGACGCGGAGACCGAGTTCGACGACTCCGGCAATCCGCCGCGCGACAATCCCGACAATGTCGGGACCAACAGAACCATCGCCGGCCGCGCCGGCTTCAATCTCGACCTGCTCGACGGCCGTTTCCGCAACACCTTTTCGGTCCAGGCCTACAAGGTCAACCGAAGCCTCTACACGACCACCTTCGGTCCCTTCGAGATCGACTATGCCGGCCGCCGCCTCAAGGCCGAGTATCAGGGCTCCTTCGAGGTCAACGACCGCTTCACCATCATGGCCGGCGCCGACTACGAGACGCGCGACCTGCTGATCGAGAACATCTTCTCGACCACGGAGGCGGCCGATTCGATCGCCGGCGTCTGGACGCAGGCGCTGCTGGAGCCGATCGACAACCTGGCCCTATCGGCCGGCGTTCGCCATGACGAGCACGACCGTTTCGGCGGCTACACGACCTGGCGCGGCACCGCCGCCTACACGCTGCCGGCATGGGGGACGACGTTGCGCAGTTCGGTCGGCACGGGTTTTCGCGCCCCCAGCCCGTACGAGAACAACTATGTGTCGTTCCTCTTCCCGGTCGTGCCCGTGCCCGATCTCCAGCCGGAGGAGAGCTTCTCCTTCGACGTCGGCATCGACCAGAGCCTGTTCGATGATCGTCTGACGCTGTCGGCCACATATTTCATCCTCGATACCGACAATCTGATCGACTACGACTTCGCCAACGACACCTATATCCAGGTTCCCGGCACCACGAAGCGCAGCGGCGTCGAACTGTCGGCGGCCTGGGAGGCCAATAACTGGCTGACGCTGGCGGCCGCCTACACCTACACGACCTCGGTGGAGGAGGACGGCGATCGCCGGCCGCGCGTGCCGCGCCATGTGGTGGGGCTGGCCGCCACCGCCAAACCTTGGGAGAAGTGGACATTCTCGGCCGACGCCAAGATCGCGATGGATGCGGTCGACCTCGTATCCACCGGTCTGGTGCCGCTCGACGACTATGTTCTGGTCGGCGGCAAGATCGCCTACAATCCGACCGAGGATACCGAACTCTATCTCCGCGCCGAAAACCTCTTCAACGACAACTATCAGGTCGTGAAGGGCTACGGCGCGCCCGGCTTCGCGGTCTATGGCGGTTTCAGCGCACGTTTCTGATCTCATCAAACCCGGCATCGCCGCGTTCATCGCGGCGGCGCTGGCATATCCGGCACCGGCACACGCGGCCGGGCCGCGTGGCGTGATGTCGCTCAATGTCTGCACCGACCAGCTCGTGCTGTCCCTGGCCGAGCCGGCTGACATCGTGTCGTTGTCGGAACTGTCGGTCGATCCGACGCTGTCCTTCATGGCCGGCGAAGCCGCTTCCTATCCGAAGAACGCCGGCCTGGCGGAGGAAGTGCTGGCGGCGCGCCCTTCCGTCGTCGTCACCGGCACCTACTCGCTGCACAACACCACCGCGCTGCTTTCCGGCCTCGGCACCCGCGTCGAGGAATTCCCCTACCAGCAGTCGATCGACACCATTCCCGCCGACATAAGGCGCATGGGCACGATTCTGGGCAAGGAAGACGAGGCCGAGGCGCTCGCCCGGGACTTCGAGGCCGAACTCGCCACCGCGCGCGCCGACCTCGGCGGAGTGCACCCGCGCGCGATCGTGTTCGGGCCGAATGGCGTCGTGGCCGGCGCCGGCACGCTCCAGCACACGGTGCTCGAGGCGGCCGGCTTCCGCAATCTCGCGGCCGAGCGCGGCATGACCGGCATGGCGCCCTATCCGCTCGAACTGCTCGTCGCCGACCGTCCCGATCTCGTGCTCCTGTCCGCCCCCATGACGGACGCGCCGGCGCTGGCCGATCGCATTGCCCGCCATCCGGCCATCGCCGCATCGGGCGCGGCATTGCCTAGCGGCGCGATCCCCGCCGGCTCCTGGGATTGCGGCGGTCCGTTCACGCTGGAGGCGCTGCGCGCCCTGCGGTCCATCCGCGACGGGCTGCTGGCCGAGGATCAGCCGAGCAAATGATCAGCCGGCTCAACATCATCCTCGCTGCGTCGGTTCTGATCCTGGCCGCCCTGTCGCTGCTCGTCGGGCCGGCCGCGCTCGGGCCGGGCGAGAGCCTGTCGGCGATCTTTTCGTCCGACGGCGGCACCGCCGCGCTGATCATGCGCGAGATCCGCCTGCCGCGCGCCCTGCTGGGCGTGCTGATCGGTGCCAGCCTCGGCCTGTCGGGCGCGGCGCTCCAGGGCTTTCTGCGCAATCCGCTGGCCGAGCCGGGCATCATCGGCGTGTCGTCGAGCGCATCGCTGGGCGCCGTGCTTGTCTTCTATTCGGGGCTGGCCGGCGCTTCGCTGCTGGCGCTCCCGGCCGGCGCGCTGGTGGGCGCGCTGGCCGCGATGCTGGCGCTGATCGGCTTTTCCCGCGGCAATACGGCCACGCTCACCCTGATCCTGGCCGGTGTGGCCCTGTCGAGCCTCGCCGGCGCGCTGACGTCGCTGGCTCTCAACCTGTCTCCGAACCCCTTTGCCAGCTACGAAATCATCTTCTGGCTGCTCGGCTCGCTCAAGGACCGTTCGATGGAGCATGTCTGGATCGCCCTGCCGCTGATGCTGGCCGGATGGATCATGATCGCCGTCTCGGCCCGCGCGCTGGATGCGCTTTCCTTCGGCGAGGAGGCGGCCGCCAGCCTCGGCGTCGACGTCGGCCGCGCGCGCCTGCTGGTTGTCGGCGGCGTGGCGCTGTCGGTCGGCGCGGCCACGGCCGTCGCCGGCGCCATCGGCTTCGTCGGCCTCGTCGTGCCGCATCTGGTACGCCCCTTCACCGACCGCATGCCCGGTGGTCTTCTCCTGCCCTCGGCGCTCGGCGGGGCGGCGTTGCTGACGGCCGCCGACATCGCCGCGCGGCTGATCCGCCCGGCTGGCGAGCTCAATGTCGGCGTGGTCACCGCCCTGATCGGCGCACCCTTCTTTCTGTGGCTCGTCGCGCACTCGCGCCGCGAGGTCCAGTCATGAACGCTGAGCAGCCAATCGCCGTCTCCACGGCCGGCCTGTCGGTCACGCTCGGTCCAAGGCCGGTGCTCGCCGGCATCGACTTCGCGATGGCCAGGGGCGAGGTGGTCGGCCTGCTCGGGCCGAACGGAGCCGGCAAGTCCACATTGATAAGGGCGCTCGCCGGCCAAGTGGCCTTCGACGGCTCGATCGCCATCGAGGGCCGGGACCAGCACGACCTGACCGCCGATGCGCGCTCGCGGATCGTGGCCCATCTTCCGCAGGGGCGCATGATCGCATGGCCGCTGGCCGTCGAGACCGTCGTCGGGCTCGGCCGGCTTCCCTGGCGGGGCTTCGCCGGCCGGGGCGACGCCGACGGCGCTCGGGCCTGTCGGGAAGCGATGGAACTCGCCGACGTCACGCATCTGGCCGGCCGGCCGGCGACCGCACTGTCGGGTGGCGAGCAGGCGCGCGTGCTCGCCGCGCGCGCCATCGCCCAGGCCACGCCCGTGCTGCTGGCCGACGAGCCGGTCGCCGGTCTTGATCCAGCGCACCAGATGTCGCTGATGCTGGCCTTCCGGCGCATCGCCGCGCGCGGCCGCGCGGTGCTCGTGTCGCTGCACGATCTCACGCTAGCCGCGCGCTGGTGCGACCGCGTCGTCGTGCTTCACGACGGCCGGATCGCAGCCGACGGCGCGCCCGCCTCCGTGCTGACCGCCGACCTGCTGGAGCGGGTCTTCGACATACTGGTCCGGCTGGATCATGACGAATGCGGCCCGATCCTGACGCCGATCGGGCTGTCGGCCGACCGGGAATGATCGCTGCGCTCTATTCGCCGCCGGCGCGCCACCGCCGCCCTTCGGTCTCCACGCCGAAGCGTTCCGGAGCCTGGGCATAGGCCGCGAGCCCGGCCAGCGCCGCCAGCGGATGGGTCATCGCATAGACGGGCATGGTGCGCATCGCGGCGCTGTGCGGCGCCTTGTCCTCGAAGGCGGCGCGGAACAGCCCGTCATGCAGCGCCGGCACGATCTTGAGCGCGATGCCGCCAGTCAGGTAGACGCCGCCCCGCGCCATGAAGACCAATGCCAGGTCGCCCGCCACCCTTCCCAGATAGGTCACGAACAGGTCGATCGCTTCCTGCGCCTGCCGGTCGGACCGCTGCTGCCAGGCCCCCGTGATCTCGGCCGGCGTGGCGAAGCTGGCCTCCGCCCCGTCGGCCGCGCAGACCGCGCGATAGATGTTGACCAGCCCGCGCCCGCACAGGAGCTGCTCCCCCGAGATACGCCCCTCGATCCGCTCCAGATGCGGGAAGATCGCGAAATCGCGGTCCGTGCGCGGCCCGACATCGATGTGCCCGCCTTCGCCCGGCACCGGTATCCATATGCCGCGCGCGTGCACCAACCCCGCAACGCCGAGCCCCGTGCCCGGCCCCAGCACGACCCGGCCGTCGCCGGCTTCCGGCGTGCCCGGCCCGATCTGTTCCATGTGCTCCTTACCGAGCGCCACCACCGCCAGCGCCTGCGCCTCGAAATCGTTGAGCACGACCACGTCCTCGACGCCGAGCCCGTCCTGCATCGCCCTGGGCCGCACCACCCAGTCGCAATTCGTCAGCGCGATCTCGTCGCCGTCCACCGGTCCGGCCACCGCCAGCACCGTGGTGCGCGGGCGTATTCCGCGTTCGAGGATCGCGCTGCGGATCGCCTCATCGATGGTCGCGAAGTCGGCCGTGCGCACCACCGCGAAGTCCTTCGCCTCCGAGCGCGCGTCATGCAGGACCGCGAAACGGGCGTTGGTCCCGCCTATGTCACCGATCAGGATCGGAAAGTCGTAGGCGAGGGCCTGGTCGGTCTGGTCGGGCATGAGCGGTCCGCCGTCTGGAATCCGTCTGTGGTCACGGCGCGGCGGCTGCCGTTTCGTGATGGGCAAGCAGCATCTCGGCCGTCGCGCGGTTGAGCGCCATGGGAATGTCATACACGATCGCCAGCCGCATCAAGGCCTTGACGTCGACATCGTGCGGCATCGGCGTCAGCGGGTCGACGAAGAAGATGACGCCGTCGATGCGGCCCTCCGCGATCAGCGCGCCGATCTGCTGGTCGCCGCCGAGCGGCCCGCTCCTGAGGCGGCGGATCGAAAGCTCGGGACAGGCTTCGGCGATCCGGCCGCCCGTCGTGCCGGTCGCCACCAGATCGCAGCCGGCCAGCATGCCGGCATGGGCGCGGGCGAAGGCGACAAGGTCATCCTTCTTCTGGTCGTGCGCGATCAGCGCGAGGCGGAGCGGTGTGGTCATGGCGGGCCGGAGACAGGCTGACAGGGTCGCCGCCTTCTACCGCTCCGTGACCGCCAGCGAAAGCCTGCCGTCGATCGAGGCGCTATCGGCCAAGCGGCCGTGCCGCCGGTATCGGCATTTTCGGCGGCGTCGACTCAGGCGCATAAGCGCTGGCCGCCGACGCTTGCCCGCTGGTATCGGCGATCACCGTCCGGCCTTCACCGCCGATCGTCACCGCCGCTTCCGAGGCAGGCGCCGGCGCGTCGAGCACCGCACGGCAGGCCGCCGGCAGCGCCGAAAGCCGCATCACGTCGCGCGCCTTGGGCTTGGCCGGTCCCTTGGCTGGCCGCCACGGCTCCTCGGTGAACCACCAGGCAAGCGACGAATCACAGCCCTCGCCACGCGCCACGGCCGCCTGCGGCTTGCAGCCCGGCGAACCGGACTGGCAGCCGATGCGGATGTGGAAATGCGAATCATGTCCCCAGAAGGGGCGGATCTTGCGCAGCCAGGACCGGTCACCCGAGACCGTGTCGCACAGCTTCTTCTTGATGCCGGGATGGACGAGGATGCGCTCCACCTCGCCATAGCTGGCCGCACGCTTCAGCACCGCGGCATGGGCCGGCGTCCATCTGCGCTCGTCGACCGTAAGACCGCCCTGCCTGATCACCGAGACCGCCGAGATGTTCTCGCGTTCGGCCGCGCTCATTCGCCGCGACGGCATCGGCATCAGCCACACATCCGCGTCGAGCCCGATCTGGTGCGAGGCGTGGCCCGTCAGCATCGGACCGCCGCGCGGCTGCGACAGGTCTCCGATCAAAAGGCCCGGCCAGCCATCGGCGGCCGCGTCGCGCGACAGCTTCGCGAGCAGCTTGACCATCGTTGGATGACCCCAGCGCCGGTTGCGCGAAAGCCGCATCGCCTGCCAGTGCGGCCCGTCGGTGGCGATCGCCACGCCGCCCTCGAAGCAGCCCTTGGAATAGAAGCCGTGCGAACGCGGCTGCGTCGCCGCCGGCAACTTCTTGGCTCCGAAAACGTCCTTGGCCAGCGGATCGGCGGAGGTGATACCTGCCAGCATCGCGATGATACAGGCCGCTCCGGCGATGGCGGCCAGGCAATGGCGCAGTCCAGGAAGGGTCGTCATGTCCGGTTCCTCGTCGGCGGTGGCGCGGGATCAAGCGGAGCGTGGACCGGTCTGGTTACCGGAATCCTAATGCGCCATCCCGAAGTGATCCTATCATGATACGGGTCCCGTGGAAGGAGGCGGGCGGCGCGCTGGTTCGGCGGCCTTGCCGCGGCTGGCCCGTCGCGTTGCGCGCGGCGCACTGCTATGTCCGCGCCATGCACCGCTCACTCTCTCCGGTTCCGGCCATCGTGTTCCTGCTCGTCGCAGGCGTCTTCGCCGGCGCGCAGCTCGCCAAGATCGCGCCGCTGGTGGCCTGGTATCGCGACGATCAGGGCCATTCGCTGGTCTTCATCGGCTGGCTCATCTCCACCATCGGCCTGTTCGTGGCGCTGGCCGCGCTGCCGGTCAGCCTCGCGATCGACCGGGTCGGCCAGTTCCGCGTCATGGCGGGCGGCTCGCTCCTGCTGGCGCTTGGCGCGGTCGGCGTCGCCTTCCTCGACGCGCCGTTGCTTCTGCTGGCCATGCGGGTGGTCGAGGCCGTCGGCTATCTGGTGCTCGTCATCGTCATACCTGCCATCCTCAACGGCGTTTCGCCGCCGGCGCTTAAGGCGCCGGTGCTGGCGATCTGGGGCGGGTTCGTGCCGGTCGGCTTCGCGCTGGCCGATTTCATGGCCGCGGGCATCGCCCCGGTCTTCGGCCCGCGTGTCTTTCTTTTCGCCGTCGCGCTCGGCTTTGCCCTGAGCGCGGCGCTGGCCTGCCTGTTCCTGTCGCGGCTCGCCGGCCCGTTCCTCGCGCCGGTCAGGGGCGAGGCCGCGCCGGGGCTGGCCGACAGCCTGTCGCGTCCCGTCGTGCTCACCGCCTGCGCCTTCGGGGCCTTCGTCATCGTGTCGCTGGCCTTCTTCTCCTTCCTGCCGGTGGCGGCCGAGAGGGGCCTGCTGGCGCTCTCGCCGGGCCTCGTGGCGCTCACCGTGCCTACCGGCAACGCGCTTGCCGGCGTCGCCATGCGCGGGCGCGGTCTGCGCGCGGCGGTGACGCTGGGAATGACGGGTTTCGTGCTTGGCGGCCTGGCCGCCTGGCCGGCATTCCAGTCGTCCGACCCGCTGGCGGTCACGGTCGCGGCGGTCGTGCTGGCGGTGTCGGGTGGCATCACCGGCTCGGCGCTGTTCGCCTCGGTGCCCTTCATCGTGCCGGCCGGCGGTTCGGCCTCGGTGGTGATCGGCCTGATCTGCCAGGCCGGGGGCCTTGCCACGGTGCTGGGTCCGCCGCTCGCGGGCATGGTCATCGAGACGGGCGGCTGGGCCGGCTATGCCGTCCTGCTCGCCGCGGCATCCTTCGCCGGCCTGGCGCTGCTCGCCCCGCTGGTCCGGCGCGGCCTGAGGCCGGCCTGAGGCCTCAGGCGACCTGCCTGGCGAGCGCGCACTGGCTCCACAGTTCCGACAGCGCATTGACGAGATGATCGATGTCGGCGTCGGTATGCAGTGGCGACGGCGTGATCCTGAGCCGCTCGGTCTTGCGCGGCACGGTCGGGTAGTTGATCGGCTGAACGTAGATGCCGTGACGGTCGAGCAGGATGTCGGAGATCCACTTGCACTTGACCGGGTCGCACACCATCACCGGCACGATATGGCTGGGATTGGGCAGGGTGGGAATGCCGATCGCCTCCAGCCGCGTCCTGACGGTCGCGACCCGCTCCTGGTGGCGCGCACGCTCGAAGGGGCTGGCCTTGAGGTGGCGGATCGAGGCCAGCGCGCCAGCCGCCACATGCGGCGGCAGCGCCGTCGTGAAGATGAATCCGGACGCATAGGAACGGATGAAGTCGACCAGCGCGGCCGAACCGGTGATGTAGCCGCCGACCACGCCGAAGGCCTTGCCCAGCGTGCCCTCGATCAGCGTGACGCGGTCCATCAGCCCCTCGCGCTCGGCGATGCCGCCACCACGCGGGCCGTAGAGGCCCACCGCATGGACCTCGTCCAGATAGCTCATCGCGCCATGCTTCTCGCAGACATCGAGGATGTCGGCGATCGGGGCGATGTCGCCATCCATCGAATAGACGCTCTCGAAGGCGACGATCTTGGGCACGTCGGGACCGTATTCGGACAGGATCCGGTCGAGATCCTCGACATCATTGTGTTTCCAGATGCGCCGCTCGGCGCGGGAGTGGCGGATACCCTCGATCATCGAGGCGTGGTTGCTGGCATCGGAGACGATCACGCAGCCGGGAATGGAGGCGCCGAGCGTCGACAGCGAGGCCCAGTTCGACACATAGCCGGACGTGAACAGGAGCGCCGCCTCCTTGCCATGCAGATCGGCCAGCTCGCGCTCCAGCAGCACGTGGTAATGATTGGTGCCCGAGATGTTGCGGGTGCCGCCCGCGCCCGCGCCGCAGGAATCCAGCGCCTCGTGCATGGCCGCGATCACCTTGGGATTCTGGCCCATGCCCAGATAGTCGTTGGAGCACCAGACGGTGACGTCCGAGACATTCTCGCCGGCATGGCGCCTGGCGACCGGAAACGACCCCGCGCGCCGCTCCAGATCGGCGAAGACGCGATAGCGCCCCTCCTCGTGGAGGGCCTTGATCCTGTCGCTGAAGAAGCCTTCGAAATCCATGTCTTGCTTCCTCCTGGAAGGACCCTTGCCTGGTCCGTCTCGGGGGTGGCTGGAACGCCCTTTGGCCCTTCGGCCGGATTACCCGACCTTTTTTGCGGAACGGGACGCCCGGATCAAGCGCCGTCATTCCGAAATTGGCCCAAAGCGCGACTTTGCCGCACTTTCCCTTTCGGCGGCCTCAAGATCTTGATCCATCTCAAACCGCGACTCAAGAATGTCACCAATGCCGCCAGTCTGCGGTGAAATTGTTCGCAGCCGCGGCCTCGACAGATCCTAGAGTGTCGACCAGTCCGCCGCGAGCGTTTCTCCCGTCATTCTTTGCACCCCCGCCGCTTCCAGCACGGCCGCGCGCACCAGATCGGCATTGGAGGGCGCCGTCTCGCCGGTCGGCAGCCGCAGATTGTTCTCGAAGCCGACCCGTAGGCCCCCTCCCAGCAGACCCGCCATCGCCGTGCACGCCGCCTCGTGGTGGCCGAAGGCGCAGCACATCCAGCGGCGGAACACCGGCTGGCCGGGCGCGAGGAATGGCAGCAGGTCCTGCGGCGTCGAGGTCTGGCCCGCCGTGTAGCGGCCCAGCACGTAGAGCACGGGCGGCTCGTCGAACGGCACCAGGCCACGCCGCCTCAGCCCGTCGAGCCGCACGGCCTCGGCGGGTTCGTAGAGGATGAATTGCGGTGCGATCCGCTCCGCTTTCAGCCAGCCGAGAAAATCCGCGAAGGCGGGTTCGGCCGCCGCGTCCGGCGCGATCTCGCGCAGCGCCAGCGAGACGGCCCGCGGCCGCGTGGCCCGTACCACCGCCATCTGCTCCGGCGCGCCGTAGATGCCCAGAGCCTCCGAGGTGATCTGGATCACCATGCGTTCCCCGGTCTCGGCCCTGATCGCTTTTATCGCGTCCCGATAGGCTTCCGCGTTCAGCAGGTGCCGTCCGTCGCGGTCGCGCACATGGACGTGGATCATCGCCGCGCCCGCCTCCAGACAGTCGGCCGCCGTCGCCGCCAGTTCGGCAGGCGTCATCGGCAAAGCGGGGTGATCCGCCTTGGTCCTGCGTCCGCCATTCGGCGCCACGGCGATCGGCACGGGCGGAAGCGAAGGCGGCCGGGTGGCTCGGTCTTGTGGCATGGGCTGGGTCTTTTGCATCGCGGCCCGATACACTATCGCAACGCCTGCGTCATGGTCCGCCGAAACCGGGAGGAATTCGCCTTGAGCCGCATCATGCACCGTTCGCTCGCCTCGGTCCCACCGGTCGCCGTTTCGGCCCGTGGCATCGAAATCGTCGATTCCTCCGGCAAGGCCTATATCGACGCCTCGGGCGGGGCGGCCGTCTCCTGCCTCGGCCATGGCCATCCGGCGGTCATGGCCGCGCTGCATGAGCAGCTCGACCGCATCGCCTATGCGCACACCGGCTTCTTCACCACCGAGACGGCCGAGAGGCTGGGCGAGCGCCTCGTCGCCGATGCGCCCGACGGCCTCGACCACGTCTATCTTGTCTCCGGCGGCTCGGAGGCGGTCGAGGCCGCGCTCAAGATGGCGAGGCAGTATTTCGTCGAGACAGGCCAGCCGCAGCGCCGGCATGTTATCGCGCGGCGCCAGAGCTATCACGGCAACACGCTGGGCGCGCTGGCCGCCGGCGGCAATGAATGGCGGCGCGAGCAGTTCCGCCCGCTGCTGATCGAGACGCATCACGTCGATCCCTGCTTCGCCTACCGCTTCCGCGAACCGGGCGAATCCGACGAGGCCTATGCCGCGCGCGCCGCGCGCTCGCTCGAGGACAAGCTGATCGAGCTTGGCCCCGAAACCGTCATCGCCTTCGTGGCCGAGACCGTGGTCGGCGCCACCGCCGGCGCCGTGCCTCCGGTCGGCGACTACTTCAGGCGCATCCGCGAGATCTGCGACCGCCACGGCGTGCTCCTGATCCTCGACGAGGTCATGTGCGGCATGGGGCGCACCGGCACCCTGCATGCTTGCGAGCAGGAAGGTATCGCGCCGGACCTGATGACGATCGCCAAGGGGCTTGGCGGTGGCTATCAGCCGATCGGCGCGGTTCTGGCGAGCGCCGGCATCGTCGAGGCGATCCGCTCGGGATCGGGCTTCTTCCAGCATGGCCACACCTATATGGGCCATCCGATGGCGGCCGCGGCCGCGCTCGCCGTTCAGGAGACGATCCGCGGCGAGAACCTCCTGGCCAATGTCGTGGCCATGGGCGACCGGCTGGAGGAGCGCCTCGTAGAGCGCTTCGGCAATCACCACCATGTCGGCGACATCAGGGGGCGGGGACTGTTCCGCGCCATCGAACTGGTCGAGGACCGCGCCTCCAGGCGGCCCTTCGCCTCGTCGCGCAAGCTCCACGCCGCCGTCAAGCGAGAGGCGATGGCGCGCGGCCTGATGGTCTATCCGATGGGCGGCACGATCGACGGGGTCAATGGCGACCACGTCCTTCTGGCTCCGCCCTTCATCGTCGGCGAAGCCGATATCGGCCGAATCGTGGAACGCCTCGGCGAAGCCGTCGATGCGGCATTGACTTGACCTCGCCGCCGATAAAGGCACTCTAGCGCGAGTGACCGGGGGTCGGAATCCACCGCCTCCTGTTCCATCAACATCGCGCGGGCCCGTGGCACGCGGCGCGCGCTTGTCGAGAAGCCCCCAGGGGGATCGTGCCAAACAGGGAGACGCACTCATGAAAAACCATTCCATCCTCGGCTACGGCATCGCGGCGGCGATGTTTTCCGCGCTCGCCGCCGGCACGGCCAGTGCCCAGGATCAGCGCTTCATCTCGCTCGGCACCGGCGGCGTCACCGGCGTCTATTATCCGGTCGGCGGCGCCATCTGCCGCCTCGTCAACCAGACCCGTCGCGACCACGGCATCCGCTGCTCCGTCGAATCGACCGGCGGCTCGGTGTTCAACGTCAACGCCATCAAGGGCGGAGATCTCGAATTCGGCGTCGTCCAGTCCGACGTCCAGTACAATGCCTTCAATGGCGAGGCCGGCTTCGCCGATGGCGGCGCCCACGAGAACCTGCGCTCCGTCTTCTCGCTGCATGCCGAGCCGCTCACGGTCGTGGCGCGGGCCGACGCCGGCATCGAGGATTTCGACGGGCTCAAGGGCAAGCGCGTCAACATCGGCAATCCCGGCTCCGGCCAGCGCGCGCTGATGGACCTGCTGATCGCGGAGAAGGGCTGGACCAACGCCGACTTCGCCGTTGCCGCCGAACTGGCTCCGGCCGAACAGAGCGCACAGCTCTGCGACAACAACATCGACGCCTTCGCCTACACGGTCGGCCATCCGGCCGGCGCCATCCAGGAAGCCACCACGACCTGCGACTCCAAGATCGTCCCGGTCGAGGGCGAGGCGGTCGACAAGCTGGTCGAGGACAACCCCTACTACTTCAAGGCGACCATTCCCGGCGGCATGTATCGCGGCAATGATGAGGACGTGAACACGTTCGGCGTCGGCGCCACCGTCGTCACGTCCGCCGACGTGCCCGACGATGTCGTCACCGTGTTCCTCGACGCCGTCTTCAACGATTTCGACGCCTTCAAGGAACTTCACCCGGCACTGGCCAACCTCACGCCGGAGGACATGGTCAATCAGGGCAACTCGGCGCCGATGCATCCGGCGGCGGAAGCCTATTACAAGGAGAAGGGCTGGCTGAAATAGGCTCGCGCCAGCCGCAGCATAAAGGTCGCGCATGACGCCGGCATCCGTTTCAGCGTTTCGCCCGCCCCGCTTTTGCCGGCGGTCGATCGCGGCCGGCCCGACCCGACAGGACATGGAGGCGCCCGATCGCGGGCGCCTCTTTCTTCATCGCCGACCGGAGGGGACCGTGCCATGGCGACTGGACAGGACACGAAGGACCATGCGCCGCTGAGCGACGCCGAACTGCAGGATCTCGTTGCCGCCGCCGATACCGGCGCGCGCAATCCGGCGGGAACCGCAGGCTGGATCATCGCCGGGGTGGCGCTGTGCTGGTCCCTGTTCCAGCTCTACATCGCCTCGCCGCTGCCCTTCATCTTCTCCAGCGCGACCGGCCTGTCGCTGGTGCTCAACGACACCCAGGCGCGCTCCATCCATCTCGCCTTCGGCCTGTTCCTGGCCTTCATGGCCTATCCCGCCTTTTCCCGCAGCCCGCGCGACCGCATCCCGCTGCTCGACTGGGTGCTGGCGATCGCGGCCGCCTTCGCCGCTCTCTACATCTTCATCTACTACCGCGACCTGGCACGCCGTCCCGGCCTGCCGATCACGCAGGACCTCGTGGTGGCCGGCATCGGCATGGTGCTTCTGCTGGAAGCCACCCGCCGCGCGCTCGGCCCGCCGCTCGCCATCGTGGCGATCGTGTTCCTGTCCTATGTCTTCTTCGGCTCGTCGACCTTCGTGCCCGACATCATCCGCTGGGGTGGCGCGTCGTTCGCCCGCGCCATGGACCAGATGTGGCTGTCGACCGGCGGTGTCTTCGGCGTGGCGCTGGGCGTGTCGACCGCCTTCGTCTTCCTGTTCGTGTTGTTCGGGTCGATGCTCGACCGGGCCGGAGCCGGTAACTTCTTCATCAAGCTGGCCTTCGCCCTGCTCGGCCATCTGCGCGGCGGCCCGGCCAAGGCGGCCGTGCTGTCCTCGATGATGACCGGCGTGATCTCCGGCTCCTCGATCGCCAATGTCGTGACTACCGGCACCTTCACCATTCCCCTGATGAAGCGCGTCGGCTTCACGCCGGAGAAGGCAGGTTCGGTCGAGGTTGCCAGTTCGGTCAACGGCCAGATCATGCCGCCCGTCATGGGCGCGGCCGCCTTCCTGATGGTCGAGTATATCGGCATCTCCTATCTGGAAGTCATCAAGCACGCCTTCCTGCCGGCGGTCGTTTCCTACATCGCGCTGCTCTATCTCGTGCATCTCGAGGCGGTGAGGCACGATATGCCGGTCCTGCCCAAGCGAGTCAGGACCACGGCCATGCAATCCCTCCTGAGGGCCGGCATCGTGGTCTCCTCGATCGTCATCCTGGCCGGCGCGGTCTATTATTTCATCGCCTTCGTGCGCATGCTCATGCCGGCCGTGTCCGGGCCGGTGCTGATCGCTTTGCTGGTAGCGGCCTATGTCGCACTGATCTGGTATGCGTCGAAGGGACCCGATCTCGAAATGGACGATCCCAATGCCCGGGTGGTCGAACTGCCGCTGGTCAAGGACGTCATCAAGACCGGCCTGCATTATCTGCTGCCGCTCTTCGTGCTGGTCTGGTTCCTGATGATCGAGCGGCGCTCGCCGGGCCAGTCCGCCTTCTACGCCGTGTGCCTGCTCATCTTCATCATCCTGACCCAGAAGCCGCTCAAGGCGCTGTTCCGTGGCCTGCAATCGGCCGAGCAGCGCGCCGCGGCCCTCGAGGGGCTCGACGATCTGGTCGCGGGCCTGATCGCGGGCGCGCGCAACATGATCGGCATCGCCTGCGCCACCGCGGCTGCCGGCATCATTGTCGGCACCGTCACGCTGACCGGCATCGGCCAGGTCATGGCCGAGTTCGTGGAGTTCCTGTCGGGCGGCAACATCTTCCTGATCCTGGTCTTCACCGCGATCATCAGCCTCATCCTGGGAATGGGCCTGCCGACCACGGCCAACTATATCGTGGTGTCGTCGCTGATGGCGCCGGTCATCGTCGAGGTCGGTGCGGCCAATGGCGTGCTCATTCCGCTGATCGCGGCGCATCTGTTCGTCTTCTATTTCGGCATCATGGCCGACGTGACGCCGCCGGTAGGTCTCGCCTCCTTCGCGGCGGCGGCGGTGTCGGGGGGCGATCCGATCAAGACCGGCTTCACCGCCTTCTTCTATTCGCTCAGGACGGTGCTCCTGCCGTTTATCTTCGTCTTCAACACCGACCTGCTGCTGATCGGCGTCGGTGTCGTGGGCGGCATCTGGGTCTTCGCCAAGGCGACGGTGGCCATGCTCATCTTCGCCGCCGCCACGCAAGGCTTCTTCATGGCAAGGAACCGCATCTGGGAATCCGTCGCTCTGCTCCTGGTCACCTTCATGCTGCTCAGACCCGGCTTCTTCCTCGATCTGGTGCAGCCGCCCTATGACGAGGTGGAACCACAGGCCATCTTCGAGGCCGTGGAGGCCGAGCCCGACAACGCCGAGATCCGCGTCAACATCGTCGGTCCGTCCTTCAACGATCCGGACCAGACGCTGGAGCGCACGATGGCTTTCAATCTGGGCGAGGCCGGCGAGCCGGGCCAGGCCCGCTTCGAGGCCGCGACCGGTCTTGTCGTGCGCATGGAGAACGGCACCGCGATTCTCGAAGAGCCTTTCGACATGAACAGCCTCGCCGGCAAGACGCTGTCGAACCTGGATTTCTACGCGGACGAACCGGTGACGGTGACGCGCGCCGAGGTTACAGCCGAGCGCCTGCCCAGGGAGGTCTTCTACATTCCCGCCTTCCTGCTGTTTGCTCTCGTCATTGTCATGCAACGACGGCGCGGCGGCACGCTGGCCGGCAATCCGCAGGCGGTTTGAGGGGAGGCGGCCATGTATTCAAATATCCTCGTTTCGGTCGATCTGGGCGACCCGGAATCCGAGAAGAAGTCGATCACCACCGCGGTCGACTACGCCCGTACCTTCGGCGCCACGCTGCATGTCATGACGGTCGTGCCGAACTACGGTATGTCGATCGTGGGCGGTTTCTTCCCCAAGGAGCACGAGCAAGAGGCGATCGACCGCGCCGACGAGGTGCTCCACGCATTCACAAAGAAGAATATCCCCGACGACATACGCCATCGCCACATCGTCGCGCACGGCTCGATCTACCGCGAGATCCTGCACTATGCGGGCGTCTGCGAGGCGGATCTGATCATCGTCTCTTCGTCGAGGCCCGGACCCGAGGATTATCTGCTTGGCCCCAACGCGGCCCGCGTCGCCCGTCACGCCCGCATATCGGTCCTGGTCGTCAGATAGGCGCGGGGCAGGAACTTTTTCGCCCTCGGCCGGTTAAGGCCCTGAACGCATTGCCGAAGGGGGAAGGATGCGCATTGCCGCGCTGATCCTGCTCGCGCTCAGCGGTCTGGCGCTCACCGCCGGTGGCGCGTGGCTGCTCGTACTGGGCGGTTCCATCTACTACATCCTCGCGGGGCTGGTCCTTCTCGTGACCGGCGAAATGCTGCGCCGCCGCAGCGGGTGGGCGCTGTCGCTCTACGCGTCGTTCCTGCTGGCCACCATGATATGGGCCGTCGGCGAGGTCGGCTTCGACTGGTGGGCGTTGGCGCCGCGTGGCGGCCTGTTTGTCGTCATTGGCGTGCTCATGCTCGCCGCATGGCCGCTGCAGAACCCCGAGCGTCTCGGCCCGCGCCGCCCCGCCTGGCGTGCCGGCGGCATCTATCTCGGCGCAACCCTGGCCGTTTCGATCGTGCTCGCCGTCTATGCGATGCGCTCCGAGCCGCATGAGATCGAGGGCGAGGTCGCCACCGCCGACGGCCAACAGTTGCCACCAAGCGAGGCCGCCGTGCCGGCCGGCGACTGGGTCGCCTATGGCCGCACTCCTGGCGGCAGCCACTATTCGCCGCTCTCGGCCATCACGCCCGAGAACGCGTCCCGCCTGGTCAAGGCGTGGGAATACCGTACCGGCGACATCCGCACCGAGGGCGATCCGGAGGAAACCACCTACGAGGTCACGCCGACCCGCATCGGCGACTTCCTCTATCTGTGCACGCCGCACCATCTCGCCATCGCGCTCGATCCCGAGACGGGCGAGGAGAAGTGGCGGTACGATGCCGCCGTCGGTATCGACGGCACCCGTCAGCATCAGACCTGCCGCGGACTGGCCCATGTGCCCGATGTTTCCGCCGAGGAAGACGGAAGCTGCGGCTCGCGCATCCTCCTTCCCACCGCCGATGCCCGCCTGATCGCGCTCGACGCCGAGACCGGCACGGAATGCGCCTCCTTCGGCGAGAACGGCGCGGTCGACCTGAGGGCCAACATGCCGCACTGGTATCCCGGCTCCTACTATTCCACGTCGCCCCCCGTCGTCGCGGGCGGGCTGATCGTGATCGGCGGCGCGGTCAATGACAATGTCTCCACCACCGAACCATCCGGCGTCATCCGGGCCTATGACGCCGACACCGGCGAACTGGTCTGGAACTTCGACAGCGGCAATCCCGACGAGACCGAGCCGCTGCCGCCGGGCGATACCTATGTCGGCAACTCGCCCAATGCCTGGTCGCTTCTGTCGGTCGATCCCGAACTCGGCATGGTCTATGCGCCGATGGGCAACGCGCCGCCCGACCAGTATGGCGGCGACCGCACCGAGGAGACCGAGCGGTTCTCGGCTTCCGTCACGGCGCTCGATCTCGAGACCGGCGAGGTCCGCTGGGTTCGCCAGCTCGTTCATCACGATCTGTGGGATTACGACACGCCGTCCCAGCCTCAGCTCGTCGACCTGCCGCGCGAGGGCGGAGTCCTCCCGGCGCTCGTCCAGGCCACCAAGCAGGGCGACATCTACGTGCTCGACCGTCGCACCGGCGAGCCGGTCCTGCCCGTCGAGGAGGTCGAGACCCCGCAGGGCGCCGTCGAGGGCGACTTCACCGCGCCCTCCCAGCCAGTCTCGGCCATGAGCTTCGCGCCGGAGCCGCTGAGCGAGGCCTCCATGTGGGGTGCCACGCCCATCGACCAGCTCTGGTGCCGCATCCGCTTCAACCGCCTGCGCTACGAAGGCCGCTACACCCCGCCATCCATCGAAGGCTCGATCGTCTATCCAGGCAATTTCGGCACCTTCAACTGGGGCGGCGTCGCCATCGATCCCCTGCGCGGCGCCGTGATCGCCAACCCGGTCTATCTGGCCTTCACCGTCACGCTGATCCCGCGCGAGGACGACCAGACCAACTATGTCTCCGAGGGCGAACCCGGCTTCAACGAGAATTACGGCGCGCCCTATGCGGCGAAGATGGTTCCTTTCCTGTCGTTCACGCAGCTTCCCTGCCAGCAGCCCCCCTGGGGCTATGTCGCCGCTGCCGACCTCTCGACAGGCGAAACCGTGTGGAAGCACAGGAACGGCACGGTGCGCGACCTCTCGCCGCTGCCGCTGCCCTTCGAGATGGGCGTGCCGGCCATTGGCGGCCCGATCGTCACGGCCGGCGGCGTCGCCTTCCATTCGGGCACGATGGACTACTATGTCCGCGCCTTCGACGTGACGACCGGACGCGAACTGTGGAAGGATCGGCTGCCGGCCGGCGGCCAGGCCACGCCGATGACCTTCGAGGGCGAGGACGGGAGACAGTATCTCGTCGTCGTGGCGGGCGGCCACGGTTCCACCGGCACGAAGGCCGGCGACTGGATCATCGCCTATGCGCTGCCGGAGGAGTAGGCGTGGCGCGAGGGGACCGCGAGGCGGCAGGTCTTCGGCGGAGAAGCAGGTCGGAGCGCACCGGATTTACCCTTTGGCCGGCAGGCCAGTGGGTGGTGCTGCCAGAAAACCGGACAGCCTCGCCCCAAGACCGCAAGGGGGGAAGCGAGCGCTAGCCGTCGCGGTGCTGACAAGCTCCCCTTTCCTCGCCGGCTGCGCAGGCATCCAGTCCGCGCTCGATCCCGCCGGCGTCGAGGCAGACGCAGTGGCCGCCCTGTTCTGGGTCATGGTCGCCGGCGCCGCCGTCATATGGCTCGCCGTCATGGGCGTGCTCTACTACGCCACGCGCCGCGACCGCGTTGTTCACTCCGAGACTTTCGCCGGTCGGGTCATTCTGTGGGCGGGCGCGATCCTGCCGACCCTGATCCTGACGGCCCTTCTGGCCTATGGCCTGTCCATGATGCCGCGGCTTCGCCCCTGGGACGCGCGGGCGGCCGAGGACGCGCCGCTTCGCATCGAGGTCGTCGGAGAGCAGTTCTGGTGGCGGGTCACCTATCATCGCGACGGCATGGAACCCGTCGTCTCGGCCAACGAGATCCGCATGCCGGTGGGCGAGCGCGTGACATTCACGCTCAGGAGCGCCGACGTCATTCACGCCTTCTGGATTCCCTCGCTCGGCGGCAAGATGGACATGATCCCGGGCCGGGAGAACACGTTGACACTGGAGGCCACCAAGGCGGGTATCTATCGCGGCCCCTGTGCCGAGTTCTGCGGCTCCTCCCACGCGCTGATGGCGCTGGCCGCCGTCGTGATGGAGACGGGCGCGTTCGACGAATGGCTGGCGCGCCAGGCCGAGCCTTCACCCGGCGTCGGGGAAAACGAAGCCGGCCGCGCCGCCTTCCTCGCCAATGGCTGCGGCGCCTGCCACGCCGTCGCCGGCACCGAGGCCAACGGCACGATCGGGCCGGATCTTTCGCACCTCGGCTCGCGCGTCACGCTCGGCGCCGGCATCGTTGAAAATTCCAAGGCCGGGATCGGCCGTTTCATCGCCGAGACCGACCATGTGAAGCCCGGGGTCAGGATGCCCGCCTATCGCGCGCTGCCGGACGAGGAAATCGATGCCATCGCGGGTTGGCTGAAAGGGCTCGAATGACCTACGCCTACCCCGAGACCCTGCCGCCCGACACGCGGACGGACGCCGAGCGCGAGGCCGAGGCCGACGGGCTGCGCAAGGTCTGGGAGGCGCCCAAGGGGCTGCGCTACTGGACCGCCGTCAACAACACCGAGGTCGGCGTCTGGTACACGGCCGCCGCCTTCATATTCATGCTGTTTGCCGGTGTGCTGGCGCTGATCGTGCGCACGCAGCTTTCCGTACCCGGCAACGATCTCGTCTCGGCGGAGTTCTTCAACCAGGCGTTCACCCTGCACGGCACCGTGATGATGTTCCTGTTTGCCGTGCCGATCTTCGAGGCGGTGGCGATCATCATCCTGCCGCAGATGCTCGGCGCGCGCGACCTGCCCTTTCCGCGGTTGTCGGCCTTCGGCTTCTGGTGCTTCATCATCGGCGGCGTGTTCGTCTGCGGCTCGATCTTCTTCAATGCCGCGCCGGATGCCGGATGGTTCATGTATCCGCCGCTCGCCACCAGCGAGGAGGCTGGCATCGGCGCCGACATCTGGCTGCTCGGCCTTTCCTTTATCGAGGTCGCCTCCATCGCCGCGGCCGTCGAACTCATCATCGGCGTGCTCAAATGCCGTCCACCCGGCATGCACATCAACCTCATGCCGCTCTATGCCTGGTATGTGCTGATCGTGGCGGGCATGATCCTGTTCGCTTTCCCGCCGCTGATCGCCGGCGACATCCTGTTCGAGCTGGAGCGGATGTTCGACTGGCCCTTCTTCGATGCGGCGCGCGGCGGCGATCCGCTTCTGTGGCAGCACCTGTTCTGGATTTTCGGGCATCCCGAGGTCTACATCGTCTTCCTGCCGGCCATAGCCTTGCTTGCCATGATCGTGCCGACATTCGCGCAGCGTCCGATCGTCGGCTATTCCTGGATCGTGCTCGCCGCCGTAGGCACAGGCTTCCTGTCCTTCGGCCTGTGGGTGCATCACATGTTCACCACCGGCCTGCCGTCGATTTCGCTTGGCTTCTTCTCGGCGGCGTCGGAGGCCGTCGCCATACCCACCGGCGTCCAGATCTTCGTCTTCATCGCCACGCTTCTGGCCGGCCGGATCGTCTTTTCGGTGCCGATGCTGTTCGCGGCCGGCGCGCTGGCCATCTTCGTCATCGGCGGGTTGACCGGGGTGATGGTGGCGCTGGCGCCGTTCGACTGGCAGGCCCATGACAGCTATTTCGTCGTGGCCCATCTCCATTACGTGCTGATCGGCGGCGTGCTGTTTCCGATCGTCGCCGGCATCTATTATTTCTTCCCGCTGGTTGGAAACCGCCGCCTGTCGGACCGTCTCGGCAAGGTCGGCTTCTGGCTGATGTTCGTCGGCTTCAATGTCGGCTTCTTCCCGATGCATTTCGCCGGCCTCAGGGGAATGCCGCGCCGCGTCTTCACCTATCCCGACGAGATCGGCCTCAATATGCTGAACCTCGTCTCCACCATCGGTGCCTTCATCTTCGCGGCGGGCGTGCTCGTCATCGTGTGGGCCGTGGTGCGCCCGAAGGGTCGCGAGCCCTATGCCGCGCGCAATCCATGGAACGCCGGGACGCTGGAATGGGTCGCGGAAATGCCGGGCGAAAGCTGGGGCATCCGTTCCATCCCCATCATCAAGAGCCGCTATCCCCTCTGGGACGATCCAAACCTGATCGCCGACATCGATGCCGGCCGCTACTACCTGGCCGACGCCTCCGAAGGGCATCGCGAGACGATCGTGACCTCCGTGCTTTCGGCGCAGCCGCTTCAGTGCCTGCGGGTGTCGGGGCCGTCCTTCGTCCCGATGTTTTCAGCCGCCGCGTTGGGCGCCGTCTTCATTTTCCTGACCTATCACTGGTGGTGGCCAACGCTGGTTGCGGGTGTCCTGGCCCTCGTCGGCATCCTGTACTGGCTGTGGACCGCCACAGCCGTCATTCCGGACAAGGCGCAAAAGGACGTCGGGCTTGGACTAACCCTGCCGATCTACGTATCGGGTCCGAAATCGGTCGGCTGGTGGGCGATGTTCATCACCATGACCGGCGACGGCACGGCCTTCGGCTCGCTCGTCTTCGGCTATTTCTTCTACTGGACCATCCATGACGACTTCACCGCCGGCGTCGGCGGGCCCGGCGCCGCCTGGCCGATGGCCGCGCTGGCGTTTTTTCTCGCCGCCTGGATCGCGATGCTCGTTGCCCGCCGCGCCAATGCCGCCGGCCGGCCGGGGGCCTTGAGGGGCCTGTTGGTCCTGTCGCTTACCCTGACATTAGCCGGCTCGGCAGCCGGCCTGACCGGCCCCTGGCTGCACGGCATGGACCCGACCACCCATGTCTATCCGGCCATTGTCTGGGTTCTGGTCATCTGGACCGCCTGCCACGGCGCCGTCGCCGTCATCATGCAGGGCTTCTGCCTGGCGGGCAGCCTGAGCGGACGGCTGACCAGACAGCATGACATCGATATCCACAATGTCGTGCTCTACTGGCACTTTCTCGCCGTCACCGCGCTCGTCACCTTCCTCGTCGTCGGCCTGTTCCCGCTGGCCCAGCGGAGTGGAGGCTAGCCATGCGCCTGATCCCGCGCGAGGTCGAAAGCCTGTGGACCCTGTTCACGGCACCTGTCATCTGGGCCGGCCATTTCCTGGCGGCCTATATCGGCGCGGCGGTCTTCTGCGCCAAGCAGGATCTGCTGCCCTTCGGCTTTGGCGGCGTGCGCGCCTATATCGCCGCCATAACGCTTCTGGCACTGGCGGGCATAGTGCTGGCCGGTTTTCTCGCCTGGCGGCAATGGGGCTTCGGCGCGGAGGACCCGCCGCACCAGGGCTGGAGCCGGGAGGACCGCAGGCGCTTTCAGGGCTTCGCCACGCTGCTCTTGTGCGCCCTGTCCTTGGTCGCGGTCGTTTTCACCGCCATGCCTGCCATCTTCATCGCGGAGTGCAATCCGTGAGGCGCGCAGCACTCATATCAGGCCTTGCCGTGCTCGCGCTGGTGTGGATCGGGCCGCTTCTGACGGCGTGGCGCGAAAGCGTACTGGCCCACATGACCGCGCACATGGCCGTGGTCGCGGTCGCTGCGCCGCTGATCGCGATCGGGCTGGGGACAGATCGGCGATCAACCCTCCTTCTCACCTGGTGGGAGAAGGTGTCGCCGAGGGCGGCGGCAGAGGGGGCTTCGTCTCCCTTCCTCACCTCGCTGCCCGTCATCGCCTCGCTGGTCGAACTGATCATCGTGTGGGGATGGCATGCTCCGGCCGCGCGCGCCTTCGCGGAAACTTCGGTTCCCGGCACGGTGCTGGAGCAGGGGAGCTTCCTGTTCGCCGGTGTCCTGCTGTGGCATGCCTGCCTGAATGGCGGCGACGAAGAGGGCGGCGCGGCGGCCGGCGCGTTTGGCCTGCTGCTGACCTCCGTCCACATGACGCTGCTCGGGGCGCTGCTGGCGCTGTCCGAACGGCCGCTCTATGGCGCGGGCGAAGTCACCTGCTTCGGCCTCACCCTGACGGCGGGCCAGGACCAGCAACTCGGCGGGGTCGTCATGCTGCTGATCGGCGCGGCCGTCTATCTGGCCGGCGGCGTGGCGCTGCTGGCAAGGCTGCTGCGGCTTGCCCCTGTCCGGCCCGGGGATTCGGCCGCGCCCCGCGGTGGAGGCGCGCCGGGATGATCCGCGTCAACTGGAAGCATCTCGCCATCGGTCTCGCGATCCTTCCCTTCGCGGCGGTCTTCGTCGCCTGGATCGGCTTCTTCAATGTCGGGGCCTCGACCGGCCACTGGAAGATCACGGAATGGTTCCTGCATTTCGCCATGCGCTCGGCCGTGCGCACCTATTCGCTCGCCGTCGACGCGCCCGAGACGCTGCCAAGAGAGGGCGTGCAGGCGGCCGCCGGCCACTATGCGCGCGGCTGCGCCGTCTGCCACGGCGCACCGGGCGAACGGCGTTCGGCGGCGGTGCGCGAGATGCTGCCGCAGCCGCCGGACCTGCAGGAGGTGCTGGCCGGCGATAAGTGGAACGACGCGGAGCTCTTCCGGATCGTCAAGCACGGCGTGCGCTTCACCGGCATGCCCGCCTGGCCGACGCAGAATCGCGACGACGAGGTCTGGGCCATGGTCGCCTTCCTGCGCAACCTGCCCGGCATGGACGCCGGGACCTATCGCGACCTCGCCTACGGACATGATCGCCGGCCGGACCCGACCGGCTTCCATGACGATTTCGATGCCGCGCTCGCCGACTGCGCCCGCTGCCACGGCGAGGACGGGATGGGGCGCGGCGAGGCCGTACCCATCCTGTCGGGGCAGCGCGTCGACTATCTCTTCGCGGCCCTCGAAGCCTATGCCGCCGACACCCGCGCCAGCGGCGTCATGCAACTGGCCGCCAGCGAGACCGACCCGCGGCTCTACCGGCGGCTGGCGGAGCACTATGCCGAGATGCCACGGACCGGGACCGACCGCGACGATGCCGATGCCGCGCTTGCGGCGCGTGGCCGCGAGATCGCCCGGCGTGGCATCCCGGAGCGCGACGTGCCGGCCTGCGTCACCTGCCATGACCGGCCCGACCGCAATCCCGTCTTCCCATCGCTCGACGGCCAGAAGCGCTACTATCTGGAGGAGCAGCTCCGCCTTTTCGCCGAGGACAAGCGCGGCGGCACGCCGTTTCGCGAATTGATGGCGAAGGTCGCGAAGGGCCTGGAGGAGGCCGATATCGAGGCGCTGGCGGCGTATTTTTCGGGGCGTTCGGATACCAGGCGATAGGTGTTCGCACTGCCCGCTTACGCCGCCTCGAACAGCGGCGCAATCTCCATCTGCGGCACCAGAACCAGGCCCTTGTCGGTGATGCGGATCTCGGGAATGACCGACAGCGGGATCAGGTTGAAGCCCATATAGGGGATGGCGCAGCCGGCGGCCTGCCACTCCTCTTTCAGTGCCTGCATTTCGGCTGCCACCTCGGTCACGCGCTTGTCCGACAGGAGCCCCGCGATCGGCAGTTCGACCATCGCCCTGACCTCGCCGTCGGCCACCACGCAGACTCCGCCCTGCACCGCCTCGATGGCGCGCAGCGCCACCTGCATGTCATTTTCGTTCGTACCGGCCACGATGATGTTGTGGCTGTCGTGCCCCACCGACGATGCCACCGCGCCGCGCTTGAGGTTGAAATCCTTCAACAGCCCGTGCGCGACGTTTCCGGCCGACTTTCCATGCCGTTCGACCACCGCCACGAAGCACAGCCCGTGCCGCTCGAAATGGGTTTGCCAGTCATTGGCCGGCTCCAGCGTCACCTTCGCATGTCCGGCGGTGATGCCCGGCAGCTCGGTCCGGATCGCGTTCACCGTCACCTTCCCGGTCGGCAGGGCCGGCGTCAGTCCGACCTCCTTCGGCAGCCTGACCGTCTGGTAGGCGGCACGCGGATACTGCCAGCGATCCGAGAGCGCCGCGTCGAGCAGCGGCGTGATCCTGCCGTTTTCCACCACGAGTTCGCCGCCATACCAGGTGTTGACCGGCTTCAGATCGTCGTCGAGCAGCACGAGGTCGGCGCGCCGCCCGCCGCCCATGCCGCCGATCTCGCCTTCCTGACCGAAGCGGGTCGCGCCGTGCAGCGAGCCCATCGACCAGGCCTGCTCACGCGTCATGCCGGCCTTCACGGCCTCGCGCGCCACCCAGTCCATGCCGAAGATCATCAGGTCGTCCGCGTCACGGTCGTCCGTGCACAGCGCCACCCGCTTGTGCGAGGCGCCGAGTTCGGTGATCGCCTTGATTGCCTCGGGCAGCGAATGCCACGGCGTGGTCGGCGGTCCTCCGCGCAGGAAGATCCACACGCCCGCTTCCAGAAGGTCGTTGGCGATCTCGCGGTCGATGGCCTCATGCGTGTCGGTCACGCCGGCCGCCGCATAGGCCGCCACGAATTCGCGCCCGTAGACATGGCCCGACACCGGTCGCCCGCGTTCCAGCGCCGCCCGGATGATGGCGTGGCTGCGTTCGTCACTGGTCGCCACCGGCACGAAATCCATCTTCTCGCCCAGCGCCACCGCCTCCGGCCATTTGTCGAACAGTGTCGCGATCTTGTCGGGCGTGAGATCGCCGCCGGCCGTCTCCATGTCCGGCGAGGTGGCCGGCACGGTGCTCGGCACCGTCAGGAAGATCGACAGCGGCGCCTGCCTGGCATCTTCCAGCATCGCCTCGACGCCGGCCACGTCCATCACATTGCCGATCTCGTGGCTGTCGCAGAAGATCGTGGTCGTGCCGTTGAGCAGCGCGGCCTCGGCATAGGCGCAGGCCGTCACCATGGAGGATTCGATGTGGATATGCGGATCAACCAGCCCCGGCGCGACGATGCCGCCCCTCGCGTCATAGGCGGCCTTGGCGCCGCCCGCATGCGCGCCGGCCGGCTTCACCGCCGCGATGCGCCCGCCCGAGACGAACACCTCGCGATCGGCAAGGATGCGCTCCGAATAGGTCGATAGCACCCGCGCGCCGCGGATCACGAGATCGGCCTCCGCCCGCCCGGCCGCCACGTCGGCCAGATGCCTTGTCATGGTCGAGAGCGGCTTGACGGAAAAGCGGGTGAGGCGGGTCATGGCGGGTTCCTGTGAGACGTGTTGGTGCCGTCCCGCCATGCTAGCCGCCCGGGGGTGACCGGTGCAATCGCTCCGGCCCGCTCCCGCGATGCGGGGCGGCGGCCACGCCCCTGTCTTCGCCCGCAGGAAAGCCGCGATCAACCTCGCGGCCGCTCAGGCCCCGCCGCTCGCCGAAGGGTCCATCCACATCGGTTCGAATGTGTGCCCGTCCGGGTCCTCGAAGGTGCGGCCGTACATGAAGCCCATGTCCTGTGGCGGGCGCGGGTCGGCCTTGCCGCCCGCCTTGGCGGCCTTTTCGGTGATCGCGTCGACCGCGGCGCGACTGTCCTGCGACAGCGCGATCAGCATGGCGCTGTTCCTGTGTCCGTCGGCGATCGGCTTAGCCGTGAAGGTCGAGTAGAATTCATGCGTGAGCAGCATGAACACGATTTCGTCCGACCACATCATCGACGAAGCGTTGTCGTCGCTGAACTGCTCGTTCTTCACGCAGCCGATGGCCTCGTAGAAGCGGGTCGCAGCGGCCAGGTCGCGCACCGGCAGGTTCAGGAAGATCATCTTTGGCATGTTGTCCGTCCTCAGAGCGTTCTCGCCAGTTCCTCGAGCTGGTCGGCGCACTGGCCCCAGCCCTCGTGGAAGCCCATCTTCTCGTGCGCCTCGCGGTCTTCGTCGGTCCAGTGCAGGGCGCGCGCGGTGTAACGCGTCTTGCCGTCCTCGTCGGCGAAGGTGATGATGCCGGTGAAGAACGGCTTGGCCGAAGGCTGCCAGGCGCGCGTATAGGCGTCGGTGAAGACGATCTTCTCGTTCGGCACGATCTCCAGATAGACGCCCTCGCTGGGGAACGCCTCGCCCTCGGGACCGCGCATGGTGAAACTGTTGCCGCCGCCGGTCCTGACGTCCGTCTTGACGTCGGTGACCTTCCAGGGCTTCGGCGCGAACCATTGCTCCATCAGTTCCGGTTCGGTCCAGCAGCGGTAGAGCTTGTCGCGCGGGGCATCCAGAAGTCGGGTCAGCACCAGTTCGCGACTGTCGGCGGGCTTGGCGTCATTGGTCATGGTCGTCATCCGTTCTGTCGTTTCGATGGCCGAAGGACGGTCGCCCGCATGCGGGCCCGACAATCCTTCCCGGAAATTTCCGGCCCGCCTCGATGACGCTGGGCCCCGAAGACGGCAATTATGCGAAAGGTCGTTGCGCCAAGGTCAGAAGAGCACGGTCGGCAGCCAGGTCGCGATCGCCGGCAGCAGCCAGATCACCGCGATGCCGACGATCTGCAGCCCGATGAATGGCGCCACCCCGGCATAGATGTGGCCTGTCGTCACTTCGGGGGGCGCCGCGCCGCGCAGGTAGAACAGCGAGAAGCCGAAAGGCGGCGTCAGGAAGGAGGTCTGCAGGTTGATCGCCAGAAGCACCGCCAGCCACACGGGATCGTGCCCCATCAGGATCAGCACCGGCACGATCAGGGGCAGCAGGATGACGGTGATCTCGACGAAGTCGAGGAAGAAGCCGAGCACGAAGACCAGCGCCATACAGAAGATCAGCGCTCCGGTCGGTCCGCCGGGCATGGCGGTCAGGATCTCCTCGATGCGCTCCTCCCCGCCCAGCCCCACGAAGACCAGCGAGAAGATGCTGGCCGTCACGATGGTGGCGAAGATCATCGCCGTCACTGTCATCGTCGAGGTAACCGCCGTTTTCAGCATGCCCGAGCGCGCCATCCTCACGAGCGAGGCCAGGATCGCGGCCATGCCCAGCAGCGCGAGCCCGGCATAGGCCGCGCCCTGCACCCAGCCGAGCATCGTCACGTCGCTGCGTTGCAGCCTGACCGGCGCCGCCCCGGCCGCCACCGCAAGCAGGAAAAGCGCGGCCGCGCCGGCGAAGATCAGCCGGGGCGACACGCCGCCGCGCTGGCCGGCCATCAGGATCGCGCCGACCGCGCCGACCGATGCTGCTTCCGACGGCGTGGCCACACCGCCGAGTATGGCACCCAGCACGGCCACGATCAGCAGGATCGGCGGCACCACCGCGCCGGCGACCGTCAAGGCGTCGGGACGCGGCTCGCCCGTGTCAGCGGCCGGCGCGTCCGCCGGAACGAAATGCGCGCGCCCCAGCACATAGGCGATGTAGATCGCCACCAGCGTGAGGCCGGGCAGCAGCGCGGCCGCGAAAATCTGGCCCACCGAGATCGTCTCGATGGAAAACTTGCCCTGCTCGAACTGCGCCTGCTGATAGCCGTTCGACATCACGTCCGACAGGATGATCAGAAGCGTCGAGGGCGGGATGATCTGGCCCAGCGTGCCGGCCGTGCAGACCACGCCCGAAGCCAGCCTGGGATCGTAGCCGCTGCGCAGCATGGTCGGCAGCGCGATCATGCCCATGGCGATGACGGTCGCGCCGACAATGCCGGTGGAGGCGGCCAGCAGCGCGCCGACCAGCACGACCGAAACGCCCAGTCCGCCGCGCAAGCCTCCGAACAGCCGGCCCATCGTTTCCAGCAGCGATTCGGCGATGCGGCTGCGCTCCAGCACCACGCCCATCAGCACGAAAAGCGGGATGGCGATCAGCACGTCATTGGTGATGACGCCGAAGACGCGCTGGCCGAGCGCGCCGAGCAGCGCGAGGTTCATGGCGCCGGAGGCCCAGCCGAGAAAGGCGAAGATGGTCGCCACGCCGGCGATCGAGAACGAGACCGGGAAGCCGATCAGGATGCAGCCGATCAGGGCGGCGAACATGACAAGGTCGAGATACATCAGGCGCGGCCTTCGCGGATGCGCACGAGGTCGCGCAGGAGGCAGGCCACGGACTGGACGATCAGCAGCACGCAGAAGGCCGGGATCAGCGATTTGAGCAGGAAGGACGCCGGAATGCCGCCGACCGAGATCGGCCCCTCCAATATCGCCCAGGAATTGCGCACCGAGGGCCACGACCAGAACAGGAGCACCGTCATCGACGGGATCAGCAGGAAGACATGCCCGAACAGGTCGATCGCCGCCCGCCGCGCGCGCGAAAGTCCGGCATAGAAGATGTCGACGCGCACATGCCCGTCGACAAGCAGCGTGTAGCCGGCGCCGAGCATGAACAGCGCCGCATGCAGGTAAAGCACGCTTTCATTGATGGCGATCGAACTGATCCCGAAGACGTAGCGCAGGACCACGATCGTAAACTGGATCAGCACCATGGCGAGCGCGCACCAGCGCACGATCGCGCCGACGAGGCGGTTCACCTGGTCCAGGCCGTCGGCCAGCGCGTTCATCCAGTTCTCCGGGAGAGGGTCCGCAAGATATGGCCCCGACGGTGTGCCGCCGGGGCCGGATATCGTCAGTACTTGTAGTCCAACGCCCGGGCATTCATCTGCCCGTTGTCGGCATAGACCATGTAGTCGGAGATCGAGGAGCGATACTCCAGGAAGCTCTCGGTGATGCGCTTGACGAGCTCGTCGCTGTCGTCGCGCAGTTCCTGGATGACTTCGCCGGCCGCGTTGCCCATCGCCACGATCACGTCGTCGGGCAGCTTCTTCACCTGCACGCCCTCCTTGTCGACGAGTTCCTTCAGAGCCAGCGCGTGCTTGGTGTTGTACTCCGTCAGCACCTGGTTGTAGAGGCTTTCGCAGGCCAGCGAGACGGCCGACTTCAGATCGTCCGGCAGGTCCTCGTACGCGGCCAGGTTGACCACGCATTCCTCCGCCGAGGAGGGCTCGCCGACGCCCGGCCAGTAGTAGTTCTTCGCCACCTGCTGGAAACCCAGCGCGCTGTCGGACCACGGTCCGATGAATTCGCCCGCGTCCAGCGCGCCCGATTGCAGCGCCTGGAACATGTCGCGCCCGCCCATCGCCTGCACGGCCATGCCGAGCTTGGAGCACATTTCCGAGGCCAGGCCGGTGGTGCGGAAGCGCAGCCCCTGGAGATCGTCGACGGAGTTGATCTCGTTGCGGAACCAGCCCTGCCACTGCGGGCCGGAATTGCCGCACAGGAAGGGCTTCAGGCCGAAACGCGCATAGATCTCGTCATAGAGGGCTTGCCCGCCGCCATGCGCCAGCCAGCCGAACTGCTCGTCAGCGCGAAGGCCGAAGGGCTGCGAGCCGAACAGAAGGATGCCCTTCGACTTCGACCCCCAATAGGCCGGCACCGCGTGGTAGAGCTCGGCCGTGCCTTCCGACACGGCGTCGAACACGCCATTGCCCGGCACCAGTTCTCCCGCCGCATGGAGTTTCACCTCGAGACGCCCGCCCGACAGCGTGGTGATGCGGTCCGCCAGCATCTGCGCGGCCACGCCCGGCCCCGGCAGGTTCTTCGGCCAGGCCGTCACCATGTTCCACTGGCGCTTGTCCTGCGCGATCGCCGGTGTCGCCAGCGCGGCCGCGGCCGCGCCGCCCATCGCCGTCTTCTTCAGGAAGTCCCTGCGCTTCATGTCTTTCCCCTTTCTGGTTCGGGTTTGGATTTTCAGTTTCCGAGTATGCCGGGCAGGCGCAAGCCCTTTTCGCGCGCGCAGTCGAGCGCGATGTCGTAGCCGGCGTCGGCGTGCCGCATGACGCCGGTCGCCGGATCGTTCCACAGCACCCGCTCGATGCGCCTGGCGGCCTCGTCGGTGCCGTCGACGCAGATCACCATGCCCGAATGCTGCGAATAGCCCATGCCGACGCCGCCGCCGTGATGCAGCGAGACCCAGGTCGCTCCGCTCGCGCAGTTCAAGAGCGCGTTGAGCAGCGGCCAGTCCGACACCGCGTCCGAGCCGTCCTTCATCGCTTCCGTCTCGCGGTTGGGCGAGGCGACCGAGCCCGAATCGAGATGGTCGCGGCCGATCACCAGCGGCGCCTTGAGTTCGCCCCTGGCCACCATCTCGTTGAAGGCGAGCCCCAGCCTGTGCCTGTCGCCCAGCCCCACCCAGCAGATGCGCGCCGGCAGGCCCTGGAAGGCGATGCGCTCGCGCGCCATGTCGAGCCAGCGGTGCAGATGGTGATTGTCGGGCAGGAGTTCCTTCACCTTCTCGTCGGTCCTGTAGATGTCTTCCGGATCGCCCGACAGCGCGGCCCAGCGGAACGGCCCCACGCCGCGGCAGAAGAGCGGGCGGATATAGGCCGGCACGAAACCCGGAAAGGCGAAGGCGTTGGCGAAGCCCTCGTCCTTGGCCACCTGTCGGATGTTGTTGCCGTAGTCGAGCGTCGGCACGCCCTTTTCCCAATAGGCCACCATCGCCTCGACATGCTCGCGCATCGAGGCGCGCGCGGCCTTTTCCACCGCCTTGGGGTCGCTCTCGCGTTTGGCCTTCCACTCCGCCATCGACCAGCCCTTGGGCAGGTAGCCATTGAGCGGATCATGCGCCGAGGTCTGGTCGGTCAGCATGTCGGGCCTGACGCCGCGCTTCAGCATTTCCGGCAGCAGTTCGGCCGCGTTTCCGAGCAGGCCGACCGACTTTGCCTCACCTGCCTTCGTCCAGCGCTCGATCATCGAGAGCGCCTCGTCCAGCGTCGTCGCCTTCTCGTCGAGATAGCGGGTGCGCAAGCGGAACTCGATGCGGCTCTCGTCGCACTCGATGGCGATGCACGACGCGCCCGCCATCACGGCCGCCAGCGGCTGCGCGCCGCCCATGCCGCCAAGGCCGGCTGTCAGGATCCACTTGCCCTTCAGGTCGCCGCCATAGTGCTGGCGCCCGGCCTCCACGAAGGTCTCGTAGGTGCCCTGAACGATGCCCTGCGTGCCGATATAGATCCAGGAACCGGCCGTCATCTGGCCGTACATCATCAGCCCCTTGCGATCGAGCTCGTTGAAATGCTCCCAGGTAGCCCATTCGGGAACCAGGTTGGAATTGGCGATCAGCACCCGCGGTGCGTCGGCATGGGTGCGGAACACCCCGACCGGCTTGCCCGACTGAACCAGCAGCGTCTCGTCCTCCTCCAGCGTCCTCAGGGTCGCGGTGATCGCGTCGAAATCATTCCAGGTGCGCGCCGCCCGACCGATGCCGCCATAGACGACGAGCTCGTTCGGGTTCTCCGCCACGTCCGGATCGAGATTGTTCATCAGCATCCGCAGCGGCGCTTCGGTGAGCCAGCTTTTCGCCGAAAGTTCGCTGCCGCGCGGCGCCCGGATTTCGCGGATGTTGTGACGAGGATCGGTCATGGGGTCGTTCCTGCCTCCTGGCCGCCACGGCGCCGGACTCTCATCGTCGGACCGCCGGACGGAATGTGGATGAATTCAACCCGCGCCTTTGGCCAGTGCCGGTGCGAGCTCTTGCAGTCGTTGAAGAATTTGACGGAGAACCTCGCGCAGCCCGCGCGATCTCTCCGGGTCGTAATCGAAGGGAAGCGTCTCGCCAGCCAGATGGGTGATCTGGGCCAGTTCCATCTGGATGGCGTGGACGCCCTTTTCGGGCCGGCCATAGTGCCGCGTCGTCCAGCCGCCCCGGAACCGGCCGTTCAGCACGGAGGTGAAGCCACGGGCCTGCCGGCAGATATCCAACACGGCGCCTTCGATCGCGGCGTCGCAGGTGCGTCCGCCATCGGTGCCGATGTTGAAGTCCGGCAACCTGCCCTCGAACAGGAACGGACAGACGGAGCGGATCGAATGGCAGTCGTAGAGGATCGCCACGCCGTGCAGGTCCCGGACCCTTCTGATCTCTTTTTCCAGCGCCTCGTGATAGGGCCGGTGGAAGGAGGCCAGTCGCTCCGCGATGTCCTGATCCGTCGGCGCCTCGCCGTCCTTCCAGATCGGCTGGTTGTCGAAATCGGTCAGCGGCACCAGCCCGGTCGTGTTCTGGCCCGGATAGAGGCTTTGCCCGGACGGGTCGCGATTGGCGTCGATCACGTAGCGATGGAAGGTCGCCCGGACAGTCGTGGCCCCCGGCAGAAGGTCCGCGTATAGTTCGTGGACATGCCAGTCCGTATCGCGCAGCTTCAGCCCCTCTTCGTTGAGGTCTTGCCGGATGTTGTCGGGCACCCAGGTTCCCGTGTGGGGGAAGGCGAGGATGAGGGGAGACATACCTTGGTGAACTTCGACGAGGGTCATGGCCGGTCTTGCCCCTCACCCTTACCCTCTCCCCGTGAAGGACGGGGAGAGGGAGACATCGACGCTGGCGACCCCCTCTCCCCGCATGCGGGGAGAGGGTAAGGGTGAGGGGCGGCGCAACGCATTTCGGTCATTGGCCGGCCTCCAGCGCGGGCAGGATGCCTGCGCTCACGCTGGCGTTCAGCGTGCCATCAAGCACGAGTTTCGCCGCCGCGGCGAGATCGTCGGCCATGTAGCGATCGGCCTCCAGCGTCGGCACGACCTCGCGGACCGATTTATAGGCCATGGCAAGCTCGCGGCTGGTCTTCAAGGGCGCCCGGAAATCAATGCCTTGCGCGGCCGTGACCGCCTCGATGCCGACGATGCCGGCGAGATTGTCGGTCATCTGCAGGAGGCGGCGCGCGCCGTGGCAGGCCATCGATACATGGTCCTCCTGGTCGGCCGAGGTCGGCGTCGAATCGACCGAGGCCGGATGCGCCATCTGCTTGTTTTCGCTCATCAAGGCGGCCGAAGTCACCTCCGCGATCATCAGGCCGGAATTCAGACCGGCATTCTTCGCCAGGAAGGGCGGCAGGCCGTGGGAGAGCTTGGGGTCGACCATCAGCGCCACGCGTCTTTGCGCGATCGCGCCGATTTCGCAGATCGCCAGCGCGATCTGGTCGGCCGCGAAGGCGACCGGTTCGGCGTGAAAGTTACCGCCCGACACGACCGACCCATCCGACAGGACCAGCGGATTGTCGGTGACCGCGTTCGCCTCGATCTCGAGCGTGCGGGCCGCCATGCGCAGTATGTCGAGGCAGGCACCGTCGACCTGCGGCTGACAGCGGATGCAGTAAGGGTCCTGCACGCGCTCGTCACCTTCAAGGTGGCTTTCCCGGATCTGCGAGCCTTCCAGCAGCTTCCACAGAGCGGCCGCCGTGTCGATCTGGCCGCGATGTCCCCTGAGTGCGTGGATCTCGGGATGGAACGGCGCCGACGACCCCATAGCCGCATCCGTCGACAAGGCCCCTGTGATCAGAGCGGCATTGGCGGCGCGGTGCGCCCTGAACAGGCCGGCCAGCGCCAGCGCGGTGGAGACCTGCGTGCCGTTGATCAGCGCCAGCCCCTCCTTGGCGGCAAGCACGATCGGTTTCAGCCCCGCCTTGGCGAGCGCGTCCCGCGCCGGCATCCGGTCGCCCTTAAATTCCGCCTCGCCTTCGCCGATCATGGCGGCCGCCATATGGGCGAGCGGCGCCAGGTCGCCCGAGGCGCCCACGGACCCCTGTGCGGGGATGACCGGCAGCACGCCGCGCGCCAGCATGGCCTCGATGAGCGCGATCGTCCCCGGCCTGACGCCGGACGCGCCGCGTCCGAGCGAGATCAGCTTCAGCGCCATCACCAGCCGCACCACGTCAGGGCCGAGCGGTGCGCCGACGCCGCAGCAATGCGACAGGATGAGATTGCGCTGCAGCGTTTCGAGGTCCGAGGGCGGGATGCGGACCGAAGCAAGCTTTCCGAAGCCGGTATTGATGCCGTAGATGGCCGTTTCGCCGCCCGCGATGGCGTCGATGCGCGCCGCGCCTTGTGCGACCGCTCCTTCGGTGGAGGCGTCGAGCGAGGCCGCGGCGCCGTCGCGGAAGATCGTCTCCAGATCGGAGAGCGGAACCGAGCCGGGATGGAGGACGACGCTCATGTGCGGCCCCCGAAATATTGGCGATTGAGCGGGTTCCAGCCGATCCGGTAGGCGAGTTCGGCGGGATGCGAGACGTTCCAGATGGCGATGTCGGCGCGCTTGCCGGGCTCGATCGTGCCCGTCTCGCCCTGCAGGCCGAGCGCACGCGCCGCGACCCGCGTTGCGCCGGCAAGCGCCTCCTCCGGCGTCAGGCGAAAGAACGTGCACGCCATGTTGAGCGCCAGCAGCGGCGAAGCGATCGGCGAGGAACCGGGGTTGCAGTCGGTGGCCACCGCGATCGGCACGCCGGCCTCGCGCAGAAGCCCGACCGGCGGGGCCTGCGTCTCGCGCAGGAAGTAATAGGCGCCCGGCAGGAGCACCGCGACGGTGCCGGCCTTCTTCATTGCCGCCACGCCATCGGCGTCGAGATGTTCCAGATGATCCGCCGAGATGGCGCCAAAGCGGGCGGCCAGCGCCGCTCCGCCCAGATTGGACAATTGCTCGGCGTGCAGTTTCAGCGGCAGGCCGAGTTCGCGCGCCGCCTCGAAGACCCGGCCGATCTGATCCGGCGAGAAGGCGATGCCCTCGCAAAAGCCGTCGACCATGTCGATCAGCCCTTCGGCATGGGCTTGCCTCATGCCCGTGATCGCCACCTCCTCGACATAGGCGTCGGCGCGGCCCTTGTATTCGGCCGGCACCGCATGCGCCGCGAGCCAGGAGGTGACGACGCGCACCGGACGCAAGGCGCCGAGCCGTCGGGCGGCGCGCAGCATCTTGATCTCGTCGTCCACGGTCAGGCCGTAACCGGACTTGATCTCGACGGTCGCCACGCCTTCGGCGATCAGAGCGTCTAGCCTGGGCAGCGCCGCCTCGACCAGCTCGTCTTCCGACAGTGCCCGGGTCGCGGCAACGGTGGAGACGATGCCGCCGCCGGCCCGAGCGATCTCCTCGTAGCTGGCGCCCTCGAGCCGCATCTCGAATTCCCGCGCGCGGTCGCCGCCGAAGACGATATGGGTGTGGCAGTCGATCAGCGCGGGCGTCGCCAGCCTGCCGGAATGGTCCTGACGGTCGGCGCTCTCCCAGCCCGAAGGCGCTTCGCCGACCCAGGCGACCCGATCGCCTTCGATACCGATGGCTCCCTTCGCCATGCCATAGGGCGCGCCGCCCTCGGTCATGGTCGCGATGTCGAGTCCGGTCAGGATCAGGCGGTCCACGGCGCGTTGCTCGCTTTGCTGTTGATGCCGTCACCAGTAATATGTATAGACATAATAAGTCAACGGGGCATCACGCCATGCAGACCATATTCGCTGGAACGGCACTCCTGCCAGAGGGCTGGACATCGGACGTGGAGGTGACGATCGGCCAGGACGGGCGGATTTCCGACGTGACGCCCAACACGACACCCTCGCCGGCCGCGAAGCGGGTGCCGGTGCTTCTGGCCGCCCCGTCGAACCTGCACAGCCACACCTTCCAGCGCGCCATGGCCGGCCTGGCCGAATCGCGCGGACCGTCGGGCCGCGACAGCTTCTGGACCTGGCGCGAGATCATGTACCGGTTCCTCGACATTCTCTCGCCTGAGGAAATCGAGGTGATCGCCGCCTTCGCCTTCATGGAGATGCAGGAGGCCGGCTTCGCGGCGGTGGCCGAGTTCCATTATCTGCACCATGGGCCGGGCGGCCGCGCCTATGACGATATCGGCGAACTGTCGTCGCGCATCGCCGCCGCGGCGTCCGGGACCGGCACCGGCCTGACTCTCCTGCCGGTCCACTACGCGCAGGGCGGCGTCGACGGGCGACCGCTCGCCGGCGGCCAGCTTCGCTTCGGCAACGATCTGGATCGATACCGCCTGCTGTTCGAACGCGCCGAGGCTATTGTCGACGACATGCCCGCCGATACGGGCATCGGCGTCGCGCCCCATTCGCTGCGCGCGGTTTCTCCCGGCGACCTGGCCGCGTTGGCAAAATATCGGCCGAACCGGCCGATCCACATGCACATCGCCGAGCAGGAGAAGGAAATCGAGGAGACGATGGCCGTCTTCGGCAAGCGGCCGGTCGAATGGCTGCTCGACAATGCGGTGGTCGACGATCGCTGGTGCCTGATCCACTGCACCCATATGACGCCCGACGAGACGCGGCGTCTGGCCGCCACCGGAGCGGTGGCGGGTCTGTGCCCGGTCACCGAAGCCAATCTGGGCGACGGCATATTCGACGGCGAGCGTTTCCTTCAGGAGGGCGGCTCTATCGGCGTCGGCAGCGATTCCAACATCCTGATCTCGGTGACGGGCGAATTGCGGCAACTCGAATATTCGCAGCGCCTGCGCGACCGCGCGCGCGTCGTGATGGCGGGAGCCGGACAGTCCGCCGGGCGGATCCTGTGGGATACCGCTCTTGCCGGTGGCGCGAGGGCGCTCGCCCGCGACAGCGGGCAGATCGCCCAGGGCCGGTTCGCCGATCTGGTCGCGCTCGATCCCGCGGCTGGCGGCTTCGGCCATCTGTCAGGCGACAGGCTGCTCGACGCCTTCATCTTCACCTCGGGCCGCGAGGCGGTGAGCGATCTGTGGTCGGCGGGACGACACAGCATACGGGACGGCCGGCACGTCGCGCGCGAGACGATCGCAAAGCGCTATCACTACTGTCTTGGCTCGATCATGGCGCGGCTATGAAAAGGGTCTTGCGCAGTTCCTATCGGACGATCCGCGATGAATTGCTGCGGCGCATTTCAACTCGCGTCTGGAAGCCGGGTGAACTGATCCCCGGCGAGGAAGCGCTCGCGGAGGAGTTCGGCGCGGCGCGCGCCACGGTCAACCGCGCGCTCCAGGAACTGGCCCGCACAGGCGTCGTCGAAAGGCGTCGCAAGGCCGGCACGCGCGTGGTGCTCCATCCGGTGCGCGAGGCGCGTTTCGTCATTCCGCTGGTGCGGCAGGCGATCGAGGAGGAAGGCAAGACCTACCGCTACCGGCTCGTCGCCTCGCGCGGGGAGCGCGTGCCGGGAGATGTCGCCGCGTCGCTCGGCATCAGCGCCGGCCTGCCTCTGATGCATGTGCGCGCCATGCACTATGCTGACGACCGGCCCTATCAGTTCGAGGACCGCTGGATAAACCTCGAGGCGGTGCCGGCGGCGCGGACCGCGCCCTTCGACGTCCAGAGCCCTAATGAATGGCTGGTCGAGAACGCGCCCTTCTCGCGCGCCACCTTCTCCTTCCTGGCGGACCGGGCGCGCGAGGAGGAAGCCGTCCTGCTCGAACTGCGCGAGGGCGACCCCGTCTTGGTCGGCGAACGCATCACCTTCCTGGTCGACCGGCCGATAACCTTCGTGCGCCTCGTCCATCCGCCCAGCCATCGCATGGTCAGCGAGCTTTGAGCGCGATTGACTCGGCCGCGCCGACATTGCCTTGATGGCGCGATTCGGCGGGAAGGCACGGCATGACGGGCAAGGCGGACTGGTGGCGGGGAGGCGTGATCTACCAGGTCTATCCGCGTTCCTTCCAGGACACGAATGGCGACGGCGTAGGGGACCTGAAGGGTGTCACGCGCCGCCTTGGCCACATCGCCTCGCTCGGCGTCGATGCCGTCTGGCTTTCGCCCTTCTTCAAGTCGCCGATGGCCGACATGGGCTACGATGTGTCGGACTATCGCGCCGTCGATCCGCTGTTCGGCACGCTGGCGGATTTCGACGCGCTGCTGGACGAGGCGCACCGGCTCGGGCTGAAGATCATCATCGACCAGGTGCTGTCGCATTGCTCCGACCGGCATGAATGGTTCATCGAGAGCCGGTCGAGCCGCGACAATCCAAAGGCCGACTGGTTCGTCTGGGCCGATCCGAAGCCGGACGGCACCGCGCCCAACAACTGGCTGTCGGTCTTCGGCGGGCCGGCCTGGGAATGGGACAGCGTGCGCTGGCAGTACTATCTGCACAATTTCCTCGCCTCGCAGCCCGATCTCAACTTCCACAACGAGGCCGTGCAGGACGCGACGATCGACAATGTCCGCTTCTGGCTGGAGCGCGGCGTCGACGGGTTCAGGCTCGACGCGATCAACTACTGTTTTCACGACCGGTCGCTGCGCGACAACCCGCCCTTGCCGCGCACGGCCTCGCACGACGTGCCGGAAACCAACCCGTACGGATTCCAGGATCACCTCTTCGACAAGACGCAGCCGGAAAACCTCGCCTTTTTGAAAAGGCTGAAGGCGCTGGCGGCCGAATATGGCGACCGCATGCTGGTCGGCGAGGTGGGCGACGGCGAACGCAGCCTCAAGACCGTGGCGGCCTATACCGGCGGCGGCGACAAGCTGGACATGTGCTACACGTTCGATCTTCTGGGACCGGAGTTCTCCGCCCCTCATATTCGCCGACATTCGGCCGCCTTCGAGGAGGCGGTGTCGGATGGCTGGGTATGCTGGTCCTTCTCCAACCACGACGTGCCGCGCCATGTCTCGCGGTTCGCGAGATCGGCGGACGAGCTTGACCGGATCGCGCGGTTCTCGCTGGCCCTCATCGGCTCGCTGCGCGGTTCGATCTGCCTCTATCAGGGCGAGGAACTCGGGTTGACCGAGGCCGACATCGCCTTCGAGGAGTTGCGCGATCCTTACGGCATCCGCTTCTGGCCGGGCTTCAAGGGGCGTGACGGCTGCCGAACCCCCATGCCCTGGGAAGCCGGCCGCGTGCATGGCGGCTTTTCCGAAGCCAAGCCGTGGCTGCCTCTGCCGCGGGAGCACCTTGCGCGCGCCGTCGACCGGCAGGAGGAAGAGGCTGCGTCCGTGCTCGCCTTCTACCGTGACTTCCTGGCGTTCCGGGCGGGGCAGCCGGCGCTGGTGTCCGGCGACAAGACATATCTGGAGGCCGATGGCAATCTGCTCGCCTTCACGCGCGAGACGGGCGACGAGAGGCTGCTGCTGGTCTTCAACTTCGACCGCGCGCCGGCGCGTTGGACCGTCCCGCCCGGCCTCGGTGCCATCGGACACGCCGGCATGCCGGGCGCGACGGGGGACATGGATGGCGGGGAGGTCGCGCTTGAGGGGCTCGCCTTCTTCTGCGGCCGGATCAGCTGATCCATTCGTCCAGCTTCGCCTCGCGAACCTCCTTCAACAGCCTGACGAAGCCTTCGGCCTGGTGGCGCGCCGTCGCCGCGCCCTTTTCGGCCGTGGCGGCGGCGGCGTTGCCGGCCACGCCGGCCGGGTTGATGTCGGAGGCGATCCAGGCAAAGCCATGCTGGCCCTGCGGCTTGAAGAACTCGAAGCGTCCGTCGGCGCGCTCGGTGGCCGAGCGGAAATGCTCCGCCCTGGACATGTCGACCAGATCCGGCCTGAAATGCAGCATCAGCGAAGTCTCGACCTCGCCGCCATGGATGCCGAGACGCCATTCCTCCTCCGCAAAGAGGTTCTCGGGGGCGCCGAAGCGCAGCCAACCCGTCTTGACCGCCATCATGCGGAACGCCACGCGCAGTTCGCGCGCCACGATGCCCATGATCTCCTCATTGCCGCCATGGCTGTTGACAATGACCAGCTTGCGGATGCCGGCCCGCGCGACCGAAGCGCCCAGATCGGCCCAGGACTGGATCACGGCCAGCGGCGTCAGCGTCAGCGTACCGGGCGCCTGGATATGCTCGTTGGACTTGCCCGCGGCCTGAACGGGCAGGAAGCGCACGTCGAGATCGGCCGGCAGCAACGGAAACACCGTCTCGAGCATGCCGTTCATGATCGAGAAATCCGTCGAGACGGGCAGGTGCGGGCCATGCTGCTCGATCGCGGCCACGGGCAGGACGGCGATCGTGCTATCCGCGTCGAGGCCTTCGAACTCGGCCGTGCGGAAATCGCCCCACCAGACACGCCGGCTCACGACGGGTCCCTCCTATGGGCACTCTCGATCCGCCGGCCACGACGGGCGGGGAGCGGGCTTGTCGGGACCGGGGTCAGGCGAACGGGCATGAACAATCGTCTCCGCGATGCGTGCATCACTATGACCGACCGGCCGTTGGCTTCAAGCCGCGCCGGCGACCGTGACCAGAAAACCATAGGCAAACCCGACTGGCCGCACTAAGAAGCGCCTCGATTGGCGGCCTTGGCCGCGACAGGACGAATCGGACTCGTCGAGTTGAGCGACGACCTCAATATCATCCGGACGATCGGGCGCGGCGACGTGGTTCCCCTGATCCGGCGCATCCTGGCCGAAAACGGGCGCGATTACGTGCCGGCCTACGGCGCGGCGGCATTGTGCCTGCTTGCGGTGGCGGCCACGACCGCCTTCCTGCCGTGGGTGATGGAAGACATCGTCAACGACATCTTCTATCGCCAGCGCCACGATCTGATCCTGTGGGTGTGCGGTTCGGTCATCGTCGCCTTCATCATCCGCGGTCTCGCGAGCTACGGCCAGGCGGTCATCCTGGCCAGGGTCGGTAACAATCTCGTCGCGCGCTACCAGAGGCGGCTGTTCGACCACCTCATGAAGCTCGGCGTCGGCTTCTTCACGGCCACGAGGTCCGGTCAGCTCGCCGCCCGCATCAACGAGAACGTCACCGGCATCCGCGACCTGCTCGGCCTGACGCTGACGGCGATCGCGCGCGACGCCATGACGCTGATCGGCCTGGTGGTGGTGATGATCGTGCAGGATCCGGTCCTGTCGGCGATCGCGCTCGTCATCGGCCCGCCGATCATCTGGGCGGTCAACTATCTCATGCGCAGGCTCAGAAAGGTCACGCGCGAGGCGGTCGAGGTCAATTCGCGCCTGATCGGCGCCATGCAGGAGGCCACCCAGGGCATCACCATCGTCAAGGCCTTCACGATGGAGGGTCAGCTCTCCAACAAGATCGCGCAACTGATCGAGCATGCCGAAGGCCGCGCAAACCGCATCGCGCGCGTGTCGGAGCGCATGACGCCGATCACCGAGATTCTCGCCGGTTTCGCGATCGCGGGCGTGATCGCCTATGCCGGCTACCGCGCCGCCGCCACCGGCGAGCCGCCCGGTGCGGTCATGGCCTTCATCACCGCGCTGCTGCTCGCCTATGATCCCGCCCGCAGGCTGGCGCGCGTGCAGGTCAATCTGGAACGCGCGCTGGTCAATGCCCGCATGATCTACGAGATTCTCGATCTCGAACCGCACCAGAGCGACAGGGCGCAGGCCGTCGAACTGAAGGTGGCCGGAGGTCGGGTGGACTTCAACAACGTCTCCTTTTCCTACGCGGCCGATCTGCCCATCCTGCGCGAAGTGTCCTTCACCGCCGAAGCGGGCAAGACGACGGCGATCGTCGGCGGATCGGGCGCCGGCAAGTCGACGCTGGTGGCGCTGCTCCAGCGTTTCTACGATCCGTCTGGCGGCAACATCGCCATAGACGGCCAGGACATCGCCGGCGTCACCAAGGCCTCGCTGCGCCGCCAGATCGCCTATGTCTCGCAGCAGCCCTACCTGTTCGAGGGCACGATCCGCGACAATATCCGCTATGGCCGCGCCGACGCGACAGATGCCGAGATCGAGGAGGCGGCGAAGCTTGCTCATGCCGATGAGTTCATCCGCCAGCAGACGCAGGGCTACAACACCCTGGTCGGCGAGAACGGCGTGACGCTGTCGGGCGGCCAGCGCCAGCGCCTGTCGATCGCGCGCGCCATCGTGCGCAAGGCGCCCGTGCTGCTGCTCGACGAAGCGACGTCGGCGCTCGACACCGAATCGGAAGCGCGCGTACAGGCCGCGCTCGACGCGGTGATGAAGGGACGTACGACCATCGTGATCGCGCATCGTCTGTCGACGGTGGTCGGCGCTGATAGGATCGTGGTGATGGAGGAGGGCCGCGTCGTGGAACAGGGCACCCATCAAAGCCTCGTGGCCGAGCCGTTCAGCGCCTATGCGCGCTTCCACCGGCTGCAGTCGCGGCCCGACGAGGGCGAGGTTGCCCGCGATCCGAAGGCAACGGCGGCGGCGAAGCGGCGCGCCCCCACGACACGGCGGAGAAAGGCATGACCCAGAACACACCGATGCGGCTGGCGGTGGTCGGCGCGGCCGGCCGCATGGGTCGCGAATTGCTGCGTACCATTCACGCCATGGACGATGTCGAGATCGGCGGTGCCATCGAACGCGCCGGCTCGCCCTTCCTTGGCAAGGATGCCGGCGATATCGCGGGTCTGGGACCAGTCGACATCGCCATCGAGGAGGACCCGCTGCCCGTCTTTGCCAAGGCGGACGGGGTGCTCGATTTCACCGTTCCCGCCGCGACCGTGGAGTTCGCCGGCTACGCCGCCCAGGCCCGCATTGTCCATGTCATCGGCACGACCGGCTGCTCGGCCGACGAGGAAGAAAAGATCAGGGCCGCCGCGCGCCACGCCACGATCGTGAAGTCCGGCAATATGAGCCTCGGCGTCAACCTGCTTTCGGTACTCGTCAGGCGGGCGGCCGCCGCGCTCGATGCCGATTTCGACATCGAGGTGCTGGAAATGCATCACCGCGACAAGGTGGATGCGCCGTCCGGCACCGCGCTGCTGCTCGGCAGGGCGGCGGCGGAAGGTCGCGGCATCGGCCTGGAAAATTCGAGCGTGCGCGTGCGCGACGGCCATACCGGACCCCGGCCGGAGGGCGCGATCGGCTTCGCCACGCTGAGGGGCGGCTCGGTGGTCGGCGACCATTCGGTCATTTTCGCTGGCGAGCGCGAACGCATCACCCTCGTCCATCAGGCCGAGGACCGAGCCATCTTCGCCCGCGGCGCGGTGAAGGCGGCGCTGTGGGCGCGCGACAGGAAGCCCGGCCTCTATTCCATGCTTGACGTGCTCGGGCTCGATTGACCACCTCGCCAGAACCGGAGATCGCGATGACCGGAACCCTTGTGCTCGTGCGCCATGGCCAGAGCGAATGGAACCTGAAGAACCTGTTCACCGGCTGGCGCGATCCGGGCCTGACCGATCTCGGCCGCGAGGAGGCCAGACGCTCCGGCGCCGAACTGAAGGCGCTCGGCCTGACCTTCGACATCGCCTTCACTACGGTCCTGTCGAGGGCGCAGGCGACGCTCGACATCATGCTGGCCGAACTCGGCCAGGAGGGTCTGGAGACGATCCGCGACAAGGCCCTGAACGAACGCGATTATGGCGACCTGTCGGGCCTCAACAAGGACGACGCACGCGCGAAGTGGGGCGAGGAACAGGTCCATGTCTGGCGGCGCTCCTACGACGTCCAGCCGCCCGGCGGCGAGAGCCTGCGCGACACGGGCGCCCGGGTCTGGCCCTATTACATCCGCGAGATCCTGCCGCGCGTCCTGCGCGGGCAGACCGTGCTGGTCGCCGCCCACGGCAACTCCCTGCGTGCGCTGGTGATGGCGCTGGACGGGCTGTCGGGCGAGGAGATCGTGAAGATGGAAATCGCCACCGGCGTCCCGATCGTCTACCGCCTCAACGCCGATTCGACGGTGAAATCCAAGCAGACGCTGGGCCAGGCCATTCCCCACTGATCTTCGTGGGTGACGCGGCAAATACGCGTTGACAGGTCATGGGTCGCCGCTTACATGGGCGGCGCACCTGCCCAGGTGGCGGAATTGGTAGACGCGCACGGTTCAGGTCCGTGTTCCGCAAGGAGTGGAGGTTCGAGTCCTCTCCTGGGCACCATCAAGCACTTAACCGCTTGAATTTAAAAGAGAATTGGTGCCATCGCAGGCTCTGGTACCCAGTTGTGACAGTTTTTGTTACAGTCGGGGACGAGCATGGGTCGACTGCCCGAGCGCCTGATGGTGCGCAATAGCATCTATTATTGTCGTATCTGGGTGCCACGTGATGTCGCGACCGCATTCGGCAGATCGACCGTTGTCGCCTCATTGCGTACCGGCGACCTAAGGATCGCCAAGTTGCGCCTTGCCCGCAGGAGTCTGGAACTGGAAGAGCAATTCGAAACCCTCCGGCAATTGACGGCAGAAGCGGCGACGGCAACCCAACGCGCCGCGATCCGCAGGAGCTTCGCTCACATCGCGCATCAATACGGCATCGATGTCTGCGATCGGGAGTTTGCATTCCGGCAGTCGTTCTACGACCGCGCCATGGCCGACCAACCCGCGCTGTTCGCGGGAAGAATCTCGCCGCTGCACGAGCCGCGCGACCTGCTGCGTGATGACGACTATACGCTTCTCGATCATCTGATTGCTGAGGGCTCGCCCGAACCGGTGATCGGCCATCTGTTGCGGCAACGGGTCAGGCAGCGTCTCACCACGCTTGCCAGCATGCGTGCGACCGGCAACCTTGCCGCCTTTACCACCGAGGCGCGTCGTTTGTCGCCGGGGCTCGCGCCTTCCGACGAGTTGGTGCTGGCCCGGAAGCTGATGCATGCCGAAGCGCACGCACTTGAGGCTATCCTGCAGGACCAGCCCGATGCGCTCCCGGAAGAAGAGACGGCTGCGGTAGTGCCGGCTGCGGTGGAGCTTGCACCCACGGAGCCTAAGGAGGTCGCGCCGTCGATCTCGCTCGACGAGCTGTGGGATCGTTGGGAGCGCGAGAGCAACCCGAGCGCCAGCACGCTCTCGACATGGCGTGGTGTGGTGCGCCACCTGAAATCGTTCCTCGGCCGCAAGGCCGACGATGTCGCCCGCGTCGAGCCGGCCGACATCGTCGCCTGGAAGGACAAGCTCGTCGCCTCAGGAAAATCCGCCGGCACCATCGGCAATGGCTACCTCGCCTGCGCGCGTGCGCTGTTCCGCTACGCGGTCGCCAACAAGCTGCTGGCTGCCGATCCGACGGAGGGTGTTCGGGTCGCGCATAAGAAGAAGGCGGGGACCAAGAAGATCGGCTACGACCGTGCCGAGGTTGCGCGCCTTCTCGCGCTTGCCGACGCGGCCGAGGAACCGTGGAAGCGGTGGTTGCCGTGGCTGGCAGCGTCGACCGGCTCCCGCATCGGCGAGGTGGCGCAGCTCCATGCCAGCCATGTGACGACGGTTGAGGGGCTACCCTGCATCCACATCAAGCCGGCCCCCGACGCCGGCTCGATCAAGAACTCCGAGAGCGAACGGACGGTGCCGATTCACTCCGCCCTAATCAAGGCTGGGTTCCTGGAGTTCGTGAAGGAGAAGGGCAACGGCCCGCTGTTCTACGGCCGGAGCTCCGGCGATCCAAGGCGCAAGCATGCATCGAAGAGCGTGACTGGCCGCCTGGCCGAATGGATTCGCGCCAGCGGGTTCAATGACCCGAGGAAATCGCCAAACCACGCGCTGCGGCACTGGTTCAAGTCGGAGGCGGTGCGCGTAGGCATACTGGACAGCGTGGCCGATGTCATCCAGGGCCATATCGAGGGCAACTCCGCCAGCGTTTACCGGCATTTCCCCGTCTCGGTGATGGCCGAGGCCATCGAGCGCATCCAGCTGCCGCCCGACACGGCCAAGTGACGGTGCTAAACCGACTAGGTGATTAACTCAGAGCATCCGGTCGGTGTAGGCAGCATGTGCTTGATGATCGTTGCGGCTTCTTCCGTCGCGTAGCGAAGCACGCGCTGCATCGCCTCCACACACTCTTTGTCGGTCAACGGCTTGACCTGTCCATTGGTGGCGCGTTTGAAGTGCGACGCCGTGACAGTCTCACGCGACACAGTTCGATTCGCACCACCGGCGTGCGCGCCCTTTAGGAGCTGCGGGGCAAGATGCAGCCGATAGACATCAATCAGCGTGGCAGAGTGCCGTTGGCGAAGCGCAGCCTATCCATAGCGTCCGGAAGGTTTTCGGGGCACTTGACGGCAGCGGCGGCAAGCATGGCGCGCCGATTTTCGTTGTCGGTGGATTCGAAAGGGGGGCGGCATTATGTCGGTTCCCTCCAATGAATGCAGCCGAACGCCGCGGCTGCAGATACGCAGACAGCGGCGAACATGGGCCGAGACGGTCGGCTGCGATGGTGGCTGTGATGACGGGGTTTGACCGCGCCACTCCTGGTGCGGTGAATTTGTATCATAGCCGAAATGGCCTTCGGCGTCACGCAGAAGTGCCGAGTGCCTCACCTGGGGCGCCGGTGCTGCCTTACCGAAATGTGCCCCCGCTGAGCGGCGCCCAGGAGGAGCAGCGCCTTGCGGGTTGCGCCCGAGACCTGAAAGTTATCAGGGTTTCGGCCGAACCTGCGTTGGATCAGCATAGTCAACCGCTGTTCGAGCCAGCGGGAAACCTGTGGATCGTCGTTCAGCCTCGCAACACTGCGAACAAGCCGATCGCGCAGGCTCGCGGCCAATGGCGCGTCGGAGACAAGTAGGCTGCGGAGCTCGATCGCCGCCACGTGTCCGGCGATGCGCCTCTCGATTTGATGCCTGTCAGTCATGATGGCCGCCCCGTCGGAGCCCCGCTCCCGAACCAAACCGACCGTCGCGTTCCATGTGGACACTATGGAGCGAGACAGACCCCGAGTTGGCTCGTCTCTGGAGCAAGGAAGCGACGCTTCGACCGGCGTCGCGGGTTCTCGCGCCGCGTATGTAGGTTGTAGTCATGGCGAGCGTCGTGTGCCCCAGTAGGTCTCTCGCTGCTAGGGCGTTCTGCGGGTCCACCCTCGCCAGAAAGGTGGCAGCAGCGTCACGTGCCATGTGCGGAGTTATTGCAACTCCGAGTCCATAGAGGGTCCGCTTCTTGAACCGCGCGCGGAGTACCTCGCTCGTCAGGCGACCGTTCTCAGTCAACCAAAGAGCTGGTTCATCTGCGGCAGGCCTGAATGCATCACGTAGCTCTTGTACGTAGAGGTCGAAATAGCCGGACAAGCGAGCTGTCAGCACGTAACCCTGAGGGTGGTTGGTCTTGGTAAACTCCCCGGGCACGTCGATTTCCCAGCCCTGCCGCTCGCGTCGTAGATGCTGAGCCACGTTCAGACTGACGAACGCCCGGCTTCTCATCGGTGCCTCAACGAGCGTGGCGATCAGCAGCCCATCGCGGAATTTCCGCAATGCCTTGATCGGCATCTCTTCAACGCGTCTCCTTCGGATGATTGCGTCCATCAACCGAAGGCCTAGGCGGTGCAACTCAGGACTGAGCACCACTGGGCGTTCCGTCGGGACGGCCCTGGCCCGCAGTCGACTGGAAATATTATTCAGCCACGTCCACTCCTGATCCGGCACCAGTATCCGCAACGTCGTGTAGAGCCGCGAGATTTGGGTGGCGATCGTCGTCGTACGGCAACTCTGGGCGAGATAGTCGTGAAACTCCCGCACTTGCGACAGGCCCACGCGTGCTCCCGGCTCATCATTCAGAGCTTCCGGTCTGATCACGAAATTATACCCGAGCCAAGCTGCATAGGAGGTTCGCAGCGATCGGATCGAGGTGTCCGTCAGACTGGCAGCCGGCGTGTCTGCGAACCGGTCTTCGAACTCGAAATATCGCTTCCACAGATCTTGGTCCGCTTGTGGCCAGAAATGATCGGGGAGGAAAAAGTTCGCGTAGACGCGTCTCATCGTGCCACTCCGCAATTCAAATGCCGTTGACGCGCAGCGCGTTCGAGTAGATCGCCATGTAGCTTGGAAGCCCTGGGACTGTCTGTGCCGGCATAGAAACGCCGGGTTCCCTCTACGCAGCGATGATTGAGGAACTGCTGAACCAACTCATAGGCACCGGGGCTTTCGTCAAGAATAATCGCGGCCCAGAGATGGCGAAAGACATGGGGTCTGACTTTGGTCCCGATGAATATCCGAGAATATCTCTTGACTAGATAGCGCAGGTGGCAGTCGGTCTTGCGAGAGCCGTCCACGTTGACAAAAAGGTAGGGCGGCGCCTCGGGGAGCAACGGCTCCACCACCTCGTTCATGTAGCGGCTGAGAAAGTAGGCGATGCTTTCGGGAACGTCGTATTCAATGGGTGCTTTCTCCTTCGTTTCCGACGAGGCGATGCGGATTTCGTAACGCCCATCTCCGACTTTGAAGAGCGAGTGACCAAGCCGCAAACCGGCGAGGTTGTGCAGGCGGAGGGGCAGATGCGAGAGGATGGCCAGAGCTACACCCGCCTGGGCTTGAGACAGCATCAGGTTCGGCGTTCCGTCATGAGCTAGCGCGTCATCCAGAATGAGCGTGGGTGCGTCAAGAAGGGCGTTGATCGAGGGCGCGTCTAGAAGCTTCCTGACCAACGCCCAGTTGCGGTTGGTCATTGCGCGCACGGGGTTGGTCATCTTGTCGGCGATGATCTTCAGCTCGACAAGCTGCGTGTCGGGCAGCTTGAGCCAGCGAGCAAGTCGAAATAGCGCCTCGACGGAGAAATGGCCGTGGCTGGGGGACTTCTGTTCATTTTCCACACGATGCTCAAAACCCCGGCAAAGCCTTCGAAATGTCTCCTTGTCCAGGAGCCACCGAAGATCATGGATCTCGCGGGGATCGGCGCCGTCCCTCACCAAAGTGTCGAGGGCGTAGTGAATCAGATTAAGTTGGTTCTTAATGGTCGCTAGAGCGAGAGGTTTTCGCCGGGCGTCCGGGTCAAATGGATCCATGCTACGGCAGAACTCGGCGTAGGCATCGAGTTGCTGTCGTAGTGAATCCTGAAATATTTCAAGAGGTACCCGTGAAGTGCGTCGGCGGATCGACGGCATTGGAACAGCTGAAAATCCACGGCCGTCGGCCAGTTCGACAAGCCGATTCCATGCGCGAATTGCAGCCCGAACCAACTGGTGAGTGTTTTCGCTGATACTCGCAGAAGCAAGGTGCTTCTCGAAAAGATCGAATGTTTCTGACGACACGTCCTGAAACTCGATGCCGTTGTGCACGCACCAAGTGCCGAAGCGAATGAAATCGCTGTAGCTACGCTTGTCCAGGAGGCCGCGGATTTCCCCGAGCGTCTTGTCGTTACGGATCATGGTTCGATTGGGCAGTATTCCGGCGCGGCGTAGACACGCCAAGATTCCGTAGTGAAGCTTGGCTGCCTGTCGGAAGTTGTCCAACCTCGCGGTCTTCCTGATCTCGGCGCAAATTCTAGCAGCCTCGGGTGCGGTTGCGGGGAGCCTCCCCACGTCCTCCTTCGACCAAGCTGACATCTGGTCGAGGTACAGCAGGAGGTGATCACGCCTATTTGCCGCGATATCCAGTGACGAGATGAAGATGCGAAGGTCGGAGAAAGTCATGACTGGCGCAGGAAATGCCGCCGTGGGTACGGAACTGTGCGATCTCACAAAGGTCATTGAACCGGCCTCAACCGTAGAAATGAGTTACCAACGAATTCAAGCACGCGATACGGGACAGGCCGGCCATGAGGTCGTAGGCGGACGTGCCGTCATTCGCTTTCTTGAGCAGGATTTCGCAGACCGTGTCGCCGACGCGGTGCTTGAGATATCCTGTTCGGGTGCGCGATCCATCGGGTCAGTTCCCTGCCGCCTCCGTAGCGAAGTCTATATGGTACCATTGCGCAGCCATGTGCTCATCCGCAGCCAACGAACACAATAAACAATATTTTTATTTCAAATATGCAGCGATTATCTTTATACTGTCTTTATTATATTGTCAAGTAATACTGGACATATGGCAACAACAATACTTTACAACCTACAAAGACGCCCCTGAGTTATCTTGCCTAAAAACACATGGGACTGCACCAGTGCCGAGTTTCCGGCGCAGATTCGGACGACTTGAATTGGATTTCCAGGGTCCCTCGCATGCCGGCGGGCGTTCACATTCTCCATGGTGGTCAATCACAAGAAGGTCCGACGCCTAATGCGCGTGCAGGGTTTCGGCGGCATAGTTCGAAAATGCCGTCCGAACGTCGTCGCGCGGCGGGTGAACTCCCATCGCCATCTGAAATCGCTCCGCTCGGACACGTCGCCGTAGTCGCTGGGATCCTTCCAATTGGGTAAGCCCCAATTCATGTGGTGGGAGGAAGCATTGCCCTCCGACTCCATAGGCATCGCAGCGTTCCTTTGTGTCCGGGGCGACCTACGTTGCGCAATAAGCAGTCCGGACGCCGCTCGAGGCAGCTGGTCGGCGGCAACGCGCCTCGTCTCGGTCGTTGGCACGGTCCCGACTCACCTCCAAGAGCGGACATCGCCGGTGCTTGCTACGGGCGCAAGTCGTCCGATCCGCCAGTCTAGTTCCGTGAATTCGCGGCTGGCGAAGGCGTGCGTGGCTTCATAATGCGTCATCCGTTGCCCTGACCCCTTCTGCGTTCAAAGGTCATCCCTCTAGCAGCGAAAATGGCATGACCCTTTTCAGTTGGGACATCGTTGTGAGGCGATGGGTCAGCCTGCGGTTCAGAGAGGGTCACCGTCGCCATTCGCCCAGCAGTTGCCATCGTATCGGTAATGTCAGTGAAAGTCAGCAAAATGTTGACAATGTCAGATATTCGCCTATTGTGGGAGACCGGAGGTTGCCATGACTGATGGTCCATACAAGAATCTGAAGCTTGGGAGCTGCTGGAAGCGGCTTGCCGAGGCGGTGCAGAACGATGCGGCATCTCTAGGGGAATGTGGCGCATTTGCTTCGGACGCGCTTGCTCGCCACCTGGTCACCATGGAGCACGCCAAGGCGCTTCAAGAACTCGACGCGCATACTGGCCGGGGTCAGCTGGACCTCGATCCACTTGGTTCGGTCGAAGCCATTTTCGATCGCTGCGAGAAGACGCCGTTCCTCGACGCGTTCCAGAAGGAACTTCTGTATCGGGCTGCCAACGACACGCCCCTTAGCGACGCCATCGCGCCAGCACTCGATGCCGCCATCGACACGCAGATCGGGGAAACCCGAAACCGCTTCCACGAAGAGTGTATCCGCGCGCAGGAAGCGGGCGAGATGAGCCGGAGCGAAGCAGAGCAGGCGCGTGAGAAAATCGATGCCGCTTTCGACGCAGTGGAAAGCGGGGAGGTCCGTGACGCTCTGTTGGGGGGCAGGAAGGACGCCTTTGAGAAGGACTTGGGCAGAAGCGACAGCGTCGACGAAGGGATGGTCCGCTTGTGAATACCCATGCGACCAATCCCAAGCGTTACGACCTGACGTTGCGCGTTGTCGAGGAAGGGCAGAGGCACACTCGGGTCCATCCCCATTCGGAGGCCATCGCCGAAATCGGCAAGGAAATCGCGTTCGTTCCTGATTCCCTGGACACCTACGATTACAACGGTTGGAAGCCGATCCACCACGACCTTCTGGTCGTCAGTGCTGCGGTTGAATATGCCGATCGCCGAACCGCAAGGCGGATCAGTCGGTGGGCGCGCGACTTCAACATCACCGTGCCCGTCGTCGAGGTGGCGACGTGGCAACGGCTCGAGGTGCAAGCCAGCCTACGGGCGGCGCTGAGGCACCTCACGGGCGACGATTGGCAATTCACATTTGTTCCATGGCAGGGTCGGAGCGTCGTCGGGGCGCGACAGCGGTCGCTTCCGTTCGGTACGGAGCGCAGCTTCGTCATCGCGTATAGCGATGGGCTGGATTCCCGCTGCGTCTCGAAGATGTCCGGGAACGGAAGCGACGCCGTTTGTGTGCGCGTGACGAAACACCGCCATACGTTGAAGGCGGGCGATGAGCCTTTCGACCAAATCCCGTTTCGGGTCGACGTGCCGTCGTCGCGGGAAAGCAGCGTACGTTCGCGCGGCTTCAAGTTCGCCGCCGTGACGGCCATCGCCGCGCACCTGACGGGGTTGAACACGATCGTGGTCCCCGAAAGCGGTCAAGGCGCGCTCGGCCCGGTGCTCCTGCCCCTGCACAACATGTATGCGGACTACCGGAACCACCCGACGTACTTCCGCAAGATGGAGCGGTTCGTCAAGGCGGTGCTCGGGCATGACGTTCGCTATGACCAACCGCGCCTTTGGAACACGAAGGGCGAGACGATTTCGGCCTTCCGGCGCGCCACGAACAAGGCGGTCGATGAGTTGTTCGAAACCCGCTCGTGCTGGCAGCAGCGCTGGAACGCGAAGATGGACGGCAAGCTGCGGCAGTGCGGCCTGTGCGCCGCATGTCTCCTTCGCCGGATGAGCATGCATGCCGCCGGAATAGAAGAGCCGGCAAACACCTACGTCATCGCCGATCTCACCGTTCCGACCTTTCGGAATGCCCTTCCCGGCAGGAGAAAAGTCCGCCTGAGCCGAACGATGGCGGAATACGGCAGCGTCGGGGCTCGGCACCTCCAGCAGCTCGCCGATATGGCCGACATCCCCGATGCGGACTTGAAGGTTCATGCCTTCGAAATCGCGCGTGCGACCGTGGAGCCACAGGAAGAAGTCTTGAAGAAAATTAGGAACATGCTGCTGAAGCACGCAAAGGAATGGCGCGCCTTCATGGCCGCCCAAGGAGAACAAAGCTTCTTGAGAAGCTGGACGAAGAGAGGGCGCCATGGCCGATCTGAATGAACTGAGCGCGCAGGAAATCGGTCGGCGCCTGCGCCTGGCGAGGGAGAATGCGGGCATCCGTCAAGATCAGGCGGCCGAGGTCATCGGCATGTCGCGCCCGACCCTCGTGTCCATTGAAAAGGGCACGCGGAGGGTCCGGGTTCAGGAGTTGCAGCTTCTTGCCCGGCACTACGGTGTTTCCGTCAACGCTCTTCTGCGTCGGGAAGCGGTTCACACCGATCTGGTGCCCCGTTTCCGCAAGACGCGGGAGACGGAAGACGACCATACGCTCGAAGCCGTGGAGCTTCTCAATGACCTGGTGAAGGCGGAGGTGGAGCTCGAAAACGTCCTCGGCATCGAGCGGCGGCGGCACTACCCGCCGGAGAAGGGGATCAACCAGGGCGACGTGGTCGAGCTTGCCGAAAAGCACGCGCAAGAGCTCCGCGACTGGCTCGGGCTGGGTGCCGGTCCGATCGGCGACATCTTCTCCATCATTGAGCTCGATCTCGGCATCCGCCTGTATCAGCGACGGCTGTCTTCCAAGTCGAAGGTCGCCGGGTTGTTCACCTATGACAACGCCGTCGGCGCCTGCATTCTGCTGAACGCCAATCATCCCCTGGAGCGGCGCGTTCAGTCCGCCGCGCATGAAGTCGGGCATTTCGTAGGGACGCGCCGCGTTCCCGAGGTCCTGGAGGACGACGAGCAGTTCCTGTCCCGCGACGAGCGGTATGCGAATGCCTTCGGCCGCGCTTTCCTGACGCCGCGCAAGAGCTTCTCGGAGAGTTTCAAACAACTGACGGCGGGCGCCGACATGCTCACCCGTCGGCACGTCATCCTGCTGGCGCACCAGTACAACATCTCCCGCGAGGCATGCGTGCGCCGCCTCGAAGAGCTGGAGCTCCTGAAAAAGGGGGCGTGGGAATGGCTCAAGACGAAAGGCGGAATCAAGGACTACCACGCGCGGGAGGTACTTGGAGATGCTGCGGAGCGGGTAGACTTGCCGAAGACCGACGCCAATCGGCCGGTCTCCCACAGGATGAGCCTCATGGCGCACGCGGCCTGGAAGCGTGGCATCATGTCGGAAGGGCAGCTGGCCGAGCTGCTGAAGATGCGCCGCGTGGAGGTGCGCGAGCTGATTGACAAGATCGAGCTTGAGGAAAACGTGACGGATGACCTTCTCAAGCTCCCTGGCTGATGATCGCAGACCGCTGGTCCTCGACACGAGCGTGCTGATCAACCTGCATGCCTGCACCTACGGCGAGCGGGTGTTGACGGCTATCGCGAATGACATCGTCATCCCCGACGTCGTGGCAGGGGAGCTGGAGCACGAGACGAGCCGGAAGAACGGAGACCGGAGTTTTCTTCGCGGCCTCATCACACGCGGCAAGGTCACCGTCATCGGCATGACCGACGTGGAGTACGAGCTGTTCGCCACTCTGTCCGGCGGCTCGCCTTCTCTGGATGACGGGGAGGCCGCGACGATCGCGATCGCCGCGAGTCGGAGCTTCCGAGCCGTCGTCGATGAACGAAAGGGCCGCGTTCGGGCAGCGGCGCTCATGGATGGCGAGGAACCGGGTTGGTCCCTCGACCTCCTGCGACATTCCAACGTCGTGCGAAGCCTTGGTGCGCGTCTGGCTGCTGACGTCGTCTATCTGGCTCTGCGGCACGGGCGAATGCGCATTCCAGCGGAATGCGGCGACGAAGTCGTAGAATTGATCGGGCGAGAGCGCGCGCTCGAGTGCTCCTGCCTACCGAACTTCAAGAATCTGTCGCGGGAAGCGGCGCTTTACGTGCCGACGCAAGCATAGGCGAGTGAGGCAAGAGCGGCGCGACACGGAATAAATCCACTCCATGGCAGGGCCGCCTGCCGAACGGGAGTCAAAGGGCCGCCTGCCGAACGGGAGTCAAAAATGATCGAGGGGACAGAAATTGGCACGGATACGCGCGGTCGAGATAAAGCACTTCAGAGGGATCAAGGAACTCGTCTGGCACCCATCGCCCGGCATCAATTGTTTGATCGGGCCGGGTGACAGCGGAAAGTCATCTATCCTCGACGCCATAGATTTCTGTTTGGGTGCCCGCCGAAACATCCAATTCACCGACGCGGACTTTCATCAGCTAGATGTCGAGACGCCGATCACCATCACGGTGACCCTGGGCGAGCTCGATGATGCGCTGAAGAATCTCGATGCGTACGGGATGTTCGTTCGTGGCTTCGATGTTGCGACCGGAAAGATCGAGGATGAGCCGGAGAAGGATGCCGAAACCGTCCTGAGCCTGCGGCTGACGGTCGCCAGCGATCTGGAGCCGAGCTGGACGCTCGTGTCGGAGAGGGCGGAAGCCCAAGGGCTCAGCCGAAATCTCAGTTGGGGCGACCGGGTACGGCTGGCGCCGAGCCGGATCGGAGCGCTAGCGGACTACCATCTGGGTTGGCGGCGTGGTTCGGTGCTGAACCGAGTTTCGGAGGAGCGTGCGGACGCCTCGGCCGCTCTCGCCAAGGCCGCGCGTGATGCAAGGGCCGCCTTCGGCGAAGAGGCTCAAGGGCAGCTGGGCGAGACGCTCGCCATCGTGACAACGACTGCCAAGGAGCTGGGCATCCCGATCGGCGAGAATATCAAGGCGATGCTGGACGCGCACTCCGTGTCGTTCAGCGGCGGGACGATCTCTCTGCACGATGAAGGTGGAATCCCGCTTCGGGGATTGGGAATCGGCTCGACTCGCCTGTTGATCGCCGGCCTTCAACGAAAGGCTGCTGCACAGTCGACGGTCATCCTGATCGACGAACTGGAACATGGGCTCGAACCGCACCGCATCATCCGGCTTCTCGGGTCGCTGGGCGCAAAGGAAAAGACGCCGCCGCTCCAGGTCTTCATGACGACGCACTCACCCGTTGCGTTGCGCGAGCTTTCGGGCAGCCAGTTGTTCGTGGCCCGTCGGTCGTCCGAGTGCCACGAGGTGTTGAACGTCGGTACCTCCGACGGCGTGCAGAGCACGGTCCGCCTCTATCCCGATGCCTTCCTCGCGCCGTCGGTGATCGTCTGCGAAGGCGCAAGCGAGGTTGGTCTCATCCGGGGTCTCGACCAGTACAGGACGGCAAATGGGAAGGACGCCATCACCGCGCTGGGTACGGCTGTAGTCGATTGCGGCGGCGGAGATTCTGACCGGCCGTTCGCGCGAGCGGAAGCCTTTCACGCGCTGGGGTACCGGGCTGCTGTCGTCCGTGACGACGACAAGGAGCCGACGGCCGCCATCGAAGACGGTTTCATCGTGAAAGGCGGCAAGGTCATTGCCTGGCGCGAAGGCCGTGCTTTGGAGGACGAGCTTTTTCATAGCCTGTCCGATGACGGGGTCAGGAAGCTGCTGGCCCGCGCGATCGAACTCCACGGCGACGACCTGGTGAACGAGCACATCAAGTCGGCCACCAAGAACGCTAGGGATCTCGCTACGGTCTTGGCGGAGGCGGAAGCAGGCGGAATCTCCCCAGAAGGCCGAACGACCCTTGGCGCGGCGGCGCGAACGAAGCGGGCCGGGTGGTTCAAGTCCGTGACCTGGATGGAGGACGCGGCGCGGGACATCGTTGGCCCGGACCTCCCGCACGCCGAGACCGGCTTTCGCGATCTGGTGGAGAGCATCTTCGGATGGTGCGCCAATGCCGGCATCTGAGATCGATTTGCTCGCTATCGATCGCGGAACCGTGACGGCCCCGGCCGGATGCGGCAAGACGCACCTGATCGCGGAGGCGCTGACGCGGCACAGCGGCGACAAGCCCGTCCTCGTTCTGACCCACACGAACGCCGGTGTTGTTGCCTTGCGGGGACGACTCGATAAAGCAGGTGTCCCGTCGAACGCATATCGGCTCTCGACGATCGACGGATGGGCCATGCGGCTCATCTCGACTTTCCCGACGCGCAGCGGTCACGATCCGGAGCTTCTCAAGCTGGCCAGACCGGGGACGGATTACCCGAACATCCGCGTTGCGGCCGCAAAGCTGTTGAAGGCTGGCCACGTCGCCGACGTGCTCAAGGCGAGCTATGCGCGGCTCATCGTAGACGAGTATCAGGACTGCTCGATCCGCCAGCATGCCGTCGTTGCTTATGCGGCCCAAATGCTGCCGACCAGTGTGCTCGGCGACCCCATGCAGGCGATCTTCGGGTTCGGCGGCGATGATCTGGCCACTTGGGACGAACAAGTCTGCGGCTACTTTCCGCTGGCGGGGGAGCTCGCGACGCCGTGGCGCTGGATCAATGCGGGCGCCGAACCGCTGGGGCGATGGCTTCTGGAAGCCCGCGGCAAGCTCTTGAGGGAAGAGCCGGTCGACCTCCGGACTGCGCCTGACGGTGCGACCTGGGTCCACCTCGACGGAACGAACGATCACGAGAAACGCCTTGAAGCCGCACGAGTTAGACCGACCGGTGCGGACGGCCGCGTACTGATCATTGGCGACAGCACGAGCCCCGACAGTCAGCGGCGGTTCGCCAGTCAGACGCCGGGAGCGGTGACCGTCGAAGCGGTCGACCTGAAAGACCTCGTCGCGTTCGCAAAGCGCTTCGACCTTGCGTCGCCGCAGGCCCTGCAACAGCTTGCCGAGTTCGCACAGAGCGTGATGCGCAACGTGGGTGCGGCGGATTTCGTGCAGCGCGTCTCGGCACTCCAGCATGGCACGGCGCGAACCGAACCGACCGAGGCCGAAGGGATCGCCCTCGCGTTCGTCCGTGATCCATCGCATCGACGGGCAGTCGATGTCCTCGTCGAGATCGGCAAGCAGGGTGGCGTCACGCCCCACCGCCCCGCCGTGCTGCGCGCCTGTATCAAGGCCCTCCAGCTTTGCGACGGCACGGAAGGTTTGTCCTTCCATGATGCAGCCATTCGCATGCGGGAACAGAACCGCCTCGTTGGCCGCCCCCTCCCCAAACGAGCCGTCGGCAGCACCCTGCTCTTGAAGGGCCTAGAAGCAGAGGCCGCGGTCATCCTGAACGCCGATGTTCTGGATGCGCGGAACCTATACGTCGCCATGACGCGCGGATCTAAACAGCTAATCGTTTGTTCGAGGACGCCAATATTGCATCCCTAGTAAGGGGCATGGCCTACAGAAACAACGCTGCGATATGACGGGGATAGTCCAATCAAAGTTCTTGCCGCCGCTGAAATCAACGTCCGCTCGGGCAGGCGGCATTCCGTCAGCTGACAGTCTGCTAACGTGAAGAGTTTCGGGCGCCGGCGGGCGTACGAAAGTCCCCGAGGAAGGAACCCGCGGGCCACAGTCAATGACTATGGGGATTTCGATTTTCGGCCGGTGTCGGCGGTGGCGCGGCCGCCGCCGGCAAGGCACCGGGATGGATGCGGACAAGCCGCTTCGTTGCGCCGCCGCGCGGTGTTGTCGGCCCGGTGCGCGGCAAGGCGCGGCTCTGTCGGGCTCGCTGATCACGATAGACGCGCGTGGGTCTGTTGCCGGAGGCTGAGTGCCTGCGGTGGTAGGTTGGATCGTGGCATGTCGGGTCATGGAGCGTTCTCCCGGTTCGTCGCCGATGTGTCCGGCGGTCCGCGCGGCTGCCTCCATCGTTCGAATACCTCGATGACGACCATGCGTCCGCCACAGCAGGGGCATGGCGGCCGGAAGTCCCCCGGCTCGGCAGGGTTGTCGTCATCGGGCGGCGCGGCGACCTTCAGCAGTTTGCGCGCCAGCGGGAGGCTGGCCTTGCGGGCGGAGCCGGCGAGCAGGCGATGGAAGCCGCGCGGCAGGACATGCAGCAGGAAGCGGCGGATGAACTCGTCGGTGGCGAGCGTCATCACTTGCCGCCGCTCCGCGCCGTCGCGGCGGTAGTCCTTGTAGCGGAAGGTGACGCCGCTCGCGTCGAAGGCGACCAGGCGGCTGTTCGAGATCGCGACCCGGTGTGTGTAGCGCGACAGATAAGCCAGCACCGTTTCCGGCCCGGCAAACGGTGCCTTGGCGTAGACGACCCAGCGCTTCTTCCTGACGGGCGACAGGTGGCGCAGGAATGCCCGGCGTTTGGCCAGATGCGCCATTGATCCGAAGAAGGCGAGCCGCCCCGCATCGTGCAGCGCGACCAGCTGTGTGAGGAACAGCCGGCGGAACAGCTTGCCGAGCACCCTCACCGGGAGGAGGAAGGCCGGGCGCGAGGCGACCCAGCCCTTCCCATCGAGCGAGATGCCGCCGCCCGGCATGATCATGTGCACGTGGGGATGGTGCGTCATCGCCGAGCCCCAGGTGTGAAGCACGGCGGTGATGCCGATCCTGGCTCCGAGGTGCCTGGGATCAGCCGCGATCGTCAGCATCGTCTCCGACGCTGCCTTGAACAGCAGGTCGTAGACGAGCGCCTTGTTCGGGAAGACAATGTCGGCGACCTCGGTGGGCAGCGTGAACACAACGTGGAAGTATCCGACCGGCGAGAGGTCAGCCTCGCGCTCGGCGAGCTATGTCCGTGCTGCCGCGCCCTGGCACATGGGACAATGCCGGTTACGGCAGCTTCCCTGCAATCGGCCTGAGAATTCTCGCGCGGCTTGGATGAAGGCGCTGAACGCAGCAGGTGGAGCCTTCCTGCCTGGATGGTAGAGGGCGAGAGGGGCACGGGGCGGGGTCCAGTCTTCGAGAACACGCACGAGCCTCCCAGCTACTATGTCCTCACGTACAACATGCCTCCATGACATAGCCAAGCCCAACTCCATTCTGAGCGGCAATGCGAACGAGGCTTGGCTCATCAAGTGTGATGGAGCCTTGCACATCGACTTTAACGGGGTTTCCCTCCTTCTCGAAACGCCAGCGAAACAGCGCGTTGTTGGGCAGGCGCGCCCGAATGCAACGGAATCGGTAGAGGTCTGTGGGAACGGTTGGCCTGCCGTGTGTTCGCACGAAATCCGGCGACCCTACGACCGCATTGCTGCGCGGAAAGCCTAGCGAGACGGCGATCATGTCGCTTGGCACCAGATCGGCCGGCCTTAAACCCATGTCAAAACCATCGGCAACGATGTCGACCAGCCTGCCTTCGGTGACCAGATCAATATGGACCTGCGGGTAGCGGTGAGGCTCGTGCGCGGTCGGTGCAGGTTATAGCCGATGCGCCTCGATGCCCTCGCGGGCATGGCGGTAGCTGCGGAACAGACGTCGTTCAGGCGCGCTTCCGGAACGGCGCGCGGCCCTCGACGAGCCATTCCGGGCGGGATTCCAAGCACCGCCGACGGCGCCTAGTTCAAACCCGGCGCATTCCAGGTCAGCGGCGGAAGGCTGCCGGTTTTGTTGAAGGTTGCATGCTGGCGGCCATTAACTTGAGTGTATCGAAAATGCCGGTAGTCTCTTTGCAATGGGCGGGAGAGACGGCAACTTCGATTTCCTAGAGGAACATAGTCCCCAGCTGGCTAAGCTTGGCCGGCTCGGGGAGCGATATTACGCGGATGATCCTCCGACTGCGCTCGTTAAGTTGAGGCAGTTCGCGGAGATGGCTGCCAAGCAGGTGGCGGCGCGACATGGTCTCTACGATGACGACCGCATGTCGTTTGACGACGTGCTGCGAACACTACGCTCCCGCTCGGTTCTGCAACGGGAGGTCGCCGATCTTTTCTACCACCTGAAGCGCACCGGCAACCTGGCAGCCCACGAAGATATGGGGACGGCCAGCGACGCCCTGACCGGGCTGAAGATAGCCCGAGCCATCGGCGTCTGGCTCCACCAGGCCTACGGGAACGCGCCTTCTTTCCGGCCAGGCCCCTTCGTGCCGCCGGCGCCACGCGCGGAGGTGACGGTGGCGCTCCATGAGGAAATCGAAGCGCTGCGGGAAGCCGTCAGGGAGAGCGCGGACGCCGAGGCCAAGGCGAGGCTCGCGGCGCAGGAGGCCGAGGCCGCCCGCCTCGAGATCCAGGGCCGCATTACCTCCGAGGCCGAGGATCGGGCTTTCTGGGAAAAATACGCCGCCGATGCGGAGGCCGCCCTGCGCGCAGCCGAAGCAGCCCTGGCCGAACTCCAAGCCGTCGCCAGCAAGACCCCCGCCGTCCAGCTCGACCTGCTGGCGCAGGAGGCGGCCCGCAGCGCCGAGAATGTCGAAATCGACGAAGCGACGACGCGGGTGCTGATCGACGAGCAGCTTCGCGCCGCGGGCTGGAAGGCCGACAGCGCGACGCTGCGCCATGCCACCGGCGTACGCCCGGGAGCGACCGAGGCGATCGCGATCGCCGAATGGCCGACGCAGAGCGGACCGGTCGATTATGCGCTCTTCGTCGAGGGCCGCTGCATGGGCGTCATCGAAGCCAAGCGCCGGATCCGCGACGTGCCCGGCCGCATCGGCCAGGCGAAACGCTACGCGCGCGACGTCCATCTCGCGCCCGGCGAAATACTCCCGGATGCGCCCTGGGCCGACGGGCTGGACCAGTTTCGCGTCCCCTTCGTCTTCGTCACGAATGGGCGGCCCTATGTGAAGCAGCTGGCGACCAAGTCCGGCACCTGGTTCTGGGACGCCCGCCTGCGCACGCCGCCGCGCGCCTTGGCCGAATGGTTCTCGCCGCGCGATCTCGTGGAGCGGCTGGAGCAGGAGATCGGCAGCGCGACCGAGCTGGCGGAGCGGGAGATCGGCGTCACCGGCCTGCGCCCCTACCAGCAGGATGCCATCCTCGCCGTCGAGGAAGCGGTCTCGCGCGGCCAGCAGGACATCCTCCTCGCCATGGCGACAGGCACGGGCAAGACCCGGCTGGCGATCGCCCTCATGTACGAGATGCTGCGCGCCAAGCGCTTCCGGCGCATCCTCTTCCTCGTCGACCGCAACGCGCTGGGCCGCCAGACGCTCGACGCCATGAGCACCACGGACACGAACGGCTTCCTCAAGTTCGACCAGGTCTTCCCGGTCGCCGACATGGCGCGCAGGTTCCCCGAAGCGACCGACCGGGTGCAGGTCGCCACCGTGCAGGCCATGATCCGCCGCATCTTCGACGATCCCGACGCGCTGCGCCCGACGCCCGGGACCTACGACCTGATCATCGTCGACGAAGCGCATCGCGGCTATACGCTCGACGCCGAACTCCGCGAGGAGGACCTGTCCTTCCGCAACCTGGACGATTACCTCTCGGCCTACCGCAAGGTCCTCGACTATTTCGACGCCACCAGGATCGCCCTGACCGCCACGCCGGCCCTGCATACCCGCGAGATCTTCGGCGCGCCCGTCTTCCGCTATGGCTACCGGCAGGCGGTCATCGACGGCTACCTGATCGACCACCGCCCGCCGCGCCGCATCACGACGGCGCTCAGCCAGACCGGCATCAGCTTCGACAAGGGCGAGGAGGTCAACATCGTCGACCCCCGCACGGGCCAGATCGACCTCTTCAACCTGGAGGACCAGGTCGATTTCGAAGTCGCCCAGTTCAACAGGAAGGTCTATACGCGCGCCTTCAACCGCGCCGTGGCCGAGGCGGTCGCCGCCGAATGCCCGCCCGACCAGCCCGGCAAGACCTTGCTCTTCGCCGCGCGCGACGACCATGCCGACATCCTGGTGGAGGAGCTGCAGGCGGCGCTGGTCGCGGAATACGGCCCGCAGCCGCACGACCTGGTGGAGAAGATCACCGGCTCGGTCGACCGGCCGCTCGACCGCATCAAGGCGTTCAAGAACGACCCGAGGCCGAAATATGTGGTCACTGTTGATCTTCTGACCACCGGCATCGACCTGCCATCCATCGTCAATCTGGTCTTCGTCCGGCGCGTCAACAGCCGCATCCTCTACGACCAGATGATCGGACGCGCGACCCGGCGCTGCGATGAAATCGGCAAGGAATATTTTCGGATATTCGACGCCGTCGACATTTACGCCAACCTGCAGGAGGTCACCGATATGCGGCCCGTCGTGGTCGATCCATTACTGACCTTCGCCACGCTTGCCGGAGACCTGGAGCGCGCGACCACTGACGACGACCGTGCCTTCGTGCGAGACCAGATCGTGGTGAAGCTGCGCCAGCGCCTCAAACATCTGAACGAGAGACAGCGCGCTAGCCTCGAGGCGGTGCTCGGACCGCTCGACGCCCTTCCGGACAGGCTGAAGACTGCCGCGCCGGCTGCCACACTCGAACTGTTCCGCCAGCATCCGTCGTTCGTGACGATTCTCGACCTAGCCGCCGCCGGCCGGCGTCGAAGCGACGGCATCTACATCTCCGAACATGACGACGAGCTGATCTCGGTGGCGGATCACTACGGCGACAAGGCCAGCCCGCGCGACTACATCGAAAGCTTCGAAAGTTTCGTTCGCTCCAACATGAACGCCGTGCCGGCCATGGTCGCCGCCACGCAGCGTCCGCGCGATCTCACGCGCAAGGAGCTGAAGGAACTCGCCACCTTGCTCGACGCGAACGGCTTCTCCGAAGCCAGTCTGCGCCGCGCCTATGGAAGCGTCCGCAACGCCGACATCGCCGCGCACGTCATCGGCTTCGTCCGGCAGGCAGCGTTGGGCGATCCGCTCGTGCCTTACGAGGCGCGCGTGGAAAACGGCGTGCAGGCAATCCTGGCGAGCCGCGCCTGGACGCCGAAACAACGGCAATGGCTGGTGCGCATCGGCCGCTCGCTCAAGGCGCAGCCGGTCGGCGATCCGGAAATCCTCTCCGATCCGCTCTTTGCCCAGGCTGGTGGCTTCGAGGTGGTTGACCGCGAGTTCGAATCCGGGCTGGAAGGCGTGCTCAAGGATCTAAACGCCGCTATCTGGGGCGGCGGCACGGCCGCATGACGAAAGAGAAGAGATGAACCCGTCACAGGACCTGGTGAACAAGCTCTGGCGGCTTTGCGCCCTGCTGCGCAAGGATGGCGTCACCTACCAGCAATACGTCACGGAGCTCACCTATCTGCTCTTCCTCAAGATGGCGTCCGAGCAGAAGGACGAAAGCCGCATCCCCGAACGATACCGCTGGGGCGCGCTGAAGGCCGCGAGCGAGACCGATGTGCTGCAGCGCTACCGCCAGGCGCTGATCGACTTGGGCGACGGACAGAAGGTGGCGGACCGCTCGGTGGTTGCCATCTTCCAGAACGCGGCGACGATCGTGCGCGAGCCAGCCAACCTGCGCAAGCTGATCGACGCCATCGACGGCCTGCACTGGTTTTCCGACGAGCGTGACGCCTTTGGCGATGCCTATGAGGGCCTGCTGCAGAAGATGGCCGAGGAGACCAAGCGCGGTGCCGGCCAGTATTTCACCCCGCGCGCGCTGATCGAGGTCATGGTGCGGCTGATGAAGCCACAGCCCGGCGAGGTCATCCAGGACCCGGCCGCCGGCACCGGCGGTTTCCTGATCGCTGCCTACAATCACATGAAGGTCGAGACGGACAACTTCATCGATCTTCTTTCCGCCTCCCGCAGCCAGCAGGAATTTCAACTGCATCAAGCTCTGCGAGGCATCGAAAATGTTCCGGATACTTTCCGGCTGCTCTTGATGAACCTCCACCTTCATTCGCTTGATCTCGACTACCTCGACCTCGCCGACACGCTCTCGCCTGCCGGCCAGCGGCCGCAGTTCAAGAATGCCGACCTGATCCTGACCAATCCGCCCTTCGGTCCGGCGGGCGGACCGCCGACGCGAGACGACCTGACCATCACCGACCGGGTCTCGTCGTACCAGTTGCCCTTCGTCGAGCACTGCATCCGGGCGCTGAAGCCCGGAGGGCGCGCCGCGGTCGTGGTGCCAGACAACGTGCTGTTCGACGATGGTCGCGGCAAGCTCTTGCGCCAGCGGCTGATGAACTGGTGCAATCTGCACACCATCCTGCGCCTACCAACCGGTATCTTCTACGCGCAGGGCGTGAAGACTAACGTGCTTTTCTTCACCCGCGCGAAAGAGGAAGCGCCGCTCAAGGATGCGACACGGGATGTCTGGATTTACGACGCCCGCTCCGGTGCGCCGGCCTATGGCAAGACCAATCCGTTCAGGGCAGCTGATCTTGAGGATTTCGTCCAGGCCTTCGGCGACGATCCCAATGGCGGCGTGCCCCGCGTGGACCAGGGCGAGACCGGGCGCTTCCGCGGCTTTACGCGGGAGGAAATCGCGGCGCGCGGCGACAATCTCGACATCACTTGGCTCAAAGACACCAGCGCCGCCGCCGAGGACGGCCTGGAGACGCCGGAAGACATCGCCGCCGCGATCGAGGGGCATCTGAAGACGGCGCTAGAAGAGATTGCGGCCTTGGTAGCCGAACTGGACCGCGAGGTCCAAGCGTCGGTCGCGGAGGCGGCGGAATGACATTGCCGGAAGGTTGGGCGGCCGCGACAATCGGAGACTTGTGCGATCTGATCAACGGAAAGGCGTTTAAGCCTTCCGACTGGTCGCGTGATGGTCTTCCAATAATCCGGATTCAAAACCTGAACCGTCGGGAATCGGAGTTCAACTTCTTCGACCGGGACGTGGATGAGAAGTTTATTGTCGAGAATGGAGAACTGCTTTTTGCGTGGTCCGGAACGCCGGGTACTTCCTTTGGCGCCCACGTCTGGCACGGCCCTCGTGCTGTTCTCAACCAACACATTTTCCGAGTTCGTTTCGAGGAGAAGGCGGTAGACCGCGACTTCTTCTTGCATGCCATCAACTCGACCTTGGACGAGTTGATCGGAAAGGCTCACGGCGGAGTCGGGCTCGCTCATGTAACTCGTGGTAAGTTTGAAGCCACCAGAGTTCCCTTACCTCCACTGCCCGAACAGAGCCGCATCGTGGCGAAGTTGGAGACGCTGATCGCCCGCATCGCCCGCGCCAAGGCGGAGTTAGATCGGGTGCCGGTGCTGACCAATCAGTTGCGCGAAACAACACTTCAAGCGGCATTTTATGGCCCGGAGCCAGCTACGGAAGATCCACGAATTCACCGTCGAGCCAAGCCCCTCCACGGCCTGCCCGCCGGCTGGGAATGGCGCGCTCTTGGTTCAATAGGAAACGTAACTGGAGGGCTAACGAAGAACGCCAAAAGGCGATTGCTTCCACTGCGGGCCAAGTATCTCAGGGTCGCGAACGTTTATGCAAACGAGCTGCGGCTAACTGATGTCGAGGAAATCGGTTGCACCGAGCGGGAGTTGGCTAAGACAGCCCTTCAAAACGGCGACCTTCTTATAGTAGAGGGTAATGGGAGCCTCCAGCAAGTCGGGCGAGCGGCCATCTGGCGCGCCGAAATCGCTGATTGTTCACATCAAAACCATCTCATCAGGTTCCGCGCCGGCGATGATATATTGCCTGAGATCGTGTTGTTCTGGCTCATGTCTCCAGTCGGCCGGCAGATTTTGGAGCGTTTCGCAGCCTCTACGTCCGGACTACACACTTTGAGCATCTCTAAAGTCAGCGGTTTGCCTATCCCTCAAGGACCCATTGAAGTCCAGCAAGCTGTCGTGAGAAAAATCCAAATGGCCTTCGACCGCGCCGACCGCCTCGAAGCCGAGGCTGGCCGTGCGCGAAAGCTGCTGGACCGGCTGGAGTCCGCGATCTTAGCCAAGGCGTTCCGGGGCGAACTCGTGCCACAGGATCCCAACGACGAGCCGGCAAGCGTTCTGCTGGAGCGCATCCGCGCAGCCGGCGCCGCGGCTCCGAAAGCCAGACGGGGAAGACGAGCCAGCACTTAGGCAGCGAAACCAGGCAGGGAGGGGGAAAATGCCGCTTTTCACAACGACCAACTACCCGATCAACGCGTTGATCGAAGACATCGACCTCGGCAAGATCGGCTTGCCGGAACTGCAGCGGCCCTTCGTCTGGCCGAACGTCAACGTCCGCAACCTTTTCGATTCGCTTTACAAAGGCTTCCCGGCCGGTTTCCTGCTCTTCTGGAAGACCGGTGCCGAGGGCGCGCCGCTCAAGGGGATCGGCACCCGCAACGAAAAAGCCGTCCCGGAAATGGCCATTGTCGACGGGCAGCAGCGGCTGACCTCGCTGTACGCCGTGGTTAAGGGCGCGGAGGTGCTGCGCGCAAACTTCAAAAAAGAGCGCATCCGCATCGCTTTCAGCCCGCTTACAGAGCGTTTCGAAGTGACCGACGCAGCGATCCTCAAGGACAAGAGCTTCATCCCAGACATCTCGGAACTCTGGAAGCCCGAGACCGACCTGTTCAGCATCGCCAACAACTATATCGAGCAGCTGTCGGCAGTTCGGGAACTGACGCCCGAGCAGATCAAGCATGCGCAGTCTGCCGTCGGCAAGCTGCACAACCTGTTGAGCTACCAGTTCGTCGCGCTCACGCTGGCGTCCAGCGTCGACGCCGAAACGATCGCCGAGGTGTTCGTGCGCATCAACGGCGAAGGCAAGAAACTGAACCAGGCCGACTTCATCATGACGCTGATGTCCGTGTTCTGGGATCAGGGACGGACGGAGCTGGAGAAGTTCGCGCGCGAGGCGACGCGGCCGTCCGACGGTCAGGCCTCATCCTACAACCAATTCATCAAGCCGGCGCCCGATCAGATGCTGCGCGCAACTGTCGGCCTTGGTCTCAAGCGCGCTCGCCTGGAAAACGTGTACGCTGTCCTGCGCGGCCGCGACGCGGTTACCGGAAAAGACGATCCAGCAAGGCGTGAAGAGCAGTTCGCGCTTCTGGCGAAGGCGCAGGATCAGGCGCTCAACCTCGCCAACTGGCATCACTTCCTGAGCGCGCTCAAGCTTGCCGGCTACCGCAGCGAAAAGATGATCAGCTCGCAGACCGCCATCATCTACAGCTATGTGATCTATCTCATCGGCATCTGCGATTTCGGCGTCGACAAGACCGCCATGCGCCGGGCCGCGGCCGAGTTCTTCTTCATGGCGGCGCTGACCGGCCGCTACACCACGTCACCGGAGACGCGATTCGAGTCCGATCTTGCGCAGATCCGCGGCATCAAGACGGGCGAGGACTATCTCAGGCGGTTGCGAGAGATGGCCGCAACCGTTCTGACCAAGGATTATTGGGAAATTACTTTGCCGAGCGCCCTCGCCACATCCGCGGCGCGAAGCCCGTCGCTCTTTGCCTACCAGGCGGCGCTTGTGAAGCTCGACGCGCTGGCGCTATACAGCCCGATCAAGATCGCCACCCTCCTGGATCCCGCTGTCAACGGAACGAAGGCGGCGCTGGAGCAGCATCACCTTTACCCGCGCGGTTACCTGAAGTCCCTCGAAATCACCGAAACCTCGCAGGTTAACCAGATCGCCAACTTCGCCCCGGTGGAATGGCCGGAGAACATCAGGATCGGAGCGAAGCCTCCAGCCGAGTACGTGCCGGCACTCGATGCGAAGCTTGGTGGCAAGGAGCGTGAGGAGATGTATTTCTGGCACGCTCTGCCGCATCTGTGGTGGGAGCTGGACTACGATACCTTCCTCAAGGAACGCCGCGTCAGGATGGCGCGAGTCATCCAGCGGGCATGGGAAGTGCTGACCGCCGACACCAGGGACAAGGCAGCGCCGCCAACCTTGACGGTGGACCAGATCATCCTTGGCGGGGAAACAGACTCCGTCGAGTTCAAGTCGACGCTGCGCACCAACCTTCACACCGGGCAAGTTGACGACAAGATGCAGCTATCTGTGCTGAAGACCATCGCCGGCTTTCTGAACAACAATGGCGGCACACTCCTGATCGGCGTTGCCGATGATGGGGAGGTGCTTGGCCTTGAGGCAGACAACTTCCCAAACGAAGACAAATACGGCCTGCACCTGGTGAACCTGATCGCCGACCGCATTGGGCAGATATTCCTTCCCTATGTGCACGCCCATTTCAGAGACCAGGAAGGGACGCGCGTGCTTGTGGTACGCTGCGAACGCGGACCAAAGGCGGCCTTCGTAAAGGACGGCGCCCTCCAGCGCTTCTATGTCCGGGGCGGAAACGCGACCGCGGAGCTCCAAGGCGCCGCCATCACCGACTACGTGAAGAAGCGGTTCGACTGAACTCGGGAAGGAGGGGGAAGAAGATGTCCGATGAGGTTCTTGCCGAAAAAGCTGATTCAGTCTCCCACCAGCAACTTGACCCGTTCCAGCAACGCTTCTGCCAAGCGCCTGCGGGCAACCTGCGCCTGCTGGCGCCGGCCGGCAGCGGCAAGACGCAATCGCTGCTCTGGCGATGCCTGGAGCTTTATCGCCGCGCCGATAACAAGGGCCGCTTCCTTATCGTGACGTTCACACGGGCTGCACGCGATGAACTCCGCGCGAGGCTTTCCAGCCGGGACTTTGCTGAAGTTGGCAGCGCGGTCGAGGTGGTGACACTCAACGGTTGGGGCTTCAAGCGCCTGCGGGCGAACCATCACGCTCCGCGTCTGATGACGACCGAGTTCGAGAAGAGCAGCTTCGTACGCAACACTCTTCAGCCGGTCTGGAAACGGCATGAGGCGATCAGAAAGGCGATGGAGGCACGGCAGTATACCGTCGAAAAGATCCTCGTGAACCTCATCGAGCGCCTCAAATCATTGGGCTTCGACCATGAAGCCACCTCCTCGGGCCCCGCTCATGACCAGATCGACTTCCTCATTGAACTCGGGCTGCTGTGGCAGATCGAGGGCATGATCGACCAGCTTGCGGAGAACGAGATTCTTCCAGACAGGCGCCTCGAAACGTTCGTGGATGAGATTCTGCCATTTTGGGTAGAAAGTTGCGCGACCATGATCAGCCAAGCGCTGTTCACGCTTGAAGATCAGAAGTACGTCGCCTTTCTCGATTTGCGGCGTCAGATAGCCGAGGGACGCTTTCCAACCGGAGGATCGCGCTACAGTCACGTACTTGTTGACGAGTTTCAGGACATCAACCCGCTCGACCTGAACCTCATCCGGCGAATTGTCGATCTAAACAAGGCGGATCTGACCATCGTCGGCGACGATGATCAGGCAATCTTTGAGTGGCGAGGAGCAACGCCACACTTCATCCTGAACCCCGAGAAATACTTTCAACGCAGCTTCAGCACCCACATCCTTGAGCGCAATTATCGATGCCCACGCAATCTGGTGACTGCGTCACAGAAGCTCATCATTAACAACAAGCGTCGGGAGCCGAAACGAGTCGAAGCGATGCAACAGCTGGACGCGGAGGTACAGGTGATCTCGCGCGACAAGTTCGTTGAGTCGATTGACGACGTGATGGCGGAGGTACGGGAATTTCTTGCTGGCAAACGTGCCGGCGCCCGGCTCGCGATCCTGTCTCGGAAACGCGCCCAGCTCATCCCTTACCAGGTGCTGATGGCGAGCGAGAACCTGCCATTCTGCGCAGCGGAAGACTTGCAGGTCTTCATGAGTGGCGCGTTCGAAAAGCTGCAGCGGTCGTTGCAGACCTGCGCGATGGCGCGCGCGGCTTTCCGTTCTCCGTCATTGATCGACGACGTCATGGAACTGTGCAACCTTGTGAAGCGCTACCCGCTGAAGAAGGCGGAGAGGGAGGCGCTCGCATCACATCTGCGCGCGAGCAGGCCCCGCAACTATGACGACGCCTTGGACGCGCTTGCCGCTTATCGCGGCCCGCTCAAGACCGCCAATGAGGACGGCAGCGCCAGCCTCTCGTTTGCGGCGATTCTACGCTCCCTCCTAAGCGCTCCGACGGTGAAGGATGCGATCGATGCGTTGAGCGCGGGGTTCGCCGGCCTTGATCAGGACTATGGCAAGTCGCAAGAAGACATCTTCTACAGCGACCCGCCCTTCCTTTACCTGGCGGAGTTCGCCGCCCGCTATGAAGACGACTTCCAGCGTTTCCTGGATGACATTGAGAGCGCTCGGGCTACGCTCGTGCGTCTGCCGGGAGAAGAAGACGATTCCGGAACCGCCGAAGAAATATGGCGACGGCCCGTCCACCTGATGACTGCCCTGCGGGCAAAGGGCCGGGAGTTCGACACAGTCATCATTCTGGACGCGAACGATGGGATTTGGCCGCTGCGGCGGGCGGACACTCCGGAGAAAAAGGAGGGCGAAAGGCGCTTGTTCTACGTCGCCATGACTCGGGCAAAGCGTCGCCTCATGGTCACCCTCAGTGGCCGCATCGGCGACCAACCGGGCCAGCCCTCGCCATATCTGAGGGAGGCTGAGCTATCGTGATGGTAGCTCAAAGCGCCTTGATCGCCTCTAGGATCCGACTGAAGGGAACCTCGCCGTCGGTGGATGGAATCATCCAGCCATAGGCTTGAGGCTCCTGCCCGTCGAAGCCTCCGAAGACACGGAAGGCGCTATGCCGAAACGCGAAGTCGCCGGAGCGGCCATTTCTGAACCGCTCGACTCCCGGGAGGGCAGCAACAATTTCGGCGACCCTGCCATCGAGATCGGGCGGCAGGAACAGCCTGTATTTCGGGTCAGATTTCGGCATCCGATCGACGAATACGTAGAGCGTTCCATGACGGAAGCCGGTCGAGAACTGAAGCATCTTCGTCTGCCCTGAGCGCGGTTTCACCGCAAAGCCGAGCTGCTCGGCGGCGAATGCCAGCTTTGCTTCGAGAGCCGGGCTGATCTGCGGCGCCCGTGCGGACGAAGGCGTCGGTGCTTCGAAACTGATATCGCGGGCTTGATGGCACGCAACAGCAGGGCGCTGGTCGGACAATCGGGGCGAAGCTTCGGGTGACGCGTTCGGCCTGTGCGCAGATTGGGCCGCTCGAGCGGACTCGAAATCGAGGTCTACCCAACTCACAGGACCGGAAGGTCGGGTAAACGGGACGGGAGTGGAGAACCGGTAGGCGTCGAGCAGCACCCAGGGTGTAAGCCAGCCAGCTTCGATTATAGCTCCCCTTCGATCCAGAGGAATGCGATGAAAGTTGAAAGAATCCTCTAAGTCAGACGGATCAAGAGGAGGCAGAACGTCCACCAGCATTGCAATTCCGTCGATCTGCCGGCTGCCCTTTCGGATCAGCGCGATCTGCCCTCGTATCGAGGTCGACTGCGTGCGCAGCTCCCAAGTCTTCTGTCCGTCTAGGATCAGGTCGATCCATGGTTCACGGATGATGAGGCCTTTCATGCATCAATCCTGTGTTTGAGGGGAGGCTCCTTAGCTCGAGGCAATAGTTGTGCCGAAGAGTGCGCCTACATCACCGTCAGATACCGGCGGAGCGAGCATGTTGCGCGACAGCGAGCGCTTGCGCACGAGCAGCCGGTCCAGCGTGATGTCGAATGAGGCCTCGCCGATGGAGGGGTGGATGGCCATCGGAACGTGGATGAACACCGGTTTGTCTTGCCCAATCCGGTAGCAGCGGTCGTTGCATTGGTCTTCGACGGCGGGATTCCACCAGCGGCTGAGATGGATCACATGGTTCGCGGCTGTGATGGTGAGACCGATGCCGGCTGCCTTAGGCGACAGCACGAGCAAGTCAAAACCTTTCGGCCGTTGCTGGAATCTTTCCACGATCTCCTGCCTACGATGTCCCGGCACCGCGCCGTTGACGACGGCCGGTTCCTCGTCAAGCCCGAACAGGGTGGCGGCGATGCCGGCCACAGCGCGCTGGACGGCACGGTCTTCGATGAAGACGAGCGCCTTCTCCCCTGCAGCTTCAATGCCCCGCAGAATCTCGACCGCCCGCGTCAGGCGTGCCGAACGGCCTAACCATGCCGTTGCCGACGTCTTGTCATAGGGGTCGACACCATCTGCCCCCTCCGGGTGAAGCGAAATGCCTCGAAGCGCATGGATGGCCTTCAGCATGGCGCCGTGCGAGCGCTCACCGGACTGGGCGGACCGAACTGCTGCGAGATAGGCGTCGCCCTGATGGGCAGGCATTGGGGTGGGATAATCTTTGACTGCCTTTTCCGGGAGACCCTTGACGTGGCTCTCCTTCATCCGGCGCAGCATGAGCGCCGGCGCGCCCCCATGCGGCTCGTCAAGTCTTGTCTTGAGGAGCTTCAGTTTCTCCGGCTGCTCGTCTGCGTAGTCGCTCGAGAAGGACTTGAGGTCGCCGAGGAATCCCGGCGCAATACGGTCCATGATGCACCACAGGTCTTCGAGCCGGTTTTCGATGGGCGTCCCGGTGAGGCCGAGGACGAAATCCGCATTCATTGCCTTGGCGGCATGGGTATTGATCGTGCGCGGGTCCTTGACCTTCTGCATTTCGTCGAAGACCGCGACCGCGTAGCCGACCCGCGCGAAGGCCCGATGGTTGTCGGCCAGCGTTTCATAGGTCGTCAGAATCCAGTCCGCCTTCCTCAGCCGTTCAACGTCCAGGGCATCTTCCGGAGACCATTCGGACGCTCGCGCACGCTTCAGCCGCTTCAGGCTCGGCCCGAAAGCATCGACGCGTTCGCCTAGGGCCTCGGGTGCAAGATGTCGCTCCGCTTCGGCGATCCAGTTGTTGAGGAGTGCGGTTGGCGCCACGATCAGGATAGGACCACGCTGCAGCGGCGTCAGCGCACTCCCCACCTTGCGACGATTGGCCAGCAGCCAGGCGAGAAAGGCCAAGGCCTGGAAGGTCTTGCCCAAGCCCATGTCATCGGCCAGCAGAACACCCGGTCGCCCGCTTCGCCATGCGCTCACCAGCCACTCGAACCCTTCGGCCTGATGCGGCTTCGGTCGCGTCGAACCCATCAAATCTGCTGGAGGCTCAACCTTAATTCCCGCTTGTCGCTTGGGCGCGGCAAGAACAAATTCCTTATCGTCGATGTTCTGCTTTATCAGCAGGACCTGACGGTCAACTTCCGGCTGAAGGCTCTCCGCTTCGGCGTCGGGAGAGGGAGCTTCGGGATCAACCACAGCTCCTGAGGCTGCCGAGTCTGCTGGCGCGATCTGAGCCAGCGCCTGCTCCACGTCGGGCACCTGATAGTCGGCACCCAGGAAAGAAATAGTCGGCTGATCGTTGGCTTTGGCTTCCAGGACCTCCCGCGCCAAGCGTTCGACACCCTCCTGCGTCAGCAGGATCTCCCGACTACCCAGCTTGAGCGCAAAGCTCTCGGGCAACCATTGCCCTGCCTTGCTCTGAAGCCATGGCAGTGTCGGCTTCTCCCATACGCCCAAGCCGAGGATACGTTCGGAATATTGCTGCGTCTCGATGAAGAGCGATGCTGCAAGCGCCTCCCCCGCATCGCCCAGCGCCTGCGCTATGGCAGGGCGTGGATTGCGGATGAATGCACGCCGAGCTTCCACCGGAGCAGCCCGCATGCGGCGGACGACGTCCAGTGCCTGCTTCAGTTCGGGATCGAGCACGACGAAGACATTGCGTCCCAGCACATAGGCATCCCGAGTCCGAGCGCTGGCCTCGTACCGCTCCAGCACGAATTTCTGCTGTAGTTCCGGCGGGAGGAGCGCGTCTACGACCTCGTCCTTGAGCGCACCCGAGGGCTCCTCTTCGTCGCCCTCCGCAGCAGGCGCGAAATCCGCGAGCGAGCCGGCCTTCTCGCGGCTCATCAGGACCGGCACGAAGTCGGGACCGCTCCTCGTTTCCCGCACATCCAGCGCGAACGATCCTGCCTGATAGATGGTCAGGCTGCCCAGATACTGGTCGATGGAGACATTCTGCCCGGTCGTACGCCGCAGCGCCTCCTGAACGGGGCCCCAGCTTGCGATGCGTTCTTCCGCAGGCTTGCCCACGCTGGCATTGTACCCGTCGATCGCCTCAGTCAGTTGGAAGACAGCTCCCGTGAGGCGGCCAAACTCCTGGCCAACCTTGACGAAGGCGCCGCACCGCGTCGCGGTCAGTGGCCGGGTGTTCGCGTCGTACCAGCGGATCCGGATGCGTCCTGCTGGGGACTCGACCCGATCGTCGAATGCCAGCGTTGCCGACACTCGGGCCAGCGGCGGCAAATCGATGCGATCGGCTATTGAAGTCGGGAGAGCCGCGGCCGCCGGATGGGAGATCACGACCCTCCCACTTTCCTCGTACGCTTCTCCTCGGGAGATGAGGCTTGCAACGACGCGGGCGACAATTCCGACATCACTCCCGGTGGCAAGCCACTCGGCAAACGGCAAAGTCTTGTTGGAGAGCAGCCTCTTTGTCCGCGCCTCCACGCGTACTCCATCGGGCCTGATATCCGATTGAAGAACGACTGCCACGATTGGTACTATTTCCAGTCGGAAGGTTTCAGCCGGACGCCCGTCATCTGATGCAGCTTGGCAGCTACCTTGCTCTGCCAGCTGTTCGGGCCTTCGTGCGATATGTGAGAGACAGCGAATTTGGACCGGTCCAACGATGTGTCGCCGTGTGAGCGGAGCGTGTATGGGCTGTAGGAGCGCCTGTAAAGCGCAGGGGCGCTTCTGTCCTCGGCATCATTCCAGATGTTGCACTTTCCATTGTGGCTCCATTCCGCGACGACGCCTCTGCCAATTCTGAGCAGAAGCACTGAATGGCCCGCCTGCACACCGCCGTCGAACGTCGCAAACGAGACCTCCTTCCCGAACGCTCTCCGAGCCGAGTGGGCACCGGCATGGTCGAACACCACCCATGCATCGGCAATAAGGCCAGCCTCGTATACAGCTTCCCAAAACTTTCGGCGATGGACCCACATCCGCTGCAAGGCGACATCATCGACAATGTCCAGGAATTGGCGCAGCGACAGCTTCGTAAGCCACCGCCTGGCTACCGCCGCTGCATCCTCCATCCTGACCCAATTGCCCGGGTGCAGGCGTGGATCCCTGAATAGTCCAAGCAAAAGATCCAAATATTGCTGCTTCATATCATCGTGCGGCTCCGCGTTGCTGAACGGAAGCAGCAGCGCGTTGGCAAGCAACGGTCCGTGCTTGGCGAAGATGAGCTGGTCGCGGTCGTTCAGCGCAACGGCTCGAACCAAGGCAAGGCGCTTCGGTGCCGGAATGTCCATTTCTGTCGCAAGCTGTCGCAGTAGTTCAGCTGCACAGGCTTCGACATAGCCCGACAATGCATCCTTGCTTCGCAGCCCGCCGTCAGCCAGAACCTCGGTCGGCGATTTCCTCAGTTCCAGCGAGCGGCGCGCCACTTTTGCTGGTCCATTTCGCCAGTCCAGCAGCGCGTGCTCCGACTGAAGCTCTGGCCAGGGCCGACCCAGCTCATCCGCCACGCGGCAGAGCGTGGCGGATGCTTCGGGGATGCCGGTCCTGTCGGGTGCGAAGAAATAAAGGAAGGAAGATGCGAGGGCGCGTCCGGGCGGCTTTCGGATGCTGTTCTCTATTCCTTCGAGCGCGCCGCGTAGCGCCTCCGGCGTCTCGGCCAGAGGTGTTGCAGTCTGCCAAAGGCACCAGGCTGCATCGCGCAGCTCGCGGCTGGTCAGGCTGTCGCCCGCCAGCAGCTTCGACATGAGCTCACGTGCTATCCTATCGTAATCCCTTCCCTCTCGCTGCCCCTCCAGGCCATCGCCTCCGGCGATCCGAGCAGCTGCGTGGTGGACCGCTGGAACGTCCCTGAGTTTCAGCGGCGGCAGCGGGCTAGCGCCGATCTGGCGGATCGCCTCCTTCAGCAAGGTCATGGACGACCCCCAAGCGCATTGATCAGGGCCTCGACCTCCCCGCGCATGTCGTCAACCTGCCTGCTGAGCTGCTCCATCCGTTCGCGGCTGTCATTTTCCATCACGAAGCGAAGGTCGATGCGCCGGTTGGCCGCGAAGGCTTCCGGGCTGACTGCCGCATCGACCGGACGCGTCGAGGAATATCCAGAAACGGACAGGATCTCCTGGCCCTCATGGTTGAGGAACGTGCGCAGTTCGGGCGCGCTAGTGGACAGTTGCTGGAATGTCTCTGCCGCCCTGGCAGTCGATAGGCGCCAGTTGTCCAAATCCGGCCCCGTTACGTCGGTGTGGCCTTCGATGAAGACGGTTTCGACCACCGGGGCGTCGTCCTCGCGACAGTCGCGTGCGCCGGTGATAGTCGTGCAGGAGACATAGTTGCGCAACACGCCGCTCAGCACCTGCGCGATGGTGGTGACATTGTTCTTAGCTTGCCCCTCGAGCGTCCAAGAGCCGGTGCGGAACAGCACGGCATTCTCGGTGATCCTGAGGACGTCGCTGTTGGGGCTGATCTCGACCTTGATGTTTCGGGCGGCGAGCTGGTCGCGGATCTCGGTCAGGAGTTGGCGACGCACCTCCGAGGCCTCGTCCATCGTCGTGATGTGATGCTGGACCTCGCGGCTGAGAACCTCGATCTTCTGAGCCGCCCTGCGTGCCGCTTCTAGGGCGTCCGTCTGGTCGTCGGTCTTCGTCCTGAAATCCAGCGCGAACACCATCAGCATAATGATAAAGATGAACAGCACGCCGACCATCATGTCGGTCATCGACACGAAGTAGTTCTCGCCTTCTTCGGACGCGGCGTGGTTCTCTTCCTCGACTACGAGCATGCCCTGGCCTCTATTCGGCCGCCTGCGGCAGCAGGATCATGCGCAGGCTCCCAACGCCTTCGCCGAGATCCTGCGTGTTTTCCTCGATGCCGGCGAGCAGTCCGTTCAGCTTACCGATCGCATCGGCAAAACCTTGGTCGACCTCCTGGACGTGCTTCGCGATGACTTCTCCCTGGTCCCGGGCCGCCTTAGCCAATCCTTCCACCGCGGCGGCGAGGCTCTTGTCCACGTTCTCGAAACGCTGCGAGTAGGAAGCCCAGGCGCTGGCGAGCTGGTCATGATGCTGAGCCAACGCATCGGCCATCGAGCGTGAGGTCGCCTGGCTAGCCTCCAGCGCGGTGACCGACCGAGCGATCGCCTCCGCCATCTTCTCGGTTGCGCCGACGATCCGCTCGCTCGATTGCGTCAATGGGGCTGACGCCGCCCTGACGTCCTGTGCCGTGCGGCTGAACGCGTCGGCCACTGCCCGCGACTGGTCGGTCGCTTCTCGAACGGCGTTGCTCTGCGCCGTCATGCTCGCCTCGGTGCCGCGCATTGCGGCAGCGAAGCGCTCGACTTCATGTCGAATGGTCGCAAGCGCCTCGCCGAGCCCCCCTTGGAGTGCCTGCGCAGCGTTCGCGGCCGCGCTTCCGATCGCGGCGGCGGCGCCGGCCTGCGCGGCGGCAATTTGGGTATGCGTCTCCTCCAGGTTGCGAGACATCCCGGCCTGAAATGTACCGAGCCCGGAGTTGAAGCCGTCGATCTGTTCTTCCAGGCGTCCCAGCACACGCCCCATGGCCTCCTCGATCTTCCCCGAGGCGCCGGTAGCGGCTTGGCCAAGACTCTCGTCCACCTTGCGATTGGCCTGCTCCATTGTCTCTCGCAGTGCCGCGACGACATCGACCATCGCCTCCCGGCTCTGCTCGGAACTGGCGTCCAGCCTTTCGCCTGCCTCCGAAACCAGCCGCTTGAGATGCTCCGCCGCTTCAGACATGCGCCGGCCGAAATCCTCGCCGCTGCCGTTGATGCCACGCTGCGCTTCGAGCAACGCACCCTGCATACCCTGTAATGTTGCGGCCAGTTCCCTGAGCTCCGTTCCCGCGCCGCCCTGGATACTTTCCTTGAAGCTGTTGACCATGTCGGCCATGCCGGTCTGGCTGTTGTCGGCAAGCTTGCCGACCGCCTGATCGATGCTGTGCGTGACCGGCGCAATCGCCGTGGCGAAGGCCGACTGAATCTGCGGCGAAATGCTCTCACCCATGCGTGAGAAGAAATCCGCCGAATTGATCTGCTTCAGCTCAGTTAATTGACCCGCCATCGTGTCGTTCATTTCGGCGGTTATCGACTGAGGCGCAGTGTAGCGCAACTTTTGCTCGACCGCCTTGCAGAAGGAGTCAAGCGTGCTTTCCATCAGCGACAGGTTCAACTTGAACCAGAAGGACAAAAGTATAGAAGCGCCCAGGCCCGCAATAGACGTTGCGAACTTGAAGGTCGCGACCTGCAGCAATTCGCGCGTAGCCAACTGCATGCCCTCCGCATCGACACTGTTGACGGCAGTGGCGGCCTTATGGAGCGCAAGGACCAAACCAATAAAGGTAAGCAGCAGTCCGATACCGACAAAATAACCTGGAATACCGCCGATCAACTTCAGTCCAAGTAGGTGCTCGCGCAGCACGGACATATTGATGAATGTGTGAGGTCGTACCGTATTGCGGTAGAAGCCTCCGGCCTCCTTGGGTGGTACAAGCGTTTCGTCAAACTCCTTCCAGGCATGCGACAACAGCGCGTGGCGCTCAAGCCGAGTATGGACGGCTTCGTAGGCACTGGCGAAACCTGCCATATTCTTGGTCTTCTCGATGCACCGCTTCGCGCCCGCAATCGCCAACCAGATCATCGCAGTGTGCAGCAGGAAGTAAGCTGCGCCGAGCGCCAGCGCGCTAGCAAACAACGCCGACGCCAGAGAGAAGGCAAAATTGCGCGAACTTAGGCCAGTGAGGTCATTACGGGCGACGGCTTCGTCGATGGTCCGGACCAGCAATTCAAGATCGATCCAGGGCCATAGGTTCTCGATGGCTCCGAAGGCCAATACAAATACGCCCCAAAAAGCGATTAGACGGACAATAGGGTTCCACAGGAACCTTGCTGCAAATATCGACATGGTCGAAGCGCCCCCCGCTTTCGTTCTGTCAACTATCCATGTGAGCACCGACATGCCAAGCAAAAATGTGTACAGCAAACTCGGCAGGTGACGTTCCTGGACGTGGTGTAGCTGGGTAGCGCGGTGGTCATCGCCGCTTTCCGGTGGGGTCTGGTTGCGACACCAACCTTTCTGGAGAGAGAGAGAGCACCGATGACCGACGACATGATGAACCTGCGCGCGCTCGTGGAGAAGACGCCGATCTCCGGCGCGAGATGATCGGCTTCGCCGCCGAGAAGCTGATGGAGATGAAGGTGAGTGCGCGACGGGTGCTGCCTATGGCGAGAAGAGTCCGCTAAGGACGGCCCAGCGCAACGCCTACCGCGACTGGGAGACATGGGCGGGCACGGTCGAGCTGCGCATCCCGAAGCTCAGGAAAGGCTCCTACTTCCCGGGCTACCTCGAACCGAGGCGCATGGCCGAGAAGGCGCTGACGGCGGTGATCCAGGAAGCCTATGTCCAGGGCATCTCCACGCGCTCGGTCGACGATCTCGTCAAGGCGATGGGCATGTCGGGCATCTCATAGAGCCAGGTGTCGCGGCTGTGCGAGGAGATCCACGGCAAGGTAAAGGCCTTCCTCGAACGGCCGATCGAAGGCGGCCGCGGGCTCCGGTGGCCAGACCAACTTGCGTGAGTGTTGAAATCAGGAGGATGCGACGGACGAAGAGTAGAGGCTTAAGGATGGGCGATTGCCGCAGTTCCCCCTCCGCAAAGCGGGTGGAGGGCGGGCAGGATGACGAACGTCCCTCGGTCACCTCGGCCGAGCTGGCAGGCGCTGGGCGCAATCGATCGCGGCGTGACGTTCGACGGGCCGCTACTGGAGGATCTGCGCCGGAGGCACTATGTCGCGCCGTCGAACCCGCCGACGGAACGCGGCAAGGTGCTCCTCGACCTGCTCGACTGCCAGGTCTCCGACGCCAGACGGCGATGGCGGGAAAATCGTCGATCCCGAGGAAGGGGAGGCGACGTGATGCTATTCGGTAGCGCCTTCTCTGGCTGGTGTGAATGGAAGGGCACGCCCGACGGCGACGACATTGTTCATGTAGGTCCACACGGTTGGCCCGCAGCGGTGTATGCGCAGCGCTTCGCGGACGTCATGATCCGCCACATACGTGTCAGGGCGGCGACCGTCGTTCTGCCAGCTCGTTGCCGTGTGACCAAACGCCTTAGCGAGCAGCCAAAGGCGGCAACCGACGTATCTGCGCCAACTAAGGAGCGGTGTTTCATCGAGAAGCACTCGCGGCAGTTCGGAGATATTTGTCGCGTTAAGTTCCCGCTCAAATTCATCGCAGAACATCTGGAGTGCAACGGCCAATTCCGGGGCGACTGGAATGGCACTCGGGATGCGCGACCGTGGCACCCGATCACGGAGACGAACAACGTCTGGCTGACTGGAAATATGGAGCGTCGCATGGTGCAGTGCGAGCAACTCCATCATGATTGTGCTTGCTGTGGCGTAGTTTTCCACGCGTTGATCCTGTCGCCGGTTTCTCTCGACCTGCTGAACTTGATCTCGAATGTAGAGCGCGGCGGCAATTGCAACTGCCACCGCGATCCAGCCACTCATCGCGGCGCTCAGTCCGATGATGGAGCACTGGTCGGCCACGCACACTGGAGCTCCGAGGACCGACGCTGCGACGCCGAGGGCAACGGCGACGGCACCGATCAATGCGAAGAGCCCGAGCGATACCCCAGCGACGGTATCAATTACATTCCAGAAGCGTTCCCCCATACACGTCCAAATAGCACGAAAGCGCTAGATCAGGCGAGGGCAAGCAGCGCGTGGGATTTCACCCTGCGCGCGCTTCTTTGGTAAAGCCGCGTCTCGCGCCGCAAGCCGATGGCGCTCTTGAACCTCGTCTACCGTGATCAGCTCTTTCCGCGCGAGGCGTATCGACGAACCTTCGACATGCTCATGGACCGGCTACCGGAGCGGCAGGAATGCCGCACAATGGTCGAACTCCTCGCCCTGGCTCACGAGCGCGGCTGCGAGAGTGAACTGGCCGATCAATTGGACGCCTCGCTGGAGGCGCGGCGATTGCCAGATATGGCGGTATTGCGGAGACGGTTCGCGCCCGATCGCTCCCGGCTGCCGAACGTCGTCGTGCGCCTTGCATCGCTAAACGCCTATGAAGCCCTGATCGGCGCCAGCCTGACGGGAGACGCGGCATGAAGACGAACAAGATCCGGGAGGCGGCCGAATGAAGCGGAACAGCAACTTTCTATCGAGATCGCGCGATCGGACATGTGAGCGTCGTCTCGAACTCGTCGTCCCCCGCGATTGCGATCCTCACGCTGACTTGCCGGCCTTGCCAGTCTGTCACCTCGACAGATTGAGGGCCAGGCTGGCGGGCAATCAGATCCAGGCGCACTTCCGCCGGCCCCTCCGATCTGTCTTTCCAGCCATGCATCGCGATTGAAGGGATCAGCGCGCCATCGTGGAGTTGACGTTTCACGAACTTCTCTTTCGGCCGCTCGCGGTCATACAGGTTGGATTTCTTGAGCCCTGTCTCGAAACCTTCGCAGTCGAGGCTCACGCCTTTGACTATGACGGGGCGTCGGTTCCAGTTGACAAGCCTGACAACAACTTCCGCCGGGCTGCGCATGTGCTGGATCGCGTCGATCGTCGGCAAAGCATCTCCCAGAAGGAAACTGGTCTGCTTTCGCTGTTCGACGAATTGCCGCCAGATCAGGCCACCCGTCACGCCGGCCGCTATGGTCGCTGCCCAACCGCTCAACGCGGAGAGCCAGTCGCGAAGACACCGAGCTTCTTCTTCGGTGCACCAGGATGGAAGGCGGTCGGCAGACAGAAGCACGATGACGAACAGGCAAAAGAATATCCCGCCTGCAAATGCGAGTACGGCCTGCGCGAATTCACGTCCATCCCACATGTCGTCGCCATACCATGGCGGGAGATCGCCTGTGAACGCGCAGGAATACCTTATCGGCGAAGAGTGGATGGAGTTGAGGGAAGGCGGCGGAGTGAACGCACAGCCGTCATCCGAGGCCCCGGCGTCTCTCCCGCCTTCGCGGCCATGTCGCGGCGCTGGCCGGCCATGAAAGGCTGATGACGGCCAATGGCACGGCCGTGACGCTGGACGCGCGCGGGCCGGACCGCAGGCTGGTCACCGTCGCCGCTATCGACGGTAGGGCCAATCCCGACAAGATCGAGCTGATCGCCGGCGCGCTGTCGAACGCGAGGCTTCTGCTCGAGCTGGTCGATCGGGCGACCAGACGCGCACGGCAGTCGGCAGTCGGCAGTCGGGGAAGCCGTGCGGCCGTAATGGGACGCAAACGTGCCACCTCGGCCAACTGCTCGGATGTCCGCTTCTGGACGGCCAAAGTGCTATGCTCAACGACCGTGGGGGCGCAAAGCGGACGTGCAAGAGGAGAACAAATTGGGGCTCCACAGCCGGAAGGGGCTGGGTTGCACTGCCTTCTGATACCCAAGTTAAATCGACGGTGGCTGGGACGTATCACGGTTTGATACTATCAGTTTGATTCGCAGACAACTGCACAAGCTTTTTGAGCACAGTCCAGACTTGATTTCTACCGACCCTCCAGCTGAGGTTATCATGGAGTCCACTACGTCCGAGCAAAGGAAACTAAGCCGGAGTTGGGGCTCTGGTCGGTGGCTGACCCAGTCACAACCGCTCGATCGAACGCTCGGAAATTTGCATATTCAGACAGTGCAAATCATCCTGACTGCGATCAAGCAACAGAGGATTCCTGAAGGCGCGCGCATGCCATCGACACGCGCGATAGCGGAAAGCCTGTGTATCAGTCGCAACACTGCAAAGCGAGCAGTTGAGATTCTCATTGAACAAGGCGTTCTAGCCAGCCGAGACAGGTCAGGCACCTATGTTATCACGTCTCCACACCAGGAATTCGCAGAGGACACTTCCGGTGACCATGACGACATTGTGGATTGGCCTCGCCGCTTTACGATCAAGCTGAATTCTGAGCCTGAACTCCCCCCGGCCCGGTCAACGTATGCAAGCTTTCTCTACGGGCAGTTCGACGCGTCCATATTTCCCATTGGGCGCTGGCGCGAATGCGAGCGTTCGGCACTGAGTGTTTCTGAGGTCCAGAACTGGGGAAAGGACGTCGTCGACGAAGACGACCCCTTGCTGATCGAACAGCTTCGCTCCGAAGTCCTGCCGCGCCATGGCATTCTTGCCCGGTCGGAAAACATCCTGATCACGCTTGGCGGCCAGCAGGGCCGCTATCTCGTCAGCCAGTTGTTCGGCGGATCGGAAACGATATCGGGGATGGAGCATCCCGGCATGCCAGACATGGCCCGGATGCTAGACCTGTCGAGAACACAGGTCCGGCCGCTGGCACTTGATGAAGGCGGAGTCATCGTCGGCGACCAGATGCGCGGCTGTGATACGGTCTTCCTGACCTGCGGGCATCAATGTCCGACCACGGCGGTCATGCCGCTGGAGCGGCGAACAGCATTGCTGGAGCAGGCATGTCGCGATGACTTTATCGTAGTCGAAGACACATTCGAGACGGAGATATTCGCAAGCGGAAAATATCCACCGGCTTTGAAATCATTGCCAGGCTCGGAGCGGGTCATACACATCGCCAGCCTGTCGAAATTGATCGCGCCCGGCCTGCGGATGGGCTACGTAATCGCACATCCATCGGTTATCGCTAAGATGCGCGCCCTGCGCCGGCTGATCCATCGACACCCGCCCGGCAACAACCAGAGAGCCCTCGCGATCTTCATCGAGCGTGGATACTACCGAACTTTCCTGCGGCGCGCCCAGGCCGTCATGTCGGAACGGCAGGATGCGATGGCCGCGGCCCTGCGTCGCCATTTTCCCGGTGCCGACTGGCGACATTGCGATGGTGCGTCGACCTTTTGGATGAAGGTGCCTGACGGTGTTGGCGCCAAAGCCCTGGCGGCGAGTGCTGCCGCGCGGGGCGTGCTCGTCGAACCGGGGGCACGATACTTCCACAGAGAAGACGACAGGGACGACTACGTACGGCTGTCGGTGTCGAGCATCGTCGCGTCACGTATCGAGAACGGGATCCGGTTTCTGGCAGAGGCCCACCGCGACGGGGCGTGCCACATCTAACCGTAGCTGGCGTAGCGCGTGTTCGCCGCTCGCATATGCTCCGCTGACAGCGTCCTAACGACGCCTGCCTGCCGGGCCAGCACATACTGCATGCACAGGGTCTCCAGCCGAAGTGCGGCATTGAACGCAGCCAACAGCGACTTTCCGTGAGAGATCATGCCGTGGTTGCCGAGCAGGCAGGCGGTGCGTCCTTCCAACGCAACCACGGCCGCTTTCGCGAGCGCGGGCGTCGCCCAAGGTACATAGGGTGTGCATCGGACATCGTCACCGCCAAAGGATGCCACCATGTAGTGGAACGCAGGAAGCGGCTCGCCTGTGGCGGCCATCGCGACGCAGTAGTTGGAATGCGTGTGGACCACCGCATGGGCATGCGGGAACGCTTCGTATATGGCCGAGTGCATCGCCCACTCGCTGGATGGTTTGCTGCCGTCGGTGGCACTGCCGGCGAAGTCGCATTCGACGAATGCTTCGGGTGTGATCGAGGCAACAGAGGCACCGGCCGGCGAAATGAGCATGCGCTCGCCGTGGCGTGCGCTGACATTGCCGGCGGCGAGGAAAATCAGACCGGAGCCACCCATCGCCACATAGGTTTGGCAAAGGTCACGGCGTATCTGGTCCAGGCTGTTCATGTCGTATCTCCTCCTTCCACGCGGGCTCTGGTCGAGAGATGCAGTCGGCCGCAATGCAGATACGCCGACCCTGCGAAGGCCTTGTTAGTCCAGTCGTCATAGCTGCCGATCAGCTGCTTGAGCGATGCTCGGCCTGATTCGGACGACGCGCGCAGGTCGACGGCATGCCGTTCAGCCTCCGCGATGACGGCGGCTTCGTCGAACACCGTCACCTGACGGTCGCGCAGCAACCATCGACCATCCACCATCAGGTCTCGAACAGCGCGCGGGTCGCCGTGGCTGACGATGCTCGCCGGTGAGATCGCCGAGGCAGCTAACGTCACAGAGCGGAAGTCGAGGATCAGCAAGTCGGCGGGCGCGCCCGCAGCCAGTCTTGCAGGCCCTTGCCCGAGCGCGGACCAGCCGTTCTGCGACGCGGCGGCGAGCGCCTCGTCGGCCCGGATCCATCCTCCATGCCAAGTGCCGGGATTTCTTCCTGAGACAAGCATCTGTCGCATGGTTTCGAACATGTCATGGCGGCCGGCTGTGTTTGAGCAATCGGTGCCCAGTCCGAGCCTGACGCCCGCGTCGAGCATTGTGCGAACAGGCATGGCGCCGGAGCCGAGCATCTGGTTGCTGAGAGGGTTGTGGATCGCCGTGGCGCCGCGCCTTGCCAGTGTCTCGCGCGCCGTGTCGTCGAGCCAGATGGCGTGCGCTAGCGATGTACGACCGTCCAACAGTCCGAGCCGGTCGAGTTCCGAAACCGCCCCGCGGGGCCAGCGCGCCTGTGCAAGCCGGTGCTGCGGATAGGTTTCGAGGAGGTGCGAATGGCTGCCGAGATCGTGGCGCGCGCCAAGCTCGGCCCACAGTTCGAGCAGAGGCTGCGAACATCGCTGAGGGGCGTTCGGGCCAAGCAGCGGTGTGATGCGCGCGTCGCGCATCGCTGCGAGCCGTTCGGTTCTTAGCCGCAGCGCGTCGTGATTAGATATCGGCCCTTGCGCGTGCGCCTCCAGGATCGTGCGGTCCAGCGGCATGTCCAGGATGTCCTCGTCGCGCAGATCGGCGAAGAAGGGTGCGAAACCAACGCGCAGGCCGCTACAACGGTGGACCTGAAGGGCCTCGTCCATGAAGTGGGCCGGAGGGAAATGGTCGATGTAGCCACCGATCCCAGCGCGGATCATCTCGATGGCGTTTAGTCGCAGCGCCACCGTGATCGAGGCGGCCGTAGAGCCGCGTCCGTAGCAAATCGCCCACAGCGACCAGAGTTCCAGGGGGTAGCTGTTCTCGGTGCCGCGGAACAGCGTCGACGAGGAGTGGACGTGACCATTGAAGAATGGCGGCAGGATCGCGCAACCTGTCGCGTCGATCCTCGCCAGCGGGGCTTCCCCGGCCGCCCCCGGCGCGGTAATCGCGGAGATCGATATCCCATCAACGAGAATGTCGGCGCGGCGGAAGGCGCCCTCTGTCCAGACCGTGCCGTTGGTGATCAGGGTCTGGCTGACAGCCGCGTCGCTCACCTCAGCCGAACCGAGCCGGAAGCTCATCCGCCTGGAACACACCCTCCTGGGTCGCATAGGCTGTGACGAAATCGGGAGGTGTGATGTCGAAGGCCGGATACCACCCCTTCGCCAGCGGCGTCGCGGTGCGCTGCCCCATACAGTAGAGCGACTCGTCGCCGTCACGCATCTCGAGCTTCACAGCCTCGGGGTGGGGCGCCAGGCAATCCGGCTTCAGCACCATGGCGATGTAGGGCACGTCGAGCGCTCTGGCGGCCGTCGCGATCTGGAACGTTCCGACCTTGTTGAACACATGTCCTGAAAGCGTCACCCGATCCGCCGCGGTCATGTACCGAGAGACCATCCCGTTCGCCATGGCGTGCGCGGCCATGCCGTCAGTGATTACCATCGCGGGCAGCCCCATCTCTGCCACCGAGTGGGCGGTAAGGCGGGCACCCTGTAGGTACGGGCGCGTCTCCGTACAGATGACGGAGATCTTCTTGCCGCTCTCGATACAGACAGCGAGCGTGTCCACCAGGCTCGTCTCTGCCCAACAATGGGTGAGGATCGTGTCGCCGTCCTCTATCAAGCCCGCGGCTGCCGTCCCCAAGCGCCGGCTGTTCTGGAGGCGCATGTCCCACTGCCGCCGCACCAGCGCATCGACGGCCTCGACGAAGTCGTCGCGACCGGCGATCTCTGGCAGGCTGGCTTTCACTGCTGCGACTACGTCCCGGATGTTGTTGTTGGTCGGCCGCGTCATCAGCAGCCTGTCGGCCGCTGCGGTCATCGCTGCCGTACGCTTGTCGGCATCGGCATCGGCGCAGCTTTCCGCTGCCAGGGCGAGCGCGGCGCCTGCCACCTTGCCCGGGCCGGCGCTCTGCGTGACCATCTCTTCAATCGCCCGGGCGCAGGATTCGACGTCGGGGCATTCCACGAACTCGATGCTGTGGGGAAAGACCCTGCGGTCCAGAATGCGTACCATCCCGGGTTCGCGTAAAACGCTGTCGCGGATAATCGTCGGGATAACAGCCGTACTCATGGGAAATGCTTTCTCTGGAATGTCATGCGGACGCCGCGATATGGGCGGCAACGAGCGGTGCTTTGCCGTGACCACCACGCTGTTCGTCCCACTGCGACAGCCGCACGAGCGCTTCGGCGCCGGTCATGCAGGCCTTTGCTACACCGCCGCTCTCCGCCCACACGCCGGTGCGTCGGTTAGCGATGACGGAGCAGACCACGCCGGCACGGAAACCGAAGATGCGCGCGAACGTGAGAAGGGAAGCCGCTTCCATCTCGAAATTGAGGACGCCGAGGCTTGCCATTTCCTCGAGCACGGTTTCGCTGTGCTTGGACATGAAGCCGTTCAATGCCGGACGGCCCTGTCCCGTGAGGAACGAGCCGGCCGTACAGCCGGTGCCGATCCAGAACGGATGGCCGAGCGCCGCCGCGGAGTCGGACAAGGCCAGCGTCGCCTCGTGGGATGCCGTCGCCGGAAATTCCGGCCGGGCATAGAAATGGGTTGTCCCGTCCAACCTGACGGAGGCATCGTTGATGATCAGGGATCCGGTTTCGATATCGGCATGCAGCGTGCCGCAAGTACCAACGCGGATGAATGTGTGAACGCCGAGGCGCGCCAAGTCGGTGAAGACGTTTTCCAGGGACGGCGCGCCGATGGCGGTCGACATGGCGCCGATCCGCACGCCCCGATAGATGCCCACCGCTGCCTTGTAGGCGCGCGGCAGCGTGACGACGGTCGCGTCCTGCCATTGCGAGGCCATGATGTCGACGCGGTCGGGATCGCCTGGCAGCAGCATATAGGCCGGGAGGTCTATCTCGCGGAGCTGCTGGATGCGACGCTGGTCGCCCATCGTAGCGGGCGAACCGGTGGCGGTCATTTTCATCAAGTCCTCCGTTGGGGGTGGTGCGGCGCTCAACTGGTGCGCCAGCGAACGATGAATGTCTCGGCGACGACGACGATTGTGAACATGCACAGCGCAAGCAGAGAGGACGTCGCGATCGCTGCGTAGAGAAGCTCGGTGCGGTAGTCGAAGGTCGTCTGAATTATCAGCACGCCCAGTCCCAATTCCGCACCGATCCATTCCGCGACGATGGCGCCGATTACGCTCGCCGTCGCCGATATGCGCAGCGCCGCGAACAGGAACGGCACCGAACGCGGCAGCCTCAGCTTGAAGAAAACTTCCCTGCGCGAGGCCGACATCACCCGCATCAGTTCCAATTCCGACGAGGAGACCGACTCGAAGCCACGGATCATGTTCACCAACATCGGGAAGAAGCAGACGATGGCCGACACCATGATCTTGGAGGTGATCCCGAGGCCAAAGATCAAGATCAGCACTGGCGCGAGGGCGATGATCGGGATGGTGTTGAAGAAGACGGCGACCGGCAGGTAGATCTCGCGCACGCGGGTCCAGTGCACGAAGACGGTAGCGATGCAGATGGCGGCGAAATTGCCGATTAGAAAGCCGCCTACGGCGGCCTCCATCGTCGGCACCAGGTTTTTGACCAGGGCGCCGAAATTGTTGCTGAACGCCTTGGCCACGCCGAGGGGTCCGGGCGAGATGTAGTTCGGCACGTTGAAGAGCCAGACAGCGAGCGCCCATGCGAGCACCAGCGACGAAAGTCCAAGGATCGGCCGCAGGATGGTCATCATGTCATTGCCATCCCTTCCGCTGTCTCGAGGTGCCGCCGGAGGTCCGACGTGATGTCGAAGAACCTGCTTGAGCTGCGATCGATGGCGCCGGCCGGCTTCTCGCCGTCCAGGTTGACGATCTTTGACATCCGCCCCGGATGCGCGGCCATCACGGCGACCGACTGGCCGAGGAAGGCGGCCTCTGACAGACTGTGCGTGACGAAAACGATGGTGGTTCCCGTCTCCTGCCAGATCTTGAGCATTTCGTCATTGAGGCGTTCGCGCGTGATTTCGTCGAGCGCTCCGAAGGGTTCGTCCATCAGCAGAACGTCGGGTCGCGTGACGAGCGCGCGCGCGATGGCCACACGCTGCCGTTGGCCACCCGATAGCTGGTGGGGCAGCGCCGATTCCCGGCCGCCGAGCCCAACCAGCTGCACGAGTTCGTTCGGATCGCGATGCGGCCTGCCTACGGACTTCCAGTTGCCGACTTGAAGCGGCAGGCGGACATTATCGATGACGCTGCGCCAGGGCAGCAGCGTCGCCTCTTGGAAGACAAACGATATCCGCCGCGCGCGGCGTGCTTCGGCGGCATTGCCGCTGAACACTTGAACCTCGCCCCGGTCGGGCGCCTGCAGATCGGCGATGACCCTCAGAAACGTCGACTTGCCGCAGCCGGAAGGACCGATCAGCACGCAGAACTGTCCTTCCGCGATGTCGATGGCAATGTCGCTAAGGGCCTGGATCGGCCCCGAGGCGGTGGTGAACGCGACGTCCACCCCCGATACCCGGATTGCCGACATCAGCCGAGTCTTGGACGAGCGTCAGCGGTGGCGTCGAGGATCGCGTGCGACGAAACCTCGCTCAGCACCGGCTTGCGCACCTCGAAGGCCTTGGCCGTGTCGAATGTGTCGATCTGTTTCTGCAGCTTCTTGTTGTCGAACCAGCCCCAGCCATTGGCCTTGGTGTCCGGTCCAAAGGCGATGCTCATGACGGTGTCCACGGTGGCATGCTCAACCGCGCGGTCTAGGTTCGGCAAGGCGTCGCACATCAGGTCGACGGCTTCCTTCCTGTTCTCGAAGGCCCAGCCCCAACCCTTGCCGCAGGCGCGGATGAACTTCGTCAGGCTTTCTTGCTCCGAAGTGAAGACCTCAGGCGTGGTGAGATAGGCGTTGGCATAACCAAGGGCTCCCGCGGACTCAGCGGTCATCACCACTCGGTCCTCGCCCAGCACCCCGAGCGCGGTGGTGTTGGTGAGGAAGCCCGTCACGGCATCGGCCTGGCCGACCAACAGCGCGGTCATGTCTGCGCCTTGCGTGATCGTCTTGACGCTGTCCGGCTCGATGTTGTGCAGGCTCATGATTATCTGCAGGGTCAAGCGGCCGTTGGGGTTCAGCGCGACGGTCTTGCCGACGAGGTCCTGAGGCGTGCGGATCGGGGAAGACGACTTCGAGAAGTAGGCATATGGGGTGTACTGATATCCACAAGCAAACAGCATAACCGGGCGGCCGGCGCCGTGCGCGAGGACGGTCTGCGAACTGGTCATCTGCGCCGCGGTCGCCTGACCGGTCAGTAGCGGCGGAAGTGTTTGGGCGTTCGGACCTCCGCCGCCCAGCTGAACGTCGAGACCTTCCTCGGCGAAGTAGCCCTTGGCCTTGGCGACGATGTCGCCGATCTGGCCGTTGCCGAGCAGCCAGTCGTATTGCACCAACATGGCCTTGGTGCCGGCCGCTCGAGCCGGCCCGAAGCTGACAAAAGCGCCGGCCATTGCGGAACCGGTCGCCATCATGGCCGAAGTACGAAGAAAATCACGGCGATTCATGCCACCGGATCGATTGAATGTTTTTCCCATTGTCATGATTTCGGTTCCCATTGCGGCGTCTGATGCGCGTTGCACGAAAGCCACCACCGACGTGCGTTCCACGCAACAGACCAGTTACCTGCAAAGAAGGGACCCAGTTTGAAGCGGAGTCGCACCTTCAGGCGGATATGCGCAAGTTCCTTCACATCCATGCACGATCTTCAGTTCGACCTGCCTTTCGCTGTGTTGCTGTTCAGCGGCTTTGGGCAAGCCATCAACGAAGAGCTGGTTGTTATATGGGCAAGGGTGTTGACGGGCCGAGAACAATGATGATCCTCGGCACCGTCTGGCGTATCGCGCTCGTGCCCTCTATTGCAGCCTTGATCGGTATCTGAACGGCGGCCTTTTCTGGTCAGCCTCCGGCGGTTTGCCAAGCCCTATCTGAACGTGGCAGGCGTTGATCTCCTCGATGGAGAACTGCAGTCTTCTGCCGCAGAACGGCCGGACAGTCTATCGGATGGTGGTCGGCTGGGGCTGGCGCTTGCTCGGCTTGAACCTGCGCGTCCCACGGCAGCTAAGCACCGGTCGCGGCAGGATTTTCAGATGCTCCCTTTGGAAACACATTTCAGCATTTGTGCGGCGAGTTTAGGCGGCCTGCTTCAGGGGATTTGGCAGGAAGGGGGCGCCATGAGGTTGCTCCGCTACATCCTCCGGCTCACCATGATCGTGTCGAGTGTTTTTGAGCGGTAGCGCTCGACCATAGCGTCATCCAGTTCCACGCCCAGCCCTGGGCCTCGGGGCGAGTGGAGTTCGCCGCCTTCGATCGTGAAGCCGGGGTCGCGCACGATGTCGTCCGTTATCGAGGCCGTGTCGGTCGTTCCGTGCAGGTAGAGGAACAGGCCGAGCTCGTCGTTGAAGCGGTCTGACTTCTTGCGCGTGACGGCGAAATGGGCGCCGATCGCCGCAGCGATCGTGTTACCCTGGTTACAGATCTGGTAGTCCACGAAGGCGATGTCCATCAGGTCCGCCCATTTCACGCCCCTATGCACGCCGCCGACGCGGCAAAGCAGGCAGTGCGCGCCGTCATAGGCGCCGCTCTTGATGCTGGCATATGCTTCGGCCACTGACATCGCGCCGTGATCGGCCAGTATCGGCACGCGGCTCTTGCGCCGCAGCAGCACCTGCCCTTCCACGTCATACGCCGGGAGGGGCTGTTCGACGAAGTTCAGATCGTGTTCGTCCAGCCGCTCTATCGTCTTCAGGGCGCCCGACAGACTGTAGGCCATGCCCATGTCGACGCCGATAGGAATTCCGGCGCCGAGCGCTTCGCGCATCGCCCTGAAGCGGGCAAGCGCGTTCTTCGGATCGGCGTTGACATGCAGCTTGATCGAGCTGAAGCCGGCGTCGATGTAGCGCTTGGCTTCCTCGGCCGCTTCCTCGGGGGTCGGTAGGAAGCTCTGAATATGTTCAAGCGGTATGCGCTCGCGCTGTATGCCTCCCAGAAGCTCGTAGACAGGCACGTCGACGATCTTGCCCTTCAGGTCGTAAAGTGCGCAGTCGAAGGTGCCGAGCACGTACCAGTTCTCGCTGAACCAGCCGCCGATCGCCGTTTCGAGCCGGTTGAGAAGATGGTGGGTCCGCCTCGGGTCCTCGCCGATCAGCATCGCGGCGAGATCCTTCATCAGGACCATCGCCCCCTCGCGCGAAACCCCCGATTTCAAAAGCGGAGCATCCGGGAAGCTGTAGGAGCTGCCGATGCCGACGAGGCCCTGGTCGGTGTGAATCTTCATCAGGATGAAGTTATTCGCCGCCGGCGTGGGTCCCGTGGCGAATATCAGCCGACCCTTATGCGGCTGATCCAGTGCGACGATCTCGATACGGGTGATCTTCATTGAATGAGCTTCCTCTTCCCGGTCGATGCCGCGGCATCTTCCACGATCCGTGACCAGAAGTGCTTCATGAGGCGAAGGCTGTCAGTAACGGGCGAGGGGGACAGACGATCGGGCCGGCGGCGCCACTATTGCGCGGCCTGAAGGCGCCGCCGGCGCCCAACCGGAGTAGTCATGTACGCCATTCGAATTCACCAGAACGGTGGTCCGGAGGTGATGGCCTGGGAAGAGATCCCCGGGCCGGTCGCCACGCCCGGAACCGTGATCGTGCGCCATACGGCGATCGGAATAAACTTTTCCGACATCAACGTGCGGCGTGGCGGCTTCTACAAGACCATCCGCGGCGGCCTTGATGTCGGCTTCCCGCTGATCCCGGGCAACGAGGCCGCGGGAATTGTCGAGGAGATCGGCGAGGGCGTCACCGATTTCCGCGTCGGCGACCGTGTCGCCTATGCCGGCATGCATGGCCAGTTCTTCGAGGATACCGGCGCCTATTGCGAATTGCGCGCCGTTCCGCAAGACCGGCTGGTGGCGGTCCCGGCATCGGTGACCGACGAACAGGCCGCCGCGATCCTGCTCAAGGGCAGCACCGCCTCCCTCATCGTCAACCGGCTTCACAAGCCGGCCAAGGGCGAGGTTGTGCTGGTCCATACCGCCGCGGCCGGCGTCGGCTCCCTTCTTTGCCAATGGGCGTCGGCACTCGGCGCCACGGTCATCGGCACGGTCGGTTCGCCGGCCAAGGAAGCAATTGCCCGCGACAATGGCTGCGCTCACGTCATCCTCTACCGCGAAGCCGATTTCGTCGAGGCGGTGAACAAGATCGCGCCCGACGGCGTCACCGTCGTCTATGACGGCGTCGGCAAGGACACATTCGAACGGTCGCTCGACGTGCTCAGCCACTTCGGCAAGGCCATCAATTACGGCAACGCTTCAGGCCCTGTGGCGCCGGTCGACATCCAACGCATGGCCTTGCGTTCCCTCTCGGTCGCCCGCGCCGGCGTGACCGGCCATATCCCCGACGCCGCCGCCTTGCGTGCCGTGGCCGCCGAACTGTTCGAACTGGTCGCGCAAGGCGTGCTGCGCCCGCGCGTCGACAAGGTCTATCCGCTTGAGCAAGCAGCCAGCGCGCATGCCGATGTCGAGGCGGCGCGCTATTCGGGCTCGCTGCTACTGGCACCCTGAGGTGCGACGGCCGTGACGGACGAAATGGCCGACAATCCAGTGCTGCTGGTGCCCGGCATTTCCAATTTCCGCGATTTCGGCAGCCATGCGACGGTTGATGGCCGCGCCCTGCCGCGCGGCCTGTTCTTCCGTTCCGCGCATCTGGGAGGCATCGGCGCGCCCGGACTGGCGCGCCTCAGCGCACTCGGTATCTCGAAGGTGGTTGACTTGCGTGGCCGCCAGGAACGCCTCAAAGCGCTGCCGGCCAAGGGGCTCTTGAACATTTGCTCGGCTCCGGTCGAACCCGGCTCCTTCACCTCGATGGAGCTATCGGATGGTCGTCGCGTCACGCCCGACCTGATGCGCGAGAGGATCCATTTCATCTATCGCCGCTTCGCCACCGAGGCGACGCGCGATTTCGGTGCCGCGCTCGCCGTGATCCTCCAGGCGGACGGGCCTTTGCTGATCCACTGCACAGCCGGCAAGGATCGGACCGGTTTCATGGCGGCGCTGGTGCTGAGCCTTCTGGGTGTCGGGCGCGCGGAAATCGTCGCCGATTATTTGCTGACCAACGATCTCTGGGATCACGCCTATGAGGGCGCGCTGCGGCTTTCGCCCGAAGTCATGGCGCCGGCGCTTGCCGCTGATGCGGCCTATCTGGAAACGGCCTTCGAGGCGATAGAGCGCAATTGGGGGAGCGTCGAGGATTATGCGGCCGCGGCGACGGGGAACGCGGACTATGCGGCGCGGCTGAGAAAAAAGGTGTGGGACGCGCCGTGACCCGGCCGGCAGGGGAGGACGGACAGGGTGCCTATATTCGAGGGTGAAGACGACACTTCCGACCTGGGTCCGCTGATCCAGCAATGGCTGCGCAAGCGGCCCGGCTATGGCGAGGCGGTCGTCGAGGAGATCTCGTCGGCCACCTCGGGCACCGGATGGTCGAACGAGACCTACCGGCTGACCTTACGCCGTGCACCGGGTGCCGAGGTCGAGAAGCTGATCCTGAGGTTGCCGCCAAGCGGCGAGGCGCTGCTGCGAGATTACGACATCGGCTTGCAGTTCGCCACCGTCCAAGCGTTGCAGGGGATCGCCGGCTACCCGGTCGTCGCCGGCCGCTGGCTGGAACCGGACCCCGGGCTGCTCGGCAGGCCGTTCTATCTGATGGATTATGTCGAGGGCTGGACCCCGAGTGACAGGCCAATCTATCTCAGGTCGGGCTGGGTTCACGAGGCGGCCGACGAACAGCGTCGGCGCATGTGGCTCGCTTCCGTTGAGACAATCGCCCGCCTGCCGTCGGTGGACTGGCGTGCGCGCGGCCTAGACGTCTATCAGTGGCCGGATCGCAACCGCTCCTGCATTGAGCAGAACATAGAGCACTGGGCGGGCCTCTATGATTGGGGTTCCACCTTTTTGCCGCCCGCCGATGTCAGGATCGTCGACGAACTGCGCCGCTGGCTCGAACTGAACGCGCCGCGCGAGGAGGAGGTGACCTTCAACTGGGGCGACGCCCGTTTCGCCAATTTTATCTATCGCGATTTCGAACCCGTTGCGCTGCTCGACTGGGAACTGGCCACGGTCGGCGAGCCGGAGCTCGACATCACCTTTTTCCTGTTCGCGCACCGCCACCTCCAGCTTCTCGCCCATGAAGGCGACAGGCACGCCCCCGACCTCGGCGGATTCCTCTCCGAGGAGGAGACGATCGTGCATTACGAGCGCGTCAGCGGCGTGAAGGTGCGCAACCCGAATTTCTACTGGCTTTTCAACGCCTACCGGATCTACGGCGTGCGCCAACGGATCGCCGGCCTGTCGGTCAGGTGGAAGACGCTCGACCTGGATGCGGCGATGAAGCTGCGCGCGGTTCCGACGCTCGAGGAGGAAGTCGCCGCGCGCATGACCTGACCGGACTCGGTCAGCCCCGCTTCGGTTGAGCCGCTCAGGCCCAGTTGCCCTTGTCGATCGTCAGCGGGTTCCACACATCCGTGATGCGCCCGTCGACGACCTTGAACACCTCGATGCCGCAGGTCTTGTTGCCATTGGCGTAGACATTGTTCCAAACCGTGGTGACATGCGTTCCATCGGATGTGCGCACGATCGCCTTGAAGGCGGGCGCATTGGTGGCGTGACGCTGCCGGATGCGATCGATTTGTTCGTCATGGCTCATCGGGACGGTCTTCTCGGCATAGTGCCGCGTCACCGGATCGGCGCATATCTCGCGCACGAGTTCGGCCTCGCAGGCGTTCCAGGCGCGTTCGAAATAAAGCTCGATGACTTCCTCGGCCGACCTCGCACTACTCATCGACATTCCTTTCCAGGGGCTGGTATTGCTGTTTGTCCGTCACGCGGCTTTGCGCGGCGTGACCTTGAGCGGCAGTTCCGCGAGCGTTCTGAGTTGGTTGACCGGCCGGTAGCTCGGCTCCGCGGTCAGTTCGATCGACTCGGCGCGCTCGGCCAGCGCCTTCAGGATGCATTCGGCCTCCAGCCGCGCGATCATCTGGCCAATGCAATTGTGAGTGCCGAACCCGAACGCGACATGGATGCCGGCCGTGTCGCGGGTGAGGTCGTAGCGCTCCGGCTCCTTCCAGAAGCGCGGATCGCGATTGGCGCAGCCCGAGAAAATGCCGATCTTGGTGTCGGCCGCCAGATGATAGCCGGACAGTTCGGTCTCGCGCGTCGTGGTGCGGAAATTTACGTAGGACGGCGATTCGTGGCGGATCGCTTCCTCGAACGCCTGCCGCGCCTTCGAGGGGTCGGCTTTCAGGATCGCCCATTGATCGGGATTTCGCGCCAGCTGGTTGAGCGTGAAGCCGATGCCGGCAATGGTCGTGTCCATGCCGCCGCGAACGAAGACACGCGCCATGTTGGTGGCGACGCCTTCCTCCAGTTCGCCCCGCTCTTCCGCCTCGAAAAGCATCTCGCCGATTGAGCCCGGTCGCATCGATTCGCGCTCCGCGCTCCTGTCGTACCAGTCGAGATAGGGCTCGGCCTTCTTGACCGCCGCCCGATGCAGCTCGTTGTCGGGCCCTGCCTGGTTGAAGCTCATCTCGCCAATGGCAAGCGCCTCCCTGCGCGGCAGTTCCACCCCCACCGCTTCGGGAAAGACGTGCAGCACGTAGGATTCGGCGACATCTTCGACGCCGTCGAATTGCCCCTTCTCCACGAGCCGGTCGGCGAAGATGACCGCCTCCTTCTCGAAATGCTCGCGCCAGCGCCGCACCACGATCGGCGACAGGATGCGCGTCAGCACGCCGCGTATACTCGTATGCGAGGGCGGATCGTTTTCCAGCAGCCGGTTGGGAATGCGGAACTTACCCGGTTTTCGGATGTCGTGGATCCCGATCCCTGCCTTGGCGGTGAAGCGGTCGTGATCGTTGAGGATGATTTTGGTTTCCTCGTAACGGCCCGTAACATAGACGCCGTAGGTCTCGAGTTCGACGATCGCCGCGGTTTCCCGCAACGTTTCGAAGAACGGGTAGGGATCGGCCAGGACGGGACCGGAATAGGGGTCGACGTCGAGGAGCGGCGGTGTCTTTTCTCCCGCTGGGGACGGGCTTGCGGTTCGTGCGGTCGACGTCACGGCGTGTCACTCCCGTTAGTGTTCTTGTCGGCTGTGCCCGCGGCGCGCGGCGGCGCCTTGGCGTTGGGTCCCGTCTGGCGCGGCGCGAAACCCTCTCGGGCCTTGCCGTAATCGGGTGGGCGCAGCAGGAAGGAGTCGAATGGCGGCAGTGCGCGGAACGCGGTCCCGCCGGATAGATCGCCGGCCCCGAGGCATTCGTCGGCCCGGGCCACGAAAGTGACGATCTGCGGCGCGAAGGTGCCGATCACCGGCTCGAAGACGCCCATTACCTTGCCGCCGCCATCGCGATCGGCATCGAGCGCGTCGCCGATGGCGGAACTGCTCGCCTCTTTTGGCAGCCCGCGCAGATCGTAGCGGCGCAATTCGTAGATGCCGTCCACTTCCGCGTCGGTCGCAGGGCGGAACCGTTCCCATAGCGGTGCCGCTTTCATGAAGGAGATATGCGCGCGCTCCACGCGCTGTTGCCCGGCATAGTTCTGCGTCATCGCCGCGATCCAATCGCTATCGCTGTAGAAGGCGCCCCAAGCTCGCATCCTCTCGTCGAGGTTCGACCAGCGCAGCAGATAGCCGTAGAGCGGCGCAAATGGTCCCGCATGTCCCTCCCACAGGGCCAGCGGCGGACTAACGCCATGCCGGGCGAAAAGAGGCGGCACCTGTCGGCCCATGAGGTCGTGAAACGCCGACAGGCGCGCTTGCCGCATCTCGTAGAGGCGCAGTTCGTAGTAGGGGCCGAGACCCGCGCCGTCGCCGTCTGGCGGTGTCGTAGACGGTCGCGCCATCTACCCGACCGCTCCCTCGAAGCCGCCGTTGCGTAGCGGGCGCATCAGATAGCGGCGCGAAATCCCGACGAGCCGGCGCTGGTGCTTTTGGCGTTCGGCGTCGCGCTGGTCGGCCTGTGCTGCATCGATCTCGGCCCAGGCGCGCTCCGGTGGCGTTTTTGCATTCCAGGAAAGGAACGATATCAGCAGCGGTCGTTCCGGGCCGATCGCGAGTTCGTAGACGCCGCGAATCCGCGCCCCGCGTTCGATCGCCATGGACAGTTCATGGCGCGTGAGGGTTTCGGCGGCCTCCGTGCTGGAGCCGTTGAGGACTTGCTGGATACGCAGTTCCTGCAGCTTGTCGGTCGCGTTGGGGGCGCCGGCTTCGACCAGCGCCTCGCCCGCCGGCGCGCCCGCGAGTATCCAGCTTTCCGCCTCCCGCAGGAGACTTCCTTCCGCGCCAGGTACGATCGCCGGGGCGTCGCCGCTCTCCAATAGTCGGCCGAAGCTGCTTTCCCGTTCGGTTAGGCTGTTCCAGCGGTAAAGCGTGATGATCGAGTGCGGGCCGATGACGACGCAGGACATTTCCAGTGGCGTGGGAATGGAATGGCGGGACCAAAGGGACGGCTCGCCCCCGTCCGACATCGCTTTTCGATACCACTCGACCAGTTCCGAAACGGCGCGGCCAGGAGCGATCTGCTCGAATCTCAACTCGAACAGGCAGCGCCCGGTCGTGTCGAGATTGCCGGTCATACGGGAGCCGCCGCAACCTCCGGCGGCAGCCAGCCCGACGACAGCGCCATCTGGCCGCCGTCGACGGGCATGATCAGGCCGGTGACGTAGGATGCGTCGTCCGAGGCCAGGAAGGCCATGACCGAAGCGATTTCACGCGGCACGGCAGCTCGACCCAGCGGCACGTGGCGCGCGCGCGTCTTGAACTTTTCGGGCTCCTTCTTTTCGACCGCCGCGAAGATGCCGGTCATGGTGAAGCCCGGGCATATGCAGTTGACGCGGATATTGTACCGGGCCCATTCCACGGCCAGCGATTTCGTTACGCCAACCAGGCCGTGCTTTCCGGCGATGTAGCCGATGTCGTAGGGATGGGCCACCATCCCCGACAGGGACGAGATGTTGACGATCGCGCCCGAACGGTTTGGGATCATGCTCTTCTTGGCGACATGGCGAGCGAGGCGGTAGGGACCGGTCATGTTGACGGCCACCATCCGCTCCCATTCCTCATAGTCCTCGGCCGCGCCATGGGCGGCATAGCCGGCGACGTTGAGCAGGACGTCGATGCGCCCGTGCCGCGCGATCACCTCGTCGACGGCGCCCTCACCGAAGGCACGGTCGGACACGTCGCCGGCAATCTCGACGGCTTTGCCTCCGGAGCAGGTGATATCGCGCGCCACCTCGGCCACACGGTCTCGGTCGAGATCATTGATGGCAACGACGGCTCCTTCGGCGGCGAAGAGTTCCGCCGCCGCCAGGCCCATGCCCGACGCGGCTCCGGTCACGATTACGACTTTGCCGTTGAAACGCATCCGCCAATTCCCGATCCGCCGCGAGCCCTTTGGCCGCGATCGCAGTAACCTTGTGCCGCGGGGGCGCTGGACGCAGTCCCTTTAGTGAGGGACAGTCATCTTGCGCGGGCTATGTATTGTATTGAAAGATGCCAAATATTCAGAAGAAAAAGTGAGTAGTACGATGCTTTCTATAAGTGCAAGGTTCCTTGTAGGCGCCATCGCCATGGCATTTTCTGCAAATGTCACACACGCCGAGCAGGTCGTCTTAAACTATTCATCCTGGCTGCCCACGTCGAGTTGGGTAAATCAGGACGTTTTGCTTCCCTATTTCGACCGTATCGAGGACGTCACGGAGGGGCGCGTCAAGGTTGAGATGCTGCCGAAAGTGGTCGGATCGCCGCAGAGCCAGTATGACGTCGTGCGCGACGGGCTCGCCGATGTCGGCTATATCGTGATCGGCTATACGCCCGGCCGCTTTAAGCTGGCGGAGATCGGCGGTCTGCCTTTCCTTGGAAACAAGGCCGAGATCATGTCGCCGGCCTTCCACCGCATGTACGAGAAGCATTTCGCGCCGCTCGACGAGTATGAGGGCGTGCATGCGCTGTCGACCTTCACGGTATCGCCCGGTCATGTCTTCACGACGAAGAAGCCCATTCGCTCGATCGACAATTTCGCCGGGCTGAAGATCAGGAGCGTCTCGGAGACGACAACCGCCGCCCTGCAGCTTCTCGGCGCCACGCCTATCCTCAAGTCGAGTTCGGAGGCCTTCGAGATGCTGTCCACGGGCGTCATCGACGGAAGTCTCGTCATTCTCGAGAACATTCCGGTCGCCAACATGCAAGACATGCTCAAGCAGGGCCTGCTCATCGAGGGCGGACTGTCCAACTCGACGCTCCTGCTGGCGATGAACGACGATAAGTGGAATTCCATTTCGCCCGAGGATCAACAGGCGATCACCGAAATCTCCGGCGAGGCGTTCGCGCGTATCATCGGCGCGGCCTATGATGCCTCCAGCGACAAGGCGCTCGAACTCGTCAAGTCTCTCGGCACCGAGGTTCACACCGCCGATGCCGAATTCATCGAGGCGCTGAAAGCAAAGCTGGCGCCCGTTGACCAGACCTGGATCGCGGAGGCCAGGGAAAGCGGGCTAGAGGATCCCGCGGCAGTGCTCGAGGAATTTCGTCAGGCGAGCGCGACCAGCCAGTGAGATCCCGCATTGCCGGATCGGCTTGTCGGTATTCCTGCCGGCGCCGGTCGATCCTTTTGTTCAATCTGTCTGCGTCGCGCAATCGCGCGATGCGGCCTTTATTGATGGGGTTCCGGGTTTGAGCGAGTTCGACGTGATCGTGGTGGGGTCCGGCGTTGGCGGCATGACGGCGGCGATCGTCGCCGCCCGCCTCGATATGTCGGTTCTGGTCGTGGAAAAGACCGACGTCTTCGGCGGCACGACCGCCTATTCCGGCGGCGTCGCATGGATACCGAACAATCATCACATGAAGGAAGCCGGCGTCGAGGACAGCCGCGAGGAAGCCGAGATTTATCTGCGCGCCACGCTGGGCAATCACTATGATGCTGCCAAGATCGAAGCGTTCCTCGACAACGGGCCCGAAATGCTGCGCTTCCTCGAAGCCAACAGCGAACTCGATTTCGTCGCCGTACCGACGCCGGACTACCTGCCCTGGAATCCGGGGTCGAAGCATCATCGCGGCGTGCTCGCCCGCGAATTCGACGGCACGAAACTCGGCGAGCGGCTGAACCAGTTGCGCCAGCCCCTCGATGTGCTCACCGTGTTCTCCAGCATGCAGGTCGCCGGCGCCGACATTGTTCCCCTGCGCAAGGCGTTCCGCACCTTTTCGGGTTTCGTGCACACGACGCGGATGGTCACGCGCTATGCGCGCCAGAAACTGATGCATGGCCGCGGCACCCGCCTCGTCAGCGGCAATGCGCTGGCCGGCCGGCTTTTCAAATCCGCCCTCGACGCCGGCGTGACGCTGTGGCGAAACACGGCCGCGCACGAAGTGCTGGTCGAGGACAGCCGCGTGGTCGGGCTGGTCGTGAACAGGGACGGTGCCAATATGAGCCTTGTCGCGGAGCGGGCGGTCGTCCTGGCCAGCGGCGGTTTCGGCGCCAATGCCGAGATGCGCGAGAAGTTCATGCCGCTGGCCGAACATCATGTCTCGCTCCAGCCGGCGGGCAATGTCGGCGACGGCATCGCTATGGGCGTCGCGGCGGGCGCGCAACTGGTTGAGAACAATCCCGCCAACGGCATCTTCACGCCCGTTTCGATGATCCGCGACGCCGACGGGACGGAACGGAAGTTCCCCCACATTATGATCGATCGCTACATGCCCGGCTCGATCGCGGTCGATCCTTCCGGGCGACGCTTCGTCAACGAGGCCGATTCCTACCAGAATTTTGTCATGACGATGCAGCAAAAGGGACTGTCGAAGGTCCACATGATCGCCGACCGGGCATTCCTCAGGCGCTACGGGATGGGGCTGGCGCGGCCCTTCCCCTATCCGGTCCGGCCCTGGGTCAGGAACGGCTATCTGATCGAGGCCGCCTCCATCCGCGAGCTCGGCGAGCGCATCGGCGTGGATGGCAACACGCTCGCCGCGACGGTCGCCCGCTTCAACGAACACGCGGCGAAGGGAGAGGATCCGGATTTCAAGCGCGGCGACGATGCCCATTCACGTTTCCGGGGCGATGCCGAGAACCAACCTAACCCGTCGCTGGCGCCGATCGTCAAGCCGCCCTTCTACGCCATCGCATTGCTGCCGGGCGATCTCAGTTCGGTCGCCGGCCTGCGCACCGACGAGCGGGCCCGCGTGCTGCGCGCCGACGGTTCGGCCTTCGAGGGGCTCTATGCGGTCGGTCTCGACATGAATTCGATGACCAGTGGACTCTACCCCGCGGGCGGATCGAGCCTCGGTCCGGGCTTGACCTTCGGCTATATCGCCGCCCGTGACATTGCCGCATCCGTCAGTGCCAAACGGGACGCCGGCGCGCCGGCGTCCTGAAGCTTTCAAAAGCGCCGCTCGGCTTCCCGTCCCGCTTCGATCGCGGCTTCGGCGTCCAGCCCGTAGGCACTATAAAGGTCGCCGAGGTCGCCGCACTGTCCGAAACGGTCGACGCCGAGCGGGTGGACCGGATTGCGCGCGACGCTGCCCAGCCAGGCGAGCGCGGCCGGATGTCCGTCATGCATCGTCACGATTCCTGCGTCCCGGGGCAGGGCGGCGAGCAGGCGCTCGACATGGCAGTCGGCCTCGTGGTGCCCGCTGCGGCGCGCGCGGCAGGCCTCGGTCCACTCCGCGAACAGCCTGTCGGGCGAGGTGATGGCCAGAACTCCGATACCGGGGCGCTTTTCCGCCATGGCGGCAGCCGTCTCAATTGCCTCGGGCGCGAGCGCGCCGCAATAGGCGACGGCCAGCGACGTGCCGGGCGCGGGCTTGCGCAGCCAGTAGCCGCCGGCCACGATCGCGGCGCGGGTCTCGGCGTCCAGCGTGCGCGGCATCTGCTCGACCGGCCTGGTCGACAGGCGCAGATAGACCGAGCCGCCGTAGGGGGCCTGCATATGGCCGAACCCCCATTCCATGATCGTGGCCAATTCGTCAGCGAATGCAGGCTCAAAATAGGTCAGCCCGTCCTGGGCCATGCCGATCAGGGGCGTGTTGACGGATTGGTGCGCTCCGCCTTCTGGCGCCAGCGTCAGGCCCGACGGCGTGGCTGTCAGCATGAACCGGGCGTCCTGGTAGCAGGCATAGATCAACGCATCGAGGCCGCGATTGATGAAGGGGTCGTAGACGGTCCCGACCGGCAACAGCCGCGCGCCGAAGAAGGAATGCGCCAGCCCGAGCTGCGACAGCATCAGGAAGAGGTTGTTCTCCGCGATCCCCAGCTCGAAATGCTGCCCGCTCGGCTGGCCCTGCCATTTCTGCGCCGAAGGAACCTTTTCGGCGTGGAAGATGTCGGCGCTCTGGAAGCGGTTGAACAGGCCGCGCCGGTTGACCCAGCCCGACAGGTTGGTCGAAACGGCGACGTCGGGCGAAGTGGTGACGATGCGTTCGGCGAGCGCGCCGCTGTCGCGCCCGAGCGACGTCATGATCTTGCCGAAGGCTTCCTGCGTCGACACTGTCTGGCCCTGCGGAACTTCGATCGTAGGCACCGGGATCGCGTCGACGGGGCGTGCTGGCGGGCGCGCCGCGAAGGGCACGTCACGGAGGAAGGCGCGCACGCGCGCCTCGGGATGGCGCATGCCCTCGAACGGCTCCCATTCGCGTCCTTCCGCCACGCCGCTCGTCTCGCGGAAACCGGCGACCTGGGAGGCGGTGAGCTGCCCGGCATGGTTGTCCTTGTGGCCGGCCAGCGGCAGCCGGTGTCCCTTGATCGTATAGGCGAGAAACAGTGTCGGCCGTTCGTCGTCGGCCACCGCGAACGCGTCGAGGATCGACTCCAGATCGTGACCGCCGAGATTGCACATCAGTTCGCCGAGCGCGCCGTCGTCCTGGCCGTCTAGCAATTCGCTGATACCGCCGGTTTCGGCCAGGTCGATCTTCAGCCGCTCGCGCCACGCCGCGCCGCCCTTGAAAGACAGGGCCGAGTAGAGCTGGTTCGGACAATTGTCGATCCAGTCGAGCAGTGCCTCTCCTGCCGGCCCCGAGCGGGCGGCCTCGAGCTTGGCTCCGTATTTCAGCGTGACGGTGCGCCAGCCGAAATTCTCGAACAGGCGCAGGAATTTGGGTGCAAGCTGGTCGTTGATGACGCCGTCCAAGCTCTGGCGATTATAGTCCACGATCCACCACAGATTGCGGACATCGTGCTTCCAACCCTCCAGCAGCGCCTCGAATATGTTGCCCTCGTCGAGTTCGGCGTCGCCCATCAGCGCCACCATGCGGCTGGGCTGGTAGCCCTTCGGCGCCAGGTTCCGCGCCATCACCATGTCCTGCGCCAGCGAGGCGAACAGCGTCGCCCCCACGCCGAGGCCGACCGAGCCGGTGGAGAAGTCAACTTCGACGGCGTCCTTGGTCCGCGAAGGATAGGATTGTGCGCCGCCCATCCCGCGAAACCGGATCAATTTCTCCCGCGTCTGGTTGCCGAGCAGATAGTGGATGGCATGGAAGACGGGCGAGGCGTGCGGCTTGACCGCCACGCGGTCCTGCGGCCGCAGCGCATGGAAATAGAGGGCCGTCATCAGGCTTGCCAGAGAGGCGCTCGAAGCCTGATGACCGCCGACTTTCAGCCCGTCCCGCGACGCGCGCACGGCATTGGCGTGATGGATCATCCAGGTCGAGAGCCACAGCACGCGCCGTTCCAGGTCGCGCAGCATCTCGAGCCGTTCCCCGCGTGCCGCATCGATGTCGTAGGCCGTTTCCGCCGCCAGTGTCATTTCGCGCTCCAATCGATCGTCATCGGCGAATCTACAATCGACAGCGATGGTGAATCTCTGCAAACTATGCGCAGTAGAGACCTGAATTGGTGGAACCAGCTAACAATAGGCCCGGATCGTAGGAAAGGATGCTCGCGTGCCGCTTGATGCCATCGACCGCAAGATCCTCGCCCAGTTGCAGGATAACGGGCGTATCACCATCAACGAGCTGGCCGAACGCGTCGGCTTGTCGGCAACGCCCTGCTTGCGCCGGATCAAGCGGATGGAGGCCGATGGCGTCATCACCGGCTACGCCGCCAATGTCGATCAGGTGATCGTCGGCCTGCCGGTGAACGTCTTCGTCAACGTGACGCTCACCCGCCAGTCCGAGACCGAACTCGAGGAATTCGAGGCCGCCGTCACCGCCTGTCCCGAAGTGATGGAATGCTATCTCATGACCGGCTCCAGCGACTTCCTGCTGCGCGTCGTCGCGGCCGACCTGTTCGCCTATGAGCGCTTTCTCAAATCGACGCTGACCCGCATTCCCGGCATCGCCAATATCCAGAGCAGCTTCGCGCTGAAACAGGTCGTGCATCGGACCGCGCTGTCCTTCGCGTGAACCTTTGCTCTGGACTGCGGGATGAAGTCTAGCGATAGTCGTCAAAGCTGCCGGCGAACGCCCGGGTAAAGGCGAGCGGGTCGACATATTCCCGCAGCCGTTCGATCCGGCCGTCACGAAGCTCGAATACGCACACATAGCGGTTTTCGTAGATGCGGCCGGTTTCACCCACCAGGCTGCGTGCTTGCGCCTCCACGATGACGGTCTCGGCTTCGGCAACCCGATGCACTGCACTGATCGAAAAGACATGGTCGCGCCGGTTGGCGAAGGCCGCGCGATAATGCGCCATGATCGCCCCGCACCCTTCGAAACAGGGCGTGACGAAGGCCCCGAAGCCTTCCGGCAGGAAGGGAATCTCTTGCACGGCGTCTTCGTGCCACAGGGCTTCGAAACCGTCGAGGTCGCGCTGCATGAGCAATGTGAAATAAGCGAGCACGACTGCCTCCGTCGCGTCGCCCGGCGTCCATTCGTCGGCCCGCGTCATGGCCTTCTCCATTGATGGCGGGTACGGGACGACATCGTGCGGCGGGCGTAAGTCCCACGCCGCGGGTACAGATGATAACTCCTCCAACGCCTACGACGCCATGGTCGGACCGTTTTCGTCCGCATGGTTCAATCGAAGGAAGGCCCTCATGGCATCGAAGGACGAGCTGAATTCCCGCCCGCGGGACTGGCTGAGCAATTCCCAGGTGAAGGGGCTTGTGGCGATGGTCGTCGGCGGCGGCAGCGGCATCGGCGCCGCGACGGCAGAGACGCTAGCCGTGAACGGTGCCAGGATCGTCGTCGCCGACCGCCGCAAGGAGCCGGCCGAGACGGTCGCCGAAGCCATTCGTAAGGCGGGCGGCGAGGCGGTGGCGGTTGCCATGGACGTCTCGGCGCAGGCGGACATCGATGCCGGGGTCAAGGCTACGATCGACGCCTACGGACAACTCGACATCCTGGTCAATTCCGCCGGCGTCATCTTTCCAGGTTCGCTGGAGGATTGTTCGCTCGACGAGTGGCGCACCTCGTTCCTCGTCAATGTCGACGGCGCGCTCCTGCTGGCTCGAGCCTGCCTACCGCATCTGCGCAAGAGCAAGGCCGCATCGGTGGTCAACATCTCCTCGCTCGCCGGCGGCCGCGGCTATCCCAATGGCGGCGCCTATGGACCGAGCAAGGCAGCCCTGATCTCACTGACCCGGCAGATGGCGCTCGAATGGGCGCAGGACGGCATCCGCGTGAACGTGGTCAGCCCCGGCACGATCGACACGCCCCTGACGCGCGCCAACATGCGTCCCGAGATCATCGCCGACCGCGAGGCCAAGATCCCGCTCGGCCGTCTCGGCGTCGCGACCGAACTCGCCGACACGGTGTGCTTTCTGGCATCGCCGGCGGCGTCCTTCGTCACCGCACAGGAGGTCTGCTGCGACGGCGGCCTGTCGCAAAGCCTCATGGCGCAGAAATTCTACGCCAACAAATAGAACGCGGCGAAGGGCCGCCGCGGCGGCCCATTTGCCCTGACGCGGGCAACAGACCGGACATCTGCGCACCCACCAGGATCTTCGCGGCAAGGATGTGCCGACCATGAGCGAGTCACCCACCGCCGGCGGTGCCACGCCGCTCGCTGCCATCCTGTGCGTGTTCGGCGCGTTCTTCCTGTTTTCCTGCACCGACGCGGGCGCCAAGACGCTGGTCCTGGCGGGCATGCATCCGGCTTTCGTGAGCTGGATGCGATTCGTCGTTCACGCAATCCTTGCCGTGCTTCTGATGCGCGCCTGGTGGAAGCCGGGCAGGTTCCTTTCCCGTCGCTGGTGGGCGCATCTCTTACGCGGCGCGATGCTGTTCTCGTCGGGGCTGATGGCCTTCTCCGCCTTGCGGTCGCTCCAGCTCGTCGAGTTCATTTCGATCATATTCATGGCCCCGCTGGTGATCACCGTGCTCGCGAGCGTGCTGCTGGGCGAGCATGTCGAGTGGCGCCGCTGGATGGCGGTGCTCGTCGGATTGGCCGGCGTGATGGTCATCACGCGCCCCGGCATGGGCGTTTTCCAGATCGGCCATCTGCTGGCGATCGGCGCCATGCTTGCCTATTGCGTCTTCGTCATTCTCACCCGTTTCCTGAGCGCGACCGAGAGCCAGGAGACGCTGCTGCTCCTGCCGGCGCTGGTCGCCGTGGTGGGCATGCTTCCCGCGATCCCGGCGATAGCTTCCCTGCCGGTCGGTCCCCTTCATTGGGTCATCCTCCTGTCGCTCGGCATTTTCGGGGCCTCGGGCCATTGGCTCCTGATCCGCGCCTACCGCATCGCGTCGGCCTCCGCCCTCGCGCCCTATGCCTATCTGCAGATGCTGTGGACGTTGTTCTTCGGCTATATGCTCTTCGGTGACGTGCCGGATCGCTGGACGGTGGTCGGGGCCAGCATCATCGTGGCGAGCGGGCTCTATCTCATGCACCGCGACCGGCGTTCGCACCTAGTGGCCAGCGGTGTCGCCGGCCCTTTGCGATGATCGTCGGCTGCGCCGGATCCTCACCGCGGTCCAAAGAGAACGGCCGGGCGGGGCTCGGCCGTCGCATTGTCATCGAGAGTCTTTTGCCGGTTCTACTGGCTCGCCGGGTCGGACGCGACCGCCTCCTTGTATTCGTCGAGGATTCCAGCGGCGTTATCCAGGCCCGCGGCCTCGGCCTTCTCGATCCAGGCCGCTTCGATCGGCTTGAGCTTTTCGCGGATCTGCTCGATCTGCTCCGGGGTCGCCCTGCCCATGTGATAGCCGGCTTCTGCCATGGTTTCGAGCGCCTTGGCGTCGGCCTCATCGTAGCCCGCACCGACCTTCTTGGCGAACACGTCACCCGAGATCTCCATGATCGCCTTCTGGTCCTGCTCGGAAATCTGCGCCCATTTGTCGGCATTCAGCCCCATGATGATGACCGCGTTCGCGAGCCCGCCGGGCACATGATAGACGCCGTCCATCAGGTCGAGCTGGTTGAAGCCGGGGATGGTGTTCAGATTGGTGATTTGGCCGTCGATCGTGCCGGTGGCCAGCATCTCGTAGGCTTCCGCCGCCGATTTCAGGATCGGCACCACGTCGAGCAGTTTCAGCACCTCCGTCAGCGTCGGCGACGAACTGCGGAACTTCAGGCCGGACAGGTCGTCGATCGAGTTCACCTCGGTGCCCTTGGTGACCATCTGCAGCGGCGTGATCACCAGAAGCGAAAGCGGATACACGCCCTCGAAGACCTTCTTGTCGGCCAGATGCTTGCGATAGATGCGGTCGAAATTCGGCGCCAGCCCCTCGGCGTTGGGGCCGATCAGGGGAAGGTCGCCGAACTCGACCATCGGGAAGCGCCCCGGCGTATAGCCCGCCACCATCCATGAAAGGTCGGCAAGCCCGTCGCGCACCACGTCGTATTGCGAGGCGGCCGTTCCGACGACCTTCGGCGCAACATCGACCTTGACGCGGCCTTCGGTGACTTCTTCGATCTCGGCCAGCCAGGGTTCGATGATGTCGTCCCACAGGAAGAAGTTGGCCGGCAGCCAATTCGAATAGCGGATCGTGACGGTTTCGGCCGAGGCGGGCAGGCTTTGCAGCGCAAACGCCAGTGCCGTGGCCAGTACGAGTGCTGTGCGTTTGAACATGGATCTGTGTCTCCCGGTTCTGAGTTGGATTTATGGGCGCGGCGCGGCCGCGCGTCCCCTGTATCGCCTCATTGGCTGGCGGCGATCGCCTCGCGATATTCGGCGAGCAGGGCTTCTGGGTTCTCGAGCCCCTTTTCCTTCGCCCGCGCAAACCAGGCCTCGTTGATCGGCTCGACCATTTCGCGCAGCTCCGCGACGAGTTCGGGGCTTGCCTCCGTCAATTCGTAGCCCGCCTCGCGCAGGGCCTCGTTGGCGGCTTCCTCGGCCTTGGAATAGATGTCGCCTACGGTGGCGGCGAGCTTCTCGCGCGAGATGTCCAGAATGGCCTGCTGGTCCTCGTCGGAAATCTCGGCCCACTTGCCGGGGTTGATCGCCACGAGATTGACGGCGTTGGAGACGCCGCCTGGCAGGAGCAGCCCGTATTTCGTAAGGTCAGCCTGACCGAAGCCGACCACCGTGTTGGCCTGGGTGAGCTGGCCGTCGATGACGCCGGTGGCGAGCATCTCGAACGCTTCGGTCGACGGCTTGTTGATGGGTACGCCGCCGACCAGTTCCAGAAAGGCGGTCGTGCCCGATGTCGGGCTGCGCATCTTCAGCCCTTCCATGTCGGCGACTGAAGTCACCGGCCGCGTCTTGGTGAAGATCTGGCTCGGCGAGATCGTGAAGATTGACAGCACCTCGACGCCGTCGAATTCCCCGAACGACTCCAGATGCTCGCGAAAGAGCCGGTCGAAGACTGGCGCGATCGTCCTGGCGTCGCTCGAAAGCAGCGGCAGTTCGCCGAACTGTGTCAGCACGAAGCGTCCCGGCGTGTAGGATGAGACCATGAAGGCCATGTCGGCCAGTCCGTCGCGCACCACGTCGAACTGGCTGGCGGTGGTTCCCACGACCTTCGGCAGGACCTCAACCTTGACGCGGCCTTCGGTCACTTCCTCGATTTCGTCCATCCAGGGCTTCAGGCCGTCATCCCACAGGAAGAAGCCCGGTGGCAGCCAGTTCGAGTAGCGGATGGTGACCGTATCGGCCAGCGCCGACGAGGCGAACGACATTGCGAGGCCGGCCGCAGCGGCAACCGACAAGAACCTTTTCATTGGCATGACTGAATCCTCCCGATGGTACTTGACCTTGCCCAACCATGCCCCACGCGCAGGCGAAGCGTATGTCCCCCTGGTGGTGACCCTCCGAGGGCGGGCCGTTTCGCGAGGCCGGGGCGCTCTACGCGGTCGCCTTGCGGCGTGAGACGTCCAGCGGAATCTCTAAGAGGCCGCGTCCGCGTCGTGCTTGGCCGCCCACAGATCGGCCACCTCGTCGCTGACATAGATGCTGGACGAGGCGCCGCCGTCGACGGCCAGGATCTGGCCCGTGACGTAGCTGGCATCGTCGCTGCAGAAGAAGACCGCCGCCGAGGCCAGTTCTTCGGACGCGCCGTATCGCTGCAGCGGCGTGACGCCGATCAGCCGTGCCTTGTAGGCCCCGGTTGCGAACCGTTCGGCCGTGGCGGCAGAGAGGATCATGCCGGGCGCGATCGCGTTGGCGCGGACACCGACGGGACCGTATTCGGCCGCGATCTGGCGCGTCACCGCCACGACGCCGCCCTTGGCCGCCGCATAGGGCGCCTGCGTGGCCATTCCACGCGTGCCCATCACCGAAGCGATGTTGAGGATATTGCCTTTCGACCCGATGAGATGTGGCAGGGCTTCGCGGCACAGCCGGAACATGCTGCGCAGATTGATGTCGATATGGCGGTCGAGATCGGCGTCGCTGGTGTCGTGCAGCCTCGGCGCGCGGCCGACGCCGGCATTGTTGACCAGAACGTCGATCGCCCTGAAATGGCGCAGGCACATCTCCACGATCGCCTGCGGCGCGTCGGCTTCCGTCACGTCGCGATGGTCGGTCACGAGGCGTTCGCCCGCGGGCAGTGTCTTCAACCCGTCGACCGTCTTGTCGACGGCTAGGACGCGCGCACCTTCCCTCAGCAGCCTTTGGGTGATCGCCCGCCCGATGCCGGCGCCGGCGCCGGTCAGGATGGCGGTGCGCTTTTCGAAACGTTTCATGCCGGCTCTCCCGCGAACTGTCCGATACCATCAGCGTGCGTCGTCCCCGTCTGTCCCTCTTGCGGGAACGACGCGCGGCGGTCCCAAGAAGGGGGGACGCACGCCGGGTAGGTTCGCCCGTATCACCGGGCGAGAATTTGGAGAACCTCGATGGCCGCTCCCAAGCTGCGTGACGATCTGCCCGAACCGCCCGTAACCGACCTCGACCCCTATGCAATGGCCGTGCTGGAGGATCCGCATCCCTTCTATCGCGATCTGCGCGAGACGGCGCCGGTGGTCTATTTCGAGAAATACGGCGTCTACGGTGTCGGCCGCTATGCCGAGCTTCGCGAGGTCGTCACCGACTTCCAGCGCTTCACCGCGTCGAGCGGCGTCGGCATCACCGATGCGCGCGATCCGCAGTTTCGGGGCAGGCCGCCGAGTGCCCTGGTCGAGGTCGATCCGCCGCGCCACACCGATACGCGCAGGGTCGCCAACCGCATCATGTCGCCTCTGGTCATCCGCAAATGGCGGTCCGTTTTCCAGGAAAAGGCGAAGACCGCCGTTGATCGCATCCTGGAGATGGGCCGCTTCGACGGCTTGCGTGATCTGGTCGAGCCAGTGGTGTTCGGCGGCTTTCCCAAGGCGATGGGTATCCGCTTCGACGAGGACGCCATCCGTGCGATCGGCTACATGTCATTCAACCAGACCGGGCCTGAAAACGAACTCTACCACAAGGGTCTGAGGGCGGGCGAACCGTTCATGGACTGGTTCCTGGCCGCCTGCCAGGGCGACGCGGTCGAGCCGGGTTCGATCGCCCATTCCTTCTTCGAGGCCGAGGCCGCCGGCGAACTCGGCCAGGGCATTGCGTCCAACATCACCCGTTCGCTCGTGCGCGGCGGCATGGATACCACGATCAGCGGAATTTCCACGGCCGTCCGCCTTCTGGCGCAAAACGCGGACCAGTGGTCGCTGCTGAAGGAGAATCCGGGCCGCCAGCGCGCGGTCTTCGACGAGGCGATCCGCCTGGAGGCGCCGAACCATGTGGTCTATCGCTGCACCACCGGCGAGACCGAGCTCGGCGGCTACGCGCTTAGGGGCGGCGTCAAGATCGGCACCTTTCCGACCGCCGCCAACCGCGATCCGCGCAAGTGGGATAACCCCGACTCCTTCGACATCATGCGCAACACCGCAAACATCCACATGTCGTTCGGTGCCGAGGACCACAATTGCATTGGCCAAAACGTGGCGCGCATGGAGGCCGAGAGCATCCTGGCCGAGCTTCTGGCACGCACCGCCTCGATCGAACCGGACGGCGAGCCTGAATATCTGATCCATAACCAGCTTCGCACGCTCGGCAAGCTGCCGCTGAGCGTGACGCCGGCATGAAGGGACGCGACATGGCGACGACGAGACGTTTCACCTTCGTCAGGCGCGGCGCGGGGGCCTCGCGCGAGGCCTTTCTCGCGGCCTTGCGGGCTCGCGCCGGAGGCCTCGCGCCATCTGGCCTCGACTGCATTGTCAACCAGGCGCAGCCGGCCATCGACGGGTTGATACCCGAGCCGCTGTGGGATGGTCTCGTGGAGACCGAGCCGGCCGAGCCGGACGTGCTCGGCGAAAGCCTGCTTTTGAAGCTCTTGGACAACTCCGAGACCGGTGCCGACCGCAACCAGATGGTCGAGTTCATCGCCGAGGCGAAAATCGTGCTCGACGGGCCGGCGCGCGGCGTTAAGATCCTCAGCCTTCCCCGGCGCAAGGCGGGATCCAGCCCGGGCGAGTTTTCGCGACACTATCGCGAGGTCCACGGCGCACTCGTCGCCCGCAACGAGGCCTTCGTCGAATACGCCAACCGCTACGTCCAGCATCATTTGCTGCCCGGGACGGTCCGCGCCACGGGCGGCGTCATCCCCTATGACGGCATTTCGGAATTCTGGTTCGACAGTCTCGACCATGCCCGTTCGGCCTGGGAGGCGCCGTCCTACATGGCCGAACTGCGGGCAGACGAGAAGAATTTCGTCGGCAGTCCACCCTCGCATCGCCTGCTGGTGGTGCCGGTCGACACCGCCTGAGCGGCCGTATGGCCCGCGTCGACAGCCCATGCATCCGGGTGTGCCGTCAGGACAGGGCGGCCGGCTTTTGCGTCGGCTGCGGCCGCACCGTCATGGAGGTCTTCCGCTGGAGCGAATTCTCCGAGGAGGACAGGACCGTTATCCTGCGTCGGCTGCCGGACCGGCTCGAAAGCCTGCCGGCCGAAAAGCGCATGGATGCCGCGCGTCCCTCGACAGAGTGACATCGCCCGACTTGAGACCATGCTTATACGCTGCGCCGTGGGAAACAGCCGGAGGGCAAGTGCCCAACCGGCGTCGAAGCAAGCTGCCCCAGGACAGGGCGCAAGGGAGGATTCATGGCGCGTCTGGCGATGATGGCCGCTCGCCGGCTATGCGCGCGTAAGCCGCCTGCCGGAAAGGCCGGAGGTTTTACACGCGAAGCAGGAGCTCACCCCGCATGCTGATGCAGCAACTCCTCAACGGTATCGTGGTTGGCAGCGTCTACGGGGTCTTCGCGCTCGGCTTCACCCTCATCTTCGGGGTCAACCACATCATGAACATGGCCCACGGGACCATCTTCATGTGGGGCGCCTTCGCCGGCCTTTTCGTGGTCCTGACCTTCGACGCCCCGTTCCTGGCCGCGGTGCTGGCCGGTGCGATCGGCGGTGGGCTGCTCGCGGTCGTTCTGGACTTCTTCGCCTTCCGGCCGCTGCGCAAGCGCAACGCCCCGGAATTCTCGTCGATCGTGTCGTCGATCGGCGCGAGCTTCATCCTTCTGTCGCTCGCCCAGCAGGTTACCGCCACGCGCGTGTTGCGGTTTCCCTTCGAGACCTTCCCGGTCGTCATCCTCAACTTCATGGGGCTGCGCATCCAGCTCCTGCAACTCGTCATCGTCGGCATCGTCGTTGTCATGGTGTTCGGGCTGCTCTTCTATCTCTACCGGACGAGCTACGGCCGGCAGATAAGGTCGGTCGCCTTTTCGGAAAGCACCTCGAAGCTTCTCGGCATCAATCCGATGGCGGTCAATTTCCAGGTCTTCTTCATCTCCGGCGCGCTCGCGGGCATTGCCGGGGTGCTGATCGGCATCGTCTTCAACTCCGTCCATTTCATGATGGGCGAGCCGCTCCTGCTGCGCGCCTTCGTGGTCATCATCCTCGGCGGGTTGGGGTCCATTCCGGGCGCGCTGATAGCGGGGCTTCTGATCGGCATCGTGCAGACGCTCTCGGTCGCCTATCTGTCTGCGGGGATGGCCGACGCCATCGTGTTTTCCCTGCTTTTCCTGGTGCTGCTTTTCAGGCCCACCGGACTGCTCGGCGGTGCCACGTCCGTTGCCAGGGTCACGCGGTCATGAAGTTCTTCCTCAGCTACATTCCGCTCTTCGAGCTTGCGCTGTTCAACATGCTGCTGGCCTTCAGCCAGTATGTCGTCCTGCGCGCCGGCGTGTTCTCGCTGGGAACCGCCGCCTTCGCCGCGCTCGGTGCCTATACCTCGGCGATTCTGGCGACCAAGCTCGGCATGTCCCCCTGGATCGGGATGGCGGCTTCGCTCGTCCTGGGTGCGATTGCCGGCGCGCTCGTCGCGATTCCGCTGGCGCGCCTGCGCGGCGTCTTCCAGGCTTTGGCCACGCTCGCGCTCGTCCAGATCATGCTGTCGATCACCCTGAACTGGGTCGATGTCACCGAGGGTGCATTGGGCATCAATGGCATCCCGCGCTCGGTCGGCCTGTTCGGCATGTTCTGCGCCGTCGTGGTGGTCGGCTACTTCCTTGCGGTGATAGGGGCCTCCAGCATCGGCCGCGCCTTCGACGTCATCCGCGAGGACGAGACCGTCGCGGTCTCGCTCGGTATTTCGGTGCCGAAGTATCATCTGATCGCCTTCATACTGTCAGGCAGTATCGCCGGGTTTGCCGGCGGGCTTCACGCCTTCAGTTCCTATTCGATCACGCCGAACGAATACGGCTTCCACATGCTCGTCATGGTTCTGGCGATGGTCGTGCTCGGCGGGCGCGTCTCGGTCTGGGGTCCCGTGGTCGGGGCCGCGATCCTGACCGTCCTGCCCGAATTGCTGCGCGGCTTCCAGGAGTACCGGATGGTCATGCAGGGCGCGGTTTTGATGTTCGCGATCGTGTTTTTGCCGCGAGGCATCGTCGATACGGCCAAGAACATCTGGCGCGCGCGGCGTGTCGCGGCGAGCGAGGCGGCAAAGACCAAGGCGGTGACGGTATGAAAGCGCTCTGTCTGTCGGATGTCTCGCGCAGTTTCGGTGGCCTGCCCGCCGTCGACGGGCTGACCCTGACCGCGCCGGCCGGGCGCGTCACCGGGCTGATCGGCCCTAACGGCGCGGGCAAGACCACCGTCGTCAACCTCATCACCGGCCTGCTCAAGGTCGGACGCGGGCGCATCACCGTCGGCGAGCGGGACGTGACCGAGGCTTCCGCCTCGGCCCTGGCACGGGCCGGCGTGGCGCGCACGTTCCAGAATATCCGCCTGATCGCGGACGCCACGGTGCTCGAGAATGTCGTCGCCGGCTTTCACCGCCACGAGACGACGGGGGTCCTGTCCAACCTGTTCGGCCTTCCCTCGTCCTTCGCCGAAAGACGGCGGCTGGAGGAGAAGGCCGGCGCGCTTCTGGAGCGGTTCGGCATGACCGCCTTTGCTGCACATCCGGCCGGCTCGTTGTCCTACGGCCATCAGCGGCGTATTGAGATGATGCGGGCTTTGGCGATGGATCCTTCGGTGCTGCTGCTCGACGAGCCAGTCGCGGGCATGAACGATTCCGAGGCCCACAGCCTTGCCGAGATCTTCCGGGACGTCGCCGGGCAGGGCGTCGCCATCCTGCTTATCGAGCACAATATGCGCTTCGTGATGTCGCTTTGCACGCACATCTACGTGCTCGCTTCCGGCCGGTTGATCTCGGACGGCGACCCCGAGGAGGTCGGCCGCGATCCCAAAGTGATCGAAGCCTATCTGGGGAGCTGACCATGCTGACGATCGAGAACCTGTCGGTCGGCTATAGCGGCATTCGCGCGCTGCGCGGCGTCAGCCTGACCGTGCGCCAGGGCGAGATATTCGCGCTGATCGGCCCCAATGGCGCCGGCAAGTCGACTTTGCTCAACGCGGTCAGCGGCATGGTGCCGGCGGCCGAGGGAAGCGTCCGGCTGGAGGACGAGACCATTACCGGCCGGCCCGCCCACCGCATCGCCAGGTCGGGGCTGATCCAGGTTCCGGAGGGGCGCCGTGTGATTGCCCCGCTCAATGTGCGCGAGAACCTCGAACTCGGCCGTCAGGCGGCCGGGCAGCGCGGCTCCGATTCGTCGGATCTGGACAAGGTGCATTCCCTGTTCCCCATCCTGGCGGAACGGCGCGACCAACTCGCCGGCTCTCTGTCGGGCGGACAGCAGCAGATGCTGGCGATCGGACGCGCCCTGATGGGCCGCCCCCGCATCCTGCTGCTCGACGAGCCGAGTCTGGGCCTGGCGCCGGTCATCATTCGCGAGGTCTTCAATGCGCTCGTCAAGCTCAACGCGCAGGGGCTGACTATCCTTCTCGTCGAGCAGAACGCCAAGATGGCGCTCGAGACGGCGCATCGCGCCGCCGTCATCGAGCAGGGACGGGTCGTCCATTCGGGTGATGCGAACGCGCTGATGAACGACCCGGTCGTGGCCGACCACTATTTCGGGCGCGCCGCCGCCTGAGCCGGAAAGAACGAACCCGGTGATTGCGACGACGGTGCCGGGACAGGTCTGCAACCAGGATCGCCGCTGGCGATCGAACAGGGAGGAATGCATGAAAATTCTTCGCAGAATGCTTCTCGCCGGCGCCATGTCGGGGATCGCGCTGGCTCCGTTCATGAATGCGAGCTGGGCCGAGACCTACCGCATCGGTGTCATGAACGCGCTCACGGGCCCCTATGCCTTCGGCGGCGTTCCCATCCAGAACGCGATGAAGCTTGCCATCGAGAAGGCCAATGAGAGCGGCGATCTCGGCGATGTCGAGCTCGAAGTGGTCGAGGGCGATTCCGCCGGAGACAAGGGCCAGACGATCACGCTCGTCAGCCGCTTCGCCCAGAGCGACGAAGTGCTCATGATCCTGGGTCCGACAACGAGCTTGGAAGGCACCGCCGGCGCGCCGGTGGCGAACGAACAGAAGGTGCCTCTCATGGGCATCGGCTCGTCGATCGGGATCACCGATGCCGGCCCCTATTCGTTCAAGGTCCAGTCGGTTGGGTCCGACATCATGGGCAACCTCGTCGACTACGTCGTCGACAAGATGGACGTGGAAAAGATGGCGATCGTCTTCGACCGCGCCAATGACGGTTTCGTGGGACAGACCAATGCCTTCAAGGAAGGCATCACCGAGGCCGGCATAGAAATCGTCTCCGAGGATGGCATCCTCGCCTCCGACAGCGATTTCATCGCGCTCGGCACGAAGCTGGCAAGTTCCGACATCGACGCGTTCTTCGTCGCCGCGCCCGCCGAGGTCGGCGCCAACTTCCTTCTGCAGGCACGCCAAGCCGGCGTTCCCATGGAAGTCACCTTCGTCGGTCCTTCGACCTTTGCCACGGACTCTTTCATCGAGACCGCGGGAGGCGCTTCCGAGGACTCGATCATCCTGGCCGACTATTTCATGGGCTCGCCCAACGAGATGAACCAGGCCTTCGTCAAGGCGTATCAGGACAAGTACGGTTCCAATCCCGACAACTGGGCGGCCATGGGCTACGCGCTCGCCAGCCTGGCCGTTCAGGCGATCAAGGATGCCGGACCCGACCCAGATCGCGAGAAGGTCAAGGACGCGCTGACCGCGCTCAAGGACCAGCCGACCATCATCGGCAACCATACATGGACGATGGACGAGGGCCGCAACCCGCATTACGGCGCCGCCATACTCCAGGTGAAGGACGGCCAGTTCCAGCTCGCACCCTGATCCCTTCGGATGGACTGCCGGTCGGCGCCGTCGCCCTCGGATGGCGGCGCCGATCGCGTTTGGAGCGCACTGTCCCTTGGCGAGGTACAGACGGAGCGGCGCGTTCTGATACGAACGTTCCTGTCGCGCTGGAGGGAGAGGGTATTAATGCGTTTCAAGGACAAGGTGGTGATCGTGACCGGCGGCGGGTCGGGAATGGGGCTGGCGGCGTCGCGGATCTTCGCGGCCGAAGGCGCGACGATTGCCATCAACGACGTCAAGGCCGAGACCGCTGAAAAGACCGTCGCCACCGTGGAATCGGAGGGTGGGCGCGCCTTCGCCATTCCCGGCGACGTGTCCGACGCGGAAATCGCCGCCCGCAGCGTCGACGCGACGGTCGAACGGTGCGGCCGGGTCGACATTCTGCTCAACAATGCCGGCATAGCCACCATCCAGCCGGCCGAGGACTATACCGAATGGCACCGGGTCACCGGCGTCGATCTCGACGCGCCCTTCCTGTGGGCGCAGGCCGTCGCCAAGCGCAGCATGATTCCCAACGGGTCCGGCGCGATCGTGAACATTTCCTCGCTGGCGGGGATGGTCGCCTATCCCGGCGATGTCGGCTACATCGCGGCCAAGGCCGGCGTGCTGGGCCTGACGCGCTCGCTGGCCGTCGAATGGGCCCGGCACGGCATCCGGGTGAACTGCATCTGCCCCGGCTTTACCGACACCCAGATCATCAAGGACATGGAAGCGATCGACCCCGACCGCTTCGCCGAACGGCGCCGCCGCATTCCCATGCAGCGCGCCGCCAGGCCCGAGGAGATCGCCAGGGCGATGGCCTTTCTGGCTTCCGATGACGCCTCCTACATCACCGGCGCCATCCTCAATGTCGACGGCGGCCAGATCGCCCTGTCGTCCGGCTGGTCTCCTGCGTGAGGGGTAAGACGATGCGCTTTCAGGACAAGATCGTCATTATCACCGGCGCGGGCTCCGGCATGGGGCTTGCCGCGGCCGGACTGTTCGCCGCCGAAGGCGCCACGGTCTGGATAAACGACATCAAGGCCGACGCGGCCGAAGCCGCCGTGGCATCGGTGGAAAAGGCCGGTGGTCGCGCCCATGCCATCCCCGGTGACGTGGCCGACGAGGCGTTCGCGCGCGAGGCGGTCGGCATGGTCGTGTCCCGGTCCGGCCGCGTTGACGTGCTGGTCAACAACGCCGGCGTGTCGACCATCGAGCCGGCGACCGAATACGGCGTGTGGAAGCGGACCATGAGCATCAACCTCGATGCGCCCTTCTACTGGTCGCGCGCGGCGGCGGTACAAAGCATGATTCCCAACCGCGCCGGCGCCATCGTCAATGTCGCGTCCAATGCCGGTTTCGCCGCCTTCCCGGGCGATGTCGGCTACATCGCCTCCAAGCATGGCGTCACCGGCCTGACCAAGGCGCTCGCGGTGGAATGGGCTGGGCATGGCATCCGGGTCAACTGCCTGTGCCCGGGGCTGACCGAGACCAACATGATCCGTGAAATGGAGGCCATCGACGCCGATCGCTTCGTCGAGCGCCGTCGCCGCATACCGATGGGACGGATCGGCAGGCCCGAGGAGCAGGCGGCGGCGATGCTCTACCTGGCCTCGGACGGATCTTCCTACGTCACGGGGCTCATCATGAACAATGACGGCGGCCAGATGGCGCTCTATTCGGGCTTCTCGCCACAATGATGTAACCAGGTCGGGTGACAGCGCCACGGATCGTTCCCGGCCATTCGTGCGGCTTACTTTGGGGAGGTTCACGATGAACGAGATTGAGCAACCCACCCCGTCGGCATCGGCGTGCCCGGCCCGTTCCGGCAGGGTGAGCCCGTTCTATCACGAGACCATTTTCGACGAGCTCGCCGACGCCCGCGCCGGGGAGCCGGTGTTCTATTCGCCCGAGACCGATTGCTGGGTCGTCACGCGCTATGACGACGTCATGGCGATCTTGCACGACCATGCGCGGTTCTCGTCGGAGAATACCAGCGACTCGGCCACGCCCGTGCATCAGGACGCGCTCGACATAATGAAGCGCGGCGGCTTTTCAGCCGAGAAGGTGCAGTCGAACTGCGACGGCGAGCGCCATACGCGCGTCCGCAACGTCTCCGCGCAGATGCTCAACGTCCGCACCTTCGCGCTTCTGGAGCCTAAGATCCGCGACCTTGTCACCGGCGCGCTAGACCGGCTCGAAGGGCGTGGCGAGGCGGACCTGCTCGCCGACCTGACCTACGAACTTCCCGCGCAAGTCCTGTTCCTGTTTCTCGGCATTCCCAAGGAGGACACCGAAAAGGTCAAGGCGTGGTCGGGAACCCGCACCATCCTCAATTTCAGCCCCTCGACCTACGACCAGCAGGTCGCCGGTGCGCAGGACATGGTCGACTACTGGCGCTACTGCGTCGATCTGGTCGCCGAGCGTATGGCAAATCCCGGCGACGACGTCGTCAGCGGCCTGCTGCGGGTGCGGAAAGGGGACGATTCCGTCATCACGCTCAACGAATTGACGACGGTCGTCTATGGTCTCGTCTTCGCCGGCCACGAGACGACCACAAGCCAACTCACCAACACCTTCCGCGCCTTGCTCACCTGGCGCGAGAATTGGGAGGCGATATGCGCCGACCCCTCCCTCATCCCCTTCGCGGTGGAGGAGGCTTTCCGCTATTTCGGTGCGGTGATCGGCTGGCGCCGACGTGCGCTGGAGGATGTCGTGCTCGGCGGCGTGACGGTCCCGAAAGGTGGCCAGATCCTGTTGTCCTTCGCTTCGGCGAATCGCGATGAGGCCCATTTCGACGCGCCCGAGCGCTTCGACGTGCGCCGCAAGAACGCCCGCAAGCATCTCACAATGGGCAATGGCAAGCATGTCTGCCTCGGCGCGCCGCTGGCGCGGCTGGAAATGAAGATCGTGCTGGAGGAATTCACGCGGCGCTTTCCGAATGTCCGCCTCAAGCCGGGCGCCGAGATCAAGCACGCCTACACCTATGTCTTCAACGCGCCGAAATCCCTGCCGGTCATCCTGCGCTGACGGCGGCCGTGATGTCCTTTCAGCCCGATTTCGTCCGGATCGAAACAGCTGCGGAGATTCACCTCCAGGTCGCGATGGCCGGTGAGGGACCGCTGGTCGTGCTCGTCCACGGTTTTCCCGAATCCTGGTATTCCTGGCGCGTCCAGCTCGCCGATCTGGCGCGGGCCGGCTTTCGCGCCGCCGCCCTCTCGATCCGTGGCTATGACGGTTCCTCGCGGCCCTACGCGATCGAAGCCTATTCGATCGTCGAACTCGCGGACGATATCGCCGCCGTCATTAATGCGCTCGACCCGCGCGGCGCCGTTCTCGTCGGACACGACTGGGGCGCGGTGCAAGTCCAGGCGGCGGCGCTGCTTCACGCGCCGAAGGTTCTCGGCCTCGTCAGCATCTCCGTGCCCGCCGCTCTTCACCCGTCTGAAAAGCCCTCCTCGCTGTGGGCGCGATCCTACCGCGACCGACTCTTCTACCAGAGCTATTTTCAGCAGGAAGGCGTGGCCGAGGCCGAATTCGAGGCCGATCCCGAACGCTTCGTCCGGGTGTTCTTCCGCAGCCTGTCCGGTCAGGGTTCGCTCGACGACAATGTGCTCTTCAGGCCTTTGGACGCGCCCGGCCTGCTGGACGGCCTTCCCGACCCCGCCGACCTGCCGACGTGGCTGTCGCGCGAGGATGTCGAATTCTACGCCGACAGCTTTCGCAGGAGCGGTCTTCGCGGTCCGCTCAACCGCTATCGTTGCGTCGATCTCGACTGGGAACTGATGAACCCGGTTGCCGGACGCATGATCGAGCAGCCGGCCATATTCATCGGCGGTCTTTCCGAACCGACCCGCTACATGATGCCCGGTCGCGACCGCTACGATGATCCCGTGCCGCGCATGCGCGACGTTCGTGGCGTCCGTCTACTGGAAGGTGTCGGCCACTGGGTGCAGCAGGAAGCGCCGGCGCGGACCTCGCACCTGTTGCTGGATTTCCTCCACGGCATCGGTCTTGGCGGGTCGCCGGCAACGGCGGATGATGTTGTCGGGGAGGCGACACGATGAGCGATCTGGCAAAAGTCTGGGACATTCCCCCCGTACAGTGCCCCGTCGGCAGCATCGGTCATCGCTACATGCCGTTCGACCACCATCGCATGCATGCCAGCCTGGCCGAAGCCCGCGCGGGCGAGCCGGTCTTCTATTCGCCCGAGCTCGAATACTGGGTGGTCACGCGCTATGCCGACGTCATCTCAATCCTGCGCGATCCCGACAGTTTTTCCGCCGCCAACGCCAATACGCCGATAACGCCGGTGCCGGCCGAGGCGCTGGCTGTGTTAGAAGAGGGCGGCTACGCGCTGGAGGGCATCCAGGTCAATTGCGATCCGCCCCGCCACACCCGCATTCGCGCGGTCGCCAGCCAGGCCATGAGCATGAAGCGCTTCATGGGCATGGAAGCCGAAATCCGCCGCATCGTATGCGAGGATCTCAATCGTCTGGCGGGGCGGGGACGTGTCGACCTCCTGCACGAGTTCACCTACGAACTGCCGGCCAAGATCATATTCCACCTGCTGGGGATTCCCGCCGAGGACGCCGCCAGGGTCAAGGCCTGGTCGACCAACCGGCTGCTGCTCTCCTTCTCGCGACCGACGCACGAGGAGCAGGTCGAAGCCGCGCGCAACCTTGTCGGCTTCTGGCGATATTGCGTGGAGCTGGTCCAGCGCCGCATTGACGATCCGCGCGACGACTTCGCCTCGGACATGGTGCGCCTGCGCGGCGGCGACGACAACGTCATCACGCTCAACGAGATCAACTCGGCCGCCTTCGGTCTGCTCTTCGCCGGGCACGAGACCACGACCAGCCAGACTACCAACACGCTTGCCGCGCTGCTCGACGAGCGCGCGGCATGGGAGGCGGTCTGCCGCGACGCGTCGCTGATCCCCAATGCCATCGAGGAGGGGCTGCGAATGTACGGCGCCGTCGTCAACTGGCGTCGGCGCACGCGCCGCGACGTCGAACTGGGCGGCATCGACATACCGGCCGGGTCCAATCTCATCGTCTCGTTCACGTCGGCCAATCGCGACGAGGCGATGTTCCCCGACGGCGACCGTTTCGACATTTCGCGGCACAATGCGCGCAAGCATCTGACCTTCGGTCACGGCATCCATGTCTGCCTGGGCGCGCCGCTCGCCCGCCTGGAGATGCGCGTCATGCTCGAGGAACTGACGAAGCGGTTTCCCAAGATGAGGCGTGTCGAGGAGCGACCGGTCGATTTCGCGCCGGCCTTCGCCTTCCGCGCGCCGCAGTCGCTCTGGGTCGATCTCGACGGCTGACCGGTTCGAACGACGAAAGGATATATTCATGCAGGCTGGCCGCTTTCAGCCGCCGTCGAGGCAGATCGTGCTCTATGGCGAGCCGGTTGCCGAGGCTCTTTCCCGCGTCCTGAAGGAGTTCTGGGCGGTTCAGGCTGTGCTGGTTACCAATTCGTCGCTGGCCGTGGCCAGCGGACCCGCCGAGCGCCTCGCCGGGGCGATGGGCGAATCCTGCGTCGCCCGCGTCGACGGCGTCAGGGCGAATTCGCCGCGGTCGGATGTTATCCGCATCGCCGATGCGCTGAGAAGCCGCGGCATCGAGGCGGTCGTCGCCCTCGGCGGTGGATCCGTCGTGGAAGCGGTCAAGACGGCGCGCATCTGCCTGACCAACAATATAGGTACGCCCGACGAACTCGATCGGCTCAAGCGGACCACGACCGCCGCCTCGCCCCGGCCCTACCTGATCTCGGTCCCGACGACGCTCTCGGCGGCCGAGTACACGCAGTTTGCCGGCATCACCGACGAGCGCACGGGCGCCAAGGACGCGTTCCATCATCCCGACCTCGCGCCCGACGCGGTCATCCTCGATCCGAAAATGACGCTCGATACGCCCGAACGGCTATGGCTGTCGACCGGTCTGCGCGCGCTCGACCACGCCGTTGAGACTTGGTGCGCCGGCGCGCCCGCGCCCTATGGCGACGCGACGGCGCTCTACGCGACGCGTCTGCTCGCGCGTGCCCTGCCGGCCACGAAGCATGCACCGGACGATCTCGGCGCCCGGCTCGACTGCCAGCTCGGGGCATGGATGTCGATCCAGGGCGCGACCGTCGGCGTGTCGCATGGTGCAAGCCATGGCATCGGCCACGGTCTGTCCGCCGTCACCGGTATGACGCACAGCGTGACGTCGTGCATCATGCTGCCGCATGTCCTGCGCTACAACGCCGCCGTCGATGCCGACCGGCAGGCCGTCCTGGCCGAGGCCATGAGTGCGGCCGGCCGGCCGCTCGCCGATGTCGTCGCCGATCTGGTTGCTTCGCTGGGCCTGCCGGCGCGGCTGCGCGACGAGGGCGTGGCGCGCGAGCAGCTTCAGGCCGTGGGCGAGGCTGCCCTGGCCAATCCGCGTGTCAGGGCGAATGTCCGGCCGATCCCGGACCGCGACGCCATGCAGGGCATTCTCGAAGCGGCGTGGTAGGCGATGCTTCTGGCGACCGCGCGGCCTATTCGATCTCGAACACCTCGTAGACAGCGCCTTCCGCCGTTCGGTAGCCAGCGCCGACTCCCAATATGCTGTTCAGCCAGTCGAGCCTCGGCGCGGCCGTCTCGAACTGCACGATGGTGCGGAAATAATCCTCGTTGAACGCGACAGGCGAGGAGGTCTTGTAGCGCTCCATCACTTCGGGCGATCCGTGCCTCCGGCCGACATAGGTCATGTAGATCAATTCGCCCTGTTCGGTCTCGAGCACAAGCCGTACGTCCAGATGCATGCCGCCATCCGGACGCATCATCAGGAAGTCGCCGCCGCCGGGCAGGACGTGGCCCGCTAGGCGTTCGCCCTCGAACCGGCCGCCTGTCACAAAGACCACGCGCCGCTGATAGCCGACGGGCACGGGCCCGATATGGGTCGCGCCATTGGCGGTATCCGCCTGCATCCTGAACAGCGGTCTGAGCGTCACCTCCACCATGGTTCTCCCCTTCATCGTGATATTGGCATGATGGCTTTTCGATTGGCGGCGCATCGTCCCCGGTTCCGGGGACAGACCGTCGGGCGGGGCCCGATAGGGTGCGGCCGGTTCATCGCGCTGCGGCATTGCGGTTGCGCGCGGGTGCACCATCCACGGCGCCGCCGGCCGTATGCCGGCGGCGCTGGGATGATTCTTTCGGGCCCGTCCCTCGGGCCGGCTTATCGGCGAGCCCATTCATGCAAGACTATGGACTGAAGGATCGCGTCATCTGCATCACCGGAGGCGCCTCCGGCATCGGAAGGGCAGGCGCGCTGGCCATGGCCGCGGACGGGGCGAACCTCGCCATCGTCGATCTGTGCCAGGAAGACGTGGACAAGGTGCTCGACGAAATCCGCGGCCACGGGGTCACGGCGGCCGGCTACGTGATGGACGTGCGCGACGCCGAGGCCACGCGCAAGGCCGCCGATCATTTCGAGGCGGAGCTCGGGCCGGTCTACGGCCTGTTCGCCTGCGCAGGCATATCGCGTACCGCGCCGGCCGAGGACCTGCCCGAACAGGACCTGGTCGACGTGGTCGACGTCAATCTGAAGGGCGTGTTTCTCACCTGTCGCGAATTCGGCGGCCGCATGATCCGACGCGGCGCGGGCTCTATCGTCGTGATCGGCTCGCTTGACGGCCTTGGCGGCCATCCCGGGCGGCTCCACTACGTGGCTTCTAAGCATGCAGTGAGCGGCCTGGCCAAGAACCTGGCGCTCGAATGGGGTCGTCATGGCGTGCGCGTCAATTGCATCGCGCCCGCCTTCGTCGACACGCCGCTCCTGCGCGCCAACATGCCGCCCGCCTTCATCGAGGACGTCGTCCAGGACCGCACGCCGCTCGGGCGCATGGCGCGGCCCGACGAGATCGCCAGCGCAGCGCTGATGCTGCTGTCGGACGCGTCGTCCTACATCACCGGTGTCATCCTGCCGATCGATGGAGGTCTGACGGCGGGCTATTTCACCCGCAAGCAGGGCGGCGACTATTCCTCGAAGCGCCTGCTCGAAGCGGGCGTCTACACAGAACGCTGAGGGGGATTATGAGCGGCGAGAAAACGGTGCGGGCCGAGGACGAGCTCGCCATGCGCAATCTGCTCGCGCGCTACGTCCATCATGCCGATGCCGGCGATCTCGACGGCTTCGCCGCGCTGTTCCTGCCCGACGGAACTTGGACGCGCGAGAATTCGCCGCCTTCTTCGCAGGGCGGTTCCGGCTTGCCGGTCCAAACCATGACCGGGCACGACGAAATCCGGCTGATGATCGAGAACTCGATCATAAAGCGGTTCGACCGCAAGTTCCGCCACCAGATGACCGACGTGCTGATCGAGCCCGGCTATAGCGACGACGACGCGCATGGCCGTTGCCGCGCGCTGATTACCGATTGGCGCGAAGGACCGGGAAAGATCGCCATGTGCGGCGCCTACACGTTCCGCTTCGCGCGCACCGGCCAGGGCTGGCGCTTTCGCAGCGTCAGCGTGCGCGTTCTGCCCGAATAGCACTGCTCAAAGCTGCGCACTGCCTCGGGGGATTGGCGCCAGATTGGCCCGGGCGGTCGAGTAGCCGACCGGCTTAACGATATGCACATCCGTGGCGCGGATCAGCGGACGGCCATGCGCGCGCCGCTCCGCGTCCCTCGCCGCGAGGATTTCCGCGTCGATCTGATAGGCCATGTTCGCTTCAGTCAGCGACGCCGCGTCCGGCCAGGCCAGCACCGTCACCGCCTGGTTCATGCGCGTGCCGAACCATGTGGCGAACACGCCCAGCACGCGCGCGCCGCGCCGCGTGAGAAAGGGAAGGTCCGTCTCGCCCAGTGCGGCGTGGGCGAGGCCTGGATCCTGGTTGAGCACGTCATGCATGCGGATTTCGTGAACGCCGCCGACGGGCTCGGGCGAGTCCGGTTCCTTGAGCGCGTTCCACGCCGCCGAGGGCCGCAGCACGAAGACGTGCGAGCGTTCGACGCGCTGCTGTCCGCCATAGTTCTCAGCAAGCCGGCGCTGCCATTCGGGATCGGCATAGAAGCGCTTCCACGCCGCCATCCTGTCGTCCAGGCTGCGCCATGGCACGATATAGGCATAGAGCGGGGCGAGGGGGCCGGCATGCCCTTCCCAGGTGGCGAGCGGCCGCGCAATGCCGTTCCTCTCGAACAGCCCCGGCACGTGCTCACCCATCAGCCGGTGAAAATCGGGCATGCGGACCGGAATCATCTGGTAGAGGCGCAGCTCGTAGTATTCGTCCAGCGCCACCGGCGCCGCGAGAAGGTCCGCCGTCATGATACCGCTCCGAAATCGGTGCGCGGCCGGTTCCATTTGACCGGCTGCAGGAGATGCTGCTGGCTGGTCGAAAACAGGCGTCGGCCGTGCTTGGCGCGCTCGCGCTCGCGCTGCGCCGTCACTTCCACGTCGCGGTCGAATGCCAGCCACCCGTCGATCTGGGTCTGGAGATCGGGCCAGGCGAGCAGGATGACGAAGCGCGGCCGGCCGGGTCCGATCGCCACCTCGAACAGTCCCATCACCTTGGCGCCGCGCCGCTTCAGCGCGGGCAGGTCGATCGTGGCGAGGACATCGGCCGCTTCGGCCTGCGACCCGTTGAGAACGTCCTGGACGCGCAGTTCGTGCACCCCGCCCGATTCGGTCGGCTGGCCCTGTTCGCGCAGGCTCTCCCATTGTGGCAGAGCTTCCATCACCCAGTTCTCGATGGAGTCGACCAGCGTCATGCCGTCCGTCAGTTGCGCCCTGCGCGCGCGCCAGAACCGGTCCAACCAGAAGCGCGGGAAGCGGGCGTCGCGCTCGCCAAGATCGCGCCACTTCATGATGTAGAGAAAACCGGGCGTCGCTGCGCCCGATAGCGTTACCCAGGAGCCGAGCGGCCTGGGAACGCCATAGCGTTCCCACAGCGTCTGCTCATGTTCGGGAGGACCGCCTTCCGTGTCCGGCGCGCCCGCGATCGCCATGTCGTGGACGAGCGCCAGTTCGGATGCCATGCGCCCGCTCGCCACCGCGTAGAAGCGGAATTCGAACAGCGACATCAGTTGTCCACCGCCCCGTCACCGACGAGAAAGCCCGTGAAGGCGGCCTCGAAGGCGAGCGGGTTGAAATATTCGCGCATGGCGGCGATCCGTCCGTCGCGAAGCTGGAAAACCCAGACATAGCGCTGGTCGTAGATGCGGCCCGTTTCCGGCACCAGGCTCTGCCCGCCCGCCTCGACGACGACGCAGCGGGGATCCGCCGTCTGGTGAATGGCATCGATCGTGAACACAAGGTCCTCGCGCTTTTCCAGCACGGTCCGATAGTGGAACGCGATGCGCTCGCGCCCGGCGAATCCCGCGTCCAGCCCGTCCTGCGCCGGCAAGAACGGATTCTCCTGGCGGGCATCCTCGACGAAAAGCTCGGTCCAGGCGTCGAAATCCTTTTTCATCAGATGGCGGTAGAAGGCGAGCACCACCGCCTCATTGTCGGTCGCGGCCGTCATCATGTCGGCGCGCGGCATGGTCAGCCCTCCGCCTTGCGCTGGCCGACGATGAAGCCGTCGAAGGCGCGCTGGAAGACGATCGGATTGAAGTGCTCGCGATTGAGCATGATCTTGCCGTCGCGCAGCCTGAAGATGAAGACGTAGCGCTGATCGTAGAGCCGCCCTGTCTCGCTGATTGTGCTCTTTCCGCGCGCCTCGACGATGATCACCTCGGGATCTTTGGTGCGATGGAATTGATCGATTTCGAAGACGTGGTCGCGCCGGCCGGGGATGGCCTTGTTGTAATAGGCCAGGATCGTCTCCTTGCCCTCCCATCTTGGCTCCAGCCCCTCGATGCCCTTGGCGAACGGCATGTCCTGGACCGCGTCGTCCGCCCAAAGTTCGGCGAAGGCGGCCATGTCCTTGCGCATCAGATTGGTGAAGAAGCCCAGAACGGCGGCTTCGTTCGCGTCCGTCGGCGTGATCGTGTCTGCCCGTGGCATGGTGTTGGGCCTCCCTGCCCGATCGCTCAGTTGTTCGCGGCCATCCAGGCGCGCAGGTCGAATCCGTCGGCGGCGGCTTCCTCCGGGCGCGGCGATTCGCGGCCGGCCAGGATTTTGCGGGCCGTCATGAAATCGCCGGGGCGATTGACCGATTCTACCGCGATCAGCCGCCCGCGGTGGAACAGCAGGACCGAAAAGCTCCGTGCGTCCGGGTCGCCGAGCCTCACGGCGGCGTCGTGCCCCTGCGAGAGGCCGACCATCTGCAGCTTGAGGTCGCCTTGGTCGGTCCAGAACCAGGGCACGGCTGAGTAGGGCGCGCGCTTGCCGGTCAGCCGCGCCGCCACCGTCCTACCCTGGTCGGCGGCGTTCTGCACCGATTCCAGCCGGATCGCGGCGCCCGCGTGCTGGCTCGGAAACATCGCGCAGTCGCCGATGGCCGAAATACGCTCGTCCGACGTGACCAGGAAAGGATCGACCCGGATGCCGTTTTCGATGTCGAGCCCGGCCTCGGCCGCAATCGACTGGTTCGGCAGCACGCCGATGCCGAATAGGACGAGATCCGCCGCCAGCCGGGTTCCATTGGTCAATTCCACGCCACTGACCCCGTCGGCACCGCCCTCGATCCGCGCCAGCCCCTGGCCGAAATCGAGCTTGACGCCCCAGGCCCTGTGCGCGTCGACGAAAAAGGCCGCTGTCTCGGGCGAGACGGCACGCGCCATCGGGCGGTCGGCGAGTTCGACGACATGGACCCTCTTGCCCTTCATCGCCGCGACTGCGGCGAATTCGAGGCCGATGAAGCCCGCGCCGGCCACGATTACGTCCCGCGCCCTTGCAAGCCTTGCCGCGAGCGCATCGGCGTCGGCCAGGTTCTTCAGCCCGAAAACGCCATCGAGATCGGCGCCCGGAACGGGCAGGGCGCGGTTGTGGGCGCCGGTCGCGAGAACCAGATGGTCGTAGGGGAGCGCCTGTGTGTCCTTCACTGTCACGCGCCGGTTGGTCCGGTCGATCGCCGTCGCGTTGCCGCAGACCAGGTCGATGCGGTTGTCGGCGAAGAATTTCTCGGGCCTGAACTGGAGGCCGGTGACGTCGGTCTTGCCTAACAGGTAGGCTTTCGACAGCGGCGGCCGCTGATAGGGCATGCCGGGCTCGCCGTCGATCAGCGTGATCGATCCGCCGAAGCCGTCTTGGCGGAGCGAGGCGGCTGTCTGGAAGCCGGCCTGGCCGGCGCCGATGATGACTATGGATTGAAGCATATCGTCGCTGCGTTTCCTGTCTGTCCGGCGCCACGACCGATGTCCGCGACCGCCGACGATCCCGTCATGTAGCGGTGCGGCGTGCCCCCGCGCCTTCCCCGGCCGGGGGGACAGACTGTCGGCGCGCTCTGTTGCTATCGACCGGGCTGGCTGGCGGACCCTGTGTCGAGGGTTGTGCCAGGGCGCGCCAATGGGAGTGTGGAATGAGGCAAGTCGCGATACGAACGGGCGTCGTCGAAGCACCGTTTCTCGACATTGATCCCTATGCCCTCGATGTGCTGAACGATCCCTATCCGTTTCACGAGGCGCTGCGCGAAAAGGGACCTGTCGCGCGCATCGCGCCGCACGGCGTCTATGCGGTCGGACGCCATGACGAGTCCGCGATCGTACTCGGCGACCATAACCGCTTCACGGCGGCGGGCGGCATCGGCATCCAGGACATCAGGAAGCCGGGCGAGTTCCGCATTCCCAACCGGCTGCTGGAGAACGACCCGCCGAGCCACACTGCCATTCGCGGCACGCTCACCAAGATACTCTCGCCGATCGTGATCCGGCGCTGGCGCGAGCATTTCGAGAAGGAGGCCGTCGCGCTGGCGCGGCAGCTCGTGGAGCGGGGAACTTTTGACGGCGTCGCCGACGTGGCCGAGACCTATGTGCTCAAGGTGTTCCCCGAGGCGGTCGGCATTGAATTGCCGCGCGACAATGTGCTCGCCATCAGCGAGATGCGCTTCAACCAGAGCGGCCCGCAGAACGAACTCTATCACCGCGCCATGGCCAAGGCGCAGCCCTATCTCGACTGGTTCGAGAACAGCACCAGGCGCGACAGCGTCCGGCGGGGCTCACTGGCCGAGATGCTGTTCGAGGCCGAGGACCGCGGCGAGTTCGACGAAGGCATCGCGTCCAACATGGTTCGCACCTTCGTCGGCGGCGGCACCGATTCCACCATCACCGGCATCGGCCATGCATTGCATCTGCTTGCCCGCAACCCCGAGCAATGGGCTCTGCTGAAGGCCGATCCGGCCAGGGTCAAGACCGCGTTCGAGGAAGCCATTCGGCTGGAGACGCCGTTCCAGGTCACCTATCGGACCACGAGGGATCGGGAGGTCGAACTTTCGGGCGTGCGCCTCGATCCCGACACCAAGATCGGCGTGTTCCTGGGCGCGGCCAACCGCGATCCGCGCAAATGGAGCGATCCTAGTCGCTTCGACGTGACCCGCGATACGACTGGAGTACATCTGGGCTTCGGTGTCGGCGCGCACAATTGCATCGGCCAGATGATTGCGCGGCTGGAAGCGGAGGCCATTCTGAAGGCGATCGTGACGGTGGCAGACACGCTGGAACTGGACGGCGAACCTCGACTTCGTCCCATCAACCAGATGCGGCAACTCGATTACCTACCCTTGCGTATCGGGAAGGCATAAAATGAGCGCGGAGCCCCGCCCCGTAGAAGACGGAAAGGGAGGCTTGCCTCCCGTCCTTGATGTCGATCCCTTTACCGAGGAGGTTCTTGCCGACCCGTACCCGTTTCACGAGCACCTTCGCGAGTTGGCGCCGGTCGTTGAACTAGCGCGCTACGGCATCTATGCCGTCGGAAGGCATGACGAGGTGCAAACCGTCATGTCCGATCACGAGCGCTTTATGGCCGCTGCCGGTACAGGGCTCTACGACCTGCGTAAGCCAGGAGCATGGCGTTCTCGTAGCCCGCTGCTGGAATGCGACCCGCCCGACCACACGCGGATGCGCATGGCTCTGACCCGGATTATCTCACCGGTGGTTGTACGCAAGTGGCGCGCCGATTTCGAGACTGAGGCGCAGCGTGTAGTCGACCGCATTATCGACATGCGCGAAATCGATGCCGTGCGCGATGTCGCCGAAGCCTTCGTGCTTACCGTGTTCCCAGCGTCGCTGGGTGTCGACATCCCGCATGAGAATGCGGTTGCCATCGGTGACATGAACTTCAACGCCATCGGTCCGAACAACGACATTTTCCAGCGCTCGCTGCGTAAGGTAGAGCCGATCCTGGAATGGTATCAGCAAAGCTTTCAGCGCGAGAGCATGATCGAAGGCGGGTTCGGTCAACGCATATACGAGGCCGAGGATGCCGGCGAACTCCCCGTCGACAGCGCTCCCGGCCTTGTCCGTTCGTTCATTCGTGGCGGCATGGACACCACGATTGCGGGCATCGGTTTCGCACTAAATCAACTTGCCCGGAATCCGGCGCAGTGGGCAAAGCTTCACGACGATCCGGCCCTGGTCAAGAGCGCTTTCGAGGAAGCGATTCGACATGAGTCGCCGTCGCAAACACAGTTCAGGACCGTCGTCCGCAACACTGTTCTTGGCGGAATGCAGTTGGTGGCCGACCGCAAGGTCGCGATTTTCATGGGCGCGGCCAATCGCGATAAACGAAAATGGGAGCGTCCGGAAGAGTTCGATATCTCCCGCCGCACGACAGGCGTGCATCTGGCTTTCGGCTGGGGCGCCCATCAGTGCATCGGACAGATGATCGCCCGGATGGAGGCCGAAGTCATTCTGTCGGCGCTTGCGAGGCGTGTCCGTCGCATTGAGCTTTCCGGAACGCCGACCTATCGGCTCATCAACACCTTGCGCACGCTCGAATGTCTGCCGCTGCGCGTAGAGCCGGTCTGATCAGGAGACCACTATGAGTCAAATTGCCGAAGCACGCCTTCCTCCACCGCCGATCCTGGATATGGACCCGTTCTCGGATGACACCATTCGCGATCCTTCGGCTTTCCACCAGGCGCTGCGAGAGACGGCACCGGTCGTCTATATTGAGAAATACGGCATGTACGCGGTGGGCCGCTACGACGAGGTCCGCACCGTGATGAGCGACTTTGCCCGCTTCACCTCCGAAGGCGGCATCGGCCTATCCGACATCCGCAAGCCGGGCGCTTGGCGTTCTCCGAGTCCCATCACCGAGGTCGATCCGCCGCGCCACACCGCGGTGCGGGGCGCGTTGACGAAGATTCTGTCGCCGATCGTCATCCGCAAATGGCGCGAGCATTTTTCGGCCGAGGCCGAGAGACTGGCGGAGGAGGTTGCCGGGAGGGGCGACATCGAGGCGGTCAAGGATCTCGCCGAGGCCTTCGTGCTGAAGGTCTTTCCCGACGTCCTTGGCGTCGACATGCCGCGCGACAATTTCATCGCGATCGGCGACATGAACTTCAACCAGATCGGGCCTAACAACGACAACCTCAAGCGCTCGCTCGAACGGGTGGAGCCGATCCTCGACCAGTACCAGAAGGGGTTCCAGCGCGAGGGCATGATTGCGGGCGGTTTCGGCGAGAAGATCTTCCAGGCCGAGGACGCCGGAGATTTCGCACCCGGAACCGCCGGCGTCCAGGTCCGCTCTTTCCTGCGCGCCGGGGTGGACACCACGATTGCCGGCATCGGCCACACGCTGAACCTGCTCGCGCGCCACCCCGACCAGTGGGCCAAATGCGTCGCCGACCCGCTCAAGGTCCGCGGCGCCTTCGAGGAGGGTATCCGTCTGCATTCGCCTTCGCAGGTCATGTTCCGCACCACCACCGGCGAGCAGACCCTGTCGGGCTATCGGCTGGCACCCGACGTCAAGATCGGCAATTTCATGGGGGCGGCGAACCGCGATCCGCGCAAGTTCGACGATCCCGACCGCTTCGACATCGACCGCGACGCGGCTGGCATCCATCTCGCGCTGGGCACAGGTGCCCATATCTGCATCGGCCAGATGATCGCGCGGCTTGAGGCCGAATGCATCCTCGGCGCCCTGGCGCGCCGGGTGGCGCGGATCGATCCCGCCGGCGAGCCCGAATACAGGCTGGTCAACACATTGCGCACCCTAGACCGCCTCCCGCTCCGGCTGGTGCGCAAATAGGCAAGGCAAGAGGTATAGCGAATGCCCAAAGTGACGTTCATCAACCCCGACGAATCGCGCGTCGAGCTCGACGTGCCGGTCGGCCAGAGCCTGATGCGCGCGGCGACCGCCGCCGGCATCGACGGCATCGTCGGCGATTGCGGCGGTGGGCTGACATGCGCCACCTGCCATGTCCTCGTGCAGGAGGAGTTCCTGCCCGACACACCGCCGGTCACGCCAAACGAGGACCAGATGCTCGACTTCACGGCCATGGGACGCCACCCCACCAGCCGGCTGAGCTGCCAGCTCGTGATGACCGAAGCACTCGACGGGCTGGTCGTGCGCATCGCCGATCCCCAGCTTTGATTAGTCGCCTGGCGGTTTGATCGCCGCCTGCCGACGCTAGGACGAGACCGGACGGCGCCCGCCGTCCGGTCTCGTCCTGGCGTCGCTGGCCGAACACGGTCGCGCTATCCCGCGCGGTGAGGCGTTTCGCGCCTGCACGCGCCGCAGCCGGTCGATGCCGCGCGGAGCGCACCTGTTTCCCGACCTATCCACCTTTGTTGGTGCGGCGTTGCGTTGCGGCCCTCCGACAGCGCTCGGTTCTCACGCTGCAGTGCGAATTTCGAAAAGGTGACAAGTGTTATCATATTTCTTAAGGAGAAACAAATAGTAAAATCAAATGGTTATCAAATGTGCGTTGCAACATTGATTGCATGTTGCAATATTTACGTTCTGTAATTATTGTCGATCCCAATAACCTTGGGAGGACAGAATTCATGTCGGCAACGCTTGCGATTTCAGCTGCTGCCATAGACCGCCGGTCTGATACTGACCTGCTCAAATTGCCCGAAATCGTCGCCGCGATCGGCGGCGAGAACTTCGCCGAGCAATTGCTATCCTGCTTCAACAATCTGATCGGTGCCGACCATTGTTCGGTCTTCCGGCTCAAGGATTTCGAACTGCTGGAAGTCGCTTCGGCCAGCCTTAGGGGCGCCGGCCAGATCCTTCGATCGGACCTGACCTCCTACGAGGTCAAGCGTCAGCTCTCGATGTCCGGTCCGGCCATTCGCGTCGACGTCAGCAGCGTCCACACCGTTGATCCGGGACGCGTCGACGAGAAGGCGGCTCCACGCCGCCAGCGCGTCATGGTCTGCGCGCGGCGTCCTGAGGCGTCCTATTGCCTGCGCGTCATCCGCTCGGCGCACCGCCCCGCATTGGAGGAGGAAGAGATCGAATCTCTGCGCAAGGTCGCCGGCGTTCTGGTCTCCGTTGTCTCCAAGCATCTCGACCTGACGATGCAGCGCCCCAATCTGACGCCGGCTTTGTGCTCGCTCGACGAGATCGAGAGATGCGTCCAATCGACGACCGACCTGTCGCGCCGCGAGGGCGAGGTCTGCGCGCGCATTCTCTACGGTCTGTCGTCCTGCGGGATCGCGCTCGACCTGGGCATCGGCAAGGAAAGCGTCATGACCTACCGCAAGCGCGCCTATCAGCGGCTTGGCATCGGCAGCCAGCGCGAACTGCTGATGTGGTACCTGACCCGCTGGAGTGCGTGGACCCAGGCCGACACGCCGTCCGCGGCAATTAATTGATCCTTAGACTGGGGCTGGCACGAATCCGCCCGCTGGCCGGTGGTGCGTCGCGCCTGACACGCGACGCACCCTTCGCCCGCCCGCGCCATTCCTCATTGCGATACGATCAACCGCCGGTTCGACGACGACCGGCGGCCGCCTACCGTGGCACGCCGCGCAGCATGTCAACGAGCGCTTCTGGCGGTCCCGCCGAGGCCTATGGCGGTCCGTGCGATTTGCTCGGGCCAGGAGGTGCTTGCTTACGGCGACGGCAAAGTGGTTCCGCGCGAGGCAAACGAAAAAGGCGGGCGGCGTAGTCGGCTGTCCCTGCCGCCAAAATGCCGCGCCGCCCGTATCCGTTCAGTTGAACAGCAGCGATGGCAGGTAGAGCGAGATTGCGGGGAAGGAAGCGATCAGCAGCACCCGCACCAGGTCTGCACTGATGAAGGGAACGACCCCTCGCATGATCGTCGCGATCGGCACGTCGGGTGCCACGGAGCGCATGACGAACAGATTGACCCCGATCGGCGGCGTTATGAGACCCAATTCGCACAGCACCACCAGTAGGATGCCGAACCAGACGGGATCGAAGCCGAGCCCGACGACGACCGGGAAGAACAGCGGCACCGTCAGCAGGATCATCGACATCGATTCCATCAGCATGCCGAGCAGGATGTAGATCACGCAGATGACGAGGATGACCGTGAATGGCGAGAACCCAGATTCGGTGACGAAGGAGAGCAATGCGTCATGGGCGCCCGAGTAGTTGAGGAACTCCGTGAACAGCGCCGCACCGATGATCAGCGCGAACAGAATCGCGGAAGTCCGGGCGCTGTCGAGCAGGATCGTGTAGAGCTGTTCGAGCGACAGCCTGCGGCGCGCGAGCGCGATGACGAATGCGCCGAACGCGCCGAAGCCGGCCGCCTCGGTCGCCGTGAAAATGCCCGAGTAGATGCCGCCGATCACCATGACGAACAATGCGACGGCAGCCCATATCCCGGACAGGGCGTCGATGCGCTCCGACCACGGAGCTCTGACCGCGGCAGGCGCCGAACTGGGTCGGCGCATGACGACCCAGCGCACCGCCGCCAGATATCCGATTACCCCGATCAGGCCGGGAACGAGGCCGGCGGCATAGAGTTTGCCGATATGCGTCTCGGTGATGATACCGTAGATGACCAGCAGCACGCTCGGCGGAATGAGGATGCCGAGCGTCGCGCCTGCCGCGATCGATGCCGTGCTGATGCCGTCGCCATAGCCGAAATGGCGCATTGAGGGCATGGCTACCTTGCCCATCGTCACCACCGTCGCCACGCTGGAGCCGCAGATCGAGGCGAAGCCGCCACTGGCCATGACGGTTGCGAAGGCCAGTCCGCCGCGGCGCCCGCCCAGAAAGGACTGCGCCGCCCGATAGATTTCGCGCGAGACCCCCGTGCCGGCGACGAGATTGCCCATGAGGATGAAAAGTGGGATCACCACCATCGCATAGGCCATGGTGCTGTCGCGTGTGATCAGCGCCAGCATCGTCGCCGATTGTCGCCAGCCGACTAGGTAGCCAAAGCCGATGAAGCCGGTCACGCCCATCGCGATCGCGATCGGCACGCGCAGGAAGATCAGGACGAACGCGAAGGCGAAGCCGAGCGCGGCGATCAGCATGTCACTGCTCCAGGACGGAGGACGTTGGCGCCTGAGAGCTGCCATGGACCTTTTCGTCCGCGGCGGCCAACTTTCTGGCGGAGGCGAGTTCGGCCGATACCGTGTTGGTCTTCCCGCGCAGCACCAGCGCCAGGAAGCCGACCGTCGTGACGAAGGCCAGCATGGACATGCCGTAAAGCACCGGGGCAAGCGGAATTCCGAGCGACGGCGTTGCGTCGTGGTAGCCCGCGGCCTTGCCGCCCAGCACCCAGAGCTGCCAGCCAGTTATCCCGAAGACGGCGCCGCCGAAAAGAGCAGTCAACACACGCTGCACGAAGTTCAGCAGGTCTCCGGCGATCACGTCGATCAAGTCGACGACGATATGCTCCTGTCGGAAAGCGACGCTCGGTAGGAGCAGGAAGATGATCGCGGCAAGCGTGACTTCCGTTAATTCCGAAGCCCCGACCAGCGGACGGTTGAAGACGTTGCGTCCAATCACATCTATGAACGTGAACAGCATCAGTATGAACAGCAGGCAGGCCGCCAGCACGCCGATGATTTTCTCGATCTTCTTCAGCATCGGGATCGAATTTCCTTCGTCGTGTCCGCTTCTGGGTTCCGGCCCGTGCCAGTCCTACTGCGACGTTTCTTCCGCGGCTTGGACTTCGGCGCGGAATTCGGCAAGCACGGCGGCGGGATCTTCCAAGCCCTTGGACTTCGCCTTTTCCACCCACGCCGCTTCGAGTGGCGCGACGGCGTCCTTGAGCTCGGCGACGAATTCGTCGCTGGCCATGCGCAGTTCGAGATCGGGCGCGGCGCGCATCGAAGCCTCCGCATCCGCGTCGGCGTTGTAGAAACTCGTGCCCATCGCCATCGCCAGCTTTTCGTGGCTGATCGCGTCGATCGCCTTGCGGTCCTCTTCGGAGATGCGGTTCCAGGTGTCGGAGTTGACGATCACCCCCAGCGCGGCGCTGAACAGGCCGCCGGGGATCAGCGTGCCGTGGCGCATCAGATCGATCATGTTCATGTTCTTGACTGTCTCGCGCTGGGCGAGGCTTCCGTCGATGACGCCCGTCGACAGCATTTCGAAGGCCTCGTTCGACGATTTCAGGATCGGGATGGCGCCCACCTGGTTGAGAAGGTCGGTTGTGTAAGGACCCGTGCTGCGGAGCTTGAGGCCCTTAAGGTCCTCGATCGAGTCGACCCGCTTTTCGGTGGTCATGATGTTGCCGGGCGCGTTGGAATAGATCGTCAGCAGTTCCACGCCCTCGAATTCGCCGAGCGGCTCCATGTATTTGCGGTAGACGCGGTTGAAGGCGGGCGCGAAGATGCGCGCATCATTGCCCAGAAACGACAGTTCCCCCATCTCGGCCAGGACGAAGCGGCCGGGTGTATAGCCAGTGACAATGAAGGAGACGTCGGCCAGGCCGTCGCGGATCACATCGAACTGACTGGCCGCCGTGCCCACGACCTTGGGCAGGATCTCCACGGTGACTCGCCCGTCGGTCACCTCTTCGATCTCCTCGAACCAGGGATACATGGCGTTCTGGTTCACGTGATGATTGGCCGGTAGCCAGGACGAATAGCGCAAGGTAACGTCCTGCGCCCATGCGGTGTTGGCCGACAATGTGAGGGCGGCCGCTAGGCCGAGCAGGAACTTGTACATGGTGTCTCCTCCGGAAATTGACGTTGTGGCGACCAGCTATTCGGGTTTGGTATTGTGGCCGGCTACCGGTCGCTCCCCATCGAATGACTAGGACGGTCCGTCGTCGGGTGCTGTCACCGAGGCCGGGGACAGGGGTTTTAGGCCGATACCGCATCGCCTGCGAAGAAGACCGTCCCGTCGGGAGCGGCCTTGCCTCTGTCCGGGATCGTTCCGCGGACGGTCATTGCGGCTTCGCGCCTATTCGGGAACGATCCGCAGCGGCAGCCTGCCCAGCATGCGCATCTGGTTGACCGGCCGGTAGGCTGGCTCCTCGGTCAGTTCCAGTGACTTGGCGCGCTTGACTAGGGCGGTCAGTATCGCGTCGGCCTCGAGTCGGGCGATCATCTGCCCCACACATTGGTGGTCGGCTACCCCGAAGCCCAGATAGTTGCCGACCGTCTGCCGGTTGATGTCGTATCTGTCGGGATCGGTCCAGTGACGTGGATCGCGATTGGCCGACCCCAGCAGGACCGTCACCTTGGTGTCCGCGGCCAGGCGATATTCCCCCAGATGCGTGTCCCCGGTCGTCGTGCGCCATGTGTACTGGAACGGCATGTCCATGCGGATGCCTTCCTCGAAGGCGGCGCGCACCTTCTTCGGTTCCCCCTTGACCAGCGCGAACTGGTCGGGATTGCGCGCCAAATGATGCAACGTATGGCCGATCGCGCTGATCGTGGAATCGACCCCGCCGCCGACGAAGGAGCGCACGATGTTGGAGGCCACGCCCTCTTCGAGCTCGCCGGCGTCCTCGGCCTGGAAAAGCAGGTCGGCGATGGAGTCCGGCACCACGGAGTGCTTCTGGCAGGCCTCGTCGAACCATTCCAGATAGGGTTCGGCCGCCTTCATCGCCTTGTGGTAGAGTTCGTTGTGGGGGCAGCTCTGGTTAAAGCGCATCTCGGCGATCGTGAGGGCCGGCTTGCGTTCCAGCTTCACGCCGACCGCGGCCGGAAAGGCCGAGATCACATAGGGTTCAGCCACCTCGTCGACACCGTCGAACGTGCCCTTGGCGACGATGCTGTCGGCCAGTTCGGCGGCTTGCGTCTCGAAGAATTCGCGCATGCGTCTGATGACGAGCGGCGACATGACGCGATTGACCACCGAGCGGATCTGCGTGTGTTTGGGCGGATCGACCTCCTGCAGCCGGCTCGGGATGCGGAACTTTCCGGGCTTGCGGATGTCCTGCATGCTGGTTCCCGCACTCGTCATGAAGCGCGAATGGTCAGACAGGACGGTTTTGCATTCCTCGTGGCGGCCGACCGCGTACATCTCGTATTTTTCGAGCCACACGATCGGCGCGGTCTCGCGCAGGGCGTGGTGCATCGGATAGGGGTTCGTCAGGTTCTCGATGGTCCACGGATCCCAGTTGAAGACCGGCGGTGCGAGCGTGGCTGCCGGGTCGACGGGCGCCTTTGCGGCTGTCTGCGTATCCATTTCGCTGCTCCTGGCGTGATCATGCGGATGCCGTGCCCCGAATGGCGCGGCGACGGCAGGCGCATCGGCTCAGTTGGTGGGGGACGATTCCCGGAACTCGGCCAGAATCTCGGCCGGGTTCTCCACGCCGATCGCAATGGCCTCCTCGATCCATTTCTCCTCGATCGGAGCCAGGGCTTCCTGGAGCTTGGCCGTCTGCTCGGCGTCGAGCTCGCCGATCGTGTAGCCGGCCTCTTCCATGGCGTCGAAAGCCTCGGCGTTCTGCTTGGCATAGGCCTTGCCGACCGTGGCGGCGAGCTTCTCGCCGGAGATGGCCAGGATCGCCTCCTGGTCGTCTTCCGAGATTGCGTTCCATTTTTCCGGATTGATGATGATCGCGTGCACGGTGTTGAAGAAGCCGCCCGGCACCACGGTGAAGGTGTTGAGAAGGTCGAGCGAATTGGCCGACACGACGGTCTCGGGGATCATCAGGCTGCCGTCGATCGCCCCGGTCGAGAGCATCTCGAACGCCTCGGCCGCCGATTTCAGGATCGGCACCGCGCCCAAGAGGTTCAGCGCCTCGGTCGCGCCCGCGGCCGCGCTGCGCAGCTTTAGGCCCTTGAAGTCGTCGATCGTCTCGACGATCCGGTCCTTCGTCGCCACATGGCCCGGACTGCCGGTATAGATGGCGACGACCTCGACACCCTCGAATTCGTTGAACTTGGCGAAATGCTCCATGTAGGTCCGATGAAAGGCCGGTCCGGTCGCGGTCGAGTCGCCGCCGAACGCCAATTCGCCCATTTCGGAGAGCTTAAAGCGGCCGGGCGTGTAGCCGGTGACGATCCAGCTCATGTCTGCCAGCCCGTCGCGCACCACGTCGAACTGGCTCTGCGGCGTGCCGACTATCTTGGGCAGGATCTCGACTTTGACCCGGCCTTCGGTGACCTCCTCGATCTCCTCCAGATACGGGACGATCGAGCCGCCGACATACCAGTGATTCACCGGCAGCCAGGACGAATAGCGGATGGTCACGGTCTCGGCCTGCGCCGCGCTCGCGGCCATGGCGAGCGCGGCGATGCCGGCGGTCGCCAGTATGAGCTTCTTCAGCATTAGGAATCCTCCCTGCGGTTGGCCCGTCGGCGCGGAGCCGGCGGGCGGATTGATTACGCCACGTAGGAGCCGCCGTTTACGTCGACGACGACGCCACAGATGAAGGAAGCCGCGGGCGTGCACATGAGTGCGATCGGCCAAGCCAGCTCGTCCGGCCGTCCGGCACGTCCGAGCGGCATGAACATCACAGCTGGATCGAAATACATGCCCTTGTTGAGCGGCGTCACGACGAGGCCGGGTGCGATGCCGTTGACGATCACGTTCGATTTCACGGCGCGGCGCGCGAGCCATTTGACCAGCGTGTGCAGCCCGCCCTTCGAGGCGGCGTATTCGGCGTAGGAGGGCTCGGAATTCTCGGTCATGATGCCGCCGTGACGGCCCGCGGCCGAACCGACCAGCACGACATAGCCCTCGCCGCGCTCGGCCATGCCCTCGATGACGCCGCTGGCCAGCTGCAGCGGAGCGCGCACATTGACGCGCATGACGCGGTCGAAATCCTCGCCGGACGCCATGCCCTCCGGCGCGCGAAAGATCGCCGCGCAATGCGCCAGCGAATAATAGGGACCTTCGGCGACCAGCCGGTCGACGAAGGCGTCGTCGGCCAGATCGCCCTGGCGGGTGACGACCCTGCCGGCCGTCTCCCCAAGCAGCGATAGGGTTTCGCTCGTCGGCTGGATATCGACCAGCACGAGATTGGCTCCCAGCCCGGCGATGACGAGCGCCGTCTGCTGGCCTATGCCGCTTGCCGCGCCGGTGATCATCACCTCGCGCCCTGACATGTCGATCCGCGCGGGAAGTGGATGCGTGGATTGCTGGGCCATAAGCCTCGCCTTCGCGTCGTTCCGGCCGGATTAAATCCGTCCAGGTTCCCGGACGTCTGTCCCCGCTTGGGTGACATTCAGTCGATCGGGCCGCGCCCGAACATCGACAGTTCGGCATAGGACACGTCCTGCGGACCGGGTAGGCTGGGACGCAGGATCATGTGCTTGGGCTGGGCGGGATCGGGCGGCGCGGCCTTGCTCTCGAGCAGCCAATCGCGGGTCACGCCGCGATACGCGATCTTCCACACACCATTGCGGCATTCGTATCTGTTGAAGGTCCGCGAGCCCGCGCTCACCTCCTCGCCGTTCGGGCGGCGGTGATAGGACACGCGATGCGTCTCGCCCTGAGCGCGCTCGCCATCGACCTTGTACCACTCGTTCATGACGTAATGGGCGGTCACCTCGAACTGTAGCAGATAGCCCGAAAAGATGTAATCGACCCATTCCGAGCCCGTGCCTTGCCAGGCCTCGCCGTGGTCCTCGACGCAATCGTCGAAATAGATCGAGCGGATCAGTTCTGGATCGCGGCGGTCGATGCCGCGGCAATAGGCCATCTCTAGTTCGTGGAGACGCTCCTTGACCAGGAGGTCGCGCAGCGCGGCGGCGGTCTTGTCGTCCATGGGATAGGCTCTCACTGTCGAAAATATCGCGCCGATGATCGACGCGGCGCGTCCGGCGGTATGTCCCTGTCGGCGGGTGCATAGGCGCTTCGCGCAGCCGCTAACCTGGCTGCGGACCGGCGCGCGCATGGCGCGCCCTCGGAATCTGAAGGGAATGTGCCTTGGCCCGGATCGCGATTATCTACTACAGCAGCACGGGTCATCACCACGCCGTCGCCCGCGCCTACGAAGAGGGCGCCACTGCAGAAGGGGCCGAGGTCAGGCTGCGCCGCGTGCGCGAACTGGCGCCTGACGCCGCGATCGACGGCCGGCCGGGCTGGCGCGAACATTTGGAGGCGACGCGCGATGTGCCCGAGGCCGAACTGGCCGATCTCGAATGGGCCGACGGCTTCGTGTTCGGCACGCCGACGCGTTTCGGGCTGCCGGCCGCCCAGCTCAAGCAGTTCCTCGACCAGTCCGGCGGCCTGTGGGCCCAGGGCAAGCTCCAGGACAAGCCCGTCAGCGTCTTCGGCGGCGCCGGCAATCCGCATGGCGGCCAGGAATCGACGCTGATCGCTCTCAACAACGTCTTCTATCACTGGGGCTCCATCATCGTGCCGACGGGCTACACCGACGCCACGTTGAAGGCGGCGGGCGGCAATCCCTACGGGGTTAGCTTCACCGCCTCCAAGGACGGCGTGTCCGACGAGGCACTCGAGGCGGCGCGGTATGCCGGACGGCGGCTCACGCGTTTCGCGTCGGTTTTGGCCGAAGGCCGCGCCCGTCTGGCGAGCGCGAAGGACTGATCCCGATGACGATGTTTTCTCTGGAGGGCAAGGTCGCCGTGATTACGGGCGGTGCGTCCGGGATCGGCGAGGCGGCGGTGAAGCGTTTCGTCGCCGCCGGTGCGAAAGTCCTGATCATCGACCTGCTCGACGACGCCGAAGGCGGAGCCAGGGCCGCCGAATGGGGCTGCGCCTATCGGCGCGCCGACGTGTCCGCGCCAGACGAGATCGAGGCCGCGCTCGACCATGCCCTCGAGGCTAATGGCCGCCTCGACGTGCTGGTCAACAATGCCGGCATCGCCATGCACCGCGCTCTTGCCGATGTCGAGCCCGAGCGCAATACCCGCATGTTCGAGGTCAACGCGCAGGGCGTGATCTACGGCATGTCGGCGGCGGCGCGCCGCATGGGCGAGGGTGGATGTATCGTCAACACCGCCTCGGAAGCCGGGATCGCCGGCATGCCGGGACTGGTCGAATACGGTGCCACCAAGGGTGCGGTGGTTGCCGCCACCTATAGTGCCGCGATGGAGCTCGGCCCGCGCGGCATTCGCGTCAATGCCGTGTGTCCGGGCGTCGTGCGTACGCCGCTCGCCGCTGCCAACGCCTCGCGCATCGGCCGTTCGGGCCCCATGGTCGCCGCTCTGGAGCGGCCGGCACGGCCGGAGGAGATCGCCGCCGTCATCCATTTTCTCGCCAGCGACGACGCGAGCTACGTCACCGGGCAGGCCCTCGCGGTCGATGGCGGCTGGGGCGCGGGAACGACGGCGCGCATTATCGAAGCCGCGAATCCGTGAGTGGTGGATCCGACGCCGCGAGGAGTGCCTTCCCGGTTCTTTCCTCCGGCGGGAACCTGACGATCGCGCGCGACCCGCGGGCGCGGGTCTGACCGGGGAACAAGGCATGGCCGTTTCGAATTCCGATGCCGCGGTGGCCGCCGGGCATTCGCCCGGCATCCAGTACACCGCCGCCGCCGCGGTCCTGTTCCTGACGCTGCTCGGCAGCCATCTCGCCACGCCGCTCTATCCCCACTGGCAGGATGTCTTCGGCCTGACGACGGCCCACATAACCATGGTCTTCGCCTGCTATCCGATCGGCGTGACGATCGGCCTGCTGTTCGGTGGCCGCCTCGGCGACCAGGTCGGCCGCCGGCCAATGGTTCTGGTCGGCATTCTCCTGACGGCCTGCTCCAGCCTCGTCTACCTGATGGCTTCGGGCATGGGGCATCTGGTCGCGGCCCGCCTGCTCAACGGTCTCGCGATCGGGCTCTTGAGCGGACCGGCCGTGGCCGCCATCGTCGAACTGCATCCGACAGGCGACAAGGCCGCCGCCTCACGCATCGGCGCGATCGCGACGCTCGCCGCGCCGGCCGCCGGGCTGCTGATGGCGACGCTGGTCGTGCATTTCGCCGCCATCGGCATGATCGCCACACTGCCGTTCCTGATCCAGCTTTGCGGTCTGGCGCTCGCGCTGGGCCTGCTTCTGGTCTATCGAGAGACCCTCTTGCCGCACAACCGCAGGACGTTTGGCGTGGCATCCTTCGCGCCGCAGGGCCTGTGGGTGCCCGAGGAGATCAGGGCGCCTTTCACCTTCGCTGCGGTGACCGGCGCGCTCGCCTGGGCCAATACCGGGCTCTGGCTGGCGCTCGGGCCGGCGATGGTCTCCGACGTGATCGGATCCAATGACGGCCTACTTTCTGGGCTTGCCGTGGTCGGCTTTCTCACCATGGCGGGACTGGTCCAGCTCTTCACGCGCGGCATGGGCTACCGGCGGGCGATTTCGCTGGGGCTCGGGCTGATCCCGCCGAGCCTCGTCCTGATCTGCGCCACGCTTCTGTGGCGCTCAGGGCTCGGGCTCTTCTGCGGCGCCGTGCTTGCCGGCATGGCCCAGGGGCTGAGCTGGATGGGATGCTCCGAACTCACCAACCGCATCGCGCCGACCGGCCTGCGCGCCTCCGTCCTGTCGACGCTCTACATCGCCGGCTATTTCGGCGCGGCCATACCGGTCGTCGCGACGGGCTTCATCGCGGACTGGCTCGGGCTGTTTCCCGCCATTGTGCTCATGGCCGCGGTGTTCGTCATCTTGGCTGTCGTGCTCCTGCTTCAGAACATGCGTTTCGGGCGTGCCGAATGGTTCGCGCCGCCGCCGCCGCCCGCAACCTGAGCCTGTCCCCGGACCGGAGGACAGACCCGCGGCCGGGCGCGGCCTATCAGTCGCCCTGTCCCGACAATGTGGAGAAAACCGGAACTTCCATGAGCGGCAGTACCTCATTCGGTCCCCTGACGGGGTTGCGCGTCCTGGAGATCGGCCATTTCGTGGCCGCGCCTTTCTGCACCCGCATCCTCGGCGATCTCGGCGCCGACGTCGTCAAGGTCGAACCCCCCGGCGGCGATCCGGTCCGCGATTGGGGCGCCCAGATCGACGGCAATTCGCTGTGGTGGTCCGCCCATGGACGTAACAAGCGTTCGGTCACGCTCAATCTCAAGGCGCCCAAGGCGCGCGACATCGTGCTCGGCCTCGTGCGCGACTGCGACGTGGTGGTGGAGAACTTTCGTCCGGGCCAGCTTGAGCGGATGGGGCTCGGCGACGAGGCACTGCGCCAGGCGCGGCCCGATCTGGTGATCGCCCACATCTCCGGCTACGGCCAGGACGGTCCCTATCGCGACCGCGCCGCCTTCGGCGTGATCGGCGAGGCGATTGGCGGCTTGCGCCATCTCACCGACCATGCCCCAGGCACCTCAGACCTGCCGCCGGTGCGCGTCGGCGTCAGCATCGGCGACTCGCTGGCCGGGCTTTACGCCGCCTTTGGCATCGTAGCCTCCGTCTGGCAGCGCGATCGCGGCGCCGGCGACGGCCGCGGCCGCACGCTCGACGTCGCTCTGACCGAGGCCGTGCTGTCGATGATGGAGGGGATGCTCCCCGAATATGGCGCCCTCGGCAAGATACGCCAGCCGACCGGCTCGCGCATTCCCACGGCCGCGCCCTCCAGCGCCTATCCGTGCTCGGATGGCAAATGGATCCTGATCGCGGCCAATTCCGATCCGCTGTTCAAGCGGCTGTCGACGCTCATTGGATGGCCGACTCTGCCCGACGATCCCAAATTCGCCGACAACCGCGCCCGCGTCGATAATGTCGCTGAGCTTGATTCGATCATCGCCACATGGACGCGCCAGCTTCCCGTGGCCGAGGTCGGGGCGCGTCTCGGCGCGGCCGACATTCCCTCCACCCAGGTCTATTCCGCCGCCGAATGCGCCGCCGATCCGCAGTTTCGCCATCGCGGCATGGTGCGCGAGGTCGAGGACCGGCTGCTCGGCAAGGTGCTGCATGCCGGCATCGTGCCGAACATCCCCGACGATCCCGGCGCGATTCGCTGGACCGGACCGTCGGTAGGCGAACATACCGAGGAAGTTCTCGGCGAGCGTCTCGGCCTCGGCCGCGACGAGATCGCCGCCCTGCGCGCCGAGGGCGTGGTCTGATGGCGGGTGCCGCCCCCGTCGAGATCGTCGAGGTCGGTCCGCGCGACGGCTATCAGGGCATCGTTCCCTTCATCCCGACCGCGACCAAGCTCGACCTCTTATGTCGCCTCGTCGGTGCCGGCCTGCGCCGCGTCGAGATTGGCTCCTTCGTCAGCCCGACCGCCCTGCCGCAGATGAGCGACACCGCCGAGGTGCTCGCCGCCTGCGACGGGATCGAGGGTCTCGTGCCGCAGGTGCTCGTCCCCAACCGGAAATGGGGTGTCGCCGCGCTCGACGCCGGCTCGCGCTTCCTGGCCTTCGTGCTTTCGGTGTCTGAATCGCACAACCGCAACAATGTCCGCCGCTACCCGCGCGAATCGGTTGAGGAATATGCCCGGCTCGTCGAAACGCTGCCCGAAGGCGTCGACCTGCGCCTCAACATCGCAACGGCCTTCGACTGCCCGTTCGAGGGACGTGTGCCGGAGGAAGCGACGCTGGACCTGCTCGAGTGGCTGGTGCCGCTGCGCCCCGATTGCGAGATCTGCCTGTGCGACACGACCGGCCGAGCCGACCCGGCCCATGTCGAGCGCCTGTTCGGCGCGGCCATGGCGCGCTTTCCCGGTTCGCGCCGCTGGGCGCTGCACGCGCACGACACCTACGGGCTCGGCTTGGCCAATATCCACGTCGCCTGGCGGCTGGGGGTCGGAGTCTTCGATTCCTCCTTCGCCGGGCTCGGCGGCTGTCCCTTCGCACCCGGCGCCACCGGAAACGTCGCGACGGAGGACGTGGCCTGGATGTTCGGGCGCATGGGCGTCGAGACCGGCATCGACCTCGACCGCCTGGTGCCCGTCGCTTGCGACGGCGCCGCCATTCCCGGCGGCCTGTCCGGCGGGCGGGTGCGACAGGCGCTGACAGCGGTCAGATAGTCACAACCAGCTTGCCGAAATGGCCGCCGGCGCGAAGCTGGCGATAACCTTCGGCCGCGTCCTCGAAGCCGATCGTCCTGTCGATCACCGGCCGCAGCCGCGCTTGCAGGATCGCCCGGTTCATCGCCTCGAACATGTCGCAACTGCCGACGGTGATGCCGACGAGCCGTATCGCGCGGCTGATGATCGGACGCGGATCGACCGTGCCACCGCCGCCCACGAACCCGACCGAAACAATCGTGCCGCCGACCCTTACCGCCCGCATCGAGCGCGCCAGCGTCGCCGGACCGCCGACCTCGACAACGAGGTCGACGCCGCGATCCTCCGTCATCGCCATTACCTCGCGATCCCAGTCCGGCTTGGCCTTGTAGTCGATGACGCAATCCACCCCGAGCTCGCGGAGCCGGCGGCATCTGCCCTCGTCGCTAGACATATGGATGACGCGCGCGCCCATCATCCGCGCCATCGCCAGCGCCATCATGGAGACTCCTCCCGACCCTTGCAGCAGCACCGTGTCGCTAGCTTTGGTCCGTCCAGTCTCGACCAGCGCGTTCCATGCCGTCAGCGCCGCGCAGGGCAGGGTGGCGGCTTCCTCGAACGACAAGTGGTCGGGAACGCCTATGGCCGCATGGGCCGGCAGACGCACATATTCAGCCAGCACCCCGTCCACCGTGGCGCCGGGCGACCTGGCGCGGGCGCTCTCCGAAATCGACCCGCGAATCCAGTCGGGATAAAAGGCGCCGGCGACGCGATCTCCCGGTCGGTGACGGGAAACGCCGTCGCCGACCTTGGCGATCTCGCCGGCCCCGTCCGACAACGGGATGAGCGCGGTCGCCTTCGAGCGGTAGACATTGTCCGCCACGAGAAGGTCGCGATAGTTGAACGAGGCGGCGCGCATGCGAACGACCACTTCGCCGGGACCGGGCTCCGGTTCGGGAAGACTGACCTTCGCTAGCTTTCCGTCGGCTGCGGCGGGCTTGATTTGCCAGGCCTGCATCGGCGCGCATCCTTAGGGTATCAGCACGATCTTGCCGAAATGGCGGTTGGCGGCCATGTGCTCGTGGGCTGCGAGAGCATCGTCGAGCGCGAAGCTGCGGTCGATCGGCAGCGACAGGCGGCCGGCCGCGATGTCGTCCCACAGATCGTCCCGGACTTTTGCCGCGATCGCGCGAATCTCGGCCAGGCTGCGCGTGCGGAAGGTGACGCCGATATAGTTGAGCCGCTTGGCAGCGTGCAGGTCGAAATCGAACTCGGCTTTCGTACCGCCTAGCCGGCCGACATTGACGATTCGCCCGCGCACAGCGGCGAGTTTCATCAGCGCCTTGATTCCCGCGCCCGACACCATGTCCACCGCCACGTCGATACCGTCGCCCCCGACCTGCTCTGCCAGGCTTTCGGCCCAGCCGGCTTCGTTCGGATCGACCGGATGGGTCGCGCCGAATTCGGCGAGCCGCGCCCGCCGGCCGGCATCGCCGGAGGTCGCCGCGATCGTCCGCGCGCCCTTGAGACGGGCGATCTGCAGCGTCATCAGCCCGACGGCCGAACTCGCGCCGTGGACGAGCACATCGTCGCCTTGCTGCATGCGGCCGTTGGTGACCAGCGCGTCATCGGCCGTCATCAGGGCGAGCGGCAGCACCGCCGCCCGTTCGAGCTCGGGGCCGCTCGCGGCGAGCCGCATGGTTCGCCCCATATCCGCGACGGCGTATTCGGCATAGCCGCCGCTTCCCGAGCACATGACGCGGTCGCCCACCGCAAGGCCGGTCACTCCGGTCCCCAGTTCGACCACCTCACCGGCCCATTCCATGCCGATCGGCCGCCCGAGCGAAGCCTTGCTGGCGACGCCCGCGCCCCTGGCGGCGTTGAGGTCGGCGCGGTTCATGCCGGCCGCTACGACCTTGACGAGCACCTGTTCGGGGCCGGGGGCGGGACGTTCGACCTCGGCGATCGACAATCCGTTCTCGCCGGCGACGCCGGCCTTCATCATGGTGGCCATCGGTTATTCCTGTCCGTCGCGCCGGCCGTCAATGCATGAACAGGCCGCCATTGACGTCGATGGTCGCGCCGGTCACGAAACCGGCCTCCACCGATGCCAGATAGGCGGCCGCCGCGGCGATCTCCTCGGGCTCGCCGACGCGTCCGAGCGGCACGGCGTCGAGCTTGGTGTATTTGGTCCCGGAGTTGGTCTGGCCGGTCGCCTGCGCCAGCATCGGCGTGTCGATCGGCCCGGGCGCGATGACGTTGACGGTGATGCCGAGGCTGCTCAGATCCCTGGCGGCGGTGCGGGTCAGGCCCAGCACGGCCGCCTTCGACGCCGAATAGGCGGTACCCGATTGCAGTCCGCCTGTCTGACCCGCCAGCGACGAGACCGTCACGACGCGGCCGTGCTCCACGGGTTTGGCCCGCCTGCGGCGCGCCATTTCGCGAACGCACAGGAACGTGCCGCGCGCATTGACGCGCATCACCCGGTCCCAGTCGTCCACATCGGCCTCGATCAGCGTGATCCCGGTCGCCGTGCCGCCCGAACCCAGCGTGCCGGCGAAATGGGCCAGCACCGCTATCGGTCCGATCTCGTTCTCGACCCGGTCGAAGGTCGCGACCACCGACTCCTGGTCGGCCACGTCCAGCTTGAGCCCGATATGGCCTTTGCCCTTCAGTCCGGCCGCGGCCTTGCCGGCCGCCTCGCCGTCGAGATCGGCGACCGCGACGGTCATCCCGTCGGCCGCGAAACGGCGGGCGGTGGCCAGTCCGAGGCCGCCCGCCCCGCCGGTGACAAGTGCAATGCGCATTCGGTCATTCTCCCGTTGGATCTGCCCCGCGAGGGCTTCAGCCGGCCGGATGGGCTTTTTCCCAGGCCTCGATCATCGCCTCGCTGATGAACACCGAAGAGGTCTGGCCGCCATCGACGGCGATCACCTGGCCGGTGATGAAGCGCGCTTCGTCGCTCGCCAGGAACGCGACCGTCGCCGCGATGTCCTCGACCTCGCCGACATGGCCGAGCGGCATGGTTTCCACGATCGTCGCGCGGAAGCGGGGCGCGTCGCGACGCCCCTCGGTCTGCGGTGTGGCGATGATGCCCGGCGCCACGGCATTGACCCGGATTCCGTCAGGACCGTATTCGGCCGCCATGTGGCGCGTCAGCCCGATGATGCCGGCCTTGGCGGCTGAATAGGCCGCCCACCGGCGATAGCCCGACACGCCAATGCTGGAGGCGATGTTGACGATGTTGCCGCGCGCCTTGCGCAGTTCCGGCAGCACGTCGCGCGACAGCCGGAAGGCCGGCCTCAGATTGACGCCGAGCTGAAAGTCGTAGATCTCGTCGGTGGTCTCGTGCAGCGGCGGCGCGTTGCCGACGCCGACATTGTTGACCAGCACCGTGATCGCGCCGAAGACGGCCAGCGCCGCGTCGATGATCGCCCCGGGCGCCTCGGCGGTGGTGACGTCGCACACCAGCGTCTTGATCCGGTCGTCGTCGGGCAGCGTGGCAAGCCCGTCGCCGGACTTGTCGACGCACAGCACCCGGGCGCCCTCCGCGAAAAGTCGCTCCGCGATGCCGCGGCCGATCCCCTGTCCGGCGCCGGTGACGATGGCGCGATGGTTGGGGAAACGTGACATTGCTCAGTCCCTTCCCGCGGCCCAGTCGGCCGAATGGTCCTTGCCGATCTGCACCACCTGCTTGTCGAACATCAGGATGCGCGTGGCGTCCATGTCGAGGAACTTCCTTTCGTCCGCGATCATCTCGTTCTGGAAATAGGGCAGGGCGTGCATTTCCCTGCGCGCCTCCAGGCTCTCGAACCAGCTTTCCGAAAAGCCGTCATAGTCGAGCGGTCCAACGTTGGGCCAACCCTCGCTCGGCACGATGTGATGCTGAACGTAGCGCTTGATGTATTTCGACAGCACCGGGTCGTTGGCGATGAGCGGACCGTGGATCTCGCGCCAGTGGCGGGAGAATTCTTCCCGCGTCAGCCCCGGCTTTCGCTTATAGAAGCCAAGCGTGATCAGCATCTTCTTGCTCTCCCTGAATGTCGCGCCCCGCAGTCTGGACGGTACTGGGGAGGGCCACTATCCCTGCCGTGAGGGACAGCCGCGGCTTACGAGAAATGCAGCCCGCCATTGATGTCGATGACGACCCCCGTCATGTAGCCGCAGCCGGGCGTACAGAGGAAGGCCAGCGGCCAGCCAACCTCCTCGGGCTTGCCGAAGCGGCGGGTCGGCAGCTTGTCGAGATCGAAGGGTTGCTTCGATGAGATCGTCATCGGCGTGGCGATCGGCCCCGGCGCCACGGCATTGATGACGACCCCGTCGGCCGCGCACTGACGCGCGAAAAAGCGCACCAGCGCCTGCAGCGCGCCCTTGGAGGCGACATAGGCAGGCTCGACCGAAAGCGTCGTTCCCGAGTTGCGCGCCGCCATCGACGTCGTCAGCGCGATGCGGCCCCGGCCGCGCCTAGCCATCGCAGGCATGATCGCGCGCACCAGGTTGAGCGGCCCGCGCACATTGATGTCCAGCGTCCGCTCCAGATTGTCTTCCCAGTCGTCGCCCGACACCCAGTCGCCCTTGACGTAGACGCCACTGGCGTCACAGAAGGCGTCGAGCGCGCCGAACGAGGCCACCTTCTCATCTACCGATTCGCGATCGGTGTTGTCGAGAGCGACCGCCTCGACCTTACCGCGCGCCGATGTCAGTTCTGAAGCTAGGCCTTCGGGCGCCTTGAGATCCGTGAGCACCAGGTCGGCGTTCATCGTCGCCAGCGCCCGCGCCGCCGCGCCGCCCAGCGCGCCACTGGCGCCACTCACGAGCACGCGCTGACCCATCAGGTCGAGTAGGTTGATCATCGTCGGCTCCGGATTTTAGGTGTCGATAGTGGCGAGCTGTTCGCGCAGATCGCGCTTGAGCACCTTGCCGTAATTGTTCTTCGGCAGGGCGTTGGCGAAGACGTACCGCTTCGGCCGCTTGAAGCGTGCGATATGCGCGTTGCAGTGCGAATCGAGTTCCGTTTCGTCGAGCTGCGCGCCATCTGCGGCCACGATCACGGCCACGACGATCTCGCCCCATTCGTCGTCCCTTTGCCCAACCACACACACTTCCTCGATCGCCGGATGCTTGAGCAGCACTTCTTCGACCTCGCGCGGATAGATGTTGGTGCCCCCCGAAATGATCACGTCCTTAGTGCGGTCGCGCAGCGTCAGATAGCCCCGCGCGTCGAACGAACCCATGTCGCCGGTGTGGAGCCAGCCGTTCCTCAGCGCATCAGCCGTCGCCTTCCTATTGTTCCAGTAGCCCGACATGACGCAGTCGCCGCGGCATACGATCTCGCCTATCTCGCCGGCCGGCAGCGGCCTGCCCTCGGTATCGACGACTGCCACTTCCGACCCAGTGCGCGCATAACCGACCGAGGCGAGGACGTCGTCGTCGCTGGCGATGTAGTCGGATCGTCGCAGGCCGGTAATGGTCATAGGCGATTCGCCCTGGCCGTAGATCTGGACGAACACATGTCCGAATACTGCGAGCGACTTCTTGATCTCTTCCAGATACATCGGCCCGCCGCCATAGACGATGGCGCGAAGGTTCGACGGTCGCCGTCCGGACTTCTCGGCCTCCAGCCGTAGCCGCTGGACCATGGTCGGCGCCAGGAAGACGCCGCAACTGGGATGGCTATCGCACAGATCCATGAACTCGACCGGATGAAACCCGCCGCTTTCGGGGACGACGTGGCGGGCAGCCCGCGCGACATAGGCGGGGATGTAGAGGCCCGAGCCGTGCGACATCGGCGCCGGGTGCAGCAGGCTGCAGTCCTCGTCAACGATCTCCATGTCGGCCAGGTGCGCGAGCGTCATCGCCATGATGTTGCGGTGCGACAGCATCGCGCCCTTCGACCGGCCGGTCGTACCGCTGGTGAAGAACAGCCAGGCGAGCGCCTCCGGGTCGGGTTCGATCGTCCCGCGCCAGGGCTCGCCCACCACCATATCGCGATACTTGGCCCCATCGATTTCGATGCGCCGGCATGATGCGGCGGGCGAACCGGCCAGCGCCTGGTCAAGCCCGTCGCCGAGCTTCGGCGAAACGAAGGCCGCGGCGGCGCCCGAATCTTCGAGAATCTGGACAACCTCGCGCACATGCAGCTTGGAGTTAACTGGGGTCGCGGCCATATCCGCGGCCCAGATGCCGAAGAACAGCTCGATATATTCGGGACGGTTTTCGGTGACGATAGCGATACGGTCGCCGCGCGAGAAATCCCGGCGCAGCGCAGCCGCGATGGCGAGCGCCCTGTCGCGCAGCTCGCCATAGGTGCTCGTCCGCCGCGCGCCCAGGAAGACCGCCGGCCGGTCCGGACAACGCATCGCCGCCTGGTCGAGGAGGTGATAGACGTTCACCTGAACGGCCTCATCGTTCTCAGGCTACGGCCAGCGGGCGGCGGCCGTCGCGCGCATGGACCAGCCCGGGCGGGCGCTTGAGAATCTTCGCCAGCGCGTCGTCGAGCGTGGCAAGCGCGTCGGCGCGCGCATCGGCGCAGCGCCAGCCGACATGATTGTCCGGCCTCACCAGCACCGCACCGTCCTCGTTGACTTCGCGCAGATGCGTCCAGCAGCGTTCGGCGTCGCTGTATTCGCAGTCATCGCCGACCGTCACGACCCGCAGCCTTATATCATAGGCTTCGGCGGCTTCCACGCCGGCCTTCGCCCAAGCGTCGCCCTTTGCTCCGATGATCAGCACAAACGAGCCGTTGCCTGCCAGGTCGAGCGTCGAGACGCGTCGCTTATCCTTTTCCAGCCAGGCATGGGGCAGCCGGTGGCCCGGCCTCGTGGTTGGCGTGTAGCGGCCGCCCATCGGATCGCGCTCGGGGGCGAAGGTGCCGTCCGACACAATCGCGCCGCGATCGTAGTAGAAGCCCAGTTCTAGGTCGTGCGCCTGCCACTCCATGCGCTGCACGCCGATCACCTGGTTGAGGCGCGCGCGGCGGGTGCGGCCTTCGTCCGTATCGGCGAAGAACGCGGCGAAGTTCTTGCGGCTGGCCTCGCCATTGCCGCGTACCAGGCCGATACCGACATCGGTGAGCTGGTGGTTCTGGAAGGTCAGCAGCGCCCAGGAGACGTTGCGCTCGGCGACCGGGCGGCGCTCGCTCTCATAGGTGTCGAGCAGGCCGTCGGCGCCCTTCTTCGCGATCACGGCCGCCAGTTTCCAGGCGAGGTTGTGCGCATCCTGCACGGCCGAGTTCAGCCCCAGCCCGGTCGTCGGCGGGTGCCGGTGAGCGGCGTCGCCGGCCAGAAACACGCGCCCGAACCGGTAGCGGTCGGCGATGACGCCTTCCACCACCCAGTGGCCGATGCCAATGATGTCCGGCTCCAGCTCCGGCAGCTTGAGAAGCTCGCGCATGCGCGGCACCAGCGAGCTCTCGTCGAAGCGGGCCGGGTCGTCGGGACGGAAGGTGAAATGGAACATCCATTCTTCGGAATGGCGGTCGAAGCGCGTCGGTCCGAGCTTGCCGAGCACGCCGCTGCTCCAGGAGCCTCCCTCGGGATTGACGAACCATGTCGTCATGGCATGGTCGTCATCCCACCATTCCGACAGGTCGGACCGGAAATACACCGTCACCATGTCGACGAGGTTCGTGGCGCCCTCCAGCCGGCTGCCGACGGCCGGGCCGATCGTACGTCCGCCGTCGGCCGCAATCATGTAATCCGCCGCCACGGTGAATTCCGCGCCGCTCTCGCGCTCGCGTATCAGCGCCGTCACGCCGTTCTCGTCCTGCTCGAAGGAAACCAGTTCGTGGTTGTAAAGCAGCCCGTCCGGATTGCGCCGCGCCGCTTCCTCGCGCAGCAGCGGCTCCAATCGCACCTGGGGATACAGCGTGCTCTTGCAGGGGCTGTCGGCCGAATAGTCGGTCAGCGATCCGCCGCCGAACGAATCAATCGCATAGAACGTCTTGCGGTCGAGGGGACCGTCGCCGGCCAGGCTCGTGCACCAGCGAATGCGCGAAATGTACTCGAGCGGCATCGACCTAGCATAGACCGCGTCCGCGACGCCGATCTGCCTGAACACCTCCATGGTGCGCTGGTTGAGGTATCGTGCCTTGGGCAGCCGGCCGGGCGAGGGATGACGTTCGATCAGCAGCGAATCGGTTCCAAGCTCCGACAGGGTGATCGACGCGGTCAGTCCGCAGCCGCCACCGCCCACTATGAGTACGGGGACCCGCCTTTGCTTCATCTTGTCATCTCTCCGCGTCAGGTCTCGAGCAGGTTGCGCTCGGCCAGCCAGTCGCGTTGCAGACCGACCGCTTCGGCGAGCTGCTCCGGCTGGCCAGCATAATAATGCGTGGCGCCTTCGATAACCCTGAACGTCTTGTCCTTGCTGGCGGCCGCGCGAAAGATCATGCCGGTATGCGGCTGCGGTGCGGCATCGTCGGCTGAGTTCTCGATGGCGAGGAACGGAACCCCGATATGGTTCGCGCACGCCACCCCGTTGGCGCGACTGTCCTCGATCGACCATTGCGACAGCCACGAGCGCAGCGTCGAGAAGCGGCCCAGCGCTACCGGCCCGGTGTTCACCGTCTCGGGGTTGCCCAGATAGGACCAGCGCGGCTTGCGGTCGTTTGGATCGAGGGCCGGGTCGAGAAAGCGCGGGTCGGCGAAAGTACGGTGCGTGACGAAGCCACGCTCGATCTCGCCGGTCGCGCGCTTCTTCAGCATGTAGAGCGTTTCCACGACTCGGTTGCGGATGCGATCGATACGAGCCCGCTGCGCCGCGCGATAGGTGGCGATGAATTCGTCCGAATAGGGTGGCTGGTTGGGATTGGCCGGGTCGTAGATGTCGAGTTCGCGATTGCGCGTGTCAGGATCGAGCTCGTCGGTCACCGACGGGTCGATGCTGTCGACGAGGAGCTGGGCGCGCGAGATATGCGCGGCCTGGAAGATCAGCGCGTCGGCAGGAATCAAGCCCGCGCCCTTGACGTCAACGGGATCTCCGGCTGGCGTGTCGGTGATGGTCGGGTTCTCCGCCTGCGATTGGTAGAACAGCGCCAGCGATCCGCCGCCGCTCCAGCCCACGATCACCACCTTCTCGTAGCCAAGCACCTCTTTGGCGTGCCGGACATAGGCGCCGAGGTCAAGCAGCACCTTTTCCATGATCAGCGCGGCGTCGTTCTTGGCGTAGCGGCTGGCCGCGCAAAGCACATGCGCGCCGTGCTGGACCGCTGCCCGCGGCACCGGCAGTAGTTGTAATGTCGAGGTCGGATGCATGAATATCATCAGGGTCGACGATTTCCGACCCTTCGGCGTCATCAGGATGCCTTCCAGATTGACAGCCCCCTGGTTGCCGGAGAAACCATAGGTTTCCACGAAGGCGGAGGTCTCTCGGTACTGAATGTGCAGCCAGCTATACTCGACTTCCGCTAGAACTTTGCTGTTGGTCGACATTCGAACCCTCCGAGATTCCGTCGCGAGGAAGAGCGTCCTCGCAGGGAGCTTTTGCGCTGTTTGTGCGGCGCGGCCGGCATGCGGTGAGCCTGCGCCGGCTGGCTACGAGGCTTTAGTCGCAAAGGCTGTCCCCTTGCCGTGTTACAGCGGCGCGCGAGGTGGTGGTCCAAATTCGATAAAGTGAGAGAGGGATTGCGGTGTGAAGCTTACGGTTGCATCGACCGCAGGATTCGGCCCGAATGCGACATGAGCCGAGCAGGGGAATCTTGAATGGCAAGGCAGAGGAAATCGGAACTCGACAGTCTCGCCGAGGAGCAGTTGCGTCGCCACCGTCTGCCCGAAGGCCTGTTCACGCCCGAAGACTCCATCGCTCACGCTTTCACCGTCGTGGTCAATCGCGTCAGCCTAATGCTGGAAAATATGTATCGCGACCGCTACGGGCTCACCGTCGTCGGCTGGCGCCTGCTGGCGATCATCCACAACCATTCGCCGCTGTCGGCCAAGGGACTCGCCGAATACAGCGCCATGGACCAAGTCAGCATCAGCCGCGCCCTCGACCAGCTTGTGAGCAAGCGGCTCGTCTCGCGTCGCATCGACCCGGCGGATCGCCGTCGTGTCGTTCTGCGGCCGACCAAGACTGGCCAGTCAGTCTACAATGACATCGTGCCGTTGTCCTACGCGGCGGATCGCGCGCTGCTGTCGTCCCTATCCGAAAGTGAGGCCCGCGCCGCGCGCGAAATGATGAGAAAGCTCGTCGAGCGGTCGGCCGAGATCATGTCGGAGGACCAGGACTGGATTTCCGTGCTGGCCCGTTTTGGATACGGCGCGACGGGTGAGCGGCGCCTACCAGGCGAGGCCGCGGAATAGCTGTGCCGCTGACGGCGGTCGCAAGGTCACCGAGAGGGGGGACATACCCTTCGGTATGGCGCGCCCTAGTCTGTGGCAAAGACGGGGAGGCTGGATCCAGCGCCTGATCGGCCCGTTGCGGCGATCGCCCCGGAAACTGTAGCAAGGAGATTAATTCTAATGTCGGAAACACTTGAAGCGCCGAAGGCGGCCATGCACGCCAATCCCGGCCTCACGCCGACCATGCTGAACCATGCCGCTTGGGTCACGCACGATGTTGAGGCGACCCACGATTTCTACACGCGCATCATGGGCATGGATCTCGCCAGCACCGTGATCGATGACAAGGTGCCATCCACGGGCGACGACTTCCCGTATTTTCACATCTTCTTCAAGATGAAGGACGGTTCCACCTTCGCATTCTTCGAGGCGCCCGGCCTTCCCGCGCCGTCGAAGTCCACCCACCCCGCATACGACATCTTCAATCACATTGCGCTGGAAGTGTCATCGCGCGAGGACGTAATGAAGTGGTATGACTGGCTGACCCTCAATGGCCTCGACGTCGTCGGTCCGACGGACCACAAAGGGATGATCCTGTCGATCTACTTCCATGATCCAAATGGTGTGCGGCTGGAGATCACCACGCCGCTCGATGAGAACTGGAACAATCACACCGAAAGCGCCCAGCGCGACTTCGCCTTGTGGATCGGTGCCAAGGAGAAAGCCAAGCGTGAGGGCCGCGATATTACCCAGGCCATGATCGAATTGGCCCGCGAAACACGCGAGCGCTACGGAGACTGATCGCCTCCAGCCGTCGGTCGTCGCTATGCGCTGGTCCGGGGCCGGCGCATTGTCTCGCGATGCCGCCGTTCGTCATGGTCGGCCGCCTCGCTCTTTCTTGGGAGATTAAGGATTGGCTGAAGACTGGCTCGGGATCGAGGGGCGCGTGGCGGTCATTACCGGCGCCGGCGGCGGCATAGGCCGCGCCATCGCGCGGACTTTGGCGCAGGCTGGGTGCCGGATCGCGGTGCTCGACCGCGATGGCGTCACCGCGCGCGAGACGGTCGGACTGATCGAGGAAGCCGGCGGCAAGGCGATGGTCGTCGAGGCCGACATTTCCGATCTCGCCAGCGTCGTCAAGGCGGCGGATGCCGTCGAAGCCGGACTTGGCCCGGCCGCCATCCTAGTCAACAACGCCGCATTGCTGAGGAACGGTCCGCTCGCGGACCTGTCGCTCGACGACTGGAACGCAGTCGTCACCGTCAACCTGACCGGCTTCTTCATCTGCTCGCAGGTCTTCGGCGGGCGCATGATGGAACGCGGCGGCGGCAGCATCATACACGTCTCGTCCATGTCCGGCACCTATCCGCAGCCGACCAGCGGCGCCTACAGCGTGTCGAAGGCCGGCGTGATGATGCTGGCGAAGAATCTTGCCCTGGAATGGGGGCCGAAGGGTGTCCGCTCCAATGTCGTCAGCCCGGCGATGGTGCTCACCCCCATGTCGGAGGTGATCTACCGCGACTCGGAGATCAAGGCGAAGCGGGAAGGCGTCATACCGATGCGCCGCATCGGCATCCCGGACGACATCGCCGACGCCATCTGCTTTCTGGCCAGCGACCGTGCCAGCTACATCAGCGGGCAGGAGATCCTGGTCGATGGCGGCTGGAGTTCGGCGCTGCTGGCCATGGTGCCACGCCCGGGTTTCGATTCTCCCGGCAAAACCTGAACGTCGAAACCCGGAGGACCTCGCAATGCCCCGTCCGAAATCGAAAAGGTCACTTGAGGAACGCCTCGACTATATCGAGGACTATATCGAGATCATGCAGTTGATCTGCGCCTATGGTCCCGCCGCCGACGCGACCCATTGGGAGCTCATCAAGGAGATCTGGGCCGAGGACAGCGTCTATGAGATCGGCGGGCTCGGCGTGTTCGAGGGCCATGACGGGCTTCAGAATGCCTTCTTCGGCGAGTTTCACCAGGGCCTGATGGAATCCGGTTCCGGCCACGTCTCGTCCATGCCGCATCTCGTCATCGACGGCGACCGCGCCGTCGCCACCCATCACGGCACACTCTACAAGCAGATCGATGGCAAGTTCCCCGTCATCAGGCTGATCGCCTCGCGCTGGGAGCTGGAGCGGCGCGAGAAGGGGTGGATCGTCACCCGCCGCACCAATGAAGTGCTGCAGGAGAACGCCCGCGCGCGCGAATTGCTGGCGCGTGTCAAGGAAGGTCCGGCCCCCGCCCGGCAGGCGGCGGAGTAAGACCCGGGCCGCGGAGTGGCGCGGCTCCCTTAGGACGCCAGCGCTCCTTATGACACCAGCGTATGCCGGGCCAGTCCTTCGAACGGATAGGCCACGCCCTGGCGCTCGTTGCGCCCATACTCGGTCTTGAACGCCGCGCTCTTGCGATAGGCCCGCTCCACCGCGGGCCGCGCCGAGATCGCATCGTGCCAGCGCGCCAGAGCGGGGCGCTCGCTTGGCGCGAAATCGAGATAGCGCACCCAGGGAATGCAGGCGATGTCCGCGATCGAATAGGCGCCGGCCAGAAACTCCGCCTCGGCCAGCCGCCTGTTCATCACGTCCCAAATGGCATTGAGCATGCGCCGGTAGCGGCGCCGGGGATAGGTGAAGTCGGTACCGGGCTCAAGCCGGTCGGCGAAGCGCTCGAAATGCCAGAACTGGCCACCGATCGGCCCCAGATTGGCGACCTGCCAGTTGAGCCACTGCATCACCTCGATCCGCTCGCGCGGCGCGGTGGGCAAAAGCCGGCCGGCCTTGGCGGCGAGATATTCCATGATCGCGCCCGATTCGAAGACCGTCAGCGGCGCCCCGCCGTCGCCGGGCCGGTCGTCGCGGATCACCGGCACCTTGGCCGTCGGCGACCCGGCGAGTTTGGCGGGGTCGAACTGCTCGCCCTTGCTCAGGTCGACGAAGCGCAGCACATGGTCGAGCCCCATTTCCTCCAGCGCGATCATCACCTTCAGCACGTTCGGGCTGGACGAGTAGTAGAGCTCGATCATCTCGGGCTGGTGCGCAGCGACGCATAGGGTAGCGCATAGGGCGCCGGATCGGCGACGATGGTCTCGGCGCTGCCGAGCAATGTCGCGCCCAGCGTGTCGCGCTGTTTCTGATAGGCGGCGCGCATCGCACCGTCGCTCTCGAAGGCGCGGCCTCCTGCCAGCCACGTCGCCGCGTCCGGCCAGGCGACGATGCTGACGATCGCCGGCAGGCCCGGGCCGCTGACGAGGTCGCAAATGCCGATCACATGCGCGCCTGCCGCTTCGAGGCGCGGGATGTAGGTCGAGCCGAGGAAGTCGGCAACGGCCGGGTTCTGGCCGATCGCGATCTTCTGGACTGTAATCTGGTGCACGCCGCCGAGGCGCCGGCGGCTGTCGCCCTCTTCCTGCCGGAAGGCGGGATTGGGCCTCATGTAGAAGAGGTGGTTTTCCTGCACCATTTCGCTGCCGGCATTGGTGGCCGCGCGCACTTGCGGCCATTCGGGATCGGCGTAGAAGGCGCCCCACGCCTTTTCGCGCTCAGCGAAATCGCGCCACTCCATGATGTAGCAGAACATGGGCGTGCGCGGTCCGGCCAGGGCCGCCCAGCGCCCCGCGACCTCCACGCCGTGCTTTTCGAGCAGGGGCGGCGTGTGATCGCGCATCCGTGCGTGATTGTCGTCGAGCCGGCCGCGGTCGATCAGATACTGCCGCATTTCGTAGAGCATGGTCCGCCTTTCCTCCGGTGCTTGCGCGCCAGTCAACCCGCCGCGGGCCGCCGGGTCTGTCCCCGCCAGCGGTACAGGGTCACTCACCCGAGGGACAGACCCGCTGCATCCACGGGTCTCTAGCGGTTAGCCACCGGGGAAAGTCAGGGAAAGACGACGAGCATGGCGGGTAGTTCGCGGGACATTATGGATCAGCCTGCCGCCGCAGAGGCCGGACGCTACAGCTACGGCCGGCCGATCCTCTTTCTGGCGCTGGCGTCCTTCGCCGCCGCCGCGACCACCCGCATCATGGACGCCATCCTGCCGCAGCTTGTTTTGGAGTTCGACGTCTCGATCGGTTCCGTCTCCTTCGTGGCGACCGGCTACGCGCTGGCCTATGGAGGCTTCCAGCTCGTCTTCGGCCCGCTCGGCGACCGCTACGGCAAGTATCGCGTCATCCTGTTCGCATGCGTCGGCTCGGCCCTGGCAACGCTCGCCTGTGCGTTTGCGGCGACGCTGACGGGCATCGCCGCCGCGCGCGTCCTCTCGGGCGTCATGGCCGCCGCGATCGTGCCGCTCGCCATCGCCTGGATCGGCGACGTCGTGCCAAATGCCCACCGCCAGGCCATGCTGGCCCGCTTCATGTCGAGCCAGATCATGGGCCTGCTCACCGGCCAAATCAGCGGCGGAGTTCTCGGCGAGTATTTCGGCTGGCGTTCGGCCTTCGTCTTCATCGGCTCGATCTACCTGTTCGCAGTCGTCGGCATGACCGTTGAGTTGATCCGCAATCCGCTCACCTCGGCGCGGGCGGGCGGCGCGGGCGGCGGCATCTGGAGGACGCTGGACGTCTTCGGCCGTCTGCTGCGGCGCCCGGTTGTGCGCTTCGTCTTGGCCATGGTGACGATCGAGGCCTTCGCCATGTTTGGCGCCTTCACCTATGTCGGCGCAAGCCTCAACCTGCGCTACGGTTTCAATTTCGCCACCATCGGCCTCTATCTGGGGCTCTATTGCGTCGGTGGCCTGTTCTACGTCACCCAGTCGCGGCGGCTGATCGCCTGGCTCGGGCCGGCGCGACTTTCCTTCTGGGGTACGGTCCTGGTCGCGGTCGCCTATGTCGCGCTCGCCTTCGCGCCCGGCCACCTCGCCTATCCGCCGGCGATCGTGGTGATGGGGGTCGGCTTCTACATGCTGCACAACACGCTGCAGACTATGGCCACGCAGATGGCCCCCGATGCGCGCGGGTCGGCCGTCGCCATCTTCGCCACCTGCTATTTCCTGTCGCAGTCCGTCGGCGTCTATATCGCCGGTCAGGTGATCGACGGGCATGGTCCCGGCCCGGTCTTCCTGACCGCGGGCGCTTTGCTGCTTTGTCTCGGCTTCATCCTGCTGGCGCGCATGCCCGAGGAACTCGCCCGCTCGGGTTAGTCATCCGAGCAGAAGGCCTGGCAGCCACGCCGTCACCTGGGGAAACAGAACCAGGACCGTGACGAGTGCGGCATGGGCGGCCAGAAACGGCAGGACGCCCTTGAACATGTCCGAAAGAGCCAGTTCCGGCATCTGCGCCTTGATGACGAAGATGTTCATCCCGACAGGCGGTGTGATCAGGCCCATCTCGGCCACCACCACGACTAGGATTCCGAACCAGACGGGGTCGTAGCCGACGCTGACCACCAGCGGCAGCAGCACCGGAACCGTGATCAGCACCATCGCCACCGTGTCGAGCAGGCAGCCCAGCACGAGGTAGAACAGCACGACCAGCACGATCACGGCTTCGCCGGGAAGGTCGAGCGCCGTGACGAAATCAGTCAGCACCATCGGCACGCGCGTGAGCGCGATGAAACGGCCGAACATCAGCGCGCCGAGGAAGACGAGGAACAGCATGGCGCTGGTGGTCACCGTCTCGTCGACCGCTGCAGCGAATTCGCGCCATGTCAGCGTGCGCGACAGCGTCGCCACCACCACCGCCGCCGCCGCGCCGACTGCGGCCGCTTCGGTCGGGCTGAACCAGCCCAGATAGATGCCGCCCAGCGACAGGCCGAAGATCAGCACGATGCGCCAGGTTCCCGCCAGCGCCTTCAGCCGCTCGCCGGCCGGCATGTCGCGGCCGACAGGCGCCGCCAGCGAGGGATCGATCGTGACCAGCACCTTCACCACCACGATGCAGAAGCCGACCAGGATCAGCCCCGGCAGCATCGCCGCGGCAAACAGTGCCGGCACCGATTCCTCCACCAGAAGCGCGTAGATGACGAGGATCACCGAAGGCGGAATGAGGATGCCGAGCGTACCGCCGGCCGCCACCGAACCGGCCGCCAGCCGGTCGGAATAGCCGGCCTTGCGCATCTCCGGCACCGCGATCCGCGTCATCGTCGCCGCCGTCGCGATCGACGAGCCGCAAATGGCGCCGAACATCGCGCAGGCGCCGATCGTGGCGCTTGCCAGCGAACCGCGTCCCCGGGCGCTGGAAAAGGCCCGCGCCGCCTCGTAGAGCGAGGCCGACAGGCCCGACCTTGACGCCACCGCCCCCATCAGCACGAACAGCGGCACCACCGACAGAGAATAGCCGCGCAGCATCTCGGCCGGGACCGAAGCGAGCATCGACAGCGCCCTTTGCGGGCTGTCGTAGCCGGCATAGCCGACCAGCCCGGCCGCGATCAGCGCGATCGCGATCGGTACCCTGAGAGCGATCATGATCACCAGAAGGACGATCGCGCCGACGCCGATGAGTTCGGGGCTCATTGGCCTGGTTCCGCCTCCCCGCCCGTGCGCATGGTGATGCCGAACAGGACGAAGACGGCCGACAGCGCGAAGCCTGTGACCACCGCCGCCCAGTACCAGGTCAGCGGAATGTTCAGGTCGATCGTCCGGTCGCCCCAGTCGAGCTTGTCGAGAAACTCCGTCCAGCCGAGCCACGCCATGCAGGCCATGACCGCGGCGGACACGATTCTCGCCATCATGCGCAACACGGTCAGCGTGCGTTCGGACACGACGCCGTCGACGGCTTCGAGCCCGATATGCGCTCCGCCCGCGAAGGCCAAGGCGAAGCCGAGGAAGGTCGTCCACGCCATGGCGAACTCGACCATGTCGACCACGCCCGAAAGCGGCGTGCCCAGAAGGCCGCGACCGATAACGTCGACGATCGTCATCACGATCATCGCCACCAGGCCCGCCCCCGCCAAGATGCGCAGCACCGCGATCAGCGGCCGGGCGATCCGCGAGGCCGGATCGCCCGGTGGAGCCTTCGGATCAATCGTCCGATCGGACAAGTCAGTCCGACCCGGCCAGCGACTGCATCAGCTCGTAGGCCTCGGTCGCCGGAACGCCGGCGGCGTCGCGCTCGGCGAGCACCAATTCGCGGACCGTCGCGGCGGCCTCCCGGAAGCCATCGAGCGCATCGCCCTGCGGCACAATGATGTTGGCGCCGGCTTCCTCGAGCGCTTCCTTGCCGGGCGCGTTTAGGCCGTCCCAGCCTTGACCGATCCTTTCCTCGATGCCGATGACGCTTTCATTGAGCATGGCGCGCAGATCGTCCGGCAACCGGGCATAGCTGTCCTCGTTGATGACCACGCCGAAGCTCGAGACATAGGCGTCGAGTTCGGTAACGCTCTTGACCATCCCGCCCAGCTTGTAGGCGATGCCGGCCCCGCCATAGTCGATCATCAGCCCGTCGATGACGTTCTTCTGGAGGTTCTCCGCGATCGCCGACGGCGGGATGCCAACCGAATTCGCGCCCATCTCCTCCAGAAAGGCCTTGGCCACGCCAGTGGGAAAGCGGATGCGCAGCCCCGCCAGGTCACCGACAGTCTCGATCGGCTTTTCGGCGGTCAGGATCTGCGCGGGCTGGTTGGTCAGCAGGAACAGCACCTTTACGCCGCGATGCTCCGGATCGAGATATTTCTCGCGCAGTTCGGTATTGTTGATGAGCTTCGTGCCTTCCACCGAGGATTTGACGAGGAAGGGAATGTCGATAAGGCCCGTCAGCGGAAAGCGGTCGCTGTTGACGCCGTGCAATATGTAGGCGATGTCGACCGTCCCGCGCCGGACCATGTCGTAATGTTCGGTCACCGGCCCGAGCTGGCCCGAATGGAATGTCTCCACGACCAGCCGTCCGTCGGACTTTTCGTTGAGCCCTTGTGCCCATTCGTCGAGGAACTTCGACATAGGGTGGGCTTCGGGCAGCCAGTTGCTGAGTTTGAGGTTGATCTGTTCCTGCGCTGATGCCGGCAGTGCTGCGGTCAGCAGGAAAATAGCGATGGCGGCAATAGCCGCGACGAGATTTCTCATGGCATCCTCCCAATCTCTCTCCGGTTGTCGCCGGCCCTCGGACCAGATGCAAGATAGGATACCGCCGCCTCCCTCTGGCCCCCTTGCGGGGGGACCGAAGACCAATGGCATGACGCCGCCGCATCCGCACGCGACCGAGCCGCCGACTGGGTGGATTTCGGGCTTGTGCTTCTTCCGAGGTATTCCAATATCCTCTCTCTTCGGCTCAATAGCCAAAGTCAGGAAGGACCGCTTTGCAGAAGGCAGAACCAGGTCGATTCACGGTCAGAACATGGCCGACACGGAAAATTGCGCTCTCTCCAGAGCAACACAAAAATGCAAGCGCTGGCTTGAAAATTGTGACAGTTTTTGTAACAGTCCAGCAAATTACTGGGTAACAAATTCCCTGCGTTATCAACAGGTTGGAGCTGGTTCGATTTACTGGGACCCTGTCCTCTCCTGGGCACCATGAATTTCCTTCAAGTTCCTGTTCTGGCGACCGCGAAATCAAGAGTTTGGTCGTAGCGCTTGGTCCAGGACCCGGTACAAAGGGCGGTGTGGACCGCGGGACGATTTGCGGAGCCCGCATTGCGGTCGCGCGCGTTGGAAGTTCATGATTCCTTTCGCCTAGAAACCCGGCGCGTCATTCCCGATGACCTGTCACCCCCGCCGAGGGCCGAAGCCACGGCGGAACCGTCCCGCCCCTGTGGTCCAGGCGTTCGATTAAACGATATCTAGTCGAGCCAGTTCGGCAGCCACACCGCGATCGCGGGAAACAGGAAGATCAGCGTCAGGCCGAGAAGCTGCAGGAGCACGAAAGGGCCGACCGATCTGTAGATATCGCCCATGGTCACATCGCGCGGGAGCACCCCCTTCAACCAAAACAGCACGAAGCCGAAGGGCGGCGTCAGATAGGCGATCTGGATGTTGACGATGAACAGCGCGCCGAACCACAGCTTGTCCACGCCGAGCTGATCGATGATCGGGATGAAGAGTGGCGTGCACAGCATGATGATGGCCCAGTCGTCCATGAACATGCCAAGCACAAGGATGATGATCATCATCATGATCAGGATGCCGTTGGCGCCTCCCGGCATCGAAAGCACCAGTTCCGTCAGCAGGTCCTGGCTGCCGAGCGTGTTGAAGATGTTGAGGTAGACGCTCGCCCCGATGAGGATCCAGAGCCCCATGCCGGTCAGCATGAGGGTCGTCACCAGCGAATCCCGCAGGACCGGCCAGGTAAGCCGCCCGTACAGCAGGTTGATGAGGAAGGCTCCCGCCGCGCCGAAGGCGGCGGCCTCCGCGGGAGTGGCTATGCCGCCCCAGATCACGCCGAGAACCATCACGATCAGCACGGCGAAGGGCCAGATCTTGACCACGGCCTGCGCCTTCTCGCGCGTGGTGAACCTCATGCCTTCCGGAAGGGCGGGGCCAAGATGCGGCTGCAGGCGGCAGCGCACCCCGATATAGATCATATAGAACGTCGCCAGCATGAGGCCCGGCAGCACACCGGCGAGAAACAGGCTGCCGATCGAGACTTTTGCCAGCAGGCCGTAGAAGATGAACGGCACGCTGGGCGGGATGAGCGCGCCGAGCGCGCCGCCGGCGCCGATCGAACCGATCGCGATCGACCGGTCGTAATTGTACTTCATCATGGACGGGTAGGCGATCTGGCCCATCGTGATGGTGGCCGGCGGCGTGATGCCCGTCACCGCGGCGAAGATCGTGCAGACCTGGACGGTTCCCATGGCCAGGCCGCCATGCACGTGGCCGATCAGCTTGTAGACGGCGTCATAGGCGGCTTCGGCGATGCCCGAATACCGGATGAGCGTTCCCATGAAAAGGAAGAGCGGGACGGTCACCAGGATGTAGTTCCAGGGCGTGGAGTAGAACGCGCTCGGGATCGCCAGAAGCGCCCTGGGCTCGAAGATGATGGCGAAAAGGACCGCCGTGCCGCCCAGGCCGAAGGCGACCGGCAACCCCATGAACAGCACCGCGAAGAGCACGATGAAGTAGAGCGCGGTTATCAGTTCAAGGCTCATGCGCGTTCCCGCTGCGAGGTGAGGTCAGGGCGGACTACGCCGGTCGGCTCGCGCTACTTGCCGGCGCAGCGGACACAGGATGGCAGACGGACGCGCCCGCCCTTGGTCAAGGGCAGGCGCATGGTTTCCAAGGAGCGGCGAGGCCTCGCTCAGTATTCGCCCTTCTCCTTCAGGTATTTTGTCCAGAGTTCGACGCCGCGGGCGTTGCGTTCCGACTGGGAGGCGACCTGTGGCCACACTTCCTCGATCGACTTCTGCCGCATCCGCGCGACCTCTTCGTCTGAGAGCTCGATCACTTCGCCCCCGGCGTCACGCAGGATCTGAAGGGCCTCTTCAACGCCGTCGGCGTGCATCTTGCTGGTCTGGAAATAGGTTTCCTCGAAGATTCCCTCGATCTGGTCGCGCTGCCACTGGGTGAGAGCGTTCCAGCTATCGAGGTTGACGAAGATCTCCTGGTGCTGGGCGGGACACCAGCCCGGCATGATCGCGTAATTGATCACCTCGTGGAACGACATGTCGTCGATGCCGCCCGTGTCCCAATAGGTGCCGTCGATCGTTCCGAGCTTCAGCGCCGTGTAGATGTCGCCGGCGTTCATGGAGACCGGTGCGCCGCCCATGGCCGCGTGGAAAAGGGCGTGCGGCCCGCCTGCCCGCATCTTGCGGCCGGCCAGGTCCTCGAGCTTGTCGACGCGGAACTTCGTGAACATGGCGTTCGGACCCTGGTTGGTCCAGCCGATCCAGTGAAGGTTCCGCTCATGCGCCGCTTCCTGCACCAGATCGCCGATCTTGTAGTCGGGATTGCCCCACATGGCCTCCCACGCCTGTTCGGAATTGCGCGCGCCCATCGCCAGTCCGAATGCCAGCATGCCCTCCGGCATGTCGCCTCCGTAGACGGTGGCCCAGCCCGCATACCCGTCGGTCTGGCCCGCGGCCGCGGCGCCGAATGCCTCCGAACCGCTTGTCAGGGCTCCCACGGGTTCGACCCTGATCTTGACCGTGCCCTGGGTGGCCTCTTCCACCGCCTTCACCCACGGGATGAGCCCGTTGTCCCAACCGGCGTCGGTCTGGTCGAAGGCGGGCTGGAACACCCACTGCGTCACTTCGGACGGCGGGCCATCCTCTTGTGCGAGGGCGATTGAGCCCGACAGCGCCATCGCGCCGATCAGGCAAATGGTCGATCTGAGGATCCTTGCGTTCTCGATCACGACTTTACTCCTTCCTCTGGTTGTTCAAGGCAGGTTCGCGCGATGCGAGCCTGCTTCTTCTTAGTTCGCCGGTTCTCCCTGGATGATCGTTCGGATATCCAGAAAGAACTTCTTCAACAGGATGAGCAGCACGATGCCCGCGGTCAGCGGGATGGCGGATTTGATGGGGTAGATCGGGATCGGGATCGATGTGGGCGTGACCTGGTTGAGCCTGATCGACATCATGGCCGCGTCGACGCCCTTCCAGATCAGGACCGCCAGGAACAGGAAGGCGAAGGGCGCCGTGAGCACATCCAGCACCGCCTTTGTCCGTTCCGGCGCCGCCGAATAGAACAGGTCCAGTTTCACGAACGCGTCATGCTTGAGCGCATAGGCGCCTCCGGTGCAGGCGATCAGCACCATGGCCGCCTGCACGGTGGTCCCGATCCACTGTGACGGCGCGTTCATGACGTAGCGCAGGAAAACGTCGGTTACGCCAAAGATCATGCAGTAGAGGATGAGCAGCCAGCCGATCCGGCCGAGGAACTCAGCGATGCCGTCGACAAGCCTTGCAAGTGCGCGCCACAGCTCCATCAGCCGTTGGCTCCTCTATCCCGGCTAGCTGGACCTCTTGCGCCGGTCACTCCCGACCCCAACCCCTCGCCTTACGTTCCGGAAGGCATGTTGGGAGGACATGCAAAGGGGCGCATAGGTCCAGTTCGGCAAGATCACTGACTCCAAATTCCCTCCGGCGGAACGGCCGAGCCTCCCCGTCGCGCTCCACCCGTCCGACGGCATGAACGGGGGCGGCAGGCTCCCGGCGACCGGCTTATATCGCCGACTCCCGCCGCAGGGCGGCGGCCAGCCGCGAAATGCCTTCAGGGATTCGTTCGGCGGAGATAGAACTGTAGGCAAGCCGGTAGAAATTCCTCGGCTTGGCGCCGGCGGCAAAGAAGGGATGTCCCGCCTCGATCAGGACGCTCTCGCCGTAGAGTTGCCTCGCCACTTTCTGCATGTCGATGCCCTCCGCGGCACGCAGCCAGAGGCTGGAGCCGCCTTCCCCCTCCACGACCAGCCCGTGCGCCTCGATGGCCTCGATGGCCACGCGCCTGCGTTCGGCATATGTGTTGCCGAGACGGCGGATCAGGGCATCGTAGTAGCCGAGGGAGAGGAAGTAGGCGGCGGCGCGCTGCGTCAGCCCGGGAGGGTGCCTCAGGACCGTGCCGCGGAGCGCCCGCGCCTCGCGCACGAATGGCTCCGGCCCCACGAGGTAGCCCAGGCGCAGTCCCGGAAAGAGCGATTTGGAGAAGCTGCCGACATAGATCACGCGTCCCTCCCGGTCGAGCGACTTCAATGCCGGAAGCGGCGGCTTTCGCCCCGCGATCTCGAAATCGTAGTCGTCCTCGACGATCAGGAACTCACGCTGTCCGGCCAGTGACAGAAGCGCCTGGCGCTGCGGCATCGGCATCGTGCTTCCGGTCGGGCAATGATGGCTCGGCGAGCAGAAGACCACGTCGACCCGCTCCGGAAGATTGTCCGGGTCGAGCCCGTGCCGGCCGATCGGAACCGGGACGAGCTTGCAGCGCGTCTGGTTCAGAATGTCCCGCAGCCCGGGATAGCCCGGCTCCTCGATCGCGGCGATACGCCTCTGGTTGAGCAGGATCTGGGCCGCCAGCCAGAGCGCGTTCTGCGCTCCCAAGGTGACCATGATCTCCTCGGGCCGTGCCAGGATTCCGCGTCGCGGCAGGGTGTGCCGCGCGATGTACTCCACCAGCCGGGGATCGTCGCGCTCGAAGTAGTCGTCGGTCAGCGCGGGGAAATCCTTCTGCCCCAGCGCCATCATGGTGCAGCCGCGCCAGTTCTGGTGGTCGAAGAGCGTCGGGTCCGCCTGCCCGTAGACGAAGGGATAGCGGAACGCGCGCCAGTTCTCGGGCTTTCCCATGCTCGTCACGTCGCTGAAGCGTTGCCCCAGCGCACGCGACCAGTCGACGGCGTCGGTGCGAGGGCTCGTCTGCGGCGCGAAATGCCGCGGCACCGGCGCGGTCGGCGAGACGAAGAACCCCGATCTTCCGCGAGACGTCAGATAGTCGTCGGCGACTAGGTCCGTGTAGGCCATCGTGACGGTGATCCGGCTGACGCCCAGATGGGCCGCGAGCTTTCGGCTGGAAGGAATCCGCTCGCCCGGCCGGAACCTGCCCGCCAGGATGCCCTCCGTTACAAGCTCGCGGATCTGGTTCTGCAGCGTGCCCTGATGGGCGGGATCGAAGAAGAAGCTGTCCGCCTGAATTGCCATGCCACGCTGCTCCACTGGCCGTAGCGTAGCATGATCTGGCGATACCGGTGCAACCGATCTGGCCCTACTCATCGCCCTGCCCGCTTCCATGCTGGAGCGGCCAACAGCGAGAACCGCAAATGTATGACGGCATGCGCGCCAACGATATTTCGGACGTGGTTGCGGCCGACCGGGTCCATGTCTGGCATCACCTGACCCAGCACAAGGCTTTCGAAACGACGGATCCGCGCATCATCGTCCAGGGCAAGGGCATGCGCATTTGGGACGCGTCGGGACGCGAGACGCTTGATGCGGTTTCCGGCGGGGTCTGGACCGTCAATGTGGGCTATGGGCGCGTTTCCATCGCCGACGCGGTGCGCGACCAGTTGCTGCGCATGAACTATTTCGCGGGATCGGCCGGATCTGTTCCCGCCGCGCAATTCGCTGCCCGGCTGATCGAGAAAATGCCCGGGATGAGCCGCGTCTACTATTCCAACTCCGGCTCGGAGGCGAACGAGAAGGCGTACAAGATGGTCCGCCAGATCGCCCATCGCCGCCACGGCGGTCGCAAGTGGAAGATACTCTTTCGGGAGCGGGACTACCACGGCACGACGATCGCCTGCCTTGCCTCCGGCGGTCAGCCCGAGCGCGCCGCCCAATACGGACCCTTTCCCGCGGGCTTCGTGCAGGTGCCTCACTGCCTCGAATACCGCAGCCAGTGGGGCGCCACGGCAAACTATGGCGAGCGCGCGGCCGAGGCCATCGAGGAGGTTATCCTGCGTGAGGGACCCGACACGGTGGGGGCGATCGTGCTGGAGCCCGTCACGGCGGGCGGGGGCGTCATAACGCCGCCGGAAGGATATTGGGAACGGGTCCAGGAAATCTGCCGCCGACACGACATCCTGCTGATCCTCGACGAGGTCGTGTGCGGCGTCGGGCGGACCGGCGAATGGTTCGGCTACCAGCACTACGGCATCCAGCCCAACATCGTGACGATGGCGAAGGGCGTGGCGTCCGGCTACGCGGCCATTTCGTGCACGGTGACGACCGAGGCCGTCTTTGAGGCATTCAAGGACGATGCCGCGGATCCGCTCGGATATTTCCGCGACATCTCCACCTTCGGCGGATGCACGGCCGGTCCGGCTGCGGCCCTGGAGAACATGCGTATCATCGAGGACGAGGACCTGCTCGCCAACACGCGGGCGATGGGCGAAAGACTGATGGGCAATCTTCGCGCCCTGCAGGAGCGCCACCCTGTCATCGGCGACGTGCGGGGCAAGGGCCTTTTCTGCGGAGCGGAGCTTGTCAGCGACCGCGACACCAAGGAGCCTCTGCCCGAGCGGCAGGTCGCCGCGATCGTGGCGGCCACATTGGCCAGGGGCGTGCAGATCGGGATGACGAACCGTTCCCTGCCGGGGCTCAACAACACGCTCTGCCTCAGCCCCGCGCTGATCGCCACGCCAGACGATATCGACCGGATCTCCGACGCGATCGACGGAGCCCTGGGCGAAATCTGCCCCGGCTGACCCGGCGGGTCCGTCGCGAACACATCCACCGGCCGGAGACGGGCATCCGGCGCCGCTCTCGATTGTCGGGAGCGAGTCCAGAAAGGGAAACCGCGATGAGGATGACCACGGAGGAGGCCTTCGTAAAGGTTCTGCAGCGGCACGGCATCGAGCACTGCTTCGGCATTATCGGCTCCGCCTTCATGCCGATCTCGGACCTTTTTCCCAAGGCGGGCATCACCTTCTGGGACGTCGCCCATGAGTGCAATGGCGGCTACATGGCCGACGGCTATTCGCGCGCGACCGGCAGGATGGCGATGTGCATCGCGCAGAACGGCCCCGGCATCACGAATTTCGTGACGGCGGTGAAGACGGCCTACTGGAATCACACGCCGCTCCTGCTCGTCACGCCCCAGGCGGCCAACCGGACGATCGGACAAGGTGGCTTCCAGGAAGTTCCCCAGATGGCGCTGTTCAGCGAAATGGTCGCCTACCAGGAGGAGGTGCGGCACCCGGCGCGCATCGCGGAAGTGTTGAACCGCTGCATCACCAAGGCGCGGCGGCTTTCGGCGCCCGTGCAGATCAATGTCCCGCGCGATTTCTGGTGCCAGGAGATCGACGTTGAATTGCCGCAGGCCGTCGAGTTCGAACGTCCGGCGGGAGGCGCCGAGGCGATCGCCGAGGCGGCCCGGCTGCTTTCGGAAGCCGAGTTCCCGGTGATCCTCAACGGGGCGGGCGTTGTCCTGTCTGGAGCCATTCCCGCCTCGGCGCGGCTCGCTGAGCAACTGGACGCGCCGGTCTGCTGCAACTACCAGCACAATGACGCCTTTCCGGGCTCCCATCCGCTTTCCGCCGGCCCTCTCGGCTATAACGGCTCCAAGGCGGCGATGGAGCTGATCTCCAGGGCCGACGTGGTGCTCGCTCTGGGCACCCGGCTCAATCCCTTCTCCACGCTTCCCGGCTATGGCATCGACTATTGGCCACGCGATGCGAGGCTGATCCAGGTCGACATCAATCCCGATCGCATCGGGCTGACCAAGCCGGTCACCGTCGGCATCGTCGGCGATGCGCGGCTGGTGGCCGAATCGATCCTCGCGCAGCTTGCCGACAGCGCCGGCGATCGCGGGCGCGAGGAGCGGCGCGCACTGATTGCCCGGACGAAGTCGGCCTGGGCGCAGCAACTGACATCCATGGATCACGAGGACGACGATCCGGGCACCGACTGGAACGACCGGGCGAGGCGCCGGACGCCTGAGCGCATGTCGCCGCGCATGGCCTGGCGCGCGATCGTCGCAGCACTTCCGAGAGAAGCGATCATCTCCTCCGACATCGGCAACAATTGCGCCATCGGCAACGCCTACCCCACTTTCGAACAGGGCCGGAAATATCTCGCTCCGGGGCTGTTCGGCCCTTGCGGATATGGCCTGCCGGCAATCATCGGCGCCAAGATCGGCTGCCCGAAGACGCCGGTCGTCGGGTTCGCCGGCGATGGCGCCTTCGGAATCGCGGTCAACGAAATGACGGCCATCGGCCGCGAGGAGTGGCCCGCCATCACCATGGTCGTGTTTCGCAACTACCAGTGGGGCGCGGAAAAGCGGAACACGACGCTCTGGTACGCCGACAATTTTGTCGGGACCGAGCTGGACCCGAAGGTTTCCTACGCGGCTATCGCGAAAGCCTGCGGCCTGGAAGGTGTGCAGGCGCGCACGATGGACGAATTGACCACCGCCCTCGATGCGGCTGTCGATGCCCAGATGCGGGAGCGAAAGACGACCTTCATCGAGGTCATCCTCAACCAGGAACTCGGCGAACCGTTCCGCCGCGACGCCATGAAGAAGCCGGTCGTGATCGCGGGGATCGACCCGAAAGACATGCGCCCGCAGCCGGCGCCCTGAAAATCTCAGGCGCTGGCGATGCTGATGGCGGCGGCAATCACGATGTCGTCGACGCCGGCCCCTCTGGAGAGGTCGCAGACGGGGCGGGCGAAGCCCTGCAGGAACGGGCCGACCGCCTGCGCGCCGCCGAGCCGCTGCAGGAGCTTGTAGGCGATGTTGCCGGCGTCGAGCGAAGGGAAGACGAGGACATTGGCGGCCTGCACGTCACCCAGACCCTTGCGTGCCGCGATGGCGGGGTCGAGGGCGGCGTCCGCCTGCACCGGGCCGAGCGCGTCCACCCCTTCGGCCGCCAGCCGTGCCTGCGCCTCACGGACCAGATCGACTGAGGGGCCAGCCCCGGAGGCCGCGGTGGAAAAGGAAAGCAGGGCGAGGCGCCCCGATCCCAGCAGCGCTTGCGCCGAGCGCAGCGAGGCGCGCGCGATGTCGCAGAGCGCCCCGGCGTCCGGCGCGACGTTGACCGCGCAGTCGGCGAAAAGAAGCTCGCGCCCGTCGGGAATGAGCATCACGAAGAAGCTGGAGGGCGTCGAGACCCCTTCAGCCAGCCCGATCGTCATCGCCGCCGCCTCGATGACGCGCCGCGTCGGCGCCGCGGCGCCGGCAAGAAGCACGTCGGCCTCGCCGGCCGCGACCATGGCGGCGGCGCGGAACAGAGGCTTGTCCAGCAGCCTGAGCGCAAGCGACGGTTTCAGCGCCGGGCGCGCCCGCAGCATGACCTCCAGATATGCGTGTGCTGGACGGGCCGCCGTGAGGTCCAGCGGCTCCGCGATCCCCTCCCGCCTGATCAGGGCCGCGGCACTGGCGATCCGGGGGTCGTCCATCTCGGGCATGACGATCCGGCCGCCACGCCGGCGCGCCGCCGCGAATGCCTTTTCGATGCAACCCAAATCAGTCCCTCCCGTCGCCACAGGAGTCCGATGAAATGAGCGAAGGCGTCAAGATCCATAGAGGCCTCAAGGGCATCCACTTCGAGCGCTCCGGCGTTTCCCTCATCGATGGCGCCAAGGGCGAGTTGAGCTATCGGGGATATTCCATCCACGATCTCGCGACGCAGTCGACATTCGAGGAGGTCGCATACCTGCTGATCCATGGCGAACTGCCGGCACGGTCCGAGCTTGCCCGCTTCGATGCCGCGCTGAAAGAGGCCAGGCATGTTCCGGAGCCGATCCATGACATCATCCGCCGCCTCGCCGGGGGCCATCCGATGGATGTGCTTCGCACCGCGGTGTCGGCTCTCGCGGCGCTGGAGCCGCGGGCCCGCGAGGTGAGCGAGGAAGCCTTCATCGCCAATGGCGTGCGGCTTACGAGCCAGATCCCGATGATCGTCGCGGCTCACCATGCGAGCCGGAACGGCCGGGAGCCGGTGGCGCCCGATCCGACGCTGTCGCATGCAGCCAACTGGCTGTGGATGCTGAAGGGCGAGAAGCCGTCGGACGATTCCGCCAGGCTCGCCGACGTGGATTTTATCCTGCACGCCGAACACGGCTCCAACGCGTCCGCCTTCGCGGCACGCGTCACCGTCGGCACGGACGCCGACCTCTACGGGGCCATCACCACGGCGATCGGCACGCTCGCCGGTCCCGCCCACGGAGGTGCCGCCGAGGACGTCATGCGCATGGTCGAGGAGATAGGGGCGCCTGAGAACGCGGAGGCCTATGTCCGGGAGCGGCGCGCGGCACGCGAGCCGGTCACCGGCTTCGGCCACCGCGTGTACCGGACCGAGGATCCGCGCGCGCGGCATATGCGCGACGGCGTCGAGAAGCTGTCGCGCGAGATGGGACAGCCGCGCTGGTTCGAGATCCTGCAGGCCGTGGTGGAAGCGATGCAGCCCTATGCCAGGCACGGGCTCAACGTGAATGTCGATTTCTACTCCGGCGCGATCTATCAGCTGCACGGGATTCCGCGCGACCTCTACGTGCCGATCTTCGCCATCGGACGGGTGCCCGGCTGGGTGATCCAGTGCATCGAGCAACTGCGTTCGAACATCCTCATCCGGCCGCTCACCCTCTACAACGGGCCAGAATCTCGCGAATATATTCCCCTGGCTGGCCGCACGGGCAACCCTTCGGCAGGGTGATTTCAACTCCAACTAAGCGCTTCGTCTGGATGCTGGAAGCTTTCGACGTCCCGCGGAGTCAGAAGCGCATGGACGCCGTCATCGTCGTGACGCCATCGGCCGACGCGCACCAGGCTTCGGCCGCGCCGTCGCCGTCCGGGCGCGCATTGACGGTGAAGGCCGAGCCGTGGAACAGCGGCGCCAGGCCGCGATAGACCATCTCGCGGGGCGGCCCGCCTCTCATTCGCGCGGCCAGATGGATCATCAGCGTCGCCTGCAACGGACCGTGCACGACGAGGCCGGGATAACCTTCCACGTCGCGGGCATAGTCGAGATCATAGTGGATGCGGTGGGCGTTGAAGGTCAGCGCCGAATAGCGGAACAGCAGCGGCGGTGTCGCCTCGACGGTGTCGCAAACGGTTTGTCCGTCGGCTGCGGCGTTCTCATCGGATCCGGCTGGCGCCCCGCCGGCGCGAGGGCTGGCGGTAGCCGGGGATGCCGCCTCGCGATAGACGATGTCGTGTCGCTCACGGATCGCCTCGCGGCCATCGCATTCGAAGACATGATCGACGGCCACGAAGATCATCTCGCCGCTGCGGCCGGTCTTGCGCGTGATGTCGGCTATGCGCGAGCGGCGTGTGACCGTCTTTCCGATCGTGAGCGGCTCGATCAGCCTCAGCCGTCCGCCCGCCCACATGCGCCGGGGCAGCGGCACCGGCGGCAGGAAGCCGCCGCGCCTTGGATGACCGTCGGGGCCGATCATGGCTGGCGGCACGGCCGGTGGCGCCAGGCACCAGTGGATCGCCAGCGGCGCGGAGCCGGCCTGCGCGAACGCCGAAGGGCCGAGCGTGGCGGTGAAGCGTTCGACGAGGCCCGGCGTGATGACGTCGCTTGCCTCTTCCTCGCGGCCGATCCAGCCGCGCAACGCGTCCATGTCCGGTTCGCTCATCCTGTCCTTCCCGGTCGGTGGCGGTGGTGGCGATCGAGCCTCAATAGGAGCGCGGCATGCCCAGCACATGCTCCGAAACGTAGCTGAGGATCAGATTGGTGGAGATTGGCGCGACCTGATAAAGCCGCGTCTCGCGGAACTTGCGCTCCACGTCATATTCCTCGGCGAAGGCAAAGCCGCCATGCGTCTGGACGCAGGCCTCCGCCGCCGCCCAGGAGGCTTCCGCCGCCAGCATCTTGGCCAGATTGGCCTCCTCGCCGCATTTTTCCCCGCGTTCGAACAGGGACGCCGCGTGCCGCACCATCAGTTCGGCCGCGCGCATCTGCGCATAGGCCCGCGCGATCGGGAACTGCACGCCCTGGTTCTGGCCGATCGGGCGGCCGAAAACGGTCCGGTCCTTCGCATAGGCCGACGCCTTGTCGATGAACCATTTGGCGTCGCCGATGCATTCCGCCGCGATCAGGATGCGTTCGGCATTCATGCCCGACAGGATGTAGCGGAAGCCCCTGCCTTCCTCGCCGACCAGGTTGTCGGCCGGAATGCGGACATTGTCGAAGAAGACCTCCGTCGTGGAATGGTTCATCATCGTGCGGATCGGCTTGATTGTCATGCCCGCGCCAAGCGCCTCGCGCATGTCGACGATAAAGACCGACATTCCCTCGGTGCGCCCGGCCGCCTCGGATTTTGGGGTGGTGCGCGCCAGGAGCAGCATCAGGTCGGAATGTTCGGCGCGCGAGGTCCAGACTTTCTGGCCGTTGACGACATAGTGGCCGCCCTCGCGCCGGGCGAAAGTCTTGATCGAACTCGTATCCGTGCCGCTGGTCGGTTCGGTGACGCCGAAAGCCTGGAGCCTTAACTCGCCGGAAGCGATGGCGGGCAGATAGCGACGCTTCTGTTCCTCGCTGCCATGGCGAAGCAGCGTGCCCATGATGTACATCTGCGCATGGCAGGCCGCGCCGTTCGCACCGGCCCGCTGCACTTCCTCCAGAATGGCGGCGGCCGCCGAAAGGGTCAGGCCCGCCCCGCCATAATCCTCGGGAATGAGCACCGACAGATAGCCGGCATCGGACAGCGCCTGCACGAACTCCGCCGGATAGGCGTGCTCGCGATCGAGCCGGCGCCAGTATTCGGCGGGAAAGGTCTCGCACAGGCGTCTGACGCTTTCCCTGATCCGTCCGATGTCGTCGCTCTCGGGAAGTTCGGTAATGGTCATGGGTTCTGTCTCTTCAGGCGTGCGGCGCCCGGCATAGCCGCTTTTTCCGTCCGCCGCGACGCTTCTCGTCCGGCCGGGCCGATCCGTGGTGGCGAGCGCGGCCAAGCACCCCCGGATCGCGCCGACGCACCACGCTGCTGAGCCAGATTCAAAGTCGCCGGTAACCTTGTGTCACAAAACGTGTTCTGGAGTCTCGGAACCGTTCACGCCGTCGCCCCAATCGACCCCTAGCCGCGTCGTATAGATCGACGGAGAGGCTATTCATGACAAAAAGACGTGCCGCCGCGGGGCTCGCGGCGCTGGCTCTCGTGGGCGTGGGTACCGGGCATGCGAGCGCGCAATGCGGCGGGGCTTCCTGGTATGCGCTGACGTCCAAGACCGCCTCGGGTGAGCGGATGAACCCGCAAGCGATGACGGCGGCCCACCGCTCGCTGCCATTCGGCTCCAAGGTCGTCGTCACCAATCAGCGCAACGGACGCTCGGTGGTGGTGCGGATCAACGATCGGGGCCCGTTCATCCGGGGGCGCGTCATCGACCTGTCCAAGGCGGCCGCGCAGAAGCTCGGCTTCGTCAGAGCAGGCCACACCAAAATCTGCATGGAAAGGGCCAGCTGACCCTTCCGGGTGCCGGCTTGCGCATCGTCTCGTCATCGGGGAAGAGATGTCCGTCCCTTGATTGACGGTGGCGCATGGTGGCGGGCGGACTGCATCTCGACAAGGTTTCGATTGCGCTTGGCGGCGCGACGCTGGTCGAGATCGACCGTCGCGTCGACAGAGGCAGCACGCTGACGATCATGGGGCCTTCCGGGTCGGGCAAGTCCAGCCTGCTGGCCTTTGTCGGCGGTTTTCTGGACCCGGCCTTCTCGGCATCCGGCAGGGTCTGGTGCGACGAGGTCGAACTGACGGCCCTGCCGGCCGAGCGCCGCCGCGCCGGAATATTGTTTCAGGACGCGCTGCTGTTTCCGCACATGTCGGTCGGCGGCAATCTTCTGTTCGCCTTGCCTTCCGACGTCGCGGGAACGACAGCGCGGCGTGCCGCCGTCGAGGCCGCGCTGGCCGAGGTCGATCTGGCCGGCATGGCCGACCGCGATCCCGATACTCTATCGGGTGGCCAGAAGGCGCGGGTCGCGCTGGCGCGGGTCCTTGTCTCGCGGCCGCGGGCGCTGCTTCTGGACGAGCCCTTTTCGAGGCTCGACGCGCCGCTGCGACGGCAGATGCGCGATCTCGTCTTTGCCCGCGCGCGGGACCATGACCTTCCGGTCCTGCTCGTCACGCATGACGAGGCCGACGCGCGGGCGGCCGGTGGCGACGTGGTGCGGATCGGCCAATGACGGCACAGCACCTGCCGGATCTCCCCGTCGCGGAGGCGATGCCGGGCCTTCTCGATGCGCTCGAGCGAACCGGGTCGGCCGTGCTCGTTGCCCCGCCGGGAGCAGGCAAGACGACGCTGACGCCGCTGGTTCTGCTTGAAGCCGGCTGGCGCGGCGACAGGCGCATCATCCTTCTGGAACCGCGTCGGCTCGCCGCCCGCGCCGCCGCGCGCCGCATGGCCTCGCTGCTGGGTGAGGAGGTCGGCGGGACGGTCGGCTACGCCATGCGTATGGACAGCGCCGTCTCGGAGCGCACACGCATCCTGGTCGTCACGGAAGGCGTGCTCGCCCGCATGATCCTGGACGACCCGGAACTGCCGGATGTCGCGGCGGTGCTGTTCGACGAGTTTCACGAGCGATCACTGGATGGCGATTTCGCGCTGGCGCTCGCGCTCGATGCGAGATCCGCTCTGCGGCCGGATCTGAGGCTGCTCGTGATGTCGGCGACGATCGACGGCGCGGCGGTGGCGCGCCTGCTCGGCGACGCGCCGGTGGTGACGAGCGCCGGTCGAAGCTTCCCCGTCGAGATACGCCATGTCGGGCGCGATCCATCCGTCGCGGTCGAGGATGCCGTGGCCGCCGCGGTGCGCGACGCGGTCGCGGCCGAGGCGGGTGGCGTCCTTGTCTTCCTGCCAGGCCAGCGCGAGATCGAGCGGGTCGCGGAACGGCTCGTCGGCCGCCTGGCGGCGAATGTCGATATCGTGCCGCTTTATGGAGGGCTGGATGGTCGCGCTCAGGACGAAGCGATCAGGCCCGCCCCGGCCGGACGCCGGAAAGTGGTTCTGGCGACCGCGATCGCGGAAACCTCGATCACCATCGATGGCGTTCGGGTGGTCGTCGATTCGGGTCTGGCGCGCCTGCCGAAATACGAACCGGCCACCGGGTTGACGCGACTGGAGACCGTGCGCGTCAGCCGCGCGTCGGCCGACCAGCGCGCCGGCCGGGCGGGCCGGACCGCGCCCGGCGTCGCGATCAGGTTGTGGCGTGCCGAGCAGACGGCCTCCCTGCCGCCGTTTGCGCCACCCGAGATCAGAGAGGCGGATCTGTCGGGCCTGGTGCTGGATTGCGCGGCCTTCGGCGTGACCGATCCCGCCACGCTTGCCTTTCTCGATCCGCCGCCCGCGCCCGCGCTGGCCGAGGCGCGATCGCTGCTGGTCCAGCTCGGCGCGCTCGACGCCGATGGCCGCATCACTGAGGCGGGCAGGGCGATGCGAGCGCTGGCCTTGCCGGCGCGGCTTGCGCATATGGTTGCCGAGGCGGCCCGCGAAGACGCGGCCTTGGCGGCGGCCGAACTGGCCGTGCTCCTGACCGAACGCGGTCTGGGCGGCCCGGCCGCCGATCTCGAGGTCCGCCTGTCCGCCTTCCGTGGTGACAGGAGCGGCCGGGCTGACAGGGCGCGCGATCTCGCCAGGCGCCTGGCGCGGCAGGCTGGCGGCAAGCCTGGCCGGAACAGAAGGATTTCGCCGGGCGCCCTGCTTGTCCGTGCCTATCCCGATCGTGTTGCCGGGGCGCGGGGCGCGCCGGGCCATTTCGTTCTGGCCAATGGCCGTGGCGCCACGGTCGATGCGGCCGATCCGCTCGCCCGCCAGAATTTTCTGGTCGTCGCCGACCTCCAGGGCAAGGCCCGGAACGCGCGTGTCGCGGCAGCCGCGCCCGTCGACGAAGACGATCTCCGTCGCCTGCTCGAGGACCACATCGAACGGCGGACCCTCTCGGCTTACGATCCGGAAAGAAAGACGATCCGCGTTCGCGAGGTCGAGACGCTCGGCGCGATCCGGCTCGGCGAACGGATGCTGCCGCCGCCAAAGGGGGCCGCGGCCGATCGGGCGGTCGTCGAGGCGGTTCGCGAGCACGGCCTTGCGATTCTTCCCTGGTCGAAGACCGCAGATATGCTTCGCAGGCGTCTCGACTGGTTGCACAGGGGGCTGGGCGAGCCCTGGCCGGATATGGGCGACCGCGCGCTGCTGGATCGTCTCGAGGAATGGCTGGCGCCCTTTCTGACCGGGGAGGCGTCGGTCGCCGCGATCGATCCGGCGGCTGTCACGGAGGGCCTTCTGTCGCTCGCGCCGCACGATCGCCGTCGCGAACTCGACCGTCTGGCGCCATCGCATTTCGAGGCGCCGAGCGGCAGTCGCCTGCCGATCCGCTACGAGGAGGACGGCCCGGTGCTGGCCGTGCGGGTCCAGGAACTGTTCGGCCTTGCCGAACACCCCTCGATCGCCGGAGGATCAATCCCGCTCACGCTCGAACTCCTGTCGCCGGCGCACCGCCCGATCCAGACGACGCGTGATCTGCCCGGCTTCTGGCGCGGTTCCTGGGCCGACGTGAGGGCTGAGATGCGCGGCCGCTATCCGAAGCACGCCTGGCCGCAGGATCCTGCATCGGCGACGGCGACGTCCCGCGCGAAGCCGCGCGCGGGCTGACGGCCAGCGCCCTGCCGCCGCGAACTTGTGCCGGGCGCTCGGCCGGCGCATAGAGACGGCATGACGCAGGACGTTTTCGCTCCCGATCCGCGCATCGGCGGCCGATTGCGGCTCAATACGCTGATCAGGCTCAGATGGCTTGCCGTGTTCGGCCAGAGCGCGGCTGTGATCGCGGTCGGCTACGGTTTCGACTTCCCGCTGCCGGTCAGCCTGTGCTTCGCCCTGATCGCCTGTTCGGCCTGGCTCAACCTGTTTCTCGCCTTCCGCTATCCGGCGACCCATCGTCTGGAGCCGCTGCCGGCCTTCGGCGTGCTCGTCTTCGACGCCTTGCAGCTCGGCGGCCTTCTCTACATGACCGGTGGACTGACCAACCCCTTCTCGGTGCTGATGGCCGTGCCGGTGGTGATCTGCGCGACATCGCTGCCCTTCCGGCTGACCATCGCGCTCGGGTTGATCGTGGTCGGCATGGCGACCTTCCTCGTTTTCAACCACCTGCCGCTGCCCTGGTATGACGGCGTCGAGCTGGCGATACCCACGATCTATGTCGCCGGGATCTGGATGGCCGTCGTCTCCACCATGATCTTCACCGCGATCTATGCCTGGCGGGTCGCGGAGGAAGCCAGGCTCCTCGGTATGGCGCTGTCGGCGACGGAACTGGTGCTGCAGCGCGAGCAGCATCTGTCGGCGCTCGACGGGCTGGCCGCCGCCGCCGCGCACGAACTGGGAACGCCGCTGGCGACAATCGCGCTGGTTTCGAAGGAAATGGAGAAAGCCCTGGCCACCGATCCCCGCTTCAGCGAGGACGTGACCTTGCTCCGCTCGCAGAGCGAACGGTGCCGCGATATCCTCACCAGGCTGACCAGCCTGTCCACCGCCAGCGAGGAGCACCTGGCGCGCATGCCCTTCACCTCGCTGATCGAGGAGGTGATCGCGCCGCACCGCGATTTCGGAATCCGCATCGTGCTCGAACCAGGCCCGGCGACGGGACCTGAACCCGTCGGCCGTCGCAATCCGGGCGTCATCTATGGGCTCGGCAACATCGTGGAAAACGCGGTCGACTTCGCACGCGAGCGGGTCGTGGTGCGCTGGTCCTGGACGGAGGACCGGGTGCGTCTGGTCATCAAGGATGACGGGCCCGGCTTCCCGGCCGAAATACTCGACCGCATCGGAGAACCCTACACGACCACCCGCACCCCCGGAAACAGCGAGGGCGGCGGTGGTCTCGGTCTCGGCCTCTTCATTGCCAAGACGCTGCTCGAACGATCCGGCGCGCAGCTCTCGTTCCGCAACGATTCCTCCTCGGGGAACGGCGCCGTCGTCGAGGTGTCGTGGCCGCTGAGCCGCTTCCGCGCCGATGAAGCCACGTTCTCGGACCGGACCAAGCTGGACATGAGGCCCGAACTGCATACATAAACCGCCTGAAGACTGGAAACGGAACGCTTGTCATGATTGCGGAACAGCCGAACGCCGATGTCGACCTCGGCGCCGATCGCAGCCTTCTGATCGTCGATGACGACAAGCCGTTCCTCACGCGGCTGGCCCGCGCCATGGAAGGACGCGGCTTCGAGGTCGAGACCGCCGAAAGCGTCGAGGAGGCGGTGGCGAAGGCGAAGGCCAATCCCCCCGCCTACGCGGTCGTGGACATGCGGCTGGGCGATGGCAACGGGCTGGACGTGGTCTCGGCGATCCGCGACAGGCGCGCCGAAGCGCGCACCGTGATCCTGACCGGCTACGGCAATATCGCGACGGCCGTCACCGCCGTGAAGCTCGGCGCGGTCGACTATCTGGCGAAACCGGCCGACGCGGACGATGTGTTCGCCGCGCTGACCAGGACGGCCGGCGACAAGGTCGAACCGCCCGAAAACCCGATGTCGGCCGACCGCGTGCGGTGGGAGCATATCCAGCGCGTTTACGAAATGTGCGATCGCAACGTCTCGGAAACGGCTCGACGCCTCAACATGCACCGCAGGACCCTGCAGCGCATCCTTGCCAAGCGCGCTCCGCGCTGAGCACCTCTTATTCGCTTTCTCCGTCGAGCGCGGGCACCGGCACGCCCGCCATCTCGGCCGCCGTCAGACGGTTCGCGCCGGCCCGCGCGATCCTGAGCATCATGGCCTTGCGCGCCGCGGCCGACATGCGGTGCTCGGGCGCGTCGCGAAGGATTTCGGCTCCATAGCCGTCAGACAGGATGAAGCCGCATTCGGCCGGAAAGATTTCCCGGGGCACGGTGGGGTGCGAGGCGAAGAACAGCCTGTCGCAATGTATCCGGTATTGCGGCCACTTGCGGTCGACACGAAAGTCCTCGATCGAGGACTTGATCTCCACGATCCACAATTCGCCCTTGCGCGTGATCGCCGCCAGATCCGCCCGTCGCCCGGAGGCCAGCGACAGTTCGGGTATGACGGCCGCGCCGAGTTCCAGAAGCAGGCGCTGCACGCCGCGACGAATGACGAGCGCCCGTTCCGACTGGCGGCCGTCGGCGAGCGGATTGATGGGAATCGCGGAGACGATGGGCATGGCCGATCATTGCACGAGGCGGGCGTCGTTTGAACCGGCTCGACCGGCATCGGCCGCCCATACGGAATGTTGCCCAATTGCCATAGAATGTGAACTTTGCGCCAGGGGGTGTGGCACGGGGGCGCTTTGAGCTTGGCAGGCCGGAACGGACGAATGTAACCTTTTTGACAGAAGCGGGGCACGAATCGTGAGCATCCCGTTTCCAGTTCATTCACTCGACCCAGGCCCGCTTCATGATTTCCGGCAGATTTTTCACGTCCCTTCTGATCGTCTCCTGCCTGGCGCTGGCCGGTTGCATGGGCGACGGCACCGTCAGCATCTTCTCCTCGACCTATGGCGCGAAGCGCGATGCCGGCTATCAGTTGCCGTCGATCCCGATCCACAAGGTTCCTCGCAAATATCATCGCCAGATCGTCCGCTACGAGACGAGCGAAGAGCCCGGGACCATCATCGTCGAGACCGGCGAGAAGCATCTCTACTTCGTCATGAAGGACGGCAAGGCGATGCGCTACGGCATCGGCGTCGGCCGGGAGGGTTTCGAGTGGAAGGGCACGGCCCGGGTCGCCATGAAGCGCGAATGGCCGGTCTGGACTCCGCCGCCGGCGATGATCCGGCGCGAGCCGCAACTGGCCAAATGGCGCGGCGGCATGCCCGGCGGCCCGACCAACGCACTCGGCGCGCGCGCCCTCTATCTGTTCAACCGCAATGGCGACACGGGATACCGCCTGCACGGCACGCCGGAGTGGAACTCCATCGGTCAGGCGATGTCGTCGGGCTGCATCCGGTTGATGAACCAGGACGTCATAGATCTCTACAACCGCACCGAAATCGGCGCCAAGGTGATCGTCCGATAGGCTTTTACAGGCGAACCGTCCGGGCAACACGACGCAAGCCAAAAAAAACCGGGCCTCGCGCCCGGTTTTTTTGATCGTCGCGGCAGCGCGGCGTCAGCCTACCTGCTCGACCTGCTGCACCTCGGGAATGAAGTGCCTCAGCAGATTCTGGATGCCATGCTTGAGCGTGGCTGTGGAGGAGGGGCATCCGGCGCATGCGCCCTTCATGTTCAGGAACACCACGCCGTTCTCGTATCCACGGAATGTGATGTCGCCGCCGTCCTGCGCCACGGCGGGGCGTACCCGGGTGTCGAGCAGCTCCTTGATGGTGACGACGATCTCCTCATCCGCCGCATCGTAGAACTCGCCTTCCGCGTCGCGCGCGGCCTCGGATTCCATCCCGCCGGCCGCCATGACCGGTTGACCGGTCATGAAATGCTCCATGATGGCGCCGAGAATGGCCGGCTTGAGGTGCTGCCAGTCTGGCTCTTCCGCCTTCGTCACCGTGACGAAATCATAGCCGAAGAAGACGCCCGTGACCCCCGGCACCGCAAACAGCCGCCCCGCCAGCGGCGATTCGCCGGACGCGGCTTCGGCGCTGCGGAAATCGGCGGTTCCCTCCTCCAGCACCACGCGTCCGGGCAGGAACTTGAGCGTGGCGGGATTGGGGGTCGTTTCGGTCTGGATGAACATGGACGCTCTCCCGCGCGTGATGCCCGCGCTTTCGATCTCACTTTGGAATAATTCTAAAATAGTCCTCGCGCGGCCCGATGGCAAGGTCGGCAGGCATGTGGTTTGCGGTCAGGCCAGGCTTTCCAGGTCCTCGTCCGAGAGGGAATGGGGAACGACCGTGACCGGAATCGCGAATCCGCCCCCCTTGCCCGCGACGGACGAAACAAGCGGTCCAGGACCTTCCTTGGCGCTGCTGGCCGCCAGCACGAGGATCGCGATGTCCTGATCCTCCTCGATCAGCCTGTGGATCTCCTCCGATGGCTTGCCTTCCCGGACCACCAGCTCCGGTTCGATGCCGAGATCGGTCCTGATTCGCGTGGCGTGCGTGTTCAGCGTCGACTTCGCGGCTTCGGTGGCCTCGGCGCGCATGATGTCCTCGACGCCGAGCCATTGCTGGAAATCGCCGGGATCGATCACGTAGAGCAGGACCAGGACGCCGCCGGTCGTGTTGGCGCGGCGGGATGCATAGGCGACCGCCCTTTCGCATTCCGGCGATTCGTCGATGATCGCCAGGAATTTACGGCGGTGGCCAGCTTCCCGGCTCAGGCGCTTCGAAACCATGCCATACCCTCGTTGACGGCGCGCAATCTGACATTGCGGCCCTCCGGCGGCAAGCTGCTTGCCGCCGACGCCGCGTCAGCGGCTTCAGTCTCCGATCAACCCGATGATCCTGCGTACTGATTTCATTGTCGTCTCGGCAATCGCGCCCGCCCGTTCCCCGCCGTCCTTGAGCACGGTGTCCACATAGCGGCGGTCGGCCATGATGCGCCGCATTTCGCTGGCGACGGGGCCGAGCTTTTCGACCGCCAGATCGGCAAGCGCCGGCTTGAAGGTCGAGAACTGGGCTCCCGCGAATTCGCTGAGCACGGATTCACGGCTGGTTTCGGCAAGGGCCGCGTAGATGCCGACAAGGTTCTCGGCCTCGGGCCGCAAGGCCAGTCCTTCCACCTCGCCTGGCAACGGTTCGGGATCGGTCTTGGCCTTGCGAATTTTCTTCGAGATCGCGTCGGCGTCGTCGGTGAGGTTGATCCGCGAGAGGTCCGACGGATCGGACTTCGACATCTTCTTGGTGCCGTCGCGCAGGCTCATCACGCGCGTCGCCGGCCCCTCGATCAGCGGCTCGGTGAGCGGGAAGAAGCCGTCGACCGTCTCTTCGCCCATCTCCATCTCGACGCCGAGACCAAGATCCCGGATCCGTTTCGAGAAGTCGTTGTTGAACTTGGCCGCGATATCGCGCGTCAGCTCAAGATGCTGCTTCTGGTCATCGCCCACCGGCACATGGGTCGCGCGATAAAGCAGGATGTCGGCCGCCATCAGGCTCGGATAGGCAAGCAGCCCTAGCGACGCGTTCTCGCGATCCTTGCCGGCCTTGTCCTTGAATTGCGTCATGCGGTTCATCCAGCCGATCCGCGCCACGCAGTTGAATATCCAGGCCAGTTCGGCATGCAGCGGAACCCGGCTCTGGTTGAACACGATATGGGCCTTCGGGTTGATGCCGGCGGCAAGGAAGGCGGCTGTGATCTGGCGCGTCTGGTCGGCGAGGTCGTCATGCACCAGCGTGGCGGTCAGCGAATGCAGGTCAACGACGCAATAGATGCAGTCATGGCTCTCCTGCAGCGCCACGAATTTGCGGATCGCGCCGAGATAGTTGCCCAGATGAAGATTGCCCGTCGGCTGGACGCCGGAAAAGACGAGCGGCTTGAAGGGTGACATGAACGTGTTCCGTGGCTGGTGGAGGGCCTCGAACGGCCGCGCGCGCGAAGGCGCGGAGCTTATGGACGAGCCCTCGCGCCGAATCAAGTAGCCCGGCGGCGGGCGACGATGCGCTCCATTCGAACCGAATAGCGTCGCCATCGTTACGAGGTCATGGGCAGATCCGGTGAACGCCAGGACGTCGCGACGAGGAACGGAAGAAGGTCGGGCATCGTCTATGTCCAGCTGGCGCTTGGCATGATCGTCTTCGGCTCGGCGACGCCGGTCTCCAAGCTCGTGACCGAGGCGATGCCGGTCTTTGTCGGCTCGACATTCCGCGTGTTTCTGGGCGCGCTGGTGCTGGCGCCGTTTGCGTGGTCGGCGAGAGAAGCGGTCACCAGGTTTGAACGTCGGGACTGGCTGCTGGTCTGCCTGATCGCTCTGGTCGGCATGTTCGGCTTCACCGTCGCCATGCTTTATGGAATGCGCATGATCACCGGTGTTGCCGGATCCATCGTGATGGCCTCCACGCCAGCGGTCACGGCGGCGGGCGCGATGCTCATCTTCGGCGAGAGCGCGAACTGGCGCAAGCTGACCGCGATCGCACTCGCGGTTGCCGGCATCGTCCTTCTCCACGCCGGTGGCTCGTCTGCCGGAGGGTCTGGCACAATGGCGTCTTCCGGCGGTGGCGGCGGCCTCGTTTCGGCGACGATGCTCGGCCTTTTGCTGGTTTTCGTGGCCGTCTGCTGCGAGGCGACCTATACCCTGCTCGGCCGGAAGATGAGCCGCGATTTCGATCCGCGCCTGATCGCCTTCGCGGCCGCGGCGATCTCACTGCCGCTTTTCGTGCCCTTTGCGGCCTGGCAATGGCAGGACTTTCAGCCGTCGCAGGTCGGCGCCAGCGGCTGGATGGCGACCGTATGGTACGGAGCCGGCACGCTCGCTCTCGGCAGCCTGCTCTGGTATTCGGGAATCGCCAGGACGCAGGGTTCCATCGCGGCCGGTTTCATGGCGCTCATGCCGGTCTCGGCTTTGGTGCTGTCTTATGTGCTGCTGGGCGAAGCGTTCCGCCCAATCCACCTGGCAGGCTTCGCCACCGTCTTTATCGGTGTTCTCATCATGTCGTGGGAACACGCCCGGGCCGCGGCTGGCCGTTCCTGAGGTCTGAGGTTCCTGGTACCGGGAAAGACCCGGCTACCCCCTGCGGCGGCGCAGCAGACGGCGCAGCTCGCTCCGATCCACTCCACCGGTCGCCACCACTATCGCGAAATAGAGTCCCGCTGCGACCGCCACCACGCCCAGCGTGGCGAGCAGCCGTTGCGACAGCGTCCCCGCGAACCAGTTCGCGAGCGCCAGGTTGAGGAACCAGACGGCAAGGCCCATTGCCGTGCTTGCGATCATGATCAGCGCCACTCGCCGCAAGGTCACGCCGGAGGGCCGGAAGTCGCCGTTCCGCCATTGTGTCGCGGCGAGCAGGACGAAATTCAACCAGCCCGACAGCGACGTGGCAAGCGCGATGCCGACATGGCCGTATATCGGGAACAGCGCAAGGCTGCCGACGACGTTGGCCGCGACCGCGGCGAAGGAGTACCACATCGGCGTCTTCATGTCCTCGCGCGCGAAGAAGGCGGGCTGGAACACCTTGATCAGAACGAAGGCGGGCAGGCCGGCCGCGAAGGCCGCAAGAGCTGCGGCGGCCATCGCCGTGGTCTCGGACGTGAAGGCGCCGCGCTCATAGAGCAGCGCCACGATTGGCCCTGGCATGACCATCAGGCCAATGGCGGCCGGCAAGGTCAGGCCAAGCGCGAATTCCAGCGAGCGGTTCTGGAGATGCTGAGCGTCGGCATGGTCGCCGGCCTTCAGCGCGCGCGCCAGTTCGGGCAGAAGCACCACGCCGATCGCGATGCCGATGACGCCGAGCGGAAGCTGATTGATGCGGTCGGCATAGTTGAGCAGCGCGATGGCACCGTCCTGAGCAGAGGCGATGATCTGCCCGACCAGAAGGTTGATCTGAACCACGCCGCCGGTAAGGAGGGCCGGACCCATCAGAACCAGAAGCCGCTTCACCGCCGGCGTCAGACGCGGCCGGCGCGCGCGCATCGCGAAGCCCTCACGCATGGTTGCCCAGGCGAGCAGGCCGAGCTGCGCGAAGCCGGAGACCAGAACGCCGACGGCGAGCCAGTAACCCACGGTTGACTGGTCGGAGCCGGCGGTAAGGGCGGCCACCAGGACGGCGATCAGGATGATGTTGAGCAGCACAGGCACGAGCGCGGCCAGGAAATAGCGGCGCATCGAGTTGAGGATGCCCGACAGCATGGCCACGAGCGACATGCAGAACAGATAAGGGAACATGATGCGGGTGAGGTCGACCGTTAGGTCGAACTTGCCCGGCGTATCGACGAAGGCCGGCGCGATCACGGTTGCCACGAGCGCCGGCATGAACAGGATCGCGGCGATCGACAGCACGACCAGCGACACGACCAGCACCGCCAGCACCTCCTCGCCGAAGCGCCTCGCCGCCGCCTCGCCGCCGCCCTCGAGCTCCTTGGCGAAGAGCGGGATGAAGGCGGTGTTGAAGGCGCCTTCCGCGAACAGGCGCCGAAACAGGTTGGGGAACCGGAAGGCGGCATAGAAGGCGTCGGCCACGGGACCCGCGCCCAGGGCCGCGCCGATCAGCGCCTCGCGCAGGAAACCCAGCACGCGGCTCGCCATCGTGCCGGACGCGACGCTGGCGAACTTCCTGACAAGGCTCATGAGGATCGTGCTCCGGCGGCGCCTATTCCGCGGCCGCGCGGCCGGTTGCCGCCTGCCTTGGCTGAGATCGGTCGTCGAGAATGCCGATGAGGCGTTCACGGATGTTCTTCTGCCGCGTTGCGCTCTCGATCTTCTGGCCGGTCAGGTCGGTCACGTAGAAGGTGTCGATCACCTTCTCGCCGAACGTTGTGATATGCGCCGAGGCGATATCCAAAGACAGGTCAGACAGCGCTCCCGTAATCTGCGACAGCAGGCCCGGCCGATCGAGCCCCGAGACTTCGATCACCGAGAAACGGTTCGACAGCGTGTTGCGAACCTCTGCGCGCGGCTCGATCCTGAACGTCTTGGCGCCCTTGCGCGGCTTTGCCCGTTTCTCGATCATTTCCGGCAGCCAGGTCTTGCCCGACAACACGTCCTCGATCAGCTTGCCGACCCGCTCGCCGCGCCGCAATTCGTCCTCGTCGCGGTCGAACTCCCGTCCGATCAGGATGGTGTCGAGCGCCCTGCCGTCGGCGGTGGTGAAGATCTGGGCATCCACGATGTTGCCGCCCGCACCCGCGCAGGCGCCCGCGATCACCGACAGGAGCCGCGGATGATCGGGCGCCAGAACGGTGATCTCGGTCACGCCCTCGAAGGCATGTGTCTTGACCATCGTGGCCAGCCGCTTGCCGCTTTCGTCCGCCCGCCGCACGAATTCGGCGTGGCGAAGCTGGTCCGCGAGGTCGACCGTCAGCAGATAATTCTCGTAGTGAAGCGCGGCATAGGCCTTGCGCTCTTTCTCCCGCCAGTCGCGAAGCGCGCCGGCGAGCTCTTCGCGCGCCGCCTCGGCGCGCTGGGCGCGAGGCACTTCGGAGAAACCACCGGTCAGCAGCAGTTCGGTCTCGAAATAGAGCGTTCTGAGCAACTGCCCCTTCCAGCCGTTCCATACGCCGGGGCCAACCCCGCGAATGTCGCACACGGTCAGCACCAGCAGCAGCTTGAGCCGTTCGACGGACTGGACGACCGCCGCAAAGTCCTCGATCGTCTTGCGGTCGTTCAGGTCGCGGGTCTGCGCGACCATCGACATGGTCAGATGCTCCTGAACCAGCCAGCCGGCGAGCTCGGTGTCATCGGCGCCGAGCCCTACATAGGGTCCGATGCGGCGCGCGATGCGTGCGCCGGCGACCGAATGGTCTTCTGGCCGGCCCTTGGCGACATCGTGCAGCAGCACCGCGAAATAAAGCGCCTCGCGCCGGTGCGCCAGCGAGGGCATGATTTCGTGCGACAAGGGGTGAAGTTTCTCGCCACCGCCATGTTCGATCTCGGACAGAACGCCGATGCAGCGCAGCAGGTGCTCGTCGACGGTGTAGTGATGATACATGTTGAACTGCATCATCGCGACGACCTTGCCGAATTCGGGTATCAGCTTGCCGAGCACGCCGGCCTCGTTCATTCGGCGCAGGTTGAGCTCCGGGTTCCTGCTCGACGTCAATATGTCCATGAACAGGCGGTTGGCTTCCTCGTCGCGCCTGAGCTTCCGGTCGATGAGCTTGAGGGACCGCGTCACGAGCTTCAGCGCGTCGGGGTGGTATTCGAGCCCGTGCCGGTCGGCCAGCCAGAACAGCCTGAGAAGGTTGACCGGATCGCGCTCGAAGACATTCTCGTCAACGATCGAGATGCGGTGGTTGTCGACGATGAAGTCGCTCGTTCCCGGAAGCTTCTTGCGTCGGCGCGAAAAGGAAAGGAACAGCCGGTTGAAGCCCGGCGCGTCTTTCGCCTGTTCCTCCTCCAGCGCCGAACAGAAGATGCGGGTTAAATCTCCGACATCCTTGGCGACCAGGAAATAGTGCTTCATGAAGCGCTCGACCGCCGCCAGGCCCGGATGGCTGGTATATCCCAGCCGGTCCGCGATCTCGCGCTGGATGTCGAAATGCAGCCGCTCCTCGGCCTTGCCGGTCAGGAAATGCATGTGGCAGCGCACCGCCCACAGGAAGTCTTCCGCCTTGCGGAACTTCAGATACTCCGTGCGGGTGAAGACGCCCTTGCCGACCAGTTCCTCGCCATCGCGCACGCGATAATAGTATTTGGCGATCCAGAACAGCGTGTGCAGGTCGCGCAGCCCGCCCTTGCCGTCCTTGACGTTCGGCTCGACGAGATAGCGGCTTTCGCCGCCCTTGCGGTGGCGCTCGTCGCGTTCGGCGAGCTTCGCATGGATGTAGTCAGCGCCCGTGTCGGATACGACTTCCCTGTCGAAACGTTCTATCAGCTCGTCGAAGAGCGCCTCGTCGCCCCACAGATAGCGCGCCTCCAGAACCGCCGTCCGGATCGTGGTATCGCTGCGCGACAGGCGGATGCAGTCGTTGATGTTGCGGGTGGCATGACCCACCTTCAGACCGAGGTCCCACAGCACGTAGAGGATGTATTCGACGATCTGCTCGCCCCAGGGCGTCTGCTTGTAGGGCAGCAGGAACAGGAGATCGAGGTCCGAGCCGGGCGCCAGCGTGCCGCGTCCGTAACCGCCCACTGCGATGATCGCCATGCGCTCGGCGGCCGAGCGGTTGCGCGAGCGATAGATATGGGTGACCGCGAAGTCGTGGATGGACCGGATCACCTCGTCCATCAGATGCGACAGCCGCTCCGCGCACGCGGTTCCGCCGCCGTCCTGCGCCAGCATCTCCTCGGCCTTGGCGCGCCCTTCGGCGATCGTCTCACGCAGGCGATCGAGCAAGGCCGTGCGCGTGGCGGCGGCCGAACCGTCGCCGCCAGGCGCAACGAGCGCGGTGAGATCGCGGTGAAGCGTCTCGCCATCGACGATCTCGGACAATCTCAAGGGAATTCTTGCCATGGGTCCCGTCCGGGTACGGGGCGGCTCTATAGCGTGTTTCCCCGCACAATCCTATGCCCGCCGCCGGGCCGCGATGTACAGCCGGGACGACCGTCACGGCGCCCCGATCAGATCGCGGAAAGGCCGCATACCGGCCCGGAACCGCGATGTCACGCATCGTAGCCTCTTTCGGCCTCCTCCATTTCTTCCCGGGAAGCGGGCTCTATTCGACTCGACAGGTACTGATAGACCCCCAGCGCGATCAGAGCGAACATCGCGGACGAGAACAGGATCGCCGGATAGAGCGCTGCCCTGATTTCATCCTGGTTCGACTTGAAGATCATCACCAGCGCTTCGAGACTTATGGCGATGACGATAATCGTGATGAATTTGGTCACCGAGCGTCTCGACTCGATCGAGGAGCGGAGTTCGCGATCGCGAAATACCTCCTCCTCGGCGATGAACTTGGCCGTCTCGACCACGGCGAAGCCGATGATGAGCAATCCGATGGCGTTGAGCGCGGCGTCGACCATGTCGAAGGCGTAGATCGCACCGGCCATCTGATAGACGGCCGTGACCGCAAGCACGATCGCGATCACGATCAGCATCAGGGTCGCGATCAGGATGTAGCCATAGACAAGTGCCTCGTAGACACGTTCCAGTGGCAGCTTGTTCTTCTTCGCCATCTTGCTTTAGCCGCCCTTCTGCGCCAGCGCCTTGAGCCGGTAAAGCGCTTCCAGCGCCTGGCGCGGCGTCATGTCGTCGATTTCCAGCGTGGCGATCTCCCCCGCAAGGACATCGCGCCCGACCGGCCGCGGCGCTTCCTGCCGCACCGAGACGGAAAACAGCGGCAGATCATCCACCAGCCGCGTGGTCTTGCCGCTGGTCTCGCCGGCCTCCAACTGGTGCAGGACCGCCCGCGCTCGCTCGACGACGGAGGCGGGCAGCCCCGCCAGCCGCGCCACCTGGACTCCGTAGGAGCGGTCCGCCGCGCCCTTGCCGATCTCGTGAAGGAAGACGACATCGCCTTCCCACTCCTTGACCCGCATCGTGACATTGGCCAGCCGCGTCAGCTTTTCGGCCAGTGCCGTCATCTCGTGGAAATGGGTGGCGAAGATGGCGCGGCAGCGGTTCGCCTCGTGCAGATGCTCGATCGTCGCCCAGGCGATCGACAGACCGTCGAATGTCGCCGTGCCCCGGCCGATCTCGTCGAGGATGACCAGAGCGCGTTCGCCAGCCTGATTGAGGATGGCCGCCGTCTCCACCATCTCCACCATGAAGGTCGAGCGCCCGCGCGCAAGGTCGTCGGAAGCGCCGACCCGGGAGAACAGGCGGTCCACCACGCCGATGCGGGCGCGCGCGGCAGGCACATGGCTTCCGATCTGCGCCAGGATCGCAATCAGCGCGTTCTGGCGCAGGAAAGTCGATTTGCCGCCCATGTTCGGACCGGTCAGCAGCCAGATCGCGCCGGGGCCGCCATCGGGCGGCGACAGATCGCAATCATTGGCCACGAAGGGTTCGCCGCCCGCCTTGCGCAATGACTGCTCGACCACGGGATGACGGCCCGCCTCGACCTCGAACGCCAGCGTGCCGTCGACTTCGGGCCGCGCCCAGGCCTCGACCTCGGCGAGTTCAGCCAGCGCCGACGAGACGTCGAGCACGGCCAGCGCCGCCGCGCCGGCGCGGATGGAATCGGCCTCGCTGGCCGCTTCGGCCAGCAGCCGGTCGAACACCGAAAGCTCGATCGCCAGCGCCCTGTCGGCCGCATTGGCGATCCTGGTTTCAAGGTCCGCCAGTTCGGTCGTGGTGAAACGCATGGCGCTGGCCATGGTCTGGCGATGGATGAAGCGGGCCCTGGCGTCGTCGGTGCCGGTCAATGCCGGGGCATGATTGGCGGTCACCTCTATATAGTAGCCCAGCACATTGTTGTGCCGGATCTTGAGCGAGCGGACGCCGGTTTCCTCCGCGAGGTCGCGCTCCATGGCCGCTATGACCTTGCGCGACTCGGAGGCTAGCGCGCGCATTTCGTCAAGTTCGGCGTCATGGCCGGCCCGCACGAAACCGCCGTCGCGCTTGAGAAGCGGAAGGTCGTCCGCGAGCGCCGCCTCGAGATGGTCGGACAGGCTGGTAGGAAGCGCCTGCAAGGCCTCGATCGCGGAGCGGAGTTCCCCGCCGGCCACGCTTTCGTCCAGCAGCGCGGCGACCTCGCGGCCCGCCGCTATCCCGGCGCGTAAGCCGTCGAGATCGCGCGGGCCGCCGCGATTGAGCGCCAGCCTGGACAGCGCGCGCGGCATGTCCGGCGCGCCCTTGAGACAGGCCCTGACAGCTTCGCGCAGGCGCGGCTCGGCGCGGAAGAAGGAGACCGAATCGAGCCTGTCGGCGATGGCGTCGGGGCCGGTCAGCGGCGCGACCAGCCGCTCGGCGAGAAGCCGCGCGCCGCCGCCCGTGACGGTCCGGTCGATCGCCTTGAGCAGACTGCCGTCCCGGCCGCCGGAAATGGCGCGCACCAGTTCCAGATTGGCGCGGGTGGCGGCGTCGATGAACATCACGCCGGCGGCTTCCTCGCGCCGTGGCGGTTCAAGCGGCGGTCGCTCCGCCTTCTGGGTCGTCTCCACCCATGCGATCGCGCCGGAGATCGCTGAAAGCTCCGCCCGCGAGAAACCGCCGAAGGCATCGGGCGTCGCAACGCCGTAAAAGCGCGCTATGCGGTCGGACGCCAGGGCAGAATCGAAAAGTGTCGCCGGTTGCGGAGATACGATGAGGCCCAGCATGTCCATCGCGGGCTTGAACGCCGGGTCGCGAAAGACCGGTTCCGGCACGAGCAGTTCGCGCGGGTCGACGCGCATGACGTCGGCGAGCAGCCGTTCGGGCGACGTGGCCGCTACACGGAAGGCGCCGGTCGAGATATCGACCCAGGCCAGCGCCAGCTCGCCGCCCTGCTCGGTGCCGCGCACGCGGCCGAGCGTCATGAACCAGCTCGACTCTGCCGGTGCCAGCAGCTTGTCCTCGGTGATGGTGCCCGGCGTGACGAGCCGCACGACGTCGCGTCGCACGACGGATTTCGAGCCGCGCTTCCTGGCCTCGGCCGGATCCTCGACCTGCTCGCACACCGCCACGCGATGACCGAGCGCGATCAGCCTGGACAGGTAGTCGTCGGCCGCGTGGACTGGCACGCCGCACATGGGAATGTCGTCGCCCTGATGCTTGCCACGCTTGGTCAGCGTTATGCCGAGCGCGCGCGAGGCGATCTCGGCGTCGTCGAAGAACAGCTCATAGAAGTCGCCCATCCGGTAGAACAGCAGCGAACCGGGATTGGCCGACTTGATCTCGATATACTGCTCCATCATCGGTGTCGCGCCGACGCCGGAGAGGGGGCGGGCGGTTTCGGTCGACATGGTTGCGGGGCGCTGGTTCAAACGGTTCGTCCCGGCTGATGATGTTCCCTGCTTGGCGCTTTACGTCCGGCAAGTGTAGCCTTAATCGCGAACGCTCCACAAAAGAAGCGTCCCGGGAGGACACTACGCCAATGCCGAATGTGACAAAGAACGAGGCCGGCCCGTCGGTCAGCGCCGAGGAGGCTCTCGATTTTCACGCGTCCGGCCGGCCCGGGAAGCTGGAAATCAATCCGACAAAGCCGATGGCCACGCAGCGGGATCTGTCGCTGGCCTATTCGCCGGGCGTGGCGGTGCCGGTCAAGGCGATCGCCGAGGACCCGAGCCGCGCCTTTGACTACACCACACGCGGCAACATGGTCGCCGTCATTTCCAACGGGACGGCCATCCTCGGTCTTGGCAATCTGGGCGCGCTGGCCTCCAAGCCGGTGATGGAAGGGAAGGCGGTGCTGTTCAAGCGGTTCGCCGACGTGGATTCGATCGACCTGGAGGTCTCGACCGAGGACGTCGACGAGTTCGTCAACTGCGTGCGCTTCCTCGGGCCGTCCTTCGGCGGCATCAACCTCGAAGACATCAAGGCGCCCGACTGCTTCATCATCGAGCAGCGCCTGCGCGAGATGATGGACATTCCCGTCTTCCATGACGACCAGCACGGCACGGCCATCATCGCCACGGCCGGACTGATCAACGCGCTCGAGATCACGGGCCGCGATATGGCCTCGACCAGGCTGGTCTGCAACGGCGCGGGGGCGGCCGGCATCGCCTGCATCGAACTGGTCAAGTCGCTCGGCTTCCCGCCGCAGAACGTCATCCTGTGCGACACCAAGGGGGTGGTCTGGCAGGGACGCACCGAAGGCATGAACCAGTGGAAGTCGGCGCACGCCGTCAAGACGGACGCCCGCACCCTGGCCGAGGCGCTGGACGGGGCCGACGTGTTCTTCGGCCTGTCCGTGAAGGGCGCGCTGACGCCAGCCATGGTCCAGTCGATGGCCAAGAACCCGATCATCTTCGCCATGGCCAATCCGGACCCGGAAATCACACCCGAGGAGGTGGCCGAGATACGCACCGACGCCATCATGGCGACGGGACGCTCGGACTACGCGAACCAGGTCAACAACGTGCTGGGCTTCCCCTACATCTTCCGTGGCGCGCTCGACGTGCGCGCGACCACGATCAATGACGAGATGAAGGTCGCCGCCGCGCGCGCCCTGGCTGCGCTCGCCCGCGAGGACGTGCCTGACGACGTCGCCGCCGCCTATCAGGGCATGCGGCCCAAATTCGGGCCGAACTACATCATCCCGGTGCCCTTCGATCCGCGCCTTATCTCCGCGATCCCGACGGCGGTGGCGCGCGCGGCGATGGATTCGGGCGTCGCGCGCCGGCCGATCCTCGATTTCGAGCGCTACGGCCAGGAACTCTCGGCCAGGCGCGACCCGATCGCCTCCACGCTGCAGCGCATCTACGACCGTGTGCGCCGCCAGCCCAAGCGCACCGTCTTCGCCGAAGGCGAGGAGGAGCAGGTCATGCGCGCGGCCGTCTCCTACGTGAACCAGAAGCTGGGGACGGCCATCCTGCTGGGCCGCGACGACGTGATCCGCGAGAATGCCCGCAATGCCGGCGTCGATCTCAATCGTTCCGGCATCGAAATCATCAATGCGCGCCTGTCGCGCCGAAATGGCGTCTATGCCGATCATCTCTACGAGCGTATGCAGCGCAAGGGCTTCCTGTTCCGCGACTGCCAGCGCCTCATCAACAACGACCGCAACCACTTCGCCGCCTGCATGGTGGCGCTGGGCGACGCCGATGCCGTCGTCACCGGCGTGACACGCAACTATTCGACAGTGCTCGACGACGTGCGTCGCGTGATCGACGCCAAGCCCGGCCACCGGGTCATCGGTGTGTCGGTGGCGCTGTGCCGAGGGCGCACCGTGATCGTCGCCGATACAGCCGTTCACGACATGCCGAACGCGGTCGAACTGGCCGACATCGCGGAGGAGGCTGCCGGCTTCGCGCGGCGCATGGGCTATGAGCCGCGCGTGGCGATGCTCGCCTATTCCACCTTCGGCCATCCGCCGGGCGAACGGTCGGAGCGAGTGCAGGAGGCGGTCAAGATACTCGACAAGCGCCGGGTCGATTTCGAGTGCGACGGCGAGATGGCCGCCGACGTGGCGCTCAACGCGAAGGTCATGCGCCAGTATCCGTTCTGTCGCCTGTCGGGACCGGCCAATGTGCTGGTCATGCCCGCCTTCCACTCGGCTTCGATCTCCACCAAGATGCTGCAGGAACTCGGCGGCTCGATGGTGATCGGGCCGCTGCTGGTCGGGCTGAACAAGCCGGTGCAGATTGTCTCGCTGGACGCCAAGGATTCCGACATTGTCAACATGGCTGCCATCGCCGCCTACAATGCGGGCGCCTGAACCGGTCGGAACCATGGCCGCACCGACGGGTTGACGCCTGCGCCGGAAAGCGGCGCACGAAGGTGGGTGATGCTTTTCCTGACGGCGATCCTGACGCTGCTCGTCCTGCTGGCGACGATCCTGCCGTTCCTGCCAGTGGCGCACGGGCTCGTTCGGGTGGGCGATTTCCCGCGACAGCAATTGCTGGGGCTGTCGCTCTTCCTCCTGGCGGGCTCACTGTTCCTGTCCGATGGCGGCGGGATATGGATCGTGCTGCAGATCGTGTTGGCCGCCACGGCGATCCTGCAGGCGGCGATGATCGCCGAATTCACGCCGCTCTGGCGCAAGCAGTCGGTGACATATGATCCGGTGGCCGACTGGAATGGCGAGGCCCTCCGCCTGGTCGCCTCGAACGTCAAGATGTCGAACAACCGTCATGCGGACCTTGCCCGGACCATAGCGGCGCGAGATCCCGATATCGTCATCCTCATGGAAGTGGACGACGAGTGGCGCAGAGGCCTCGATGGTCTGCTGTCGCGATACCCCTTCATCGTCGACCGTTGCCAGGACAACAGCTACGGCATGTTGCTTGCCTCCCGGCTGGAACTGATCGACGTTTCGGTCGAGTGCCTGCTCACCGAGGGCGTGCCGTCGATCATCGCCACCGTGAAAACGCCGAAGGGCCGGCGTTTCCGCCTCTATTGCATCCATCCCGAGCCGCCCGTGCCTCATGATACCTCGGCCGGCCGCGACGGCGAGACCTCGCTGGTGGCGCTCAGGACCCGTGAAGAGAAGCTGCCCGTGATCGTGACGGGGGATCTCAACGACGTCGCCTGGTCGAAGACGACGCGGCGCTTCCGGCGCATCAGCGGGCTGCTCGATCCGCGCATCGGCCGCAAGATATTCTCGACATTCGACGCGCGCTGGCCGCTGCTGCGCTGGCCGCTCGACCATCTGTTCCATTCGGGCGAGTTCCGCTACGTGCGCATGGAGCGCCTGGACCCGTGCGGATCAGATCATTTTCCCGTCATGTTCGAACTGGTTCTGTGTTCGACCGAGAAGGCTCATGACGAACCGGAGGAGGCCGATGGCGAGGAAATCGGTCGCGCCGGCGATCTCGTCGACGATGCCGCGCGCCGCGACGACGAGCCGATCGGTTCCGACTGGGAGGAAAAATGACGGCGCGGCCTTACGCCGCGAAGCGGGTCGCCTCCGCGCCGTAGTAGTTCAGGTAACGGTTCGATATTCGCTCCACCGGCAGGATGACCAGCACATCCGTGGTCGAAAAGTCCTGATCGACCACGCAACCGTCTCCGATCGAGGCGCCGAGACGCAGATAGCCCTTGATCAGCGGCGGCATGGCGGCGAGTGCTGTCCGCGCCGACACCGCCTCGGCCGGCATGAGGTCCATTGAGCAGTAGCGATGCGGAAGGGCCCGCGCATCCCATTGCGCGTCGGCCCGGCAATTATGGTGCAGAAAGGACAGCGCCTCGGCATGCGCCGCCGGAACCGTGCCGGGGAACGACGCGCAGCCGGTCATGACGTCGACGCGGCGCAGGCGGCAATAGGCCCAGATTCCCTGCCACAAAAGCTCGACGGTGCGCTTGGTGCGGTATTCCGGCAGCACGCAGGAGCGGCCGAGCTCCAGGAAGCGGCGTTCGCCGTGCCGTGCCATGAGAGCGCCGATCTCGAACTCGTCCTGCGTGTAGAAGCCGCCGGCCGCGATCGCCTTGTCCTGCGGCAGGAGCCTGTATGTGCCGACGATCTGGCGATGGTCCGGCCCGCCGATCGCGGTGTCGAGCACGACAAGATGGTCGCAGACGTCATCGAAGCGGTCGGCGTCGCGCTGCTCGAGAATGTGCACGAACTGCCGCTTGGCCCCGAGCTCGTCGTAGAAGACGCGAAAGCGGATTTCCTGCGCGGCCGCTATCTCGGACGCATTGCGCGCAAGCCGTGTTTCGAGCGTTCCGATCCGCCCCAGCGTTTTGCCGGCGAACTCAAGAGGCGCAAGTGTTTCGACGGTGCCTTGGTCTGACGTCAGATCGAAGGTCTGTTGCATGACGTCTTTCTCCATCGAAAAAGCGCATCGAGGACCATTTCCCCGATTCTCGCTCACCGGCAGGCTGATAGTCGATGAAAGCAACAGAAGCGTGACAGCCCTATGGCACTTGCGTCGACTTTGCGCCCGAGAATGGGCACGATAGCCGGCTACAGGCTCAGGCGGCAACCTGTTCGCGTACCGCCTCCAGGAGGGCGGCCGGGTCGATCGGCTTGGACAGGAAGCCGGTCGCGCCGTGCGCCAGCAGTTGCTGCCGGGTGCCATCCTGTCCGTCGGCCGACAGGACCATGATCGGCACCTGCCTCGAGCCGCGGTCCTGCTCGTGACGGCGGATGGCCGTGATCGCGTCGAGTCCGTCCATGACGGGCATGTGCAGGTCCATGAGCACCGCGTCGAAGCGCCGTCCCGCCGAGAGGTCGGTCATCGCGTCCACCGCCGCCTTGCCGTTGCCAACAACGGTCACCGTGTGCCCGGCCCGCGTCAGCGCGGTGCGCGCGAGCAACGCATTGATCTCATTGTCCTCCGCCAGGAGGATGTTGAGGCCCTCGCCCGTCTCCTTGCGCCAGCCAGTGCGCGGCCGCGTCATGGCATCGTCCGGCACGGCCTCCGACCTCAGGAGCAGGCGGACCAGCGTCTCGCTGCGCACCGGCCGGATAAGGAAGCTCTCATAACCGCCGGCCTTGAACTCGGCGAGTCGTCCTCGGTCCGACGGCGCGATTGTTATGAAGGACGGTCCGTCCACGATACCGGCCGATTTCAGTCGCTGCAGCGTCCGGCCTGCGCTGGTGTCCGCGGCAGCATCGACGATAACGAAATCGAAGCGGCTGCCGTCGCCGGCCCTGTCGACCGCCTCCTCGGCGGTGCGGGCCAGTTCCGCTTCCGCGCCATAGTCGATGAGCGTGAGCAGGATGCCTTCGGCTTCGGCCGCGTTGGTGGACAGGATCAGGCCGCGCCGGCCGCGCAGGGCTGCCTGCGTGCTCAGATCGGGGCGTTCGGCCTCCTGGGCGGGAACGATGAAGCTGAAGTCCGAGCCGACGCCGACGGTGCTCTCCACACGCAGCCTGCCGCCCATCGCCTCGACGATGTGGCGAGAGATCGCCAACCCCAGCCCGGCGCCGCCATGCTGGCGCGTGGTTGTGGAATCGGCCTGTTCGAACTCCTCGAATATGCGGTCGAGATCGGCCTTTTCCAGCCCGGGTCCGGTATCACGCACCGTCACGGCAAGTGCTGGCCGTCCATCGAGTTGCTCCATGGTGGCGGTAACCAGCACGCCGCCCGAATCGGTGAACTTGATGGCATTGCCCAGCAGGTTGAGCAGGACCTGGCGAAGTCGGCCCGGATCGGAGACCATCGAGACGGGCACGTCCGGCGCGACATGGCAGCCGAGGCCGATGCCCTTGCCGATAGCGCGCCCGGCCAGCAGCTCGGCGACGTTTTCGACCAGTTCGCGCGGCCGCACCGGCTGCGCTTCCAGCGAGAATCGGCCTGCCTCGATCTTCGAGAAGTCGAGAAGGTCGTCGATCAGCGCCATCAGGGCCGAGGCCGAGGTCGAGATCGCGCCGACATAGGTCTGCTGCTCCTTCGTCAGCGGCGTGTCGACGAGCAGCTTGGCCATGCCGATCACGCCGTTCATCGGGGTGCGGATCTCGTGGCTCACGGTCGCCAGGAAGCGCGACTTGGCCTGGCTTGCCTGTTCCGCGCGCTCGCGCGCGGCATTGAGGCCGATTTCGGCCCGCTTGCGAGCGGTGATGTCGCGGGCGATCGCCCGGTGTGACACGGCCTGGCTGCTTCCGTCACGAACGGACAGCTCGATCCAGGAAAACCAGCGCGGACCGTCGGCTGTCTGCACCTGCACGTCCTTCGAGCTCAGGCAGTCCCCATCGGCGAAGGCTGCGTCCGGAACCAGCCCCACGTCGATGCCGATCTCGGAAAGCGTACGCCCCGGTAGAAGTTTCGGATCGCGTCCGGAAAGGTCGGCCACCACTCGATTGGCATAGACGATGCGGCCTTCGCGGTCGCGGTGCACGACGAGGTCGCCGAGCGCGTCAATCAGACCGAGCAGGCGCTCCTCGCTCTCCTGTAGTTCCCACATCCGGTCGGCAAGCGATTCGAGCTGGTCGCGCGCGGCGCGCTCGTCGCCCCTGCGCGAGAAGATGCCGGCCTGCCGCCATGTCGCGGCGGTCGCGACCACCGTCAGCATCGCCACAGCGACGACAACGAGCACACTCGAGCCGGTGGCGAAGGCGAGTGCCGCCACACCGGCGCCTCCGGTCGCGATCAGGCCGGCCGCCAGGGGCAGGCCCCTGGCTCCATCCCTTTCAGGCATTTTCGCGGGTCTGAGAACTTGGTTCGCCACCATGCGGCGAACGGTATCGAAACCGCGTTATGGAAGGCTTGGAGCGGCCGTTCGCATTTTAGCGATCGTGTCTCGCGGCAGGATGCGATCACATCTCGACGACGACGCGGCCCCTGATCTTGCCGTCGACGATGTCGGTGGCCGCCCTGATGATGTCGTCGAAGCCGATTGTTCTGGACAGCGTTGCCAGCTTGGCGTGGTCGAGATCCGTCGCGATGCGCCGCCACGCTTCCAGCCTGAGAGCCTTTGGCGCCATCACCGAATCGATGCCGAGCAGCGACACACCGCGCAGGATGAACGGCGCGACGGAGGACGGCAGGTCCATGCCCTGCGCCAGGCCGCAGGCCGCGACCGCGCCGCCATAGGAGGTCATCGAAAGGACGTTGGCCAGCGTGTGGCTGCCGACCGCGTCGACGCCGCCTGCCCAGCGTTCCTTGCCCAGCGGCTTCGCAGGCGCCGAAAGCTCTGCCCTGTCGATGATCTCGGTCGCGCCGAGATCCTTCAGGAAATCCTCCTCGATGGTGCGGCCCGTCGAAGCGATGACGTGGTAACCGAGTCGCGACAGGACCGAGATCGCGACCGATCCCACTCCGCCCGCCGCGCCTGTGACCACGATCGGGCCGCGCTGAGGCACGATGCCATGCCGCTCGAGCGCCATGACCGACAGCATGGCGGTGTAGCCGGCCGTGCCGACCGCCATCGCGTCGCGCGCGCTCATGCCTTGCGGCAGCGGCACCAACCAGTCGCCCCTGACCCTGGCCTTCGCGGCATAGGCGCCGTGATGGGTCTCGCCGACCCCCCAGCCGTTGAGCACCACCCTGTCGCCGGCCTTCCAGTCGGGATGGCGGGACTCGGTGACTGTGCCGGCGAAGTCGATCCCGGGCACGAGCGGGAATTTTCGTACCACGGGCGCCTTGCCGGTGATGGCCAGCCCGTCCTTGTAGTTGACCGTCGTCGCCTCGACCGCGATGGTCACATCGCCTTCCATCAGCTCGGCTTCCGTCATCTCGCCGACCGCGACCGACTGCTTCTTGTCCTCGTCACGTGTGATGATGATCGCCTTGAAGCTCTCCGACATGGTCGTCTCCCGGTGTGTCTGCCTCGGTCAGTTCGAATCACGGCTGGTTTGCGCCTTCGCGCGCCGGTCGGCCAGCCAGGAAAGCAATTCCTGAAGGATGACCAGACCCGCACCGACAGTGATGAAGGCGTCGGCCAGGTTGAAGATGGCAAACGACCATGTGCCGACGTGGAACAGGAAATAGTCTATGACGTAGCCAAGGCTCGCGCGATCGATGAGATTGCCGGCCGCACCGCCGAGGATCAGCGCGAAGCCCAGGCGCGCGATCCATTGCGTGGCGGGCGCGCGCCAGGCCAGCCACGCAATGAACCCAACGACGGCGATCATCAGCAGGATCAGCGCCGCGCCCCCGCCGGCCAGCATGGAAAACGCTATCCCGTCATTATGAGCCCTGAACAGGGCGAAGAAAGGCAACAGGTCGATGCGCTCGTGAAGCACCATGTTCGCCTCGACCCAGTGCTTCGACCACTGGTCGAGCGCGGCGGAGACGACGACGATCGCCGCCAGTCCGAACAGGCCAAGCCTCATCGCTCCACCTCCGGCATGACCAGAGCCTTGCGGCGGATCTCGAAGAGCATGACACCCGTCGCGACCGCGAGATTGAGCGAATCGGCCCGGCCCGCCTGCGGGATCAGGACCAGCCGGTCGCAGGCTTCGGTGATGGCATCCGGGAGCCCCTGCTGCTCGTTGCCCATCACCAGCAGCACCGGCTGCCCCGAATAATCGACCGAGCGATAGTCGACCGCGCCTTTCAGATGCGTGCCGACCACGAGCCCGGCGAACTGCCGGCGCCATTCCAGGAAGGCGTCGGTGCTCGCGCGCACCACCGGCACGGCGAAGATCGAACCCATCGTGGCGCGCACCGTCTCGATGGCGAACGGGTCGGTGGAATCTCCCACGAGGATGACGCCCTTTGCTCCGACCGCGTCGACGGTTCGGATGACGGTGCCGAGATTGCCGGGATCGCGCACCCGGTCGAGCGCGACCCACACCTCGTCGTCGGCCGGCCGCACCTGGTTGAGCGGGCGCGTCTGCTGGGTGAAAACGCCAACCACCATTTGCGGATTGTCGCGGCGGGTGATGGCAGCCAGCACCTTCTCGCTGACCTCCAGCACGTCGCCGCCGGCCGCGACCACGCGGGACGCCGCCTTTTCGACCGCCGGGTTGCCACGACCCGCCTTGGCGTGGACAAGGGTGCGGATCGTCCAGCCGAGGTTGAGTGCGTCGATGACGAGCTTCAGCCCCTCGGCCACGAACGCGCCCTGCTGGTCGCGGAACTTCTTCATGGCCAGCGCACGAATGTCCTTGACCAGCGGATTGGCAAGGCTCGTCACCGCGCGCACACGCCCCGGCGCGCGCGTTTGCGTCCTTGCCGTGCTCATGGACTGACGACCCAGCGCGAGAACAGCGAAGTCGACAAGGCGCGCCCCGCGCTCTCCTCGCGGATGACGAGTTCGCCCGATTCGACCTTGCCGCCCATGCCCGCGAACGCATCGCGCATCAGCGCGTGGATGGCGAAGAAGGATGCGCGGATCGAATAGGCGGTCAACACGATCGCGAGCGGTTTCTCCGTCAGGATCGAGCGGCAGGTCTCGACCAGCGCCGGCAGGTCGTCGAAGAGTTGCCAGACCTCTCCCTTGGGACCGCGGCCATAGGCGGGCGGATCGAGCAGTATGATGTCGTAGCGGCTGTCGCGGCGAGCCTCGCGTTCGGCGAATTTCACCGCATCGTCGCATATCCAGCGGACAGGTCGGTCGGCGAGTCCCGCCACCTCCTGGTTCTCGCGCGCCCAGCCGATCGCCTTTTTCGAGGCGTCGACATGCGTCACCTGAGCACCGGCACGCGCCGCCAGCAGCGAGGCCAGTCCGGTATAGCCGAAAAGGTTGAGCACCTTGACCGGCCGACCGGCCGAGCGGATCAGACCTTCCATGTGCGCCCAGTGCGGCGCCTGCTCGGGAAACACGCCGACATGGCGAAACGAGGTGAAACGGCCGAGATAGGACAGGCCGTCATGCGCCATCGGCCATGTCTCACCGAGCGGCGTGTCCGGAAACCGCCAGCGTCCGAGGCCTTCCTCTTCGGTGTCGCCGGTGAAGATGGCGTCCACCCTGGCCCATTCGGCTTCGGGAAGCGCCGGCCGCCAGATCGCCTGGCCCTCGGGCCGCACGATACGATATGGCCCGTAGCGCTCGAGCTTGGCGCCATCGCCCGAATCGATCAGGGCATAATCGGGACCCGGCTCGACCCGAAGGATCAGTGGCACGGCCTCGTCGGGAAGAGCGCCGCTTCGCCGGGGGGGACGGGACCGGTGTTCGGCTGGTGCCGGATCGGCTTCCCGCCCGGCCTTCGGCGAGGCCGGAACCGGGCCGCGTCGGTCGGAAAATCTGGGGCGAGGGCGGCTCATCGCGGCGCTTCTGCCACAGGGGCCGAGGGCGCGCAACAAAGCCGGGCTTAGCCTTTCAGCTTGCGCCACACCGCAATGCCGGCCGCGAGATCCTCCAGTGCAGCACCGGCTGATTTGAACAGGGTGATTTCCCTGTCGTCGCGCCGTCCCGGATGATCTCCGGAGCACAGTTCCTTCAGATCGGCCAGCAGGTCGGCATGTTCTATCGTTCCGTCGCGCAGGGGCTGGACGATGTCGCCGGCTTCCTTGACGATGCTTTCGCGGACATCGACGAAGATGCCGGCGCGCGTCACGGCATCATTGTCGGCCTCGCGTAGGTCCGGCCTGAACCCGCCGACCAGGTCCACGTGGACGCCGTCGGGCAGCAATTCGCCCCTGACCAGCGGATCGGGTGAAATCGTCGCCGAGGTCACGACATCCGCCCAGCCGAGCGCATCGTCCACTGTCTGCACGGCTTCGGCCTCGTAGCCTTCGGCCGAAAGGTCCATCGCGAGCTTCTGGGCCTTCGCCCATGTCCGGTTCCAGACCCTGATTTCCCGGATCGGCCGCACCGCCGCATGGGCTCTCGCCAGGAAGGGCGCCAGCGCGCCGGCGCCCAGCACGAGGAGCCGCGAGGCATCCTTGCGGGCGAGATAGGTCGCGGCCAGCGCCGAAGCGGCGGCCGTCCGCCACAATGTCAGCCTCTGCCCGTCGATCAGCGCCAGTGGCTCGCCTGTGCGACCGTCGGTCAGGAGATAGACACCCATGACCGCCGGTTTGCCGACGGCGTTGTTGTCGGGCGAGACCGTCACGATCTTGACGCCGGTGAAGCCGTCATTGGTGCGGTTGTTGAGGAAATCGGTCCAGGCAGGCATCAGAAGCAGCGTCGAGGCTGCTCCCTCTGGCCGGTCGATCGTGTGATGATGCCGCACCGGGGAGACGGCGCCGGCACGGAAGGCCTCTCGCAGCGTCTCGACCAGGCCCGGGAAGTCGAGCGCGCGATCCACCTCTTCCGCGGAGATGTTCAGCATCGGGAGATCATGATCGCGGTCCGGCGAGGGCGGGCCGGTCGCGTGCCGCACCGGTTGGCGACGTGTCGCGCTGGACCGGGCGGATATCCGCCGACCGCCGGCGTGCCTGCTTTCTGTAGCGGCCCTGCTTCAGCCAGGTTGTCACGCTTCCCGCCACCAGGCCGACCGCGACCGAGGCGAAGATGACGACGAAGAGCGGCATGGACGCGCTCAGCGCCGGATTGCCGGGATTGAACGGATCGATCGTGACCGTCACCGGCCCGCGATTGGCGACTGCCAGCGCGATCAGCACGATGGCGAGCGGCAGCACGATGAGGACGGTGACGAGACGGCTGAACATGGCGGTCTGTGCTTCGAGGAAGGGCAGGTCAGGCCCGGTTGTCGGCGTTGAGCCTTTCGCGCAGATCCTTGCCGGTCTTGAAGAAGGGAACCCACTTTTCCTCGACCTCGACCGCCTCGCCGGTGCGCGGGTTACGACCCGTCCTTGCGGGCCGGTTCTTGACCGAGAACGCCCCGAACCCGCGCAGCTCGACCCGATTGCCCTGCGCGAGCGCTTCCGAAATTTCCTCCAGCATCGCGTTCACGATGTTCTCGACGTCGCGCAAAAACAGGTGCGGATTGCGATTGGAGATGACCTGAACCAGTTCCGACTTGATCACTGGATGCCCCTCGTTGTCCTTTTTTGGTTTTCGAAGCGCCCGCCCGCGCAGTCACCGGTAGATCTTTGCGATCCGCCTGAAATCTCGAAAGAATTTCAGGTTCCCCGCCGGCTCTCACGTCCCTGTTTCAGGTTGCCAGACCGACAGAAGGCCGTCAAGGAAGATACGGTCGGCACCCGAATTGCCCATCAGGCCGCGCATGTTGGCGGGGAGGCCGAACGCCTCCATCAGCGCGCCGGCCGCCGACCCCAGAAGCAGCGCCCCGACGCCCGTCGGCCGATCCTTCCACTCGATGATCTCCAGGCCCTCGTCGACGCCCTTGCTGGTCAGCCAGGCCTTCGCCTCCAGTTCGCCGCCAAGCTCGTCCACCAGTTTGCGCTCGAGCGCCTGGCGACCGGTGAAGATCGACCCGTCGGCCAACCGCTCCACCTCCGCGCGGTCAAGCGGACGGCGCTCGTCGACAAGTCCGATGAACCAGTCATAGGAATCCAGGATCATGCGCGAGATCATGGTGCGCTCCTCGTCGGTCGTCGGCGTGAACGGCGACGGCTCCGCCTTGAGCGGCGATGACTTCACCGATTCCATCTTCACGCCGATATAGTCCATCAGCGCGGTCACGTCGGGAAACTGCACAAGCACGCCGATCGAGCCCACTATGGAGGATTTGCGCGCCACGATGTGGTCGGCGGCCGTTGCGACCATATAGCCGGCAGAGGCGGCGAGCGTGCCGACCTGTGCCACGACGGGCTTCTCCGCCGCGATCCGGCGCACGGACTCGAAAATCGCCTCGCCGCCTGCTGTCGTGCCGCCCGGCGAGTTGATCGAGATGATCACACCCTTGACGGCGCCGGACTCGCGCACGCGGTCCAGCCGCTCGAGCAGTTCGTCCTTTTCCGTGATCGTGCCGTCGATCTTGATCTTGGCGATGTGGCTTGCCGCCGCGCCGGAGAACCGGCCCTGCGTGCCCCACAGCGCCACGGAGATGATCGCCGCGGCGGCGATCATAATGGCGGCCACCCGCCAGAATGTCACTTTGCGCCGCAGACGGCGACGGTCGATCAGTTCGTCGGCCCTGGCTGCCATTGCCGGTTTTCCTTTCGAATGTGGATTGATCCACTGATGCTTTATGCGACGGGCGCTAGCGGTTGGTCCGACATTCGCATCCCGTCCACCTCTGTCGCGAGGGCAAATGCCGAAGACCATAGAACCACTGGCAAATCCATGTTTCTAGCGGAAACGTCAAATCGGCATTCGGACAACGTCGAACGGTCATCGAATGTCAAATCCGTTTCAGGAGCGGAGCCGAAGCCTCGCCGCTCAAGGCCGGCGACAGGCCATGCGCCTGCGGTTTGTTGTCGGCAAGCCCTTGGCGTTGCATCCAACAATAACCACAATAGCGTGGAAATCGGTATTGCCTCGAAAGCCGGGACGGCCGGATTTGCCGGCGCCGGCCTTCAACCCTACATTGGCGGAGAACGTCGTTGTGGCCGCGGGCCGACGGCACTGAACGAAACGGGCCGGCGGACCCTATCATGAGCATGGACGCGAGCTTGAAGAGCCAGGGGCGAGACGTACGCGTCGGCGCGTCGGCTCGCGGCGATGACGCCTATCGGCGTGCGCAGCGCCATTCCTCGCGTGTGCGGGTCCTCAAATTCCTGGTTCCTTTGGTCGCGGCGGTCATGGCGATCGGCTTCGCCGGCTATACCTGGCTTGCCACTCCTGGCGACATATCCGTCGACCTGGCCGGTTCCGGCATTCGCGACGGCAAGCTCGTCATGGCAAATCCCAAGCTCGAAGGGTTTACGCGAGACGATCTGCCCTACACCGTGTCAGCCGCGCGCGCCATTCAGGACATGAAGGGCGACGCGCCGGTCGTCCTGGAGGAAATCGATGCCCGCCTGCCGATCGACGCCGGCAATTGGGCTTCGGTCGACGCGCGGTCGGGCCTCTATGACGAGGCGGGCGGCAAGCTGGATATCACCAGCGAGATGACCGTCACGACCACGGACGGCATGATCGCCCGTTTCCGCTCCGCCAGCATCGACATCGAGTCGGGCGGCCTGGTCACGTCCGATCCGGTCGACGTGACCATGTCGGATGCGCATATCGCGGCTGATTCGATGCGGGTCACCGAAAATGGAAAGGTGTTTGTCTTCGAGCGCCGCGTTAAGGTAACGATGAACGCGCGTGCGACGAACCTGACCAGGGCGGACCAATGATGATTTCCAGTCGCCGGCGCGGGCCGGCTCTCCTCTCGACCGCGGTGCTGATCGGGCTTCTGAGCGTGTCTGGCGCCGCAGGCCAGCAGAACCAGCGCATGACGGGGCTGCAACTCGACGGCGACCAGCCGATTCAGATCGAGAGTGACCGGCTCGAGGTGCGCGAGAACGAGAACATCGCCATCTTCACCGGCAATGTGAACGTGGTCCAGGGACAGACCCAGCTCAAGGCGGGCCGCATGACCGTCTACTATTCGCCGAACGGCAACGGGACGGTGACGGGCGGCACGTCGAGCATTGAGCGGCTCGAAGTAGAGAACAAGGTTTATCTGCGCTCGGAGAACCAGGTCGCAACCGGCGACAGCGGCACGTTCAACATGCTGACCGAAGAGATGGTCCTGCTGGGCAAGGAGGTCGTCCTCACGGAGGACGACAATATCGTCGTCGGATGCAAGCTGACCGTCCACATGGCGACCGGCCAGGCCAGGCTCGATTCGTGCGAGGGTGGCCGTGTCAGGACGCTCCTGTCGCCGCAGTCCCGAAACAGCAATTAAGGCCCGCCCGATTTGTCGTTGCTGACCCGCATCAGGGGCAAAGGGGGCGTGGCCGGTGCGACGCGATCGGAAGCCGATCTAGAGCGCCTGCGCGGCACGCTGATCGCCCGCGGGCTGACAAAGAGCTACAAGGGCCGCCAGGTCGTCAGCGGCGTGTCGATGGGCGTGCGCGCCGGAGAGGCGGTCGGTCTGCTAGGCCCCAACGGCGCCGGCAAGACGACCTGCTTCTACATGGTCACCGGCCTCGTGCCGGTCGACCAGGGGCGCATCGAGATCGACGGCTATGACGTGACCGGCATGCCGATGTATCGCCGCGCGCGGCTCGGTGTCGGATACTTGCCTCAGGAAGCCTCGATCTTTCGGGGGCTGAGCGTGGAGGGCAATATTCGCGCGGTGCTCGAAATGAGCGAGAAGAGCGGCAAGGAGCGCGAACGGCGCCTCGATTCACTCCTGGAAGAGTTCAACATCGCCCATCTGCGCAAGTCCGCCTCGATCGCGCTGTCCGGCGGCGAGCGGCGGCGGCTGGAAATCGCGCGCGCCCTGGCGAGCAACCCGAAATTCATGCTGCTCGACGAACCCTTCGCCGGCATCGACCCGATCGCGGTGGCCGACATTCAGCAACTCGTGCGCCACCTGACCGCCCGCGGCATCGGAGTGCTGGTCACCGATCACAATGTGCGCGAGACACTCGGCCTGATCGACCGCGCCTACATCATCCATGCCGGCCAGGTGCTGACCCATGGCCGGCCTGCTGAAATCATCGCCAATCCGGACGTCCGCCGCCTGTATCTGGGTGACACGTTCACCCTTTAGGCATCACGAAGGCCATTCCGGCTTGACATGCAAGAGCCGGGCCAGTTTTGATGCCAAGGACGGGAGCGGCGCGCAGCGCCCTCTTCGGGTATGGGGATCGCCGACGTGACCATGGCGCTTGGCGCACGACTTCAGCTTCGACAGTCACAGTCGCTGGTGATGACGCCGCAACTGATGCAGTCCATCAGGCTGCTGCAGTTTACCCATGCCGAACTCGAACGCTTCATCGACGAGGAGATCGAGCGCAATCCGCTTCTGGAACGCGCGCCCGACGACGGACGGGCGGCCCATGGAGCGGAGGAGCCGGACTGGCCTGACGCGACCGGCGCCGGATCACAGGGATCGGCCGGGGCGCGGGAAATCGCCGACAGGCTGGATTCCTCGCTGGAGAATCTGTTCCCGGACGATACGGGCCGTTCGGACGCGCTGCGGCCCGACCTCCTGTCGCAATGGCGGTCGGCCGGCGGGTCGGGCATCGGCGGCTCCGCGGACGGCTTCGATCTCGACGAATTCGCCGCCCAGGCCACCACCCTTCGCGAACATCTCGGCGCGCAGATTGCCATGACTTTCTCCGACGCCGTCGAGCACGCGATCGCCTCCCATCTCGCGGACGCCGTCGACGAGGCCGGATATTGCCGCGCGGAGATCGCGGAAGTCGCCGGAAGGCTCGGCGTTTCCGCAACGCAGGTCGAAAGGGTTCTTGCGGCCTGCCAGCAGATGGAGCCCGCCGGCGTCTTCGCGCGCGACCTCGCCGAATGCCTGGCGCTGCAGCTCCGGGTCCGCGACCGTTACGATCCGGCGATGGCCGCCCTCGTGGCGCATCTCGACCTCCTGGCGCGCCGGGATTTCCAGGCGCTGAAGCGTCTGTGCGGCGTGGACGAGGAGGATCTGCTGGACATGCTGGCCGAGATCCGGCTGCTGGACCCGAAGCCCGGCACGCTGTTCTCCGCCGGCTCGGCGCAGACGGTCGTGCCCGACGTGATCGTGACCCCGTCGCCCGATGGATCCTGGGCCGTCGAGGTCAACCCCGCCACCCTGCCACGCGTGCTCGTCGATCAGGCCTATTTCGCAAGGGTGTCAAAAACGACGCGCGATCCGGCCGAGAAGGAATTCATGGCCGAATGCCTCCAGAACGCGAACTGGCTCACACGCAGCCTTGACCAGCGGGCGCGCACGATCGTCAAAGTGGCGTCGGAAATCGTCAGGCAGCAGGACGGGTTTCTCGTCGAGGGTGTGCGCAAGCTGCGTCCGCTCAACCTGAAAACCGTGGCCCAGGCGATCGGAATGCACGAATCCACCGTCAGCCGCGTCACCGCCAACAAGTTCATGCTCACGCCGCGCGGCGTTTTCGAACTGCGCTTCTTCTTCACCGCGTCGATCGCGGCCTCGGGCGGCGGGGAGGCGCATTCGGCCGAGGCGGTGCGAGATCGCATCAGGGCGATGATAGACGCCGAAGCCCCTGACGCCGTGCTCTCCGACGACGCGATTGTGGATATGCTGGCGAAGGACCGGATCGACATCGCCAGGCGCACCGTGGCCAAGTATCGGGAAGCGCTCAATATTCCCTCGTCGGTGCGGCGCCGCCGCGAAAAACAGGCCATGGCGGGCGTCGGACGCTGACGCAACGCGCCGGGGCGCTTCGTTGACAAGCCCCGGACGAACCACTAGAAGCCCGCCCGCATGACAAGGGCGGCCAAGGACGCCGCATAGCCTGCATTGGTTGGATCGACCGAAATCGTGGCCCCGAGCGCCGGGAAAACTTGTCCGCACGCGCAACCGGTATAAACTCCGATCACCCAGTCCTGGCACAAGAAGGTCCCCCAATGACCCTGCGCATATCCGGCAAGCACATGGATATCGGTGACGCGTTCCGCTCGCGTATCGACGGTCGTATCGGCGATATCGTGGACAAGTATTTCGATGGTGGCTTTTCGGGCCATGTGACCGTGGAGAAGAACGGCCCGCGCTTCACGGCCGACTGCATGATCGGACTGGATACGGGCATCACACTGCAGGCAACCGGTCAGGCGCAGGAACCGCAGGCCGCCTTTGACGCCGCGGCCGAGCGCATCGACAAGCGCTTGCGCCGTTATAAGCGCCGCCTGAAGTCCCACAACACGGGCGGCAACGGCGCCGCTGTCGAGGACATGGCCTATCGCGTCGTCTCGCCGGTCGCCGATGAGGACGAGGAGGTCGCCGAGGACTATGCCCCCGCGATCGTGGCCGAGACCAGGATGGCGCTGAGGAGCATGAACGTGGCGGCGGCGGTGATCGAACTCGACACCAAGGACAGTCCCGTCTTCGTCTTTCGCAATGCCGGGAACGGCCATGTCAACATCGTCTACCGCCGCCCCGACGGGAATATAGGGTGGATCGACCCAAACCTCGCCTCCGATGAGCGCGACTAGGCCGGGTCCGGCTCAGTCGGCGGGCCCGACCCGCCAGAGGCAACACGAGGAACCATCGACATGGACCTGAGCGATCTGATCGAGACGCCGGCAGTCATGCCGACCGTCAGGGCCAATTCGAAGAAACAGCTTCTTCAGATCCTGGCCGAGAAGGCCGCTGCCATCACCGGCATCCCCGAGAGGGAGATTTTCGATACTATACTCCAGCGCGAGAAGCTGGGCTCCACCGGGGTAGGCAACGGCGTAGCCATCCCTCACGGCAAGCTGCCGGCCGCAACGCGCATCACCGGCGTTTTCGCGCGCCTCGAAGCGCCGGTGGATTTCGACTCGCTGGATGACCAGCCGGTCGATCTGGTCTTCCTGCTCCTGGCGCCTGAGGGGGCGGGGGCGGATCATCTCAAGGCGCTCTCGCGGATCGCGCGCGTGCTGCGCGATGCCGACACCGTGGCCAAGATACGCGGCACGGACAATGCCGCCGCGATCCACTCTTTCCTGTCGAAGGCCCCCGCCTCCAACGCTGCCTGAATGCCGCGAACGCCTCGTCGATCAGTGGATGCTGACGGTGGCGAGGTTGTTCTCCTGGGCGCTCGCCAGCGCGGTCGCGCGCGCATCGGTCAGCATGATAGGCTGGCCGTTGGCCGCGAACAGGGCCCACAATTTGAGGCCGGGCGCGATTTCGGGCAGGCCGGGGAAGCGGCTCTTGAGTTCGTCGCTGTCGACCTCGCGCAGATAGCTGACCACGCCCTCGCCCAGATGGGCGAGCTGCGACTGGGTCATGGTGAATCTGGTTTCGTTGGTGTCCTTCTCGGTCATCTCAGCCTCCTTGAAGGCGGGTGTCCCATTGGACCAACCCGCATAAGGGCCAGTGGTTCCGCCGAAATCGCCGGCGGACCCATCAGTCTTTCGCCAGAATGTTTATTTTTCGTACCGTCCGTTCCGGTTCCGGCCGGTCCAGGTCGATCGTCAGCAGGCCGTTCTTCAGCTCCGCGCCCTTCACGCGCATGCCGTCCGCCAGCACGAAGGCGCGCTGGAACTGTCGCGCGGCGATTCCGCGATGCAGATATTCACGCTCCGTCTCGTCGGTCTGCCGCCCGCGTATCACGAGCTGGTTTTCCTCGACCGTCACGTCGAGATCCTGGTCGGAGAACCCCGCCACGGCAAGCACGATACGCAGGCGCTCGCCGGATTGGCCGTTCGCCCTGAGGCGCTCGATATTGTACGGCGGATAGCCGTCGCCATTCTTGGCGACGCGTTCCAGCGACTTTTCCATCGCTTCAAACCCCAAAAGGAGCGGGCTCGAAAAAGGCGTCATTCTCGTCATCATCCTGTCCTCTGAGAGCGACATTCGGGCGGCCGGACCCTGATGGCGTCCTGCCGCACTGCTGATATGGTCCCGGCGCGATTCGAGTTCAAGTAAGAGGGAATGCAACCGAATGGCCGACGCGCGGCGCATCATCATCGACACCGATCCGGGGCAGGACGACGCAGTTGCGCTGTTGCTTGCACTGGCCAGTCCCGAACTCGAGGTTGTCGGCATCACGGCCGTGGCCGGCAACGTGCCGCTTTCGCTCACCGAAAGGAACGCCCGCAAGATCTGCGAACTGGCTGGCCGGTCCGACATTCCCGTCTTCGCCGGAGCGATCCGGCCCATGGTGCGCGATCTCGTCACGGCCGAGCAGGTGCATGGCAAGAGCGGCCTCGACGGCCCGGATCTGCCCGAGCCGTCGATGCCGCTCCAGCAGCGCCACGCGGTGGATTTCCTGGTCGAGACGCTGATGGAGGCCGAGGCTGGATCGGTCACGCTCTGCCCGCTCGGGCCGCTCACCAACGTCGCGCTTGCGCTTGTCCGCGAACCTCGCATCGCGCCGCGCATCCGGGAGATCGTCATGATGGGCGGCGGCTTCTTCGAGGGCGGCAACACGACGCCGGCGGCCGAGTTCAACATCTTTGTCGATCCGCATGCCGCCGATGTGGTCTTCCGCTCGGGCATACCGCTCGTGATGATGCCACTCGACGTCACCCACAAGGCGTTGACCACGGCCAGTCGCGTGGCCGCCTTCCGCGACCTGGGCACGCGCCCTGCGGTCGCCGTCGCCGAGATGCTGGAGTTCTTCGAGCGTTTCGACGAGCGCAAATACGGCACCGACGGCGGCCCGCTGCACGATCCCTGCGTGGTCGCCTGGCTTCTGAAGCCCGACCTCTTTTCCGGGCGGGCGTGCAACGTCATGGTCGAGACCGGCTCGGAACTGACCATGGGCATGACGGTGGTCGACTGGTGGGATGTCACCGGCCGCGAGAAAAACGCCACGGTCATGCGCGACATCGACGCCGACGGCTTCTTCGCGCTTCTGACCGAGCGGATCGGGCGGCTGTGAGCTCTTAGCGCGCTTTCGAAAGCGCCAGCCAGAACCCGCCACCGATGAGGCAGCCGCCGCCGATCCGCGAGACCAGCCTCATACGGGCCGGCGCGAACCGGCCCAGTAGGCGTCCTGCGGCGAGCGCATAGGCGCCGTCCGAGGCGATCGAGATCGCGATCGCCGTGGCGCCCATCAGCAGGATCTGCGTTGTCGCGTTGCCGCCGGGATCGACGAATTGCGGCAGCAGTGCTCCGAAGAATACGAGCTGCTTCGGATTGCCGAGCGACACCATGAGGCCCTGCACGAAGAAGCCGTTGCGCGGCGCTGCCCGGTTCGCCTCCCCGGGCTCGCCGCCGGAGCAGAACATCTTCCAGCCGATCCAGACCAGATAGGAGGCGCCGGCCAGCTTGACCCATTCGAACCAGTGTCCGGCGGCTTCTATGAGCGATGTCAGCCCGATCCCCACGCAGGCGATCATGATCGCCAGCCCGGCTTCCGTCCCGGCCACGTTCAGCAGGCCCGCACGCAGGCCGTGGCGCATTCCGTTGGCCACGATCAGCATGTTGGTCGGCCCCGGCGTGACCGTGGCGACCGCGCATACGAGGACATAGGCCAGATAGAGTTCGAGCGGCATCGGCATCCTCCCGAGCCGAGCCTAGCCGCTCGGCCTGCTCCGTACAGCCGCGAAGCTGTCACCGCGACATGATTGTCAACTCATCCACGCGGTGACCTCGGCCGCGGAAGGGATCGAAGGCTGGGCGCCGGGCTTGAGGCAGGCGATCGCGCCCGCGACCGCCGCGCGTCCCAGCGCCTCCGCGAGCGGAAGCCCGTCCGACAGGCCGGCGGCCAGATAGCCGCAGAACGTGTCGCCCGCCCCGACCGTGTCCACCGGTTCTATGGCCGGGGCGGCGACATGATGAAACCCGTCGGGCGTCGCCGCCATGACGCCCTTGGCGCCGAGCGTCACGACCACCACGCGCCCGGTTCGGCCGGCCCAGATGCGCATCATGTCTTCCCGATCTCCATCGCCGAGACCAAGTCCCTTCGCCGCGAGATCGAATTCGGACTCATTGGCGACGACGATATCGGCCTCGGCAAGGAAGCCTGCCGCGCGATCATCAAAGGGCGCAATGTTGAGAATGGATGTCGCGCCATTCGCGCGCGCCGTCTTCAGCGCCGCCTCCACGGTGGCAAGCGGAATTTCGTGCTGGACAAGGAGATATTCGCCCGCGCGAAGGTCGGCGGTTGCCACGTCGCCTGGCACGACGGCCCCGTTCGCTCCGGGTACGACGGCGATCATGTTCTCCCCGTCGCCGCCCACAAGGATCAGCGCCGTTCCCGTCGCGGCATGGGTCTCCCGCACGTCTGACAGATCGACGCCGGCCTGCTTGAGGAGAGCCAGGGCCTCGCCGGCGAAGGCATCGCGGCCGACGGCGCCGACCATGCGCACCTTGGCTCCCGCGCGCCTTGCCGCCAGCGCCTGGTTCGCGCCCTTGCCGCCCGGCGCGGTCGAGAAGGCCTCGCCCGCGACCGTCTCGCCGGGGTCCGGCAGGCGGCCGACTGTCGCGATCAGATCGAGATTGATGGAACCGATGACTGTGATCACGGACGTGCCTCCTGCGTGCGGCGAAACTTAAGCAGAGAGGCCACTGCGGGGAAGACGTCAGGCGCCTGTGACCCTCCCCGCCTCCCAGCCGAGTATGGCGCGCTTGCGCGTCAGGCCCCAGTGATAACCGGTCAGCGCGCCCGACTTACCCAGCGCGCGGTGGCACGGAACCACGAAGGAGATCGGGTTGGCGCCCACGGCCGCGCCAACCGCCCTGCTTGCCGAGGGGCTGCCGATCCGCTCGGCGATCGCGGAATAGGTGCATGCGTGGCCCATCGGAATCCGCAGCAGCGCGTCCCAGACGCGGAGCTGGAAGTCGCTACCGATCAAGACCACGCGCAGCGGCTCCTCGGCCCGCCAGCGCGACGGATCGAAGATCCGGGCCGCATAGGGCTGGGTGGCGGCCATGTCCTCGACATAGCGCGCATTCGGCCAGCGCGACGACATGTCGGCGAAGGCGGCCTGTTCGCCGCCGGCGTCCGAGAAGGCGAGCCCGCACAACCCCTTGTCGGTGACCATGACCAGCGCGATGCCGAAAGGCGAGATATGCTGGCCCCAACGAATCGTCAGGCCCTGGCCGCGCGTCTTGTAGTGCCCGGGCGACATGCCCTCATGGGTCACGAACAGGTCGTGCAGCCGGCCCGGGCCCGACATGCCGACCTCGTAGGCGGCGTCGAGGATCGGCATTCCCTGGTCGAGCAGTCGGCGGGCGTGATCCAGCGTGACCGCCTGCAGGAAAGCCTTCGGGCTCAGCCCCGCCCAGCGGGTGAACAGTTTCTGCAAGCCGGTCGGCGTGTCGCCGACTTCCGAGGCGAGGTCCTCCAGCGAAGGCTGGTCGCGATAGTCGAGGCTGATCTTCTCGATGGCGCGGCGCACGACTTCGTAGTCGCCGCCGTCCGGCGTCACATCGCGTTCGAGAATGGCGGTTCGGGCATTCATGGCGTTGCTCCACGGCGTTTATGACTTGCCGCGAATATCGGCGGAGACGCCTGCATTTCCCACCCGTTTCCTGCCATTTCGCGCGAAAGGCGAGCTAACCCGCCTTTGCCGTGGCCAGCGCCTGTCCGAACGCCCGGGCGAAGCTCTCGCGATCGTCGGGATTGAGGAAGGAGCCGACCGGCACGCTGCGGCCCTGTCCTTCGACGGCCATGGTCGTGATGCCGATCTCCCGGTGGCGCGCGACATGAAAGCGCGCCCAGAACGGATTGAAGCGGTGTTCGGCGGCGCGGCCCGAAGGCGCGATCTTGCGGATGTCGACCGAAAGGCGCGACACCGAGACCTCCTCCCGCATCCGGCCCGCACGGTAGTTGAGCTTGAAGGCCAGATAGACGAGCAGCACGTCGAGGCCGAGAAAGCCGAAAACCGGCCAGGCGCCGATCGACAGGAAGAATATGCCGTAGCCGAAACAGACCGAAGCCACTACCGCCATGAGGATCGTGAAGCCGCGCGGCCCCAGAGAACGGTGTGGGGTCAGGAGCGCCTTGAAGATCGGCCTGTCGGCACTGTCGTGTTCGGCGTTTGTGTCGGTCATCGAGCATGAGTATAGAGCGCCGATGGCCAGCCCCAAGGACAAAATCGCCACGGACGCGAAGAAGCCCGCTTCCGGACGCCGTAGCCGCTCCAAGTATTCGCGGGCGGAAGTGCGGGAAATATTCCGCCGCCTCGCCGTGCAGCGGCCCGAGCCGAAGGGCGAGCTCGAACATGTCAACCCGTTCACGCTTCTGGTCGCGGTGGTGCTGTCGGCGCAGGCGACGGATGCCGGCGTGAACAAGGCCACGCGCGGCCTTTTTTCCGTGGCCGATACGCCCGAAAAGATGCTGGCCTTGGGCGAGGAGGAGGTCGGCCGTCACATCCGCACAATCGGCCTGTGGCGCAACAAGGCCAAGAACGTCATCGCGCTGTCGGAGGCGCTGATCCGCGATCATGGCGGTGAGGTGCCTGGCCAGCGCGACCTGCTCGTCAGGCTGCCGGGCGTGGGCCGCAAGACGGCCAATGTCGTGCTCAACATGGCCTTCGGCCAGCCGACAATGGCCGTCGACACGCACATTTTCCGGATCGGCAACCGGCTGGGCCTCGCCCCCGGCAAGACGCCCGATGAGGTGGAGGAAGGGCTATTGCGGATCGTGCCGGACGAGTATCTGCGCCATGCGCATCACTGGCTGATCCTGCACGGACGATATGTGTGCAAGGCCCGCAAGCCGGATTGCCCGGCCTGCGTGATCGCCGACCTGTGCAAGGCGGGCGAAAAGACGACCAACGTGCCGGCACCGCTTGTGCCGCTCGGCGTGCTCGACGAGACGGAAGCGGCCGCGGCCGCTCAGTAACGCGCCATCAGGGCCGCCGCGACCGGAATCAGGATGAACAGCCCGATCTGCGTATGGATCAGCCGCCGCGCGCCGGCCAGTTCGGCGGCGGGCACCGAAAAGCCGTTGTCGGCCTTCATCGATTTCTGCCATCGCATGAAACGCATCGTGGGCTTGATGGACAGCGCTCCGACCACCACGAAAAGCGCCATCTTGATCCAGAACCAGGGGTTGGACGCGTAATACTCCCAGCCCTTCGCGCCCCAGATCAGCCGCATGATGCCGACCGCGAAGACCAGCAGCGCTGCCAGGCCGTAACCGCGATCCAGCCCCGCGACGCGGCGCAGGGCTTCGCCCGTCAGTCCCGGCCTGACGAGCACGAGCTCGGCCGCCAGCATCGCCATCAGCGAGAAGGCGAAGATGTGGTGCAGGATAGCGAGCAACGTGTCGGCGAACATGGAGGGCACCTCGATATTTACATTGTCAAGATGCTGCGTATCGCGACTGCGCCGACCGGTCAACCGTTCTTTCCTCGCGCCGCGCGACAGCCTTGTGCAGATGCACCATCAGACCGGCCGCGAAGAGCGGCCCCGCGAGGTTCAGGACGGGAATGGCAAGGAAGGCGGCGATCAGGAGCCCGGCAACAAAGATCGTGCCCCCGTGGCGGCGCCTCAGCGCCTTCGCTTCCGCCTCCGGACGGAAGCGCAGGGCCGCGAACTCGAAATATTCGCGTCCGAGCAGATAGCCGTTGACCACGAAAAAGGCGACGAGATTGACGCCCGGCACCAGGAGCAAGGCCAGGGCGACGAGATTACCCAATACGACCACGCCGAAGAAGCGGACCGAAAGCAGGATCGATCGTCCAAGCGGCATGGCCTTGCCGAGAGGATCATTCGCATAATCCGCCTTTTCGATCAGCTCGGCGACGTCGTCGAGGAAAAGCCCCGCGATCAGCGCCGTCACCGGCGCGATCAGCAATGCCAGGCCTGCCGCGATGGCGACGCCCGCCAAAATCGCCGCCGTAAGCGAAAGCCAGCCCGACCAGGCCGCGTCCTGCGGCAGCCATCCGTCGAGCAGCGGCAGGGCAAGCCAGTCGAACGCACCCGTCAGCGCGTACCAAAGGCCGATCAGCGCCAGCAGGGTCAAACCGATCGACTTCCACAGAACGCCGCGGAACGGCGCGGTAAACAGCCTTCCCAGCGACCGGCGCGCGGAGTCGAGGATCATGGGCATTCTCCCTGACGATCTTGGGCAGATAGGAGTCGGCGGGCCAAGCCACAACCAGGCGGCCGCCCTTGCAAATGCGCGGCGAGACGTTAAACCCGCACCCGGCCGGACGGGGACCCGGCCCTCCACGCGCTGTCCGGCGCGAAAAGCCAATAAGTTTTCGGGAATTATCATGAGCCATTATGACGTCCTGTGCGTCGGCAATGCGATCGTCGACATTCTCGCCCGTTGCGACGACGACTTCATCGTCGCCAACGACATCAAGAAGGGGGCGATGAACCTGATCGATGCCGAACGCGCGGAACTTCTCTATTCGCGCATGGGGCCGGCGACCGAAGCCTCCGGCGGCAGCGCGGGCAACACGGCGGCAGGCATCGCCAGCTTCGGCGCGCGCGCGGCCTATTTCGGCAAGGTGTCGTCGGACCATCTGGGCAAGATCTACACGCACGACATTCGCGCCCAGGGCGTGGCCTTCGATACCAAGCCATTGGCGGGCGAGCCGCCGACCGCGCGCTCGATGATCTTCGTCACCCCGGATGGCGAGCGCTCCATGAACACTTATCTCGGCGCCTGTGTGGAACTGGGTCCGGACGATGTCGAGGCGGACAAGGCCGCCGGCGCGAAGGTGGTCTATTTCGAAGGCTATCTGTGGGATCCGCCCCGCGCCAAGGAGGCGATTAGGCTCGCCGCGCGCTTCGCGCACGATGCCGGTAACGAAGTCGCCATGACGCTCTCCGATCCGTTCTGCGTAGACCGGTATCGCGACGAGTTCCTCGAACTGATGCGTTCCGGCACGGTTGACATCGTTTTCGCCAACGAGGCCGAGCTGAAGTCGCTCTACCAGACCTCTTCGCTGGAAGCTGGCCTCGATGCGATCCGAAAGGATTGCCGGCTGGCCGCCGTCACCCGGTCCGAAAAGGGGTCAATCATCCTTTCAGGCGGCGAGACGGTTCCCGTCGAGGCGATCGAGATTGCTGAACTCGTCGACACGACCGGTGCCGGCGACCTCTACGCGGCCGGCTTCCTGTTCGGCTACACGGCCGGCAAGGATCTGGCCGTATGCGGCCGGCTCGGTTCCCTGGCCGCCGGCCTCTCGATCCAGCAGATGGGTCCGCGCCCGCGCCAGAATCTGCTCAACGAGGCCGAGCAGGCCGGATTGATCTGAACCGGCCTTCCGGATCCGTAGGGCGTGCTCAGGGAATGTCTTCCGGCCGCCGGCCGGGCCGCGCCTTGTAGGGACGGAACGCCCAGCCGTAGCGCAGCGCGCCGCCGCGCACGATGAAGGCCGCGCAAAAGGCGGCGATCGCGGCCGCCATCAGCGGCAGACCCGCGATCGACAGGGCCGTGAAGGCGCATGCCCCCGCCAACGCGGCCGAGACGTAGATTTCGGGCCTCAGCAGCACCGATGGTTCGCCGGCCACCATATCGCGCAATATGCCGCCGAAAGTCGCCGTCAGCATGCCGGTAACGACCGCCACCAGCGGTGAGCCCGTCACGGCCAGCCCCTTATAGGCGCCGAAGACGCAATAGGCAGCAAGGCCGACCGCATCGAGCCACAGGATCAGCTTCCAGCGCGATTCGAGCCGGTGCGCTGTGAAGAAGACGACCGCCGCGACGGTACCGCACACCAGGATGTAGTCCGCGTTCTCGACCCAGAAGACGGGCACGCCCAGGATGAGGTCGCGAAAGGTCCCGCCGCCGATACCTGTCACCGCCGCCAGGAAGACGAAGCCAATGATGTCCAGCTCCTTGCGTGAGGCCGCCAGCGCGCCGGTCGCCGCGAAGACCGCCACGCCGGCATAATCAAAGAGCAGGATGGGGTTCATGAGAGGGCAATCGGCAACTGGCAGTCGAAACGCGGATCTGCGTGGACCATCGCCGAAAAGTCAGGCGCGGTCACCCGGATTCCGATCGCCGACTGCCGATCGCTGTCTCAGGCGTCCTTCTCGGCCTGTTCGTTGACCGGGCCAGGTTCCGGCTGCGGCGCCTCGGCCTTCGGACCACCCTTGGCGACGCCGACCATTGCCGGGCGCAGCACGCGCTCGCCGATCTTGAAGCCTGTCTGGACGACCTCGACGACCGTGCCGTTCGGCACGTCGGCATTGGGTACCTCGAACATGGCCTGATGGAAATTCGGGTCGAAGCGTTCACCCTTCGGCTCCAGCCGCGTCACCCCGTGCCGCTCGAGCGACGACAGCATGGCGCGCTCGGTCATTTCCACGCCCTCGATCAGCGAGGCAAAGCCGGCGTCGCCGCTTTCGCGTGCCTCGGCCGGTATTGCGTCGAGAGCACGGCGCAGATTGTCGGAGACCGACAGCATGTCGCGGGCGAAATTGGCGATCGCGTAGGCGCGCGCGTCGGCCACATCGCGGGCGGTGCGGCGGCGCAGGTTCTCCATCTCGGCGGCGGCGCGCAGCGCCTTGTCCTTGAGGTCCTCGTTTTCCTTCATCAGCTTCACGAGGGTTTCGTATTCGGCTTCCGCGACGCCTTCCGGCGGCTGCGCGAAACCGGACGGCTCCTGCGCGGTTTCCGTTCCGGCATTTTCGTTGGCGGGCTGTTCAGGCGCGTCCTTGCGGGCGGTCTCGTCGCTCATCGCGTCTTCCGTCTTGTTCAACTGGTCGTGAGTCGGGGCCGATATCGAGTTTCGCGGCGCCGAAATCAAGGGTCAGCGCAACATGCGCGAAACGAGTTGCGCCGTGTAGTCGACCATGGGCACGATCCGCGCATAGTTGAGCCTGGTTGGCCCGATGACGCCGAGCGCCCCGACGACCCGCGCATTGGCGTCTCGATAGGGCGCCACCACCAAAGACGACCCCGACAGCGAAAACAGCTTGTTTTCCGAACCGATGAATATGCGTACGCCGGGACCTTCCTCAGCCAGGTCGAGAAGCTGGATCAGCCCCTGCTTGGTTTCCAGGTCGTCGAACAGACGCCGCAGCATCTCGATGTCGGCTTCGGCGGTGATGTTCTCCAGCAGGTTGGCGCGGCCGCGCACGATCAGCCTGGCCGGCAGGCCGCTCTCGTCGCCGGCCCAGATCGCAAGGCCGCGCTCGACCAGGTCCTGCGACAGCGCGTCGAGGGCGGTTCGCGTCTGGTCCTTCAGCCGCTCTATCTCGAGCCGGGCTTCGGCGAGCGTGCGACCGCGAATATGCGCATTGAGGAAGTTGGACGCCTCGTGGAGCTGCGAGGCGGTCACGCCGGCCGGCAGGTCGATCACCCTGTTCTCGACGTCGCCGCCCTGCGAGACGAGTACCGCCAGCGCCCGGCCGGGTTCGAGCTGGATGAACTCGATATGCTTGAGCGGTGTTTCAATCTTGGTCGCCAGCACAAGCCCCGCGCCTCGAGACAGGCCGGAAAGCATCTGGCTGGCCTCGGTCAACATGTGTTCGAGGCTTGGCGCAGTGCCCGAAGCCCTCACCTGCGCCTCGATGACGCGGCGCTCCTCCTCCGAAAGGTCGCCGAGCTCCATGAAGGCATCAACGAAGAAGCGCAGGCCCTGCTGGGTCGGAAGTCGCCCGGCCGAGACATGCGGCGCATAGATCAGTCCGAGCTGTTCCAGATCGCTCATCACATTGCGCACCGTCGCTGGCGACAGCGACGACGGCAGCATCCGCGACAGGTTGCGCGATCCCACCGGTTCGCCTTCGCGCAGATAGGTGTCCACAAGCGCACGGAAGATGTCGCGCGAGCGCTGGTCGAGCAGTTGCAGCGTGTGGTCGGCTGTCGGTGCGTTCACGGGCCCAAATCGTCATCTGACCATCGGCGTCGAGGATATAGGCGCGCCCCGCCCGAACGCAACGTCGAGTCTGGCGGGTCATGTGGATGCGGGGCCATTTTGCTTTGCGTTGGCCGGCCCGCGCCGCTACAAGCCCGCAGACCGAAAACAGCGGAATCGATCCAATGCGACCATCCAGGCGTCAGCCAGACGAATTGCGCGCGATTTCCTTCGAGCGCGGCGTCTCGCGGCACGCGGAGGGCTCGTGCATGGTGAAGTTCGGTGAAACGCACGTCCTGTGCACGGCGAGCCTTGAGGAGCGGGTGCCGCCATGGATGCGCAACTCGGGACGTGGCTGGGTCACAGCCGAATATGGCATGCTGCCGCGCTCGACAGGCGAGCGCATGCGCCGCGAGGCGTCGGCCGGCAAGCAGGGCGGCCGCACGCTGGAGATCCAGCGGCTGATCGGCCGCTCGCTGCGCGCCGTGGTCGACCTCGAAGCGCTGGGCGAGGTCCAGATCACCGTCGATTGCGACGTCATCCAGGCCGATGGCGGGACGCGCACGGCCGCCATCACCGGCGGCTTCGTCGCGCTGCATCAATGCGTGTCGTGGATGGAGGCACGGCGCATGACCACGGTCGCCAAGGCCGTGAAGGACCATGTGGCGGCGATCTCCTGCGGTATCCACGAAGGCACTGCCGTGCTCGACCTGGACTATGCCGAGGACTCGGCCGCCGGAACCGACGCCAATTTCGTGATGACGGGCAAGGGCGGCATCGTCGAGATCCAGGGCACCGCCGAGGGCGAGCCCTTCAGCCAGGAACAGTTCGACGAGCTGATGGTGCTGGCTCGCAAGGGCATCGCCCGCCTCGTCGATTTGCAGAAGATGGCGATCGGGTAGCGATGACGCCGTCGGCCGTCCTGGAATCCGCTCTCTACGCCGAGGATCTCGACGCCGCGGAAGCCTTCTATGGCGGTGTGCTCGGCCTGGAGAAGATCGCCCGCGTCGGCAATCGCCATGTCTTCTTCCGATGTGGCGGGGGCGTGGTGCTGATCTTCAATCCGGCCGAAACGATCGTACCGCCCGCGCCGGATGCAAAGCTGCCGGTGCCGCCGCATGGCACGACCGGCGACGGTCATCTGTGCTTTGCCGCTTCCGCCGACGAGATCGAGGCCTGGCGCTCGCATCTCGCCGGCAAGGGCGTGTCGATCGAGGCGGAGTTCGAATGGCCCCAGGGTGGTCGATCGATCTATTTCCGTGATCCGGCGGGTAATTCGCTGGAATTCGCCGAACCGAGGATATGGGGCCTGTGACGGAAAGACCGCTCACCGAACGCCGCATCGTCGTGGCGAGCCACAATGAAGGCAAGCTGCGCGAATTCGCCGGGCTGATGGCGCCCTTCGGCTTCGAGGCGAGGTCGGCGAAGGAGTATGGCCTGCCCGAACCCGACGAGACCGGCACGACTTTCGAGGAAAACGCCGCGATCAAGGCGCTGGCCGCCGCCACCGCGACCGGCCTGCCGGCGCTGTCGGACGATTCCGGCCTGTGCGTCGACGCGCTCGACGGTCAGCCCGGCGTCTACACCGCCGACTGGGCGACACTGCCGGACGGCTCGCGTGATTTCATGATGGCCATGGAAAAGACGGAGAAGGCCCTGCGCGACAGGGGTGCGACGGCGCCGGACGCCCGCACCGGGCGGTTCGTCGCCGTCATCTGCCTAGCCTGGCCCGATGGTCATCGCGAGTTCTTCCGCGGCGAGGCCGAGGGCACGCTGGTGTGGCCGCCGCGTGGTTCGGACGGCTTCGGCTACGACCCGGTCTTCCTCCCGAACGGCCATGCGCGCACCTTCGGCGAGATGACTGCCGACGAAAAACATGGCTGGACGCCTGGCAATGGTGAGGCGCTGTCGCATCGTGCCCGCGCATTCGCCGGTTTCGCGCGCGCCAAGCTCGGCCTCGCCTGAACCATGGAACGCGATCCCGATTTCGGCGTCTATCTGCACTGGCCGTTCTGCGCGGCCAAATGCCCCTATTGCGACTTCAACAGCCATGTCCGCCATGGCGGCGTGGACCAGCCGCGTTTCGCGGCCGCGTTCGAGCGCGAACTGGCCGCAATGCGCGCCCGCACCGGCCCGCGCAGCGTCGGCTCGATTTTCCTCGGCGGCGGCACGCCCTCGCTGATGGAGCCGGCGACCGTCGGTCGCCTGCTCCACGCCGTCGCCGCCAACTGGACGGTCGCCGCCGACGCCGAAGTGACGCTGGAGGCCAACCCTTCCTCGGTGGAGGCCGGGCGCTTTTCCGGTTACCACGCCGCCGGCGTCAACCGGGTGTCGCTGGGCGTTCAGGCCCTGAACGACCCCGATCTCAGGTTTCTTGGGCGCCTGCACGACGTGGATGCGGCGCTGAGGGCGATCGACCTGGCTCGTGCGACGTTCCCGCGCCTGTCCTTCGATCTGATCTATGCCCGGCCGGAACAGACGGTCGCGGCCTGGCGGGCGGAGCTGGAACGCGCCATCGATCTGGCCGCCGATCATCTGTCGCTCTACCAACTCACCATCGAGGAGGGGACGCGTTTTCATGCGCTGCACGCGGCCGGCAAGTTCGTGATTCCCGATCCCGACCATGCCGCCGAACTCTACCGCGTCACCCAGGAGGTGACGGCGGCGCGCGGCCTGCCCGCCTACGAGATTTCCAACCACGCACGGCCGGGCGCCGAGAGCCGCCACAATCTCGTCTACTGGCGCTACGGCGACTACGTCGGTGTCGGGCCGGGCGCGCATGGCCGCTTCGTGGAAGGAGGCCGCCGCGTCGTCACCTTCACCGAGAAGATGCCCGAGACCTGGCTCAACCTCGTCGAGGCTCGTGGCCATGGTGTGACCGGCGGCGAGACGCTGACACGTGGCGAGGAAGCGGACGAGTTCCTGCTGATGGGGCTGAGGCTCGCCGAAGGCATCGACCTCGACCGCTACGAGAAGCTGGCCGGCCGGCCGCTGCCGTCACGGCGCATCGAGGTTCTGCGCGAGGAGAACCTGGTCGCCCCGGTCGGCAATTCGCGCCTGCGCGCCACCGCGGCCGGCATGATCGTGCTCGATGCCGTCGTGGCCGACCTGGCAAGGTAGCGTAGCCAGAGGCGCATTCGCGCGGCTATGTTCGCGGCATGAACAGCATTCCCGGCAGCCGCCCCACCTATATGATCGGCCAGGCCGCGTTTCCGGCAAGACCGCTGGAGCCGGGGCTTTATCTGGTGGCGACGCCGATCGGCAATCTGGGTGACGTTACCATCCGGGCTCTGGAGACGATCGCGGCCGCCGACATTCTGGCTTGTGAGGACACGCGAGTCACACGCGCGCTGCTGTCGCGCTACGGGATCAGGCAGCGGCCCATGGCCTATCACGAACACAATGCCGCCGAGGCGGGGGCGAGACTGGTGGAGGCGGTCGAAGCGGGCAAGAGCGTGGCCCTTGTCTCGGACGCAGGCACGCCGCTCGTCTCCGACCCCGGCTTCCGGCTGGTGGAAGCCTTGCGGGAAAAGGGACTGCGCGTCGTGCCCGTTCCCGGAGCCTCGGCCGTTCTGTCAGCGCTCACCGCGTCCGGCCTGCCGACCGACGCCTTCTTCTTTGCTGGCTTTCTTCCCTCGAAGGCCGGCCAGAGGAAGGAACGGCTTCAGACATTGGGAAGCGTTCCGGGAACGCTGGTCGCCTTCGAATCGCCGAACCGGCTGACCGCGACCCTGGCCGCCATGGCCGAGACCCTCGGCGAGCGGCAGGCGGCGGTGTGCCGCGAACTCACCAAGGCGTTCGAGGAAGTCAGAACCGGCACGCTCGCCGCGCTTGCCGCGCATTACGGAGAGGCCGGTGCGCCGAAGGGCGAGATCGTGATCTGCGTCGGCCCGCCGAAACCACGTATGGCCGACGAACAGGACGTCGAGGCGATCCTGCGCGGCTTGCTGGCGGAGATGCCGGCCTCGAAGGCGGCAGCAGAAGCGGCGAAGCTGACTGGGCTGCCGCGACCCGGCCTCTATCGCCGCCTCCTGGACCTCAAGGCCGGGGACGGTGGCTGATCCGCGCCGCCACAGGGCCTACAGGCATGGCCGCCGGAGCGAGTGGCTGGCGGCCATGGCGCTGTTTCTGAGGGGCTATCGCATCCTGGCGCTGCGCCACCGGACGAAGCTGGGCGAAATCGATCTGATCGCCCGCCGCGGCGACCTGATCGCCATCGTGGAGGTCAAGGCGCGCCCGACGCTGGCCGAGGCGATGGATGCCGTCGCGCACGGATCGCAGCGCAGGATAGAGGGCGCGGCCGACCTCTGGCTGGCAAGACAGCGCGACCGTGCCCGATTGTCGATCCGGTTCGACCTCGTGGCGGTGCTGCCCCGACGCTGGCCGGTTCATGTCGAGAACGTCTTCCAGGGTCGGGATTAACCATCCGCGACGATGATCAACCGTCCGCCGCGCGGCCGGCGTCTTATGAGGTGTCGTTGAGTTTTGGCGTCCAGCCGAGGGAGAGGCCGGAGCCTGGCGCGGCGAAGCCGTGCCATACCGGCCGGCGGGCACGCCGGTGCGCGACGAGCAAAAGTGCGCCGATGGCCGCCGCCAGCACCATGAAGCGTGCGGCCAGCCGCAGCGCATCGGCGGGACCGTTGCCGTCCGCCGCGATGCCTGCCAGGGCCGGCACCGGCGCGCCGGTCTGATCGAAGACGAACGCCTCCGCCGCGGCCTCGGCCCGCCGCAACAGCCACAGCACGAAACAACGGACGAGATAGCAGCGGCCGGCGGCCTGCTCGGCGAGAGCGGCGAGCGCGACAAGCAGCGCAGCGATGCGCCGAAGTCTCCTGCCATCCCCTCTTGCCGGGTAACCGTCCATGCCGCCTTCCTTTCTCCGGCGGGCATTGTCCTACCGGTCGCGGAGCATGTGGATAGATTCGAGGCAAGATTCCTTAAGAATGCCGGTCCTGCTGGGGGCGGCGTCGGAATCTGTTCACACCCTGAAAGGGGGAAGGGCCATCGCATAGGGCTACGCCACCCCTCGCGACGGAGAGCGGGCGATTAGAGCCACAGGTATCAGGCGCTGTTCGAAGTCCGCCGGATATGAAGCGTCAGAACGGCTTCGCCAGTCCCGCGATCGCCCACTGTGCGAGTTCGGTGCGCGGGAACACAAGCAATCCCGCGATGCCGAGTGCGATACCGTAGGGGATGCCTTCCCGCGGATTGGCGAAATTGCGCAGCAGAAGATAGTGGCCCGTCAGCCACGATACCGGCGACTTGCGGTACATCAGGATACCGAGCGTCAGCGCCCCGCCGATCAGCGAGCCGTAAACAAGGTACTCGAGAAGTATCGGCCCGAAACCCATCCAGACAGCCGTCGAGGCCAGCAGCTTGGCGTCACCGCCGCCCATTCCGCCGAGCGCGAACAGGGCGAAGGTCACGGCCAGAACCGCCGCTCCGGCGGCAAGGTGCATGCCGAAGGTGGACCAGTCCATGCCTGTCAGCGGCGCGATCACGGCGAAGGAAGCGACCAGCAGGATCGAGACGCGGTTGGCGATGGTCATGGAAACCAGATCGGACACCGCCGCGAAGACCATGCAGAAAGGAAAGATGACAAGGATCGATGCGACGAGCATGGCACTGTCCCGGTATGGTTGCCTGCGGCACCGTTTTTCGGCGATGGCCCACAGGCTGCGCCGGTTGTGCTTAAGGTTCGGTGAAACACCCTCACCCAAGCAAGAGAAAAGGTCGCCCGGAATGCCAGGCGACCTTCATACATTCGAGTTCACGCTGGCTGGGATATCAGCTGGCGTTGTCGACCTCGGACGCGATCTTGTCGAACTGGTCGTTCAGGGCATTGCCCAGGCTGCGTGCGCCGACGATGATGGCCAGCGCGATGAGGGCGGCGATCAGGCCGTACTCGATGGCGGTGGCGCCGGACTCGTCCTTGGCGAACTGTGCGAAAAGCTTGGTCATTCGAGAGCTCCTTACTCCACGTGATTTACAGCACTTCCGTCAACGTTCTTCGGGTTTGATCGGATGGCGGCAATCTAGGAGGAAGCTGTTGCGAACGGCTTAAGAAATAGCCTTACCGAAATCTTTAGGATGCCAAGCCTGTTGCTTGGTAAACTATCGGGAAACGGGTTCATGAAAAATCGAACGAACGCTGGCGCTTCGATCGGGCAATTCATTTCGCCACGGGATCGATGCCGGCCGAATTTCGGAATCGTAAAGACACGGTCGGGCCCAAAGGTTCAAATATGGTTGCGGCTTCAAAAGATTCATCCCGGCGCTCGGCGTGAAGAACGCGACATGCTCCAAACGGCCACGCCGGCGCATGTCTTAACGGTAGGTTCACCATTCCCCTTCATGCTTCGCGAACCAATCAGGGAACCGCTTCATGCCCGCTATTGTAAGGACCATGGCCGGATGCGCGCTGCTGGCCGGCATCGTCATGGCCGTTCCGTCCGCGAATGCCGACGAGGGAATATCGGTCGTGATGAACCAGGCGAAGATCGTGAAGCTCGCCCGCGCCGCCGACACGATCGTCATCGGCAATCCCGAGATCGCGGATGCATCGGTGCAGGACGCCACCACCATCGTGCTGACAGGCAAGGGGTTCGGCGTCACGAACCTGGTGGTGATGGACGCCGAGGGTGACCCCATCATCGACGAACAGATCTATGTGAGCCGGCAGGACGCCAAGTCCGTGCGGATCTACCGCCGTTCCAATATCCAGACCCTGTCATGCACACCGCTTTGCGAAGCTTCCTTCAAAACCCAGGCGGAAATGGCGTCGGAAGCGGAAATGGGCTCGAACTGACGTCGAGGACAAGTTTACGCCGGGTGAACGACTTTGGCGCGATTTGATATGCCGCCATCACCGGGCTTCAACTTCCATGCGCTAGTTCATGCGGCAAAGCCGAGTGCGGCTTGGGGGCTTCGATGAACGCAGCGACAAACGCGCCGGTGGGCGGCGACAGGCAGACGAAGAGACGGCGGCCACGATTCCTTCCCGACCGGAAGGGCAGCGTGGCGGTCGAGTTCGTCATGCTGATCATTCCCTTCGCTTTGCTCATATTCTCGATCATCGAGACCTGCATCGCCTTCGCGGGCCAGCAGATGCTGACCAACGCCACGGAGACCGTGGCACGGCAGGTGCGCACGGGACAGATCAGATCGATCAGCAAGGACGATCTTCACGATCTGGTCTGCGCGCGAATCCAGATCCTGGTCGCCAAGGACTGTCCCGAGCTCGAGGTCGATCTGCGCAGTTTCAATACTTTCGAGCAGGCCGCCCAGCTGCCGTTCCCGATCTCGAATGGCGACGTGGATGCGTCGGGCTTCGTTTCCAATCCCGGTCCGTCGCTGTCGAAGAACATGCTGCGGACCTTCTACCGCTGGCCGGTCTTCACGGACTTTTTGACCAGACAGATCGACAGCTTCAAGGACGGCAAGCGGCTGATCTTCGCGACCGTCATCTGGCAGAACGAGCCTTTCGATGACATCTAGTGAACCCCGCGCCGCCCGCAACGGCAGGTTTTCGCGCCGGATGACCGGGTTCCTGCGCGCTTGCATCAATGTGCTGAAAGATCGCCGGGGCGTGGCCGCGGTCGAGTTTGCGTTCGTGGCGCCGCTGCTCATCGCCCTCTACTTCACGACGATCGAGATATCGCAGGCCATCGACACGAACAAGAAGGTAGGCCGGCTGGCCAGCATGGTGGGCGACCTCGTCACGCAGCAGCAGACGGTCACCAAGGCAGACATGCGCGGCATTCTCGACGTGTCGAACACGGTCCTGTTCCCCTATTCTCGATCCAAGGCGACGGTAACCATCACCGCGATCGAGGTGACGGACGAGGCCACGCCAAAGACCAAGGTGGTCTGGTCGTACCGAAAGCTGCCGAACGGCAGCTTCCAGAACGGCTACGCCAAGGATTCGCTGACGACGCTGCCCGCGAGCCTCACCGTGGCCGGATCGTTCCTGATCCGGGTCGAGGCCGACCTTCGATACTATCCGATCCTGTTGTGGTCGGCCGAGGCGAAGGCCGATATCGGGCTGGCGGCCGCATTCGACAAGCTGGAAATGGGCGAGTCCTATCTCTTGCGCCCGCGCAGGAGCACGCGCATTCCCTGCGAGGATTGCTGAACGCAAGGCGGCATCAGCCGTCCCGTTCGGCGATGGACTTCACGGCATCGATGGCATGGCGGTAGTCGTCATGCACGACCGGCCGGAATGGCCCGGTCAGTCTTGGTTCCAGCGCGTCGCGCAAGCGCGTGTGATCCTCGCCCAGCGACACGAGAAATTCCCCGAGTGCCTTCTTGACCTGGCCGGGCAGGGTTCGCCGCACCGCGTGCGGGCCATACGGGACCGGGTCCGAGCGCCGGACGACGCGCAACCGGCTTCCGTCGATGCCGGCCGCGGCGAGCCTTGCCAGCGTACCGCCTGCGATGGCCTCTCCCTTTTCATCGACCGCCTCCCAGCCGGACAAAGCGCCCGCTTCTCCGTCGGCGAAAAGTCGCTCGGCCTTTTCCATGGACGTGGTTTCGACAATCGTCCACTCAGGCCCCATATCGATCTTGCCAGGATGCGCCGTTGGAACGGAATATTCGGCCATGACCGCGATTAGCCTTTCCTCCGCGGCGTCCACTTCTTCGATCAGGACCGCGCGAATACCCGCCGATCCGTCCGCGCCAAGCGGCGCCAGGAGCGGTTCCATGCAGGCGCAAAGACGCCAGGCCGTCGCGTAGGCAAGGGCTGAATAGACGCCGTAGTCCACCTGGCCGGCGGCGGCGGCATCGATCATGGCTGTCTGGTCTCGCGCCAGAACGATCTCGATCTTCAGGCCGAGCGCCCGGGACAAGGCGTCGCGGACGGCGCCCAAGGTCGTCTCATCGAGGTCGTCGCGCTCGACGAGCCCGACGCGGAAGGAGCCGCCTCCATCGCTGTTGGCAGGCTCATCCGTTGCCATGGCTGGTGAAACGGAGACCGCGAGGGAAAACAGCACGGGCAGGACAACTGATCTCATCCGGGCTGCGGTGTCCCGTTCGGCGCCGTTCCGGCACGGCGCGATTGCCATTGCAGGGCGCCGATCCTATGTCTGGCTTCCCGAGCCGCGCAAGTATCACCAACAGGACGAAAGCAATGTCCCGAGCGTTTCTTTTCGTGCTCGATTCCTTCGGCATCGGCGGGGCGCGTGACGCGGACCGCTTCGGCGACGAAGGCGCGGACACGCTGGGGCACATCGCGCGGGCCTGCTTCGAGGGGCGGGCCGACCGGAGAGGCCTGCGCGCGGGGCCGCTCGCCCTGCCCACCATGGAAAGGCTCGGTCTTGGAGAAGCCGCGTGCATCGCGACGGGCCGCTTGCCGGCGGGATTTTCCGGACGGGTTCGACCGACGGGCTATTTCGGTGCCGCCGACGAGATCTCCAGCGGAAAGGACACGCCCTCGGGCCACTGGGAAATCGCCGGACTGCCCGTGCGGTTCGACTGGGGCTACTTTCCGCACACGGTCCCGACCTTCCCAGGCGACCTGATCGACGCGATCGTCAGCGAGGCGGAGCTGCCGGGCATTCTGGGCAACCGGCATGCGTCGGGCACCAAGATCATCGCCGAGCTCGGCGAGGAGCACATCAGGAGCGGCAAGCCGATCTGCTACACCTCGAGCGATTCCGTTTTCCAGATCGCGGCCCATGAGGAGCATTTCGGGCTCGAAAGGCTCTACGAGCTATGCCTGATAGTGCGCAGGCTGGTCGACCCGCTCAATATCGGCCGCGTGATCGCCCGACCCTTCACCGGCGAGACCGCGTCCGGGTTTCAGCGAACCGCGAACCGGCGCGACTACGCCGTGCCGCCGCACGAGGCGACTTTGCTCGACCGCGTCGAAAAGGCCGGCGGCAGCGTGCATGCCGTCGGCAAGATCGGCGACATCTTCGCGCAGAAGGGTGTAACGACGCTGCGCAAGGCCCCCGATAACATGGCCATGTTCGACCAGGCGCTCGCGGCGATGAACGAGGCCCGCGACGGCGACCTTGTCTTCGTCAATTTCGTCGATTTCGACCAGATCCACGGTCATCGCCGCGACGTGGCCGGCTATGCCGCGGCGCTGGAGGCCTTCGATCGCCGTCTGCCCGAAGCGCTGGCGAAGTTGAGAGGTGGCGACCTGCTGCTTCTGACGGCCGACCACGGCTGTGACCCCACCTGGAAGGGCACCGACCACACCCGCGAACGCGTCCCGATATTTGGCGACGGTCCCGGACTGCCCGCGGGGTCGGTGGGGCTCCGCTCGACCTTTGCCGATATCGGCGAGACCGTGGCGGCCCATCTGGGGCTGGCGCCGGGCCCGCATGGCCGCTCCTTCCTGGCCGAACTGTCCGCCGATGCCTGAGCTTCCCGAAGTCGAGACGGTGCGCCGCGGGCTCGAGCCGGTCATGGCCGGCGCGCGCATCCAGCGCGTCGAGCAGCGGCGCCCGGACCTTCGCTTCCCCTTTCCCGAACGCTTCATCGAACGTCTGCAGGGCCGCACCGTGCGTGAAGTGGGCCGACGGGCGAAATACCTCACCCTGCTGCTCGATGACGGCCTGACGCTGATCAGCCATCTTGGTATGTCCGGCTCGTTCCGCATCGAGGGCGCGGCCGGCGACGAACTTCCGGGCCAGTATCATTACGAGCGCTCGAAGAACCAAGCGCACGACCATGTCGTCTTCCATCTCACGCGACCGGACGATACGAGCTGGACCGTTACCTTCAACGATCCGCGCCGCTTCGGCTTCATGCTCCTGGCCGGTCCCGACGAGATCGTCTCGATCAAGGCCCTTGCCGGGCTTGGCATGGAGCCGACCGGCAACGCGCTCAATGGAGAGGCGCTGTCGGACCTGTTTCGCGGCCGGCGCACACCCCTGAAGGCGGCGCTGCTCGACCAGCGGCTGATCGCCGGCCTCGGCAATATCTATGTCTGCGAGGCCTTGTGGCGGGCCGGCCTGTCGCCGATGCGCGAAGCGGGGTCGATCGCCGGCCGCCCCGGAAGGTCAACGTCTCGGGCCGATCGTCTGGCCGACGCGATCCGCGGGGTGATCGCCGAGGCGATCGAGGCGGGCGGCTCGTCGCTGCGGGACCATATGAAAACGGACGGGTCGCTCGGCTATTTCCAGCATTCCTTTTCGGTGTATGACCGCGAAGGGGAGCCCTGCTCCCGGCCGGGCTGTCGGGGCCTCGTCAGGCGCAGCGTCCAGTCCGGCCGTTCGACCTTCCATTGCGCTTCCTGCCAGCGCTGACACTGACATCGGAGAACAGACATGGCCTATGAAACCATCCTCGCCGAAACCCGTGGCAAGGTGGGGCTGATCACGCTGAACAGGCCGAAGGCGCTGAACGCGCTCAACACGACCGTGCTCAGGGAGGTCGTGGCCGCGGTCGACGACTTCGATGCCGACGACAAGATCGGCGCGATGGTGATCACCGGCTCCGAAAAGGCGTTCGCGGCAGGCGCCGACATCAAGGAAATGCAGCCCAAGACCTATGTCGAAGCCTACCGGGAGGACTTCTTCGCCGGCTGGGAGGCGCTCACGCGGGCGCGCAAGCCGATGATCGCAGCGGTCGCGGGCTATGCGTTGGGCGGCGGTTGCGAACTGGCCATGATGTGCGATTTCATCATCGCGGCCGACACGGCCAAGTTCGGGCAGCCCGAGATCACGCTCGGCGTCATGCCGGGCATGGGCGGCTCGCAGCGGCTTACCCGCTTCGTCGGCAAGTCGAAGGCGATGGACATGTGTCTGACCGGACGGATGATGGACGCGGAGGAGGCGGAGCGGTCGGGCCTGGTCTCGCGCGTCGTACCAGCCGGCGAACTGGTCGAGGAGGCTTTGAAGGCCGCCACGAAGATCGCGAACTTCTCTCTGCCGGCCGTGATGATGGCCAAGGAGTCGGTCAATCGCTCCTACGAGACAACGCTGGCCGAAGGGCTGCGTTTCGAGAGGCGCGTGTTCCATTCCATGTTCGCCCTGGACGATCAGAAGGAAGGCATGTCCGCCTTCGTCGAAAAGCGCTCGGCGAGCTTCTCCAACCGTTGACGTGCCATGGCGCCTCGACTATAAGCCGCCGACCCGTGGCGGCCATCCGGCCGCCCGATTGTTTTTGCCCGTCGCGTAGCGAGCCAGGGCCCGTCAGAGAGATAGAGAGACCCAGATGGCCAATACGACCTCGGCCAAGAAGGCGACGCGCAAGATCGCGCGCCGGACTGCCGTTAACAAGTCGCGCCGCTCGCGCGTTCGCAATTTCGTTCGCAAGGTCGAGGAGGCGCTGGCTTCCGGCGACAAGTCGGCGGCCGAGACGGCTCTTCGCGCCGCGCAGCCTGAACTGATGCGCGCCGCCACCAAGGGCGTGCTGCACCGCAACACGGCATCGCGCAAAGTCTCCCGTCTGGCCCAGCGCGTGAAGTCGCTCGACGCCTGATCCCGGGGCCATCCCGGTTGACCGTGGGGTATGTAAAGCCCGGCTCCTCGAGCCGGGCTTTTTCATAGCCGGCGGATTGTCTTTGAACACCAATGGGTTGTCGCGACGGGCGTCGCCAGGGTGCCCGTGAATTTTGCCGGCATAGCTGCCGAAGGTCATCCCGGCCGGTCCAGATGAATTTTATGTGGTATTTTAGGCGTCACTGGTAATGCTGTAATTCCAATGGTTTGCCAAAGGTCATCCACAGCTTGTTCAAGTCGCGTCACCGGCTTTGGGGAGAAGCCGATGTCAAGCAGATTCTTAGAATTTTTTTGTGCCGGGAGAGCGATGGTGAAGGCTTCGGGAATTGTTTTGAATCGCAACGATTTAATCAGCCGGTATCCGATTCCGGGGTTTTGTCAAACCCTGATCGGGGCTCAATTCGCTAAGAATCCGTTAAGCTCGCACTTGCCCAGTTCGGCCTGCTTTAGGTAGTGTCCTCTTATCGGAAGGGACGGGCCGGGCGGCTCGAAAACCTCACCTTCAATGGCAGGCCGAACGGCACGGGTCAACCTGTGCACGGGATCGGTGTGCCTTGAGGTCGGGGCTTCCGACGAGGGCAGACGGGGGTCCTTTGGGAATATGGTTCGAGTGCTCCGGTCCGGTTGTTTCGCCGGCCGCCGGGATTGCTTGCGCCTATTTTCGGGGAGACGAAACGGACAGGGCGAGGCGCAAGCCGGAACGAGGACCGCGCCGACTTGGCAGGCGCGGATCCGGCAAACAGAGGAGCGGAACGACGAAGATGGAGAGCGGCATGGGCACGGAAGTCGCGGCGGGCTTCGGCTTCGGGGCAAATCCGGCAGGAGGGAATGCGGTGACAGGTGGCACGAGCGATGCGGAGCGGATCTTCGAGCGTGTCAGGACGCAACTGAAGGCCAAGCTCGGGACGGATGTCTATTCGAGCTGGTTCGGACGGATGAAGCTGGTCGACGCGGCCGGCGGCCAGGTCCGCATTTCCGTGCCCACCGCATTCCTGCGGCTTTGGATCAACGGCCACTATCTCGACACCATCACGGATCTCTGGCGCGCGGAGGATTCTTCTGTGCTGCGGGTGGAGTTCGTGGTGCGAAGCGCGGCTCGACTGAATGGCCAGGCGGCTCCTTCCGGCGCTGGCGAGCACGTCACGCGGCGCAAGCCTGTCCGCACGCCGATACCGGCTGCGGCCGGCTCGAACGAGATGAACCCGCGGCCTATGGGCGGCACGAGGCGGGCGACGGCGCCCCTGGCCGACGCCATTCCGCGTTCGGGGGTGCTCGGATCGCCGCTCGATACCCGCTACACTTTCCAATCCTTCGTCGAAGGGGCGTCGAACCGCGTGGCCTTTGCCGCCGCGAGGGCCGTGGCGGAAGCCGGTCCGAATTCGGTGCGGTTCAACCCGCTTTTCATCCACGCGTCGGTGGGTCTGGGCAAGACGCATCTGCTTCAGGCGATCGCGGCGGAATCGCTGAAGGCGCATCCCAATTCACGGGTGCTCTATCTGACGGCCGAGTATTTCATGTGGCGCTTCGCCACCGCGATCCGCGACAATGACGCTCTCACGCTCAAGGAACAGCTGCGCGACATCGACCTGCTGATCATCGATGACATGCAGTTCCTGCAGGGCAAGTCGATCCAGCACGAGTTCTGCCACCTGATAAACCTGTTGCTCGACAGCGCGAGGCAGGTCGTGGTGGCGGCCGACCGTCCGGCGGCCGAACTGGAATCACTGGAGCCACGCGTGCGCTCGCGCCTCAATGGCGGCGTGTCGCTGGAAATGCAGGCACCGGACTTCGCCATGCGGCTTTCCATGCTGGAACAGCGACTGGCGGCCGCGCGCGTCGACGACCCGTCGCTCGACATCCCGCGGCCGATCCTCGAGCACGTGGCCGGGATCGTGACCGGAAGCGGGCGGGAACTGGAGGGCGCGTTCAACCAGATCGTCTTCCGCCGGTCTTTCGAGCCGGATCTGACGATCGATCGGATCGATGAGCTTCTCGGTCGCATATACCGCGCGGGCGAGCCCAAGAGGGTCCGGATCGAGGACATCCAGCGTATCGTCTCCAGGCACTACAATGTCTCGAAGACCGAGCTTCTGTCCAATCGTCGTACCCGCACCATCGTCAAGCCGCGTCAGGTCGCAATGTATCTGGCCAAGGTGCTGACGCCGCGTTCGCTTCCGGAGATCGGCCGGCGTTTCGGGGGCCGCGATCATACCACGGTGCTGCACGCGGTGCGCAAGATCGAGGGCCTGACCTCCACCGACGCCACTCTGGCACAGGAACTCGAACTGCTTCGCAGGCTGATTGCCGACCAGGCCTGATCGCCTTGCGCACGGAATGGGGCGGCGCCCGGGATTGCCTTTGAGAGGCTTTTCCCCAGAAGCGCCCGCGACGGCCGGCGGGACCGGCGTCGCGGGCTTGCCTTCTGACCGGAAATCCTGTCATTTTGCCGCGATTCTCGAACCGTCCGGGGAGGTCGCCAAGCCGAGCAGGCCAACGCTTCCGCCTATCTGGACGAAGCACGCCAGCGAGCGGGATAGCCTGTCATGCGAGTCACTCTGGAACGCTCGAACCTCCTGAAGTCGCTCAACCACGTTCACCGCGTGGTGGAACGGCGCAACACCATTCCGATCCTCGGCAACGTGCTCTTGAGGGCGGATGGCGGCAGCCTGGAGATGAAGGCGACCGACCTCGATATCGAAGTCACCGAGGCTACACCGGCGCAGGTCGATCAGGCCGGCGCCACGACGGTGCCGGCGCACCTGCTCTACGACATCGTGCGCAAGCTCTCCGACGGCGCGGAGGTGATGCTCAAGCTCGACGAAACCGGCAATGCGATGTCGATCATCTCCGGCCGGTCCTCGTTCCGGCTTCAGTGTCTGCCGCAATCCGACTTCCCCGAACTGACCGCCGGCTCCTTCTCCCACATCTTCCGGCTCGACGCCGAGGACCTGAAGCAGCTCATCGACAAGACCCAGTTCGCGATCTCCACCGAGGAGACGCGCTACTATCTCAACGGCATCTTCCTCCACACGCTGGAGGCGGACGGCAAGCTCAAGCTTCGTTCCGTCGCGACGGACGGCCACCGCCTCGCCCGCGCCGAGATGGAAGCGCCGGCCGGATCGGAAGGCATGCCGGGCATCATCATCCCGCGCAAGACGGTGAACGAACTCCAGAAACTCGTCGACGTGGAGGACGTGAAGGTCGCCGTTGAACTGTCCGACACCAAGATCCGCTTCACGATCGGTTCGGTCGTGCTGACCTCCAAGCTCATCGATGGGACCTTCCCCGACTACCAGCGTGTCATCCCGACCGGGAACGACAGGCCGCTGGTGCTGGACCGCCAGACCTTCGCCGCCGCGGTCGACCGCGTCTCGACGATCTCGTCCGAACGCGGGCGGGCGGTGAAGCTCGCCATCGCAGACGGCCAGGTCGTGCTGACGGTGAACAATCCCGATTCCGGCAGCGCGACCGAGGAGGTGGCGGCCGACTACGATTCCGAGGCGATCGAGATCGGCTTCAACGCCCGCTACCTGCTCGACGTGACGGCTCAGCTTTCCGGCGATTCGGCACGCTTCATGCTGGCCGATGCCGGCTCGCCGACGCTGATTCAGGATCCGGCCGACGATCAGGCGCTCTACGTGCTGATGCCGATGCGGGTGTGACCCCGCGACCCGCGTGACGCAGCAGCGCGAACGAAGACCCACGCCACGCGTCAGCCTGCGGCGTCTCGATCTCGTTGATTTCCGCAACTATGCTGCGCTGTCGGCCGAATTCCATTCCGGCCACGTCGTCCTGACCGGCCAGAACGGGGCCGGCAAGACCAATCTTCTGGAAGCGATCTCCCTGCTTTCCCCCGGGCGTGGACTGCGCCGGGCCACGCTGGCGGAGATGAGGCGAGTGGAGGGCGGAGCCGGATTTGCCGTCCATGCGACCGTGGAAGGGCCGCTCGGCGCCGTCGAGATCGGCACCGGGACGTTGGGCGCACCGCAAGGCGCCGAGACGCAGCGCAAGGTGAGGATCAACGCCGCGCCGGCGAAATCGGCTGACGACCTGCTGGAATGGCTGCGCGTCATGTGGATCACGCCGGCGATGGATGGCCTCTTCACGGGACCGGGCGGGGACCGTCGCCGTTTCCTGGACCGGCTCGTGCTCACCATCGACGCCGATCACGGCCGGCGCGCGCTGGACTATGAAAGGGCCATGCGCGGGCGCAACCGGCTGTTGGCCGAGGACAGGCGCGACGACGGCTGGCTTTCGGCGATCGAGGCGCGCATGGCCGAAACCGGCGTCGCGATGGCGGCCGCGCGCGCCGAGATCGCCCGGCTTTTGCGCGCCACCATCGAGGCCCTGCCCGACGACAGCCCGTTTCCGAACGCGATCCTGTCGCTGGACGGCGAGCTTGAAGCGCGGCTGGGTGACGGCGTGGCCGCCGTGGACCTCGAGGAAGAGTTTCGCACCGGGTTGGCCCGCCACCGCGCGCGTGACGCGGCTGCCGGGCGCGCGATCGATGGCCCACATCGCACCGACCTTGCCGTGCGCCACGCGCCCAAGGACATGCCAGCGGCCGTCTGTTCGACCGGCGAGCAGAAGGCGCTTCTGGTCGGGCTGGTCCTGGCTCATGCGAGACTGACGGCAGAGATCGCCGGAATGGCGCCGATCCTGCTGCTCGACGAGATAGCGGCCCATTTCGACGAAGGTCGCCGCGCGGCGCTGTTCGACATTCTCGACGGACTCGGCGGACAGGCCTTCATGACCGGGACCGAGCGCGGCCTGTTTTCCGCGCTCGAAGGCCGGGCGCTGTTCCTGGCGATCGCCGATGGCGGCATCGTGGCGACCTGACAAGAACGCCGCGAGCGCTTATCTTCGGCCCATGAACGCCGTCGATCCGCCCCCGCTGTCAGCCGAGGAACTCGAGCGCTATGCGCGCCACATCGTGCTGCCCGAGCTGGGCGGCGCGGGCCAGCAGAAGCTGAAACGCGCAAGCGTGCTTGTCATCGGCGCAGGCGGACTTGGAGCGCCGGTGCTTCTCTATCTCGCTGCCGCGGGCGTGGGGCGTCTCGGCATCGTCGACGACGACACCGTCTCCCTGTCCAACCTCCAGCGCCAGATCATCCATGCCACGTCTGCCGTCGGCATGGCCAAGGGGGAGAGCGCGGCAAAGGCTATCCGTCGCGTGAACGATAACGTTCGTACTTGCTTACACAATCTTCGTATGGACGCGGGCAATGCCCTGGCCCTGGTCCGCGGGTATGACCTTGTCGTGGACGGCTCCGACAATTTCACCACGCGCTTTGCCGTCGCCGATGCATGCGCGGCCGAGAGACGGCCGCTGGTGACCGCCGCCGTGGGACGCTTCGACGGGTCGATCACGGTTCTCAAGCCGTGGGAGAGCGACCGGGAAGGCCGCTCCAATCCGACCTATCGTGATCTTTTCCCCGGGCCTCCGCCGGACGGCCTCGTGCCGAGCTGCGCCGAAGCAGGCATTCTCGGCGCGCTGACGGGCGTGCTGGGCACCTTGCAGGCCATGGAAGTAATCAAGCTGATCACCGGGATCGGCGAACCGCTGGTCGGTCGGCTGCTGCTCTACGATGCGCTGGCCGCGCGCTTCGAGACGATATCCTACCGCCGGCGCGACGGTTAGATGGCGCTGGTTCTCGATGACGGGGAGCGACGACTGCTCGACGGGGGCGCGGGCGCGGCGATGGCGATGCGCATCGTGGTCGATGCCGCGCGCCTGCTCGGCGCGGAGCGGCTGGTGCCGATCGCGTCCGCCCATATCGACGGTGCGCTCTATCACGGGGATTCCGGCACACTGTTCGCCGAGAGGCTTGTTGCCGGTGGTGCACGGGTCTCGGTGAGGGCGACGCTCAATGTCGGGGCGCTGGATCTGACGGGGTGCTCAAGCGTAAGACTTGACAAACGCAAGAGCGTGATGGCGCGGCGCATGATGACGGCCTATCGCGCGCTTGGCTGCGAGACGAGCTGGACATGCGCGCCGTACCAGGCCACGCACCGCCCGGCTTTCGGGACCGACGTCGCCTGGGGTGAGTCCAACGCGGTCGCCTTCTGCAATTCGGTGCTCGGAGCGCGCACCAACCGCTATGGCGACTTCCTCGACATAGCCTGCGCGATAACGGGGCGCGCGCCGCTGACCGGGCTGCACCTTGCGCAAAACCGCCTGGCGACGGTTCTCGTCGACCTGTCGGGCCTGCCCGCCGGGTTCCTCGCCTCCGACATCGCGTGGCCCGTGCTCGGCAGCCTCTACGGCCGCCTCGTCGGCAACGCCGTCGGCGTCGTGACCGGGATCGGCGTCCGTCCGGGCGAGGACGCGCTGAAGGCGTTCGGCGCCGCGGCGGCCTCGACCGGGGCCGTCGGCCTGTTCCACATGGCGGGGGTCACGCCGGAAGCCCCGACCGTGGCCGCCGCGTTGGGACACCTGCCGCCCCGCGAGACGATCCGTGTAACCGAGGAGATGGTCCGCGACGCTCAGTCACGGCTTTCGACAGCCGAACGGCCCGACCGGGTCGACGCGGTCGCGATCGGCAGCCCGCATCTGTCGGCTGGCGAATTCGAGACCCTGGACCGCCTGATCGCGGGACGCCGATTGTCGGTCCCACTCTATGCCTGCACGGGCCGGCACGCACTGGGCGCGATCGACGCGTCGGGAATGCGCAAGCGGCTGGAGGCAGCGGGCGTGACGATCGTTGCCGATACCTGTGTCGTTGTCACCCCGATCCTGGCGGAAGCCCCGGGCGGGGTCCTGATGACGAATTCGGGAAAGTTCGCCCATTACGCGCCGGGCAATACCGGCTATGCGGTGCTGTTCGGGTCGCTCGCCGAATGCGTGGAAAGCGCGGTGACGGGCCGTCCGGCGATCGGGGCGCCGTCATGACGGGCCGCCGCTGCGACATCCTCGTTCCCGGCGAGCCGGGCGGGGGCACCGCGCTGGTGCTCGACGCGCCGATCAGCTTCTGGGGTGGGGTCGATCCCGAAAACGGTGTGATCGCGGATGTGCGCCATCCTCAACACGGATGTTGCATCGCGGGATCGGTGCTCTTCCTGTCGGGCACGATCGGCTCGTCGTCGGCGTCGTCCGTCCTGCTGGAACTGGTGCGCAACGGCAAGGCGCCGGCTGCGCTCGTGCTTCACGAGCCGGACGCGATCCTGCTGCTTGGGCTGATCGTGGCGCGCGAGATGGGTTGGCCGCCCCCGATCGCGATCAGGCTGAACCGCGAGCACTTTTCCGACTATTGCAACGCCAGAGTGAACGTGAGCCGCGATGGCGTCGTCGAACTCACCCGATGAGACCGGTCAGTTGGTGTTGTTCTCTTTCTCTTCGTCGGAAAGCTGTTGCCAGGCGTTCTGCTGTGACAGCATCTGGCGAAGATACTGGACATTGGCCTGCGCCTGATCCGGCGAGAGTTCCGCCGAGGCGATCCGCTCGGCTTCCTCGAAACGTCCCTGCAAGCCGACCACGAGGGCCAGGTTCTGCCTTACGCGGCTGTCGGCGCCGGGCTGCTCGCTCGCCTTGCGCATATGGATCTCGGCGGTCTTGAGGTCGCCCTCCAGAAGATAGGACATGCCGAGATTGGACAGGATCGACGGCTCGTTCGGCCGCAGGTCCAGCGCCTTGCGGAAAAGAACGCGTGCCTGGTCCCGCTCGCCCATCTGGTCCAGTATGGCGCCTTCGGCCGAGACCAGCTTCCAGTCAGGATATTCCGGCGTCTGCGCCCGACGAACCGCATCCAGCGCGGGCTCGAACTCGCCGACCGAGGCCAGCGCCTTGCCATAGGCCGACAGGACCTGACGCTCCTTGGGATGGTCGATCGTCAGCTTGCGCATGACGGCGAGCGCCTGATCGTTGCGTCCGCTCATGCCGAGCGCGCTCGCATAGGACATCGCGGCGGGAATATTCTTGGGATCTTTCGCGTAGGCCTGGCCCAGGCGTTCTGTGGCCGCGCCAAGCTCCCCCGAAGACATCTGCGATATCGGCTCGCCGCCGCTCCGGTTGATCGAGCCGGTGGTGAGTTGCTTGTTGGCGCATCCTGAGACAGCCACCGCTGCGCCCAGAAGGGCTACCGTCAGAAGGGATCGGGAGGAAAACCGGCTCGACGCCATCATGTCGCTCCGCTTGCAGGACAAACCAGTGGAAGGCCGTGACCTTCCCCGATCGAGGAATATTCTGTTAACCCTAATGGATGGTTAAGGTGCGTGGCGCCGAAACCTCCCCCATCAATGGAAGAACCGCATGCCGCTGGAATTCGCAGACAGCCCCTCCGCCTCGTCGCGCCCAATCCATCTCGTTCGCGAGGCGAAGGCAAAAGGCGCGGACGCCGCCGGTCCGATACCCGAGGGAGCAAGCCGCTGGGCCGAGGCGAACGGCTTTCGTGGCAAGCCGGGGGAATTTCTCGTTCTTCCCGGCGACGGGGGCGGGATCGCGGGCGCACTGCTGGGTGCGCCGAAGCCGGACGATCCCTGGGCGGCACTGGCCGTCGGAGCGCTGGCGCGCAAGCTTCCCGCAGGCTCCTGGCATTTCGTTGCCACACCCGACGAGCCCTTCCTCGCCGCGCTGGCGTTGAGGCTTGGTTCCTATGTTTTCACCCGCTACGGCAAGAAGGACGAGCGGGACATTGTCTTCGCCCTGCCTGGCGATACGGACGTGGATCGTGTCCGCCGGGTCTCGGACGGCATATTCCTGACGCGGGACCTCATCAACACGCCAGCCAACGACATGGGTCCCGATCAGTTGGAGGACGCCGCCCGCAAACTGGCCCGAAAGCACAAGGCGCGGATCGCCGTCACTGCGGGCGATGCGCTGCTCAAGGCCAGGCTGCCCATGATCCACGCCGTCGGCCGGGCGGCGACACAGGCCCCACGCCTGATCGACCTGACATGGGGCAGAAAGGACGCGCCGAAGATCACGCTGGTCGGCAAGGGCGTGTGTTTCGACACGGGCGGTCTCGACATCAAGCCGCCCGCCGGCATGCTGCTCATGAAGAAAGATATGGGCGGCGCTGCGAACGTGCTTGGACTGGCCTCGATGATCATGGCCGCCCGTCTCGGCGTGAGGCTCCGGCTGCTCGTTCCCGCGGTGGAAAACGCGATCGCCGGCAATGCCTTCCGTCCGGGCGACGTCCTGCCCTCGCGCAAGGGCGTCACCGTCGAGATCGGTAACACCGACGCCGAAGGCCGGCTCGTGCTCGCCGATGCGCTGGCGCTGGCGGACGAGGAGGAACCTGAGCTGCTCGTCGACATGGCCACGCTGACGGGCGCGGCCCGCGTGGCGCTCGGCCCCGAACTGGTGCCCTTTTACACGCCGGACGACGGACTGGCCGCCGACCTTGCCGCCGCCGCCGCGGCGACGGCCGATCCTGTCTGGCGCATGCCGCTGTGGAGGCCCTACGGCCAGAAGCTTTCCTCCAAGATCGCCGACATCAACAATGTGACCTCGGACGGTTTCGCCGGATCGGTGACGGCCGCGCTGTTCCTGCAGCGTTTCGTGGAAAGGACCGCGAATTGGGTGCATTTCGACGTGTTTGGCTGGTCACCGGCCGAAAGGCCCCACTGCCCGATCGGCGGCGAGGCGCAAGGCATCCGCGCGCTCGAGCAGATACTCTCGCGGCGGTATCGCAACTGACTGCCGGTTTGCCGATTGTTGACGGATTAAACGGTACGGTCCCGAAACGGCGCGGCTTGCGGAGTTCATCCATGTCCGTCACCTTACGCCCGGCGGAGGCGCTGAGACTATGGCAGCAGACATCGCTCGCCCAGGTTCGTCACGGCGGGCTCGACCTGACCATGCGCCAGGCCGCGATCCTGCTGACGGTCTATCTCGACCCGCCGCCGCATACGGTTCGCGGACTGGCCGCCCGGCTGGGCGTCACGAAGCCCGTGATCACGCGCGCCCTTGACACGATGGGCGCGGCCAAGCTGGTGTCGCGGCGCCGCGACGAGACCGACAGGCGCAACGTGCTGGTCAAGCGGACGGTGGAAGGCGCGCTCTATGTCGAACAATTCGGCGATACGGTCATCGCGGCCGGCAGGGAACTCGCTACGTGACTGACTTTGACCGCAGGCTCAATGCAATCAGGCCCGACCTCGCCGACGAGCGGCTGCGCGGCAAGGTCGAGGCGGAGCGTTTCGTGACCGGCGAAAGCCAGCAGGTCGTCGTGCCTGTGGCCGATCTTGTTTCCGCGCCCCGGCGGGACGCGCCGATGGACACCCAGCTGCTTCTCGGCGACGCCGTCAGGATATTCGAGCGCCGTGACGGCTGGGCCTGGGTCCAGGCCGAGCACGATTGCTATGTGGGCTGGCTGCGCGAGGAGGATGTCGGCTTCGCTGATGGCGAGGCCAGGCACGTCGTTCGCGTTCCGCGCAGTTTCGTCTATGCGGGGCCTGACCTGAAGCTGCCGCGCAGCGCCTGTCATTCGATGGGAGCGGCGATCCGCGTCGTGGGCCGGGTCGAGACCCGCGGCACGCTCTATGCGGTGCTGCCGGATGGCCAGGCCATGATCGCCTCGCATCTGCGGCCGGCCGGGGAGCCGGAGACCGATTTCGTGTCGGTCGCGGAGACCCTTCTCAACGCCCCCTATCTGTGGGGCGGGACATCGGGTTTCGGCGTCGACTGTTCAGGACTGATTTCGCTGTCGATGCGCATGTTGGGCCGCAGGGTGCCGCGCGACACCGACATGCAGGCAGGTTCGGTCGGTGAAGCCATCGAGGTCACGCCGGACCTAGCCGGCTTTCGACGCGGCGATCTCGTCTTCTGGAAGGGGCATGTGGGAATGATGCTGGATGGAACGCGGCTGCTCCACGCCAGCGGACACACGATGACCGTCACGATCGAGCCTCTCAGCGATGCCGTGGCCCGCATCGGACACCTCTACGGTCCTCCGACAGGCGCGCGCCGGCCGTAGGCTCAGTAGCCCGCGTCGCGGTCGACCAGGTTCCACAACGGCTCGCCGCGATCGTATGCCGACATTTGCGCCAGCATCTGCGGCACGAGGAATACGGCGTCGGAGGCCGCGGCGGCGTGAGGCGTGACGAAGGCCCGCGGATGCGACCAGAACCTGCTTTGGGCCGGAAGCGGCTCCTCGCGGAACACGTCGAGGCTTGCTTCCTTGAGCGTGCCGTCATCGAGCGCGCGCAGGATGTCGTCCTCGACCTGGAGCGCGCCGCGACCGGCATTGATCAGAACGGCGCCGCCGATCGCATTGTCGCGCCTGAGCCTGCGCAGGAGGTCATAATCAACGATGCCTTCGGTCGCCGGCGTGTGCGGCAGAAGCACGACGAGTATATCCGTGCCGGAGAGAAAATCGCCGAGCCTCGCCTCGCCTGCGAATGTCTCGACGCCGTCCATCTCGCGCCCGGTGCGGCTCCAGCCGCGCACCCGATAGCCGAGCGCCAGCAACGCGGCCGCGGTGGCCTGCCCCAGCGCGCCGAAACCCATGATGCCCACGGCGACCTCGCCGGCCGGCGCCTGCGGCCGCTCGTCCCAGACGCTCCGGGCCTGCTGCGACCGGTAGGCGACCCCCTGGCGGTGGTGGTCGAGCACGCGCCAGGCAACATATTCGGTCATGAACTGGCTGAGATTGTCGGCAACGACGCGCACCACGGGGACGTCGGGCAGGTCCGGGTCGGACATGATGTGGTCGACGCCGGCGCCGATCGAAAAGATGGCCTTGAGGTTCGGCAACCCGGCGAGCAGACCGCGTGGATGATGCCAGACCACGGCGTAGTCGATCGAGGGGTCGCCGCCGGGCGCCGGTTCTGTGACGACATCGCGCTCGGCCGACAGCAGGTCGATCCAGCGATCCGGCTCGAACCCGGTGGTCGACAGGAGCACGCGCCCCTTTCGTTCCTGCTGCATGGTGCTCCCTACTGGCTGACGATCGTGCCTGGCGCGGCTTCGATGTCGAAAGCGGCCGCGATCAGCGCCTTGGTGTAGTCCTCGCGTGGATTCTCGAAAATCTGCTCGGCCGGGCCGGCCTCCACCACCTTGCCGCCGCGCATGACGATGACCTCGTTGGCGAGCGCGCGGATCACCTTGAGATCGTGGCTGATGAACAGATAGGCCAGATCGTGCTTCTTCTGCAGGTCGCGCAACAGGTCCACCACCTGCGCCTGCACGCTCATGTCGAGCGCCGAAGTCGGCTCGTCGAGCATCACGAAGCGGGGCTTGAGCACCATGGCGCGCGCTATGGCGATGCGCTGGCGCTGCCCACCGGAGAATTCGTGCGGATAGCGGAAGCGGGTCGACGGGTCGAGCCCTACTTCCTCGAGAACCTCCACCACGCGGCGGTCCCGCTCCGCGTCCGACAGGTCCTTGGCGTGAATGCGCAGCCCCTCCTCGATGATGTCGGTCACCGACATGCGCGGGCTGAGCGAACCATAGGGATCCTGAAACACGATCTGGAGATCGTCGCGCATCGTCCGCATCTCGCGGAAGGACAGTTCGTCGATCGACCTGCCCTCGAAGCGGATGCGGCCCTCGGACGAGATCATGCGTGACAGGGCGAGACCGAGCGTCGTCTTGCCGGAACCGGACTCGCCAACCACGCCAAGCGTCTGGCCGGCACGCACCGTGACGTCAATGCCGTCGACGGCCTTCACGTGATCGACGGTGCGACGGAAGAATCCCTTCTTGATCGGGAACCAGACCCGGATGTTGTCGCCGGTCATCACGTCGGCCGCGCGCGTGTCCAGAGCGGGCGGCCTGCCCTTGGGCTCGGCGGCGAGCAGATGGCGTGTATAGTCGTGCCGCGGGTTCTGAAAAATCTCCCGCGTCGGTCCGCTCTCGACGATCTGGCCCTTGGTCATGACACAGACACGGTCGGCGATCTTGCGCACGATGCCGAGATCGTGGGTGATGAACAGCATCGACATGCCGCCGGCGGATTTGAGCCGGGCAAGCAGGGCCAGGATCTGCGCTTGCACCGTCACGTCGAGCGCGGTCGTCGGCTCGTCTGCGATGAGAAGCTTCGGCTTGTTGGCCAGCGCCATAGCGATCATCACGCGCTGACGCTGGCCGCCGGACAATTGATGCGGAAAGGCATCCAGGCGCTTCTCGGCCTCGACGATGCCGACCTGCTCGAGCAGCTCCAGCGTGCGCCCGCGCGCGGCTTTTTCGCCCAAGCCCTGATGAATCGACAGAACTTCGCCGATCTGGCTGGCGATCGTGTGGAGCGGATTGAGCGACGTCATCGGCTCCTGAAAGATCATCGTGATGTCGCGGCCACGAACCTTGCGAATCTGCTTCTCGGGCATGGAAAGCAGATCGCGACCCTCGAACAGGACTTCGCCGGACGGATGGCTCGCCGCCGGGTAGGGCAGCAGCTTGAGCACCGAGAGCGCGGAGACCGACTTGCCCGAGCCCGATTCGCCAACCAGCGCCAGGGTCTCGCCGGTGCCGATATCGAAGGACACATGATCGACGGCCAGCGTCTCCTTGCCTTCCTGGGAGAAGGCGACGGAGAGGTCGCGCACGGAGAGGAGAGGACCGGTCACCTGAACGTCTTCCTCGGATCGAATGCGTCGCGGGTGGCTTCACCGATGAAGATCAGCAGAGACAGCATGACCGACAGCGTCACGAAGCCGGCGATGCCGAGCCAGGGCGCGTTGAGATTGCGCTGGCCCTGCCTGAGCAATTCGCCGAGCGAGGCGGAGCCCGGCGGCAGACCGAAGCCGAGGAAGTCGAGCGAGGTCAGCGTGGTGATCGAGCCGTTGAGGATGAAGGGCAGGAAAGTCAGCGTCGCCACCATCGCGTTTGGCAGAAGGTGGCGGAACATGATGGTGCGGTTGGGCACGCCGAGCGCGCGGGCGGCGTTGACATATTCGAAGTTTCGGGCGCGCAGGAACTCCGCCCGCACCACACCGACGAAGGCCACCCAGGAGAACAGGAGCATGATGCCGAGCAGGATGAAGAAGCCGGGCGGCAGGACCGCGGCGATGATGAGAATGAGGTAAAGGACCGGGATCGAAGACCAGATCTCGATCACGCGCTGGAAGATCAGGTCGGTCCAGCCGCCGAAATAGCCTTGCACGGCGCCGGCCGACACGCCGACGATGGCCGAGCCGAGGGTCAGGATCAGCCCGAACAGCACCGAGATGCGGAAACCGTAGATCACGCGCGCCAGGACATCGCGTCCCTGGTCGTCGGTGCCGAGCCAGTTCCAGTTGCCGAGACGGCAGCCGGGATCGTCCTCGCCCTCGAAATACCGCTGGCAGCGCGTTTCGCGGTCGAACATCCAGGAAGGCGCGGCCGGGGCGGCGGTCGGGATCTCGTTGTTGACCGTCCGGTAGGAATAGCGGATCGGCGGCCAGATCATCCAGCCATTGGCCTCGATCTCCTCGGCGATGACGGGATCGCGGTAGTCCGTCACGGCATAGAAACCGCCGAACATCTCCTCGGGATAGTCGATCAGCACCGGAAACAGGATCTCGTCCTTGTAGGAAGCGACGATCGGCTTGTCGTTGGCGATGAGTTCGGCGAACAGCGACAGGATAAATAGGAGGAGGAATATCCACAGCGACCACCAGCCGCGGCGGTTGGCCTTGAAGTTTTCCCAGCGGCGCCGGTTGAGCGGCGACAGCCAGGGGCGCCTGGCGCCTTCGAGGACAATCTCTGTTTGGGCCTTGAGCTGGATTTCCGACATGGTCAGACGTCCCGCCGCTCGAAATCGATGCGCGGATCGATCCAGGTGTACATCAGGTCGGACAGCAGGCCGACGAGCAGGCCGATCAGCGAAAAGATATAGAGATTGGCGAAGACGACCGGATAGTCCCGGTCGAGCACGGAGCGGAAGCCAAGCAGGCCCAGACCGTCCAGCGAAAAGATGTTCTCGATCAGCAGCGATCCGGTGAAGAAGGCCGAGATGAAGGCGCCGGGGAAGCCGGCGATGATGATCAGCATCGCGTTGCGAAAAACGTGGCCGTAAAGCACGCGCCGTTCCGACAGGCCCTTGGCCCGCGCGGTGATGACATACTGCTTCCGGATCTCGTCGAGGAAGGAGTTCTTGGTCAGCAATGTCGTCGTGGCGAAGGCGGACAGGACCATAGCCGTCAGCGGCAGCGTGAGGTGCCAGAAATAGTCGAGAATGCGTTCGGGCCAGGACAGAGACGCCCAGTTGTCGGAGGTGAGTCCCCTCAGCGGAAACCAGTCGAAGAAGGAGCCGCCGGCGAACAGCACCATCAGCAGGATAGCGAACAGGAAGCCGGGAATCGCATAGGCGACGATCACGACGCCGCTGGTCCAGACATCAAAGCTCGACCCGTCCTTCACGGCCTTCCTGATGCCGAGCGGGATGGATATAGCGTAGGAGATCAGCGTGAGCCAGAGGCCGAGCGAGATCGAGACCGGCATCTTCTCGATGATCAGCTCAAGCACGCCGATGTCGCGGAAGTAGCTCTCGCCGAAATCGAAGCGGGCGTAGTCCCAGATCATGCCGAAGAAGCGCTCATGCGCCGGCTTGTCGAAACCGAACTGCTGCTCCAGCCGGGCGATGAATTCCGGATCGAGGCCCTGGGCGCCGCGATAGCGCGAGGATGAATCGCCGCCGCCCTGGTCGAAATTCTGCGCGCCGACATCGGCCGACCCGCCACCGGAAATGCGGTCGGCTGCATCTCCTCCCTGTCCCGAAATACGCGCGATCACCTGTTCGACCGGCCCGCCCGGGGCGAACTGGATGACGATGAAGGAGATCGCCATGATGCCGAACAATGTCGGAATCATCAGAAGCAGGCGACGGAGGATATAGGCGCCCATCAGGCCACGGCCCCAGAAGGCTTGGTTGAAGTCAAACCGTCGTTCCCCGCTCGCTCAAGCCTTGCCGATCGCCCGCGCCTTGTCCTCGTCGAACCACCACATCGTTTCGACGGGAAAGCCGTAATCCGGCTTCGGCTCGACGAAGCCGAACATGTCCCAGAACGCGGCCCGATGATTCGCCGCGTGCCAATTTGGAATCCAGTCATGGCGCGCGCGCAAGACCCTGTCGAGCGCGCGCAGCGCGGTGGTCAGTTCCTCGCGGCTTTCCGCCCATCCGGCTGCCGCCACCAGTTCGTCCACCGCCGGATCGGCGATGCCTGACAGGTTCCGGCTGCCATGCTGTTCGGCGGCGCGTGAATGGAACATGTTCTCCAGCGTGTCGACGGTGGGGGTGGCGCCGATCGACAAGGCCATGCTCAGCATGTCGAAATCGAACTCGGCCTGGCGCGCCTGGTACTGGGCGGCATCCACCATGCGGATCGAGGCGTTGACGCCGACGGCACGCAGATTGTCGACAAAGGGGGAATCCACACGTACGAACACCTCGTCGCGGACCAGTATCTCGAGAACCAGCTTCTGCCCCGCCTTGTTCGTCAGAACCCCGTTCTGACGCGTCCAGCCGGCTTCGCCGAACAGACGCACGGCCTCGCGCAGGAGCCGCCGGTCCCGGCCGGAACCGTCCGACACCGGCGGGACGACGGCCTCGCCGAACGCTTCGTCGGGTATGCGCCCACGAAACGGCTCCAGAAGCGCCAGTTCCTCGGCTGAGGGCTCGCCCTCGGCGACGAATTCGGAGCGCTCGAAGCAGGAGCGCGACCGTTCGTAGGCCCCATAGAAGAGGTTGCGGTTCGTCCACTCGAAGTCGAAGCACAGGCCGATCGCCTGGCGGACCCTGGGGTCTTTGAACTGGCTTCGGCGCTGGTTCAGCGCCCATGCCTGCATGATCGGGCTCTTCTCGCTCGGAAACTCCCGCTTGACCACCTTGCCCTGCTGGAGCGCGGGAAAATCGTAGCCCGTCGCCCAGGTCTGGGACGTGAATTCCTGGCGGTAGGTGACATCGCCCTTCTTGAAGGCTTCGAACCCGGCCTGGCGCTCGCGGAAGAAGTCGATGCGGATGCGGTCGAAATTGTAGAAGCCGCGATTGACCGGCAAGTCGCGGCCCCAATAGTCGGGCACGCGCTCATATTCGATCGTCAGCCCGGCAGAGACCCGCCCGACCTTATAGGGACCCGAACCGAGCGGCGGCTCCATGCTGGACGCGTCGAACGGACGCTCCGCGTACCAGGCGCTGGATATGATGGGATAGGTTGCGACGGTCTGCACCGTGCGGGCCGACTGATCCCCCGAGAAAGTCAGCCGCGCGGTCCGCTCGTCGACCGCTTCGGCCGACACCATTTCCCGGAGCGGCATCAGCAGGCTCGGATGGCCCTTCTCCTTGAAGGTTTGGTAGCTGAAGACGACATCGTCGGCCGTCAGCGGCGAGCCGTCATGCCAGCGCGCCTCGGGGCGGAGCAAGAAAGTGAAGGCGTTGCGGTCGGCCGACATGCTCACGGTTTCGGCAAGCAGCCCGTAAAGCGCGTCAGGCTCGTCGATCGCGCGCGTCATCAGCGCGTCGAAGCACAGCCCCATGCGCGGCGGCGCGTCGCCATTGGTCACGAAGCTGTTGAGCGTGTTGAAGGTCGCGACATTCTGGTTGAAGGCCCAGTTCGGCGGCGAGAAGTTGAAGGCGCCGCCTTTCGGCGCGTCGACGTTCGCATAGTCGAAATGGGTGAAATCGGGTCCGTATTTCAGTTCGCCGAAAGCTGAAAGGCCATGGCGCGGTGTGTCGGGCTCGACATCGGCAAAGCCGCGGCGGGCGAGAAGGGGGAGCGCGGCCGTCGAGGCAAGGCCGCCCAGAACGCTGCGTCGCGTAAAGCCCGACCTCATTCAGAAGCCTCGATCTTCTCCTCGATCTCTTCCTCGCGATCCTCAAGGATCCACCAGGAATCGATATCCACCCCGATATAGGCCGGCTGGGGCTCGGGAATGCCGAACTTGTCCCAATAGGCGACCCATATCTCGGGCCGGTGCCACTGCGGGACGACGTAATAGTTCCACAACAGCACGCGATCGAGCGCACGCGTGGCCGCGACCAGATCCTCGCGGTCGGTCGCGAAAATCACCCGCTCCACCAGTTCGTCGACGACGGGGTTCTTGATGCCCATCAGGTTGCGCGAGCCGGGCGCGTCGGCCGCGGCCGAACTCCAGAAGTCGCGCTGCTCGTTGCCCGGCGATTGCGACTGGGCGAATTGCGACGTCACCATCTCGAACTCGAAGGCCCTGACGCGGTTCACGTACTGGCTCGGATCGACGATGCGCAGCGAGGCGTCGATGCCGATCTTGCGCAGGCTCTGGATGTAGGAGCCGGCGATGATCTCCGACGTCGGGTTGGCGCCGAGGAACTCGATCCGGAAGGGCTCGCCCGTCTCCTTGTTGACCATCTGACGGCCGCGGATTTCCCAGCCGGCCTCGTTCATCAGCGCGACGGCCTCGCGCAGATAGTTCCGTTCGGCCTGCGGACTGTCATAGACCGGCAGCTTGAATTCCTCGGTGAAGAGCTCAGGCGGAAGTTCGTCTCGATACTTCTCGAGGATCTCCAGTTCCTTGCCTTCCGGCAGTCCGCTGGAGGCAAGTTCCGAATTCTCGAAATAGCTGTCCGTGCGCGTGTTGAGGCCGTAGAAGAGGGTGCGGTTCATCGTCTCGAAATCGAGCGCCAGCGTCAGCGCCTTGCGAACCCGGCGGTCCTGGAAACGCTCCAGTCGCTGGTTCATGACGAATCCCTGCATGGGTTCGGCGCGCTCGGTCGGAAACACCTTCTTGATGACGTCGCCGGCCTCGAAGGCGGGGAAATTATACTCGGTGGCCCAGCGGCGCGAACTGTTCTCGATCTGGACGTCCTCGATGCCGCCCTTGATGAAGGCCTGCCAGGCGGCGTTCTCGTCCTGGATGTAGACATACTTCTTGGTAGCGAAATTATGCCGGCCGACATTCACGGGAAGGTCGGCGCCCCAATAGTCCTCGACGCGGGTCCACACGATTTCCGAACCGGGCCGAGCCCGCTCTATCCGATAAGGACCGCTGCCGAGCGGCCGCTCCAGGGTGGGCTTGGTGATGTCGCGTTGCCGGCCCTGTGCGTCTTCGCCGGTCCACCAGTGCTTCGGCAGGACGGCCAGGTCGCCCATGATGTGGGGAAGCTCGCGATTGCCGGTCTGGTCGAAACGGAACTCGACCTCCCGCTCCGACAGGGCGACGGCTTCCGTCACATTGCCGAAATAGCGATTGTAGATCGGGCTGTTCTCCTTCAGCACCTCGAAGGACCACACCACGTCGTCGGCGGTGATCGGTTCGCCGTCATGCCAGCGCGCATCCGGATTGATGCGGTAGGTCGCGGACGAATAGTCCTCGGGATATTTGAACGCATCGGCGATCAGCGCATGGCTCACGCCCGGCTCGTCGGTCGATTGCTGCATCAGCGTGTCGTAGAGGTCGCCGCCGAACGAACCCAGACCGGCGGCGGGGCTGCCGCGCACGATGAACGGATTGAAGCTGTCGAAAGTACCCGGCACGGCGCTGTTGAAGGTTCCGCCTTTGGGAGCGTCCGGATTGACGTAGTCGTAATGCTTGAAATCCTCGCCATACTTGGTGCTGTCGATGAGCGAGGAAGAGGTGCGCCATTCCTCCTGCGCGGTGGCGAAACCGGCGAAACCAAGAACGAAACTGACAGAAAGGGCGGCAGCGGCCAGGGTCGACATGGTGGACATGCGCGGCTTCGCTCCCGTCATACGCTCTCTCCTCATCCTGTGTCCGACCGGCAATCTAGCGGTCCAGCGCCGATTGAAAACCGGGTTGGCGCAATAAAGGGCGCGGAGACGAAAAAAGCCGGGTCAAACCCGGCTTTTTCGTGGTGACTGTATTACTATTTCGTCATTCGTCGGCTGGCCGGGGCTCTTCTTCGGCGCCCTCGTCGGCCTCGCCCGGCTGATCCGCGCCGGCTTCGCCGTCCTGGGGCGTGGCCGCTTCACCGTCAGTCTCGCCCAGGTCGCCGTCGGGAGACGCCTCGGCGCCGGGTTCCTGCGGCGCGCCTTCCGGGGAGGCCGCATCGGCGGGAGCGGGTGCGTCCTCGGCCTGCGGAGGTGCGGCGCCTTCCTGTTCGGCCGCGCCGTCATCGGCCTGGCTGCCTTCCTCGGCGGCTTCGTCACCCTGTGCGGCGTCGCCCTCTTCCCCGGCGGCAGCCTCCTCGCCCTGTTCGGCCGGCGCGGCTTCCGGCAACGGTGCCGGAGAGGCCGACAGCGTGTTGAGATACGCCAGAATGTCGGCCAGATCCTGGGGGTTCTTCAGTCCTGCGAAGCTCATGGCGGTCCCCGGGACCAGCCCCTTGGGCGACTGCAGGAAATGGGTGAGGTGGTCGAAGTCCCAATGGACGGAGCCGCCTTGCGAAAATTCCGTCATCGGACCGGAATAGGAGAAGCCTTCATGCGAGGCGACCGGACGATCGATGACGCCGTAGAGATTGGGACCGATCTTGTTGGCGCCGCCCTCCTCGACGGTATGGCAGGCGGCGCAGCGCCGGAACAGGCCTTCGCCGGCCGACGGATCGGCGTCGGCCAGGAGCGGGAAGACATCCTGCGTGATGTCGGCCTCCTCGGCGCCACCGTCACCGCCACCTTCGGGTTCGATCGCCGCGATCGCGTAGCCCGGCTGTTCGGGCGCTTCGCTGTGGAACAGGGCGTCACCGATCAGGCTGACCGAGAACACGACGAAGACCGTACCCAGCGCGGCCCCGATCAGCTTGTTCAGTTCAAAGGAATCCATGGTCGAGGCGCTCCGTGGCGGACAGCGGTCAATGGCTTGAGCGGATTGGCGAGACGACGCCTGGAGCGCGCCGCCGCCCGCGAATTGGCGCGGAAACTAGTTTTTTTGCCCCCGACGCGCAACATGATTGAGTACGCGTTGCGTGAGACGTTTTGACACCTGCCGAAGCGCGATACGAGACCTTCACCGGTTCAATCCGCCATCGCCCAGGCGCGGATCAGATGCGTCGCGATCGCCCCGGAAGGGGGTATCATGATGCCGTCTCCCCGCCCTTCGAGGATTGCGAGCGTTTCATCGCGCGAGAACCAGCGGCAGTCCTCCAGTTCGGCGTCGCGGACGATTTCCGTGCCGAGCGCCTCTCCGAAGCATCCGATCATCAGCGAATGTGGAAACGGCCATGGCTGGGACGCATGATAGGCGACGCGGCCGACCGGGATGCCGGCCTCCTCGCGCGTTTCGCGCCTGACGGCGTTCTCGATCGTTTCTCCGGGCTCGATGAAGCCGGCCAGGCACGAATACATGCCCGGCGGGAAATGCGGGCTGCGCCCCATCAGGCAGTGCGTCCGCGTCACCGTCAGCATGATCGCGACCGGGTCGGTGCGGGGAAAATGCTGCGTCTGGCAGCCGGTGCAGACCCGCTTGTAGCCGCCGGCGCGTGGCTCGGTCGGCTGGCCGCAGCGACCGCAGAAGCGGTGGGTCTGGTGCCAGGCCAGCAGTGCCGCCCCCTGCGCCAGCGCCCCGAGGCCAGCGGCGTCCAGCAGACCCTGGACATGGACCGACCGGTAGTCGATCGCCTTGAGGCCCTCGGGCAGGTCATCCGGCTCCAGCCCGCCCGGCACGGCCAGAACGGGTCCGTTTCCATCGCGGCCCAGGAGGACGGCCCTGTCGAGCCGGCAGACCAGGGCGTTCGCGTCGTCGAGCCCGAAGCGGCAATCGAAGCCCGCGCCGTTGGCGCGCAGCACTATCCTGCCTCCCTTCATCACCAGCAGCCTCGCGGCCGGATCGGCCAGCGCCCGCTCGACCGCATCGTCGGCGCGGGCTTCGGAGAGGGTGTCGATCCTGTTGCCCGCGAAGCCGACGAAATGGCTTGGTTCGCGGTCGGGCGCGTCGAAGAGGCTGAAAGGCATGCGGGAAAGGCTCAGTGTCTGAGGTCGGTGTCGTCCAGCGAACGGCGGATGTTCTCAATGAACTGGTGAAGGTCCTCGCGCCGATAGGGTTCGCGCGCGCCATGGCCCCAGACCGGCCCGGGCCAGCCGGCATCGCGCTCATTGCGGGCCACGACGTGGAAGTGAAGCTGACGCACCACATTGCCGAGCGCGCCGGTGTTGATCTTGAGGCAGCCGCTGGCCCGCTTGAGCGCCTGCGCGACCAGATTTACCTCGAAGGTCAGCATGGCCTGGTCGAGCGGCGTCAGGTCATGAACCTCGACGGCGCCGGGACGCTGCGGGATAAGGATCAGCCATGGCCAGCGCCGATCGTCCATCGCCCGTAGCTCACACATGCCGAGCCACAGCACATGCGCTGAATCCGCCTCGAGCCGCGCATCGAGCGCGAACCCGGTGATCCCTGCCGCAGCCATGGACATTTCCTGCCTCTGCGCGATGGCGCCCATTCGTTCTTGTATGGTGGAGAGGCTAGGACGCCGGCAAGCTCGTCGCAAGCGCTACCTTCGGTGCCGATGCGCAATTCGCGCGTTGAGCGGGTGGCGCGGCCCTTGCTTTTGGCGCCGCGATTGCCGATATGGGGGATGGGAGGTTGGCGGTGGACGAGCCACTCGCCAACCGGGTCAGGTCCGGAAGGAAGCAGCCCTAACGAGCCACGGCACGGGTCACGTGCCAGCCTCCCGCCTCTGTCGCCGAAGTCCCGTTCCGCAAGCGAGGGACGTGGCCCGCGCCGGCAGGGAATCTCGGCCGCCAGAACGGGAAGCGCAATGAGCGAGGCCGGACAGAACGGGCGCGAGACCGCGCAATCGTCCGGCGGGTACCGGGTGCTGGCGCGCAAGTATCGTCCCAGGAGTTTTTCGGACCTGATCGGACAGGAGCCGATGGTCCGCACCCTTACCAATGCGTTCGAGGCCGACCGTATCGCGCAGGCCTGGATGCTAACGGGCGTGCGCGGCGTCGGCAAGACGACCACCGCCCGCATCCTGGCGCGCGCGCTCAACTACAAGACGGAGACGGTCGACCGGCCCTCGGTCGCTTTCGACGGGCTAGGCGAACACTGCCAGGCGATCATGGAAGGCCGCCATGTCGACGTGATCGAGATGGATGCCGCCTCCCACACCGGCATCGACGATATCCGCGACATCATCGAACAGGTCCGCTACGCGCCGGTCTCGGCGCGCTACAAGGTCTACATCATCGACGAGGTCCACATGCTCTCGACGCAGGCCTTCAACGGTCTGCTGAAGACGCTGGAGGAGCCGCCGCCGCATGTGAAGTTCATCTTCGCCACGACCGAGATCCGCAAGGTGCCGATCACGGTCCTGTCGCGCTGCCAGCGTTTTGATCTCCGGCGCATCGATGCCGGCCTGATCGCGGCTGACCTGGCGCGCATCGGCGCGCTTGAAGGCGTCGAGGCCGAGAAGGAGGCGCTGACCATGATCGCCCGCGCCGCCGAGGGCTCGATGCGTGACGCCCAGTCGATCTTCGATCAGGCGATCGCGCATTCGGCCGGCAAGGTCACCGCCGAGACGGTACGCGACATGCTGGGACTCGCCGATCGCGCTCGTGTGATCGACCTGTTCGAGAAGCTGATGAGCGGCGACATCGCGGGGGCGCTGGAGGAATTCCGCGACCAGTACGACGCCGGTGCCGATCCCGCCGTGACGATGACCGACCTGGCGGAATTCTGTCATCTGGTGACGCGCATGAAGTTCGTCCCCTCGGCCGCGGCCGATGCCTCGCTGACCGAGGAGGAACGGCGGCGCGGCGGCGAATTCGCCGGAAAGCTGCAGGTGCGCGTCCTGTCGCGGACGTGGCAGATGCTGCTCAAGGCAATCTCGGAGGTCGACGATGCCGCAAGGCCGGCCACGGCCGCCGAGATGGCGCTGATCCGCATCGCTCATGCGGCCGACCTGCCGACGCTCGACGAGGCGATCCGGATGGCCACTGATGCCAAATCCGCCGGGGACGGTGGCGGGGCGCGGTCGCGATTTTCATCTTCCGACGGCGGCGGTGCGGCCTCGGTCCGAGGCCCGTCGGCGGTATCTTCCGGCGGTGCGGCCGCACGGCGCATGCCGGAAGCCGAAGGCGAGACGGCGCCGCTCGCCCGGCTCCGCCAGGAACCGGAGGCAGCCGTCCCGGTTGCCTCCCTGGAAGACATCGTGGCGCTTGCCGAAAGGCATCGCGACATCAAGCTCAACGTCTCCGTCAAGCAGTATGTCCGGCTGGTGCGGATCGAGCCGGGCCAGCTCGTGATCGGCCTTGCCGAGAACGCGCCCGGTTCCCTGCCGACCGAACTGTCGACACGGCTGCGGGAATGGACCGGCCGCAACTGGCTGGTCTCCCTGTCGCGCGACGAGCCGGGCCAGCGGACGCTGGCCGAGCAGGAGGCCGGCAAGCGGGAAAGCGCGCTCCTCGACGCCCGCTCCGATCCCACCGTGGCGGCCTATCTCGCCCGCTTTCCCGGCGCGAAGATCATCGACGTCCGCATTCCCGAGGCCGCCGCCGACAAGGAACTTGAAATCGAGATCGAGGCACAGGCGGCCGCGGCGCCTGACGAGATCGACGAAGACGGCGACTGAACACGCTAGCGAGGATATCCGATGAAGGACCTGATGAGCCTTATGGGCAAGGCCAGGGAAATGCAGGCGAAATTCCAGGAGATGCAGGAAGAGATCGCCTCGATGGAAGTCTCCGGCCAGTCCGGCGGCGGGCTGGTGTCGGTCACGCTGACGGGCAAGGGCGAGATGAAAAGCCTGAAGATCGATCCCTCGCTCTTTCGCGAGGACGATGTCGAGATCCTGGAAGACTTGATCCTGGCCGCCCACAACGAAGCGAAGGCGAAGGCCGAGACGGCCATGCAGGAAAAGACGCGCGAACTCACCGCCGGCATGCCGATTCCGCCCGGCATGAAGCTGCCCTTCTGAGGCCTTGATGTCCGAGCCCGCGCGCAAATGGAGCGAGACCGAAAGCGAGACCTATCGCTCGCTGGCCGAGGTCGCCGTGCCCGAGCGCGAGCGCCAGCGTGACGCCATCGTGGAACTGGCCCTCTCCGGGCCGGCGACCGGTCCCGTGCTCGACCTGTGTTGCGGCGAGGGACTGCTCTCAGAGGCCATTCTCGACGCAGACCCCGCGGTGCAGGTGCTTGCCTTCGATGGGTCCGACAGCATGCTGACCGAGACCGCGAGTCGCTGCGACGCCGCCCGGCTCACGACGCGCAGGATCGATCTGGCCGGCAGCGAGTGGCGCCGCTTCGATCGGCCGCTTCGCGCGGTGGTCTCGTCATTGGCCGTCCACCATCTGGACGGCGGCCAGAAGCGCGCTCTGTTCCAGGACCTTGGCGCGGCGCTCACACCCGGCGGCGTCTTCGTGCTGGCGGACGTGGTCCTGCCGGCTTCCGATGAAGGTTTCAGGCTCGCCGCCCGTCATTTCGACGAGGAGGCAAGGCGCCGTTCGCTCGCCATCCGCGGCGACCTCTCGGGCTTCGATCTTTTCGAGCGGGAGCAGTGGAACTGCTTCGCGGACGGCGCCTTCGACGACATCGACAGACCTTCGACCATCGTGGACCATATCGACTGGCTGCGCCAGGCGGGCTTCATCGCTGTCGACCTGCACTGGATGATCGCCGGGCACGCGTTGTTCAGCGCTCGCAGGCCATAGCGCTTACGGCAGCGCGCGTTCCATCTCGATTGCCGGCAGCGTGACCGGTCCCATGGCCACCTCGATCATGCGCAAGCGTCGAAACCCGGCCGCTTCGTAGAACCGTTCGGCCGGCAGCGTAGCCTGGCTCATCATCCGGATGATGCCGGCGGAGGTCGCCTGCGCCAGGCAGTGGCGCAGAAGGGCCGCCGCCACACCTTTGCGGACATGATCGGGATGTGTCGCGAAATGGCGGATATGGCCGACCCCTTCGATGATGCCGGCGCCTCCGGGTATTTCCCTGGTCCAGCCGCCGCAGCCCGCGATCTGCCCCCCAATATCGGCGATGTAGTAGGTGCCCGAGGCCAGAAGCGTGGGATTGGCCTTTGACATGAAGGGTAGCGCGGCCTTCAGCTTGGCCGATTCGTAGGAGCCGTCGTCCAGTGACCGGTAGGATGCCGCGATGAGTTCCGTCAGCGCCGCCTCATCGGACGGTACGGCAACCCGGATTGAAATGGCGTCCATCCGCGACCTCATCCCTGCGGCTTTTCTGGATCGGGAATAAGCCGTCCCTTCCTTGACCAACATGGATACTCTAAATCGGGTCGATGTCGACCAAACGAATCGCAGGCCCCGAGATCGAGCGCCTGATCCAGTTGCTGGCCAAGGTGCCGGGGCTGGGGCCGCGCTCGGCGCGCCGCGCGGCGCTGCATCTGGTTAAACGCCGCGACCAGTTGCTGGAACCGCTTGCCTCCGCCTTCGCCGAGGCCGCCGAAAAGGTCAGGATCTGCTCGGTCTGCGGCAATGTCGACACGGTCGATCCCTGCACGATCTGCACCGATCCGCGCCGTGATGACGGTCTGCTGATCGTCGTGGAGGATGTCGGCGACCTGTGGGCGCTGGAGCGCGCCGGCGCGATGAATGCGCGCTATCACGTGCTCGGCGGAACGCTGTCGCCGCTCGACGGCATCGGGCCGGACAAGCTCAATATCGCGGGGCTGGTCGAGCGGGTGGCAGCCGGCGGCGTCGGTGAGGTGATCCTCGCCGTCAACGCGACCGTCGACGGCCAGACCACCGCACACTATATCACCGACCAGCTTTCCGGATTCGACACGCGGGTGACCCGTTTGGCGCATGGGGTGCCGGTCGGCGGCGAACTCGACTATCTCGACGAGGGAACGCTGGCGGCCGCGCTCAGGTCGCGAACCGCGTTCTGACGCCCCTCCTCCCTTCACGGAGAGCGCCATGGCCAGCCTTGCACGGATCCTCATCCTGATTGTCGCCCTGCTGGCGGCGGCAACCGCCGGTGCCCAGTCGGTCGAGGACCGGTTCCGCGCATGGCTGGAGAACGATTTGTGGCCGGCGGCCAGGAGTGGCGGCATTTCGCGTGATACGTTCGACGCGGCCTTCAAGGGCGTGCGCCCCAATCTCAAGCTGCCGGACCTCGTCCTGCCGGGGCGGGAGGGCGCGCCGCAGGCGCAGCATCAGGCGGAGTTCGGCGCGCCGGCGAACTATTTCGCCCATATCGGCGGCGTTACCTCCGGGGGCAGGGCGCGAGCGGGACGGTATGCCGAAACGCTTGCCGCCATCGAACGCCGCACCGGTGTGCCGGGTGGGATCGTGCTGGCGATATGGGGCCGCGAATCGGGCTTCGGCGGCGCGAAGATCCCGCATGACGCGTTCGAGGTGCTCGGCACCAAGGCGTTTCTCGCCGCGCGCAGGGACATGTTCCGCCGGGAGGTGCTGGCCGCGCTGGAGATGATGGAACGCCACGGCGTGTCGCGCGGCGCGATGCGATCGTCCTGGGCCGGCGCGCTCGGCCAGCCGCAGTTCATGCCGACCTCCTATGTCCGCTACGCCACCGATGGCGATGGTGACGGTCGGCGCGACATATGGAACTCGGTGCCTGACACGCTGTGGTCGATTGCCAATTATCTCGCGTCGCATGGATGGGTGAAAGGGCGCGACTGGGGGTTCGAGGTCACGGTGCCGGAGACCGTGTCCTGCGCGCTGGAAGGTCCCGATCGCGGCCGGCGGATCGCCGATTGGGCCGCGATGGGCGTGAAGCGGGTGAGCGGACGCCCTTTTCCCGAGCATGAAATGAGGCAGGAAGGCTATCTTTTGATGCCCGCGGGCCGCAGCGGCCCGGCCTTCATCGCGACGCCGAATTTCTATGTGCTGAAGGAATATAACGAGAGCGACCTCTACGCGTTGTTCGTGGGACACGCCGCCGACCGCATTGCCTATGGGGACAGCGCCTTCGCCGGTTCCTGGGGCAGGGTGGACCGCCTGCTGCGCTCCGATATCGCCGCCATGCAGCGCGCCCTGGAAGCCCGGGGCTACGATGTGGGCGGCGCGGACGGCCTGCCTGGCTTTCGCACCCGGCGCTCCATCGGCGAGTGGCAGGAGAAGAACGGCATGGCCCCGACCTGCTTTCCCGACGCCGATCTCGTCAGGACGATCAGGTAGCGGCCGGCCGCTCGTCCGTTTCGACCGGTACCTGCTGGGCGCCGAGGAAGTTGCCGACGTGGCGCAATCCCTCGAAATGATCGCAGAACACCTTGACGACGACCAGAAGCGGCACGGCGATCAGCGCGCCGACGAACCCCCACAGCCATGACCAGAAGGCGACCGCGATGAAGATCGACACCGCATTGAGTTCCAGCCGGCGGCCGAGCACCAGCGGGGTCACGAACTGCCCTTCCACTATGTTGCAGGCGAGCACGTAGAGTGGCGCAAGCAGGGCTGCTCCCAGCGTGCCGAAACTCACGATCGACAGCACGGCGACCAGCACGATGTTGATGAGGGCGCCGACATAGGGCAGGAAATTGAGCAGCGTCGCGGCCGCGCCGAAAAGCAGCGGGTTGGGGAATCCCAGCAGCCACAGGCCAAGACCGACCATCACGCCGAGCCCACTGTTGATGACGGCGATCGTCAGCAGATAGCGCGAGATCTCGCGCTCCACGTCGTGGACGACCCGCAGGGCGCGCTTCTTTTCCGACAAAAGCGTGAAGGACTGCACGATCTTCTCGTAGAACAGCGTGCCCGAGGCGAGCAGAAAAAGCGACAGGATGGCCGTGACGCCAACCGTCGTGCCGATCGTCAACAGGTTGCCGGCCGCGCGCGATACCAGACCTGGCTGGGCGATCACGACCTCCTGGACGCCGGGTTCCTTCGTCGTGTCGGTCGCTTCCTCGAGTTCGTCGGAGGCACGCACAATGTGGTCGACCGGCTCGCGCAGTTCGGCCAGCTTCTGCTGCAGTTCGCGACCAATGCGTGGAGCGTCGTCGACCAGCGTCGCGACCGGGCCGCTCATAACGTAGCCGAGAACGCCCAGCCCCGCCGTGGCGGCGACCACCAGGAGCGTGGCCGACAAGGCGGCGGGTATGCCGCGCTTGCCGAGAAAGCGCACGATCGGGGCCAATGTGAGGGCGAACAGGAAGGCGAGAACGACCGGCATGAAGAAGTCGCGCGCGAAATAGAGCGCCACCACGGCGGACATGAGAAACAGGCCCACGATCGACACGCGCACCAGGGTCGGCATGGCCGGCCCGGGATAGGAGGGCTGCGGTGCCACGTCTGTCGGATTGGGTTTTTCGCTCATGGGTTCCCCCATCCGCCGCGGATGCGACGTCCCTCCCGCCGACAATGCGCCCGCCGGCCACCGGTTCCAAACGGTAAATCCGCTTTGAACCTTTCGGTCACCGTGTCATTCTTCAAGGCGAGGGACGGGCGGAACCGCCGGAGGACTATGGAAATGGGTGTCATGAGAGCTATTTCGAAACTGGGCGCGATCGGCTTCGCGGCGCTGATCGTGGCCAGTTGCACCGTGGTGGTGGACGAGGGGCCGCGACCTGGCCCGGTCCGGCCGGGCCCGCAATTCTGTCCCCAGATCTACGATCCCGTCTGCGCGGTGCGCCGTGGCGACCGGGAAACCTTCCCCAATGCCTGCGAGGCTGACCGTGCCGGCTATCGCGTCATCCGCGACGGCGAATGCCGCCGCGGTGGCCCGATCACGGAAAGGCCCCGGCCGGGAAGGCCACAGGCGTGCACGCGCGAATATCGCCCTGTCTGCGCGCGTCGCGGCGGCAATGTGCGCACCTTCGGCAATGCGTGCGAGGCCCGCTCGGCCGGCTACCGCATCATCGCGCCGGGCCAGTGCTGACGGAAGCGGCCTGACGGTCAGGCCGTCGCGGGGGCCGGCTGCGGTCGCCTGTCCGCGACGGCCTTGCGCACTTCCGGCGCGACCCGGGTGCCGAAGAGTTCGATCGCCTTCATCAGCGATGCATGCGGCATGACGCCGATCGCCATCTGGATGAGGAAGCGTGTGTTGCCGAATATCTCGTGCATGGCGAGGATCTTGTCCGTCACCTCGGCCGGAGACCCGACGAACAGGGCGCCTTCGGGTCCCCGCGATGCATCGAAATGGGCGCGACTGGTCGGCCCCCAGCCGCGCTCGCGGCCGATCCGGTTCATCACCTCGGCCTGCGGCGCGTAGAAGGTGCCGGTCGCTTCCGCCGTCGTCTCGCCGACGAAACCGTGAACGTTGATCGAGCGGCCGAGCACTTCCGGATCATGTCCCGCGCGGCTCGCGGCTTGGCGATGAAGCTCGAACAGGGGCGCGAACCGCGCCGGCTGGCCGCCGATGATGGCGAGCGCCAGCGGCAGGCCGAGCATGCCGGCCCGCACCACCGATTGCGGCGTGCCGCCGACCGCGATCCAAACCGGCAGCGGGTTCTGAAGCGGGCGCGGATAGACGCCACGATTGGCGATCGGCGGCGTGTGCTTGCCGCCGGGCCAGTCGACCGCCTCGCCGTCGCGCAGCTTCAAAAGCAGTTCCAGCTTCTCGGCGAACAGCGTGTCGTAGTCGTCGAGATCGTAGCCGAACAGGGGGAAGGATTCGATGAAGGAGCCGCGTCCGGCCATGATCTCCGCCCGGCCGCTCGACAACAGGTCGAGTGTCGAAAATTGTTGGAAGACGCGAACGGGATCGTCCGAAGACAGCACTGAGACCGCGCTGGTCAGGCGGATGGACTTCGTGCGCGAGGCCGCGGCCGCCAGCACGACGGCCGGCGCGGATGAGGCGTAGTCGGCGCGGTGGTGCTCGCCAAGGCCGAAAACGTCGAGGCCGACCTGGTCGGCAAGCTCGATCTCCTCGACGAGATTTTTCAGCCGCTCAGCGGGATCGGTGTGGCGGCCGGACAGGGGATCGTTACCCACATCGGCGAATGTGTAGAGGCCAAGTTCCATGGCGATGTCCTCGATTGATCCCGCCACAGATAGGCCGGACGGTACGTTCGCCCAAGGAGCGATCCGGTGAACGCACCATCCGCGCATGCGAGCATCTACGCTGCGGCTACTCCTCGTCGACGACGCGCAGCTTGAGATTGCCGGTGCGCGATTCGATCGATCGCGCCGCCGCCTCGCCGGCGTCGTCGTGGGCGTCGCCGAACTCGAGGGCCTCGATCTTTTCGCCGCGCTTGAGCACCTTGTCGGTCGAGGTCAGAATCTGATCGATGTCGCGGCTCGCCTGCGAGAAATGCGTCTGCAGCTTGCGCACGCGCTCGTCCAGACGCCCGACATCCTCCATCAGGCGTATCACCTCGCCCTGGATCAGATGCGCCTGTTCGCGCATGCGGGCATCCTTCAGCAGCGCCTGGACCACCTGGATCGACAGCATGAGCAGCGAGGGCGAGACGATGACGATACGGGCGCGATGCGCGCGCTGGACGATAGGCTCGAAATTCTCGTGGATCTCGGCGAAGATCGATTCCGACGGCACGAAGAGGAACGCCGTATCCTGGGTCTCGCCATTGATGAGATACTTGTCCGCGATCGCCCTGATGTGGACCTCCATGTCGCGGCGGAAGGACTGCGCCGCGTTGCGGGCGGCTTCGCCGCCACTTTCTTCGGAGGCCGCGCGGATGGCATTCCACGATTCCAGCGGAAACTTGGAATCGATGACGAGCGCGGGCGAATCGTTCGGCATGCGGATCAGGCAGTCGGGGCGGTTGCCGTTCGACAGGGTCGCCTGGAATTCGTAGCCGCCATGCGGCAGGCCGTCGGCGACGATCGCCTCCATCCGGCTCTGGCCGAAGGCGCCCCGCGTCTGCTTGTTGGACAGGATCTGCTGAAGCTGCACGACCTGGCCCGCCAGCGACTGGATATTGCCCTGGGCCGTGTCGATGACGGCAAGCCTCTCCTGAAGCTTCGCAAGGTTCTCATGTGTCGACCTGGTCTGCTCGGCGATCGAGGTTCCCAGCCTGGACGACATGCCGTCGAGACGCTCGCCCAGCGCGCGCGTCAGTTCGGCCTGGCGCGTTCCGAACACATCGGCCAGCGCGCCCATGCGGCCCTGCATTTCCGACTGCGCCTGAAGGATGCCGGCCATGCGCGTCTCGGCTTCGCGCGCCAGCCGCGCCGCCTCCTCGGCCGCGGCGGCCCGCGCCTTGCCCGCGCGCCACAGGGCAAACCCCAGCCCGGCCAACAGAAGCACCAGGATCGCGGCGAGAGCACCCAGTGCCGTGCCGAGCGTCAGTTCCATATCGCCGAGGCGCACCAGGGGCGACGAGAGGAGGGAGGAAAGATCGATCATCGGCCTATCCTAGGCGATTCGCCGCAGCACAATAAGACCAAAACATGAACGTCTGGCTGCCGCCGGCGTTGACGCTCGCCCCCGCCTCGACTACCTGAGGCCCATGTCGATCAAGCCGCTCATCATTCTGCCCGACCCGGTGCTGCGCCAGGTTTCCAGGCCCGTGGAACGGGTCGACGACGAGGTGCGCAAACTCGCCGACGATATGCTGGAGACAATGTACGACGCGCCCGGCATCGGGCTTGCCGCCATCCAGGTGGGCGTTCCGCTGCGGATGCTGGTGATCGACCTGTCCAAGGAGGACGAGCCGAAAGCGCCGCAATTGTTCATCAATCCCGAGATCGTCTCGTCGTCCGAGGCGCGGGGCGTCTACGAAGAAGGCTGCCTTTCGATTCCTGACTACTATGCCGAGGTTGAACGCCCGGCGGAGGTGGTTGTCAGCTATGTCGACCGGGAAGGCAAGAAGCGCGAAGCAAGGGCAGAGGGCCTGCTGGCGACCTGCCTGCAGCATGAGATCGACCACCTCGATGGCGTCCTTTTCATCGACCACATTTCGCGGCTGAAGCGCGACATGGTTGTGCGCAAGTTCAAGAAGCTGGCCAAGGACCGCCAGCCGGCCCGCATGGTCGGCTGACGCGAAGCATCGGGCTGAAAGACCCTAAACGCGCTGGAAGGTGAGGTAGGTCGGGATCCGCCCCTCGCGGATCGCCTTGGCCTCGTAGCGGGTGCCGACCCAGTCGTTCCACGGCCTTCCCCAGTCGTCCGCTCCGTTCGCCAGCCACTCGAACGCCGCGTGATCCCGGCACTGGACCAGTGCCCAGTCGACATAGCTTTCCCAGTCGGACGCGAAGCGGAATCGGCCGCCCGGCCTGAGCACACGTGCGAACCGATCGAGATTGTCCGGATTGACGAATCGGCGCTTGAAGTGTCGCTTCTTGCGCCAGGGATCGGGATAGAACAGGTCGAGGCCGTCCAGCGAGGCGTCCGGCAGCCAGTCGAGAACCTGCGTCGCGTCGTCGTCGTGGAGCCGCAGGCGCCCGGGATCGGCCCCGTCCAGCGCCGTCAGCAGCTTCGCCATGCCGTTGACGAAGGGTTCGACCCCAATGAAGCCCGTGCGCGGGCATCGCTCGAGTTGGGCCAGCAGGTTCTCGCCCGCGCCGAAACCGATCTCCAGGCGGACCGCGTCCACCTCGTCGGCGAAAAGCGTACCTGCATCCGGTGGCGCGGGGCGCGACAGGTCCAGCCTCAGTCGATCGAGCAGGGCGAAGGAAGCGGCCTGACGCGGCTTGAGCCGCTTGCCGCGGCGCCGGCCGAAGAAGGCCTCGGTCGAGCGCGCGCGGGTTTGCCTGCTCATGGTCGCCTGTGCCTCGCGGTCGGGGCGCCGTTCCCGATCAGGCGGCGGCGACGGCCTGTTTCAACGCCTTGACCAGATCGGTCTTCTCCCAGGAGAAGGCGCCGTCGCGGCCCGGCTTGCGGCCGAAATGGCCATAGGCGGCGGTCCGCGCATAGATCGGCTTGTTCAGGTCCAGATGTCGGCGGATGCCGCCGGGCGACAAATCCATCACCTGGCGGATCGCCTGCTCGATCTGTTCCTCCGTCACGTTGTTGCCGGTGCCGTGCAGGTCGACATAGACCGACAGCGGCTGCGCGATGCCGATCGCGTATGAGAGCTGGATCGTGCAGCGCTCGGCCAGCTTGGCCGCCACCACGTTCTTGGCCAGATAGCGCGCGGCATAGGCCGCGGAGCGGTCGACCTTGGTCGTGTCCTTGCCCGAAAACGCGCCACCGCCATGCGGCGCCGCGCCGCCATAGGTGTCGACGATGATCTTGCGGCCGGTGAGGCCGGCATCGCCATCGGGACCGCCGATCACGAACTTGCCGGTCGGATTGACATACCAGTTGCAGTTCTTCGCCACCTTGAGATCGCCGAGCGCCTCGACGATGATCGGCTCGACGACGGAGCGGACCTTCTTGTTGTCCCAGCTCCCGTCGAGATGCTGGGTCGACAGGACGATCTCGGTCACCTCTGCGGCCTTGCCGTTCTCGTAGCGCACCGTCACCTGGCTCTTGGAATCGGGACCAAGCTTGCCGGCATCGCCCTCGCCCTTGTGGCGGGCGGCGGCCAGCAGTTCCAGGATCTTGTGGCTGTAGTAGATCGGCGCGGGCATCAGGTCGGGTGTCTCGTTGCAGGCATAGCCGAACATGATGCCCTGGTCGCCCGCGCCCTCCTCGCCCTGCTTGTCGGACGCGTTGTCGACGCCCTGCGCGATGTCGGCCGACTGGCTGTGCAGGAGAACGTCGATCTTGGCCGTCTTCCAGTGAAACCCGTCCTGTTCATAGCCGATCGAGCGGATCGCCTTGCGCGCGGCCGACCTGAAGCGGGAGGGATTGACCATCGGCTCGCCACGCGCGGTCATGACGACGTTGCCTTCCTTGTCCTTCTTGAGAAGGCTTTCGGGCACGCGAACCTCGCCGGCGATCACCACGCGGTTCGTCGTGGTCAGCGTTTCGCACGCGACGCGAACCTTCCAGGGATCGGTGCCGGTCTTGCGGGCTTCCCGATAGACCAGATCCACGATCTCGTCGGATATGCGGTCGCATACCTTGTCGGGATGGCCTTCGGAAACCGATTCGGATGTGAAGAGATAGTTCTGTCGTGCCACGGGATACCCCTCTTGAAGAAAAGACGGCCCAGAACAGGCCGCCGGAAAGCGGTCCGCTCTAGTCGCATAGGCGAGCGATCGTCAAGGTTGACGGTGCAAAAACACGCGCCTCACGGGAACGCGGGCGGCCTTGTCCAACGTCGCGCCCGGCGTCAGTCGCCGTCGTCGGCGGCGAGAGACTTTACCAGGTCCACGATGCGCCGGCGAACCTTTGGATCGGCTATCTTCACGAAGGACCGGTTGAGCTGCAAGCCTTCGGAAGAATTAAGGAAATCCGAGACGTAGCTGGCTTGGTTCTGCTCGCCAAAACCATCCGTGCCCGCCGCCGGCGTACCCGGTGCGTCCTCGAAAAAATAGGCCACGGGCACACCCATGATGGAGGCGATCGCCTGAAGTCGGCTGGCGCCGACGCGGTTGAGCCCCTTTTCGTATTTCTGGATCTGCTGGAAGGTTATGCCGAGGCTGTCGCCGAGCTTCTCCTGGCTCATGCCGAGCATGTTCCGGCGCAACCTGATCCTGCTGCCGACATGCGTGTCGATGGGGTTGGGCTTCTTCTTGTTCTGGACCATTTCCACCTCTAGGCCCCTCCTTGGCCGTGCGGATCCAAGCGAGGGGATAGCCTCCCACCCCTCAACGGAACGACCTTTGCCGCGAGGATTCTACGAGTCGCTAATATACTATACACCCTCATTGACGCCCTAGCCACTGCCTGACCTGCAACGCCAGCGCGAGCGCGGCAAAGGCGGCGATCACGCCGAGCCCCGCCAGCCCGGGCGCCAGCGGGAGCGGCCGCGCAACCGCACCCGGCGCGATCTCCCCGTCGAGCGTGCCGACCCCGTTCAGCGCGAGCGCGTCCACGATCCGCCCATATGGGTCGACCAGGCCCGAGATGCCGTTATTGGCCGCCCTGACGAGCGGCAGGCCGGTTTCCACCGCCCTGATCTGCGCTTGCCGGAAGTGCTGGTAGGGGCCGGGCGTATTCCCATACCATGCGTCGTTGGTGACATTCACGATCAGGTCGGCTCCGCGCGCGGCGGCATCGACCTCGGCGGGAAAGATCACTTCGTAGCAGATCAGCGGCAGGATGCGGGTTTCGTCGGGAAGCGTGAGCTGCCGCGGCGCCGGAGAGGCCGAAAAGCTCACCGGCGTGGCCACGATCCTGCGCAGGCCGAGACGTTCGAGCAAGGGTTCGAGCGGCAGGTATTCGCCGAACGGGACGAGGTGGGCCTTGTCGGCTGCGTCGAGAATCTCGCCGTCGCCCGAGACCATTGTCAGCGAGTTGTAGTAGCGCGTCTGGCCCGCGCCCTGTTCGGCCCGAACCGCGCCGACCAGAAGGGTCTGTTCGTCATCGAGCGCGTCGGCGATTGCCTGCAAGGCGTCGGGGCGTTCAGTCAGGAGGTAGGGGACCGAGGTTTCGGGCCAGACGACGAGGTCCGCGCGCTCATCCGCTTCGCCCGGACCGCGCGTCAGGTCCAGATGGACGTCGAATATGCGTCTGCGCTCCTCGGTGTCCCATTTCGACGACTGGTCGATCGAGGGCTGGACGAGCCGCACCTTGAGATTGCGTTCGGGAGGAACGGGTTGCGCCTCCCCCGTCCTCCAGAACCCGAAGCCCGCATGCAGGGCCACGAGGATGGCGGCGATGGCCAGTCCGGCACGACGGGGACGGGGGTCGGCGATCAGGGCGGGCGCGGAGAATACGAACACCGCCACCGCGCTCATGCCCGTGACACCAACCAGGACCGCGCTCTGCATGAGCACCGGCGTCGGCATGGCCGCCAGACCGATCGCGTTCCAGGGAAACCCCGTCAGGACAAACTCGCGCAGCCACTCGATGATGCCGAAGGCGGCGGCGAGGGCAGCGATGCGGCCCAGGCCGTCCGTCCAGAAGAGCCGGGCGAGCGCGGCGGCGAAGCCGTGAAACAGCGCCAGCAGCGCCGGAAGACCGAACACCGCGAAGGGCAGGGCCCAGGCGAAGTTCTCCGCTTCCACCAGAAGCGCGTTACCCAGCCACCACAGCCCCGCCACGAAATAGCCGAAGCCGAACCACCACCCGGTACCGAAGAAGGCGCGCCAGCCGCCAAGCCGTCCGCGTGCGGCGTCTCCCGTGGCGCCGTCGAGGAGCCAGACCAGGATTGTGAAGGAGACGAAGCCCGCCGCCGGGAAATCGAAAGGTGCTTGGGCGAGGGCGAGAAAGGCCCCGGCGGCGCAGGCCGTCGCGGCGCGCCTCCATCCCCACAAAAGCATCACCCTGCCGGCCAGACGCTCCATCAGGACGCCGCGTGCCCCTCGCGAATCAACGGCTTGCAGATGTACCAGCCCGGCGACGCGGCGGCAAAAGCGGCGCTCGCGCCTTGGTCGGCCCCGGTCGGTCGAGCCAGCCGAGATCAGGGGCTATTCGCCGGGGACCTGTTCCCGGGCGGTGCGCCGCCGGCGTTCACCAGCCCTGTTTTGCACGATGCGCACGCGCTTCACACGGCGCGGATCGGCGTCGACGACATGAAACTCGAAGCCGGGGATGGCCTGCACCACCTCGCCGCGGGCCGGCACGCGGCCCAGCGCGTTGAAGATCATACCGCCGATCGTGTCGACGTCCTCGCCATGCTCGCCCGCCTTGAAGGCGTCTCCGATGATTTCAGCGACATCGTCGATTTCGGCCTTGGCGTCGGCGAGATAGACGCCGTCGCCGGTCTGGGTGATCAGCGCCTCGTCGTCGTCGTGCTCGTCCTCGATATTGCCGACGACCATCTCCACGATGTCTTCGAGGGAGACAAGACCGTCGGTGCCGCCATATTCGTCGATGACGAGCGCCATCTGGATGCGCTGGGCCTGCATGCGCGCCATCAGGTCCGAAGCCAGCATCGAGGGGGGGACGAACAGCACGGGGCGGATCAGGCTCAGTTCCGCCACCGATCGTCCCAGATCGACCTGTGACAGGTCCAGCGGGTCCGAAGGCGCCGGGGTTTTCGCCGACGTTGCCTTGCCGTTTCGGCGGGGCTTGCGGCGTGCCGAGCGGGTGATGTGGCCGACGACGTCGCGGATATGGACCATGCCTCGGGGATCGTCGAGCGTGTCGGCATAGATCGGCATGCGCGAATGACCCGACGCCTCGAAATGCCGCAGCAATTCTCCCAGCGTGGTGGAGATGTCTATGGCTTCGATGTCGGCGCGCGGCACCATCACGTCCTCGACCCGCACCTCGCGGAATCGCAGGATGTTGTTGAGCATCGCGCGTTCGGATGCCGAGAACCCTTCCTCGCCCGTTATGGTCGAGGCGAGTGCGTCGGTCAGGTCCTCGCGGAGACTGGCGCCGTTTCGCTGCCTGAAGAGCCCGACCAGTCGCCCGAACAGCGTCGGGCTCGCCGGACCTTCAGGCGTGCTTCGACTAGGGTCTTCTTCGGATGCCTGGGAAGCGCCGTCTTCCTTGTCGGCCAAGGGCGGCGAGTATTGTGTGTTCGCGTTCATCGTCGTCGCGGGGTCAGATATCCCTGATTACCGGTAAGGATCGGGAATCGCAAGGCGGGCAAGCACGCGCCGTTCCAGCTCTTCCATGACCAGCGCCTGGTCCTCTTCGATATGGTCGTGGCCGAGCAGGTGCAGTAGCCCGTGCGCGACCAGATGGCTCAAATGGTGTTCGAACGGCTTTCCGTCCAGTACCGCTTCGCGCTCGATCGTCTCCCGGGCCAGCACGATGTCGCCGAGCATCGGCGGAAGCCCCTTTGGGACTCCAGGAAAAGCGGGAAAGGACAGCACGTTGGTCGGCGCGTCCTTGCCGCGCCAATCCCTGTTCAGCGACCGGATCCTTTCGTCGTCGCCAAATACGACCGATAACTCGCTCGATCCCGCCGCGAAGTCCGGCAGTTCGGCAAGGACGGCATCGACAACGCTGCCGACCAGGGAGGCGAGGGTCGCTTCGTCAGGCCAGCCATCGGCCTCGATCGCGATCTCGACGTCGATGGGCGGACCATCCATGACGGATCGCTCAGGGTGCGCCGCGAGCCTCGCCGCGCATGTGCTTGGCATCGCGGTCATAGGCCTTGACGATCTCGGCGACCAGCGGATGGCGCACGACGTCGGCGTCCAGGAAGCGCACCGTGACGATGCCAGGAACTTCGTCCAGCACGCGAAGCGCCTCGACCAGGCCGGATTTCGTGTTGGGCGGCAGGTCTATCTGGCTGGGATCGCCGGTGACGATCATGCGCGCATTCTCGCCCAGGCGCGTCAGGAACATCTTCATCTGCACCGGCGTGGTGTTCTGCGCCTCGTCGAGGATAACGGCGGAATGCGCCAGCGTGCGGCCGCGCATGAAGGCCAGCGGCGCGATCTCGATCACGCCGGCCGCCAGCGCACGCTCCACCTTGTCGGCCGGCATCATGTCATAGAGCGCGTCGTAGAGCGGTCGCAGATAAGGGTCGACCTTTTCCTTCATGTCGCCCGGCAGGAAGCCGAGCCTCTCGCCCGCCTCGACGGCCGGTCGCGACAGGATGATGCGCTCCACCATGCCGCGTTCGAGCAGCATGGCGGCATGCGCGACCGCCAGATAGGTCTTTCCGGTGCCGGCCGGGCCGACGCCGAAGACGAGTTCGGCCCGTTCCAGCGCCCGCATATAGGCGTCCTGGTTGGGCGTGCGCGCATGGATGGTGCGTTTGCGGGTGGAAATCTGGGCGGCCGACATCTTGCCCTTCTTTTCCAGCGTGGGCAGCGACAGCTGGTCGTCGGCCGCCGTCGCCATCCTGAGCGCGCCGTCGACGTCCGACTGGCCGATCGAAGCGCCCTTCTGGAGCAGGTCGTAGAGATAATCGAGCGCGCGCCTTGCCTGTTCGGCGGCGGACGCCTCGCCCCGGATCGAGAGCTGGTTGCCGCGCGAGCGCAGGTCGATGCCGAGCTTCTGTTCGATGCGGGCGAGATTCTCGTCGAACTGCCCGTAAAGGGCCGAGGCGTGCTTGTTGTTGTCGAAGGTCAGAACGATATGCGCCATGTCCGACGCTCCGGCGGGAGCGTTCTTCACGTCTGTCGGGGCGGTCAACCGTTTCTCCTCGTCAGGTCCGGTCTCGGGCCGCTTCGCCGAACAGGGAAGCGCCGGTGTGTCGGACGATTCGCACCGGTACAATGTCGCCGATTTCGCCGAGGCTTTCATCAACAATCACCGGCTGCAGCCAGGGCGAGCGGCCGACCAGCTGGCCTTTCTCGCGGCCGTGGCGATCAAGCAACAGGTCGATGCGTTCGCCGACCAGCCCGGTGAGGAACGTCTTCTGCTGCTCGGCCAGCAGCGCCTGCAGGCGGTCGAGGCGTTCGGCCTTGACATGCTCCTCAACCTGGCCGTCGAGGGCCGCGCCGGGCGTTCCCGGCCGCGGCGAATATTTGAACGAGAAGGCCTGTGCGTAGCCGGCCTCGCGCACGATCTTCAGCGTCGCCTCGAAATCTTCGTCGGTCTCGCCAGGAAATCCGACGATGAAGTCACCCGACAGCGCGATGTCGGGGCGGGCCGCGCGAATACGCTCGACCAGCTTCAGATAGTCGGCCGCGGTATGGCGCCGGTTCATCGCCTTCAGAATGCGGTCCGCGCCGGCCTGAACCGGCAGGTGCAGATATGGCATCAGCGCGGCCAGATCGCGATGGGCCGCGATCAGGTCGTCATCCATGTCGCGCGGATGGCTGGTCGTGTAGCGGAGCCGGGCAATCCCCGGCACGTCCGCCAACCGCCACAAAAGGTCGCCCAGGCCCCAGTCCCGACCATCGGGACCGGCGGCACGCCATGCATTGACGTTCTGGCCGAGCAGCGTGATCTCGCGCACGCCGGCGGCGGCGAGCTTTTCGGCCTCGGCAAGGATTTGCGCCACCGGCCGAGACACTTCGGCGCCGCGCGTATAGGGCACCACGCAGAAGGTGCAGAACTTGTCGCAGCCTTCCTGGACCGTGAGGAAGGCGCTGACGCCCCGACGCCGGACATCCGCGGCCCTCGGGTCGGGCAGGCGCTCGAACTTGTCTTCCACCGCATAATCGGTCTCGACCACCTTTTCACCGGCAAGCGCCTTCCTCACCGCGTCCGGCAGCCTGTGATAGGTCTGCGGGCCGATGACGAGATCGACCGCCGAAGCGCGCGCGACGATCTCGCGGCCCTCGGCCTGCGCCACGCAGCCGGCGACGCCGATGACGGTCTGCTTGCCTTCGCGCGCCCGCGCCTTCTTCAGGGCATTGAGCCGCCCGAGTTCCGAATAGACCTTCTCGGCCGCCTTCTCCCGAATATGGCAGGTGTTGAGCACCACCAGATCGGCGTCCTCGACCGTCTCGGTCGCGACATAGCCGTCGGCCGCCAGCGCATCGCTCATGCGCTGGGAATCATAGACGTTCATCTGGCACCCATAGGTCTTGACGAAGACCTTGCGTTCCGTGCCGGGCGCCGTCCGCGGTTCGCGGGGCATGAGATCCTGTTCCATGCGCGCGCTTCTACAGACTTTCGAGCCTCGGGACCAGAGCCGGGTTCGGGTCAGGCCAGACCGTCGAACAGCGCCGTCGACAGGTAGCGTTCGGCAAAGGAGGGAATGACCACGACCATGGCCTTGCCTTCGTTCTCGGGCCGTGCGCCGACCACCACGGCAGCCTGGAGCGCGGCGCCGGACGAGATGCCGACCGGAATCCCCTCGAGCGTGGCGACGAGACGGGCGTTCGCGAAGGCATCCTCGTTGGACACTTGAACGATCTCGTCGATGATCGAGCGGTCGAGGATCGCTGGCGCGAAGCCCGCGCCGATGCCCTGGATCTTGTGCGGGCCGGGTTGGCCGCCCGACAGGACCGGCGAGGCTTCGGGTTCGACGGCGACCATGCGGATGCCGGGTTTGCGTGGCTTGAGCACCTGGCCGACGCCCGTGATCGTGCCACCCGTGCCGATGCCCGACACGACGATATCGACCGCGCCATCGGTGTCGTTCCAGATTTCCTCGGCGGTGGTGCGGCGATGGATGTCGGGATTGCGAACTGCTGGGGCATCACCGCGTCCGGCGTGGACGCAAGAAGCTCCTCGGCCTTCGCGATCGCGCCCCTCATGCCCTTTGCGCCTTCGGTCAGCACCAGTTCGGCACCCAGCAGCGCCAGCATCTTGCGCCGCTCGGTCGACATGGTCTCCGGCATCGTCAGCACCAGCCGGTAACCCTTGGCGGCGGCCGCGAAGGCGAGCGCGATCCCCGTATTGCCCGATGTCGGCTCGATCAGCGTCGTCCTGCCGGGCGTGATCCGGCCCACCGCTTCCAGCGCCTCGATCATAGAGACGCCGATACGGTCCTTGACCGAGGCGATCGGATTGAAGAATTCGAGCTTGGCCAGAAGAATGGCCTTCACGCCCTTGCGCGCGGCAAATCTGTCGAGCCTGACCAGCGGCGTGTCTCCGATCGTGTCGACGATGGAATCGTAAATCCTGCCGCGTCCGGGGCGTCTGCCTTCGGCCATGTCGTCCTCCGTCAGTTGCGGGCGGCGATCGCGGCGGCCGCGCCCGCCATGCAGGCCGCGGCCGATCTCGACAGGACCTTGAGGGCGCGTGGCGTCTGGAGGAACAGCCGGGCGCGAGCGGCGAGCGCGATATAGGGCACGAGCACGACCAGCAGCACCAGCGCCGTCAGCACGGCCAGCACCGCGAAGTCGAGCGACGTGATCGATGCCAGATCCATGATGGTCGGCGTGATCGCCAGGTAGAACACCATCGTCTTGGGGTTTCCCAGCGTGACCAGCAGCCCGCCCATGAAACTGGACAGGGCACCGGTCCGCCCCTTGCGTGCCTCGATCTGCTCAGGCGTGATGCCGACCGTCCAGAAGGTCCAGGCCAGCCATGCGAGATAGGCCACACCGACCCACTTGATCACCAGGAACACCGGGCCGAACGACTGTGCGATCAGCGCAAGTCCGGTGACGACGGCCGTCAGATAGATCAGATCGCCGGCGATGAGGCCGAGCGTCATCACCAGGGAAGAGCGAAAGCCCGAGCCGAGTGCCCGCGCCACGATGGCCGTGATCCCAGGTCCGGGAATGGCGGCCGCTATGGCGAGCGCGCCGGTATAGGCGGCAAATCCGGCAAGGGTCATCGCGAGGGCTCCAGTGTCGGTCGGCTTTATCGCATGGCGGGCCCGCCCACGAAAGCGCAAGTGCTTGCGCCAGCCGCCGGTCTCAGCGCAGCAGGAAGCCCCTGCCCAGTTCGTCGCCGGGTTCCAGCGTAAACTCGCTCCGGCCGCAATAATGGGCCTGTCCCCTGATCCGCACCGTCACCGCGTCGCGACCTCCCACGGCAGTCGTTCGCTCGACGGCGCCCTCGAAGCGCGACCCGGCGATGCTCTCGAACAGGCGGCTTTCTCCTATCGCGACCTCGCCGCGCGCATGCGCCGCGGCCACCCTTGCCGTGACGCCCGACCCTGTCGGCGAGCGATCCACCTGCGCGTTGGCGAAGACGCACACATTGCGCGTCGGCACGCCGTCGGCCCCGCTTCCGCCATCGGTCAGGATCGTTCCGTAGAGAAAGGCGAGATCGTCGCTGTCGGGATGGGCGAGGGGGACGGCCAGTTTCGCTGCGGCGGTAAGTGCGGTTGCGGCATCGACGAACGCCCGCACCGGCGAAGCACCGAAGGAAAGCTCGAAGCGGGCGCAATCGGCGATCGCGTAGAAGGCCCCGCCATAGGCGATGTCGAAGCGCACGATGCCGTAAGGAGCGATATCGAGCGTCAAATCGCTGGCGAAGAGAAACGACGGCACGCTCTCGAAGGACACCGCGCCGGCCTTGCCGTCGCGCACCTCGACATCGGCGGCGACCAAGCCGCAGGGGCATTCGATATTGACGCGCGTGACCGGTTCGACCGGCGGCACCAGGCCGTTGTCCACGGCGTATCGTCCGAGCGCTATCACGGCGTGCCCGCACATGGTGGAGTAGCCTTCATTGTGCATGAAGAGCACAGCCAAGTCCGCGCTGGGCAAGTCGGGTTCAACCAGCAGCGCGCCATACATGTCGAAATGGCCGCGCGGTTCGAACATCAGGAACTTGCGCAGATGGTCGAGCTTGTCGCGTGCGTGGGCGCGCTTGGCCAGGATCGGGCCGGTCGGCAGGGGCGGATAGCCTCCGGTGACGATGCGCACCGGTTCCCCGCCCGTATGCATGTCCACGACGCTGATGGGCTCCATGCGCTGCTCTCCGCTCCCGCGATGCGAGAGCGGCATGCCCGAGCCGTCGATGTCAAGCGGCGGCGCGGGTTTCGGCTCCGTTCTCGACCATGTCGACCACCGCCCGAACGAAGGCGTCCAAGTCGTCGGGCTTGCGGGCGGTGATCAGATTGCCGTCCACCACCGTCTCCGAATCCTCCCAGGATGCGCCGGCATTGACGACGTCGGTGCGGATGGAGTGATAGGATGTCGCCTTTTTTCCTTCCAGCAATCCGGCCTCGACCAGCAGCCAGGGCGCATGGCAGATCGCGGCGAGCGGCTTGCCGCTGCGGGCGAAGGCGCGGATGAAGGACACCACCTTCTCCTCGACCCTGAGCAGGTCAGGGTTGATCTGCCCGCCCGGCAGGACGACGGCGTCGTAGTCGGCGACGGTGACGTCGTCGATCAGGCGGTCGACCTCGACCGCATCGCCCCAGTCCGTCTTCTTCCATCCCCTGATCGGGTCCTTCGACAGGGAAACGACGTGAACGGCGGCACCGTGTTCGCCGAGCTTTTTGAGCGGCACTTCCAGCTCCGACTGTTCGAAACCGTTGGTCGCAAGGATCATGATACGGGAGGTATCGATCGCGGGCATTGGAATGTCTCCGTGTTCGTGGCTCGTTCCGCCTTGAACGCGCGATGCGCCTGATCGTTCAGTTTCCCTGGGTCATTATTTGGCTGCGGCCGCAGGCGCGTGCCGCCGTCCGTCCAGGCCAAGAAGGCCGGGCAGTTCGCGCATGTCCCCGAACAGCCGCCCGCCCGCCGCCTCCAGACCCGGCCGGTCAGCCTCGGCGTCGCCGCAATAGGCCAGAACGCCCATGCCGGCCGCGCGTGCTGCGGTCACGCCGGCCACCGAATCCTCGATCACCAGGCAGTGTTCCGGCTGATGCCCCATGGCGGCGGCGGCATGCAGGAACAGGTCGGGGAAGGGCTTGCCGCGCGCGACCATGCTGACGCTGAACAGGTGATCCTCGAACCGCGGCAGCAAACCGGTCATTCCAAGCGTCAGGCGCATCTTGGCGAGCTGACCCGAGGAAGCGACGCAATAGGGAATGCCGGCCTCCGCGATCCGTTCGATCGCCTCGGCAACATGCGCGATCGGCTTCAGGCCGTCGGCGAAGAGCTCTGGCAGCCCGTCGTTCCAGCGCTGGACGAAGTCGGCGCCCAACCGGATGCCCTCGGCCTCGACATGCTCCTGGACCGCCGCCATCGGCTTGCCGACGAAGCGTCGGCGACATTCCTCGTAGCTGACCCGATAGCCGGCCTCCGTGAGCCATGCCGACAGGCGCTGATTGCCGAGCCTCTCGGTGTCGACCAGAACGCCGTCGCAATCGAAGATGACAAGACCGGGCCGCCTCATGCGGTGCCGGTCGAGCCGAAGCCGCCCGTCCCCCGTGATGTCGCGGCCGTTTCGGTGATTTCGGCGATGCGGGCGCGTACGACAGGCGCGATGACGAGCTGGGCGATACGCATCCCGCGCGTGACAGCGAAGTCCTCGTCGCCATGGTTGATGAGGATGATCTTCACCTCGCCGCGATAGTCGGCGTCGATCGTGCCCGGCGTGTTCAGGCAGGTGATCCCATGCCGGAGCGCGAGGCCGGAGCGCGGCCTGACCTGCCCCTCGAAACCTTCGGGGACTTCCATGACGAGACCGGTCGGCACCGCCGCACGGCGGCCCGGCAACAGGATCAGCGGACGGTCGTCCGGCACGGCCGCCCGCAGGTCCATACCGGCGGCCTGGTCCGTTTCATAGGCCGGCAGGTCGAGGCCGGTGCCGTGATCGAGGCGGAGGATCCTGACGATGGGCGGCATTGACGGTTCCTGTCGGTGGCGGACGTTGCGGGGACACTGTCGTATAAGGCGCTTCTATCGAATTTCCACCGGCACGACTGTGGTGTCGCGGATTTCCTCCATCACGAAGGACGCGGACACATCGGCGAGCGGCACCTTCGCGATCAGCCGCTGATAGAGCCGGTCGTAGCCCTTCACGTCGGCCACGCGGGCGCGCAGCAGATAATCGAGGTCGCCCGACATTCGGTAGACACCGGTGATTTCGGGAAGCAGGCCGACCGCTTCCCGGAAGTGACGCAGCCAGTCGGGATCGTGGCTGGCGGTTCGCACTATGATGAAGACCGACAGCCCGAGCCCCAGCTTCTCCGCATCGACGAGAGCCACGCGGCCGGTGATGACGCCGTCGTCCTCCAGGCGCTTCACGCGGCGCCAGCAGGCATTGCGCGACAGATTGACCCGCTGCGACAACTGCTCGATCGACAGCGTCCCGTCGCGCTGAAGTTCGGCCAGGATGCGGCGGTCCGTTTCGTCGATGTCTTCGGTCATGCGTGGTATGAATGTCCCACAGTCGAGCCATTTTCAAGAACAGATTGGGACATTTTCCGCCACCCTTGATGCTATCCTTGGCGTGAAACAGGTTCAGGAGGTTTGCACTGTGAGCAGGAAACTCGCCAGATTGTTCATCGACCATCCCGCGTCGGTCGGAGAGAGCTATCTGGGCCATATGTCCTTTGCGGCCTGGTTCGCCTCACGGCTGTTTCTCGCGGCCGGCGCGGCGCTGGTCCACGCTATCCTTCCTTTCGCCTGCCAGACCACGGCGAGCCGGATCGTTCGCGAGCTGCACGAGAGGATCGCGGCACGCTGAGCCAGACACCGGTTTACACGCGCGAGGCCGTCGGCCGTGTCATGGCCACGACGAGCAGCGTGAGGGCGAGCAGCGCCACCGTCGTCCATCCCATCAGATGGAAGAACCCCCGGTCGAAGAGCGCGCCGCCGGTCGCCGATCCTGCCGCTTGCCCGACATAGATCGCGGAGGAATTGAGCGCGATGGCCGCGCCGGAAAAGGATGGCGCCGCCGCGGCCAGCCTGGCCTGCTGCATGGAATTCGACGCCGCGAAGCCCAACCCCCAGATACCCGCGCCCGCCGTCATGAACACGACGATGCCGGCGCCGAGCGACCAGATTGACGCGCCGATGACCATCAGACCGAAGAAGATCATCGAGGTGATGAAGGCGCCCGCGCGGCCGACGATGCGGGTGGCGGCGACGTTACCGAGGAACCCGGCGATGCCGAAAGCGGCGAAACAGGCGACGATCTGCGCGGCGTCGGCGTCAGCCATGCGGGCAAGAAGCGGGCCGACATAGGTGATGACGACGAACTGGCCGGTCGAGGCCAACGCCGTCGCGGCCAGGAGCATCAGCACCAGACGGTCGCGCAGCAGGGCGTTCCAGCTTGCGAACGACATGCGCGCGTTTGAAAGTCCCGACGGCAGCGACGCGACGACCATCGCGGCGGCCAGGAGCGAAAGCGCGGCAAGTCCCCAGTGGACCGAGCGCCAGCCGACCTCGGCCGAGACCCATGCGACCGCCGGCAGGCCAAGCGCGGCCGCAAGCGACCAGCCGAGAAAAACGAAGGCGATCGCGCCCGGCCGTTCCCGCTCGCCAACGATCATGCCGATCGCGCTGGCGGCCTGTGGCGTGAAGACGGCCGCCACCAGCATCGCGGCCAGCCGGATCGCCAGCAGCAGCGTGTAGTCTCCCGCAATTGCCGAGGCCGCGTGGCAGAGCGCCAGAAGCGACATTGCGCCGGCCAGCAGCAGCTTCCGGTCCATGGTAGCGGTCGCGGCCGCCACCAATGGCGAACCGATGCACAGAACGACCGCGCCGCCGGTGATCAGGAAGGCGGCGCGGGTGACCGATACGCCAAGGTCGCTCGCCAGCGGGTCGATCATCCCCGCCGGGCCGAGGATCGACAGTCCTATGACGAGGTTGCCGACGAGAAGCGACAGGGCAGCGAGGCGCGGGCCGGTCGCGCGTCGCGGATGCTCGTGGGCCTGTGCGGTCATCTGGAGATGCGCTCCGAGGGATTGCCCCGTGCATCTAGCGCTATTTTGTTCAAAGTGAAACAATCAAAGCCGGGCCGCCTGCGTCTCCTGACAAGAGCTGTCGCGGATCGAAGCCGGCGTCGCGGCGTTATACGGGTCGACGTCATGAGGACAACGACATGGCCAAGGCGAAGGATCGGGGTGAGCCAGTGCGACTGAAGGATGTCGTGGACGACATCGTCGCCCAGATCGACGTCATTGCGCGATTCGGCCAGTCCACCGGCCGGCTCGATGCCATGAAGGACGTCGAGTTCGGCCGCTTCGGCATTGCGGTGGCCACTGTCGGCGGCGAGGTTGTAACGGGTGGAGCGGCGGAGACACCCATCCCCATCCAGAGCATTTTCAAGGTCTTCTCGCTCACCCTGGCGTTGCGGGCTTTCGGTGACGAGATATGGAAGCGGGTCGGCCGCGAGCCGTCCGGCGATCCGTTCAACTCCATCATCGACCTCGAGAGGATGAAGGGCATTCCGCGCAATCCCTTCATCAATGCCGGAGCCCTGGTGATCTGCGACATCGTGCTCGACCGCGACCAGAAACAGAGGGAATTCGCGACCGTGCGCGACTTCCTCGAACATCAGATCGGCGAGAAAAAGCTCGGCCGGGTGGAGGAGATCGTGAAGCAGGATGGCGAGACGTCCGGTTTCCAGAACCGGGCGCTTGCTAATCTGGCCAAGGGGTTCGGCAATCTGCATCACGAGGTGGAAGACGTGATGAAGCTTTATGCCGAGCAGTGCGCGATCGAACTGACCGTGCGGCAACTCGCGCTCGCGGGCCGCTATCTGATTCACGATGGAGACGATGCCGGCGGCGAGGACAGCTCGCCCCACGCCCGCATCTCGCGGCGCGTCAACGCCATCATGCTGACCTGCGGCCAGTACGACGGCTCCGGTGACTTCGCCTTCCGCGTCGGGCTGCCCGCCAAGAGCGGTGTCAGCGGCGCGATCCTGGCGATCGTGCCCGACGTGGCTTCGGTCGCCGTCTGGTCGCCGGGCCTCGACGACAACGGCAATTCGCTGCTCGGCACGCTTGCGCTGGAGCGGCTGACGGAAGAAATGGGCTGGTCGGTTTTCGGCTGATCCTTTTTATGATCGGAGGCGCCAAAGCGAGGAGCGGCCCGCGCGCCGACATTGTGACTCCAGGAAGAGATAAGTGATCCCTCTCTGCCCCGGGCGCCCGGCGAGCCGCGTCAGCCCTTGCTTGCCACGAGATCGGCGTAGCGGCGCAGGTAGAGCGGCCAGCCCTGGTCGTCGGCAACGCCGTCGCGCACACCTTCCCAGCCTTCGCCGTGGCGCTCCAGCTTCCGGTGCTCGATCTCGACGCGGGTCCGGTTAGATCCCTCGGCAGTGAAGCGCACTTCCCATTCGCTCGTCCTGTCCAGATCGGTCTCGAGCCGCCATTGCGGGCTTATGTCCCAGCTAAGCAGCACCCGGTTCGGCGGATCGAATTCCAGCACCCGCGCCCACCGGCATTCGCTGCCATCGATGCCGCGGTCATAGACGTGGCCGCCGGCCCGAGGCTCGAACACCGTCTCGGCGATCGGCACGGCGAGCAGATTGTGCTCGGGCGGTTTGAAGCTGCCGAAATCCTCGGTGAACACCTTGAAAGCGCGCACGACCGGCGCCTCCACAACGATTGCCTGCTTTACGGAAGCGATCGGAACATGGGTCTTCATCGCGGCTCCTCCGGTGGTTGCTCGACGGTCTGCTTGTAGGCCGCCAGGGTCTTGCTCCAGAACCGGTCGAGCCAGGCGCGCATCTGGCCAAGCCCGTGCGGGTCGATGCAGTAGACGTTGCTGGCGCCCTTCGGCTCGGCGCGGACCAGCCGCGATTCCCTGAGCACCTTGAGATGCTGGGAGACGGCCGACTGAGACACGGTCACCTGCCGGGTGATCTCCGCCACCGAACGCGGGCGCTCCGCGACAAGCTCGAAAATTCGCCTGCGGGTCGGGTCGCCGAGGGCGGCGAGCTGGGCGCTTTCAACAGTCATGACTTATGATTAGTACAAACTGATGACTAGGTCAAGAGACGGTCCGCGCGTTTGTTTCTGTTCGACAGGCGCGCCACGCATCGCTAAATAGCCGCCATCCGAATGGAACCCCTTTCATGACAGAAACAATCGAACAGGCGGTGGCGCGCCGCCGTACCTTCGCGATCATCGCCCATCCCGACGCCGGCAAGACGACGCTGACGGAGAAGCTGCTTCTCTTCGGCGGCGCCATCCAGCTCGCGGGCGAGGTCAAGGCCAAGAAGGACAAGATCCAGACGCGTTCGGACTGGATGAAGATCGAGCGCGAGCGCGGCATCTCCGTCGTGACCTCGGTCATGACCTTCGAATATGGCGACAACGTCTACAACCTGCTCGACACGCCCGGCCACGAGGATTTCGCCGACGACACGTATCGAACGCTCTCGGCGGTCGATTTCGCGGTGATGGTGATCGACGCGGCCAAGGGTATCGAGCCGCGCACGCTCAAGCTGTTCGAGGTCTGCCGGCTGCGCGACATTCCGATCGTCACCTTCGTGAACAAGATGGATCGCGAGGCGCGCGACACGTTCGAAATCCTCGACGAGATCGAAGTGAAGCTGGCGCTCGATACGGCGCCGATCACCTGGCCGATCGGCCGCGCCCGCACATTCTCCGGTACCTATCACCTCGCGGAAAACGCGGTGCGCCGGTCCGATGAGGAGGTCGAACGTCAGAAGGTCAACGGGCCGGATTCAAATCGCGTGGCCGGATTGCTGCCCGAAAACGAGCGCGAGGCCTTCATCGAGGAACTGGAACTCGCCCGCGAGGCCTGCCGCCCTTTCGATCTCGACTCGTTCAGGGAGGGCCATCTCACGCCGGTCTTCTTCGGGTCGGCGCTGAGGAACTACGGCGTGCGCGACCTGATCGAGGCGCTCGGCGCCTGGGGGCCGAAGCCGCGCGGACAGGAGGCGGACCGTCGCGACGTCGCGCCGACCGAGCCGAGGATGACCAGCTTCGTGTTCAAGATCCAGGCGAACATGGACCCCAATCATCGCGACCGCATCGCCTTCGTGCGGGTGTGCTCGGGCAAGCTCGAGCGCGGCATGAAGGCCAAGCTGGTGCGCACCGGCAAACCGATGAGTCTGTCGGCGCCGCAGTTCTTCTTTGCTCGCACGCGCGTGACCGCCGACGAGGCCTTCGCCGGCGACGTCGTCGGCATCCCCAACCACGGCACGCTCAGGATCGGCGATACGCTGACCGAAGGCGAGGATCTCTTCTTCCGGGGCGTGCCTAACTTCGCGCCCGAAATCCTGCGCCGGGTGCGTCTGGGCGACGCCATGAAGGCCAAGAAGCTGAAGGAGGCGCTGCTGCAGATGGCCGAGGAAGGCGTGGTGCAGCTCTTCTCGCCCGAGGACGGCTCGCCGGCGATCGTGGGCGTGGTCGGTGCGCTGCAGCTCGACGTTCTCAGAGAGCGGTTGAGGGTCGAATACGGCATGCCGGTGGATTTCGAGACGGCCCGCTTCTCGGTCTGCCGTTGGATTTCGGCGCAAAGCAAGGCGGAGCTGAACCGCTTCATGGAGACCCATCGCGGCGACATCGCCCGCGACCTGGACGGCGATCCCGTCTTCCTGGCGCCGCATGAATTCGGTCTCAATTACGAGGCCGAGCGCTGGAAGGAAATCCGCTTCGACGCCGTGAAGGATTATCAGGTCAGGGAGGCGGCTTGAGCTTCAGATGGAACCGCATTCCAGGAACCGCGGTCATTTGGCAAAACGATACCGAGAGGGCGACCGTTTCGAAGCGGCATTCCTCGTTTCGTCACGCTGTTGCCGTACACTCATGAAGGCACCACATTGCCGGCCATGAGCAACCGGCCCGGAAGGACAAGACCATGAGCCTGAGAATCAACGATACGGCGCCCGATTTCACCGCCGACACGACCAAGGGTCCCATCAGCTTCCACGACTGGATCGGCGACGGCTGGGCGGTTCTGTTCTCGCACCCCAAGAATTTCACGCCTGTCTGCACCACCGAACTGGGCGCGATGGCCGGCATCGCCCCGGAGTTCGCCAGGCGCGGGGTCAAGATCATCGGCATTTCGGTCGATCCGGTCGAGAGCCACGGCAAGTGGAAACAGGACATCAAGCTCGCGACCGGCTTCGACGTCGACTATCCGCTGATCGGCGACAAGGATCTCAAAGTCGCCAAGCTCTACGACATGCTGCCGGCCGAGGCCGGTGACAGTTCCGAAGGCCGCACGCCGGCCGACAACGCCACCGTGCGCTCGGTCTATGTCATCGGCCCCGACAAGAAGATCAAGCTGATCCTCACTTACCCGATGACGACGGGGCGCAATTTCGACGAGATCCTGCGCGCCATCGATTCCATCCAGCTCACCGCCAACCACAAGGTCGCCACCCCCGCCAACTGGAAACAGGGCGAAGACGTCATCATCACGCCCGCGGTGGGCGACGACGAGGCGACCGAGAAGTTCGGTTCCTTCGAGCGCGTGCTGCCCTATCTCAGGAAGACGAAGCAGCCGACCGCCTGATCGCCATATTCCGGCAACGCCGGCGCGGCCTGTTCGCGCCGGCATTTTTTTACCGCATCACTAAACCAATCGGTTGACTTTCTCGGCGACGGGATTAATTTAACCGTATGGTTGATTATCAGGACCACCAGCTCGATCGTATCTTTCATGCGCTCTCCGATCCGACGCGTCGCGCCATGCTGGCGCGGCTCGCCGAGCGGGAACACACGGTCTCCGATCTCGCAGCGCCTTTTTCCATGTCCCTGGCCGGCGCCTCCAAGCATGTGCGCGTGCTGGAACAGGCCGGCATGGTGAGGCGACGCATCGTTGGCCGGACGCATCACTGTCGCCTGGAGGCTGCGCGGATGAAGGAGGCGCGCGACTGGATCAACCGTTACGAGAAATTCTGGACCGGCAGGCTGGACGCCCTGGAAGCCTTGCTCGCGGGGGAGAACAGAAAGCCGGAAGACAGGAAGGAGTCCGGATCATGAAGACCGACCGGAACGTATCGATAAAGGTTGTCAGGCGCTTCGAGGCGTCGGCCGAGCGCGTCTTCGACGCGTGGCTCGATCCTGAGATAGCCCGCAAGTGGCTGTTCAGGACGGAAGGTGGCGAGATGGTGACGGCGCGCATCGACGCCCGGGTCGGCGGCTCGTTCGATTTCACCGAGCGCCGTGACGGGCAGGATGTTGCGCATGTCGGCGAATATCTTGTCATCGAGCGGCCGACGAGGCTCGTCTTCACGTTCGGCGTGCCGCTCTACAGCCCCGAATTCGACCGCGTGACCGTCGAGATCGTGCGCCAGGGCCGGGGCTGCGAACTGACGCTGACCAACGACATGACGCCCGAGATTTTCGCCGAATGGGGCGAGAAGACGCAGGAAGGCTGGACGACGCTGCTGGCGTCGCTGGCGCGCGAACTGGGAGAAGAAGGATGATGAACGCATTCGACAACGTCGTGGACCGCGCGGTCAAGCGCGTGGCTCCCGACACGGCGCGGGTGGAGCGTCATTTTGATGCCACCGCGGAGCGGCTCTGGGATTATCTGGTTGAGGCGGACAAGCGCCGCCTGTGGTTTTCGGGGGGTGACACGATCTCCGGTGCCGGCGACAGGACGAAGCTGGTGTTCGACCACTCCGTCTTCGCCGACGAGCCGACGCCCGAAAGATTTTCGCAGATGGACGAGGGCGGCATTTCCTTCGAGGTCGAGGTCACCACGTTCGAGCCGCCGCATCGGCTCGCCTTCACCTGGCCGGAAGGCGAACACATATCGGAAGTCACCATCGACCTGGTGCCCCAGGACAGGGGAGTCCGTCTGGTGCTCACCCATTCGCGGCTGCGCGATGCGGCGCAGATGGCGAATGTCGCGAGCGGCTGGCATGCGCATCTCGACGTGCTGGACGATCTGCTCGCGGGCCGGTCCTCCAGGGGCTTCTGGACGAATGCACTCAGGCTGGAGCAGGACTATTCACGTGCTTTCGGGGCCTGACACGTCCGCCGGGCAAGCCGCTCCCTGTCAGAGCGGCTTGCGTATCCATTTGGCGATGACGCCAACGATGCCCTCGCGGAAGAGCATGACGGCGATCACGAAGATGACGCCTTGGGTGATCGTCACCCAGTCGCCGAACGTGGCCAGATAGTTCTGAAGCGAGACGATGATGGCCGCGCCGACGATCGGCCCGAACACCGTTCCCATGCCGCCGAGCAGTGTCATCAGCACCACCTCGCCCGACATGGTCCAGTAGACGTCGGTCAGCGAGGCGAGCTGAAAGACGATCGCCTTGGTCGCGCCGGCAAGTCCCGCCAGCGTTGCCGACAGGACGAAGACGGCGAGCTTGTAGCGGTTGACCCGATAGCCCAACGAGGTCATGCGCGCCTCGTTGTCGCGAATGCCCTTGAGCACCTGCCCGAACGGCGAATGGATGATGCGGTAGATCGCCAGCAGGCCGAAGAACACGATGGCCAGCACCACGAAGTAGAGGTTGCGATCCGGATACATGTCGATCAGGCCGAAAAGCGCGCCGCGCGGCACGGACTGGATGCCATCCTCGCCACCGGTGAACGGTGCCTGCAAGGAGAAGAAGAACACCATCTGCGCGAAGGCGAGCGTCACCATGGCGAAATAGATGCCCTGCCTGCGTATGGCGAGCGAACCGAATACGAGGCCCAGAACCGCCGCGCAGATCGTGCCCGAGACGATCGCCAATTCGGGGGTGAACCCCCAGATCTTGGCCGCATGCGCGGAGACATAGGCGGCGCTGCCGAAATACGCCGCGTGGCCGAAGGACAGAAGGCCACCAAACCCCAGGAGCAGGTTGAAGGCGCAGGCGAACAGCGCGAAGCACAGCACCTTCATGACGAAGACCGGGTAGAGCAGGTAGGGCGCGACGAGCCCCGCCACCAGCAGAGCGACGAAGATCACCTTGTGATGGGTCGGCATGCCGACCGTGTGCGTGTCCTGCGCGGCGGCGAGGTTGGTGCTGCCGGATTCCGTTGCTACCGACATCAGGCGGTCCTCCCGAACAGGCCGGCCGGTTTGACCAGAAGCACGATGGCCATGATGACGAAGATCACCACGGCCGACCCCTCCGGATAGAAGACGCGGGTAAGACCCTCGATCAGTCCCAGCCCGAAGCCGGTGACGATGGAGCCGAGTATGGATCCCATCCCTCCGATCACGACCACCGCGAACACCACGATGATGAGGTCGGCGCCCATATTGGGGTTGACCGAATAGATCGGCGCGGCCAGCACGCCGGCGAAGGCGGCCAGGCCCACGCCGAACCCGTAGGTCAGCGTGATCAGGCGAGGCACGTTGATGCCGAAGGCGCCCACCATCGTCGGGTTTTCCGTCGCGGCGCGCAGATAGGCGCCGAGCTTCGTCTTCTCGATGATGAACCAGGTCGAGATGCAGACCACGAGCGAGGCGATCACGACCCAGCCGCGATAGTTGGGCAGGAACATGAAGCCGAGATTCTGGCCGCCCGACAGTTGCGCGGGAATGCCGTAGGGCAGGCCGGAAATGCCGTAATAGTTGCGGAACAGACCGGTGATCACCAGCGCCAGACCGAAGGTCAGCAAGAGGCCGTAGAGATGATCGAGGTGGTAGAGGCGCGATATCAGCAGCCGTTCCAGCACGATGCCTGTCGCGCCCACGACGACCGGTGCGATCAGCAGCGCCCCCCAATAGGGCACGCCCAGATAGTTGAGCAGCATCCAGGCGACGAAGGCGCCCATCATGTACTGCGCGCCATGGGTGAAATTGATGATGTTGAGCAGCCCGAAGATGATCGCGAGCCCCAGCGACAAGATGGCATAGAACGAGCCGTTGATCAGGCCAAGCAGAAGCTGGCCGAACAGCGCTTGCGGCGGAATGCCGAGGAGTTCGAACATCGTGGTTCCCGCGATTTCACGTCAGGTGAGCAGGGGCGCGACGTCGCGCCCCTGCAATTCAAGATCGCCGTCCTACTCGACGAGCGGGCAGCCGCCTTCGCCGAGCGGGCGGAAGCCCTGCTCTGCGGGAATGGTGGCGACCGTCTCATACAGATCCCATTCGCCTTCCGACTGATCCGGCGTCTTGACGCGGAACAGGTAGGAATCGTGGATCTTGCGGCCGTCGGCCCGGACCTTGCCCTTGCCGAACAGCACGTCGTCGGTGGGCATTTCCTTCATCTTGGCCATGACCTTCTCGGGATCCTTGTCGCCAACGGCCTCGACGGCCTTGAGATAATGGATCACCGCACCATAGACGCCCGCCTGGACCATGGAGGGCTTCTTGCCCATCTGCTCCTCGAAGCGGGCCGACCACTCGCGCGTGCCCTCGTTCAGGTCCCAGTAGAAACTGGAGGTCAGGACCAGCCCCTGCGCGACCTCGAGGCCGAGGGCATGAACGTCATTGGTGAAGACCAGAAGCCCGGCGATCGACTGGCCGGCCTGGGTGATGCCGAATTCGGCGGCCTGCTTGATGGAATTGATCGTGTCGCCGCCGGCATTCGCCAGTCCGATCACGTCGGCACCGGATGCCTGGGCCTGGAGCAGGAAGGACGAGAAGTCCGTTCCCGGGAACGGCGTCCTGACCACGCCCAGAACCTCGCCGCCTGCTTCCTTCACGACCGCGGAGGTGTCGGCCTCGAGCTGGTGGCCGAATGCGTAGTCCGCCGTGAGGAAGAACCACGTCTTGCCACCCGCCTCGACCATGGCGCGGCCCGTGCCATGCGCGAGCTGCCAGGTGTCGTAGGTGAAGTGGACCGTATTCGGCGAGCAGCTCTCGCCGGTCAGGGCCGAGGTGGCCGCGCCGGAATTGAGGTGGATCTTGTTCTTCTCGCGCGTGATGTCGTTGATGGCGAGCGCCACCGACGAGGTCGGCACGTCGGCGATCACGTCGACGCCCTCCTCGTCATACCACTGACGCGCGATGTTGGAGCCGACGTCGGGCTTGTTCTGGTGATCGGCCGAGACGATCTCGACATTGATCCCCTTCTCGGCCGCGCCGAAATCCTCGACCGCCATGCGGGCCGCGACCACCGAGCCTTCGCCGGTGATGTCGGAATAGAGGCCCGACCGGTCGTTCATGACGCCGATCTTGACGTCGGTCGCGTAGGCCGTTCCGGACATCAACAGTCCCGCCAGCGCGGCAAGCACGATTCCCTTGGTCTTCATGATCAGTTCTCCTCCTGCAATGCGGCGCGGTGCGCCTGTGTCGAATTCCTTCATACGCCGAGATAGGCGTGCAGCTTGTCGATATTGGCCTCGAGTTCGCTGTTCGGGATCGTGTCGACGACACGACCCTGATCCACGACGTAGTGCCTGTCGGCCACGGACGCCGCGAAACGGAAGTTCTGCTCCACCAGCACGATCGTGAAGCCTTCCTGCTTCAGCCGCGCGATTGTCTGTCCGATATGCTGGACGATCACCGGAGCCAGCCCTTCGGTCGGCTCGTCGAGCAGGAGCAGCTTCGCGCCTGTACGCAGGATCCGCGCGATCGCTAGCATCTGCTGTTCGCCGCCGGACAGTTTCGTCCCCTGGCTCGACAGGCGCTCCTTCAGATTGGGAAACAGATCGAATATCTGCTCGTTCGAGAAGCCGCCGGGCTTCACCTGTGGCGGCAGCATCAGATTTTCCTCGACCGACAGCGAGGAAAAGATCGCCCTCTCCTCGGGGCAATAGGCAATGCCCATCCGGGCTATCGCGCGCGACGGCAGCTTGATGGTTTCGCGGCCGTCATGGATCACCGAGCCGGTGCGCCTGGCCAGGATTCCCATGATCGCCTTGAGGGTGGTCGTCTTGCCGGCGCCGTTGCGGCCAAGCAGCGTCACCACCTCGCCGGCACCCACCTCGAAATTCATGCCGTGAAGCACATGGCTTTCGCCATACCAGCCGTTGAGGTCGGCGACCTTGAGCAGGGTTCCGCCGGCCGCGGCCTGCGGGCGTTCCATCAACTGGGCCTCAGTCATGGCCGGCTCCGATATAGGCTTCGACGACGCGTTCGTCCCTGGAGACCGTCTCGTAGTCGCCCTGCGCCAGCACCTGGCCGCGCGCCAGCACGGTGATGGTGTCGGACAGGTCGGCCACCACCGAGAGATTGTGCTCGACCATGAGCACGGTCCGGTTCGCCGCGACGCGCTTGATGAGCGCCGAGATGCGCTCGATGTCCTCCTGGGTCATGCCGGCCATGGGCTCGTCGAGCAGCAGCATTTCGGGGTCGAGAGCCAGCGTCGTGGCGATCTCCAGCGCCCGCTTGCGACCATAGGGCAGTTCGGCGGCGCGGGTCTGGGCGAATTCGGTGAGGCCGACATCCGCGAGCAGGCGGCGGGCATCTTCGTCGAAGCGCGCCAGAACCTTCTCGGACCGCCAGAAGTCGAAACTGTCGCCATGCTGGCGCTGCAGGGCGATCCGCACATTCTCCAGCGCCGTCATGTTGGGAAAGACGGCGGAGATCTGGAATGAGCGCACCAGCCCGAGACGCGCGATGTCGGCCGGCGCCATCGCCGTGATGTCGTCGCCCTTGTAATGGATCGTGCCGCGCGTCAGGGGCAGGAATTTGGTGAGAAGGTTGAAGCAGGTCGTCTTGCCGGCGCCATTGGGACCGATCAGCGCATGGATCGATCCACGCCGGACGCTGAGGTCCACCTCGTTGACGGCGACGAAGCCCTTGAATTCCTTCGTCAGGCCCCTGGCCTCAAGGATTGCCTCGCCGTTCATGGGCAAGCCATCCATGCCCGAATGGAAACACGCGACTGCCAGGGCGATCGCGCCCCCACGAACATCCTCATTACTCCTCCCGTGGCGTCTTCGCCTTGGCCGCGAACAAACGGCGTGAAGGACTTGGCGTCAAGGCCTGATATTTGCAAGCTGGTAGAAATACCTACATCGCGGTGCCGGCGGATGGCCTGGCGCTCGGTTGAATCCCTTTCCATCAGGTGATGCGGGCCAGGAGCTTCAAGAGGGTCGCCGTCTCCTTTGGCGAGAGCGGCGCGATCGTCTCGCGGGTTGCCTCGATCGCCAATGGAATGAGCTTCTCGACGAGCTGGCGCCCCTCATCGGTGATGCTCACCGCGAGCCTGCGCCGGTCGTCGGAGTCCGGAGCCAACGCAACCAGGCCGCGCGATTTCAGCCGGTCGATGACGCCTTTGATCGTGGCGGCGTCCATGGCGACCATCACGCCGAGCTGGTTTTGCGATGTCGATCCTTCCTCGTAGAGGCGGGCGAGCGCGGCGAACTGCGGCGGCGTCAGGTCGGAAATGTGCCTGGCGAAGATCGCGATGTGGCGCTGGCTGGCCTTGCGCAGCACGAATCCGATCTGGTCCTGCAGACGGTAGTCGGAAGGCGGCGCCTCGTCCGCATCGACCAGTTTCAGGAGGTTTTCATCGCCGCTCACCGCAATCCGTCCTCGCCCTTGACCTGCCAGGCTTCCAGACCGCCCATGCGCGAATGGATACGCCCCCCGATCGACATGGCAAGGCAGAACACGATCTCGTCCGGCCGCGGGCCGTCGGGCGCGGACACCTCCATCGCATCGAAATGGCTGCGCACATAGGCGGCATTGGCATGGCCGAGCGGCACGTCGAGCGTGGCGCCGAAACCGCCCACCTTCATGGCCGAAGGCACGATCGCCTTGGAAGCGCCAAGCCGCTCTCGCATGGCGTAGCCACCCGGCACGTGCCACAGCGCGCCGTGTTCGATCTCGCCGGCGGTCCCAACGATCGCGCCCTTGCCGTAGCCGTCGATCGCCGCGGCATCGCCGCCGAGCGCCGCGATCAGCCGGTCGGTCAGTTCGCGCCCAAGCGGCTTGAGATCCTCCATCGCCGGTTGGATATTCTCCACGAAGCGTCCGGCGAACGGATTGCCGACGATGGCGAGCGCGGCGGCGCGGCGCCTCGGCGCGGGCGGGGGAGGTCCACCGTCATGGCGGATCTCCTCCATCGTCACCGCGATCTTGCGTATGGCAAACTCGACCATCCGTCGGTTCCCTCCCTTCCGGCTCAGGCCGCCAGGCCGCCATCTTCCAAGGCGGACGGCATCGTGCCGCTTGCCATGGCTTGCCCCGCCAGGAACAGTGCCGCCGCTTCGATCAGTCCCTGCCGGCGGTAGCGTTCGGCCAGGGCAAAACCGCGCCGCAGGGCGTCGTCGACCTCGGAGCGGGACAGCGCGGCGACACCGACGGTCACCAGCCGTTCGCCGAGATCGCTGTCGGGCGCGAGTTCCCGGGCCGGCCGCCGTTCAATCTTGGGGCTGCCGGGCAGATCGACGGCGTTGGCGATCAGCGTGGCGGCCGCGTCGGCTTCGGCCGCGTTCCGCGCCAGCACCGTGACCGCGTCGGCTATGCCGAGCGAATGGCTGCGCCCGCGCCAGCCGGAGGTGGCAAGACCGCGCACCGGATCGCCATGCCGGATCGTCACCCGATCCGGAATGCCGTTGGTGGTACCGGCGATTGCCGCGGTGATGGATCGTCCCGGCGCCAGGAAGAAGGCGGTGTCTCCGCCGTCATTGACATAGGCGCGGTCGAGCCTGCGGCGGACCACCAGGGCCGCCAGCACCTCGTCGGCCACCGCGCCGGCGACCGCCGCCATTGGCGTGACGAACGCGTCCTGCGCAGCCAGGCGGCACGCCGCGGCTTCCATCGAGGCCGCCATGCGTCCATCAAAGCGGCGCGGCGTCGCGCTGCTCGGCCGGCGAAGGGCCGGCAGTTCGGCAACCAGTTCGTCCAGCACGGTCTCGAAGCGCGCGATCGCCTGGCGGAAGGCCGCTGCCACTTCTTCCGCCTCGCCGAACGCCTCGACGATCAGGTCGATCGGGCCATGATTGAGGTGAAGCCTGCCATCGGGCAGCCAGACCGTCTGAGGCCCGTTCATTCGCGCCGCCTTTCAAGCATCGCCAGCGGCGGCCAGGGATTGCCCCGCCCGGCGGGGGCGTCGGTGCGCGGATTGAAATATTCGCCACCCTCCGCGACCGCCTCCTCGACGGAGCGGACATGATCCATGTGGCCGCCGAGCGCCGCGTAGTGCTCGAGCCGCATCGTGAATTCGATAGGTGCGACCAGTGCGGGCGTGGGCACGTAGCCGAAGGCGTTGTCGGGAAGGCGCGTGACGTCGACCATCAGCGTGATGCCGCCGCCGGGCCAGACATAGACGGGCGCGCCGCCGCAGGTGACATAGGTCTGGAGGCGATGGACCGAACGGGTGAGATTGACCGGGTTTTCGGTCACGCCGGCGCGGAGCGAGCCTCCCGCTCCGCCCATGAACAGCACCGTGCACAGCGCCGGCTCGCAATTGTCCTCGATCAGATCGACCGATTTGCGCAGCCGGTCGGGGAAGAGCATCTCGACGGGCTTCAGTGCCTCGTCGAGCTCGAAATAGGCGAACTGCTCGCCCGTGGTGGAGACCATCAGCAGGGACAGGCCGGGCCTTGCGCCCTTCTTGTCGTTCCAGTCGCCGAGGATTTCCAGCGGATCGTTGATCGTGGTGCCGCCCCAGCCCAGCCCCGGCTCGGAGACCTTGAAATAGCGTCCGGGCGTCGAGCGTCTGCCGATGATCTTGATCCCCGTATCCGGCCAGCCGATCACCTTTCCGGCCTGGTGCTCCGACACGACGCCGGTGATATGGTCGTCGACGACGACAACCTCGTCGACCAGTCCCTTCCACTGCGTGGCGAACATGCCGATCGTGGCCGATCCGCAGCCCACCCGCATGCGGTGCTCCTCCTTGCCGTCGATCACCGGGGGCTTGCCGGCCTCGACGACGAGCGTTGAGCCGCCGTCGATCGACAGTTCCACCGGCTGCTTGTTGCACAGCGCAAGGAGCGTGTCGCAGGTGATCCGGCCTTCCGCCTTGGAGCCGCCGGTCAGGTGCCGGACGCCGCCCAGCGACAGCATCTGTGAACCATATTCGCCGGTGGTGACATGCCCCACCGGCTCGCCCTGCGCGCGCACGGTCGCCGTCTCGTCCCCGACATGCCGGTCGGTGTCGATCTTCACCTTGACCCCGCAATAGGAGAAGATGCCCTCCGTGACCACCGTGACGAGATCGGCGCCCTCGACCTTCTGGCTGACGATGAAAGGGGCGGGCTTGTAGTCGGGATAGGTGGTGCCGGCGCCGATGGCGCTCACGAAGCGCCGCTCGGTGTTGACCGGATTACCGTCCCACGCCTTGTCGTCCGCCGCGAAAGGCACGACCTCGCCCCCCTTTTCCTCGACGTGGTGCAGGACGACCAACGGGTCGCAGCGCGTGATGCGGCCACCGAAATTGCCGTAGCGGTCGCAGGCGCCGGTGCGGCCCTCGGCGATGTAGCACATGACCGGACAGGCGTCACAGCGCAGCTTCTCGCCGGGATCATGCGTATCGAAGCGTTCGGACAATTCGCTCATGCCGCGTCGGTCCGGGTCGACGCCTTGCCCGCCAGTGCCTCCAGGATGCGCGTGGGCGTGGCCGGCGTCCGGTCTATGGCCACGCCGCTGGCGTGACGGATAGCGTTGAGAATCGCCGGCGCGGTCGGGATCAGCACATGCTCGCCAAGCCCCTTCGCGCCGTAAGGGCCTTCCGCGTCGGGCACCTCGACGAGGATCGTCTCGATCGGCGGCACGTCACCGATCGTCGGGATCAGGTAGTCGTGCAGGTTTTCGGTTCTGCCGGGAACGTATTCCTCCATCAGCGCCATGCCGAGTCCCTGCGCGATGCCGCCCTGAACCTGACCCTCGGCCAGGACCGGATTGATGGCGCGGCCCAGATCATGGGCGGCGGTGATCTTCACCATCCTGACAGTGCCCAGCGTCAGGTCGACTTCGAGCTCGGCCATCTGCGCGCCCCAGCCATAGACCGCGTAGGGCCGGCCCTGGCCGTTCTCGTCGAGCGGCGCGGTTGGCGGATCGTAGCTTTCCGACGAGGCGAAGACATAGCCGTCGGCATCGGCCGGCAGCGCGTCGAGGGCGATGCGTCTGCGGGCCTCGCCTTCGGCCACGACCAGCGCGCCGTCCTCGACCGAGATCGCGGCCGCGTCGGAAACATTGGCGTGGCGCAGGATCGCCTCGCGCAGCGCGCGGCCGCTCTTTTCGGCCGCCTTGCCGGAAATATATGTCTGGCGCGAGCCGGAGGTCTTGCCGGCGTCGGGCGTGACGGCCGTGTCGGCGTCAACCAGCGTGAGCGCGGGCAGCGGCACGCCCAGCGCCTCGGCGAACATCTGCGCGATCACCGTGTTCGAGCCCTGGCCGATATCGACCGCGCCCTGGTGCAGCATGACGCGCCCGTCGCGGCTCACGCCCGCCTTGATCGTCGAGGGGTTGGGGATGCCGGTATTGCCGCAGCCATACCAGCAGGAGGCGACGCCGACGCCGCGCCTGATCTTGGCATTGATCACGTTGAATTCGGCTGCCTCGGCGAGCGCCCGCTGCCAGTGCGGCTTCAGCGCCTCCAGGCAGGCGGCGATGCCCACGCCGCTCTCCAGCACATGACCGGTCGAGGTTGCCTGGCCGTCGCGTAGCGCGTTGACCAGCCGCAATTCCAGTCGGTCCATGCCGAGCCTGTCGGCCAGCTCGTCGTAGAGTGTCTCCTGCATTAGCGCGGCCTGTGGCACGCCGAAGCCGCGAAAGGCGCCGGAGACGGGGCCGTTGGTGTGGATGGCGCGGCCTTTCGCCAGATAATGCGGAACGTGATAGGGCCCCGACGCATGGATCGGCACGCGGCTCGCCACGGTCGGCCCCCAGCTTGCATAGGCGCCGGTGTTGAAGTCGCCCTCGAAGATCATGCCGGCGATCCTGCCGTCGCGACCAGCGGCGATCTCGGCGCGCATGGAAGCCGGATGGCGTTTCGTGGTCGAGGCCATGGATTCCGAACGGGTATAGACCAGCCGCGCTGGCCGGCCGGTCCGCAGCGCCACCAGGCCGACCAGCGGCTGCACGGACAGGTCGAGCTTGGAGCCGAAGCCGCCGCCGGTCGCGGCGGGCAGGATGCGCACCTTCTCGGGCGGCAGGCCGAGCACGGTGGCCGTATCGTCACGGTCCATGAAGGGCGACTGCGTGCAGGCGCGGATGACGAGCGTATCGCCGTCCATGAAGGCGTAGCCGGCTTCCGGTTCGATATAGGCATGTTCGACATAGGCGGTGTCGAGCCTGCCCGACACGACGATCTCGGCCGCGTCGATGGCGTCCTGCGCGTCACCCTTCCTCACAAACCCCTCGAGAAGGACGTTGCCGGGCCGGGACGGATGGAGATCATGGCCGAAACCGTTCGCCGCCTCCGAAGACGAGAGCGTATGTGGCAGCGGCGTCCATTCGACGGGGAAGTCGTCTAGCGACAGCGTTTCCGCCGCCTCGGCCTCGACGGCGACCAGCGCCACGGCCTCGCCCTTGAACAGCGCCTCGCCATCAGCCAGCGCCGGCTGGTCGGCGAAGGGCGGAATGACCCCGAACGCATTGCGCCCGGCGATGTCGGCGGCGGTGAAGACGCCCGCGACGCCGGGGCGGGTCCCGGCCCATCCCCGAAGGTCGCCGAAGCGGAAGGAGGCCCGCCAGTGCGGCGAGCGCACCACGAGCACGGTCAGGCAGTTTTCAGGCACCTCGTCGGCGCCGAAGCGGTCGGTGCCCAGAACCTTGGGCGCCCCGTCAAGGCGCGGCGGCGCGTCGCCGACATGACCGGGCGTATTGGACGCACGCGCCGTCATGCCCGTTCCGCCGGCATCCATTACCGCCTCGACGATCTTGCGGTAGCCGGTACAGCGGCACAGCACGCCACCGAGCGCATCCATGACCTCGGCTTCGTCCGGCGTGGCATTGCGCTCGAGCAGGGCGGCAGCCGACACCAGCATGCCCGGCGTGCAGATGCCGCATTGCGCCGCCCCGTGCCGCAGGAACGCGTCCTGGAGCGGATGCAGCGTCCCATTGGCCAGACCTTCGACCGTGGTGACCTTGGTCCCCGCCACCGATGCGGCCGGCATCAGACAGGCGCAGACGGGTTCGCCGTCGACCAGGACGGTGCAGGCGCCGCAATCGCCCGCGTCACAGCCGACCTTGGTGCCGAACAGGCCGAGATTGTCTCGCAGCACCAAGGAAAGCCGGGCATGCGGGGCGACCGAAGCGCTCGCCGGCCTGCCATTCGCCTCGAACGCGATGTCGATGCGCGGGCTCACGCGGCTTCCTCCGCGCCTGCCTTCATGCCGGCGGCCTCGACCGCGCCATGCGCGGCCCGCGAGACGATCTCGACGACCGCGCGGCGACGATAGGCGGCCGAGCCGCGCACGTCGTCGATCGGTGACAGGCAATCGTAGAGGGACGGATCGGCCAGAACCGGATCCATCTCGCCGACCGCCACGCCGCGAAGCGCCGTTTCCAGCGCGTCGAGGCGCATCGCGACTTCCGAACAGGCGCCGACCGCGACCGCCGCATGGGTGATGTGGTCCCCATTCAGCACGATGCGCGCGGCCGCCATCGCGACCGATATGACGAGATAGCGCCGCGAGCCCAGCTTGACAAAACGGCTGCCGCCCAGGGTCGACCTCCTCGGCACGCGGATCGCGGTGAGGAGTTCGTTCGGCCGTCGTGCGGTGCGGCGGTTGCCCACGATGAAATCGGCAAGCGGGAGGTGACGGATGCCCGACGCCGAACTCAGCTCGATTTCGGCATCCATCGCCAGGAGCGGCGGCACGCCATCGGCCGCCGGCGAGGCGTTGCACAGATTGCCGGCCACCGTGCCGGCGTTCTGGATCTGGATGGCGCCGACCTCGCGCGCGGCCTGCCTGAGCATGTCGAAGGCTGGCGGCAGGTCGGTGCGCACGACATCGGTCCAACTTGTGCGCGCGCCGATGACGATGTGGTCGGGCGTCGAGGTGATGCCGCGAAGGCTCGCGATCGCGCCGATGTCAAGAACGTCGTCCAGGATCGGCCGCGCGCCCTGTGCGGGATAGAAATCGGTGCCGCCGGCCAGGACCCGCCACGGCCCGTCCGCCAGCAGCGCCAGCGCCTTGTCCAGCGTATCGGGTCTGGCGTAGCGCATCGGCTTCCTGGGCCTCCTTCGGGCGACGTCTGGGACCGGATGGCATGCGAATTCATTCGCACACAAATGATATCGAAGGCGCGGCACTTGTCAAAGCCGAGTTTTCCAGCAAGCCTCGCGCCAAAGGAGCGAACCATGTCCGACGAAGCCCTGATCGTCATAGACCTGCAGAACGATTTCTGTCCCGGCGGAGCCCTGGCCGTCTCCGGCGGCGACGAGATCGTGCCGGAGATCAACGCCCTGATCGTCTGTTTCGACCATGTGGTGCTGACCCAGGACTGGCATCCCGCCGGTCATTCCAGCTTTGCTTCCCAGCATGCGGGAAAGGCCCCGTTCGAGAGCATCGACATGCCGTACGGGCCACAGACGCTGTGGCCGGACCATTGCGTGCAGGGCACCGAGGGCGCGACGTTTCACCCCGGGCTCGAATGGACCAGGGCCGAACTCGTCATCCGCAAGGGATTCAGGAAGGCGATTGATTCCTATTCCGCCTTCTTCGAGAACGATCACGAGACGCCGACCGGCCTAGCCGGCTATCTGCGCGAACGCGGCATTGGCCGGCTGACCATGGCGGGTTTGGCTACCGATTTCTGCGTCGCCTATTCTGCGCTCGACGCGGCGAAGCTCGGCTTCGAGACCAGGGTCGTCATGTCGGCGTGCCGCGCCATCGACCTCGGGGGATCGCTGGACCTAATGACGGAAAAGATGAAGGACGCGGGCGTGACGCTGGCTTGAGCGCGGTCAGTCCTCCCCGCAGGCGGCAAGCTCGTTCAGGGTCAGTGCAAGCGTAACGCCGCTTGCATAGACATGGGCATCGTAGATCGTTCGCTGCAATCCGGTTGGCGGATGATCTTCTCTCTCGGCCAGGTCGTGAAAGCCGATAATCTCCGTGACGAGGGCGCGGACTTTCATCCAGGCAAGCCGTTGCTCTTGGAGTGTCATCGGCGATCCTTCTCGAAACCGGCTCGCGGCTCTATCCCACCCCCACATAGCGCCGGACCATTTGCGGGTCGTCCCGCAGCGCCTCGACGCCCACGGTCTCGCGATTGCGGCCGTTCTCGATGAAGGCGACGCGGTCGGCGACCGGAATGACGGCGTCGACGCGCTGTTCCACGAGAATTGTCGAGACGCCGCGCGTGCGCAGTTCCGATACCGTGTCCCGGATCTTGGCGATCATCGACGGCATCAGTCCTTCGGTCGGCTCGTCCAGCAGCAGGACCTCCGGCTCGATGCAGAGCGCGCGCGCCATGGCCAGCATCTGCTGCTCGCCGCCCGACAGCGTGCCCGACCGCTGCGACAGCCTCTCGCGCAGGACCGGAAACAGGTCGAGCACCGCCTCGCGCGTAGCCCTGCCCCTGCCCCGCGTCATCAGGCCGATCTCGATATTCTCGGCCACCGTCAGTTCCGCGAACAGGCGACGACCCTGCGGCACATAGGCGACACCGGCGCGCGGCACCTCGTGCGCGGCAAGCCGTGTGAGGTCTATCTCGCCCAGCCTGATCGAACCGGCGCGCGCGCCCACCAGACCCATGACCGCCTTCAGCGCTGTCGTCTTGCCGGCGCCGTTTCGTCCGAGCAGGCACAGCACCTCGCCCTTGCGCAACTCCAGCGACAGTCCGCGCAGCACCTGCGTGGCGCCGTAGAAGCAGTCGAGGCCGTCGATGGTCAGCGCCGCATCCGTCATGCCGCCGTTCCCAGATAGGCTTCCTGGACCGCCGGATCGGCCCGGATCTCGTCGGGCGTGCCTTCCGCCAGCATCCGTCCGTTGGTCAGCACGGACACGCGGTCGGCCAGTTCCATCACGACCGGCATGTTGTGCTCGATCAGAAGCACGGTCGCTTCCTGCGCGATCTCGCGCACAAGGCCGGTGAAGCTCTCGATCTCGCCGTCGGACAGACCCTGAGTCGGCTCGTCGAGAATGAGCAGCCGCGGCTTCAACGCCAGCCCCATCGCCACTTCGAGCAGGCGTTGGTGGCCGTAGGCGAGATTGCCCGCGATCTCACCGGACCGCGCGGCAAGGCCAGAGCGTTCGAGCGCCTCGGCCACCCCGGCTTCCAGCGAGCGCCCATCCAGATGCTCGTCCTTGCCGTCGGTCAGCCGCCGCTGGACGGACAGCGCGACATTGTCGAACACGGACAGGCGCGGGAAGATCGAGGTGATCTGGAACGTATAGGCGATGCCGGCCCGCACGCGCCGATGAGCCGGCATTCCGGTCACGTCGCTTCCGTCGAACATGATGCGGCCGGCGCTCGGCTCGATGCGGCCGCACACCAGGCTGACGAAGGTCGTCTTGCCGGCGCCGTTGGGGCCGATCACGGCACGGATCTGCCCCTTCGGCAGTTCGAAATCCACGCCGTCGACAGCGGTCAGCCCGCCGAAATTCTTCGACAGACCCCGCGTGACCAGGAGCGGAGGCGTCACGGAAGCCATGGCAGCCACCTCTCGCGGATCGTGCCGAGCAGGCCTTTCGGGAAGAACAGGACGAGCAGGATCAGCGCCAGGCCGACGACCAGCAGATAGGCCTGCGTGTAGCTGGAGGCGATGTCGACGACATAGAACATGAAAAGGGTGCCGACGAGCGGGCCTAGTGTCGTGGCGGCTCCGCCGACCAGCACCCATAGCAGCGGCAGAATCGAGTAATGGATCGAGGCGAAGCTCGAGCCGACATAGCCGAACATCAGCGCATAGGCGGCACCTGCCGCCGCGCAGATCGAACCCGACAGGACGACAGCGCCCAGCTTGTTGCGGAACGTGTCGTAGCCGAGCATGCGCATGCGCTCCTCGTTCTCGCGGATGGCCACCAGCACGCGGCCAAAGGACGCGCGCGCCACGACAAGTGTGAGCACAAGTACGGCGGCAAACAGCGTCAGCGCGACATAGTAACGGATCGCGGGATTGGTGAGGTCGACGCCGGCCACCATGCGCTGCGCCTGCTGGAGCGTCAGCCCCTCCTCGCCGCGTGTCCATTGCGAGAAATAGAGCGAGATGAGGTAACCGACCTGCGAGAACATCAGCGTGACGATCATGAAGGCCACGCCGATCGTCCTCAGCGCCAGGAATCCGATCACCGTCGACAGTACCGCGCCGGCGGCGATCCCCGTCAGGAAGGCCAGCGGCACGGGCCAGCCGAAATGATAGACCGGCAGTCCGGCCCCATAGAGGCCGGCGGCGAAGAACATGGCATGGCCGAGGCTGAGCAGCCCCGTATATCCGAACAGGATATTGTAGCCCATGGCGAAGACAGCGAGCACCAGCACCCTCGACAGCACGCCACGGTGATAGTCGGGCAGGACGAGGAAGGCGGCGGCGAGAAGCAAGATCACCGCGGCATGAAGCGCCCATGCTTTCGCGCCCGCCTTGCCGCTCATCGAGCCACCGTCCCGAACAGACCCTGCGGACGAAAGACGAGCACCATGGCGACCAGCAGCGTGGCGATCATCTTGGCCAGTGTCGGCGAGAAGAAGACCGAGATGATGCCGTCCGACAGGCCGATCAGCAGTGCGGCCACGATCGTGCCGCGCAGCGAACCGAGCCCGCCGATGATCACCACGATGAAGGACAAGAGCAGCGGGTCCAGCCCCATCAGGTAATGCGCCTGGCTGATCGGCACGATCAGAACCGCCGCGATCGCGGCCAGCATGGCCCCGAGCGCGAAGACGCCGGCATAGACGCGGTCGACCGGAATGCCGAAGGCCTGGGCGGTTTCGCGGTCATACTGAGTGGCGCGCATGACCATGCCGATCCGCGTGCGGGTGAGCACGAGAAAAGTCGCCGCGATCATCAGGATGGAGAAGCCGATCACGGCCAGCTTGTAGGCCGAGTAGCCGAACCAGGGAAGTTGCAGGCGCATGTTGAAGGGCGCCGCCACCGGCTGGGCCTGGGGTCCGTAGAAGGTGAGAGCGAGTTGCTGGATGATGTAGAGCAGGCCGATGGTGGCCACGATCGTCGCCTCGGGATCGTAGTGAATCCGGCGCAGGACGAGCCTTTCGGTCGCGAAAGCGATTGATCCGACAATGAGCGGAGCGACGACCAGCGCAAGGGCGAAACCCAGCGCCGGATGGGTGCCGACGAGGCTGGCCACCCACCAAGCGATCACCGCGCCAAGCATGTAGAACTCGCCATGCGCGACATTGACGACCCGCATCACACCGAAGACCAGCGAAAGGCCGAGCGCCATCAGCGCCAGCACGGCGGCGGTGACGAGGCCTTCTAGAGAGGCAAGCAGAAGATAGGGGCCGAGCGCCATTCAGCTCGTTCCTGTCATGGGGCGGGTTTGCTTGGGATCGCCTCCCGGCGGGAGCGCCGGGAGACGGATGATCCGGACGGCGGACGGCATGAGCCGCCGCGTCTCACAGCGGCATGGTGGTGTAGTCGCCTTCCGGCTCGTAGAGCCCGTCCTCGATCGAGGTGCGGTGGACGACGTTGAGTCGGCCGTTCTCGACCTTCGAGATGTTCTGGTGACCGAAGCACTGGTGGATCTTGCCGTTGAAGATCTTGTCGCCTTGCGGATGTTCCGGCCCTTCGGGAAACTCGGTGAGTGCCTCGGTCGCCTCGACGAGCTTGGCCCGATCATCCGGCCCGCGATAGTCGGCCGCCTCCATCGCCTGCTTGATGACATAGAGCGTTTCCCAGCAGCCGAACATGTGCGCGGCGGTGGACACGTCGTTGGGATCGCCGACGGCCGCGCCATTCTCGTCCAGGCCGACGGCTTCGCGGTAGGCCTTCATGGCGTCCGAGTCATTCTCCTGGGCATAGCGCGGGCAGCCCTCCCAGAAATGCGAGCCTTCGAGGAATTCCAGCCCCGGGCTGTTGATGTCGACGGCCTCGAGACTGTCGATGAAGCCGAAGAGCTGCGGTCCGCCGGAGCCGAAGAACTCGCCCAGTTCCTTGACGAAGGTCAGCACGGCCGGCCCCACCATGACGTGGTAGATCACGTCGGTGTCGGTCGGAATCTGGGGGAAGTATTTGGTGAACGACGTTTCCGTGGGCGGGATGGCGATCTGCGCCACGACCTCCGCGCCCTCGGCTTCCAGGGCTGGCGGCAGGTAGTCGCGATGATCGTGGCCGAAGGCGAAGTCGGGGAAAATTTGCGTGACCTTCTTGCCGACATTGGCCGTGATCCAGGGCGCCGTCGACTGGATCTGGCTCTTCACGTCGGTGATGCCAGGCTGGAAGACGTATCGATTCATCTTCGTAGAGGCGACGTGATGGCCTTCCGACACGACATAGTAGGGAATCTTGAGCTCGCCGGCCACGGGCGACGAGGCGATCACCACGTGGGAGAACAGCGTGCCGTAGACGATGTCGACCTTGTGCTGGTTCGCGAATTTCTCGACCACCTCGGCGCCGCGCTTGGCGTCGGTGCCGTCGTCCTCGGTGATGATCTCGATCGGGCGGCCGTTGATGCCGCCGCCATCGTTGATCGCCTTGACAGCCGCCGCGGTCGTCTTCTCGTACCAGCGGCCATAGGCGGCGCCGATGCCGGTGCGATGGGCCTGGAAGCCGATCCTGATCGGCTCGGATGACTGCGCCTGGGCGTAGCGCACGAAACCCGGACCCGCGACGAGGCCGGCGGCGCCCGCCGCGCCGATTCCCTTGAGCGCCGAACGGCGGCTGATCGAGGACCGCAAGCGCCTGGTGATCCTTGAAGATTCAGTCATGGAAGTTCCCCTTGATTATGGTTCCGACCGAAATTCGCAGGCGGATCGCCGCCCTGGCGCGCGGCGAAAAATCGCTTGTATGCAAACTAAATCACCAAAGCCGCGGACTGGCAATGGCGATGATACCGCAGGGGAAGCCGCGGCGTCATGCTTGCGTTCAGGCGCCTGTCGGCTGGGACAGCAGCCACAGGCCGAACACGGTGTAGGCGACCATCAGCACGGCCAGCGGAAGCTGGCTGATCGCGGCCTTTCGAGCGTCCCCGTGCAGGCGATAGGCGACCAGATGCGCGACGGCGACCGCGATGATGTGCCCGCCGATGATGGCCGCCGCCTGCGCGTTCCAGATCGCCCAGCTTGCATCATGGCCGCTCGCCAGGCCCGCACGCACATGCAGCCCGGCGGTGCCGAACAGGTTCCAGCCGCGCGACAGCGGGTCGGACAGCGCGGCCAGCGCGTACTGGCCGTTGACGATCAGCGAAACGAGGTAGTGCGAGAAATGATAGGCAAGCGAGATAGGGATGATCGACCACACCAGTCGGCCGGCCACGTCCGTGAAGGAAAGCCGGCTCGACGCCAGCCGCTCGCCGATCGCGACGGCGGCAAGGAACGCGCCGGTCAGTGCCGCGAACATGGCCGCGATCCCGATGGTGTTGATCGCCGTCACGGACGATCGGCCCTCGAATTCGAGAGGGTTGAGCCCGTTGAGGCCGAACCAGAAGAAGGTGCGCATCAGTCCGTCGAAGGAGACGGTGGACAAAGCCAGCAGGAGGAACAGCACGCCCCCGATGGGAAGGCATGGCGCGTTCGCCAGCCGCGCGCCCGGCAGTGACGCGGCCGGACGCCGTCCGTCGAGATCGAGCGGGGCAAGTCGGGAAATCATCGAAAAGAAGATCGAAAACGGTTCGCCGCGCCGGAGCCAGTGCCGCCTGCCGAACAGGATGGTCATGACGAGCGTGAACAGCCAGTAGGCCGCCACGACGATGGCGAGGATGCCCGGATCGTCGGGCGAGGCATGAACGAGTTCGAACCATGCGAAGCCGCCGAACAGGGCAATCGCTGACCAGAAGGCGATCGACGGCGGCAGCCGCAGCGGACCTGGCGCTTCGGGATCGCGACCGGCGAGACGGCAGATGAGCGCGTGCATGCCCGACCAGGGCTCGATCCACCGCCAGACATTGCCGACCAGCCCCTGAACCAGTGTCAGGCCCACCCACCACAGCGTCCAGATCGTCAGCGGCAGCGGATTGGACAGCGGATCGCGGCTGCCGGCCAGTCCAGCAAGGACGAGGCCGGCGAGAAGCAGGAAGGACAGGAGGCTCGGCCAGATCGGCCTGTTCCGGCCGCCCCGCGCTTCGTCGCTGGAGAGGGCCGCGCGCCAGCCGAGCGGCCGTTCCAGCGCGGGGACCGGCACGATCGCGAGCAGGATGAAGGACAGGGCGACCGACACCGCCCCGCCGACGAGGTAGTAGCCGGTCGGCAGGATCATGACGAAGCCGCGGTCGGCCGCATGCGCCAGCGCTTCCTTCGGGAGAAGGAGCAATGCGGCGGCGGCGAAGGGAAGGGCGAGGAGTGGCGGCTTCATGTTCGGAGCCACTGTGGCACGGCGCGTCGCCGGAAGGAATTGCCTTGCGGAAGGCCGCGTGGGGGTCCTTTAGACCCTTTCATGGCCAAATGCCCTCTGGCAGAACGATTCCATCTGGCCATGAAAGGGTCTAGACACATCCTCGACGAGGCGGCGCGCCGGGAGAACACGATGGCCCCACGAATCGACATCGCCAAGCGGGTCCACGACCACGCCTGGAAGCTCGATCCGATCATCCGCAGCCTTCTGGACACGGATTTCTACAAGCTTCTGATGCTCCAGATGATCTGGCGCATGTATCGCGACGTGCAGGCGACCTTCACCCTGATCAACAGGACGAAATCGGTGCGCCTCGCCGACGAGATCGACGAGGGGGAACTGCGCGAGCAGCTCGACCATGCGCGCTCGATCACGCTGGGCAAGAAGGAACTGATCTGGCTGGCCGGCAACACCTTCTACGGGCGCAAGCAGATATTCGATCCCGAGTTCATGGCCTGGTTCGAGAATTTCCGCCTGCCCGAATACGAGCTCTCCCGCCGCGACGGGCAGTATGTGCTGGCGTTCCATGGACCGTGGACCCACACCACGATGTGGGAGATCCCGGCGCTCGCCATCGTCAACGAGCTGCGCTCGCGCGCCGCCATGAAGGACCTTGGACCGTTCTCGCTCGACGTGCTCTATGCGCGCGCCAAGGCCAAGGTCTGGTCCAAGGTCGAACAATTGCGACACTATCCGGAGATCCGCATCTCGGATTTCGGCACGAGAAGGCGGCACTCGCATCTGTGGCAGCGCTGGTGCGTGGAAGCGCTGAAGGAAGGCATCGGAGAGAGCTTCACCGGCACGTCCAACGTCAAGCTGGCGATGGACACCGACCTCGAGGCGCTCGGCACCAACGCGCATGAATTGCCGATGGTGATGGCCGCGCTGGCGAATTCGGACGAGGAGTTGCGCAAGGCGCCCTACAAGGTGCTGCAGGACTGGAATACGCTTTACGGCGGCAATTTGCTGATCGTGCTGCCCGATGCCTTCGGAACCGCCGCCTTCCTGCGCGACGCGCCCGACTGGGTGGCCGACTGGACCGGCTTCAGGCCCGACAGCGCGCCCGAGATCGAGGGTGGCGAGCGCATCATAAGATGGTGGAAGCAGCGCGGCCGCGACCCCGCCGAGAAACTCATCATCTTTTCCGACGGGCTCGACGTGGAGACCATCATCGACACCTACCGTCATTTCGAGGGTCGCGTGCGCATGGCCTTCGGCTGGGGGACGAACCTCACCAATGATTTCGAGGGCTGCGCGCCCGACCATATCGACGGCCTCAAGGCGATCTCGCTCGTCTGCAAGGTGACGAGCGCCAACGGACGTCCGGCGGTCAAACTGTCCGACAATCCCGAAAAGGCGACCGGCGACGTGTCCGAGATCGAGCGCTACCTGCGCGTCTTCGGCGCCGAGGACCGCGTGCGGCAGGACGTCCTAGTCTGACGCGCGTCCTGGAGCAGGATGGAGTTCAGCCCTTCTTCGAGGCCTTTTCGTAGGCGTCGGCGAAATGGACCAGGAAGGCGTCGAGCATGCCGTTTTCGCCGGCCTCGCTGCGTGCTTCCCACGCAGCCACGAACTGGTCCCAGGCGCGGCCCTTGCGTGACGTCAGCGCCACGCCCGACACCTTCTTCTCGATGGTCTCGGGCGCGAATTCCTCCAGCAGCTTGCCAAGCGCGCGCTGCATCGCGGCCCAGGTGGCGAACTCATGGGTCTTGAGATCCTTGAAGGACTCCTCGATCGACCGCTCGGCATCCAGATAGCCGGCGCGCCGCCGTGCGAACATTACTTCCAGCGCCTCTTCGGGAAGCGGCACGAACTTGAGCGGATTGTTGTCGATGGCGCTGATCATGGTGCGATTGGCGCTGCGGGCCAGAACCTTGGCGGCGGCCCGCGCTTTCAGGAGTTGCGTCAGTTCCACGACGACAATGCGCAGGACGCGCCCGATCTCCTCGGCCACCTCGTCCGGCGGGCGCTGGGCGAAGATATCGGGCGACACGCCGGCGCCGGCCGCGATCCTCGCAAAGAGGTCGCCGGCGGGCTGGTGCGCTGGACGCGGCGGCTGGGGCGGCGCATAGGCTGGCGCCGGCGGCGGAGGCGGAGCCTGCCGGGGTGCGGGCGCGAAAGGCTCGCTCTCCCCATAGGATGCGGGTCCCGCCTGTGGCCGATGGGCCGGTGCGGACGGCGGAAGCGGTGTAGGTGAAGGGGCGAACCCTTCGGAGGCCGGTCCCGGTCCATAGGACGAATGCGCGGGATGCGGCGGCGGAGCCGGAGGCTGCCGCGGAAAGGGGTCGGCCTGTGGCGCGCCGAAAGGATTGTGCGCCTGCGGCGGACTGGACGGCGGCGCTGGCGGGGCCGGTGTCGCGAACGGATCGACGCCGTCGGGACTGCGCATCTGGGGCAGTTCGAGATACTGTTCGGCGAAGTCGGCGTCGCGGCGCGCCCGCTTGGGCGGCGGCATCAGGTCACGGCGCGAGATCGGCGCCGGTGCCGGCGCGCCGGTGTCCCAGATTCCGTCGCCGCCGCTGGTGGGCGCCTGGTACTGGCCCGACGTGCCGTCAGGCACGTAGTCGTCCTCCTCGGCCGAGACGCTGACGGAGATCAGATAGTGGCCGATCTGCAGCCGGTCCCCGTCGGCGACGCGGTAGGGGCTCTTCACGCGGGTGTTGTGGCCGTTGACATAGGTCCCGTTGCGGGAAACGTCGTTCAGCCACCAGGCGCCGTTGTCGAAGCGGAATTCGCAATGCCGCCCGGAGATGACCCGGTTGGGATCGGGCAGCGTCCAGTCCATATGGGCCTCGCGGCCGACCTCGAAGGATGGCGCGTGCCCGGTAAAGGCAAGCGGGCCGCCGTCGGGCAGCGAATCCAGATTGTCGACCCTCAGGGTGATGGTCATGCCAGAACTGTCCGGAACAAGATGTTCATGGGCCGATATGGAGCGCGCACGCCGCATACAGGCGCGCGGACATACTAGAATTGCGCACTCACCGATTGCAAGGTGGTCGCGCACCGACGGGTGCGTTCCCGCCCGTGGCCGAGGCGATCTGTCGGAACGGCGCGTGTCGAGGTGTCGTCAGGCCGGTGATTTCAGCATCCATTCGTGCTCGGGCGCGTTGTGAAATTTCCAGGTGCGCTTTGGTCCGGCCATGACGTTCAGGTAATAGAGGTCGTAGCCGTGGCACGCCGCGCAGGGGTGGTAGCCCTTGGGCACCATGACGACGTCGCCGTCCTCCACGGCCATCGTCTCGTCCAGTTCGCGGCGGCCGTCCGGACCGGCGTCGGTATAGACGCGCTGGAAGGCGAAACCCTGCGGCGGGTCGAGGCGGTGATAATAGGTCTCTTCCAGATACGATTCGCGCGGCAGGTCGTCCCGGTCGTGCTTGTGCGGCGGATAGCTCGATGTGTGCCCGCCCGGCGTGACGACCTCGACCACCAGCAGCGAATCGGCCGGCTCGCTCTCCGGCAGGATGTTGGTGACGTAACGCGTGTTGGTGCCTTGCCCGCGGATCTCCTGGCCGAGATCGTCGGGTCCGATCACACGCGCCTCAAGGCCGCCGCCAAGGCTCGGCGCCGAGCAGATCGCGAGTTCAAGGGAAGTCGTCGCCGTGACCGACCAATCCGAGCCGCCCGGCACGTAGACCGACCAGGGCTTGCCTTCGAAGGGCGACATGCGCCCTCCGATTTCGCCGAGATCGGCGCCGCCCGCCGAAACCGCGCCCTTTCCGGCCACCACCACCAGGCACACCTCGCGATCGCCCGTGGCGGCGCCGGTCGTCTCGCCGGGCGCCAGTTTGTGAAGCTCGAAGCCGACATAGGTCCAGCCGGCGTCCTGCGGGGTGATGCTGGTAACCCGGCCGGTTTCGCCCGCGGGCTTGACGAGTAGCCTCGATGTCATGGCCGTTTCTCTTCCTTCGTGGCGCCCGGCGCGTCCGCCTCGCCCCCGTAGTTGATCAGAAACGTCCACGCGGCGTAGCCGGCGATCGCCGCCACGATGACGGCCCAGAACATTTCGCGGTTGTAGACTTCCCACACGGCCCAGGCAGCGCAGAACGCCACGATCGCCACCCGGCGCCATAGCGGGCGGAAGAACGGGTGCTCCTTGTCCCTGCTCGACATCATCGCTCATTCCTGCCTTTGGTGATCATGGTATCGGATCTCGAACTCATTTCACCAGCCTATCGGCGGACACATCGGGGAAGCCGCGCGTCTCGACCGTGTAGCCGGCGGCCTTCATCACGCGCATCAGTTCGGCATGGCCGACCTGCGCCATCCTGAATGGCGGGTTTTGACGCGGGTCCTGTTCGGCCTCCACCACAAACCAGCCCTCATAGCCGTGGTCGGCGAATCTCCGCACGATCGCCCCGAAGTCGAGCGAGCCGTCTCCTGGCACCGTGAAGGCCCCGAGCGCCACGGCGTCGAGGAAGGAATGCCGCGACGGGTCCAGCCCGTCGATCACCTGCCTGCGCACGTCCTTGACGTGCACGTGATTGATGCGTCGGTGGTGCTTGTCGATTGCTCTTAAGACGTCACCGCCGGCAAACGCCATGTGGCCCGTGTCGAAGAGCAGCGGGATGGCCTCGCCCGAGTGACGCATGAAGGCATCGAGTTCATGCTCGAACTGGACGACCGCGGCCATGTGATGATGATAGGAGAGCGGCATGCCCTGGCCGGCGCACCATTCGCCGAACGCCGTCAGCTTCCGCGCATAGGCCTTCATCTCGTCGTCGGAGAGCACCGCTTTCGTGGTCAGCGGCTTCGAACGGTCGCCCTGGATCGACCGGCCCACCTCGCCATAGACGATGCAGGGCGCGTCCACCGCCTTGAACAGCTCGATCATGGGGGCGATGCGGTCCTTGTTGGCGATAAGCTCCTCGTCGACGAGCGTGCCGGAGAACCAGCCGCCGCACAGCGTGATGTCCGCTGCCTTCAGGATCGGCAGCATCACCGCCGGGTCGCGCGGGAAGCGGCGTCCCATCTCCATCCCTGTGAAGCCCGCGGCGCGCGACTGCCGCAGGCACTCCTCCAGCGACACGTCTTCGCTCAGTTCCGCGAGATCGTCGTTCCACCACGCGATAGGAGATATCCCAAGTCTGGCTTTCACGGAGTCACTCCCGAATGCGGTTTGCAGCGGGTGCGGCGCGTTCCACCCTCGCGCCGGCCCGCGTCAATCTCCGACACGCTGTGCCTGCCGCCGCGCTTCATATTCGCGGCGGGCGGCTGTCACCTGGCTACGCGGGCTCACCTCCGGCACCGCGACGTCCCACCAGTGGCCGCCATCCTCGGTCGAGATCAGCGGATCGGTCTCGATCACCAGCACGGTGGTGCGGTCATTGGTCTTCGCGCGCTCGAGCGCCGCCTCGAGTTCGCCGGTCGAGGCGACAGTCTCGGCGATCGCGCCAAGGCTTTCGGCATGGGCGCGGAAGTCGATTTCCGGCAATGTCTCATGCCTGGCGTCCTTGAGCAGGTTGTTGAAGTTCGCGCCGCCTGTGGCCATCTGCAGCCGGTTGATGCAGCCGTAGCCGCGATTGTCCAGCAGCACGATCACCAGCTTCAGCCCCAGCATGACCGAGGTCGCGATCTCGGAGTTGAGCATCAGGTAGGAGCCGTCGCCGACCATGACGACCACTTCCGCGTCCGGCCTTGCCATCTTGACGCCGAGCCCGCCGGCGATCTCGTAACCCATGGTCGAATAGCCGTATTCGGCGTGATAGCTGCCGGGCGCGCCGGCCCGCCACAGCTTGTGCATCTCGCCGGGCAGGCCGCCGGCGGCGTGAAGCGCGATGACGCCTGAGCCCATCGCGCGTTGAACGGCGCCGATCACCTGCGCGTCGGAGGCAAGCGCGGCATTGGTCGCGGCCGTGACCTTGTCGGCGGCCTCGCGCCAGCGCCCCTTGCCGGCCCGTGCCGTTTCGGTCCAGCCGGCGGGGGCCGCGTGATCCTTTAGTGTCGACATCAGTTCGCTCAGGCCCTCGCGCGCATCGGCCACAAGCGTCATGGAGCGATGCTTGGCGGCGTCGAAGGGCTGTATGTTGAGGCCGATGATCGTCTTGTCGGGGTTCTTGAACAGCGCCCACGAGCCGGTGGTGAAATCCTGAAGCCGCGTGCCGACCGCCAACACCAGATCGGCCTGCTCGGCCAGCTCGTTCGCGGCCGAGGTGCCGGTCACGCCGACCGCGCCCATGTTGAGCGGATGGTCGTCGGGCAGGGACGACTTGCCGCCCTGCGTCTCGCATACCGGGATGCCGGTGGCCGACGCGAACCTGGCCAGCGCCTCGGAGGCGCCGGAGTAGAGCACGCCGCCGCCGGCCACGATCAACGGCGCCTTCGCAGCGCGCAGCCTTTCGGCGGCAAGCGTCAACTCGCGCGCATCCGGACGTGGCCGGCGCGGAGTCCAGAAGCGCTCCTGGAAAAAGCTCTCGGGAAAGTCGAAGGCTTCCGCCTGCACGTCCTGGCACAGCGCCAGCGTGACCGGGCCGCAATCGGCCGGGTCGGTCAGGACCTGCATGGCGCGCTGCAAAGCCGGGATCACCTGTTCCGGCCGGGTGATGCGATCGAAATAGCGGGACACGGGCCGGAAGCAGTCGTTCACCGTCGCGGTGCCGTCGCCGAAATCCTCGGCCTGCTGGAGGACCGGATCGGGCACGCGATTGGCGAAGACGTCGCCCGGCAGGAGCAGCAGCGGTAGGCGGTTGACGTGAGCGAGCGCGGCGGCGGTCACCATGTTGGTCGCGCCGGGCCCGATCGAACTGGTGACGGCCATCATGCGGCGGCGGAAGTTCGCCTTGGCGTAAGCTATCGCGGCGTGCGCCATCGCCTGCTCATTGTGGGCGCGAAAGGTCGGCAGACTGTCACGAACCTGATAGAGCGCCTCGCCCAGCCCCGCCACATTGCCATGGCCGAAGATTGCCCAGATCCCGCCGAACAGTGGCAGCGTTTCGCCGTCGATTTCGGTCATCTGCCGCGTCATGAAACGCGCCACCGCCTGCGCCATCGTCAGGCGAACGGTCCTGCTCATGCTCGTATCCTCCCGACGGTCATGCCGCCTCGCGGCCGTGAGCCGCCCACCAGGCCTCGGTCAGTTTGCCGAACCGCGCCGCCATGTCGGCGATGGCCGCCTCGTCGTCAATGCGGCCGGCAAGCCAGGCCTCAGCCGCGTCCATGAAGATCGTGCGCCCGACCGCGAAACCCTTGACGATGGACGCGCCGGCCGTTGCGGCGAAGGCATCTTCCAGTTCCCTCTGCGGCGCATCCAGCCCCAGCAGCACAACGCCCCTGCACCAGGGGTCGCGCTTCGTGATCGTCTTCTCGATGGCGGCCCATGCGGCGGCGGATGCCTGCGGCTCGAGCTTCCACCAGTCCGGCCTGATGCCGAGATCATAGAGCTCGTCGAGCGCTCGCGAAACCGTGTCGTCGTCGAGCCGGCCATGCTTGCCGGCTATGATCTCGATCAGAAGCTCGCGTCCGACCTTGCGCGCCGCGTCATGGAGCGCGCGCAGCATCCGCTGCTGCTCGTCCTTCAGCGCTGGCGGATCGTCCGGATGGTAGAAGCACAGGCACTTGATGCAGTGGTCGACTGGCCATTCGACAAGCTGCGAGCCGATGTCCTGGGAAAACTCGAAGCGCAGCGGACGCGAACCCGGCAGCTCCACCGGGCGACCCAGCCAGGAAAAGCCGTGCCGAGCGAATTCGTACATTGCGGGGCGACCGTGCTTCTCGTCGATCAGCATGCCGAAGCCGGGGCGGCCGTCGGCAACGCGCGCCGCGGCCTTGACGGCCAGCACCTTGAATTCGGCGATGCAGCCGGCTTCTACATTTGCCCGCGCGGCCAGTTCCTCCAGCTGTGCCCGATGGTCGACGGCCAGCGCCAGAATCGAGGGGATCGCGCTGCGCCGGGTCGTTGCCCAGTGGAGGTGGTTGATCGCCTCGTCCTTGCGAAGCGCCCGGTGCGGGCTGCCGTTCTTCAGGAAGTATCGCAGTTCCTCGAAAGTGGGGATTTCAGGCGCGCACAGCAGGCGGGAGACGGCGAAGGCGCCGCATGCATTGGCCCAGGTGGCGGCGGTCTCGAGGCTCTCGCCGCCCAGCCAGCCACGCAGAAAGCCCGACATGAACGCGTCGCCCGCGCCGAGCACGTTGTAGACCTCGATCGGAAACCCCGTGCCGACGATGCCGTCTTCGAGATCATCGGGAATATCGCCCTCATAGACGATGCAGCCCATGGGACCGCGCTTGAGAACGAGGGTGGCGCTCGACAGGCAACGGATCGTCCTCAGCGCGGCAAGCAGATCGGACTCGCCCGAGGCGATGAGGACCTCCTCCTCCGTGCCGACGATGAGATCGCATTCGGCCAGCACGGTCTTCATCTGATTGGAGACCGAAGCCGAGGCGATGTAGCGGCTGGCGCCCGCCGCATGGCCGGCAAGGCCCCACAGGTTGGGGCGATAGTCGATGTCGAGGACCACCTTGCCGCCGGCCCTGCGCATCAGCCGCATCGCCTTGCGTTGCGCGGCATCCGTGCCCGGCCGCGAGAAATGCGTTCCGGTCACGACCAGCGCCCGCGCCGAGGCGATGAATTCCGGGTCGACGTCGTCCTCGCACAGCGCCATGTCGGCGCAGTTCTCGCGATAGAAGATCAGCGGAAAGCTGTGGTCGTTCTCGACCGACAGCAGCACCAGCGCGGTAAGCCGCTGCGGATCGGTGACAATGCCGCGCTCCGACACGCCCTCGCGCGCCATCTGCTCGCGGATGTAGCGGCCCATCTGCTCGTCACCGACACGGGTGAGAATGGCGGATTTCAGGCCCAGCCGCGCCGTACCGATGGCTATGTTGGCGGGGCATCCGCCGACGGATTTGGCGAAAGAGGAGACGTCCTCGAGACGCGTGCCGATTTGCTGCCCGTACAGGTCGACCGAGGAACGGCCCATCGTGATGACGTCGAGGCGCGCCTTGCCGGCGTCTTTGGGTCCCATCCCGGCCCTCCGTGGAATTCACGCCGGCGCGCGGAACAATGCTGCCGCGGCGCGGCGATCCGCTCAAAATTATGAAACAGAAATTCCATTCGCCAGTCAATGCGGAATGTGTATTCTTTCCAGATTCAAGCCATCCAGGGGTCAGGCGCCGCGCCTCCGTTCCGCGACGGCGACGGCAAGCGCCATCGACAGGGCCATGGTCGCCGCCAGTGACCTGAAGCCGGCATGGTCAGCCTCGACGACCTCGAACCAGACGGTGGCCGATTCGGCCAGCGGCGAGAAGGCGCTGTCGGTGATGGCCACGACCGGCACACCGTTCTCCGCGAGCACGCGCGCGCTCTGGATCGTGCCGGAGGCGTAGGGGGAGAAACTGACTGCCACGACGGCGTCCCGCGGCGAGGCGAAGGCCAGGATCTCCGGATCCAGGCCCGCCGCCGACTCGATCAGATGATAGCGGACCTGCAGCTTGCCGAGCGCATAGGCCATGTAACTGGCAACGGGGTAGGACCGGCGGCGCGCCAGCAGATAGATGGTCTCGGCATCCTTCAGGACATCCACCGCGCGCTCGATCAGGGGGTCATCTATGTTGCGGCTGACCGTGTCGAGGGAACGCGACGCCGCCGAGAGAAAGCCTTCGAGGATGCCGCGGGCCTGGGTCCGGCCACCGCCCTCGCCGCGCAACGCCTTGAGGCGTTCCTCGTATGAATTGTTGCGCTCGCGCAGCCGCTCGCGGAACACGCCCTGCAGGCTGGTGAACCCGTCGAAGCCCAGGTGCTGGGCGAACCGGATCAATGTGGAGGGCTGGACGCCGGCCGAGGCCGCGATGCTGGCGGCCGTGCCGAAGGCGATTTCGTCGGGATTGTCGAGCGCATAGGCGGCGACTTGCGCGATGCGTTTTGGCAGCGTGTCGCGACGCTCCAGGACCATCGCGCGCAACGCATCGAAATCGCGGGGAAAGTCGAGGTCGGCTTTCATGGCGGCAAGGTGCCCTTTTTCCCATGGCTGTCGCAAGATCATAAGGGTGAAGCGGAAAAACGCCAGTCAGGATGGATCATACATTCCAGAACGGCAGCATATGGACTATTCATTCGTCGCAACGTGCAAGGGAGACGGAACGCATGGTCGGAGTGGGTCTCATCGGCAGCGGGTTCATGGGCAAGTGTCATGCGCTGGCGTGGACGTCCGTGCGCGCCGTCTTCGGCGACGTGCCGGACATCCGACTCGTCCATCTGGGCGACGCGAACGCCGCGCTGGCCGAAACCCGGGCGCGCGAGTTGGGCTTCGAACGCTTTTCCGGCGACTGGCGCGCCGTGGTCGCGGACCCGGAGGTGGATATCGTGTCCGTCACTGCACCCAATGGGTTTCATGCCGAGATGGCGATCGCCGCGTTGGAAGCCGGCAAACATGTCTGGTGCGAGAAACCGATGGCTCCTGACTTCGCCGCCGCCGAGAGGATGGCTGCCGCCGCGGCGGCCTCCGGCAGGGTCGCCGTGCTCGGCTACAACTATATCCAGAGCCCGGCGATCCGCCATATCGGCGTGCTCCTCGAGGAAAGCGTCATCGGCGACGTCAACCATTTGCGCGTGGAAATGGACGAGGATTTCATGGCCGATCCCGACGCGCCCTTCTTCTGGAAGCACGAGGCCTCGTCCGGCTATGGCGCGCTCGACGACTTTGCCGTGCATCCGCTTTCGCTGATCGAGGCCCTGTTCGGCAAGGTCTCGCGCGTGATGTGCGACATGAGCAGACCCTACGCCGATCGCCGGACGGCCGACGGTGCGCGACGCGCCGTCGAGACCCATGACGTTGCCAGTACACTGATACGGCTCGAAAACGGGGTCGCCGGAACGCTGCTCGTCAGCCGCTCCGCATGGGGTCGCAAGGGGCGGCTGCAGATCCAGCTCTTCGGCTCGCGGGGATCGATCGTGTTCGACCAGGAACGCTTCAACGAACTGCGGCTCTATACGACCTCGGACAGGCCGACCGAGCAGGGCTACCGCACGATCCTCACCGCGCCGCACCACGAACCCTACGGACGGTTCGTGCCGGCCCCCGGCCACGGCCTCGGCTTCAACGACCTCAAGACGATCGAGTGCCATGAACTTCTGAGGAAGATCGAAGGAAAGCCGGCCCGGCTGATCGACTTCGACGCGGGTCTCGAGATCGAGCGCACGGTACACGCCATGGCGCGCTCCTTCGACGAAGGCCGCTGGGTGGATGTGCGGTAGAGCGAAGCCGGGCAGGGGACGCAAACCATCCTCGCCGACGATCCCCGATCCGCTCAATCGAGCGCGCCGGCGACGTTCTGGTCGTAGTCGACCAGCGAACCGGTCATCACGCCTGCTTCCGGGCTGATCATGTAGGCGACGAGGCTTGCAAGCTGGACGGGCTTGACGAGCTGGCCCATGGGTTGCGCGGCTTCCGCCTTCTCGAGCCAGTCGGCGGCGGCGCCATGCCATTTTTGCTGGACCGCCGCCTCGCCCGGCGTGTCCATCCAGCCGGGCAACACCGCGTTGCAGCGTATGCGGTCGCGGCGGTGAGAATGAGCGACGTTCTTCGTCAGCACCGCCAGCGCACCCTTGCTCGCCGAATAGGCGGTGAGGAAGTCCTGCCCGCAATGCGCCGACATCGACAGCACGTTGACGATCGAGCCGGGTTTCTTTTCGGCAAGCAGGTGCTTCACCAGCCCCCGCATCAGGAACAGCGGTCCACGCACATTGGTGTTGAAGAGATGATCGAAAAGCTCCGGCGTCGTCTCAACCAGCGAGCCGCGCGCCGAGGACGCGGCCGCGTTGACCAGCGCGTTGACATGGCCGAACCGGTCCAGCGCCGACCCGACGGCCCGCTCGCAGCCGGCCGGGTCGGACACGTCTGCGCTGACGAAGATCGCCTCGGCGCCCAATCTTTCGAGTTCGGCGACCGCCCTGGCGCCCTTTTCCCTGGAGCGGCCGACCAGCGTCACCGCCCGGCACCCCTCTTCCACCAGACGTGTCGCGATCGCCAGCCCGATCCCCTGCGCGCCGCCGGTGACGATGGCGCGCGTTTCCGTGTTCCGTTCCGATAGTCCCGGCATGATGTGATCCTGTTTCCGCCAATCCGGCTCAGCCGATTTCGTCCACGCCGACCCGGCGGCCTTCCCTCACCGAACGCAGCGCGGCTTCCGCCAGCACCAGCGCCGCCAGCCCGTCATCGCCGCCGGGCGAGGCCGTCGCGCCCGAACCCATCGCCTCGATGAAGGCGGCTATCTCGTTGGCGTAGGCCTGCGTGTATCGGGTCATGAAGAAGTCGTGCAGCGGCGGGCGGGTATAGCCGCGGCCGTCGGCGATCTCGATCGAGACCGGGCGCTGGTTCTCGGCGGCCGCCATGCCCTTGGAACCGTGAACCTCGATGCGCTGGTCGTAGCCATAGGTCGCCCGACGCGAATTGGAGATGACGCACTGGCGTCCCGATGTGGTTTCCAGGATCACGGTGGCGCTGTCGTGGTCACCAAGTTCGCCGATCTTCTTGTCCACCAGCACGGCGGCGTGCGCCGAAACCGATACCGGTTCCTCGCCCAGAAGGAAGCGCGCCATGTCGAAATCATGGATCGTCATGTCGCGGAAGATGCCGCCAGAGCGCGGGATGTAGTCATAGGGCGGCGCGCCGGGGTCGCGCGAGGTGATCGTCACCATCTCGACTTCGCCGATCGAGCCGTCGTCGATCGCCTTGCGCACGGCGGCGAAATGCGGATCGAAGCGCCGGTTGAAACCGACCATCAGTGTCGCCTTCGTCTCGCGGACGACCGACAGGCAGGCCTTTACACGCTCGACGTCGAGGTCGATCGGCTTCTCGCAGAAGATGGCCTTGCCGGCCCCGGCGAACCGCTCGATCAGGTCCGCATGGGTATCCGTCGGCGTGCATATGATGACCGCGTCGATGTCGTCCGCCGCCTCGATCTGCTCGATCGTGCGGATCGAGGCGCCATGCGCGGCGGCGAGCCGTGAAGCCGCCTCCTCGAACGCGTCCGCCACCGCGATGAGCCTGGCGGCCGGGTTCAGGGAAACCGCCCCGGCGTGCACCTTGCCGATGCGCCCCGCGCCCAGGAGACCAAATCTGACTGTCATGCGCGTTGCTTTCCTTCTGGCGCGGGAGCCCTCTCCTCGCGCGAAATTGCCGATGTCCGAGCGATCGGCCCGTCCAGCCGCCGGCGCGGACCGCCCGTCACTGCGATCCAGCGCTTGCGGAGCTTGCGTTTCCTTACGCCGCGTTCTGATACTCCGCGCCAGTCTTCGCGCCGGTGATATGGGCGACCACGTCCTGGCCGTCGGTCTCGTCCTTGCGCAGGTTGGCGACGATGCGCCCGCGCCGGAACACGACGATGCGATCGACCAGATCGAACACCTGCCGCATGTTGTGGCTGACCAGGATCAGCGGCTCGCCCTGCTCCTTGAGGTTGCGGATGATGTTTTCCACCTGCTCGGTTTCCTGCACGCCGAGCGCGGCGGTCGGCTCGTCCATGATGGTCAGCTTGGAATGGAAGGTCGCCGTGCGCGCGATCGCCACGCATTGCCGCTGGCCTCCTGACATGTGGCGGATCGTGTTCTTGATATTGGGGATCTTGACCGCGGTTTTCCTCAGTCCCTCCAGGGTGGCTTCCCGCATGCCCTTGTAGTCCAGGATCGAGAAGGGGCCGAGATTGAACAGGATCTTTTCCCGGCCGAGAAACAGATTGTCCGGCACGTTGAGGTCGTCGGCCAGCGCCAATGACTGGAACACCGTCTCGATGCCGGCCTCGCGCGCCTCGATGGGCCCCGCGAAACTCACCGATTTGCCGTCGAAGATGATCTCGCCGCGTGTCGGCCGCTCCACCCCGGTTATCTGCCGCACGAAGGTCGACTTGCCGGCGCCGTTGTCGCCCATCACCGCGACATGCTCGCCCTTGCGCAGGACGAAGTTGGCGCCCTCCAGCGCGTGGATGCCGCCATAATATTTGGTGAGGTCGCGGGTTTCGAGAATGACGTCGTCCATCTTCCTGTCCTCACGCATGGAGAGCCCGATAGCGCTGCCGCCACTGGTCCAGCACGACCGCGCCGACGATGATCGCGCCCTTGACCATCTCCTGATAATAGGCGTCGAGGCGCAGGAAGGTGAATCCGGAGATGATGACGCCGAAGATCAGCGCGCCGATCACCGTGCCGACGATCGAGCCCCTCCCGCCTGCCAACGACACGCCGCCGATCACGGCCATGGCGATGGCGTCGAGCTCGTACATGACGCCCATGCCGGCCTGCGCGGTGAGGTTCTTCGAGCTCAGCACCAGCGCGGCCAGCGCGGCCAGCATGCCGGCGATGGCGTAGACCAGCACCTTGTGCCGGTAGACGTTGATGCCCGACATGCGCGCGGCGTCCTCGTTGGATCCGATCGCATAGGTATGCTTGCCGTAGACGGTGTATTTCAGGATGAGCTGGAACAGGATCGCCAGCCCCACGAAGATGAACACCGGCATCCAGCCGCCGAAACCATTGCCGATCGTCGCGAACTCCTGCGTCGGAAACGAGATCGGCTGGCCCTTGGACCACCATTTGGCGATGCCGCGCGCCGTCACCATCATGCCGAGCGTCGCGATGAAGGGCGGTATGCGCGTATAGGCGATAAGCAGGCCGTTGACGAGGCCGGCGGTCACGCCACAGGCGAGCCCGACCAGCACCGGCACGATGACCGGCAGGTCGACCCACCCCTGCTCCAGGAAGATGGCCTTCGGGTTGGGCTGACCGTTGACCTCGGCGACCTGCGCGAAACTCATCGCGATCATGGCCGTCGCACCCACGATCGAGCCCGACGACAGGTCGATCCCACCCGTGATGATCACCTGGGTCACGCCGATCGCGATGATGCCGACGATCGAAACCTGAAGGACGATGATGTAGAGCCGCTGCTCGTTGAAAATCGAACCGAACCGGCCCTGGGAATCGAACAGGAAGCTCTGCCCCATGAGAAGGGCCCCGAGCATCTCGAAAACGATGATGATCAGCACCAGCGCGCCGAACACGTTCAGTTCGTTCGGCCAGACGCGCTTCGATGCGTCGAAGGTCAGTCCGCCAACTCCGTGAGTGGTATCGGACATCATCGCTCCTCCCCGGCTTCCCGGCCGCAGCCGATGCTGAACGGGTGTCCCGCGGACGCGGGCGGCGCCGGACTGCCGCCCGTCATCTGTTATCTTCGAACCGGTGCTCAGTTCGCGGCATTCGCATGCCGGTCTATATCAGTCGCCCTGACATCCGGCCCCGAACGCAATGTCGGGCGGGACCGGACGCCGGCTCATTCCACTAGTTCTTCGCCAGGAAATCGCCGACATTGGCCGGCGTCACGAGCTGGAACGGGATATAGACCTTCTGATCGACCTCCTCGCCACGCGCCAGCTTCAAGGCGGCATCGAGCGCGCCGCCGCCCTGGCCGTGAGCGTCCTGGAAGACGGTGACGTCGAGATCGCCTGCCTGCATCGCCACCAGCGCGTCCTGGGTCGCGTCGACGCCGGTCACGATCACGTCTTCCATCGAGACGTTCCCTGCCTTCATGGCCTGGATGGCGCCGATCGCCATCTCGTCATTGTTGGAGAACACGGCATCGAACTCGTTGCCGGACGACAGCCAGTTGGTCATCAGGTCCTGTGCCTCGTCGCGCGACCAGTTGGCCGTCTGCTCGTCGATGATCTCGATAAAAGAGCACATGTCCATGCCGATCACGTCGTGGAAGTCCTTCGTGCGCTGCACGGCGGCCTGGTTCGAGAGTTCGCCCATGAGCACGTAGATCTTGGCGCCGCCGGCCTTGCCGGCCGCCCTCAGCAGCTTGCAGCCCTCGAAGGCCGCGAGCGTGCCGGATTCGATCTCGTTGGAAGCGACGAACGCCTGATCGTCGGGCAGCGAGTCGACGTTGATCGGCTGCCGGTTCACATAGACAAGCGGCACGCCCGCGGTGGAAGCCGCGTTCGACATCGCCTCGGTGGCCGAGGTGTCGACCGGATTGACGATGATCGCGTCGACCCCGGACGCGATGAAATTATTGATCTGGTCGAGTTGCCGCGCGACGTCGTTCTGGGCGTCCTCGATCTGCACGTCGACATTGTCCATGCCGTCGGCTTGTTCTTGGATGCCGTTGCGCAGGACGGTCAGGAAATTGTCGTCGAACAGCGCCATCGACACGCCGACCGTCTCGGCGGCGGCGCTTGCGCACATCAATGCCGACAGCGCGGCACCCATCAGAAGCTTCTTCATTTCAACCTCCTCCACATTTTGACATCCGGTGGCACCGGATCGTCCCGGATCTCTTGCCAGGGAAACCGGCGGTACGATCCGTCTCCCGAAGTGACGGTATCTGGCCCCGTCGTTGGCCGCCTGGCGTGAAACACGATGTCCAGAATGAATACACCGCATATCATGTATTGTGGAATATTCATTCCATTTTTGACTCTGGCCGTCAAGGACGATCTTCCGCGTTCGGGCGAATTTGGCTTGGCCGTCTCGCAGGGGCGCCGGCGGGTCGCGGCGGCGCGTGAGGCCGCGACCCGTCAGACTGGGCGGAGTTCGACCGGTGGGCGCCGCGACGGCGGTTCAGATGTTTTCGGAGACGTAGATGTCGAAGGGGAGAAATGTCTGGCCCGGTGGGTCCGCGTCATGCCCGCCGACGGCATTGGCCATCTGCGCCACGAGCGTGGCCGACAAGGCCCGCAACGGTGTGGCGATGACGGCGGTGGCGATATTGTCGGCCAGCGCGGCGCGGGTCACCGGGTTGATCTCGTTGCATATGAGCACCTGACTCGGGGCAACCGCCTCCTCGCGAAGAGCCGAAATGGCGCCCTCGGTACCGCCTCCCGCGAGGTAGATGGCGACGAGATCCGGATGCCGGCGCAAGAGGTCGAGCGTCGCCTCATGCGCGAGATCGTCGTCCTCGAGCGAGACCTGCGTGTCGATCAGCTCCAGCTCGGGCGCCGTCTCACGCAGATAGGAGCGGAAGCCGATCTCGCGCATCTCATGACCGTGGAAGCGATGGCTGCCGACGAAGATAGCGACCTTGCCCTTCACAGGCGCCGCCTTGGCGACCAGCCACCCGGCGGTGCGTCCGACCTTGCGGTTGTTGGTGCCGATATAGCCGCGCCGGACCCCTGGCGCGAAATCGGACAGCAAGGAAAAGACCGGCTTGCCCGACCGCTCGATCTCGGCCACCGCCGTGGTGACGGCGGGATGATCCACAGCGACCATGGCGATCGCATCGACCTTGCGGGCCATGTCGCGAAGGTGTTCGACGATGTCGGAGGGCTTCTGCGACGGCAGGAACGACAGGAGCGCATCGGAGCGGAATCCCGCATGTGGCGCGGCCGTCGCCTCGCGCAGTTCGCGCGCGAAGTCCTGATAGAAGATCTGGTCCGGTCGCTGCAGCAGATAGCCGAAGCGGTGGCTGGGAAGCGCCTCCTGGGCGCGGCGCCGCATGAGGCTGGTGCCGTGATAGCCGACCGCCTCCGCCGCCTCGTAGACGCGGCGCGCGGTCTCGGCGCGCACCGGCGCCCGGGCGTTCAGGACCCTGTCGACGGTGGCGACGCCGACCCCGGCCTCGCGTGCGATGTCGGCAACGGTCGGGCGCTTCGGCACATCTCGCTCCGTGAAGGATTTTCATCATCCAGATCAGCTATATCATGATAGGATTGATAGGAACTATCAAGGCTTGATTGCCAAGCGTGCTCCCGGTCGGGTAGCACTTGCTGCACGTGACGCATGGACCGGGCGGAGGCATCGGCATGGACGCGGCGATCACCACGCGGGATTACAGCCTGACCGGCCGCGACGCGAGGCGGGCGGTCGAGATGGGTCTTGCGGCGGCCGACTGGTATCACACGGATGTGCCGCGCAAGCAGTTGAAGGCCTTGATGAAGCGCTCGGACGCGCGAGCGATGCGTGACACCGCGATATGGCTCGGCGCGATGGCGGTCAGCGGCGCGGCTGCGGCCTCGTTCTGGGGCACTTGGTGGTGTGTCCCCTTCTTCGCCGTCTATGGCGTGCTCTACGGCTCGGCCGCCGACTCGCGCTGGCACGAATGCGGCCACGGCACCGCCTTCAGGACCCAATGGATGAACGACGCCGTCTACCAGCTTGCTTCGTTCATGATCATGCGCAACCCAGTGACATGGCGCTGGAGCCATACCCGTCATCACACCGACACGATCGTCGTGGGCCGCGATCCCGAGATCGCCGTCATGCGCCCGCCCGATCTCGTCCGTCTGATCCTGAACTTCGTCGGCCTTGTCGACGTCTGGCACGCCGTTGGCGACATGCTGCGCAACGCCTCGGGGCGCCTGAGCGCGGCCGAGGCGGCCTTCATCCCCGAGATGGAGCAGCACAAGGCGATCCGCGTCGCCCGCATCTGGGTCGCGAGCTATGCGGCCACGATCGCGCTCGCGGTCTGGCTCGGTTCGTTCCTGCCCCTGATGTTCGTCGGCCTGCCGAGGCTCTATGGCGCCTGGCACCACGTGATGACCGGGCTGTTGCAGCATGGCGGCCTGGCCGACAACGTCGTCGATCACAGGCTCAACAGCCGCACGGTCCACATGAACCCGATCAGCCGGTTCATCTACTGGAACATGAACTATCACGTGGAGCACCACATGTTCCCCATGGTGCCCTATCACGCGCTGCCTGCCCTGCACGAGCTCATAAAGCACGACCTGCCGGCGCCGAACCGCTCGATCCTCGACGGCTACCGCGAAATGCTGCCCGCCTTCCTGCGCCAGCTTCGCAACGAGGACTACTTCGTCAGGCGCGAGCTGCCGGCGACGGCGAAGCCCTATCGCGAGGAACTGCACCGGATCGAGACGCAGGCGGCTGCTAGCCCGCGGACGTGAAGACGGAGGAGGAGACATCGCAATGAGCGAATGGATCGAGGCCTGCTCGGCCGACGAGATCGACGAAGAGGACGTGATCCGCTTCGACCACGGCAACCGCACCTTTGCCGTCTATCGCAGCCCCGACAACGAGTATTTCGCCACGGACGGGTTGTGCACGCATGAGCGGGTGCATCTGGCCGACGGGCTGGTGATGGACGACATCATCGAATGTCCCAAGCACAATGGGCGCTTCAACTACAAGACCGGCGCGGCGCGCGGCGCGCCGGCCTGCGTCAATCTGAGCACCTATCCGGTCCGGGTCGAGGCCGGAAAGGTCTATCTCCAGATAGGATGACGGCGGTGGATGCCGGGATGGTCATTGTTGGCGCGGGCGAATGCGGTGCTCGGGCCGCGCTTGCGCTGCGCGAAGGCGGTTATCAGGGGCGGGTGACGCTCGTCGGCGGCGAGCCGCATCCGCCCTATGAGCGCCCCCCGCTGTCGAAGGACGCCATGACCGGTGACGACCAGCCGTCCCCCAGGGTGATCGCCAGCTTCGAACAATTGGCCGATCTACGGATCGCCTTCCTGGCCGGCTCGCCGGTGACGGCGATCGACCGCGAGGCCCGCTCCGTCGTTCTCGCCGACGGGCGCTCCCTTTCCTACGAGCGTCTGCTGTTGGCCACGGGATCTTCCCCCCGGCGCCTCGCGATCGCGCCGGCCTCGCCGCGCATCGCCTATCTGCGCACGTTCGACGATGCGCTTGCGCTTCGCGAGCAAATGACGCCCGGCCGGCGGGTCACCATCGTCGGCGGCGGGTTCATCGGCCTCGAACTGGCGGCGTCGGCCCGCCGGCGCGGCGCGGAGGTGACGCTGATCGAGGCGCAGGAGCGCATTCTCAAACGCGGCGTGCCCGAAGCGGTCACCGAAATCGTCCATAAGCTGCATGCGGGCAACGGCGTCGAGGTGGTTCTGGGCATCGCGATCGTCTCGGTTGAGGCGGACAATGCGCGGGTGCGTATCGCCTTGGCCGACGGCCGCGCGATCGAAGCGGATAGTACCGTGATCGGCATCGGCGCGATACCCGAAACCGGACTGGCCGCCGCCGCCGGGCTTGCGGTCGACAACGGCGTCGCTGTCGACGCCAGGCTGCGGTCGAGCGACCCGGACATCTTAGCCGCCGGCGACTGCTGCTCCTTCCCGCTCGCGGTCTATGGCGGCCGGCGGGTGCGGCTGGAAGCCTGGCGCAACGCGCAGGAGCAGGGTTTGCTTGCCGCGCGCAACATGCTCGGCGCCGGGGAGAACTATGCCTCTGTGCCCTGGTTCTGGTCCGATCAGTATGAAATGAGCCTGCACATCGCCGGCCTCGCGGATGAGGGCGTAACGACCGTGCGCCGGGACCTTGGCAATGGTGCGTTCGTTCTTTTTCATCTTGCCGACGACGGAAGGCTTGTCGCCGCCAGCGGCATCGGTCCGGGAAATTCCGTGGCCAGGGAGGTGAGGCTGGCCGAAATGCTGATCGCGCGCCGCGCCATGCCCGACCGTGCGCGTCTGGCATTGTCGGACTACAGGCTGAAGTCGCTGCTGGCGGCGTGATCGCCGCGTTGGAGGAGGACGACGTGAACCGCACAAGGCCGACGGTCGCCGACATCCGCGCCATGAAGGGCAGGCATCAATTCACCATGCTGCGCGTGGAGACGGTCGAGGAACTGGAGGCGGCCGAGAAGGCGGCCATCGACATGGTGTCGGTGCCGCCCTCGCTGATGCTCCTGCCGCATTTCCGGGAAGTGGCGCCGAGCCTGTTCGCGGTGCCGGGCGAGAACTTCTACGAAGTGGGCACGGCCGACGATTTCGTGCGCTGGGCCTTCAGGTTGTACAAGGCTGGCGCCGACGCGGTCTATTGCAGCGCGAGCCTCGGCACGATCCGCCGGCTCGCCGAGGAAGCGATCCCGGTCTTCGGCCATGTCGGGCTGATCCCGTCGCGCGCGACCTGGACCGGCGGCTTGAAGGCCGTCGGCAAGACCGCCGCCAGCGCGCGGCAGGTCTACGACGCCGTCAAGGCGCTTGAAGCCGCCGGCGCGTTCGGCGCCGAGATCGAAGTCGTGCCTTCCGCGATCGCGGCCGCGATCAGCGCGCGCACCTCGCTGTTCATGATCTCGATGGGCGCGGGAAGCGGCTGCGACTGCCAGTATCTCTTCGCGGACGACGTGCTGGGTCAGAACCGTGGTCACGTTCCGCGTCACGCCAGGACATACCGCAATTTCGCCGGAGAGTTCGATCGCCTCCAGCGCGAGCGCATTGCCGCCTTCAGCGAGTTCGCGGCCGACGTGCGCAGCGGGGCCTATCCGGAGGATCGGCACCAGGTGGCGCATGACCCCAGGGAACTCATGGCGTTCCTTGATGGCATCGAGGCGGGATGACCGATCGGGCGGTGGACCCGTTCAATCGTCCAGCAGGTAATCCGCCAGACTATGGCAGTGGCTCGCCTGATAGGCGTTCCGGCCCCGGTTCATGTGCGTCAGATTGAAAGTCCGAATGGCGCGCACCAGCCGGGGTGTGGCGAGGCACTTGCGGATCGAGGCGGCGCTTCGCACTGTGATCCCGAAAATGTCCTCGCCGCGCGGGAAGAAATAGCCGACATCTTCGGGCGTCGCGACGCAGCTTTCGAGAAACTCCTCATCCACATCGCTCTGCGCGAGAGAATGGTCCGTGGTGAGATCCGAAAGATGCACCAAGAACCTTGCTCGGATGTCCTCGCCGTCCGCATGGATCGTGAAAAGCTCCATCCAGCTTGCATTGACGCGGACGAGCGGCTTGTCGGGACTCGATGGCAGACAGGACACCGACCAGTAGTGACGCTCCGTCTTGCGCGGGATGGGGATGCAGTTCCGGCCGTAGAGCCTGAGGATCTCCAGAATGTCTTGCGCCTGCGGGCGACCGAGGAGCTTCTGAAAACGTGCGACGTATTTGAGCCGCTGTTCCGGAGACTCCGAGCGCTCGTCGGCGTCGCGCGGGGTCGCCTTGCCCTCTATCCAGTGGCGCTGCTGCTCAAGATCCAGAAACCGGCGTAGACCGGTGGCGGTGCGGCGAGCGGCGTTCATCGGTCCAGCAGTCTCGCCACCGCCTCGCGGACAAGGGCAGGGACGCTTTCGGCATCGTCCAGATAGGCACTTTCGAGCAGACCGTCCGAAAGCGCGACGAGAAGGGAAGCAGTGACGGAAGGCGTCGGATCGCCGTCCTCTGCGAGAAGGTTCTCCAGGCTGTCGTGATACCAGGCGCGGCGCGCATTGATCGCCTGCCGTACAGGGCTTGCTGGATCGGGATACTCGGCCGCCGCGTTGAGGAACGGACAGCCGCGCCAGCCTCCCGCAGTCACCGCCTCGCTGATACGCCTCATGATGGCCGAGATCAATTGGCGGGGAGGGTGCTTCGGAAGCGCCGCCACTGCCGCGCCATGCGATCCAGAGACACGGCCGAAGTCATCCGCCGGTTCGACGACTTCATCTAGGTCTATAACACCGAACGCCCGCATCGGGCGCTCGACATGGGCTGCCCGGCCGAGCGCTACAGCCCATCGCCGCGACCTTATTGCGGCCTCCAAGACCTCGAATACCCCTTCCATGACAAGGCCGTCACCGAACCCGTTCGGGCCAAAGGTGTTACCCATGTCTTAGGTACATTCTGTTACCCATGTCTCCGGGTCGTACAGACTGAAAGTGGCGCACCCGACAGGATTCGAACCTGTGACCTCTGCCTTCGGAGGGCAGCGCTCTATCCAGCTGAGCTACGGGTGCCGGCCAAGGGCTGCATAGCCCATGCGGCGCAGCGCTTCAACGACCAAAACATCGCTGGATTGGCGAGGCGAGCCCGGATCGGATCAGACCCGCGAGCCTTGCGATCCTGATCGTCAATGTCGCCGCCGCGAATCTCCCTGTGCGTTTGATCGGGCGCGACGGTTCGCACGGGGCCGGGAACGGCCTCGGACATTGCGCCCGCCGCCCGTCGATCCGGCGGGTCAGCGGAAGGCGATTCCCACGCCCGGTATCGCGCCGCCCCGCGGGATATGCCGGTCGATCAGATCGGCGACGTGGCCGTTGCGCGCCTTGGCCGACTTGCCGCCCATCACCACGACGACGAGGCTGCGTCCGTTGCGGCGCACGGACGTCGCGACATTGAAGCCCGATGCGCGGATGTAGCCCGTCTTGATGCCGTCGATGCCGGCTTCCTCCAGAAGGCGGTTGTGGCCCCGGATCGACTTGCCGGCATAGGCGAAGGCCGTCTGGCCGAAGAGATGATAGTGGTGCGGAAAGCGCTTGCGCAGCGCCAGCCCCAGCACGGCCATGTCGCGCGCGGTCGAGCGCTGGCCGGCATCCGGCAGGCCGGACGCATTGCGAAAGACCGTCGCCGTCATGCCCAGGCTCCGCGCCTTGGCGGTCATCATGCGGGCGAAATTCTCCTCGCTGCCGCCCAGGAATTCGGCCACGGCCGTCGCCACGTCGTTGGCCGATTTCACGCACAGCGCATTGACGGCGTCGGGCACCGCGATCGACTCCCCCGGCCGCAAGCCCAGTTTCGATGGCGGTCTCGAGGCCGCATTGGCTGAGACCGGAATGCGCGCGTCGCGCGCCACGCGGCCCTCGTCGATCGCCTCGAACAGCAGATACAGCGTCATCATCTTGGTGAGCGAGGCGGGATAGCGCGACGCGTTCGCATTGGCCTGGTAGAGCGTCTGGCCGCTCGACGCATCGACCACGATGGCGGCGTATTTGTCGGGATCGAAGCCTTCGACGACGACCGGCGAGGGTGGTGAGATCGCCAGCGTGTCGGCGGTGTTGCAGGCGGCCAGCGTCAGCGCCAGCAGCAGCGCGAATGCCCTCGAAAGACCGGTCATGGATGCAGAAAGGGACACGTCTTCGGTTCGCCCGCCGCTCGAACGCCATATACGGCCCTGCCCTTCCAGGGCCGTTCCCCGGGCATAGACCAAAAGGCCACGCCCGCCAAGCCGTCGGCCCGCCTTCCTTTAAGTCAAATGCAAGGAAATACCTTTAGCAATCTCTGATACGGGAATCGGCGTGGCGGGGCATGGTGGCGACATACGGTTCAAAAGACGCGTTGGCGCCGTCCGTCATGGAGGCGGCGGACCCGGCGCTGGCAGGAACGCCGGCCTGCGATACCGCCATGCTTCGCGACCGCGTCCGGTTGCTCGAAGCCGTCATCTCCAACTTTCCGGGCGGTCTCACGCTGTTCGACGAACAATTGCGCATGGTGTTGTGCAACGAGGAGCTGAAGCGCTTGCTCGACTATCCCGACAGCCTGTTCCGACATGGCCTGCCGACGCTCGAGGACTTGTTCTGGTTCAACGCCGAACGCGGCGAGTACGGCCCCGGCCCGGCCGTGGACCACGTCGCCAGACGCATGGCGCTGGTCCGCAAGCGGCGGTCCCATCACTATGAGCGAACCCGCCCGAACGGTATGATCATGGAGGTTCGCGGCGTGCCGATCGAGGGAGGCGGCTTTCTGACCACCTATCTCGACGTGACCGAACAGCGGCGCAACCAGGCCCTGATCGCGCACATGGCCCACCACGACGCGTTGACGGACCTGCCCAACCGGCTGCTGTTCGCCGACCGCCTGGGCAAGGCAATCGCGCTTGCGCGGCGCGGTGGCCTCGCTGCCATACATTGCCTCGACGTCGATGGTTTCAAGCCGGTCAACGATCGCTTCGGTCATCAGGCCGGCGACGATCTGCTGGTCGACATCGCCCGGCGGCTTTCGGCCACCATACGCGAACACGACACGGTGGCGCGGCTGGGCGGCGACGAGTTCGCCGTCATCCAGACCGGCATCCACACAAGGCAGGACGCGGCCGTGCTGGCCGGACGGCTGGTGCGATCCTTCGAGCGCCCGTTCAGCGCCGGCGCCCACAGCGTGGCCATCGGCGTCTCGATCGGCGTGGCGCTGACACCGCATGACGGGACCAGCACCGACGAGCTCCTGTCGCGCGCCGACGCCGCGCTCTACCGCTCGAAGGCCGCGGGGCGCGGGCGATACACGTTCTTCGAGAGCGCGGAAGCGGCCTGACCGCTCACTTGTCGACGCCGCCCCAGATCGCCTCGGCCGTTTTCACGACGAGATCGAGCTTGCGCCGCTGGTCGTCGACCGTGATCGTGTTGCCTTCCTGGGTCGAGGCGAAGCCGCATTGCGGCGCTATGCCAAGCTGGTCGATATCAGCATGGCGCGAGGCCTCGTCGAACTTGCGCTTCAGGTCGTCCAGTTTCTCCAGTTCGCCGGTCTTGGTCGTGATGAAGCCCGGCATGACGCGCTGCCTGCCCTTCGACAGGAGCCTGAGAGGCTCCAGTCCGCCCGCCCGGTCGGTGTCGTATTCCATGAAGAAGATGTCGACGCCGGTCTTGTTGAACACCGCGTCGGCCGCCGGATCATAGGCGCCCTCGGCGGCGTGGGTCGACTTGAAGTTGCCCCGGCACATATGCATGCCGATCACCATGTCGGACGGCCGGTGCTTGATGGCGTCGTTCATCATCTGGGCATAGCGGTCGATCAGGAAGTTCGGATCCTGGCCCTGCGCCTTGCGCTCGGCGCGCTGCCTGGGGTCGCACAGATAGGCGAAAAAGATGTCGTCCATCTGCAGGTACCGGCAGCCCGCCGCGTAGAACGCGTCCACGGCCTTCCTGTAGGTGTCGGTGATGTCGGCGAAGAGCTGTTCCTCGTCCTTGTAGCGGGCAGGCGCGATGTCCTCCGGCCGCGTGCGGAAATGAACGCAGCTCGGGCCGGGGATGGAAATCTTCGGCGTCACGCCGGCCACCGAGGCCAGATATCTGAAATGGTCGAGCATGGGATGGTCCGCCGGGAAGTCGAGGCGGTCGGTGATGACCGGCCGGGCCGACAGCGCTATGCCCGCGAATTTCACATTGGCCTCGCCCTCGACGATCTCCATGCCTTCGAGGCCGCCCATGAAGTCGAAATGCCAGTAGGCGCGGCGCATCTCGCCATCGGTGACCACCGGTAGGCCCGCTTCCTCCTGCAGCTTCACCACGCCGCGGATCGCCTCGTCCTCGATCGCGGCCAGTTCGGCGGCGTCGATCGCGCCTTCCTCGTAGTGGCGCTTGCGCGCCGCCTTCACCGAATCGGGGCGCAATAGGCTGCCGACATGGTCGGCGCGGAAGGGGGGAGCGGCAACGGGCATGGAGTGTCCTCCGGAAGATGTGCGGGCTCGGTCGCGATCGGACCCTGGAACGGGCCCTAACTGCCAGCATGGTCGGCGCTTGACAAGGCGTCTGTATACATCGTGTACTTCCGAATGGTTCAGGGAGGCTGGCGATGTCGCAGTCGCTCAAGGCGCTGCTCGGGCTGAGGGACCTCGTCTATTCGGGCGGGGTGGCTCCGGGGGAGCGGCTGTCCGAGGTCGCCCTGTCGGAACGCCTCGGCCTGTCGCGCACGCCCCTGCGAGCCGCTCTCGCCAGGCTCGAGCAGGAAGGCCTCCTGGAGCAGATACCGTCGGGGGGCTTCGCTGTCCGCTCCTTCACCCGCGAGGAAGTCATCGACGCGATCGAACTGCGCGGGGTGCTGGAAGGCACGGCCGCCCGGCTCGCGGCCGAACGGGGTGTGCCGCCGGCGCGCATGGTGGCGATCCGCAACGTGGTGGCCGAACTCGACGCCATCGTGGCGGTGCCGGTCGACGCGATGGATTTCGACGCCTATGTGGCCAGAAACGCCTCCTTCCACGACATGCTGACGGGCCTTTGCGGCAGCGCCATACTGCGCCGCGAGATCGAGCGCTCCGTCGCCCTGCCTTTCGCCGGCCCGAGCGCCTTCCTCAACGCCCAGACCGACATTCCCGCCTTCCGCAAGTCGCTGGTCATCGGCCAGGGCCATCACCGCGCCATCGTCGAGGCTATCGAATTGCGCGAAGGCGCGCGCGCGGAGGCGGTCGCGCGCGAACACGCCAGGCTGGCGCGGGCCAATCTGATCTTCGTGTCGGGCGACCGCGATCTGATGGCGCGCGTGCCCGGCCTTGCCCTGATGACCGACTGAACCCGCTCTTCGTGGGAGTTGGCGGCGATTTTGTTTTATGGCATAACTAATTTGGAACCGATGGGAGGATCTCCGATGAAAGCCGTGAAGACCATTCTGGCGACCGCCGCCGCGCTCGGCGCGCTGGCCGCCACCGCGTTCGCGCAGGACGTCACCTTGCGCTTCCACCAGATGCTGCCGCCGCAGGCGACCATTCCGGCCAAGGCCATCAAGCCCTGGATCGAGAAGGTCCAGCAGGAGTCGGACGGCAGGCTCAAGATCGAGCAGTACGACGCCATGGCGCTGGGCGGAAAGCCGCCCGAACTCGTCGACCAGGCCAAGGACGGCGTCGTCGACCTGATCTGGACCGTGATCGGCTATACGCCGGGCCGTTTCCCCTCAACCGAGGTGTTCGAACTGCCCTTCATGATGACGACCGGGGAGGCGACCTCGCGGGCCATCCAGGAATATTGCGAGAAACGCTGCACGGAAGAGTTCGCCGGCATGAAGGTGATCGCCTGGCACGCGCATGGGCCGGGCCTGATCCATTCCAAGAACCCGGTCGCCTCGCTGGACGACATGAAAGGCTTGAAGATCCGCGGCGGCTCGCGCGTCATCAACCAGATGCTGGAGAAGCTGGGCGCCACGCCGGTCGGCATGCCCGTTCCGGCCGTGACCGAGGCGCTGTCGAAGGGCGTCATTGACGCCACGACAATCCCCTGGGAGGTCACCCCGGCCCTCAAGGTCGCTGAACTGGTGAAAAACCACACCGGCTTCTCCGGCGAGAACGGCCTCTACACGCAGACCTTCGTGGTGGCGATGAACCAGGCGTCCTACGACAATCTGCCTGACGACCTGAAGGCGGTGATCGACGCCAATTCTGGCATGGAGGCGGCCGCCCTGTTTGGGCGGGTGATGGACGAGGGCGACAAGGCGGGCCTCGCCATCGCCGAGAAGGCCGGCAACAACATCGTTACCCTCGACGAGGAAGAAACGCAGCGCTGGAAGGACGCCGCCCAGCCGGTGATCGATGCCTGGATCGAGGAGATGAAGGGCAAGGGTCTCGAGGCCGAAACCCTGGTCGAGGAGGCCTCGGCCCTGATCAAGAAGCACACGGCCGGTATGTAACGGCACGAATCGCAACCGACGGCCGCGGCGTCGCCCGCGGCCGTTTTGCTTGCGCGAGGCTTGGCGGGGAGGGGCCTGCGCGATACGGTTCGCGGCCAGCTCTTCTTCGCAGCTTCCCGCCATGAAACGTTCCGACATCAACTGCATCCTGGACCGGGCCGAGCGCTTCATCGCGTCCTTCGGCTATGTGCTGCCGCCCTTCGCGGCCATGTCTCCCGACGACATGAAGACGCGCCGCGAGGAGATCGCCGGCATTGTCGAGGCCCGTCTTGGCTGGGACGTGACGGATTACGGCAAGGGCGATTTCGACCGCACGGGCCTGTTCCTGTTCACGGTGCGCAACGGCCGCGCCGCCGATCTCGCCCAGGGGTCGGGCATGCTCTATGCCGAAAAGATCATGATCTCGCGTAAGGACCAGGTCGCGCCCATGCACCGGCACTGGGTCAAGGCCGAGGACATCGTCAATCGCGGCGGCGGGACCCTCGCCCTCAAGCTCTACATGCCCGACGCGCAGGGCGCGATCGATCACGCCGCGCCCGTCGAGGTGCCCTGCGACGGCATTGTCCGGCGCCTGGAGCCGGGCGGCATATTGCGGCTCGCGCCGGGCGAGAGCGTGACGCTGCTGCCCGGCGTCTGGCACGCGTTCTGGGCCGAGCAGGGAGATGTATTGATCGGCGAGGTTTCGACCGTCAACGACGACTCGACCGACAACTGGTTCGCCGAACCGGTCGCCCGCTTCTCGACGGTGGAGGAGGACGAGGCGCCGCGGCGTCTCCTGGTCAGCGACTATCCCGCATGGCTCGGCTAGGGTATCCGCCGCGCGCCGGTCGCCAGCGGGGCGGGGAGCCGGCCACGCTGGCACATGCGATTCTCGACCGCGCGGGCGGCGCGCCACGTTTCATGGTCGCCATCGCCGGTCCGCCCGGCGCCGGCAAGTCCACGCTTGCCGAGGCCGTTCTCGCCAGGATGCTCGAAGCCGGCGAAACGGCGGCGATCGTCCCTATGGACGGGTTCCATTTCGATGACATCGTGCTGGAGGCGCGCGGCCTGAAGCCGCGCAAGGGCGCCCCCGAAACCTTCGATGTCGCGGGCCTGCTCGTCATGCTTCGCCGCCTCGGGGCCCGCGAGGCCGACGTCGCCATCCCCGTCTTCGACCGTTCCATCGAGGTTGCGCGCGCCGGTGCCGCGATCGTGCCGGCCGGAACCCGCATCCTCTTGGTCGAGGGCAATTACCTGCTGCTCGACGAACCGCCCTGGACGGAACTGGCCGGCCTGTTCGACCTGACCGTCATGCTCGACGTGCCGCTCGAGGAACTCGAGAGCCGGCTGGTGCGGCGCTGGCTCGGCCACGGCTTCGACGAGACGGGCGCCATGGACAAGGCGCTCTCGAACGACATCCCCAATGCCCGCCGCGTCGTCGCGGCAAGCCGCCCGGCCGACATCGTGCTGCGATCGTGACAAATCGTTGGCCGGCGATCGCGGCGCTGACAAGCCTGATCTGACGGTCACCCCGGAGGAGCGGCCGCCGCCCTGCGGAACAGCCAGCCCGACGTCAGCCACAACGCGGCCAAGCACGCGTTGAGGATGAACACGCCCAGAACGCCCGGCGGCTCGGCCAGGACGCCACGGAAGTCGGGGACGGCCAAGACGATCGTCGGGACCAGCATCTGGGCGACAGCCATCGCAACCAGCGCCAGCGCCATGCCCTGCGGCCGGAGTCGCGCGGCAAGTGCGCCGGCAAGTCCGATGGCGAGCACGCCGAAATACATCAGATTGTAGGGTTCGTCGTCGCCGATGATGCCGACGGCGGCATTGATCCAGACCAGGAAGACCGCTGTTGCCACGGCGACACCAACGGCGGTGCGATAGGCCGTTGTGGCAGACCTGCCCACCAGCTCGAACACCAGTGTTGCGCCGAACAGCAGGGCGGCGGCGAAGACGAAGTCGAACGGCCCCCAGTTCCATTCGTCGCTGACCTGCATCCCGATCGCGGGTACCAGCAGGATGACCGCCACGACCGCGGCCCAGACCGCCATCCGCCGGCCGGTCGCCCGCGGCTCTGTGGCGCTTCCAGTCTGTCCTGCCATTGCTCTGCCTCGTGGCGTATGATCTCGGCTTCGGCCAGTCTACGAGCCAAATGAGCAAAATTGGGACGTTTCTGCGGACGCAGCGCCTTCGACGATCGGTCGATCAGGTGGCGTAGTCGGAGCCTTCCGCGTCGAGGATCGCCCGCAACTCCTCCAGATGCCGCTTGGCCGACGCAACGGGATAGGCGTCCATCTGACGCCCGACCGTCTCGGCCACCTCGTCGGACAGGACGCGCAGCGGCCGGCCGGTCCACAGCGCCTTGATGTAGGTCTCGCAGGCGCGCTCGAAATAGTAGAGCCGATCGAACGTGTCGCCGACCGTGTCGCCGACGACCAGCACGCCGTGATTGCCCATGACCATGACCTTGACCTTCGGGTCGGTCAGCAGCGTCGCCACGCGCGCGCCCTCTTCCTCGAAGGCAAGCCCTCCATAGCCTTCGTCGACAACGTGGCGGCGGAAGAACATGGCCGAGTTCTGGTCGATCGGCGGCAGCGTGGAGTCGGCCAGCGACGCAAGGACGGTCGCGTGGACCGAATGGACATGCATCACGCAACGCGCGTGGGGAAGCGCGCGGTGGATGGCGCCATGAAGCCCCCAGGCCGTCGGGTCCGGCGCGTCGGGCCGGTCCATCGTTGAGGCGTCCTCGGCGTCGATCAGCAGCAGGTCGCTCGCCCTGATGCGCGAGAAATGGCGCATGTTCGGATTGATCAGCAACTGCATGCCGCGCTCGTCGACGGCGAGCGAGAAGTGATTGGCGACCGCTTCATGCATGCCGAGCCGCGCCGTCCAGCGGAAGGCGGCGGCAAGATCGCAGCGTTCCTCGTAATGGGGCAGGTTGGCGCGGCCGCGCTCGGCGAGGTGGGTGACGCTCATAGTGTCCTCCTAGGCTGCCGCCAGCATGCCAGCCGGCGGGGCCTGAGTGCAACTCGCTTCGACGGATGCCGCCGCTCAGGCGGCGTCGCGACCCGCCGCCAGTCCACCCTGCTCGACGATGTAGGCGACGATCTCCTCGACGCCGCGATTGCGCGACAGGTCGGTGAAGCCGAACGGCCGGCCCTTGCGCATCGTGCCGGCATCGGCCTCCATCACGTCGAGATCGACATTCACATAAGGGGCCAGGTCGGCCTTGTTGATGACGAGGTAGTCCGAGCGTGTGATGCCGGGTCCGCCCTTGCGCGGGATCTCCTCGCCCTGGCAGACGGAGATGACGTAGAGCGTGAGGTCCGCGAGGTCCGGCGAGAAGGTCGCCGCCAGGTTGTCGCCGCCCGACTCGATGAAGACGATGTCGAGATCGGGAAACCGGCGGTTCAGATCGGCGATCGCCTGGAGATTGATCGAAGCGTCCTCGCGGATTGCGGTATGCGGGCAGCCGCCGGTCTCGACGCCCATGATACGCTCCTCCGGCAGCGCCTGCAGACGCGCCAGCATCAGGGCGTCCTCCTTGGTGTAGATGTCGTTGGTGACGACGGCGATCGAGAAGTCCGCGCGCATCGCCTTGCACAGTTTCTCCGTCAGCGTCGTCTTGCCCGATCCGACCGGCCCGCCGATGCCGACGCGAAGGGGTCCGTTGCTCGTAGTCATGCGTCATCCCTCCGTCATCTGGCTGCACCCGGAGACCATAGCCGAGTCTCGCGGGCATGGAAGATGTCGGATCGTCGCCGCCTCAGACGTCCTTGCCACCATGGCGCCGGCGAACCGGCCGTCGCCGGCACTTTGTCATCAGGATGAAGCAAGGAAATCACCATGAATACGCCTCTGATCCCTGCGGGAAAACTGGCCGAGAAGGCCGAAGGACGCATTCCGGGTGAGAGCGCGGAGTATCGCCGAGCGCGGCGTGAACTCCTGGCCGAGGAGATAGAGTTCCGCAGGCATATGACGCGCCTTGTCGAACAGCGGCAGGCCCTGCCGCCGGGACCTGTCATTACCAAGGACTACCGCTTCCTGGACGAGGCGGGCCGGAACCTCGGTCTGCTCGATCTATTCGGCGACAAGGACACGCTAGTCACCTATTTCTGGATGTACGGCCCGCGCCGCGAGCGTCCTTGTCCGATGTGCACCAACTGGCTCGGCGGCGTCGAGGGAAATGCCGCCGACATCAAGCAGAGGGTCGCGCTGAAGATACTCGGCCGCAGCCCGATCGCCCGCCAGAAGGCCTTTGCCGAAGAGCGCGGCTGGCGCCAGTTGGACTTCGTCGAGACCGTCGGCGACGACTATGCGAACGATCTCGGCCTGATCGCCGCGGATGATTCGGAAAGCCCCGCGCTTGTCGTCTTTCGGCGCGATGGCGACGACGTGCGCCTGTTCTGGATGAGCGAGATAAGCGGCGCCATGGCCGATCCCGGTCAGGATCCCCGCGACGCACCCGACATAGCCCCGCTGTGGTCGATTCTCGACCTTACCCCGGAAGGCCGTGGCAGCGACTGGTATCCGAAGCTGGAATATTAGCGGAACGAACTCCGCCGGGGCTGGAGATCTCTCGCCAATCCGGTCGGATTGATCGATCCCGCTCCGGTTACAGCTTCTGAACAGCCGCGTTGGCTGTGTCTCGTGTCGCATCGCGGCGATTTCGGCAGCGATCGTGGCGGAGCCGAGATCGTCCAGGGTGGATCGGGACGCGGGGCCCGCCGATGCCGACGCGAAGGGGTCCGTTGGGGGACGTCATGCGAATGTTCCTCGGATCGTGAGAAGGGCGAAGCCGGCGCCTATCCCCAGGCAGAGCGGAGAGAACCATCGCACGTCGTTGCGGGCAAACGGCATTTCCGGCGTCAGGCGTCGCCAGGCGGGCGTGAAACCGGCAATGCCGCGACCGAGGAAGACGATAGCAGCACCGACGCCCAACAGGAGGAGCAGCGATGCCGGCAACGCGGATCCTGGACCTCCGGAAAGCGCAAGCGCCAGACCGGCGGCGACGAACAAAACGAACGCGACGGCCACGGCAGCGGACGGTGGCGGCATCCGGTCGATGCCCCTGAAGCCGGCGACGGCACGCGCGCAACTCTTTTGATCCGTTCCTGGCCAGACGCCGCCAGCGGCCCAGTAGAGATGGATGCTCGCGAGGGCCGCAAGAACTGCGGCAAGCGCTGATCCGACCATGCTCATGTCCTGAACAGCCTCGAATATTGCGTTTCGTGTCTCATTGCCGCGATCTCCGAAATCAGCGCGACCGAACCCAGATCGTCGAGGCTCGAACGTGCGGCCCGCCCGGCGGTGCCGGCAATCAGCGCCTCGAGCGATGCGAGCGTTTTCACCCCGTCCGACTGGCCGGTGACTCCGAGCCGGATCGCCGCTTGGACGAGATTGGACGAAAATGCCTGCAGGAACGCGGCGGCCGCTTGGACGCGCGGCAGCCCCATCGCCCCGACGAGAGCACCGACGGCGATGCAATAGGGGCAATTCTCCGGAAGCAGTGAAAGAACCTGGTTAGGCCACGCCCCGGCGGCTTCCATGAAGGCGCGCCCCTGCAGCGTACTCTCCATGTGCCGTTCCACCGACCCTGCCAGCGCTTCCGCGAGTTCGGCGAGTTCCGCCAGGTCCCCACCTGCTTCCGCGCGTCGCGTCGCCTCGCAAAAAAGCACCGCGTCGTTCCAGGCCGAGCCATACTCGATGAGTGCGCCGAGCCAGTCGCGCAGTTCCACCGCATTGCTCACCAGGCTGTCATGCACGGCGCGCTCGAGCCCGTGGCTGTAGCTGAACGACCCGACCGGGAAGGCCGGCGACAGCCATGCCATCAGCCTGAGCAGCGTCTGGCCGGTCGCCGCTTCAGGCATGGTCATGACCGTAATGCGGATCGCCGGGCAGGCGCCCGAACCTGTCCGCTTCGCCCTGCGCGTGGCCATGATGATGATCGTGACCGTGCGAATGGCGGGAATAGGCGCCGCGCACCGGCTTGAACGGCTCGATGATGTGGCGCGTGGTCGCGCCAAGACCTTGGAGCATCGCCTCGATCACGTGGTCGCGCAGGATGAGGATGCGGCCCGTCTCGATCTGCGCGGCAAGGTGCCGGTTGCCAATATGCCAGGCGAGCTCGGTCAGGTGCAGCGGATCGCGGGCAACGATCTCCAGCACCTCCTCATCTTGCGCCTCGATCCGCGCGAAGCGGCCGTCATCCAGTGCCAGCAGATCGCCGTGATCCAGCGCGACTGGCTCGGGCAGGTCGAGAAGCACCTTCTCGCCCATCGAAAGCTCGATCACGCGCCGGCGCAGATGCCGCTCGTCATGCGCCAGCCGGGCATGGTCGAAGGCGTCGAGGCCGGCGGCATCGCCGGCGCGGACGACGCGCCCGGCACGCGGCATCTTGGTGAAATCGGCATTGATCGACAGCTTCATGCGGCTGCGGCCTTCTTTTCGGTGGCAATTGCGTGCCCCGGCCCCGGCGCTCAGTCGAGCGTATCGAAGAGCCTCAGGATCCAGGACACCTGATAGACCAGTGTAAAGGTGACGAAGACGGCGTGGAAGCGCCGGTTCGCCGTCAGCGCGGCCACGACGCAAAGCACGAGGAAGACGGGGATGCGGATCAGGTATTCGACGCCGAAATGATCGAGATGGACCCGGCCCTTGATGAGCGTGTCGACCACGTCGAACACGTAGGTGGTGGCCATGAGGCCGAAGAACCATCGCCTTCGCGATATGAAGAACGATTCGTAGCCGTCATAGTCATGCATGCTGTCGGGAAAGAGCAGCGTCGACAGCAGGAACAGAAGCACCGCATAGGCGAGGACGAACAGATAGACCTCGAAGGTCCAGCGCGGCACGGTGAAGAGCCCGAACTCCCACCACCAGTAATGGACGAGCATCAGAAGGACGGACGCCACCCACGCCAGATGTACCGGATAAAGCGGGACCTGCCCCGGATGCTGGATGATGCGGGCTACGCCGCCGAGCAGGCGGGCGATACCTAGCCCCACCACCATGCCCATGACGATGCGCACATGCGGATAGGCCTGGCTGGTCGGGAAAAACGTATCTTCCATCGCCGCCGAGTCAGAACCTTTCCACCTTCTCGGGGTGGACGACCTCGATCTCGCGCTTGATAAGATGCGGCGCGCTCGCGTCGCGCCAGGCCAGCAGATGCGGCTGCTTGGAATGCGCGGTCAGGTCCTCGCGCGTCTCCCACTTCTCGATGAAGACCAGCTTGTCGGGATCGCCGAGGCTCTCGAACAGCTCGTAGGCGATGCAGCCCTTCTCCTTGCGGGTTTCGGCGATGCAGGCGGCCGCCGGTCCGCGCAGCGCGTCCAGCGAGCCCGGCTTGATGGTGAGCGTGGCGACGACGTAGATCATGTTCTCTCCCGATTCCGTACGGTCACGAAAGGCCTAGAACAGAAAATACCTTTGCGCCATCGGCAGCACAGTCGCCGGCTCGCAGGTGATCAGCTCGCCGTCCGCGCGCACCTCGTAGGTCTCTGGATCGACCTCGATCGCCGGCGTGGCGTCATTGAGCTTCATCGCTGCCTTGCCGATGCCGCCGCGCGTGTTCTCTACCGCCGCCATCTCCTTTTCCACGCCGAGCCTGCCGCGCAATCCGGCGTCGCGGGCGGCCTTCGACACGAAGGTTACCGACGACGCGGTCAGCGCCTTGCCGAAGGCGCCGAACATCGGCCGCATGTGGACCGGCTGCGGCGTCGGAATGGAGGCGTTGGGATCGCCCATGGGCGCGGCGGCGATCGTGCCGCCGATCAGCACCATGTCGGGTTTCACGCCGAAGAAGGCCGGGTTCCACAACACCAGATCGGCGCGCTTGCCGACCTCGATCGAGCCGATCTCAGCCGACATGCCATGCGCGATCGCCGGGTTGATCGTGTATTTGGCGATATAGCGGCGTACGCGGGCATTGTCGTTGTCGCCAGTCTCCACGGGCAGCCGCCCACGCTGGCGCTTCATCTTGTCGGCCGTCTGCCAGGTGCGGATGATGACTTCACCCACGCGCCCCATCGCCTGGCTGTCGGAGGAGATGATGGAGAAGGCGCCCATGTCGTGCAGGATATCCTCGGCCGCGATCGTTTCCTTCCTGATGCGGCTTTCGGCGAAGGCGATGTCCTCCGGGATCGAGGGCGACAAATGATGGCACACCATCAGCATGTCGAGATGCTCGGCGATCGTGTTGACCGTATAGGGCCGGGTCGGATTGGTCGATGAAGGGATGACATTGGGGAAGCCGCACGCCTTGATGATGTCGGGCGCGTGGCCGCCGCCGGCACCTTCGGTGTGATAGGCGTGGATGGTGCGGCCCCTGAAAGCCGCGATCGTGTCTTCCACGAAGCCGCTTTCGTTCAGCGTGTCGGTGTGGATCATCACCTGCACGTCGTGATCGTCCGCCACCGACAGGCAGCAGTCGATCGCCGCCGGCGTGGTGCCCCAGTCCTCGTGCAGCTTCAGCGCGCAGGCGCCGCCCAGCACCATCTCCTCGAGTGCGGCCGGCAGCGATGCGTTGCCCTTGGCCGCGAGGCCGATATTCATCGGGAAGGCGTCGAAGGACTGAATCATGCGGCCGATATGCCAGGGGCCCGGCGTGCAGGTGGTCGCCAGCGTGCCGTGCGCCGGGCCGGTGCCGCCACCGAGCAGGGTCGTCAGCCCGCTCATCAGTGCTTCCTCGATCTGCTGCGGGCATATGAAATGAATATGGGCGTCGAAGCCGCCCGCCGTGACGATCTTTCCTTCGCCCGCGATCGCCTCCGTGCCGGGGCCTATGACGATGGTCACGCCCGGCTGCGTGTCGGGATTGCCGGCCTTGCCGATCGCGTGGATGCGTCCGTCCTTCAGGCCGATATCGGCCTTGTATATGCCGCTCCAGTCGACGACGACGGCGTTGGTGATGACGGTATCGGCCGCTCCGTCGGCGCGCGTTACCTGGCTCTGGCCCATGCCGTCCCGGATCACCTTGCCGCCCCCGAACTTCACCTCCTCGCCATAGGTGGTGAAGTCCTTCTCCACCTCGATGAAGAGTTCGGTGTCGGCAAGCCGCACCCGGTCGCCCACGGTCGGGCCGTACATCTGCGCATAGGCGTGGCGTGACAGTTTCGCCATCGGCTTATCCTCGGGGTCTCTTGATTAGCGGGACATGGTTGTGCCGCGAAAACGCCCCGGAATGACCTTTCGTGCGGCGGGTCGAGAGCACATTCGCGGGTTGGGGTGCGTGCGCCTTTCGCGAAAGGCGAACCCTGAAACCCGAAAGAAGGGACAGACAATGAAATCCCAAGTCATCTTCGCCGCCGCGATCGCCCTTGCAGCAGCGCCGGCGCTCGCCCAGACGACGCAGCCCGCGCCAACCCCCGCACCGGAAGCCCAGCAGCAACAGCAGCAGCCGGCCATCCAGAGCGTCAATGTCGTGGATATCACCGAGCTTCCCGCCGAGACGCAGGCGCAGGTCGAGCAGATCGAGGAGCAGCGGACGGAGCAGGATCTTCAGAACCTGCGCGATTCCATCGACGCCTCGCCCGAGATCGTCGCGGCGCTCGAGGAAAAGGGCGCGACGTCCGAGCATGTGGTCGCGGCAAGCCTGAGCCAGGACGGCGCGCTGACGCTGGTGACCCGCAAGCCGAGCTGATTCGCGCAACCCTTGCGGACACAAGCCATTGACAATACCTGACGGGGGAACGCATTTCCCCCGTTTCGTGTTATCAAGGTCACTCGCCCGAACAGCGCCACAGTCCGAAGGGAATTCCCGATGACGACCCGTTCCGTCGACGCAAACCTGATCCACGCGCTCGCGGCATCGGCGTTCCTTGTGGCCGCTTCGGCCCAGACATTCCCGCTCGGCGCGCAGGGGCTCGACGACCCGCAGGCGATCGACAAGATCATCGGCACCACGGTCGAGGAAGAGGAAACCGAGGCCGAGGCCGTTCCCGAGCGGGTGATCGCGGCGATCGAAAAGACGCCCGAGAACATCTCGACCGTCCGGATGACCACCAGTCTGGACAAGGTCGATATCGTCTTCCTGCCCGACGCCGCCCAGCTCCAGGGAGGACCGCCGGCCGAGATCGAGAAGAAGCTCGAGGAGCGCAGCGACGACATCCAGAGGCTGCGGCAGGAACTGGAGGGCAACGCCATGCTCTACCACGCGATTGATTCGCGCCAGATCCTGATCCGCGACATTCTCGCCGTGGAGTTCGACGAGGACCGACGCAACGTCGTCATCTACGCCGCGGCCAAGCCGGCCGGCGGATGAGCGGCGGTAGTCGGGCCGCCTCATCGATCAGAGTTTCCCCATCACGAGCTGGCGGAACCCGTGGACCGTGCGGCTGCCGCCCAGCGCCACCAGAGTGACGTCGCGCGCCTGCCCCGGCTCGAAGCGCACGGCCGTGCCGGCCGCGATGTCGAGCCGCATGCCGCGCGCGGCCTTCCGATCGAAATCGAGCCCGCCGTTGGTCTCGAAGAAGTGGTAATGGCTGCCGACCTGGATCGGCCGGTCACCGGTATTGGCGACCCTGAGTATGACGGTCTCGCGCCCCGCATTGAGTTCGATCTCGCCGTCACCGACCAGCACCTCGCCCGGTATCATCGTCCTACCCCCGCATAGCGTGCTCGAACCGGGCTCCTTGCCTCGTGCCCGCGTTGCACAGTCCAGCCACGGAATGACCTTGAAATCGTCCCGAGACGCACGAAACCAACCGTCGCGTCGAGGGTTTCTCGCCGGGCCGTCATTGAACGGTCCGACGTGAAGGAAGGGACACCATCCCTCAACCCACCGAAAGGTAAGTTGTCATGAAACGCATTATCGCAGCCACCGCGGCCACCTTGCTGAGCGCCACCATGCTTGCGGCACCGGCGCATGCCCAGGTCGGGGCGGATGTCGGCGCCGACGTCGGAGCAGGCGTGGGTGTCAGCGGCGATGCCGGCACGGGCGCCGATGTCGGTGTTACCGGCAATGCTGGCGCCGATGTCGACGCGCAGGCCGAGGCGCCGGACGCTGGCATCGACACCGGCACGACGGCGTCGGTCGACGCATCGTTTTCCGATGCGGTTTCCGCGATCAGTCGCGGCGAAATGATCGCCAGCCGGATCAGCGCCCTGTCCAGCGTGGACACGGTGAACGTGGTGCGCGTCAGCGAACTGGAATCGGCCGACACCGCGGAGCTCGATGCCGCGATCGAGGAAAACAGCTCGTCGGTCGAAGCGGTTCGTTCGGCGGTCGAGGCGAATGCCGAGCTCAGCAGCGAACTCGAGGCGCAAGACGTGGATGTTTCGCAGGTCGTGGCGGTTGAAACCGACGCGGACGGCGAGGTCACCGTCTTTACGCGATAACGCGGCCTTCAATGCATGAAAGGACGGCGCGGGTTCACGCTCGCGCCGTTTCGTTCTGTCGGCGTGACGCGGCTTTCGCGAAAAGCAGACGGCGCGGTCAGGTCTCCCGCCGCTCGCTCGGGAGCTGATGTCGCCGTCGCCGGCCAGCATCTTCGCGGGTGTCATCCACCTACCCCGCAACCGCCAGCCATAGGCCGCCAAGCGCGGTGGCCGCGCCCGCCAGGCGGGTGATCATGCGGCCCGTGGCCATGCCGGCCAGGCGAGCTACCGTTCCGCCGACCGCCACGCCCGTCGCATGGAGCAGCGCCGTCGCGACCGCGAAACCGGCCGCGTAGGCGCCGGCGCCCGCCGCGCCCATCTCGCCGCCATGGGCATGGCCGTGAAAGAGCGCGAAGAAGCCGACCATGGCCATGGCGGCCGGCACGGGCACGTCAAGCGCGACCGCCGCCACAAGGCCGATGGTCACGACCGAGGCGAGGATCGCCGGTTCGACGAAGGGCAGGGGCGCGCCCGCCAGTGCCGTCAGGAAGCCGATGACCATGGTGCCGACAAAGGCCGCAGGCACCAGCCACGGCGCTCGCCCGCCAAGCAGCGCCGCCCACAGGCCGACGGCGACCATTGCCAGCACGTGGTCGAGCCCGAACAGCGGATGCGAAAAGCCGTCCGCGAAGGAGCCGTGCCCGCCCGGGTCGAGATGGGCCAGCGCCGGCGCGGAGGCCGCGAAAAACGCCAGCGTGGTGATGACGGACAGTTTCTTCATCGGGATATCCTGCGGCCTCAACGGATCGGTTCATGAACGGTGACGAGCTTGGTGCCGTCGGGAAAGGTCGCCTCGACCTGGATATCGTGGATCATCTCGGCCACCCCCTCCATGACCTGCTCGCGCGTGATCACATGGGCGCCTGCCTCCATCAGCTCGGCGACGCCGCGCCCGTCGCGCGCGCCCTCAACGACGAAATCGGTGATCAGCGCGATCGCTTCGGGATGATTGAGCTTCACCCCCCGTTCCAGCCGTCGCCGGGCCACCATCGCGGCCATGGCGACCATGAGCTTGTCCTTTTCCCTCGGCGTCAGATGCATTCGGCGGCCGTCCTCCTAAAGTGACCAAACCTTGGGCAGCCCTGCCTCGCCATTGAGCAGGGAAAGCAGCGGAACGAGACGCAGCCGCAAGGCATAGCCGTCCTCGGCAAGGATTCTGGCAAGAAGCTTGCCAGTTCCCGCTATCCGCCAGAAGCTGGCGCCGCCGGCATCGCCGGACGCCGCGCGCGCGGCGTCGAGATGCTGCTCTGCATCCTCGCCGACCAACAGCACGGTGGCGACCGCCGTCTTACCGCCGGCCACGGCGCGCTGCGCGAGCGTTTCGCCCGCCTCGGGGCCGATCGCGAACTCCTCGGCATGGACGAGACGCCCGCCGGCCCTGATGCGCCAGCGGTCCCGGAACGATACGGTCGCGGCCGTCTCGCCCATGGCGCGCCGTCCGAAGATGGCGGCCTCGACGAACAGGCCGCGCGCGCCGGGCGCCAGTTCGGCCTCGAGCCGGCGTGTCAGGGCCGAGCGGTCGAAGAGGATCGTCTCCTGCGGCAGCCAGGCGACCGACGCCCCTTCGCCCGCCGCGACGGTCGCCGACACCTCCGCGCGCCCTTCCGACGACCTGTAGATCTTCTCGCAGGCCTGGGTCGTCGCCGTCACGGCGGCGCCCGCGCTTGCCTCAACATGCCAGGTCAGGCGGTCGCCGCCCGTCAGCCCGCCGGCCGTGTTGATCAGCACCGCCTCCATCGGGCCGGAAGCAAGGCGCGGCAACCTGATCTTGGCCGCTCCCTCCTGACGCAGGCGGGCGAGCCGGCTGCGCCCGTCTCTCCATTCCGCCATGATCGACCCTGACGCCGCCACGCGCTGCGAGCGAAGGCGCGCGGCCTCCGCGTCCTGTGGCGGCGGCGTGCGGAGCGGGGCGTTCATCGGCCTGGTGCCTTCCCTTTCATAGCTTCGTTGCGGACCGGCCGCCTTCATTGCCCGGGGCAAGCAACAGGCGGGCCAGCCTCAATGCGGCATGGACGACAGGTGCGAGAGCAGTTCGGCGACATTGGCCGCCGAGCACTTCTTCATCAGCCTGGCTCTGTAGGCCTCCACGGTTCGCGGCGAGATTTCCAGCATGCGGGCGATCTCCTTCGAGGTGCGGCCCTCGCCGAGATGCATGACGATCTGGCGCTCGCGGGTCGAGAGTTGCAAGACGCCGCGCGAATCCGACAGGTCGGCGAAGCTCCACACCGCCTTCTTGAGCGGATCGTCGTCCGGCGTCAGCGTGTGGCCGCGCACCCGGCACCAGAACAGGCTGCCGTCCTTGCGCGCCATGATGCGCTCGTCGGAATAGCGGTTGTGGCGCTTCAGCGGCTCTACGCCGACGTCGCGTATGCGCACGAACTCCTCATGGCTCGGATAGAGAAAGGCGAAGGAGCGGTCGACCAGTTCGGCGACCTCATAGCCGAACATCCGCGAGAATGCCGGGTTGCAGGCACGAATAACCCGGCTCTCCGTTACCACGAGGCCGACAGGGGCATGTTCAAAGGCGACTTCCCGCCAGTTCTCGCTCATCGCAATCGCATCGCTCCCGCCGCCGCCCGGGCAGCGCGCGTATTTCTACGATATTGCCGCCTTCGCGCGTCCCGGGAATAGTGGCGCCATAGTTGGCGGCGTCCCTTTGAACGAGATCCGAATGGATCCGGACGGCGCGCATGGGAGGAGCATATTTCCGGGCCGGGCGGCGACGCCGGTCAACTCTTACCGATGTCCACAGGTCAAGACAACTCGGCCCGGCCGGGTCTCGTGCGCCCCGCGCATTCCGCCGGTACCCGCATGAAGGAGGAGACAAGATGAGGAAATTTATTGCCGCATTGGCGCTCGCCGCCTCGACGCTGGCGATGGGCACAGCCGGCGCCCAGGACGGCGATCCGGTGAAGATCGCGCTGATCCACGGCATGTCCGGCTCGCCGCTGGAGGCCTTCACCAAACAGACCCATACCGGCTTCGAGATGGGACTCGAATACGCGACCGACGGCACGATGGAGGTCAAGGGCCGCAAGATCGAGATCATCAAGAAGGACACGCAGTTCAAGCCGGACGTGGCGCGCGCGCTGCTGGCCGAGGCCTATGGCGACGACGAGGCGCTGATTGCGGTCGGCGACACCTCGTCGGGCGTGGCGCTGGCCATGCTGCCGGTTGCCGCCGAATACGAGAAGATCCTGATGGTGGAGCCGGCTGTCGCCGATTCGCTCACCGGCCCCGATTCCAACCGCTACGTCTTCAAGACCTCGCGCAATTCCTCGATGGACATGCAGGCTCAGGCGCTGGCGCTCAAGCCCGACGAGAATCTCCATGTCGCGACCCTGGCCGAGGACTACGCCTTCGGCAAGGACGGCATCGCCGCCTTCAAGAAGGCGCTGGAGGGCACGGGCGCGACAGTGGTCGCCGAGGAGTATGTGCCGCTCAAGACCACCGACTACACCGCGACCGTCGAGCGCCTGTTCAATGCGCTCAAGGATAAGGACGGCCGCAAGGTGATCCTGATCTACGTGGCCGGGTCGGGCGATCCGATCGGCGCACTCGTCGGCGCGGACCCGTCACGCTACGGCATCGAGATCTCGACCGGGGGCAATATCCTGCCCGTCCTGGAAACCTATAAGCGCGTGCCGGGCATGGAAGGCGCGATCTACTATTACTACGAGGCGCCCGACAACGAGATCAACGACTGGCTGGTCGAGGAGCACATGAAGCGCTTCGACACCCCGCCGGATTTCTTCACCGCCGGCGGCATGGCGTCCGCGCTCGCCATCGTCAAGGCGCTCGAAACCGCCGAGGAGTGGGACACCGAGACGCTGATCGAGACCATGGAAGGCATGAGCTGGGAAACACCGAAGGGCACCATGACCTTCCGGCCCGAGGACCACCAGGCGCTGCAGTCCATGTACCACTTCAAGATCAAGGTCGATGACGACGTGAAGTGGGCGATCCCCGAGCTCGTCCGCGAGATCAAGGCTGACGAGATGGACATTCCCGTCGGGCGCAACAATCAGGAGTAATCAGCAGCGAGGGGTGCCCTATCGAGCACCCCTCATCCAACGTCGCGTCGCTCGGCCAGCTTCTCCCACAAGGGGAGAAGGACGAGCGCCCCTCCTTCTCCCCTTGTGGGAGAAGGTGTCGCCGAAGGCGACGGATGAGGGGTGTTGGCCGGGCGCATAGCTGGTCGCACCATGTCCGCTCCCTCCCTCCGCACCGAGAACCTGACGATCCGCTTCGGCGGACATGCCGCCGTCAACGGCGTCACGGCCGCCTTCCGGCCGGGCGAACTCACGGTGATCGTCGGGCCGAACGGCGCCGGCAAGACGACCTGGTTCAACCTCGTCTCGGGCCAACTCGCGCCCACGGAAGGCCGCGTCTTCAAGGGAGAGGTCGACATCACCCGCCTGTCGCCGTCGGCGCGCGCCAAGATCGGCATCGGCCGCGCCTTCCAGCTCACCAACCTGTTCCCGCGGCTTTCGGTGCTGGAGAACATTCGCTTGGCGGTGCAGGCGCGTCACGGGGCAGGGCCCAGCCTGTTCCGTCGTGTCTCGGCTTTCCGCGACATCGCGCGCGAGGCCGAGGCCCACCTGGACAGCGCGCGCCTGTCGGCGGCCGCGCATCTGCCGGCCGCGGCCCTGCCACATGGCGACCAGCGCAAGCTGGAGGTCGCGCTGCTCATCGCCATGCAGCCGGACATCTTCATGTTCGACGAGCCCACGGCGGGCATGTCGGCCGACGAGGCCCCCGTCATCCTCGACCTGATCGCCGGCATAAAGAAGGACACTTCCAAGACCATCCTGCTGGTTGAGCACAAGATGGATGTGGTGCGCGCGCTCGCCGACCGGATCCTCGTCCTGCACAATGGCGAACTCGTCGCCGAGGGCGATCCCTCCACCGTGATGGCCATGCCGATCGTGCGTGAAATCTATCTCGGCGTCTCCGACGACGGACGCGAGGCCGCCTGATGACGCAATCCCCCGAGCCCCTGCTCGTCCTCGACGACATTCACACCGACATCGGCCAGTATCACGTGCTGCATGGCGTCTCGCTCGACGTGCCCGCGGGCGGCGTTCACGTGCTGCTCGGCCGCAACGGCGCCGGCAAGACGACCACGCTGCGCACCATCATGGGTCTGTGGCGGGCTCAGCGCGGGCGCATCGTCTTTCGCGGGCGCGAAATCCAGGCGCTCGCCACGCCCGATATCGCCCGGCTCGGCATCGCCTACGTTCCCGAAAACATGGGCATATTCGGCGGGTTGACCGTCGAGGAGAACATGCGGCTGGCGACCGCGGCCGGCACCTTCGACACCGAGCGCCTGGCGCGCATTCATGCCCTGTTTCCCGCCATGAAGCAGTTCTGGACGCGCCAGGCGCACGCTTTGTCGGGCGGCCAGAAGCAGATGCTGGCCATCTCGCGCGCCATCGTCGAGAAGCGCGACCTGATCCTCATCGACGAACCGACCAAGGGGTTGGCGCCGGCGATCATCCGCAACATGATCGCCGCCTTTCGCGAGATTTCGGACGAAACGACGATCCTGCTGGTCGAGCAGAATTTCTATTTCGCCAGTTCGCTCGGGCGCGGCGTCGCCGTCATCGAGGACGGCCGCATCATCCACAGCGGTTCGATGGCGGGCCTGGCCGCCGATCCGGACCTGCAGACCAGGCTGCTCAGCCTGTCCATGGCGGAGGCCCATTGATGTCGACCGCGCTCGAACGCCTCGGCGGCGTCTATCTCCTGCCGGTCCTGCTGGCCGCGCTCGCCTTCGTCGCCATCGGCTCGGCCTCGACCTGGACGACGCTCACCGTCGCGGGGCTGGCCATGGGCATGATGATCTTCCTGATGGCGTCGGGCCTGTCGCTGATCTTCGGCCTGATGGACGTGCTCAACTTCGGCCATTCGGCCTTCGTCTCCTTCGGCGCCTTCGTGGCGGCGAGCGTGCTTGCCGCCCTCTCGTCCTGGGTGTCGGGCGGCAGCGCGCTCCTCAACATCGTCGCGCTGCTCGCGGCCATCGGCGCGGCGACCGCATTCGGCGCGGCCGGCGGCTGGTTCTTCGAGCGCGTCATCGTCAAGCCCGTCTACCGGGACCATCTGCGCCAGATCCTGATCACCATGGGCGCGCTGATCGTGGCCGAGCAGCTCATCCTGGCCGTCTGGGGCGGCGCGCCGATCGCGGTGCCGCGGCCGGCGGTGCTGACCGGCTCCATCGTCATCGGCGACGTGCCGATCGAAATCTACCGCATCTTCGCCTTCCTGCTCGGGCTGGCGGTCTACGTCGCCATGTACATGATCCTAAACAACACCCGCGTTGGTCTGCTGATCCGCGCCGGCGTGGAGAATCGCGAGATGGTAGAGGCGCTCGGCTTCCGCATCGACCGGCTGTTCATCGCCGTCTTCATGGCCGGGTCGGCGCTGGCGGCGATGGGCGGGGCGATGTGGGCCGGCTACCAGGGTCTCATCACCCCGGCCATCGGCCCCGAGATGATGATCCTGGTCTTCATCGTCGTCATCATCGGCGGACTCGGCTCGATCCAGGGCTCGCTTCTGGGTGCGATCCTGGTCGGGCTGGTCGCCAACTACGTCGCCTTCCTGGCGCCGAAACTGTCGCTCGCCTCCAACATGCTCCTGATGATGGCGATCCTGCTGTGGCGGCCCTGGGGGCTGAAGCCGGCGGTGAGGGGGTGATGGCGGTGGCTTCGACGACCGATACGCCCGTTTCGGCCGCGACCGGTCCCCGCCGCGTCCCCGTCGGGCGGCTGGCGGTCTATGCCGTCGTCGCCATCATCGGGTTTTGCCTCGCCTTTGCGCCGTTCCTGTTCCCGGACGTCAGGGCGCAGGAGGTGGCGGCGCGCATCTGCGTCTTCATCGTGCTGGTCGCCTCCTACGACCTCCTGATCGGCTATACCGGCATCGTCTCCTTCGCCCACACCATGTTCTTCGGGCTCGGCGCCTACGGCACCGCCATCGCGCTGAAGTCGATGGGGCCGGGTTTCGACGCGATCCTGCTAGGCGGCTCGGCCGGCGTTCTGGCCGCCTTCGTGCTGGCGGTGCTGATCGGCCTGCTGTCGCTCAGGGTGAAGGCGATCTTCTTCGCCATGGTCACGCTGGCCGCGGCCTCGGTGATGATGGTGCTGGCCAGCCAGCTTTCGGATTTCACCGGCGGCGAGGACGGCATGACCTACCAGGTGCCCAGGCTGTTCTCGCCCGCCTTCAAGCTGGTCGAGGATGCCGACGGCAAGGTTGCCCGCCTGTTCGGTGTTCCGCTGAACGGCAAGATCGCGCTCTACTACGCCGTCTTCCTGTCGTCCTTCCTGCTCTTCGCGGCGATGCTGCGTATCGTCGCCTCGCCGCTCGGCTCCGTGCTGATGGCGATCCGCGAAAACGAGATGCGCGCCGAGGCGATCGGCTATCGCGTCGTCGCCTATCGGACGGCGATCTTCTGCATCGCGGCGGTGATCGCCGCGCTGGCCGGCGTGCTGCGCGCGGTCTGGCTCAAATATGTCGGCCCGGACGTGGTGCTGTCCTTTGCCATCATGATCGACATACTCCTGATGGTCGTGATCGGCGGCATGGGCACGATTTACGGGGCCGTCATCGGCGTCGTCGTGATGAGCCTGGCCCAGTTCTACCTGAAGGACCTGATGGAGGCCGGCGCGGAAGCCACCGCCGCGTTGCCGCTCATCCCGCACCTGCTCGAGCCGGACCGCTGGCTGTTGTGGCTCGGCGTCCTGTTCATCCTGCTCGTCTATTTCTTCCCGGCCGGCATCGCCGGGACGTTGATGGCCAAGGGAGGGAAGAAACGATGACCCTACCGATCCAGAAGTCCCCGCGCTCGGCCTATGTCATGGCTGCTGGCCACGAACTTCACGTCACCGAATGGGGCGACCCGTCGCGGCCGGCGCTGGTCATGTGGCACGGTCTGGCCCGCACCGGCCGCGATTTCGACGAGGCGGCCGCTGCCCTTTCCGACACCTATTTTGTCCTCTGTCCCGACACGCTGGGACGTGGCCTGTCCGGCTGGGCGCGAGACGCCCGGGTGGACTATTCCTACCGCGCCTTCGGGGAGATGGCGCTCGACCTGCTCGACCACTACCGGATCGACCGAACGCGTTGGGTCGGCACCTCCATGGGCGGCCTGATTGGCGTGACGCTGGCGGCCGGCGTGCTGAAGGACCGCATCACCCATCTTGTCGTCAACGATGTCGGGCCTGATATCCCTGCCGCCGGTGCCGAGCGCATCGCCTCCTATGTCGGGTCCCCGCCGGTCTATGACACGGTGGCCGAACTCGAGCAGTGGCTGCGCACCAACTACGCGCCCTTCGGGCCCAACACCGACGCGTTCTGGCGGCGCATGGCCGACACGTCGGCGCGCCGCACCGATGAGGGGCGGGTCACGGTCCATTATGATCCTCAGATCGTCTCGCAGTTCACCCACCACAAGGCCGATCTCGACGTCTGGGACAAATGGGACGCGGTCGTCGCGCCGACGCTGCTCCTGCGCGGTGCCTCCTCCGACGTCCTGTCGGCTGAGGTAGCCGAGGCGATGACGCGTCGCGGTCCCAAACCGGAACTGGTGGTGTTCGACGAATGCGGCCATGCGCCGACGCTGGCGACCGCGCGCGAGATCGCGCTGCTCAGGGCCTTTCTCGCGCGCTGACGATCCGCCCGATGCTCAGGCGGGCTTGCTCTGCCCGGCCTGATGGACCAGCGAGGTCCAGCTGTTCATCGACGCGAAATGGCAATAGATCAGCGCCAGCGCGCCGGATTTGCGCAGTTCGAGGAACTCGGCGTCCGGCAGGCGGTTGAACGCGGCCTCGTCTATCACCTGAAAATCGGTCAGGTTGAGCGTCTCGCCGCCTTCCAGCGTCACCGTGGAGCGGCGTTCCGCGAACAGCTTCAGCGCGTCGATCTTCTCGACCATCGCCCGGGTCAGCAACACGCCCTGCTGGAACTGCTGGCAGAATTCCAGCGCCTTCTTCGTGGTCTCGGTCGGCTGGGAGCCCTCGAACAAGGCGCGCGCGGCCGCGCCGTCCTCCATGAGCGGTGCCTCCACCGCTTCCACCACCCGGTCGCTCGCGCGGTCGATGCACAGCGTCAACTTGTCCGCCTTCTCGTCGCTGGCCAGAATGAAGGGGTAGCGGCGCACATAGGCCGGCACGTAGTGCGGCTCGACCCATCTGCCGTCCTTGCCGACGAACAGGTTCTGGTCGCGTCGCACGCCGGTCACCGCGACCGGCGTCTTCTGCGGCCCGACGAAGACGATAGGATAGGAGCGCATCGCCGCCGGCATCTCGTTGGCGACCACGGGAATCGCATGCGCGCTGGCCGCGAAGGAGAAATCCGGCCGGCCGACGAGGCTCAGCGTGCCGTGCCGCGCCGGGTTCATCGGCTCGGGCTTCGAATAGAAGACCGGAAGCTGGCTGTTTTCGGTCGGCTCTTGCTTGGTGATTTCGGCCACGTCTTTCCCTCGCCCTGGATCGACAATCGAGGCGATCCTTAAAGAAGCGGAACGGCCGGTGCAATCACGCGTGTTACCGGCGAGACTGCCGCGCCTAGAGTGTTATGTCGTCGGGGCTTTCATCGGGAACGAAGAACGTCATGTGCCGCTCGCGCAGATCCCAGACCTTGGCTTCGATCTTCGACAGATGTTCCTCCATGGCGCGCTCGGCGCCCTCGCCATCCCCGGCCATGATCGGCTCGACGATGCGGCGATGCTCCTCCACGGTCTGCGCCATGCCGAGTCCCAGCGAGAGATAGCGCACCCGGTCCATCTGCGCCTTCTGGTGATCGATCAGGCGCCAGACGTGGTCCTTGCCGGCCAGCGTCGCGATCATGCGGTGAAACTCGTCGTCGAGCGCCTGGAAGGCCTTGTAGTCGTCCGCCTGTACCGCCGTCTCCTGGCGGGCGAGAACGTCTTCGAAATGATCCTTGCCGACGCCGCCTGAAGCGAGTGCTGCCCGCCGCGACAGAGCCACCTCCAGCGCCATGCGCACGAAGGTCGCGTTGAGCACGTCGCGCACGGAGATGCGAACCACCTCGGTGGCGCGCTGCGGCCGCACCCTGAGCAGCCCCTGGTCGGCGAGCTGGATGAAGGCCTCGCGCACCGGCTGGCGTGAGACGCCGAAACGCGAGGCGATCTCGCTTTCGGAGATGCCGTCGCCCGGCTTCAGGTCGAGCCACACGATGGCGTCCTTAAGCGCCTCGGCAATCTGCTTGGCGATGGTCGGACGCTCGATCGCGTCCTGCGGCCTGAACTCGATATTCATCATATGACTATTCGGCAATCGAGGATTGACATAGCATGTATGGTTCCATACCAGTTCGTCCGTATCGCGTTTCGGGAGGAAAGTCGAGCGTGGGCGCGCTGCTCCAGGAGGACCGTCTGTTTCCCGCCGAAGCCTCGGCGAAGGCAGTCGCGCGCGACCTCTACGGCCAGGTCCGCGACCTGCCGATCGTCAGCCCGCACGGTCACACCGACCCGCGCTGGTTCGCCGAGAACGAGCCCTTCTCGGACCCATCCGAACTGCTGATCGTCCCGGACCACTACATATTCCGCATGCTGGTCAGCCAGGGCATGTCGCATGACGCGCTCGGCGTTCCTCGCGCCGACGGCAGCCGCGCCACGCGCGACGGCCGCGCCATCTGGAAGCAGTTCGCCTCGCACTATCATCTGTTCCGCGGCACCCCCACGCGCCTGTGGCTCGACCACACTTTCGAGACATTGTTCGGCCTGGAGGAAAGGCCGAACGCCGGCAACGCCGACGCCACCTATGACCATATAGCCGACTGCCTTGCCCGGGACGAGTTCCGCCCGCGCGCGCTGTTCGAGCGCTTCGGCATCGAGGCAATCGCCACCACCGAGGGCGCGCTCGACGACCTGAAATGGCATCGCGTGATCCGCGAGTCAGGCTGGGCGGGACGCGTCGTCACCACCTATCGGCCGGATTCGGTCACCGACCCGGATTTCGAGGGCTTCCGCGACAATCTCGTCCGGCTTGGCGAGATCACCGGTTGCGATACGGGCTCGTGGGAAGGATGGCTGGAGGCGCATCGCCGCCGCCGCGCCTATTTCCGCGAATTCGGCGCAACCGCGACCGATCACGGCCATCCGAGCGCCGCCACCGCCAATCTCTCTCGAGCCGAATGCGAGGCGCTCTACGCGAAGGTCTCCACGCGCGAGGCGGCGCCGGAGGAGGCGGAATTGTTCCGCGCCCAGGCGCTCACCGAAATGGCGAGGATGAGCGCCGAGGACGGCATGGTCATGCAGATCCATGCCGGCTCGCGCCGCAACCATTCGGCTTCCGTCTTCTCCAGCCACGGCCGCGACAAGGGTTTCGACATCCCCGGTCCGACCGATTATGTCGGCGCGCTCAAGCCGATGCTCGACGCGGTCGGTTTCGAGCCGAAGCTCTCCGTCATTCTCTTCACCCTCGACGAGACGGCCTACAGCCGCGAACTCGCGCCGCTGGCCGGCGCCTATCCAAGCCTTCTGCTCGGCCCGGCCTGGTGGTTCTTCGACAGCGTCGAAGGCATGCGTCGCTACCGGGCCGCCGTGACCGAGACCGCCGGCTTCTACAACACCGCCGGCTTCAACGACGACACCCGCGCCTTTCCCTCGATTCCCGCCCGGCATGACGTCGCCCGGCGGGTGGACTGCGGCTATCTCGCCGAACTCGTCGTCGACGGACGTCTCGACATGGACGAGGCCGTCGAGCTCGCCCCCGACCTCGCATGCGGTCTGGCCCGCAAGGCCTACCGCCTCTGACCACGCATCAGGACCAAAGGGAGGAAACCATGAACCTGATACGCAAACTGACAGCCGCCGTCGCCATCTCGGCCATGATGGCCGGCGCCGCCCTCGCGCAGGAGATCACCCTGCGCTCGTCCGACACCCATCCCGACGGCTATCCAACCGTCGAAGCGGTGAAATATATGGGCGAACTGCTCAAGGAGCGCTCCAATGGCCGCATCGCCATTGACGTCTACCACTCCGCCCAGCTCGGCGAGGAGAAGGACACGATCGAGCAGACCCGTGCCGGCGTCATCGACCTCAACCGCGTCTCCATGGGCCCGTTCAACGGTCTGGTGCCGGAGACCCGCGTCGTGTCGCTGCCCTACATCTTCCGCTCCACCGACCACATGCACAAGGTCATGGACGGCGAGATCGGCGAGGAAATCCTGGCCGGCTTCGAGCCGCACGGGCTGATCGGGCTTGCCTATTACGACGGTGGCGCGCGCTCCTTCTACAATTCCTCCAAGCCGATCAACTCGCTCGACGACCTGAAGGGCATGAAGTTCCGCGTCATGCAGTCCGACATCTTCGTCGACATGGTCAACGCGCTCGGCGCCAACGCCGTGCCGCTGCCCTATGGCGAGGTCTATTCCTCGATCGAGACGGGCGTCATCGACGGCGCGGAAAACAACTTCCCGTCCTATGAGTCGGCCAAGCACTCCGAGGTCGCCAAGCACTACGCGCTCGACGAGCATCTGATCGTGCCGGAAGTGCTCGTCATGGCCAAGACGACCTGGGACAAGCTGTCGCCCGAGGATCAGGAACTCGTCCGTCAGGCGGCGAAGGATTCCGTCCAGAAGCAGCGCGAGCTCTGGGAAGCCCGCGAGAAGGAATCGCGCAAGATGGTGGAAGAAGCCGGCTCCACGATCACCACGCCGGACAAGCAGCCCTTCATCGACGCGATGGATCCCGTCTACGAGAAGCACGTCACCGACGACAAGCTGAAGGATCTCGTCGAGCGCATCCGCGCCGTCGAATAATCCTTCCTCGTCGAATGCGCGGGCGGTCCCGGCCGCTCGCGCATTCCTTTTCGGATACCGATCCCATGATACCGACCCCATGACACCGGCCAACGCCCCGTCTTACGACCATCCCGTCGTGCGCGCGTTTTCGTTCGCCAGTCGCGCCGCGCTCTGGGCGGCTGGCATCGGCCTCGTCGCAATGACAGCGATGGTCGCCTGGCAGGTCTGGTGTCGTTACGTTCTCAACGACTCGCCCTCCTGGACCGAACCGGGCGCGGTCATGCTGATGAGCTGGTTCATCTTTCTCGGCGCCGCCGTTGGCGTTCGCGAGAACAATCACCTCGGCTTCGATATCCTGCTCTACATCGTGCCGCTCGCCGGCAAGCGGGCACTGAGAACCATTTCCGACATCGTCATCCTCGCCTTCGGCATCGGCATGATCTGGTATGGCTGGCAGCTCGTCGAGCTGACCTCCACCGCCATCCTGCCCTCGCTCGGCATATCCGGTTCCTACGACTACTACCCCGTCGTGGCCGGCGGAGTGCTGGTGGTGCTGTTCACGCTGGAGCGGATGGCGCTGCGCCTCGCGGGCGCGCCCGTCGACGCGGGCCTGGAAATCCCCACTCCCGAGGCCGAGACCGAACTCGACGCCGCACGCAGCCTCCAGCAGGAGAACGCCTGAGCCATGGAACTGTGGATCCTGTTCGGCAGCTTCGTCACGCTCATGCTGATCGGCACGCCGATCGCGTTCTGCCTCGGCGTCGCCGCCTTCGCCACCATCGTCTATATGGGCCTGCCGCCGCTGGTCGTGTTCCAGCGCCTCAATTCGGGCATGAGCGTCTTTTCGCTGCTGGCCATCCCCTTCTTCATCTATGCCGGCGACCTCATGGTGCGCGGCGGCATCGCCACCCGCATCGTCGCCTTCGCCGGATCGCTGATCGGCCATGTCCGCGGCGGGCTTGGACAGGTCAACATCGCCGCCTCAACCCTGTTCGGCGGCATTTCCGGTTCGGCCGTCGCCGAGGCCGCCGCGGTCGGCGGGCTGATGATCCCGCAGATGAAGGCGCGAGGCTATGGCGCCGACTACGCCGTCAACGTCACCTCCATGGCGGCGCTGATAGCGCTGCTCCTGCCGCCGTCGCACAACATGATCATCTATTCGATCTCGGCGGGCGGAAAGATCTCCATCGCCGACCTGTTCACCGCCGGCATTTTGCCGGGTCTGCTTCTCGCCGGCTCGCTGATGCTGACCGCCTATGCGGTGGCGCGCCGGCGCGGCTATCCGACGGAGCCTTTCCCTGGCTTCGCGCGCGTGGCGCATTTCGCCGCCGTCGCCGTGCCGGGGCTGCTTCTGATCGGCATCATCTTCGGCGGCGTGCGGTCGGGCATATTCACCGCCACCGAGAGCTCCTGCATCGCGGTTCTCTACGCGCTGCTGGTGACGATCCTGGTCTATCGCGAGATGAGCTGGCAGAACTTCGTCGACGCCACGCTGGGCGCCGTGCGCACCACCGCCATGGTGCTCCTCATCATCGGCACGGCGGCCGCCTTCTCCTGGCTGATGGCCTATCTTCGCGTTCCCGCCTCGCTGGTGGCGGCCATGAACGCGGTGTCGGAAAATCCCTATGTGGTCCTGATGCTGATGAACGTGCTGCTGCTTGGTCTCGGCACCTTCATGGACATGGGCCCGCTGATCATCATCGCCACGCCGATCTTCCTGCCGGTCGCCCAGGCCTATGGCGTCGATCCGGTGCATTTCGGCGTCATCATGATCCTCAATCTCGGCATCGGCCTCAACACGCCGCCGGTCGGCGCGGTCATGTTCGTGGCCTGCGCGGTGGGCCGGATCAGCGTCTGGCAGGCCATGCGCTCGGTCTGGCCCTTCTACGGCGCCGGCCTTCTGGTCCTGGCGCTGGTGACCTATGTGCCGGCGATCTCGCTATGGCTGCCGAGCCTGTTCCGTTGAGTGGCCAGACCGTCCAGCGGGAGCCGCGCGAACGCCGCCCCAAGCTGGCCGACCGGCTGGTGGAGGCGCTGCGCGAGCAGATCCGCGCCGGCAGGCTCGGCCCCGGAGATCAGCTTCCCACCGAGCCGCGCCTGGTCGAGCGCTTCGGCGTCTCGCGCACCGTCGTGCGCGAGGCGATCACGCGGCTGGCCGCCGACGGGCTGGTCGAGGCGCGCCAGGGCGCGGGCGTCTTCGTCAGCACGGGACAGCATGGCGCCGGCCTGGAGGCGCTGCTTCCCGAGGCCGTCTCGAAGGTCTCCATGGTCCTGAACGTGCTGGAAGTGCGCATGGCGATCGAGATGGAGGCGGCCGCGCTCGCCGCCGAACGGCGCTCGCTGTCGCAGGAGGCCGACATCCATACCGCCTTCCAGGACTTCGAGGCGACGCTGGCGCGCGGCGAGCCGACCGGCGCGGCCGACTTCGCCTTTCATCGCGCCATCGCGGCGGCTACCAACAACCCCTTCTATCTCGAGATTCTCGACGTGCTCGGCCGCCGCACCATTCCGCGCGATCTCGTCACCTCGCTGACGGCGGGCCTCCTGCAGTCGGCCGAGTATCAGGGCCGGCTGCAGGACGAGCATCGCGCCATCATGGATGCCGTCTTCGCCGGCGACGCCGCCGGCGCGCGCGAAGCCATGCGCCGGCATCTGTCGCAAAGCCGGTCGCGCTACCGGTCGCTGCTGAAGTCCGGCGGCGATCTCGACCGGCTCTTCGAGGGCGGCCTGGCCTGAGCGTCGACCCGCCCGCATCACGCCCGATCAGGAAGGACCATATATGGAACTCGACACCAGGCAGGCCATCGATCCGCACGCCGCCCGCGCATTCGACACCGACGCGCTGCGCCGGCATTTCCTGATCGAGACGCTCTTCGAGCCGGACCGCCTCAGGCTGACCTATTCGCATTACGACCGCATGGCCGTCGGCGGCGCCATGCCGGTCAAGGGCGCGGTAGCGCTGGAACCGTGCAAGCCCACCGGCACCGCTTTCTTCCTCGAACGGCGCGAGATGGTCGCCGTCAATATTGGCGGGGCCGGCTCGATCGAGGTGGGGGGCGAAACCTTCGCCGTCGGCCATCGCGACATGCTCTATCTGGGCATGGGCGCCGACCCGGTCTCGTTCTCGAGCGACGAGGCCGGCGAGCCGGCGAAATACTATCTCGTCAGCGCGCCCGCCCACCGCGCCATCCCCTGCCGTCTGGTCCGGATCGACCAGGCCAGGCGGCTCGACCTCGGCAGCCGGGCGACCTCCAATGAGCGCTCCATCTTCCAGTTCGTCCATCCCGAGGTGATGGAATCGTGCCAGCTCGTCGTCGGCATGACGGTGCTGAAGGAGGGCTCTGTCTGGAACACCATGCCCTGTCACGTCCACGACCGGCGTTCGGAAGCCTATCTCTATTTCGGTCTCGACGAGGCGGCGCGCGTCTTCCATTTCATGGGCGAGCCGGCCGAGACGCGGCACCTGGTGATGCGGAACGAGCAGGCGGTGCTGTCGCCCAACTGGTCGATCCATTCGGGCGCGGGCACGTCCAACTATACCTTCGTGTGGGCGATGGCCGGCGATAATGTCGACTACAAGGATGTCGACATGGTCGCGATGGAGGATCTGCGATGACAAGCGTTTTCGACCTTTCCGGCCGCCGCGCCGTTGTCACCGGCGCCAATACCGGCATCGGCCAGGGCGTGGCCCTGTCGCTGGTCCGGGCCGGCGCCGAAGTCGTTGCCGTCGGCCGATCGTCCATGGACGACACGAAGGCGAAGGTCGAGGAGGCCGGCGGAATCTGCATCCCCCATGCCGCCGACCTGTCCGACATGGCCGCCGTCGACGCCCTGATCCCGGGCATATGGCACGAAGTCGGCCCCGTCGACATCCTCGTCAACAATGCCGGCATCATCCGGCGCGCCGACGCCGTGGACTTTTCGGAGGATGACTGGGACGCGGTGATGGACGTCAACATCAAGGCGGCGTTCCGTCTGTGCCAGGCGCTCGGCCGCAAGGCGTTCGAGACCGGGCGCGAGGCGCGCATCGTCAACATCGCCTCGGTGCTGTCATTCCAGGGCGGCATCCGCGTCGCGTCCTATACCGCCTCCAAGCACGCGCTGGTCGGCATCACCCGGCTTCTGGCCAATGAATGGGCGGCGCGGGGCGTCAACGTCAACGCGATCGCGCCGGGCTATGTGGTGACCAACAACACCGAGCCGCTGCGCAAGGACCCCGACCGCAGCGCCGACATCCTCAAACGCATCCCCGCCGGCCGCTGGGGCAAGCCGGAGGACATCGGCGGCACCGCCGTGTTCCTGGCCAGCGACGCGGCCAACTATCTGCACGGCTCCGTCATCGTCGTCGACGGCGGTTGGCTGGCGCGCTGAGAAAGGGAGATCGAGATGAGCGCGAGCGACCTGTTCGTAACCCCCACCGAGGCCGACTGGACGCCGGTCGAGACCGGCGTCAAGCGCCGCCTGCTCACCCATGATGACGAGATGATGGTGGTCGAGGTCGCCTTCGAGAAGGGCGCGGTCGGCGCGGCCCATTCGCACCCGCACCGGCAGGCCAGCGTGGTGGCCGAGGGGGTGTTCGAGGTCACGATCGAAGGGCGCACCGAAAGGCTGGAGAAGGGCGGCTCCTTCATCGTCCCCTCCAACGCCGTCCATGGCTGCCGGGCACTGGAGGCTGGGCGCCTGATCGACACCTTCACCCCGGCGCGGACGGAATTCCTGGCCTGACGAGCCGCGCGCTGGGCACATGCCCCTCATGCCTTTGCAACGATTGACACGGGCTTTGCGCAGGAGCGACCCTTGACCCAAGGACAAGAACTTTTCGGCTGGAAACGGATCAAGGGCATGAGAGCTCAGATCGGCCTGGTCGGCCTTGGGGTGATGGGTTCGAACCTGGCGCTCAACATCGCCGAGAAAGGCCATGCGGTTGCAGTGTTCAACCGCACCACCAAGCGCACCGGCGCCTTCTTCGAGAATGCGGGCGACCTACGCGAGCGCATCGTGCCTTGCGCGTCGCTGGAGGAGTTCGTAGCCCAGATCGCGCCGCCCCGGCCGATCATCCTGATGGTTCCGGCCGGCGAGGCGGTCGATCAGCAGATCGCGCAACTCAGGCCGCTTCTGTCCGACGGCGATATCGTCATCGACGCCGGCAACGCCAATTTCCGTGACACGGTGCGCCGCATCGCCGAACTGGACGATACCGGCCTTTCCTTCATCGGCATGGGCGTCTCGGGCGGCGAGGACGGCGCGCGCCATGGCCCCTCTATCATGGTCGGCGGCACGCCGGAAGGCTATGCGCGGATAGAGCCGGTGCTGACCTCGATCGCCGCGCGCTATGACGACGAGCCCTGCGCGGCTCTGGTCGGACCGGGCGGCGCGGGGCATTTCGTCAAGACCGTCCACAACGGCATCGAATATGCCGACATGCAGATGATCGCCGAAATCTACGGCCTCCTGCGCGACGCGGCCGGCATGGAGGCCGGCGCCATCGGCGACCTGTTCGCGCGCTGGAACGAGGGACGGCTGGAATCCTATCTGGTCGAGATCACGGCCGAGGTGCTGCGCACCGCCGATCCGGCGACCGGCCGTCCCATTGTGGATCTCATCGTCGATTCCGCCGGCCAGAAAGGCACCGGCCGCTGGGCGGTAATCGAGGCGCAGATGATGGGGGTGCCGGCGACCGCGATCGAGGCGGCCGTGGCCGCCCGCGTCGTCTCCTCCTTGCGCTCGGAACGCGCCCGCGCGGCGCAGGCCTATCCCGACCGTCCCGCCAGGCTCGACGCCGCGCGGGCCAGGGCGATGAAGGACGATCTGGAGATGGCGTTGCTCGCCGGCAAGATCGCCGCCTATGCCCAGGGGTTCGCGGTGATGGACGCCGCATCGCGGGAGTTCGGCTGGTCGGTCCCGCTCGGCACTGTGGCCAGGATCTGGCGGGCCGGCTGCATCATCCGCTCGCAGTTCCTCGGTCGTATCGCGGAGGCCTATGAAGGCACGGATGAGCCGGCTAATCTTCTTTTGGCGCCGGCCTTCGTGGAGATGATGACACGGTCGGCTCCCGCGCTTCGGCGCGTTGTTGCGCTTGCGGCAGAGACCGCGACGCCCGCGCCGGCCCTGTCGGCCGCGCTCGCCTATTTCGACGGCTGGCGGCAGGCGCGCGGCACGGCCAACCTCATCCAGGGCCAGCGTGATTTCTTCGGCGCGCACGGTTTCCGCCGCGACGACGTCGAGGGCGAGCAGCACGGCCCCTGGGCATCCTGACGATAGACCAAGCGGCAAGGAGAAAAGCATGGCCTGGCGGCCCGCCGAGACGCGCTACGACACGATGATCTACAACCGATGCGGCAATTCCGGCCTCAAGCTGCCGGCGATCTCGCTCGGCCTGTGGCACAATTTCGGCGGCGACACGCCGCATGAGACGAAGCGCGCCATCTGCCGCAAGGCGTTCGACCTCGGCATCACCCATTTCGACCTCGCCAACAATTACGGTCCGCCGCCCGGATCGGCCGAGGAAGCCTTCGGCGAGATCCTGAAGACCGACTTCGCCGGCTACCGCGACGAACTCGTGATCTCCACCAAGGCGGGCTACAATATGTGGCCCGGTCCCTATGGCGAATGGGGCAGCCGCAAATACCTTTTGTCCTCGCTCGACCAGAGCCTGAAGCGGATGGGGCTCGACCATGTCGACATCTTCTATTCCCACCGCTTCGATCCCGACACGCCGCTGGAAGAGACGATGGGCGCGCTAGACCAGGCGGTGCGTTCGGGCAAGGCGCTCTATGCCGGGATCTCCTCCTACAATTCGCAGCGCACGCGCGAGGCCTGCTCGATCCTCAGGGAACTCGGCACGCCTTGCCTGATCCACCAGCCGAGCTATTCGATGATCAACCGCTGGGTCGAGGATGACGGCCTGCTCGACACGCTGTCGGGGCTGGGCGTCGGCTCGATCGCGTTCTCGCCGCTGGCCCAGGGCATGCTCACGTCGAAATATCTCGGCGGCGTGCCGGAGGGCAGCCGCGCCGCGCAGGGCAAGTCGCTGCGATCCTCCTTCCTCAACGAGGGCACGCTGGACAATATCCGTGCGCTCAACGCGATCGCCGAAAAGCGCGGCCAGACGCTCGCCCAGATGGCGATTGCCTGGGTGCTGCGCGGCGGTCGCGTCACCACCGCGCTGGTCGGCGCCAGCCGGCCAGAACAGGTCGAGGACTGCGTCGGCGCGCTTGCCAGACCCGACTTCACGGGCGAAGAACTCGCCGAGATCGACCGCCACGCCCATGACGCGAATGTCAATCTGTGGGCGGCCTCGGCCGAGCGGCCCGGCCCGGCAAGGAAGTAGCGCTCGGATGCGAACCTTCCGTCGTCATACCCCCTCCGGCCGGCAGGCCTGAGGGGGGTGCAGATCCAGGAGAGCCGAGATGATCCGCAATCCCATTCTGCCCGGCTTCAATCCCGACCCGTCGATCTGCCGGGTGGGCGACGACTACTACATCGCCACCTCGACCTTCGAATGGTATCCCGGCGTCCAGATCCATCATTCGCGCGACCTCGCCAACTGGACGCTCGTCAGGCGCCCGCTCGACCGTGCCAGCCAGCTCGACCTGCGCGGCAATCCTGATTCCGGCGGTGTCTGGGCGCCCTGCCTGTCCTACGCGGACGGGCTGTTCTGGCTGGTCTATACCGACGTCAAGCGGCTGGAGGGCAACTTCAAGGACGCGCACAACTACATCGTCACCGCGCCCGCCATCGAAGGTCCATGGTCCGATCCCGTCTACGTCAATTCGTCGGGCTTCGACCCTTCGCTGTTCCACGACGATGACGGCCGCAAATGGTTCCTCAACATGCAGTGGAACCATGTCTCGACCGGCGTCGGCGGCAGCCCGAAGCACCCGTCCTTCGACGGCATCCTGCTGCAGCAATGGGACCATGAAGCCGGCAAACTGGTCGGTCCCGTCCGCAACATCTTCGCCGGCTCGCCACATGGTCTGGTCGAGGGGCCGCACCTGCTGAAGCGGAACGGCTGGTACTATCTGACGACCGCCGAGGGCGGCACCGGCTACGACCACGCCGTCACCATGGCGCGCTCGCGCGACATCGGCGGCCCCTACCAGCTTCATCCCGACACGCACCTCATCACGTCGAAGGACGTGCCCGGCGCGCCGCTGCAGCGGGCCGGCCACGGCCAGATCGTCGAGACGCCGGACGGGCAGGTCTACCATACCCATCTGTGCTCGCGGCCGCTGCCCGGCACGCGCCGCTCGCCGCTCGGGCGCGAGACGGCGATCCAGAAATGCGAATGGCGCGACGACGGTTGGCTTTACCTCGCCCAGGGCGACCGGATACCCGCCCTGGACGTGCCCTCTCCCTCCGGCGCGTCGACCGACACGGCCCCGAAGCCGGTCCGCCGCCGCTTCGACCGGCCGGACTTGCCGTCCGAGTTCCAGTGGCTGCGCACACCCTTTCGGGACCGCATCTTCTCGCTGACGGAGGCGCCAGGCGTGCTAAGGCTCCATGGCCGTGAATCGATCGGAAGCTGGTTCGAGCAGGCGCTGGTCGCCCGCCGGCAGGAGCATTTCGCCTTCCGCGCCGAGACGACGCTTCGTTTCGACCCCGAAACGTACCAGCAGGCTGCCGGGCTTGTGTCCTATTACAATCGTCACAAGTTCCACTTCCTGGCCGTCACCCGCACGCCAAGCGAAGGCCGCTGCCTTATGATCATGTCCTGCCTCGGCGATTGGCAGAACGGTCGACTGACCTTCGCGCTCGACCAGCCGATCCCGCTCGGCGATACGGCCGAAATCGGCCTGGCGGCCGAAGTCGACGGGGCGGTGCTGCGGTTCCATTGCGATACGGGGCAGGGCTGGCAACCCCTCGGTCCGGCGCTCGACCAGTCTTTGATCTCCGACGAGGGCGGGCGCGGCGAGCATGGTTCCTTCACCGGCGCCTTTGTCGGCATGGCCGCCTTCGACACGTCGGGCGGCGCCCGCCCGGCCGACTTCTCGCGCTTCGACTATCTGCCGGGCTGAACTACCGCGCCGGCTCGAAGCGCCAGCGCATGGTGTGGCGCGCCTCGTCCCCGGCTTCCAGAAGCGTCATCGAGGGCTTGTCGGCTAGGTCGCCGGCAAAGCCATCCGGATCGCCATGGCCGGTCCAGGCCTCGATCGACAGAAAGGGTGCCGGCGGCCTGCTCCATAGGGCCAGATGCCGGAAGTTCTCGACCTCCACAACGATCGCCGCGCCATCCGGCGCCTCGAAGCGCAGCGAGCGGCTCCTCGCATCGAGGAAACACAGCGCTTCGCGCGACATCAACGCGTCGTCCAGCTTGAGCACGCGGCCCCTCAGCGGTATCGGGCGGCTTTCGGCGGCAAACAGCCCGTCCGTGGTGATGACCGGAACGCGCGCCCGTTCGGCCTCGTCAAAGACGATGCGATGCCCTTGACGCGTCTCTCCCGCGAAAGGCCAGCGGAAGCCCGGATGAAGCCCCAGCGCATAGGGCAGCACGTCCGGTCCCGGATTGCCAACGGTGAATGACGCCAGCAGCCCGTCCCCATCCAGCCGGTATGTCGCCTCCAGCCTGAAGGCGAATGGAAACAGCTCTCTGGTCGCTTTGCTCGACGCGAGCGCCAACCGGGCCCCGGCCGTGCTGTGCTTGATAAGCTCGAACCGGCTGCCGGCCGCGAAGCCGTGAACGTCCATCGGATAGGACCGGCCGCCAACGCGGATGGCGCCGCCCGCCGCGCGGCCTACGATCGGAAACAGGATCGGGCTGACGCACGGCCACACCGCCGGATCGGGCCGCCACAGCATCGGGCGGCCTTTGATCGACCATGACACCGGCTCCGCGCCGGTGGGCGTGACCTCGGCCACCTGGCCGAAGGCTTCGATTCGGACGGGATCGTGGTAGTTCATAGGACCGCGATAGGCGGCCGGCGCCTGCCTGGCAAGACGGCGGGACACGGGGCCCGGGAGCGGCCCCCGGAGGTCAGCCCCCGCATCCGCTCGACCTGGTACTCCCCGTGCCCCGGCCGATTCCATGGCCCATTTCGGGACGCCGCGCTAACCATTCCTTAACTTAACCCTAAGGCCTAAGGTTAAGATCGCCATCCGCCCCGCGCGACGGTCCCCGATCCTCACCTTACCCGATCGTAACGAAACAAATCGTCCAGCGACCCGTTCGACAGGCTGAAGGGGACGTTTGGTTCGTGAGAGGAAAGATCGATGAAAACGCTGAAATCTTCGCTGTGTACGGCCATCGCGATGACCTTCGCGCTCGGTTCGGCCACGCCCGTGGCGGCGGCGCCGGTGGTGGGTGTGCCGCAGGCCCCGTCCGTTTCGGCCGACATCGTGCAGGTCCAGAGCCGGCGCGATCGCGGCGAGCGCCGCCGCGAATGGCGTCGCGACCGCGCGGATCGTCGTCGGGATCGGCGCGAGGCCCGCTTCGAGCGCCGCGGCGGCGTGCCCTATTATCGCGGCCATCGCGGCTACCGCGACCGCCGGCCGGGCTATCGCCAGTATAACGGCTTCTGGTTCCCGCCGGCCGCCTTCATCGCCGGCGCGATCATCGGCGGCGCGACCGCCGGACGGCCCGTCGCCCGCCGCTACGGAGATGCGCATGTGCGGTGGTGCTATGACCGTTGGCGCTCCTACCGGGCATCGGACAACACCTATCAGCCCTATAACGGGCCGCGCAGGCAGTGCGTGTCGCCCTACAGCTGATCTCCCGCGTCGCCCGCGCCCCGCGCGGGCGTCCGCATATTTAAACGGCTGAAAAAATCAGTTTACTCGCGTGATCGGCGCGCGACCGGTACACTCCGGCCGCATGAAGGGATTCCAAAAGTCGGTTCCGGGCGCGATGCCTCGACAGTCCGGCTCGGGCCGCCGGACATATGAGGGAAATGTCGAGATGACCGCGCTGCGCCTGGGCGTTATCTGCCTGCTGCTGGCGGCGTTTGCCTGGGGTTTCGCGGAACTCGTCGAACATGCCGATGATATCACGCCACCGCCGCGCCCGGATTCGCTTCGGCAGAACCCGGCCCTGCAGTGAGCGGCCGGCCCTGAACCGGATCCGTCATGAAAACGACAGAGACCGATCCGCTTGAAACCGCGTTGCTCGAGATCGCGCTGGCGATTGCGGGCGAACTGCACCGCGTCGATGGCCAGGCGGCCGAGCGGATGAACTTTTCCGCCGCCAAGGCTTACAACCGGCTGGTTGCCGCGGGCGAGGAACGGGCCGCGGAAATTGTCTACCGCTTCGGCCGGGCGCTGACCGACCGCAGCCTGTTTCCCGAGCAGGACGAAAAAGCGGCCGAGGATCTTGTCCCGGCCGCTTCCGAATTCGACAGTATGTAAAGCTGTTCCGTTCAGCCCTGCGCGGGTCGCGCAGCTGCGGCCGACTGCGGGCGCGCCGGCGCGGGGCGCGCCTTCTTCTTCGGGCCGGGCAACACGCCTTCGCGCTGCGCGAGCTTGCGCGCCGCCTTGCGCTGACGGCTGACTGCCTGCGCCTTCTCGCGGGCGCGGCGTTCGGAAGGCTTCTCGTAGGAGCGGCGCTGCTTCATCTCGCGGAAGAGACCTTCGCGCTGCATCTTCTTCTTGAGCACGCGGATTGCCTGCTCCACATTGTTTTCGCGTACGAGTACCTGCAAGACAAAATCCTTTCCGGCCCGGAGGCCATTGCGGCGAAACGCGCCGATATACGGGTAAGGCGGCGGGGTCCGTAGGGACAGCAAAGCCGCAGCGTCGTCGCGCGGCGGCGACGCATCCGTGCTCGACATAGGCCGGATGGCGGCGCGGATCAACCCTTCCGGCCCGCCTGAACCTGCCGAAAAGCGTTGGAATCACCGGGACAGGAGCCGAAATTGAGACATTTCCCCGCCCGCCGCATCGTCTGCCTGACCGAGGAGACCGTCGAGACGCTCTACATGCTGGGCCGGCAGGACCGCATCGTCGGTGTGTCGGGCTATTGCGTGCGCCCACCCGGCGTGCGGCGCGAAAAACCGCGCGTCTCGTCCTTCCTCTCGGCCGACATCCCCGCCATCCTGGCACTGGAGCCCGATCTCGTGCTCGCCTTCTCGGACATCCAGGCGGACATCGCGGCCGATCTGGCCCGCGCCGGCGTGGCGGTGCACCTCTTCAACCAGCGCGATCTGGTCGGCATCCTGGCCATGATCCGCACCGTCGGTGCGCTGGCCGGGTGCCCCGACGAGGCCGACGGACTGGCGACAAGACTGGAAAGGCGGGTCGAGGCGGTCCGTGAAACCTTCGCGGGCAGGTCAAAGCCGCGCGTCTATTTCGAGGAATGGGACGAGCCGATGATCTCGGGCATCGGCTGGGTCTCGGAACTGATCGAGGCCGCCGGCGGACGCGACATATTTGCGCAACTGGCTGGCCGGCAGGCGGCCAAGGACCGCATCGTCACTCCGGAGGCGGTCGTGGAAGCGGCACCCGACATCGTGCTCGCCTCCTGGTGCGGCAAGAAGGTCAGGACGGAGCGCATCGCCGCGCGTCCGGGCTGGGAGGGCGTTCCGGCCGTACGCGACGGCCGCATCGTCGAGATCAAGTCGCCGCTGATTCTGCAGCCCGGACCGGCCGCGCTGACGGACGGCCTCGACGCGATCGTGGCCGCGCTGTGGGGAGCGGAGGCGGTGCGCGATCTCGCCAAAGTTGACGACGCTAGTTTAGAATTATTCTAAACACCTGATTTGAAAGGGCTTTTCGTCGCAGGGCGATTGACAAGACCGTTCCGAGGCCTCACATCTGCCCTGAAGAAACCTGAACTGCGATATCCGGGCCTTGAACCCGGTCTATTGGAGTCGAGGAATGACCATGTCAGTTGGCCGCGACGGCGGCCTCGGGCATGGCGCAGGAGAACCGCTCCCGGTCTCCGCATCGCGTCATGCCCCCCATCCATATGAAGGTGCCGTGTCGTCGGGTCCGGTGGCTTTCACGCTCACCGCGCGCCGGGAGAGGCTCGCCGCGCTCTTCGCTGCGGCGGTTCTCACCCTCGCGGCCTTCGCGCTGCCCTCGCCGGCCGGCGGCGCGGACGCGGATCGGGCGCCGGCACGGGCGGCATTCAAGGCGAGTTCCGGTTAGTTCAGGCGCGTTTCATGCTCATCTGCCACTGCAACATCATCACCGAGAAGGAAATCGAGCAGGTCATCGTGGACCTGCTCGACAATGATCCGTGGCAGCTCATCGTTCCCGCCAAGGTCTACCACGCCATGCAGAAGCGTGGACGCTGTTGCGGCTGCTTCCCAAATGTGGTCGAAACGATCATTCGGGTAACCGAGGCCTACCATCGTCGCTCGGACGCGAGCGCGGTGGATGTCGTTTCACATCTGGACCGCGTGCGTAGCTTGCGCGTCCAATTCGGGAGCAACCGCCATGAAGGGCGAACCACAAGTCATCGAGCGGCTTAACGAAGCCCTCTTCCTCGAGCTCGGCGCCGTCAACCAGTACTGGCTGCATTACCGCCTGCTGGACGACTGGGGCTACGGCAAGCTGGCGCAGAAGGAGCGCGCCGAATCGATCGAGGAAATGCACCACGCCGACAAGATCATCGAGCGCATCATCTTCCTCGAAGGCCATCCCAACCTTCAGAAGGTCGGCCCGCTGCGCATCGGCCAGAATCTCAAGGAAGTGCTCGAAGCCGACCTCGCGGGCGAGTATGATGCACGCACCTCCTACAAGAAATCGCGCGAGATCTGCCACGACGCGGGCGACTACGTGACGATGGAACTGTTCGAGGACCTGCTCTCGGACGAGGAGGGCCATATCGACTTCCTCGAGACCCAGCTCGACCTGCTCGCCAAGCTCGGCGAGGAGAAATACGGGCTGCTCAACGCCGCTTCCGCCAACGAGGCTGAGTGAGCGGAAGGACGCGTTGAGGCCGGCGGCGACTATCCCTCACCCTTGCCCTCTCCCCGTGAACGACGGGGGGAGGGACGCCTCGACCGGCCACCGCTTTCCATCCCTTGAAGGGTGAGATGCGTTCCGCGTAGCGGACGAGCGGGCAACCGCTTGGCTTTCCGGACGACGAATGCCCGGAGGCCCGGAGGACAGGGAGGGCCAGTGGCGGCAAAGCGGCCGCGTGCGTAGGTGTCTGGCGCCACTTGTTCGCCCATAGCCCGTGTCTCCTGACAGGTGGCTCGGGAATGCCCCTGATAGCCCTTCCGCGCCGAATAGCACGTGGACAAACGGCAGGATGAAAATGATCAGGGCAGCGTCGATTTTCCTCTTGGTCCTGCTCGCACTTGCCGGTTGCGAAACCCGGCCCAACTGTATCGTGACGCCTAACGACACCGTTGAATGCAGCTGACGTCCGGAAAGGCCGAAGCGGCGGACGTGAATAAATCCGCCCCCTCGCCGGCCTCAACCCGTTGATTCCCCTCGACAACCGCATTTTCTTTTTCCACCCGTCCGGCCGCGCGCGCATCCTGTCCGCGAAGGAGGACGCGATGGGACGGATGGGCTGGAACGTTGAGGAGGTGGAGCGCAACCGGGTCGTGCTGGAGCGCATCCTGGCGTTCCTCGTCGCTCTGGCCGCGCTCGCCGACCGCGTTGCCGGCCTGCCCACGCCGATCCGCCTGCCCGTGCTTGCCATCCTCGGTCGCGGCGAGGCCGCCGCGCGATCCCTGGTCACGGGGCTCGCGCATGAGTTGGGCGTGCCGGCCTGTCCCGTCGCCGCCTTGCCGGCGGCCGATGAGGCCGGGCGGCTTGCCGCGCGCTTCCGGGTGCTGGCGCTGATGCTGGGCACGATCCTGGCCTGGGTCTCGTGCCTCGCCCGACCGCTTCCTTGCGCCGGCGGCGGTCAGACCGGCGCGCCTGTGCCGTGGTCCATGCCCGTCGCCCTGCAAGCGTCTCCCGCGCCGCCGCGCGCGCCCGACACGTCATGAAAAAAAGCCGGCGCCTGAACCGCCGCCCTGTCTCCCGCCCTTGGTGGGGGAGACCATCACCTGTGGGGCTTCGACCCCTCACCGGCTCCGGCGAAGCCCTCGCCTATGAGCGAGCCGCTTGTCTCGCCCGCCCTTCGGGCCCGCCCGTTTCGCGGGTGAAGGACGGGCGCCCGTCCTCTCCCCCGGGCAGGGGGAGAGGTGGCATGCGAAGCATGACGGAGAGGGGGTGATGCCTCACGCCGCGTAGCGGCGGGAGGATGGAAGCGACGGGGTGATGCCACCGGGGCACGTCAAGCTGTCTCCGCGCGAGAGATGTTGCGACCTCAGTCCCGCTGAAGTGCTGCCAGCACCGTCTCGACGAAGCGCTCGCCCGCGATGTCGAGGCGGCCCGAATTGTCGATATTCGTCGCGTCGGCAAGCTCGCCCGAAACGGCGGGCCGGCGCGCCAGCCTTTTCAGTATTTCGTCGCGTGTCTCGCGGCCGCGCGCCGCCAGCCGTCCCGCCAGAACCTCGGCGCGGGCGTCGATCACCACGATCCGGCAATCGGCATAGCGTGCCCGCAGCGCCGGCGCGGCGGCGCGCGAAATGTTGGCGACCGCCACCTTGCCCTGCGAAACCGCGCGATCGAGGCTGGCCGGCAGCCCGTAGGCCAGCCCGTGCGCGCGCCAGGTCAGCGCGAAGGCGCCCTTCGCCTCGGCGGCGGCGAAGGCGGCCTCGTCCATCGTGTCGTGGTCCTCGGCGCCCGCATCGGCTGGGCGTGTCACCACCCGTCGCGCCCAGGCGATGCCGGCCAGGCCGTCGAGTCGCTCGCGCGCGTAGCCGATCACGCTGTCCTTGCCCGCCCCGGAGGGTCCGCACACGCCGATGAAGACGCCGCCCGCGATCGGCAGGGGCGGGCGCGAGACCGGCGCTTCGGCGGCCAGCGCATTCATGCGACGCGCTCGCCCTCGCGCCACACGCTGCGCACCACCGGCACGGCGCCCTCGGCGCGGACCCTGACGAGGTCGGCGCGGCGGCCGGTCGCGATGACGCCCCGATCGTCGAGCCCCACCGTGCGGGCCGGCGTCGCCGTGACCAGCGCGATCGCCTCGGGCAGCCGGATCGTTTCGACCTCGTCCGACAGGATGAAGGCGGCATGCAGCAGGCTGAAGGGGATGTAGTCCGACGACAGCACGTCGAGGATGCCGGCCTCGGCGAGATCCTTTGCCGCGATGTTGCCCGAATGCGAGCCGCCGCGCACGATGTTGGGGGCGCCCATGAGAACGCTCATGCCCGCCTCGTGCGAGGCGCGCGCCGCCTGGATCGAGGTCGGGAACTCGGCCAGTTTCACACCCTCGCCGATCGCCTCGCCGACATGGTCGAGCGTGGCGTCGTCATGGCTGGCCAGCGTCACGCCCGCCTCGCGGCAATGGCCGGCGATGATGGCGCGGTGCCTGGCCGAATAGCGTGCCGACTGCTCCTGCCGGTGTTCGACGAAACGGGCGAACTGCTCGTCGGTCAGCCCGCGCTTGGTCTTGTAGTAGAGCGTGTACTGCTCCATCGTCTGGAACTGGCGCTGTCCGGGCGCATGGTCCATCAGCGAGGCCAGCCTGACGCGGCCATGGTCGCGGAACCAATCGAACTCCTCGATCACGTTGGGCGCCGAGACCTCGCAGCGCAGATGGATGAAATGGTCGGCGCGCAGCCGCTTTTCGCCAAGCGCGGTCTCGATCGCCTCGGCCAGCCGGTGCATCTCGCCCGGCCCGAAGCCGCCGTCCTCGTCGGACCCCATGCGCAGGCAGTCGAAGACGGTGGTGATGCCCGAGGCGGCGATCTGCGCGTCGTGGGCCTGCACGGCCGCGATCGCGTTCCAGCGCACCCCCGGACGCGGCGAGTAATGCCCTTCGAGATGGTCGGTGTGCAGTTCCACCAGCCCGGGGATCAGATAGTCGCCGCCGACATCCTCGCCTTGCGCGGAGACACCCTCGTCGATGGCGGCGATCCGGCCGTCGGCGATCTTCAGCGAGCCTTCGACGATGCGGTCCTCGAGCACGATGCGGGCATTGGTGAATATCGTTTCGGCGGGCATTCAGGCGGTCTTTCTGTTCAGGGTCTGCCGGCCCAGTCCGGCAATGGCGCGAACGGTGAAGGGCGCGCCGGGCTCCGGCTCCGTGAACAGCGCAAGCGAGGCGACGCGGAGCGGCTTGTCCAGCACGGAACCGAAATGGCTGTCGATTGCGGCGAAAACGCGTGGCGCCTCCGCCTCCGCGATCCGTCCCGTCAGGGTCATGTGGAAGCGGAAGGAACCGAAGACGTAGGGATAGCCCCATTGATGCAGGTTCTTCAACTGGTCGGGCGTCAGCCGGTCGGGGTTCCGGCGCTCGATCTCGGCGTCGGTCATCGGCGCGCGGAACCGTTCGAACGCCGTCACCACCGCGCCGGCGAGACCGTCCAGCGCCTCGGACCGGCCGGCTGGCACGAGCGCGGTGAAGCCGTCGAGCCGTCTCGGCGTCAGTGGCGGAGCCGTGAACGCGTCCATCCGGGCGCAGAACGCCTCGAACGCCTCGACAAGCGTCTCCTCGCTTTCGCCCGCCGCCAGCCGGAACGGCGCCTTGAGCGTCGCATGGAAGCCGTAGCGTCGGGCCGCGGCCGTGTGGAAGGCGACTTCCGAAGCCGACAGGGGCGGCACGGCGAGCGGCGTGGTGGCCTCGCCGGTGAAGGGGTCGCGGCCGAGCCAGCTGGCGGCCAGCCGCGTCAACGGATCGCGCTCGGGCGGCGTGAAATAGATCGAGTAACGCATGATGTCCTCTGAGCCCGTCGCATAGGCGATTTGCGTGACAGTTTCACGAACAAACCGTCGCGGAAACCGCATGCCGGCTAATTCTTGCGACCGGCGACCAGCCTATGGATGGACGATATGAGAGGCCGATTTGCCGATCAGCTTCTGCCTCAGCCAGCCGGAGACCATGTCCATCACGCTCACCATGACCAGCGTCAGCACGATGTAGTAGGTGACCTCCTCCCAGTCCTTCTGGGTCTGGATCGCCTGGGTCAGCATCAGGCCGATGCCGCCGCCGACGATCGCACCGATCACCGTGGCCGAGCGGGTGTTGGACTCAAGATAGTAGAGCACCTGGGAAAGCATCACCGGCGAGACCTGCGGCATGACGCCGAACCGATGGCGCTGCAGCGTGTTGGCGCCGGTCGAGCGCACGCCGTCGATCTGCTTGTTGTCGACATTCTCCAGCGCTTCCGAGTAGAGCTTGCCGAAGGTGCCGGTGTCGGTCAGCAACATGGCCAGCGATCCCGTCAGCGGGCCGGGGCCGAAGGCGCGGGCCAGCACGATCGTCCAGATCAGCCCGTCCACGCCGCGCAGGAAGTCGAAGACACGCCTCACCCCGAAACGCACCGGCAGGCTCGGGGCAAAGTTTCGCGCCGACAGGAAAGCGAGCGGCAGCGCCACGATCGCAGCGCCCATCGTGCCAAGGAAAGCCATCAGGATCGTTTCGAAGATCGCCCATGCCACGTCCCGGTGTCGCCACATTGGGTTGTTCCAGAAGTCCGACAGCATCGCCGACAGGTTGGATTGGCCGGGCCGCACCTCCTCGCCGGACAAGGCGAGGCCGGCCAGTTCGGCCCAGCTGCGGTCGTGAAAGGGGCTGTCCAGCGTGAAGAAGAACAGTTCCCAGCCGCCGAAATAGCGGAACACTTCCGCACGCGTCTTGGTCACCGACAGGCGGCCGGCGGACGTGGTTACGGTAACCCGCGCGCTCGAGGCATTGATCCAGCCGGGAAGTTCTTCGCCCGGTGCGTCGACGGTGATCCCGGACCGCGCCGGCACGATCTCGACAAGCCCATAGCCGGGAATGTCGAAACGCACCGCATCGGGGTCGAAGCGTACGCTATGGCCCTCCTCCAGCGCGACCAGGGTGGAATCGCCCTCGCGCGTCACCCAGGAGGGCCAGGACTTGTCGGGATAGGTGCCCTTGTTCTCGCCTTCGACGGCGACCGTCACCTTGTTATTGGCGCGCGCGTCGCGCGAGACATGGACCTTATGGCTGTAGGCGTCGGCGACGAGGATGGCGGCGTTGTCCAGCCGCGCGCGCCCGGCCAGGCCGGCCACGTCGAAGGCGAGGAAGACATAGACCAGATAGGCCAGGATCGCAGCCGGAACCGCGCAAGCGACCATGCGCCTGCGCCTGAAGGACCGGACGGCGTCCAGCCTCGCGACGCTGATATCGAAGCCTGCATCCGCCACGGCCATGTCAGTGTCCCTTCACGAGCCGGTCGCGCCAGCGGCTCGACAACTGGTCGATCGTGACGATGGTCAGAAAGAGCAGGATGAAGATCGCGGCCGCCGCGTCGTAGCGTCCCGTTCCCCAGGAGATCGCCACGCGCAGCTCCTGGCCGATGCCGCCGGCCCCCACGAAGCCGAGGATCGCCGAGGCGCGGACATTGATCTCGAAGCGCAGCAGGGCGTAGGACAGCCAGTTCGGCGCTACCTGCGGAATGACGCCGAGCCACATGCGCTGCATCCATGTCGATCCCGTCGAGGCCAGCCCCTCAACAGGTTTGAGATCGACATTCTCGTTGACCTCGGAGAACAGCTTGCCCAGTGCGCCCGCCGTGTGGATCACGATGGCGATCATCGCCGGCACCGGCCCTCCGCCGAGCACGAAGATCAGCACCAGCGCGATCACGACCTCGGGTATGGCGCGCATCACGTCCATGACGCGGCGCACGAGGGGAATCGCCCGCGGCCAGCGCGCCAGTCCGCGCGTCGCCAGCAGCGAAAGCATGACGGCGGCGATGCCGCCGATCAGCGTCGCGACGGCGGCGATGTTCAGGGTCTCGACAAGCGCCGGGAAATAGCGGGCCAGATTGCCGGGCAGGGAGGGCGCCTTTTCGATCGCCTCCGAGACCAGTTCGGCGGGAAAGTCGAACAGCTTCGGCAGGCCTTGGAGAAAGCCGCCGGCGTTGCGGTCGTTGGCAAGGTTGAAGCCTGCCGCCAGGAAAGCCACGAAGAGCGCCAGCATGGCCGCCGAATAGATGCGCCGGCGGCGCACCAGCGCCATGTATTCGGTCTTCATGTCCTGGGATGCGGCCGGTCCGGCCATGGCGAGGTCGGCCATCATCTATCCTTGCGCGACAAAACGGGCGGGCCGTGCGGCCCGCCCGGCATGGATGAGAAGATCAGTTCGTGCCGGTCTGCGCTTTGCGCAGGTCGATCATCGTCTGATAGGCGTCATGGGTGATCGGCTTGAAACCGGCCGTGTCACCAGCCGCGATGTTGTAGGCGCACTGGGCGTCCTTCTCGTGCATGCCGCCGACCAGCTCGATCATCTTTTCCTTGACGTCCGCTGGAAGCGCCTTGCGTAGCACGATCGGACCTTCCGGGATCGGCTTCGAGCGCCAGATCTCGACCAGATCGTTCATGTCCACGAGGCCGGCATCGACCGCCTTGCGCAGCGCGCCGGAATTGTAGCCGTCTTCCCATTCGCCCTGGCCGTCGGCCCAGGTGACGCCGGCATCCACGTCGCCATTCTTCACTGCCACGATCGTCTGCTCATGGCCGCCGGTGAAGACGACCTCCCCGAAATAGTCGCCATTCTCCATCGAGGCGCCCGTTTCCTGCGGGATCTCGACCGAGGGGATCAGATAGCCGGACGTCGAGTTCGGATCGCCGAAACCGAATTTCTTGTCCTTCATGTCGGCCAGCGAGGCGATCCCGGCGTCCTTCCGGGCAAAGCCGATCGAATGATAGGAGAAAGAACCGTCGAGATTGGTCTTGACCAGCACGGGCTCGACCGCTTCCGGATCGGTGAGATAGGCCTTGGCGTAGCCCGAGGCGCCGAGCCACGCCATATCGAGCGAACCGCCGAGCAGGCCCTGGATGACGCCGTCATAATCGGCCGGCGTGAACAGCTTGACGTCGACGCCCAGCGTCTCGGCGGTGTAGGTCTTGAGGCATTCGTGCGAGGTCAGGCGGTCCTGAGCGTTTTCGCCGCCGAGGATGCCGATGCGGAACTCGGTGATCTCCTGGGCGAAGGCGGGGGCGATCGCCGTGACCGTGAGCGCGGCCGAGGCGAGGAGGGCGGTGGCGAGTTTCTTCATCGTGTCGTCTCCTTGATGAGGCCCGGATTCCGTCCGGGCGCCGGAAGTCGGATCGGGTTCAGAGCGCGTAGGCGGGTTGCCGCGACGTCCGCGCCAGGGCGGGTACCGGCTCCAGTGTCTCGATGGAGGTCGAGGTGGAGGATTCGGAGAAGCTCTCGCCGGCGCCGTAGATCTCGCGCGCGGCCGCGGTCGTGAGCTCGTCCGGCCGGCCGTCGAAAACCACGCGGCCGTCCCGCATGCCGATGACGCGGTCGCAATAGCGCCGCGCCGTGTCGAGCGTGTGCAGATTGGTGACGATCATGCGGCCATCCTCGTCATGGATGCGCCTGAGCGTGTCCATCACCACCTGCGCGTTCATCGGATCGAGCGAGGCGATCGGTTCGTCGGCGAGGATGATCTCGGGGTCCTGCATCAGGGCGCGCGCGATCGCCACGCGCTGCTGCTGGCCGCCCGACAGCGCCTCGACGCGCTTGGGCGCGTGGTCGGCGATCCCCAGCCGGTCGAGAATGTCGATGGCCCGGTGGATGTCTTCGGTCGGAAACAGGCTGAACATGGTCGCCAGCGTCGAACGGCGGTTCAATGTGCCATGCAGCACGTTCGACACCACGTCGAGGCGCGGCACGAGATTGAACTGCTGGAAGATCATCGCGCAGTCCCGCTGCCAGGCGCGCAACTCCTTTCCGCCGAGCGCCGAGACCTCGCGATCGCCGAAGCGGATCGCGCCGTCGGAGGGATCGACCAGCCGGTTGATCATCCTGAGCAATGTCGATTTGCCGGCGCCCGAGCGGCCGATAATGCCAACCATCTGGCCTTTCGGGATCCGGATCGTCACGTCGTGGACCGCGACGTTGCGGCCGAAGCGGCGCGTGACGCGCTCGATCTGGAGCATGACGTCTTCCCTGTTCCTGCGCGCTGTTCCTCGCGTCTGCGCAGACCGGCTACCGGACGGGCATGAAGTTGCGATGTCGGTTGGATGACGCTTCGATGACGATCAACAGGGTGCCGGCGCGGCTTGCCACGGCCGTGATGCGCTCCATCTGTGAACTATGTCCCATCGATAGCGGAGTCCCGTTCAATGAAGCCGACCATTCTCGCCGCGGCCGGCGTCATGGCCCTGACCCTCCCCGCTTTCGCGGACCGCGATCCGACGCCGGAGGAACGCGCGGCGATCGAGGCAGTGTTGGCCGAACAAGGCTTCACGCAGTGGGGTTCGATCGAACTCGAAGACGACGAGTCGAGATGGGAGGTCGACGACGCGATCGCGCCCGACGGGAAGGAGTACGATCTGGAACTCGACCCCGGAACCTACGAGATCATCAAGCGCGATCCCGAGGACTGACCCTCGCAGAGACCGTTGAGCAGGATCGTCGTTCGAGGAAGGCCTCCGCCGACAGCGAACGGAAATCGTCCAGCGCGGCACGCAGCCTGGAGTGGTCCCAGTCCCACCAGGCAAGCGCCTGAAAGCGCTCCGCTGTCCTGCGGTCGAAACGCTCGCGGATCGGCCTTGCCGGCACGCCGCCGGCGATCGTGTAGGGCCCGACATCCTTCGTCACTACGGCACCGGCACCGATCACCGCGCCGTCGCCCACTGTTACCCCCGGCAGTATGGTCGAGCCGTGGCCCAGCCACGTGTCGTGACCGATCCTCACGCGCCTTGCCCGGCGTGCGGCGAAGAAGCCGTCCTCATGGGCGGCGTCGTCCCAATAGTCGCCGGCCCGGTAGGCGAAATGATGCAGCGTCGCCCGCTCGACGGGGTGGTTGGTCGCGTTAAGGCGCACATGGGCGGCGATGTTGGAGAATTTCCCGATGGTGGCGCAGAACACCATGCAGTGCTGCGTCAGATAGGAGTAGTCGCCGATCTCGGCCTCCTTGATATCGCAGAATGCGCCGACCTCGGTAAAGCGGCCGAAACTGGTATACACCACCGTGGCCGTCTCGTGGATGGAGGGCATGTCCCGGGAGAGTGCTGCCGGTGTTTCGTTGAACTTCGCCATCACGCCGCCGCCTTTCCGGGCGCGAAGGCGGTGACGTCGATGATCGTATCGGCCACCGCCTCGCGCACGTCCTGGTCGTGGAAGATGCCCAGCAAGGCGACGCCGGCCTCCTTCTTCCCGGAGATCATGTCGATCACCACCTGGCGATTGGCGGCGTCCAGCGAGGCGGTCGGCTCATCGAGGAGCAGCACCGGATGGTCGGTGATGAAGCCGCGGGCGATGTTGACGCGCTGCTGCTCGCCGCCCGAAAAAGTCGCCGGCGGCAGCTGCCACAGACGCTCGGGCAGGTTCAGCCGAGCCAGCATTTCGGCCGCTCGGTCACGCGCGGCCAGCCTGTCCTGGCCGCGCGCCGTCAGCGGCTCGGCCACCACATCGAGCGCCGCCACGCGCGGAACGGTACGCAGGAACTGGCTGACATAACCGATCGTGTCGCGGCGCACGGCCATCACGGCTCGCGGTGAGGCGGTGGCCAGATCGACGAGCCGCCCGTCATGCTCGACGATGATCTGCCCTTCATCGACGGCGTAGTTGCCGTAGAGCATCTTGAGGATGGAGCTCTTGCCCACGCCGGAAGGCCCGCCCAGCACCGCGCATTCACCGGCCGTCAGCGCGAAGGACACGCCCTCGACGACCGCCAGCCTGACCCCGCCACGCAGATGCATGGTGAAGGATTTCGACACGTTCGAGACGACGAGGGGAGTGGCCATCATCACACCTGCAGTATCGAGGACACGAGCAATTGCGTGTAGGGCGCGCGCGGATCATCGAGAACGCGGTCGGTGAGCCCCGTCTCGATAACGCGGCCGTCCTTCATCACCATCATGCGCTGTGACAGAAGCCGTGCTACGGCGAGGTCGTGCGTCACTACGATCGCCGCCAGGCCAAGGTCCGCGACCAGCCCGCGCAGAAGATCGAGCAGCCGCGCCTGCACCGAGACGTCAAGTCCGCCTGTCGGCTCGTCCATGAACACGAGCCTCGGCCCGGTGACGAGGTTGCGCGCGATCTGGAGGCGCTGACGCATTCCACCCGAGAACGCGCGGGGTTCATCGTCAACCCGGTCCTCCGCGATCTCGACACGGCCAAGCCAGTCGGTGGCGGCGGCGCGGATATTGCCGTAGTGCCGGTCGCCGATCGCCATGAGACGTTCGCCGACATTGGCGCCGGCCGAAACTGTCATTCTGAGCCCGTCGGCCGGATTCTGGTGCACGAAGCCCCAGTCCGTGCGCATCAGCAAGCGGCGCTCAGCCTCGCTCATCCGGTAGAGGTCGCGCCACGAGCCGTCGCGCATGCGGTAGTCGACCGAGCCGGCGGAGGGCATCAGTCGCGTAGACAGGCAATTCAGAAGCGTGGTCTTGCCCGAGCCGGATTCACCGACCACGGCCAGCACCTCGCCCGGCCACAGATCGAAGGAAACATCGGCGCAGCCGACTCGCTGACCGTAGGATTTACTGACGGAAGAAACGCGGAGGAGGGGGTCGTCACTCATCACGTGGCTCCAGCGTCTTCGAGTAGGGCACGGGATGAAGCACCCGGCTTTCGATTTCGCCGACCATCCGGCCGTGCTCAGCAGCAGTGAGGCGCTTGATCTCCGCCCATTCCGCATCCGCCATGAAGGCATTCCAGGCGCGGCCCATTTCCGCCTCACTTGCCCAGGAGAGCAGATATACGAAGGCGAGTTTGTCGGGCGAGCAGCTTTCCCACATGGCGAGGATACGGAACCCGTAGCGCGCCATGATGCGCGCTGCATGGTCGCGAAACCGATCATGGAAGGCCTGGGCGATATCGGGAAATATCTCGTAGATGCGGAGCTGGTTGATCATCGAGCTTCTCCCTCCTTCGCTTCCACATGACCGACATGCCCCCTCTCACGCCGCCCCTCGCAATGATCCGTGTCGGAGCAGCAGAACATGCGCCCGCCTTGGTCGTCGAGGATCACCTCGTCCAGATAGACGCCTTCCGCTCCGCACAGCGCGCAGGGCCTGTCGAAGCGCTGCACCTCGAAGGGGTAGTCCTCGAAGTCGAGACTGACCACTTCCGTGTAGGGCGGCACGGCATAGATGCGCTTTTCGCGCCCGGCGCCGAAAAGCTGAAGCGCCTTCGAGCGGTGCATTTTGGGATTGTCGAACTTCGGCGTCGGCGACGGGTCCATGACGTAGCGCCCCTCGACCTTCACCGGATAGGCATAGGTCGTCGCGATATGGCCGTTCCTGGTGATGTCCTCATAGAGCTTGACGTGCATGAGCCCGTATTCCTCGAGCGCGTGCATCTTACGTGTCTCGGTCTCGCGCGGCTCCAGGAAGCGTAGGGGCTCGGGGATCGGCACCTGATAGACCAGAACCTGGCCCTCCTCGAGCGGCCGCTCGGGAATGCGGTGGCGCGTCTGGATGATCGTCGCCTCGGCCGTATGCGTGGTGACGGCGACCTCGGTGATCTTGCGGAAAAAGGCACGGATGGAAACGGCGTTGGTCGTATCGTCGGCGCCCTGGTCGATTACCTTGAGCACGTCGTCCGGGCCGATGATCGAAGCCGTCACCTGCACCCCACCCGTGCCCCATCCATAGGGCATCGGCATTTCGCGGCTGGCGAACGGCACCTGGTAGCCGGGAATGGCGATCCCCTTCAGGATCGCGCGGCGGATCATCCGCTTGGTCTGCTCGTCGAGGTAAGCGAAATTGTAGGCGGCGATGTCGGTGCCTTGCGAACTCATTCAGCGGCCTCTCTGGCTTTCGCGTAGCGTTCGAGCCGCTCGGCCAGCGTTCCGGTGTGCAACTCGAACAGATGGTTGTCCTCGTCGTAGAAGTAGATCGAGCGACCCTCGCCCTCGACACGCGGGCGCGGCGGGCGCATGTCGAGGCCCAGCTTCCGGATGCGATCCACGCAGAGGTCGAAGTCCGCCTCATCGATCTTGAATGCGACGTGGTTGTAGCTGCGCGTTGCCAGCGGTTTTCCTTCCATGATTGCAATCCAGACGCCGCCGACGAGGAAGAACTTTTCAGGTGAAAGGGAAAATTGCTCCGCGCCGCTCGAGTAAACCTCCTCCGCGCCGAGCACGTCCTCGAGAATCGCTGTCATGCGCTCCAGATCGCGCACGACGAAGGTAATGTGCGACAAACCCTCGATCACTCCGCCGCCTCCTGGCGCTCGACTCCGCCCTCGCCTCGCGCCTCGAACTCAGCGCGCATGCGCCTGACCAGGTCGAGCTCGGCTTGGAAGTCGACATAGTGCGGCAGCTTCAGATGCTCGACAAAGCCGGTGGCCTGGACGTTGTCGGAATGGGAAATCACGAATTCCTCGTCCTGGGCCGGCGCGACCAGATCCTCGCCCAGTTCGTAGGCGCGCAGCGAGCGGTCGGTCAGCGACATGGCCATTGCCTTTCTCTCGGATTGGCCGAAGACCAGTCCGTAGCCGCGTGTGAATTGTGGCGGTGCCTTCAGCGAGCCCTTGAACTGGTTGACCATCTGGCACTCGGTGACGCGCACCCGGCCCAGCGGAACGGGGAAGGGCAGTTCCGGTACCTCGATCTCGACTTCGACCTCGCCGATGCGGATTTCGCCGACGAAGGGATGCGAGCGCGCGTAGCCGCGCTGTGTCGAATAGGCGAGCGCCAGCAGGAAGCCTTCGTCGCCGCGCGCCAGCGCCTGCAACCTGCCGTCGCGCCCGAGCGGAAACTCCAGCGGTTCGCGCGTGATGTCGGCCGGACCCTTGTCCGTATCGGCGTCGCCGTCGGCCTCGATCAGACCGTCGCGGCCGAGCAGGTCCGACACGCGCGGCATCGGCTCGGCTTCACCTTCCCGGGTCGCCGGCGCTTCGGGCGCGGCCTCTCCGGCCAGGTCCGGATCGAGAAGCCTGTGGGTATAGTCGAAGGTCGGCCCCAGAAGCTGCCCGCCGGGCAGGTCCTTGTAGGTGGCCGATATCCGCCGCTCCACCAGCATGGCGGCCGTATCGAGCGGCACGGAATAACCGAAGCGCGGCAATGTCGTACGATAGGCGCGCACCAGGAAGATCGCTTCGATCAGGTCGCCCCGTGCCTGCTTGACGGCCAACGCGGCCAGGTCGCGGTCATAGAGAGAGCCCTCCGCCATCACCCGGTCGACGGCCAGCGCGAGTTGCTCAACGATCTGGTCCAGACCGATCGAAGGCAGATCGCGGTCGCCGCGCCGCCGGTCGGCGAGCAGGCGATGGGCGTTGCGAATGGCGGCTTCCCCGCCCTTGACGGCAACATACATGGGATCAGCCCTCCATCGCCGTCACGCGCGTCGTGCGCGGCAGGCAGGCGACCGCGTCCGGGCCAGCCAGGATCAAATCGACGCCGCGCGGGAAGCGTGCCCGGTTCTGCTTCCACTGTTCGACGAAATGGCGCGGCATCGGGTGGGGTGCGATGACGGTCTCCGTCTCGATGCCGGGTCCTTTCAGCAGCAGAGCCTGCCCGTCCCGGAAGCCTTCCACGGTCAGGATGATTGTCGCCGATCGGTCGGGGTAGTTCTGGCTACCCTGCGCGAAATTCTCCAGCGCGATCAGTTCCGCCGGGCCGGAAACGAGAGCGAAATGCGCTTCGGCCGGCGTCCGGGCCAGTGGCGCGCCGGCATGAAACGCCAGCCATTCGCGCACCGCCTCCGACGCGGCCAGTGCCGTGTCCAGCCACAACGGCGTGTCATGATCGACAAGCGTCAGCGCCACCGCGCCGACCGTCGGCGTCATTGGTTCGGGCGGGCGAGCGGACGTGGCAACCGGATGGACGCTTCCCGGTCGGGCCATCGCTTCCATGACGGTGCGAAAGACGTGCTGCGCCTCGAAGACGGGGCGGGCAAAGCCGCCGTCGATCGCCGCGGCGACGGGTTCGGTCATCGCCATCGTCAGTCCTCCCCGCGCACCATGGTGAAGAAATCGACCTTGGTGGCCGCTGTCTCGCCGCGGCGCCGCCTATCGGCTTTCTCCGCCTCGGCGAGCAGCGGAGCGACGATCCGCGCCTCTACCGTCTCGCGATAGGCCGGTGACTGGCCTAGCGCATCGGCCAGCGCCGAAAGCCTGGCCTTGTCGCCGTCACGCCCGAGCGCATAGGCGTGTCCTATCTCGCCCGAGGGGATTCGCACCGTCATGCGCGTCACGGTCGCGTCGCCCAGATTGAAACGCCCGCCGCCGCCGCCGATCCGCCCGCGCAGCATGACCAGACCCGTCTCGGGGCCGCGCAGCACTTCGCAGTCGACCGGCAGCCCGGCGCCGGTCCACAGTTCGGCGATACGCGCGCCGTCGGCATGGGCGAGCGCCGCCATCCTTCGGTGGCGGGCTGCGTTGATCTCGGCTTCCCTTTCGCGCGGCATGAGGCTTTCCAGCTCGAATTTGTCTATTGATATAGATGACTATACATATTATGGGCTTGTCTAGCGCCTGTCCATGACGGTGCGATGACAGTCCGGGAAAGCGGGGGCGAAGGTGGTGAAGGCGGCTGCAAATCCGGTCGTGATCGATCGTCGGGGCGGCGTGGCGCTCTGGCGCCAGATCGCCGACCGGCTTCGCGGCGAGGTCGCGGCCGGGGCCTTCTCGGAAGGCGACCGGCTGCCGCCGGAATTCGCCCTTGCCGGTCGCTTCGGCGTCAACCGGCACACATTGCGCGCGGCGATCGCCGCCTTGGTCGACGAGGGCGTCCTGCGCGCCGAGCAGGGCCGAGGAACCTTCGTGGCGCGGCGCCGGAGGCTGAGCTATCCGATCGCCGCACGCACGCGCTTTTCGGAAGGATTGGCCGGACAGGCGCGTGAACGCTCCGGCAGGCTCATCGAGGGCGCCGAGGAACCGGCGAGCCGGGACGTCGCCGCCGCGCTCGATGTCGGCGACGGCGACATCGTGACCCGCCTCGAAACCGTTTCGGAGGCGGACGGACGCGCGGTTTCGCGCGCGACGAGCTGGTTCCCGGCCAGGCTCAAGGGAATCGAACGACACTATGCGCGCTCCGGTTCGGTCACCCGCGCGCTGAATGCGCTGGGCGTGACCGATTATGTGCGACGCTCCACGACGATTACGGCCCGCCATGCCGATCCCGCCGACCTTGCCGATCTCGGCCTGGCGCCCGGCGCGATCCTTCTCGTTGCCGTCGCGACCAGCGTCGACGGCGACGGCCGCCCCGTGCAGCACCAGGTAACCCGCTTCGCCGCCGACCGCGTCGAATTTTCGATCGAGCATTCATGAAACCGGTGGCTTCACCCGCCTCTCGCGCGATCGTGACAGGATATGCGCGAGGTTCGATTTGACCAGGCCCGCGCGACATCGCTCTATCGCGGCGACCAGCCGGAGGAGTTCGCCATGAAGACCCTGCTCGCCACCATCCTGTTTGTCGCCTCGACATTCGCCGGGCCCGCGCTTGCGACCGATCCCGATCCGGCCGACTGGCAGGCAGTGCTGGAGGAGGCAAAGGGCCAGACCGTCTATTTCAACGCGTGGGGCGGATCGGAAAACATCAACGCCTATCTGGAATGGACGGCGGGGCAGATGAAGGAGCGTTTCGGTGTCGACCTCGTCCACGTCAAGCTCGACGATACGGCGGCGGCTGTCGCAAAGGTCGTCGCCGAGAAGGCGGCGGGCCGCGACGAGGGCGGATCGGTCGACCTCATCTGGATCAATGGCGAGAACTTCGCCTCAATGAAGCAGAACGACCTTCTGATGTCGCCCGGTTGGGCCGAAAGTCTGCCGAACTGGCAGTGGGTCGACGCGGAGAACAAGCCGACCGTCCTCACCGATTTCACCGTCCCGACTGAGGGTCTCGAAGGCCCCTGGGGCATGGCCAAGCTGGTCTTCTTCCACGATTCGGCCCGCACCGACCCTGCCTCCATGCCAAAATCGACGGACGAATTGCTGGCCTGGGCGAGGGACAATCCCGGCCGCTTCTCCTATCCGCAGCCGCCGGACTTCATGGGGTCCTCCTTCCTCAAGCAGGTGCTGGCCGAACAGGTCGAGGACCGTTCCGTGCTGCTCCGGCCCGTCGACGAAGCAAGCTTCGAGGCGGTCACGAAGCCGCTGTTTGCCTATCTTGACGAACTCAACCCGCTGATGTGGCGCTCCGGCGAGGCCTTTCCGCGCAACTATCCCGCCATGAAGCAGCTTTTGGCCGACGGCGAGGTCGAAATCATCTTCGCCTTCAATCCCGCCGAGGCCTCCAGCGCCATCGCCAACGGCGAACTGCCCGATACGGTGCGCTCCTTCGCCTTTCCCGGCGGCACGCTAGCCAACACCCACTTCGTGGCCATACCCTACAACGCCAACGCCAAGGCTGGCGCGCTCGTGTTGGCCGACTTCCTCATTTCGCCCGAAGCGCAGGCGCGCAAGCAGGACCCGAATGTCTGGGGCGATCCGACGGTGCTCGCCGTCGACCGGCTCGAGGACGATGACCGTGCCCTGTTCGCGGCGCTCGACCTGGGCGTCGCGACACTGAAACCAGAGGAACTCGGCCCGGCCATCGATGAACCGCATCCGTCCTGGATGGTGCGGCTGGAGGAGGAATGGATGCGCCGCTACGGCGTGGCCAATTGAACGGCGTTCTACCGGTTTCCTTCTCGTTGAGGGGAGGGCGGCCGATTGCCGGAGGCGATTGGTCGACTGAGGCCGCCGCCAAGATACGCCGCGCTTGTCTGCCTGCTGGCATCGGACGGATGCACCTTTGGAAAGACGCGCCGAGGCGCAATCGAACCCACCCGCCCTTCGGCCGACCTCCCTTGAGGTGAGGTGAGGCGATGCTTTCCCGCCTGGGCCCTCCCCTTGCCGTCCTGCTTCTCGCCGGGCCGATCCTCGCCGGCTTCGCCGGCACGCTTCTGCCTGCCTTCGGCTATCTGCCGGCGCTAGGCGGCGACACATTCACGCTCGATCCCTTCCGCGCGCTGTTCGCCGTGCCCGGTATCGGCCGCTCCGCGCTCGCGAGTTTCTGGACCGGGCTCGCCTCGGCCGCGATCTCGCTCGCGCTCGTTCTGGTCTTCGTCGCGGCCTGGGCCGGTACGCCTGCCTTTTCGCGCATCCAGCACCTGGTCTCACCACTGCTGGCGGTGCCGCACGCGGCCGCGGCCTTCGGGCTCGCTTTCCTGATCGCACCGTCGGGCCTGATCACGCGCCTGATTTCGCCCGAACTGACAGGCTGGACGCGCCCGCCCGATCTTCTGGTCGTCAACGACCCGATGGGCATTTCGCTGATCGCCGGCCTTGTCGCCAAGGAAACACCCTTCCTGCTTCTGGTCACGCTGGCCGCGCTCCAGCAGGTTCCGCTGACCCCCGCGCGCATGGTGGCCGCCTCGCTCGGCTATGGCCGCATGGCGGGTTTCGTCTTCACGGTTTGGCCCCTCATCTACCGCCAGATCCGGCTTGCCGTCTTCGCCGTCATCGCTTTCGCCAGCTCGGTCGTCGACGTCGCGATGATCCTCGGACCGACCACGCCGCCGACCGTGGCCGTGCGGCTCGTCCATTGGATGAACGATCCCGACCTTGCCGCGCGCTATCTCGCCTCGGCCGGCGCGCTCCTGCAGCTGGGGGTTACCGCCGCCGCGCTCGTCGCCTGGATCGCGCTCGAAAGGATGGCCGCGGCCATCCGTGTCGCGCTGACGGAACGCGGCCGCCGCATGACACGTGACCGGATTCCAGCAATGGTGGGGCTCGGCGGCGTGGCGACGGTCGGGTTAGCCACCTTCGCCGGCCTCGCGGCACTGTGCGTGTGGTCGATCGCGGGGCTTTGGCAGTTCCCGGACCTCCTGCCGCGCTCCTTCCGCCTCGATACATGGCAACGCGCCCTGCCGAGGATCGCCGCTCCGCTGGCGGTAAGCCTCGTCGTGGCGCTCGGCTCGACGCTGGTCGGGCTGGTTGTCGCCGTGCTGTGCCTCCGGCGCGAGACCGCGGTGCACCGGCCCATGCCGCGCCAGGCGCTTGCGCTGGTCTATCTGCCGCTGATCGTGCCGCAGGCCGCGTTTCTCTTCGGCCTGCAGCTTCTCTTCCTGCTGGCGGGCGCCAACGCGTCGCTGTCGAGCCTGATCCTGGCGCATCTCGTTTTCGTCATGCCCTATCTGTTCCTGTCGCTGTCGGATCCGTGGCGAGCCTTCGACCGGCGTTACGAGCATGTCGCCGCCGGGCTCGGACGCTCCCCTTCGGCCACCTTCTGGCGCATTCGCCTGCCGATGATGGCGCGCCCTATTCTCGTCGCCGCCGCCATCGGCTTTGCCGTCTCGATCGGGCTCTATCTGCCGACCGTGCTGGTCGGCGCGGGTCGACTGACCACCGTCACCACAGAGGCGGTCGCGCTCGCCTCGGGCGGTAACCGGCGCGTGATTGGCGTCTGGGCCGTGCTGCAGCTCGCGCTCCCATTAGCCGGCTTCGCGATCGCGACCCTGGTGCCGGCCGTGCTGTTCGCGCGCTTCCGCGGCATGCGGGTGTAGCGGACGGCTTAATCCAGGCCGCAGGCCGTGAGGCGAGAAACCGCGCGCTACACCACTGCGCGCGGTTCGTGCTGGCCGCGCACGGCCAGGTCCACAAGGAAGGTCATGCCAGCCTTCGAATCGGCTTCCCGCGCCGCTTCGCCCATATCCTGCCAGGCCGAGGTCACCGCCAGCCTGTCGGCAGACTTGCCGACGAAGGCGGGGCAGGAAACCTGAAGCGTCGGCATGGGCACGCTTCTGAGATGAACCGCGTCCGGGCCGTAGGCGTCGAGCCGTGAGACCCCCCAGCGCGCGTTCCAGATCACGCCGTCGGCGTCGACTACCGAACCGTCCAGTCCGCCCCGCTGGCCGCGATGATCCAGAAAGACGGTTGGCTCGTGATTGGGCAGTCCGGTTGCCGGATCGCAGGAGACCCTGAACAGGATGTTCTTGGCGGTGTCGGCGAAATAGGCGACGGCTCCGTCCGGAGAGAAGCAGATCGAGTTCGGGATCGTGATGTCGGGATAGAGCTTTCTCACTTCACCGCCGCGATGCCAGTAGATCGCCCCGGCGTGGCGCTCCGCCTTGCGGCCCATCGTGCCGAACCAGAGCGCCCCGGAGGGATGCACGCGTGCGTCGTTGGAGCGGGTGGCCGGATTGTCGGCCTCGACTGGGATGACCAGCGTCACCGCGCCGGAAGCGCGCTCGCGCAGGCACAGGCCCGTCTCTGTCACCAGAAGCTGGCGCTGCTCGTCGACCGTGGCGATCGCGCTCGCCATGACGGGCAGGTCGTGGACGACCGTCTCGCCGGCAGCGAAGCGGTGCTCCATCAGCTTGCGCTCAACGATGTCGAACCAGAACAGCACGTCCTGGTCCGGATCGTAGCTGGGACCCTCGCCGAGATGGCAGCGGCTGGGGTCGAGAACGGTCACCGCGGCTTCGCTCACAATGTCCCTCCATCGGCGATCAGAACCTGGGCCGTGACGGCGCGCGCCGCGTCCGAAGCCAGGAAGAGGCAGGGGCCGACCATATCCTCGGCCTGCAGTTCGAATTTCAGGCACTGGCGTGCGATATGGGATTTCAGCCCTTCCTCCGTGACCCACAGACTGCGCTGCCGCTCGGTCATGACCCAGCCTGGCGCGATCGCGTTTACGCGGATACCGAACGGGCCGAGATCGCCGGCCAGCCCCTTCGTCAGGCCGACGATGCCCGCCTTGGCGGCGGTGTAGGCGGGCATGCCGGGATTGTTGATCATGTAGGCGGTCGAGCTGAAGTTCACGATCGCGCCCTTGCCGGCGGCCTTCATCCCCTCGACCACCGCCTGGACGGCGAAGAACTGGTGCCTCAGATTGACGGCGTGGTTGGCGTCCCACGCCTCGACGGTCATGTCCTCGATCCGGTGCCGGTCGTCGCGGGCGGCGTTGTTGACCAGCACTCCGACCGGGCCGTGCGCCAACGCCGCCTCGGTGGCGGCCGCCCGCAGCGCGCCGACATCTCTGAGATCCGCCTGGAAGAAGAGCGGACGTGGCAGCCCTTCCCTCTCCAGCCGGTCGAGGAGCGCTTCGCTCTCGCCGGTGGCGACATCGATGAAGGCGACTTGCGATCCCTGACGCGCGAAGCCCTCCGTCAGCGCCGCCCCGATGCCGCTGCCGCCGCCGGTAATGAGCACCGAGGCTCCTGCGAGGTCGGAATAGTTCGCGGCCATGGTGATCCTTCCCCTGCGGGTGGATGCTAGATTATCCCTGCAGGTCTAGGAAGGGATGCCACGCGACAGTCAGGTTGTGAAGTCGCCCTTGGCGTCGTTCGAAGGCGCCATCGGTCCGAGGTCGATGCGCTTCGGCTTGTCGATCGCGGCGAGCGCGTCCTGGGCCTGGACCGGCCTGCCGAACAGGTAGCCTTGTCCGCCATCGCAGCCGAGCAGCATCAGCCGACGCGCCTGCGCCTCGGTTTCGACGCCCTCGGCCACAGAAACCATGCCGAGCCCGTCGCACAAGGACAGGATCGCCCGCACGATGTGCTCGGATGCGCGATCATCGTGGATCGGCGACACGAAGGCGCGGTCGATCTTGAGCTTGTCGAAGTGGAACTCCCTCAACCGCCCGAGCGAGGACTGGCCGGTGCCGAAATCGTCCAGCGCAACCCGGATGCCGGCTGCGTGCAGATCGTCCATGATCTTGCGGGCCGAAACGGGGTCGTTCATCAGGCCGGTCTCGGTGATCTCGATCTCCAGCCGCCTGGGATCGAAGCCGGTCCTGTCGAGGATCGACAACAGCTGCAGCCCGGTATTGTGATCAACCAGCTGCGAGGGCGAAAGGTTGAAGGACAGGAACAGGTCAGACGGCCAAGTTCCCGCCGCCGTGGTTGCCTTCTGCAGAAGCAGCTGCGACAGCGGGCCTATGATGCCGCGTTCCTCGGCGATGGGAATGAAGACGCCGGGCGAAATCGTGCCGAGATCCGGGTCGGTCCAACGCGCCAGCGCCTCGAACCCGACCACCTTGCGCGTCTTGAGGTCGACGATCGGCTGGAAATGGGGCGCCACCTCGCCGGCGGCGACCGCGCGGCGCAGCGCCTGCTCGATGCGGGTGACGTGCTTGGCCGCCTCCTCCATTTCCTGCGTGTAGACGACGACGCGACCCCGGCCCGACCGTTTTGCCTGGTAGAGCGCGGTCTCGCACTTGTCGATCAGCTTCTCGGCCGTGTCATCCCCGAAATAGAACAGGGCGCAGCCGACAGAGGCCGAGAGCCGCGCGGTACGGTCGCCGATATCGTATGGAGCCGAAAGAATCTCGATGAGCATGCGCGCCCGCTTGACAAGCGACTCCGCCCCGAAAACCATGGGAAACAGGAAAGCGAATTCATCCGCGCCGATGCGGGTCACGGTTGATGCCTCATCCATGGCCGCCCTCAGCCGCATCGCCACCTGGGTCAGGATGTCGTCGCCGGCGCCACGTCCGAACAAATCGTTGATCGGCTTGAAGCCGTCGAGGTCGACCACGCCGACCGCGAAGGGCGCGGGATCGTCCGAACGTTCGGCGATCAGGCGCTCGATCTTGTCGACGAAGCGACGGCCATTCCCCAGCCCGGTGAGGGGATCGGTAAACGCCAGTTCCTGGACGGTCGAGGGCGAGGCCGCGCCCGGTGAAAAATGCATCATCGTTTTGCCGCAGGGACTCCGGGTTTCAAGCTGTCATCAAAGTGTTGAGGAAGCGTATCAAAGGCGGCCATTCCCGCATGACCGGCCTTTCAGAATAAGCCGGCTCTGCGTCTGATATCATGGTTGAACGCGCCAGACCCGGATAGGTTCGGCGGATGCCTCGTCGACCGTCTCGAGCCAGCTGGGTACGCGGCCGTCCGCGAGACCGGCCAGCAGTCCTTCAGGTGCCGCCTGCGCCAGGAAACGCGTCTCGGAGTTGGAAGGACAGACGGCGAAGAAATCGACTGCCGCCGCCCGCGCCATCTCCTCCGCTTCGGCCGGACCAGCTAGCCAGATGTCGAGGGCGGCAAGGTTGCCGTCGATGTTGCGATGATAGGGGCCGGCCAGCGTCCGGTGATGCGTATGGGCCAGCATCGGGGCGCCAAGGTTCGAGATGACGAGCACCGTCGCCGGCTTCAGCGCCCCAATCGCGGCGAAGGCCGTCCTGGCCGTGCAGGAGGCCTCGGAGCCGGGGCGGTGCTCCTCGCCTATCCCGTCGCCTGCCTTGACCGCTGTCGCTGTCGCGGCCACCGCCGCGGCCCACACCATGTTGAAGGACACCAGCCAGGCCGCCGCCGTCCGCAATGCGAAGGTCGTGCTGGCGGACCTCTCCTGCCGCTCGCGCCAGGCGGCAACCCACGCCGCGAGCGGGACCACCGCCAACGGCAGGACAAGATAGGACCCTCGCACCTGCCATAGCGAGAACGCCAAGGCGGCGGCGATCATTCCGCCTATCATTGCCTCGCCGGCAGATAGGCTCCTCTTGGCTGCGGCGGCCGCCAGCACGAACAGCGCCACCAAGGGCGTGGCGTAGAAACGCGCGAGGGCAACGGGCTCGTCGGGAAACAGGTCGAAGACAGACTGCGCTTCAACGACCCTGTCGAGCCATAGCGTGCGAAGCCGTTCCGGCAGGCCGGCATAAGGGTCGGCGATGCAGCCGGGGAACGCCAGGGCGATCACCAGGCCGATCCCCAGACCGAGTGCGGCCAACGCGGCGAGCCGGACCGGCATCCGTGCAGACCCGGCCGTGACGGCAATCGCCGAGAGGCCGAGCCCGGCAAGGATTGCGGGCACGGCCTGCGCCAGCGAGAAGGCATCGCAGACCGGCGTCCCCCAGCGCGTTGGCGCCACCGTCGCCATGAACGCCAGCGCGGAGACGCCGGCGAAGCCAATCCCGTAGCCGCTCGCCAATTGCGCCGTGGCCTGTGGCCGCGCAGCCAAGGCGAGCGCGACGGCGACGCCTGCCGCCGCCACCAGCGGCAGCGTCTCCATCCCGATGGCGATCATCAGCGCCGCGGCCGCGCCGGCGGCCAGTCCGGCGTTGCGCCCCGCGCCCGGCACGGCCAGGCAGGCGGCTAGGCCGAGCGTCAGGGCCACCTGTACATTGTGGTGGTCGAACGTCCCCGGCGTGAACAGGCCAGACAGGTGCAGCGTCACGCCGCCGATGATCGCGGCCGGCAGCATGGCGCCGGCACCCGCCAGCGAACGCGCGGCATGGATGATGAAGCCCAGCGACAGGGCGAACAGCAAGGTCGGCCAGGCGATCGCGACCAGCACCTCGGCGCCGGCCTGGCCCAGCAGCGGCGAGACCGCGACGATCAGCAGCGCGATCGGCGCGTCGACCAGTCGCGACCAGTGCATTTCGAAGCCGCCGGCAAGCCCCATGCGGTACTGCATCGGGTCGAACCAGCCCTGCCCGGCGATCAGGTCTCGCACGACGACCACCCGCATCACCGAATCATTGTCGAGGCTCGAATCGGCGAGACTCGGCAGGCCCTCCGCACCATGCACGGCGAGCGCAACGATCGCGGCCAGGATGGCGATGGCCGGTATGGACGGTGTATGGCGCACCAGCTTTCCTCGAGAAATGTCGTCGAAGGTTAGCGCGACGCCCTAAACTTCACCTTAACGTCGATTGGAGAAAATCATGTCAGGCCGCGCGGCGCGCGGCGCGGAGACCGCTCGTGAACGACACCGCCAAGCACCATGCTTTTCCCGGCCTGACGATTGCCGTGCTGGTTCCCTGCTACAACGAGGAAGCCACCGTCGCCGACGTGGTAAGCGGGTTCGCGGAGGCGCTGCCGCAGGCCTCGATCCATGTCTACGACAACAATTCGTCGGACCTCACGGCGCTGAAGGCGCGCCAGGCGGGCGCGCTCGTCGTGCGTGAGGCCCGTCAGGGCAAGGGTCATGTCGTGCGGCGCATGTTCGCCGATGTCGAGGCCGACCTGTATGTCATGGCCGATGGCGATGGCACCTATCGGCCGGAGGACGCGCCGCTGCTGGTGGCCACGCTCATCACCGAGCGCGCCGATATGGTAGTGGGCACGCGCGCCGGTGTCAGCGCCGATGCGGGGCGCGCCGGTCACGCCTTCGGCAACCGGCTTTTCAACCGCCTCTATACCGGCCTCTTCGGCCGTGATTTCACCGACATCTTTTCGGGCTACCGCGTCTTCTCGTATCGTTTCGTCAAGAGCTTTCCGGCGGTGTCGGGGGGATTCGAGATCGAGACCGAAATGTCGGTTCATGCCTCGCAGCTTCGTCTGCCGGTGGCTGAGGTCGAACTGCCCTATGGCCGCCGCCCGGCCGGCTCGGCCTCGAAACTGTCGACCTGGCGCGACGGTGCGCGCATCCTGGCCATGTTCGCCATGCTGCTCAAGGAGACGCGTCCGGCGCGCTTCTTCGGCGCGCTGGCGGCGCTCGCCATGATCGCCTCGCTCATGCTCGGCGCGCCGGTACTTGCCGAATACGCCATGACGGGACTGGTGCCGCGCATGCCGACCTGGATCCTGGCGGTGGGCCTCGGCGTCACGGCGTTGATGCTGGCGGCGACAGGGCTAATCCTCGATTCGGTGGCGCGCGGGCGTGCCGAAGCCAAGCGCATGGCCTATCTGGCGCTGCCGCCCGTACGATCCTCCCGAGCCGACGCCCCACGCGTGGCCGCCGTCACGAGAGCGGCGTGAAACGCTTCGCCCGTTTCGGCCTCGTCGGCGGGGTGGGTTTCGTCGTCGACGCGACCCTGCTTGCACTGCTCATCCATGTCGCGGGCCTCGGGCCTTTCGCCGCGCGCGCGGTCTCGGCCTCGCTGGCGATCCTGGCGACCTGGCGGCTCAACCGTGCGCTCACCTTCGGTCCGGGGCCGCGCCGGCAGGCGGTCGAGGGCGTGCGCTATTTCGGCGTCGGAACCGCGAGCGGCCTGCTCAACGTAATTGTCTATGCCGCGGTTCTGCTGGTCTGGCCGGCCGTGCCACCGCTGGCGGCGCTCGTCGCGGCCTCGGCCGCCGCCATGGCTGCCTCCTTCCTCGGCTATTCACGACTGGTCTTCGCGCGCTGAACAAGTCGACCGCCAGCCCATTGGCAGCGCGACCGCCAGTCTCTAAATGGGCGTGACCTGATGCCGGAGCCCGTCCCATGCCGCTTTCCGTCGCCGTCCAGATGGACCATGTCTCTACGATTTCGATCGCCGGCGACACGACCTTCGCGCTCTCGCTGGAGGCGCAGAAGCGCGGCCACCGGCTCTGGCACTACACACCCGACCGGCTGACGCTCGCCGACGGCAGGGTGGTTGCACGTGCCGAGCCCATGTCGCTGCGCGACGTCAAAGGGGACCATTACGAGCTTGGCGAGCCGGAGCGGCTGGATCTTTCACAAATGGACGTGGTGCTGCTCAGGCAGGATCCGCCCTTCGACATGAACTACATCACCACCACGCACATATTGGAGCGCATCCATCCCAAGACGCTTGTCGTCAATGACCCGGCCTGGGTGCGCAACAGTCCCGAAAAGATCTTCGTCACCGAGTTCGCCGACCTGATGCCGGAAACGCTGATCACGAAGGACCCGAACGAGGTCGCCGCCTTCCGGAAGGCGCATGGCGACATCATCGTCAAGCCGCTCTACGGCAATGGCGGCGCCGGCATCTTCCATCTCAGGGACGACGACCGCAATCTCGCCGCCCTGCTCGAACTCTTCGGCCAGATGTTCCGCGAACCCTATATCGTGCAGCGCTATCTCAAAGAGGTGCGTGAGGGCGACAAGCGCATCATCCTGATCGACGGCGAGCCCGTGGGCGCGATCAACCGCGTGCCGGCCGAGCATGATTCACGCTCCAACATGCATGTCGGCGGGGTCGCCACGAAGACCGAATTGACCGACCGCGAGCGCGAGATCTGCGCCCGCATCGGCCCGGAACTGAAACGCCGAGGCTTCGTGCTGGTCGGCATCGACGTGATCGGCGGTTACATGACAGAAATCAACGTCACCTCGCCGACGGGCGTGCGCGAGGTGGCGAAGTTCGGCGGCGCCGACATCGCCGCCCTGTTCTGGGACGCGGTGGAAGCGAAGCGAGCGAAATGAAGCAGGCGCTGTTTCCGCATCTGCTACGAGGGGCGCCTCGCACCACGGACACCATTGCGGACATCCCGAGCGCAGCGCAGGCGCGACCCGAACCTATCCGGACGCCGCCGTTGGTGCCGTCCCTGCTTCCCGTCCACGTTATCGAATCAGGGACCGTCAGGTCATCTCTGAGTCCAGCGTTGATGCCCCTCACGCCGCCTGGGCCAGCCTTTCGCCCGCTACGCGGTAGGAAATCGCCTCGGCCAGATGGATGCGGCCGACCGCATCGGCGCCGTCGAGATCGGCCAGGGTCCGGGCGACCTTGAGCACGCGGTGATAGGCGCGCGCCGACAGGCCCATCCGGTCGCTGGCGTCGGCCAACAGCGCCGCGCCCGCCGCGTCCGGACGCGCCATTTCCTCGATCAGCGCCGCCGGACAGCGCGCATTGGTGGCACCCGCCGGCAGGCCCGCCTCGCGATAGCGTTCGGCCTGCAGCACGCGGGCGCGCGCCACGCGCGCCGCTACGGCCTCGCTCGTCTCCGAACGCCCGGGCCGGATCAGGTCGGCCGCGCTGACCGCCGGCACCTCGACGCGCAGGTCGATGCGATCCATCAGCGGCCCTGAAATACGCGCCTGGTATTCGGCGCGGCAGCGCTCGCCGCGTGCGCAGCGGTGGCCGGGTTCGCCCGCCATGCCGCAGCGGCACGGGTTCATCGCGGCCACGAGCTGGATGTTCGCCGGATAGGAGACGCGATGATTGACGCGGGCGATCACACATTCGCCGGCTTCGAGCGGCTGGCGCAGCGAATCCAGAACTTGCGGCGTGAACTCGGGAAGTTCGTCGAGGAACAGGACGCCATTGTGCGCCAGCGACACCTCGCCAGGCCGCGCCCGCAGCCCGCCGCCGACCATCGCCGCCATCGAGGCCGAATGGTGCGGCGCGCGGAACGGGCGCCGGTCCGACAGCCGACCGTCGGTCAGTTCGCCGGCGATCGAGGCGATCATGGAGACTTCCAGAAGTTCGCGCGGCTGAAGCGGCGGGAGGATCGACGGCAGCCGCTCGGCCAGCATGGACTTGCCTGAGCCCGGTGGGCCGACCATGAGAAGATTGTGGCCGCCGGCGGCCGCGACCTCGAGTGCACGCTTGGCGCTTTCCTGTCCCTTGATATCGGCGAGGTCGGCGAGCGTGGCGGTTGCGGCCCTGATCGCCGCTTTCGGGCGCGAGAGCACTTGGGTGCCGCGGAAATGATTGGCCATCGCGATCAGGCTGCGAGGAGCGACGATGTCCATCTCGGCATCCGCCCACGCCGCTTCCGGCCCGCAGTCATGTGGGCAGATCAGCCCCTTGCCGAGCGCGTTGGCGCCGATCGCGGCGGGTAGCACACCGGCCACCGGGGCGATCGTGCCGTCGAGCGCCAGTTCGCCGAGCACCGCATAACCCGCCAGCGCGTCGCCCGGAATGGCGCCGAGCGCGGCCATCAGACCGAGCGCGATCGGCAGGTCATAGTGGCTGCCTTCCTTGGGTAGGTCGGCGGGCGCGAGATTGACCGTCACCTTCTTGGCCGGCATGGCCAGCCCCGAGGCATGGAGCGCGGCCTGCACCCGCTCGCGGCTTTCGGCCACCGCCTTGTCACCCAGCCCCACGATATGCATGCCCATCTTGCCGGGAGCGACCATGACCTGGACATCGACCGGCACGGCCTCGATGCCGTGGAATGCGATGGTCCGCACCCGTGCTACCATGGTCCCCGCCTCGCCTTCGCCTACCTGACCTATAGTCAAGCAGAAGCGGCGGAATAAATCAAGAACACTTCAGGAACAATCGGACGCTGGGCGTGCAATCCGGTTGCGGTGGGTTGCGGATGCGGAACGCCTGGACACCCGCCTCCGTCACGATGCCAGCCATGACGGGGGGGCGGTGCCGTCCACCCATCGTCCTATCGCGGTGGCGTGCCGTTGGCTGCCAGAACCTCGCCGGCCAGATAGAGCGATCCCCCAATCAGGATGCGCGGCGGCGGCTCGCGGTGGTCCCATGTGTCACGCAGGAGCATCAGCGCGTTGCCGACCGTATCCACAGGCTCGGCCGACAGCCCCGCCGCATGGGCGCGGGCGGCCAGTTCCGCGTTCGGCACGCCGGCGTCGCTGGAGCGCACCGGTACGGTGAAGACATGCCTGGCCATGCCGTGGAAGGCGTGGAAATAGCCTGTCTGATCCTTGGTGTCGATCATGCCGCTGATCAGGAAGAGCGGCCTGGGAGAGCGTTCCTCCAGCTCGGCCAGTGCCTCGGCGACGACCGCGCCCGCGCCCGGGTTGTGGCCGCCATCGAGCCATATTTCCGCGCCTTTGGGCGCCAGCGCCGTCAGCCGGCCCTCGGCGAGCTTCTGCATGCGGGCTGACCATTCCACGCCGGTCATGGCGCGTTCGGCTCCGCCATGCGAGACGGCGAAGCCGGCCGCCTTGACCGCGGCAATCGCGGCGGCCGCGTTGGCGAGCTGGTGACGGCCGACGAGGGTGGGGCGCGGCAGGTCCATCAGCCCGTCCTCGTCCTGGTAAACCATGCGTCCGGCCTCCCCATAGGCGAGGAAATCCTGCCCGTAGACCAGCGCCGGTGCGGCGAGCCGCGCGGCCGTGTCGGTCAGCACGCCGCGCGCGGCGTCGAACTCCTGCTGGCCGATCACGACCGGCACGCCGGGCTTGATGATGCCGGCTTTCTCGGCCGCGATCAGTTCCACCCTGTCGCCCAGATAGGCTTCGTGGTCGATCGAGATCGGCATGATCAGGCTGACGGCGGGGCGCGAAATCACATTGGTCGCGTCATAGCGGCCGCCGAGCCCGACCTCGATGATCGCCGCGTCGGCCGGGTGCTCCGCAAACAGCAGGAAGCCGGCCGCCGTCAGGATCTCGAAAACGGTGATTGCCTCGCCGCCATTGACCGCGGCCGCGCGGGCCACCGCCTCGGCAAGGGCCTCGTCTCCGACCAGCTGGCCGCCGTCCGGCGCCCCCAACCTGTAACGCTCGTGCCAGTTGACCAGATGCGGCGAGGTATGGACATGAACGGAGCGGCCTTCCGCCTCCATGAGCGCGCGCGCGAAGGCGGCGGCCGAGCCCTTGCCGTTGGTGCCGGCGACATGGATCACCGGCGGCAGCCCGTCCTGCGGGTCGCCAAGCTTAGCCAGGAGCCGCCTCACACGGTCGAGCGACAGATCAAAGCCCTTGGGATGCATGCCCATCAGCCTGCCGATCTCGCGCGCGGCGGCGCTCTCCTGCGTCACGGGGTCTTCGCCCATGGCGGGCGCCTTGCGGGGGAGCGACATGATGTATTTTCCGAGGAACGGCTAATCCTATTCGGCCGCCTGCTTCTCGGTCTCGACAGGCAGCGCCACCGGCTGTTCCTCCAGCGCCGGGACAACGTGCTCGGCGGGCCTGTGCGTCCATATCCTGACCAGCCGCGCGATGGTGGACTTCAGCTCCAGACGTGAGACCACCATGTCGACCATTCCATGCTCCATCAGGTACTCGGCGCGCTGAAATCCGTCTGGCAGCTTCTCGCGGATTGTCTGCTCGATCACGCGCGGGCCCGCGAAGCCGATCAAGGCCCCTGGCTCGGCGATGTGCACGTCGCCCAGCATCGCGTAGGACGCCGTTACGCCGCCGGTGGTGGGATTGGTCAGCACCACGATATAGGGCAGGCCGGCCTCCTTCAGGCGCTCCACAGCCACTATGGTGCGCGGCAGCTGCATCAGTGACAGGATGCCTTCCTGCATGCGCGCCCCGCCCGAGGCCGCGAACAGGACCACGGGCAGCCGGCGCTCGAGCGCGGTCTCGAAGGCGTTGATTATGGCTTCGCCGGCGGCCATGCCGAGCGAGCCTCCCATGAAGGCGAAATCCTGGACGATCGCCATCAGCGGGACGCCGTCCACCTCGCCGGTGGCGGCCAGCACCGCGTCGTCCATCCCGGTCTTGGTCCTGGCGTCGCGCAGCCGGTCAACATAGCGCTTCTCGTCGCGGAACTTGAGTGGGTCGGCGGCGACCTTGGGGCTCTCGAGCGTCTCGAATTCGCCGCCGTCCATGAAGTGCCTCAGCCGCTCGCGCGCGGCGATCTTCATATGGTGGCCGGAGGAGGGGATCACCCACTGGTTGCCCTCCAGATCCTTATGGAAGACCATCTCGCCGGTCTCGGGATCCTTGATCCAGAGGTTCTCCGGCATCTCGCGGCGGCCGAACATCGAATTGATCTTCGGCCGGACGTAGTTGGTTATCCAGTTCATGTCAGCCTCTCTGCGGGCGTCCTGGCGCGCCGGAAACCGGCGCATGCATGTCCGTGTATTGTGGGGCCACTATTCGGCGGGAGCAAGGCGGGCGGCCCGCACCCCCTGCGCCAGCCCCGAGACCAAGGTTGCCACGGCCTCGGCCGGATCGGCTGTTTGCTCGCCCTTCGGCCCCAGCACCGACGCCACGGCGTTAACGATCGCGGTGCCCACCACCACGCCGTCGGCGGACTGGCCGATGGCGCGCGCCTGCTCGGCGGTCTTCACGCCGAAGCCCACGCAGACGGGCAGGTCCGTGTGGGTCTTTATACGCTCGACAGCGGCCGCGACCTTCGACGTGTCCGGAAGAGCCGAGCCGGTGATGCCTGTCATCGACACGTAGTATACGAAGCCGGATGTGTTCTCGAGCACCCTCGGCAGCCGGCGGTCGTCGGTGGTCGGCGTGGCCAGCCGGATGAAGTTCAACCCCGCCTCGAGGGCCGGAACGCACAGTTCCGCATCCATTTCGGGCGGCAGGTCGACGATGATCAGACCATCTATCCCAGCTTGTTTCGCATCCGAAAGGAAGCGATCCACGCCATAGATGTAGATCGGGTTATAGTAGCCCATCATGACGATCGGCGTCTCGTCGTCCTGCGCCCTGAAGGCGCGCGCCATCTCCAGCGTCTTGGCCAGCGTCTGACCGCCCCTGAGCGCGCGCAGCCCGGCGGCCTGGATCGCCGGTCCGTCGGCCATCGGATCGGAGAACGGCATGCCGAGCTCGATGACGTCGGCGCCGGCTTGCGGCAGCCGCTTCATGACCGACAGCGAGGTCTCATAATCTGGATCGCCGCCCATGAAATAGGTCACCAGCGCCGGCCGGCCCTCGTTCTTCAGCTTCGCCATGCGGCGGTCGATGCGGCTGGTCATGCGGTTTCCTCCTCCACCCAGCGGGCGTAGTCGTCATTTACCTCGACGGCGGTGTGGCGGATGATCGCCGGCACGTCGTAGGGATGGTTTTCGGCGATGAAGGCTTCGGCCGCGGCCGCGCGGGCCTCGCTGGTCTTGAAGATCACCAGCGTCTCGGTCTCTTCCTCGATCGCACCCTCCCACCGATAGATGGAGGATACGTTTTCCACGATGTTGGCGCATGCGGCGTGGCGCGCTTCCACGACGGCCCGCGCCAGCCGGCGGGCCTCCGCGCCATCGGCGTAGGTCACGTGCAGTTCGATCATTCGGCGTGCTCGCGGATCGAGACGGTTACCGCGAACGCGTAGAAGCCGTCGCGCGCGATCCTTCTCATGGCTTCGCCTCCGTCGAAGGCGATGCGTTCGGCGTCATCGTCTGCGATGCTGGTCATGTAGGTCAGGTTGCGGCTTTCGCGAATTCCCTTTGGGTTCTCGCGCATGTCCTCGGCCCGGACCGCCACATAGTGCCGCGGGTTCTGTTTCGACCGGTAGATCTCAAACATGGCTGGTCCGCCTCCGTTGCGGATTGGCTCTCATGCTACAGATCATGCCCCAGAAGCTTGCCCACCGTGAACACATCCTTGTCGCCGCGGCCGCACAGATTCATCACGATGATCTGACCCTTGCCCATTGCCGGCGCGCGCTTGACCACTTCGGCCAGCGCATGGGCCGGCTCCAGCGCGGGAATGATGCCTTCGGTGCGCGTCAGCAACTGGAAGGCCTCCAGTGCCTCGCCGTCCATGATCGGGACATACTCGACCCGCCCGCTCTCCTTCAGCCAGGAGTGTTCGGGGCCGATGCCGGGATAGTCCAGGCCGGCCGAGATCGAGTGACCGTCCTTGATCTGCCCGTCGCCGTTCTGCAGCAGATAGGTCCGGTTGCCATGCAGCACGCCGGGCCGTCCAGCGGTCAGCGAGGCGCAGTGCTCCTCTCCGTCGAGCCCCTTGCCGCCGGCCTCCACGCCGACGATCGACACCTGGCGGTCGTCCAGGAAGGGATGGAACAGGCCGATGGCGTTGGACCCTCCGCCGACGGCCGCCACGATCATGTCGGGCAGGCGTCCCTCGGCTTCCATGATCTGCTCCCTGGCCTCGCGGCCGATCACCGACTGGAACTCGCGCACCAGTTCGGGATAGGGATGCGGGCCCGCGGCCGTGCCGATCAGGTAGTAGGTGTCCTCCACATTTGTCACCCAGTCGCGCAGCGCCTCGTTCATGGCGTCCTTCAGCGTGCCGTGGCCCGACGAGACGGGCTTTACCTCCGCCCCCAGAAGCTTCATGCGAAATACGTTGGGCGCTTGCCGCTCCACGTCGGTGGCGCCCATATAGACCACACAGGGCAGGCCGAAGCGCGCGCAGACGGTCGCGGTCGCCACGCCGTGCTGGCCCGCGCCGGTCTCGGCGATGATGCGCGTCTTGCCCATGCGCCGGGCGAGCAGGATCTGGCCCAGGCAGTTGTTGATCTTGTGCGATCCAGTATGGTTGAGTTCGTCGCGCTTGAAATAGATCTTGGCGCCACCGAGTTCCTCCGTCAGCCGCTCCGCGAAATAGAGCGGTGAGGGCCGGCCGGTATAATGCGTGTTGAGCTGCTCGACCTCGGCCCTGAACGCGGCATCATTCCTTGCCTCGTTCCAGTGCTTTTCCAGGTCGAGGATCAGCGGCATCAGCGTCTCGGCGACGAAGCGGCCGCCGAAAATACCGAACATGCCCTGTTCGTCGGGCCCGGTGCGGAAGGAATTGGGTTCGATCGGCTTGTTCATGGCGTCACCCGAAGATTGAGGCCGTGCCTTAAGCCGCCGCGAAGGCGAAAGCAAATGCGTCAGGCCGTCGTCGCCGCTCTCGCCTTGCGCACCGCTTCGAAAAAGGCGCCGATGCGCCCGGCATCCTTCTCGCCGGGAGCGATTTCGACCCCGGACGAAACGTCCAGTCCAGGTGGGCGGGCGATACGGATAGCCTCGGCGACATTGGCCGCGTCGAGCCCGCCCGAAAGAAGATAATCCGTGTCGGGCTCCAGGGCCGACAGCAGCGTCCAGTCGAAGGCTGTCCCGTTGCCGCCGGGCAGTTCGGCCCCTTTTGGCGGCTTCGCGTCGAAGAGAAATCTATCCGCGACGGCGAGGTAGGGTCGGGCTGCCTCCAGGTCGGCGGCTTCGCGCACCGGCAGCGCCTTGATCACCGGCAGGCCGTGCCGCGCCTTGATGGCGGCCACCCGTTCCGGCGTCTCGGCCCCGTGTAGCTGCAGCATGTCCGGCGCCATCTTCGCGACGATCTCGTCCAGTGTCGCGTCGTCTGCATCGACCGAGACCGCCACGACCCAGGCACGGCCCCGCGCGGCCTGCCTCAGCCGCCCCGCCTCTTCCGGGGCGACATAGCGCGGGCTTTTCGGAAAGAAGATGAAGCCGACATGGGTCGCGCCGCCGTCGAGCGCCGCCGCCAGCGTCCTGCCCGTCTTCAACCCGCAGATCTTGATATCCATGGCGGTCAGATAATCTTTGCGGCCCGCCAAGTCGAGACCATGCGCGAAGGGCCCACGCGCGGTAGGCCCCCTTGCATTCCGTCAGGCCTTTCAGCCTTGATCCCGGTCAGTACCGCGGACCTCGGTGGAAACGCTGCGAACCACGATGGCCGTGACGGGAACCGCCGTCGCGGAACTGCTTCATCTGGCGCATCTCGCCGCGCTCCAGCGTGCCGTTGCCGTCGCGGTCGAGCGCCGCGAACTGCCGTGCGCGATAATCCTCGATCTCCGCGAGAGTGACCGTTCCGTCGCCGTTTATGTCGAGGCGGCGTTCCATGCGGTCGGCGGCGCGCCTTACGATCTGTGCGAGCGCCTCGGCCTCCAGTTCCTCGCGCGATAGGGTGCCGTCGCCGTCCAAATCGGCCTCCGTCAGTTCCTCCATGCGCGAGAAGCGCTCCAGGTCGATGGGCTCGCGATTGAACCGGCGGTCGCCGTCGCCATTGTCGCCGCTATCGGTCTCGATGACCGCCTCCTCCCCGACGCCGCCGTCGTCGCTCTGGGCGAACGAATAGCCGGCCGAGACGGCGATCGTCGATGCCATCAGCATGACCAGAATCTTCTTCATCTCTGCACTCCATGTCCTGAACTGCGATCTCGTCGGGTGACGCACGATCACTGTCCGGCATGGCGCCTGAATTGAAAATGAACGCTGCTATTAAAGCTTTGTAATGTCCCGACAATATTTAGCGCGTTCTTGTGGAGGGTCTTGCGGCCGGGCCTGCCGGGCGCGAAGTGCGCCTCGGTGCGACAGGAGAATCCACGAACAGGAAGAAGGCCGCGACCGCGGCCCCGCGCTTTCGTCCGCCCATCTGAGGCGTGAGCGAAGCGAACTGCCGTGAAATATGGAAATTGGTGGAGCCAAGCGGGATCGAACCGCTGACCTCCTGCATGCCATGCAGGCGCTCTCCCAGCTGAGCTATGGCCCCACAGGCGGCGGACCGGGAATTCCGCCGCGGATCGGCGCTGCTTTAGACCGGTGCGCCGGCAAGATCAAGCGGCATTGCTCCGCTCAGTCCTCGTCGTCCTCGCTGACGTCGATAATATCGGACACGTCGTCGTCATCGTCCTCGTCGTCTGCGAGGAACGTGTCGTCGTCGTCGCTGTCGTCGTCGAGATCGACATCGTCGTCCAGATCCGGCACGTCGCTGTCGCTCTTGCTTTCCTCGTCGGCCTCCTCCAGCGAGACGACCTCCGGGCCGGCCTCATCTGCCTCGAGTTCGGTATCCTCGACCTCTTCCTCGTCTTCGACCGAGCTGGAGCCGGATTCGAAATAGCTGCGCGGATAGGACTTGCCGGTATAGGGAGAAACGACCGGGTCCTTGTTGAGATCGTAGAACTTGCGGCCCGTCTCCGGGTCGATCCGCTTCGTGCCTAGTTCAGCCTTCGCCACTTTGGAACCTCGATCGTTCTCGCGCCGCAGTCGGCGCCGGCCGCCCGCGCGGTGAAAGATACGGCCTGCTGCCTGGAAAAAAGTGCGGTCCCCATAACGACCGCGCGCGCGCCTGTCAAAGCCAAATCGGCCTTCGTCCAGCAGCATTGTTTGAGCCCGTGCCGCACGGGTCGATCAGGGATGACCGTCCGGGAAGCGCATGATAGGAGACGGCCGGTTTTTCCTCCCCATCTCGGACATCGCCGCATGAGTTCCTTCGCCACTTCACTTCCCGCCCATTCGCGCCGTACGGGCGCGCTCTCGGGAACCATCCGCGTGCCGGGCGACAAATCGATCTCGCACCGCGCCATGATGTTTGGGGCGCTGGCGGCCGGCCGCACCACCGTGACGGGCTTGCTTGAGGGCGAGGATGTTTTGCGCACCGCCGAGGCCATGCGCGCGATGGGCGCCCGCATCGAGAAGGACGGCACGCGCTGGCTGATCGACGGGGTCGGCAATGGCTGCCTGCTGGAGCCGGAAGCGCCACTGGATTTCGGCAATGCCGGCACGGGCTCGCGCCTGACCATGGGACTGGCCGGTACATATGACATGAAGACGGTCTTCGTCGGCGATGCCTCGCTGTCGAAACGGCCGATGGGGCGCGTGCTTGATCCGCTGCGCGAGATGGGCGTGCAGGTGCTTGATGCCGCGCCCGGCGACCGCATGCCAATCACGCTTCACGGGCCCAGGCGTGCCGCGCCTATTACCTACCGCGTGCCGATGGCGTCGGCGCAGGTCAAGTCGGCAGTGCTTTTGGCTGGACTGAACGCGCCCGGTGTCACCACCGTCATCGAGCCAGTCATGACGCGCGACCATACCGAAAAGATGCTCGCCGGCTTCGGCGCCGCGATCGAGGTCGAGACGGATGGCAGCGGTGTGCGTCACATCCGTCTGGAGGGACGCGGCAAATTGATCGGCCGCGATGTCGCCGTGCCCGGGGATCCGTCCTCGGCCGCTTTCCCCATCGTGGCGGCGCTGATCGCGCCCCGATCGGCCGTGACCATCGAGAACGTGCTGATGAACCCGACCAGGACGGGACTGATCGAGACGCTGATGGAGATGGGCGCGGCGATCGAGCTTACCAACCGCCGCGATGCCGGTGGCGAGGAGACGGCCGATCTCGTCGTGAAATCGTCGCGACTGCGCGGCGTGCATGTGCCGCCGGAACGCGCGCCGTTCATGATCGACGAATATCCGGTGCTGGCGGTCGCGGCCGCCTTTGCCGAGGGCGAGACGGTGATGGAGGGACTGGAGGAGCTTCGCGTCAAGGAAAGCGACAGGCTGGCGGCGGTGGCGCGCGGGCTGGAGATCAACGGCGCCGACTGCACGGAGGGCGAGGCCTCGCTGACGGTGCGCGGCCGTCCTGACGGCAAGGGCATCGGGGGTGGCACAGTCGAAACGCATCTCGACCATCGCATCGCCATGAGCTTCCTCGTCATGGGAATGGCGGCCGAAAAGCCGATCACCGTCGATGATCGCTCAATGATCGCGACAAGCTTCCCCGAATTCATGGACATGATGACGGGATTGGGAGCGGATTTCGAATGACAGGGAAGGAAACGCCATGACCACCAGGGTCGCCATGATCGTCGGAGGCGGGAGCGGCATGGGCGCGGCCGCCGCGCGCAAACTGGCGGAGGAGGGCTTTTCCGTCGCCGTCATGTCTTCGTCCGGCAAGGGCGAAGCGCTGGGCAAGGAATTGGGCGGGATCGGCTTCACCGGGTCGAACCAGTCGAACGACGATCTCGGGCGCTTCGTCGACATGACCATGGACAGATGGGGCCGGATCGACGCGCTGGTCAACGGCGCAGGTCACGGGCCGCGCGCGCCCTTGCTGGAGATCACCGACGATGAGTGGCACACGGGCTTCGACGTCTATTTCATGAATGTGGTGCGTGCCACGCGGCTGGTCGCGCCGGTCATGGTCGCGCAGAAGGGCGGCGCGATCGTCAACATCTCCACCGCTTGGGTGGCCGAGCCGGCCGCCATGTTCCCGACTTCGGCCGTCGCGCGTGCTGGGCTTGCCGCTTACACCAAGCTCTTCGCGGACAGCCACGCTACCCACAATGTGCGCATGAACAATGTGCTACCCGGCTGGATCGATAGCCTGCCGCAGACCGAAGAGCGGCGCGCTGGCGTGCCGATGCAGCGCTACGGCAGGGCGGACGAGATCGCCGCCACGATCGCCTTCCTCGTTTCTGATGCCGCCGGCTACATCACCGGCCAGAGCCTCAGGGTCGATGGCGGTCTGATGCGATCGGTATGATGACCGACGGTTTCATCATCGCCATCGACGGGCCGGCCGGTGCCGGCAAGGGCACGCTGGCCAGGCGGCTGGCAGATCACTACCGGCTCAACCTGCTCGACACCGGCCTGACCTATCGGGCGGTGGCGCACCGGCTCGTCACACACGGCCTGCCGCTCGACAACATCTCGGCCGCCGAGACCGCCGCGCGCCAGATTGACCTGGCCGCCATGGATCGCGACACGCTGTCGACGCATGCGGTCGGCGAGGCGGCCTCGCGCGTGGCGGTGCATCCCTCGGTGCGGCGCATCCTCGTCGACAAGCAGCGCGATTTCGCGAGCCGGCCTCCGGGTGCGGTGCTCGACGGGCGCGACATCGGCACGGTGGTATGCCCCGACGCGCCGGTGAAGCTTTATCTGACCGCGACGCCGGCGACACGCGCGCGCCGCCGCATGGCTGAGATCGAGGCCCGCGGCGGCCAGGCCGACTATGAGCGCGTCCTGGCCGACATCGAGCGGCGCGACAGCCGCGACATGGGGCGCGAGGACTCGCCCCTCAGGCCGGCGGCGGACGCGCACTTGCTCGACACCAGCGAAATGGATATAGACGCCGCGTTCGAGGCAGCCTGCGTGATCGTGGATCAGGCTCTGGCGGCGCGGACGAAAGCCTGACAGGCCGCGCCGCCCCGTGGGGCAGGCGGCCGGCGGGCCGAGCATGAACCCGATCGAAGGCGCCTCTCGAAGCGCCACCGCTCATGAAGCGGACGAGGGCTCCGGCGGAGCCTCGCGCCGACGGTCACACGAAACACGAACCCAGGCGCCGCCCTCCGACAGGATAGGGCACTTCAGGAGAACATAGTGTCAGAACTCAATCCAACCCGCGATGATTTCGCGAGCCTGCTCGACGAATCCTTTTCCGATGAACATCCGGCCGAAGGCTCGGTCGTCAAGGGCATCATCACCTCCATCGAGAAGGACATGGCGATCGTCGATGTCGGCCTGAAGGTCGAAGGACGCATCGCACTCAAGGAATTCGGCTCCAAGGCCAAGGAACTCGCGCCGGGCGATGAGGTCGAGGTCTATGTCGAGCGCATCGAGAACGCGCTGGGCGAGGCCATGCTCAGCCGCGAGAAGGCGCGCCGCGAGGAAAGCTGGGTGCGCCTGGAAGAGAAGTTCAATGCCGGCGAGCGCGTCGAAGGCATCATCTTCAACCAGGTCAAGGGCGGCTTCACCGTTGATCTCGACGGCGCCGTGGCCTTCCTGCCGCGTTCGCAGGTCGATATCCGCCCGATCCGTGACGTCACGCCCCTTATGCACAACCCGCAGCCCTTCGAAATCCTCAAGATGGACAAGCGCCGCGGCAACATCGTGGTCTCGCGCCGCACCGTGCTCGAGGAGAGCCGCGCCGAGCAGCGTTCGGAGATCGTGCAGAACCTCGAGGAGGGCCAGGTCGTCGAGGGTGTCGTCAAGAACATCACCGACTACGGCGCCTTTGTGGATCTGGGCGGCATTGACGGCCTGCTGCATGTCACCGACATGGCCTGGAGGCGCGTCAACCATCCGACCGAGATCCTGAACATCGGCCAGACGGTCAAGGTGCAGATCATCCGCATCAACCAGGAAACGCATCGCATCTCGCTCGGCATGAAGCAGCTCGAGGCCGATCCTTGGCAGGACATCGGCACCAAGTTCCCGCTTGGCATCAAGATCACCGGCACGGTCACCAACATCACCGACTACGGCGCCTTCGTGGAGCTGGAGCCGGGCATCGAGGGCCTCATCCACGTGTCGGAAATGTCGTGGACGAAGAAGAACGTGCATCCGGGCAAGATCCTGTCCACCTCCCAGCAGGTCGACGTGGTCGTGCTGGAGGTCGATCCGGTCAAGCGCCGCATCTCGCTGGGTCTCAAGCAGACGCTGGAGAACCCGTGGGAGGCCTTCGCGCGCAACCACCCCTCCGGCTCCGTGGTCGAGGGCGAGGTCAAGAACAAGACCGAGTTCGGTCTGTTCATCGGCCTTGAGGGCGATGTCGACGGCATGGTTCACCTGTCCGACCTCGACTGGACGCGTCCGGGCGAGCAGGTCATCGACGAGTACAACAAGGGCGACATGGTGCAGGCCCAGGTGCTCGACGTCGACGTGGAGAAGGAGCGCATCTCGCTCGGCATCAAGCAGCTCGGTCGCGACGCGGTCGGCGAGGCCGCGGCCTCCGGCGAACTGCGCAAGAACGCGGTCGTCACCTGCGAGGTGACCGCCGTGAACGATGGCGGCATCGAGGTGAAGCTGGTCGATCACGACATGGAAAGCTTCATCAAGCGCTCCGATCTGTCCCGCGACCGCGACGAGCAGCGCCCCGAGCGCTTCTCGGTCGGCCAGAAGGTCGACGCCCGCGTGGTCCAGTTCGACAAGAAGACCCGTCGCCTGACACTGTCGATCAAGGCGCTGGAGATCGCCGAGGAGAAACAGGCGGTCGCCCAGTATGGCTCGACCGATTCCGGTGCCTCGCTCGGCGATATCCTGGGTGCTGCGCTCAAGAACCGCGGCAACTGATCGACCCGGGTTCCCGACATCGCCCCGCCGGCATGTGCCGGCGGGGCTTTTGTTTGCGCTCGAATTTGCAAAATAATGCAGAAAATTTAGATGTGACGGGTGCTTTTGCCCGTCATAGCACCGCCAAAGCGTTGCAAATGGTAGGGTGATCCGGCAGAATATCGCACGTACCAACGTTCGGCGTCAGGAGGAGGACAGCTTGAGCGCAGGCAACGGCAATGCCGCGGCATACTTCGTCGACCGGCATCTCGACGAGGGACGCGGCGACAGGATCGCCTTTGCAGAGGCATCCGGCCTGAAGCGTCGCCTCACCTACGCGGCGCTCCACGCTGAAAGCGGCCGCATGGCCGCGCTCTATCGCCGGCTCGGGCTGCAGCCCGAGGATCGTGCGGCGATGATCATGCTCGACACGATCGAATTTCCGGTAGTGTTCTGGGGCAGCCTCAAGGCCGGCGTGATTCCCGTGCCGATCAACACGCTGCTCTCGCCCGACTATTACGAGATCATCCTCGCCGACAGCCGGGCCAAGGCACTTTTCGTGTCGGCATCGCTGCTGCCGGCGATCGAGCCGATCCTGCCGAAGCTGAAGCATCTGCGCGCCGTGCTGGTCGTCGGCGGCGAGGCGGGCGAGGGGATGTCGTTCGCCGACGAACTGGCAGCCAGCGAAAGCGGCGGCACGATCGAGGCCAGCGAGGACGAGTGCGCCTTCTGGCTGTATTCGTCGGGTTCCACGGGGCGACCGAAGGGCGTGCGTCACGTGCATGGCAGCCTGAAGGCGACCGCCGACACCTTCGGCGCACGCGTGCTGGGCACGCGCCCGGACGACGTGGTCTATTCGGCCGCCAAACTGTTCTTCGCTTACGGCCTCGGCAACGCCATGACCTTTCCCATGGCCGCGGGCGCGACGGCCGGCCTGTTGGCGGGGCGGCCATCGCCCGATGCGGTTTTCGATACTTTCGAGGCGCTGCGGCCGACCATCTTCTGCGGCGTGCCGACGCTCTACGCGGCGCTGGTCGCGCAAATGGAGAAGGAAATGCCGAAGGGGCTGGATCGGCTGAGGCTCTGCGTTTCGGCCGGCGAGGCGCTGCCGGCCGAGATCGGCCAGCGCTGGAAGAAGCTAACCGGCGTCGACATCGTCGACGGCGTCGGCTCGACCGAGATGCTGCACATCTTCCTGTCCAACGCGCCCGGCGACATCGTCTACGGCACGTCGGGCGTGGCAGTGCCGGGCTACGAGGTGCGCCTGGTCGGCGAGGACGGGCGCGAAGTCGGTGATGGCGAGGTCGGCGAGCTCCTGGTGCGCGGGCCGTCGGCCGCGGACGGCTACTGGAACCAGCGCGAGAAGTCGCGCTCGACCTTTGAGGGACACTGGACGCGCACCGGCGACAAATACGAGCGCACCGCCGACGGCCGCTTCGTCTATTGCGGCCGCACCGACGACATGTTCAAGGTTTCGGGCATCTGGGTGTCGCCCTTCGAGGTGGAGCAGGCTCTGGTCACGCATCAGGCGGTTCTGGAGGCGGCGGTCGTGGCGCGCCGCGACGAAGCCGGGCTCGAAAAGCCGCAGGCATTCGTGGTGCTAAAGAACGGCGCGGCGCGCGACGGCCTAGCCGAGGAACTGCGCGAGCACGTCAAGGCCAAGGTCGGCATGTGGAAATATCCGCGCTGGATCGAGATCGCCGACGAGTTGCCCAAGACCGCCACCGGCAAGGTGCAGCGTTTCAAGCTCAGGCAGTTGCTGGAAGGGTCGGCTTAGAGGCTGGTCCGGAACGGAGGCAGGCGCACATGTGGAACACTGAAGGGCCGCTGTCGATCGTGGCGGGCGGCGCGAAGCTGGAAGCCCGCTGCTGGGGACCTCCACCTGGCCGCGCGCGAACCGTGGTGCTGCTGCACGAGGGGCTGGGTTCGACCGGCCTGTGGCGTGACTTCCCCCAGAAGCTGGCGCAGGCGAGCGGCCACGGCGTGTTCGCCTTCTCGCGGCGCGGCTACGGCGCGTCCGATCCCGCCGACCTGCCGCGCCCGGTCGACTACATGACGCGCGAGGCGCTCGACGTACTGCCCGAGGTCCTCGACCGGATCGGCTTCGAGAAGGGCGTTCTGGCCGGCCATTCCGACGGCGCCACGATCGCCGCCATCCACGCCGGAACCGTGCAGGACCACAGGGTGCGCGGCGTGGTGCTGATCGCGCCGCATTTTTTCACCGAGCCGGAAGGGCTGGCGTCGATAGCCGAGGCCAGGGTCGCCTACGAGACCGGCGGCCTGAAAGAAAAGCTCGCGCGCCATCATGCCGATCCCGATAACGCCTTTCGGGGCTGGAACGATGCCTGGCTGACCCCTGCCTTCCACGATTGGAACGTCGAGGAGGTGATCGCCTATATCCGCGTTCCGGTCCTCGCGATCCAGGGAACCGAAGACCGCTACGGCACGCGGGCCCAGATCGCGGCGCTGGAGGATCAGATCTACAGCCCGCTCGACGTCGAGATGATCGAGGGCTGCGGCCATTCCCCCCATGCCGAGGCCCCGGACCGGACGCTGGCAGTGATCGCCGACTATCTGGCGCGGCTGGAGCGGATAGACCGGCCCGATCTGGCGGCGTGAGACTGACAGCCCTCGCGCTCCCCGAGGTGCCGCACATCCCCGGTCGCAATGTGCGTCCCGAAGCCGGCCTGTTCTTTGACATCGCGCAAGCGGCGCCGGAGACGACCGATCCGGCGCGATGGCGTGACAACCGGGCATGGCTCTACGGTGTCGATCTCTATGCCGGCGGCTTTTTCTGGGAGACGCACGAGGTTTGGGAGCCGGTCTGGATGGGCGCTCGTCCCAACAGCCCGGAACGGACGTTGGTCCAAGGGCTGATCCACCTCGCCAACGCCTGCCTGAAACTCGAAATGAGCCGCCTCAATGCTGCGCGGCGCCTCACGGCGCTGGCGGCTGGCTGTCTCGGTGATGCGCGCTCGGCTGGGCCGACCGGCCTGATGGGCGTGGATATGCCGCCGCTGTTGGCCGATCTCGACCGGTTCGCGACCCTGCTGCGGAACGCTTCAGGCGCTGATGGGCCGGTCGGCGCGCGCCCTGTCCTGCGGCTCGCCGGGGCGGTCGAGGAAGGCCCATGACGGACGCTCGAACAGGAAGCGCCCGTAGCCGCTCCAATGGATCAGCCCATAGAGCAGTACCGGACCGACGACGCCGGCGGTCGTGACCATCAGCGAGACCAGGCCAGGATCGGTGACTATGCCGGTCTTGACGAGGATGGCCCGGCTGACCGCCATCGGCAGGAAGAAGGCGAGGTAGACAACGATCGAATGCGCGCCCAGCCAGGTCAGCCAGGCGGCGCCGCGAAGGCGGGCAACGAGCGCCGCGAGCGAACAGATCGCCAGCGCGCCGGCAAGGCCGAGCGCGAGCGAGACCAGCGGCAGTTCCGACCAGCCGCCGGTCTGGCCCGAGAAGCCTGTCTCGGGTTGAATAAGCCAGGTGAGCGCGGCCGGCGCGGGCGCAAAGACCAGCGCGGCGTTGACCGGCGCCCACAGTGCCAGGATGCCGAACGCGCGCCCGGGATAGGCCCGCAGCCATTCAGCGATCGCGAAGATACGCGTGGCAAAGGCGTAGCCGGCGAAGAAATAGACATAGCGCGCGCAGAACTCGTCGAAAATTAGCCAGCCTGTATGAACCGGCAGCATCTCGAGCAGCGCGGCCCAGGCGAAGACGAACCGGACCGGCAGCGACCGCACCATCCGCGTGACCATGAAGAAAACGGGCAGGATATAGATGAACCACAGCGTGCCGAACGGCTCCACGAAGGCCAGCAGATAGTCTGTCAACGCTGCCGCCGCGCCATCCTCCATCGCAATGCCGGGCGCCTTGAAGACGAACTGGATTGTCAGCCATAGCACGTAGAAATAAGCGAAATGCACGACCTTGCGGTCGACATAGCGCCTGAGCGGCCGATCGATGACGAGGCCGAGAAAAAGACCCGAAATCAGGAAGAAATCGGGCATCCGGAATGGGCGGGCGAACGACACCACCCAATGCATGAAGCCTTCGCCGCCCATCGCCAGCCCCACGCCGATGGTGGAATGCATCATCACCACGAAGATGATGCACATGCCCTTGGCCGCATCGACCCAGTCAACGCGCTGCGCGCCTGTCGTCATCGTTGCCATCCGTCCCGATCCGTTGCGGCGCGACACTAGACCCTGCGGCATCTGGATTGCGTTAACGCCGGACGTGCGCCCGCGAGCAGGCTTAACTCCCCCTTAAAGACGCCGGGCCTACGAGAACGACAGGGCTATGTCCGGCTGGACGACGGGACGGATGGATGGGCAGGCGCAAGCCGCGAAGGCGCGTTGAACCGACTTTCGAGCGCGCGCAAAAGCCGCGCGGACGCTCGCTTTCGGCGAGCGAGGACGACCGCGTCGTGCCCTCGCGTCGCAAGTCGCGGAAGAAGTCTGCCAGTGGGTCAAAATCGCGGCGGCGGGGCGGTCGCAGGCGCGGCCTGATCGGACTGCTGGGGCGCGGCGTCTACTGGTCTTTCGTGCTGGCGATCTGGGCTGGCATCGGCGTGGCCGGGCTGGTCGCCTACTACGGCGCGCAGATGCCCTCGGCCACCACCTGGGCTATCCCCGACCGGCCACCGAACGTCAAGATCGTGGCCGTCGATGGCGAACTGCTCGCCAATCGCGGCATGACCGGCGGCGAGGCCGTCGGCCTGCACGAAATGTCGCCCTTCATTCCCGCCGCCGTGATCGCGATCGAGGATCGGCGCTTCCGCGACCATTTCGGCGTCGATCCGTTCGGCCTGGCGCGCGCCATGCTGGCGAATCTGCTGGAAGGCTCCGTCGTGCAGGGCGGCTCGACACTGACCCAGCAGCTTGCCAAGAACCTGTTCCTGGAGCCCGAGCGCACTGTCGAGCGCAAGGTTCAGGAAGTGCTTCTGGCGCTGTGGCTGGAGCAGACCTACGACAAGGACCAGATTCTGGAGATGTATCTCAACCGGGTCTATTTCGGCTCGGGCGCCTATGGCGTGGAGGCAGCCTCGCGGCGCTATTTCAACAAGTCGGCGCGCGACGTGACGCTGGCGGAGGCCGCGCTCCTGGCCGGCCTGTTGAAGGCGCCCTCGCGCCTGTCGCCGGCGCGCGACCCCAAGGCGGCCGAAGCGCGCACCCGGCTCGTGCTCCAGGCGATGCGCCAGGCCGGCACGATCGACGACAGCGAATGGACCCAGGCGGTGAACGCGCCGGCTCGGCGCGCGCCCGCTTTTTGGACCGGCTCCGAGCACTACGCCGCCGACCGCGTGATGGAAGACCTGCCCTCGCTGATCGGCGAAGTGCGCTCGGACGTGATCGTGGAGACAACGATCGACCTGACGCTTCAGACCTTCGCCGAAATATCGATCCGCAACCTGATCGACGAGAAGGGCGGGGAGCTGGCCGTGAGCCAGGGAGCGCTCGTTTCGATCGACGCGACGGGCGCGATCCGCGCCATGGTCGGCGGGCGCGACTATGCGTCGAGCCAGTTCGACCGCGTTTCCGAGGCGCGCCGCCAGCCAGGCTCTGCCTTCAAGCCTTTCGTGTTCCTGGCCGCGATGGAGCATGGCCTGACCCCCGACACCATCCGCACCGATAAGCCGATCCGCATCGGCAAGTGGACGCCCGGCAACTACAAGGACAAGTTCCACGGACCGGTGACGCTGACGGAGGCGCTGGCGAAATCCATGAACTCGGTCTCCGCCCAGCTCGTGCTGGAAGTCGGACCGAAAGCGGTGGTTGAGGCCGCGCACCGCCTGGGCATCGTCTCGAAACTGCAGGCCAACGCCTCGATCGCGCTTGGCACGTCGGAGGTGACGCCGATGGAATTGACTGCGGCCTACATACCCTTCGCCAATGGCGGCTATCGGCCTGATCTGCACCTGGTCACGCGGGTGACGACACCGGGCGGCAAGGTACTTTACGAGCGCGGGCGGGGCAATCTGAAGCGCGTGCTACGGCCCGAGACCGTGGGTATGATGAACGCGATGATGCGCCGAACCGTCGAGAGCGGCACGGCCCGCAAGGCCGCCTTCGGCTGGCCGGCGGCCGGCAAGACGGGCACCAGCCAGAATTCGCGCGATGCCTGGTTCATAGGCTACACCGCCAATCTCGTGACGGGCGTGTGGTTTGGAAACGACGACGGATCCCCGACCAAGAGCATCACCGGCGGCACATTGCCCGTGCAGGCCTGGCAGGAATTCATGGAGGCCGCGCATGGCGGTGTGCCGGTCGCGGACCTGCCAGGCGGATGGAACGGCCGTGCATTGACCGTTTCCGCCGGCGGAGGCGGGACAAGCGGCGAGAGTGCCTATCGCGCGACCGGCGAGGCGGCCGTGTTCCAGCCGCAGCCGGGCGAGGCAACGCCATCGACCACCAGTTCGATCGCGCCGCGTCCCCGCGCCGGCGTTGGTGAGCCCAACGGACGCGACCGCTCGATCCTGGACATCATCAAGGACGGCGCCGGCCTGTTCTGACGGCTCAGGCCGTCAACACGACTTTGACGCTGCGGGTGCGGTCGAGCGCCAGTTCGAAAGCCTGCGGCGCTTCGACAAGCGGCCGCTCGGCCGTCACCAGCGCCGAGACGTCGACGCGGCCGTCCGCGATCAGCCTGACGGCCTCGGCGAACTCCCGGTCGAAGCGGAAGGAGCCGCGCAGATCGATCTCGCGCGCCATCACCGCATTGGCCGGCGTCGGGATGTCGCCTCCGGGCAGATTGCCGATCTGCACGACGATGCCGCCACGCCGGACGTGACGGATCGCCGAAGACAGGCCTGTCGCGGTGCCGGATACCTCGAACACGACGTCGAAGGACCGTTCGGCGGCGGCGTGGGCCAGCGCGGCCTCGCCTGTCGATACGTCGTGGGCCGCGTCTGCGCCCAGTTTCGTGGCGAAGGCGAGCGGGGCGGCGGCGATGTCGACGACCTCGACGGCGGCCGCGCCGGCAAGCTTCGCGGACATCATGGTGAGCAGCCCGATGGGTCCTGACCCGATCACGGCCGCGCGGCGCCCTGCCAGCGGTCCGGCGCGTGAGACCGCATGGAGGCAGACCGCCAGCGGCTCGGCGAGCGCGGCGGCGGAAAAGGGCACGTGGTCGGGAACTGGCACGCACTGCGCCGGCACGGCGTCGAACATGGTCGCGAAGCCGCCCTGCATGTGCGGCGTCTTCGACGCGGAGCCCATGAAATAGATGTTCTCGCAAAGATTGGCGCGGCCCTCGCGGCAGCGCGGGCAGGTTCCGCACCAGCGCGACGGGTTGACCGCCACCCGGTCGCCGGCCGAGAGACCCGGTGCGCCGTCCGCGATCTCCACGATCGTGCCGGCGATTTCGTGACCCAGCACCAGAGGCGACGTCACAACGAAATCGCCGGTGCGCGCATGGCGGAAATAGTGCAGATCCGAGCCGCACACTCCGCCGGCGCCGAAAGCGATCCGCACCATGCCCGGCGCCAGCGGCTCGAGATCGCGTTCCTCGACCCGCAGGTCGCGCGGTCCGTGAAGCACGGCGGCTGTCGCCTTCATCGGATCAGCCCGAGCTGGGTGGGCAGCCACAGCGTGACGGCCGGCACGAAGGTGATGATGCCGAGCGCGATGAACAGGGGAACCAGCCAGGGCAGGATGGCGATGGTGGTCCGCTCGATCGACAGTTTCGATATGCGCGACAGGACGTAGAGGATCATGCCGACGGGCGGAGTAAGCAGGCCGATCATGAGGTTGAGCGTGATGATCAACCCCAGATGCACCGGGTCGATTCCGTAACGCGCCGCGATCGGCATGAGGATGGGCACCAGGATGGTTATGGCGGCGATCGTGTCGAGGAAGCAGCCGACCACCAGCAGCAGGATGTTGGCCAGGATCAGGAAGGCCCACCAGTTGTCGGTCAGCGAGAAGACGAAGTTGGAGAACAGGGTGGCCGCCTGGCTGACGGTGAGAAGCCAGGCGAAGATCGACGCGGCCGTGACGATGAACAGCACGCTCGCCGTCGTCTCGATCGTCTCGAAGCTTGCCTTGGCCACGGTGCGCCAGGTCATGGTGCGATAGCGCACCAGTCCGAGGAACAGCGACCAGAGCACAGCCGCGACCGCGGCCTCTGTCGGCGTGAACCAGCCCATCGTCATGCCGCCGATCAGGATGATCGGCGTCATCAGTGCCATGACCGCCGAGAAGTCGAACCACCAGTCGAGCAGGACCAGCGCGACCAGGACGGCGATGACCGCGATGTTGACCGAAACGCCGGTCCGCACCAGTGCATAGATCGCCAGCGGCACGCAGAAGACCACGACGACCTCGATCGCTGCCGCGCCCAGCCGCCTGAGTTCGAAGGGCGTGTCCGAACCCCAGCCCTTGCGATGGGCGAAGATGGCGACGGTGCCCATCATCAGCGCCGTCATGACCACGCCCGGCAGGATTCCGGCCATGAACAGCGCGCCGATGGAGACGTTGGCCATCATGCCGTAGATGACGAATGGCAGCGACGGCGGGATGATCGGCCCGAGCGTGGCCGAGGCGGCGGTCACCCCGACGGCGGCCTCGGTCGGATAGCCGTGGTCCTTCATCGCCTTGATCTCGATCGTGCCGATGCCGGCGGCGTCGGCGAGCGCGGTGCCGGACATGCCCGAGAAGATGACCGAGCCGATGATGTTGACCTGGGCCAGCCCTCCCTTCATCCAGCCGACCAGCGCCAGGGCGAAGGCGTAGATACGGCCCGTCACGCCGGCGATGTTCATCAGGTTGCCGGCCAGCACGAAGAAGGGCACGGCAAGCAGCGGGAAGCTCTCGACGCCGGCGATCATGCGCTGGGCCGCGATGATGTCCGGCGCGACGCCATAGACGACGAGATAGAGCAGCGAGGCCGTGGCGAGCGCGACAGCGACCGGGGCGCCGACGATCATCAGCCCGACGGCCGATCCTATGAGCAGGAGCATGTCAGCCGTCTCCGCCGGGGATGTCGCCCAGGGCGGGGCGATCGCGGCGCCAGTCGGTGACGAAGACCTGAACAGCGCGCAGGAACATCAACACGAAGGCGGCGAGCACCGTGTAGAACACCAGACCCCGCGGCAGGTCGATCGTGACCATGCGCTCGCGCCCCACGATGGCGACGTAGCGCCACATGAGCCAGCAGGCATAGGCATAGAAGCCGATGGTGACGAGATCGACGCCGAGAGCCAGCCAGCGCCCGACGGTGGATGGTAGCAGGCGATAAATGATGTCGACGCGGATGTGCCGCGACAGGCGCACGCACATGGCCGAACCGAGGAAGACGGTGACGATCAGGCAGTTGATCGCGATCTCCTCGGTCCAGGCGAGGCTGTTGTTGAGCACGTAGCGTGTGAAGAACTGCAGGAAAACGCACAGCGACATGCCCCAGAAGAAGACCATCGTCACCCAGTCCTCGACCGCGTGCATGGACAGGTCGACCTGCTCGGCCTGCTCCTCGAAAGCCTGCGCCATCTCCTCGGCGGTGGCGTGGTGGGGGTGGTCTTCGTCGCTCATGGGCGGCTCATGCTCGCGACAGAACGGAGGGCGGGTCCGGCGTCATCTGCCGGACCCGGCGGCTGGACGTGATTTATTCGACGGCGCGGATCGCCTCCCAGTCTTCCTTGTTGTAGCCGAACTGCTCAAAGGTGACCTTCTCCATCACGGCCTTCTCGAAGTCGGCGCGATCGGCTTCCGTCACGGTGATGCCCCGCTCCTTGAATTCGTCCACGAGTTCCTTTTCGCGGGCGACGATCTTCTCGGTGGCGCGCGCGGCGGCCTCCTGCATGACGTCCGTGAAGATCTGCTTGTCCTCGTCCGAGAGCGATTCCCAGCGGCTCTTGGAAACGATCGTGTTGAGATGGTCGACGATATGACCGGTCAGGTTGATATGCGTCTGCACCTCGTAGAACTTCTTGGCCTCGATCGTGGTGAGCGGGTTCTCCTGTGCCTCGACCGTGCCCTGCTGCAGGGCCAGATAGACCTCCGCGAAGGCGATCGGCGAGGTGTTGGCGCCGCAGGCCTGCGGCATCGCCAGATAGGCCGGAACGTCGGGCACGCGGATCTTGAGGCCCTGCATGTCGGCGCACTTCTCGATCGGCTTGTTGGAGGTGGTGTGGCGCGTGCCGTAATAGGTCGTGGCCACGATATGATGGCCCGACGCCTCCTCGTAGCCGCCCGTCAGCTTCTTGTAGATGTCGCTCTTGGCATAGTTGAGCAAATGGTCGGCGTCGCGGAAGATATAGGGGAAGTAGGTGACGCCGATCGGCGCGTATTCGCGCGCCGCGAAGCTGGAGCCGGATATGATGATGTCGACCGTGCCCAGCGTGAGCCCCTGGTTGATGTCGGCTTCCTTGCCGAGCTGCGAGGCGGGGAACACCTCCACCGTGTAGCGTCCGTCGGTGCGCTTTTCGATCTCCTCGCCGGCCCAGACCGATTCGGTGTGAAACGGCTCGGAGGTCTCGTAGACATGGGCCCATTTGAGCGCCGTTTGTGCATGCGCCGCGAACGGAATCGCGGCGGCCGCGAGCAGGGTCGCGAGGGTTGTCAGTCCTTTCAGCATCGTTGGTACCTCCCTTGATGGCTGGTTGTGGTCCCGGGCCGGCTTATCTCGACGCCCCGGCGCGGAACCTTTCCTCTTCCCCACCCTCCGGCGGGACTTCTCCGAAATTACGCTCGAAGCGCTCTCGCGAGCGGGTGAGATGACGTCGCATCGCATCGCGGGCGGCGGCGGGATCGTTGGCGGCGATCGCGTCTCGCACGATCTGGTGCTCCCGCATGGCGAGCTTCCATGTGTCGCGGTCCTCGAAATAGCTCGAGAGCCGTTCGAAATAGGGATTGATGCGCTGGTCGAAGAGCTGTCCCGTGAAGCGGGCAAGCACCGCGTTGTCGAGAATGCCGGCGATACGCACGTGGAATTCGCGGTCGAGCGAAAGGGTGCGGCTGCCTGGATGCGGCAGGCCGCGTGCCTGGACGAGAACCTCGTCGAGGCGCGCGATGTGCTCGGACGTGGCGATCGCCGCAGCTTCTGCCGCGATGGAGCCTTCCACGATCTCGCGGGCGCGCAGCAGCTCGAACGGGCTTTCGAGCGGTGTGCCGGGCATGGCCACCATCGTTCCGGTCGTGGAGGTGACATAGATGCCCGAGCCGACGCGGATGCGGACCAGTCCCTCAACTTCCAGGGCAATCATCGCCTCGCGCACGGTGGGCCGCGAGACCTCGAACTGTTCGGCAAGGTCGCGCTCAGCCGGCAGCCGGTCGCCCGGACTGTACTCGCCAGCCTCGATGAGCTGTCGCAACTGATCCGCCACCTGGCGGTAGAGCCGCCTGGTCTCGATTGCCTCGATCGGCATCGCCGATCCTCCTCCCTGTCGCATTCTCGCGATGCGCCAGCCTGAGAATTGGTAAATTGGTCAGGCCGCTTTCACCATGACCACGGGTCGGGGCTGTGTCAACATGCGGGCCTGATTTCAGCGGCCGCGAATGCGCGGGTCCATCGCGTCGCGCAACCCGTCTCCGACATAGTTCACGCTGAGGACGGTCAGCGAGATCGCCATTCCCGGCCACAGGACCCGTTCCGGATGCTGCTGGAGATAGTCGACCGCGTCGTAGAGCAGGCGCCCCCAGGTGGGAAAGTCGGGAGGAAAACCCAGGCCGAGGAAGGACAGCGCTGATTCCGTGATGATCGCGGTGGCGATGCCCAGCGTGGCCGACACCATGATGGGCGAAAGGACGTTGGGCAGGATGTGGCGCAGCACGATGCGCCGTTCGCGCGTGCCGATCGACTTGGCCGCCAGCACGAATTCCTGCTGCTTGACCGCGAGCACGGCCGAGCGGACCACGCGCGCCGTTTGCATCCACGCCGTCAGGCCGATCGACACGACGATGAGCAGGAAGATTCCCATCGCGGGCCCGAAGGTCGACGCGAGCCGCTCGCGAAACAGCATCACCATGACCAGAAGCAGCGGCAGGAGCGGCAATGCCAGGAACAGATCGGTGAAGCGCATCAATATGTTGTCGAGCCGCCGGAAATAGCCGGCCAGAACGCCGATCGTGGTGCCGAAGGTGACGGCGAGTGCCATGGCCGTGATGCCCACCGCCAGCGACACCTTGCCGCCCGCCATGACGCGGGCGAGCATGTCGCGTCCAAGCTGGTCGGTTCCCAGCGGATGACCGAGCGACGGCCCTTGGTTGCGGGCGCGGATGTCGATCAGCTCGGCGCTGTAGGGCCACGCGAAAGGGCCGGCGAAGACCAGGAGCACGATGATCAGGAACACGGCCGCGCCGACCAGCGCCCCCCGATGTGTCTTGAACTGGTTCCACACGTCACGCCATTGCGAGCGCGGCGGGCGCGACGCGGTGGCGGGCAGCGCGGCGACGGCGGCGTCAGTCATAGCGGATCCTCGGGTCGAGCATGCCGTAGAGAACGTCGGCGATCAGGTTGAACAGCACGATCAGGCAGGCGAAGATGAAGGTCAGCGTCTGCACCATCGGGATGTCGTTGGCGTAGATGGCGGTGATCAGCAACTGGCCCAGCCCGTTCACCTTGAACACCTGTTCGGTGATGATGGCGCCGGCGAAGATGGTCGGCACGCCGAGCGCGATCACGGTCACGACCGGGATCAGCGAGTTGCGCAGCACGTGCAGCAGGATGACGACGCGCTCGCGCAGTCCCTTGGCGCGTGCGGTGCGCACATAGTCCTGGTTGAGATTGTCGAGCATGGAAGAGCGCATGAAGCGGCTGATCTGGGCGGCGTTGTAGAGCGCCAGCACCGCCACCGGCATCGCCATCTGGCGGACCTGGAAGACGAAGCTGTTCCAGTCGGTGACGCGGTGGGTCGTGTCGTAGATCGAGGGGAACCAGCCCAGATGGACCGCGAAGATCACGATCAGCAGCACGCCGGTGAAAAAGGTCGGCACCGAAAAGCCGACCATCGACACGAATGTGCCGATCTGGTCGAACCATGAATATTGCCGGTAGGCGGAGATCACGCCGATCGGCACGGCGATCAGCACGCCCACCACATAGGACAGGCCCACCACCCACAGCGTCTGCGGCATGCGCTGGGCGATGATGTCGAAGACGGGCGAACGGGTCTGCCAGGAGATGACGCGCTGGCCGTCGACGGCCACGTTCAGGCCCGTCAGCCTCTCGATGAAATGCAGCGGCTCGTTGAGGAGGAACTGCTGCGCCCACAACAGGTAGCGGATGTGGATGGGCTCGCCGAGACCGAGCGAGAGGCGGATCTTTTCCCTCACTTCCGGCGGAATGGTGAGCGGCATCTGCGCCAGCGGATCGCCGGGAGCAAGGTCGAGCAGAAGAAAAATCACGATGCTGATGAAGACCAGCGTCGGGATCGCGAGCAGCAGCCTGCGCACGATGAAAGTCAGCATGTCCGGATGCCTCCGGCGGGAGAAGCAGGACGTCCCGGCCAGGGCCGGGACGTCGGCGGGATCAGGCTACTATTCCGCGACGCGGTGCCAGTCGGCCGCGTTCCAGAGTTCGCTGTCCCAGGTGTTGAGGATCACGCCGCCCAGCGTGTTGGATTTCGCCGAGACGCGGCCGCGATCGACCAGCGGTACGATCACGTAGCTGTCCTTGGTCAGCATTTCGTTGAGACGGATGGCGATCTCGCCGCGCTTTTCCAGTTCGGCCGTCCGGCCGAGCTCGGCCACCAGCGCGTCGTACTCCTCGTTGCAGTAGCGGTTGATGTTCTCGCCCTGCCACTGCGTTTCAGGTCTCGGCGCTTTGCCACAGGTATGCTCGGCCAGATAGGCCTCGGGGTCCGTGCCGTCGAAGTTGTTGGCGTACATTTCCACGTCCGCGTAGAACTTCTGGAACGTGTCGGGCGAGCCCGGATCGCCGCCGAAGAAAACCGAGGCGTCGATGGTCTTGAGTTCGGTCTCGACGCCGATCTCCTGCCACCACTGCTTGATCAGGGCCTGGAAGTCCTGCCGCACGGCGTTGACCGAGGTCTGGTAGAGCAGCGACAGTTTCTTGCCGTCCTTGTCGCGCACGCCATCGCCATTGCTGTCCGTCCAGCCCGCTTCCTCCAGCAGCGCCTTGGCACCCTCGATGTCCTGCGTCAGGCAGTCGGTATTGGGCGAGGCGTAGAGTTCGGGCGCCGGCACCAGATTGCAGGTCGGTCGGCCGGCCTGTCCGTAGCCGATCTCGACCAGAAGGTTCCGGTCAATGGCCATCGACAGCGCCTTGCGCACCTTCATGTCCGACAGGATCGGATGCGGATGGTCCGCGGTGGCCCGGCGGTCGCCATGCTCCGGCGACGGATCGGTCAGGTTCATCTCGATGCGTTCGACCAGTGTGCCGAAGGCCGAGATCGGCTCGCCCTTGCCGCCCTTTTCCATCTCCGCGATGACTTCGGGCGCGAGCTGCAGGTTCCACGCATAGTCGAACTCGCCGGTCTCCATGACGGCGCGGCCGGCCGCGGCCGCGTCGCCGCCGCCTTTCAGCGTCAGGGTGGCGAAGGCCGGTTTGTCGGGATCGCGGAACTCGGGATTGGCCTCGTACGAAACCACGTCGTTGGGCCGGAATTCGGTGACGCGGAACGGTCCAGTCCCGATCGGTCCGAAATTCGCCTCCGTGCATTCAGGCGCCTTCGGTCCGAGGCATTCAGCGAACTGCGCCTTCTGGATGATTGGCGACTGCGCGCCCGCGAAGGCCAGATAGGGATAGGGCTTGGGCGACTTGAAGGTGACCTTGATCGTCAGTTCGTCGACCGCCTCGACCGATTCCACACCCTCGAACTTGGCCAGTTGCGCGCAGCCGCCCTCGGGATGCATGCAGTATTCGGCGGTGAATTTCACGTCCTCCGACGTCACCGGCGAGCCGTCGGACCATTTAAGCCCTTCCTTGAGCTTCCAGGTGATCGAGGTGAGATCCTCCGCCACGCCGCCGTTCTCGATGGTCGGCACGCTCTCGGCCAGGAACGGCACCAGTTCGCCCTTCTCGTCGTAGCGGGCGAGCGGCTCGAGGATCAGCGACGCGGCCTCGACGTCCTTGGTGCCGCCCGACAGGAACGGATTGAGGATGGACGGCGCCTGCCAGTAGATGACGTTGACGTGGCCGTCCGAACCGCGTTCGGCATGGGCCGCGCCGGCCATTGCCAGCGCCGCCGTTCCGGCCAGCATGAATGCGAGCTTGTTCATATGAGCTTCCCCTTTGGGTTTGTCGCGGACGTTCGCTGGCGACTCCCTTCGCCCCGACGTCCCGGTTTTTGTGATGCCGCCGCGCGGCGTTCCTTTCTCCCGTCACCTCCTTCTTGTTCAATTCGCCAGGTGGCAGGCCACTTTTCGCCCGCCTTCAAGGTCGCGCCATTCAGGCTCGACGTCAAAACATTGCGCCACCGCCTCCGGGCAGCGCGTGCAGAAGCGGCAGCCCTTGGGCGGATTGGCCGCGTCGGGCAGGTCGCCCTTGAGCAGGATGCGCCTGCGGTCGGCCTCGATCTTCGGGTCGGGCACGGGCACGGCCGACAGAAGCGCGCGCGTGTAGGGGTGTTTCGGCTTGCTGAACAGGGCGTCGACATCGGCCAGCTCGACCATCTTGCCCAGATACATCACCGCGACCCGGTCGGCGATGTGGCGCACCATCGACAGATCGTGGCTGATGAACAGATAGGTAAGGCCGAGCCTGTGCTGCAGGTCCTGCAGAAGGTTCACGACCTGCGCCTGGATGGAGACGTCGAGCGCGGCGATCGGCTCATCGCAGACGATGAAGTCGGGGTCGAGCGCGAGCGCCCGGGCGATGCCGATGCGCTGGCGCTGTCCCCCCGAGAATTCGTGCGGATAGCGGTTGACGTAGTCCGGATTGAGCCCGACCTGGTCGAGAAGCTCGCGCACCCTGGCGCGTCTCTCGCCGGCCTTCGCGACCTGGTGCTCGACCAGCGGCTCGGCGACGATTGAGCCCACCGTCATGCGTGGATTGAGCGATGCCTGCGGGTCCTGGAAGATCATCTGCATCTTCGGGCGCAGCCGCCTGAGCCGTTCGCCCTCGATCGCCGCCACGTCCTCGCCGCCGAAATGCACCTTGCCCGCCGTCGGGCGATAAAGGCCTAGGATGGCGCGGCCGGTGGTGGACTTGCCGCAGCCGCTCTCACCCACCAGTCCCAGCGTTTCGCCGCGCATGATGTCGAAGCTCAGCCCGTCGACCGCCTGGACGGCCCCGACCTTGCGCCTGAGCACGCCCTTGTAGACGGGGAAGTGCATCTTGAGGCCCTCGATCGAGACGAGCGTGTCAGCCGGCCGGGCCCGCTCGGGGCGCATGGTGTTGGCCTCAGCGAGCATGGACGCTCTCCGGAAGCTGGCCGCCGGAGATGGCGCGGCGTTCCTTATCCCACCAGCAGGCGACGTCGTGGCTCTCCGACACCCGCTCCAGCGGGGGGTTCTCGGCGCGGCACCGGTCATGGACATGGCTGCATCGCGCCGAGAAGGGACAGAAGTCCGGCTCCCGGGTCAGAAGCGGCGGCTGGCCGCCGATGCTACGCAGCTTTTCATTGGCCTTGTGGCGCCCGGGCAGCGAGTCGAGCAGGGCGCGGGTGTAGGGATGGCGCGGGTTCTCGAACAGTTCGCCGATCCTGGCGTGCTCGACGATCTGCCCGCCATACATGACGATGATGCGGTCGGCGATGCCGGCCGCGACGCCGAGGTCGTGCGTGATCCAGATGATCGCCATGCCGAGCCGCTGGCGCAGATCTTTGACAAGTTCGAGGATCTGCGCCTGCACGGTGACGTCGAGCGCCGTCGTCGGCTCGTCAGCGATTAGCACCTTCGGATCGCAGGCGAGCGCGATCGCGATCATCACGCGCTGGCGCATCCCGCCCGAGAACTGGTGCGGGTAGTCGTTGAGCCGGGCGGCCGCGCCCGGTATGCCAACCAGTTCCAGCAACTCGGCCGCGCGCTTGCGCGCTTGCCTCCTCGACATGCCGAGATGGGTCCTGAGCGGCTCCATGATCTGGAAGCCGACGGTAAAGACCGGGTTGAGCGAGGTCATCGGGTCTTGAAAGATGAAGCCGATGCGTGCGCCGCGCACCTGTCTTATGCCCGAGGCCGACAGCCTGACCAGGTCCTGGCCCTCGAAGGCGACGCGCCCCGACGCGATCTCGGCCGGTGGTATCGGCAGAAGCTGCAGCAGCGACATCATCGCCACGCTCTTGCCCGAACCGCTCTCGCCGACAACGGCCAACAACTCCCCCTCGTCGAGATGGAAGCTCACGCCGTTGACCGCATGGATCAGACCATCCTGCGTGTGGAAGACGGTCTTCAACCCCGAGACGTCCAGAACCTGACTGATGTGGCACCTACTCAGACGGACACAACCCACGCGCGACCGGAGACAGGCTCCCGACGAGCCCTGACACTTGAACACCGCCCTGCCGGATTTTCAAGCACCGGTTTCGGCTGCCGATGAAATATGCGCCGCGCCCGTGGCGTGGGGCGGTCGGTCGATGTCAGGCCCGTGGCGGCCACGCCTTCTCCAGCCTGAAATCGGGCAGGTCGCGCAGCGCCTGCTCGGGACCGGCCGGCGAATAGACCACGAAGAGCTGCATAGGTCCGGAGCCGGTGTTCAGCGTCGAGTGGAAGCGGCTTTCGGGCACGTAGACGGTACATCCCGGGCGCACCTGGTGGACGACCGGATTGCCATTCTCGTCCTCGACCATCTGCTCGCCGGTGCCGGATATCACGAAGATGATCTCCTCCGCGCCGGGATGGTTGTGGCGCTCGTGGCCCTGCCCCTCCTGCAGGTCGACCACGCCGCCAGAGAAGCGCTCGGCGCCGTTGACCTCGGGCGCGACGGTCAGCGCCAGTTTGCCCCAATCGAAGGCGAATACGTCGACTTCCTCGGCATAGACAAAGTTGCGTTCCTGGCTCACTGGTTCCTCCTCAGCGCAATTGCCTTGAACTCGGCGGTCTGGTCGCGGATCGCGCTTTCGGCCGGCAGCCGCTCCATCGAGCTCGCCCCGTAGAAGCCGTGCAGGCCGGCCACGCGCGACAGCATGTAGGCGGCGTCGTCTGGCATCGAGATCGGACCGCCATGGCACAGCACGATGACGTCCTCGCGCACGGACCGCGCGGCCTCGGCGATGCCGCCTACTTCCGATACGCAGTCATCGAGCGACTTGGCCGAAGTCGCGCCGATCGTGCCGCCCGTGGTCACGCCCATATGGGCGACGATGATGTCGGCGCCGGCGCCGGTCATGGCGCGCGCCTCTTCCTCGTTGAAGACATAGGGCGTCGTCAGCATGTCGAGCCTCGCGGCCTCGCCGATCATGTCGACCTCCAGTCCGTAACCCATTCCCGTTTCCTCGAAGGCCGTACGCATCGTGCCGTCGAACAGCCCGATCGTGGGGAAGTTCTGGACGCCGGAAAAGCCCATCTGTTTCAGTTCGGCCAGGAAACGCGGCATGATGACGAAGGGGTCGGTGCCGTTGACGCCGGCCAGCACCGGCGTCCTTTTCACGACTGGCAACACCTCGACCGCCATTTCCTTCACGATCTCGTTGGCGTTGCCATAGGCAAGCAGGCCTGCGGCTGAACCGCGTCCGGCCATGCGGTAGCGGCCCGAATTGTAGATCACGATCAGGTCGATGCCGCCGGCCTCCTCCGACTTGGCCGACAGGCCGGTGCCGGCCCCGCCGCCCACGATCGGCTTGCCCTCCGCGATCAGCGCGCGGAAGCGGGCGAGTATGTCCTTGCGGGAAATGGCGGGCATCAGGCGTCCTTTCCTGTGGCGATCCTGCGCCATTCCTCGACGGCGGCGGCTGAGAATTCGCGGTCGTTGATGTGATAGGGGAGGCGGATCACCCGCCGGTTGGCCGATGGAGCGATCGCGGCCTCCACGGCCTCGAACAGGGCGGCGTCCGCTTCGGGGTCGTGGAAGGGGCCACCTTCGATATCGATGGCCGAGACGCCCTTCTCCGGGATCAGCAGGCGGACCGGGCCCTCGCAGCGCGACAGTTTGGTTCCGATCCAGCGGCCGATTTCGGCGCACTCTTCCTTCGTGGTGCGCATCAGCGTGACGTTGGAATTGTGCTCGTAGAAGGTGCGGCCACTGAATTTGTCCGGGATCGTCGACGGCGCCCAAAAGTTGACCATGTCGCAGGCGCCCAGCGAGCCGATCCAGGGCAGGCTGGTGGAGGCGACTACGTCGAGGCGGTCCTCAGCGGCGGCCAGCACGCCGCCGACGAGCAGATCGCAGATCTCGGTCGTCGTGATATCGATGAAGCCTTCGAGCATGCCTGAGACGGCGAGCTTTTCCATGGCGCGTCCGCCAGTGCCGGTCGCATGGAAGACCATGCAGTCATGGTCGGCCCTGAGCGCGTCAGCGATGGCTGTGACGCAGGTCGTGGTGACGCCGAACATGGTCAGGCCGAGCGCCGGTCGCTTATCCGCTTCGTCCTGCGGCGGATGTGCGACCATCCCCGCCAGCGCCTCGGCGGCATTGGTCAGGATCCGCCGCGACAGCCGGTTCAGCCCGGCGATGTCGGTGATGGAAGGCACCATGACGATGTCGGATACGCCGACATAGGGCGCTGTGTCGCCCGAGGCCAGCGTCGAGACCATCACCTTCGGCAGACCGAGCGGCAGGGCCCGCATGCCGGCCGTCGCCATGGCCGTGCCCGCGCCGCCGCCGACGGCGATCACCCCGGCCAGGTCGTGCCGCGACGGCAGGAACGCCTCGAAGGCGCGCATCATGCCGGCCACGGCCCGGCCGCGGTCGCGCAAGGCCAGGGTCTCGTCTCCATCCGGCGCGAAGGCCGCCACCTCGCGATTGGCGATGTCGACTTCGATCGAGGGCGTTCCGGTGCCCAGATCAACGGTGACGACCGCCAGGCCCCGGTCACGCAGAAGGCGCGCCAGAAAGGCGATTTCCTCGCCCTTGGTGTCGGCGGCGCCCGCGACATAGACCCGCTTCAATTGACCCTCCCCTGGCTGCGAGCGTTTCGGGACGCTTGCATTATTTTGAGACCTCCGTATCATATCGGTATGGATATCTCAAATCAATCCGCAGCGGTCGATATTGAACTGCCCGACATTCCCGAGCGGGGACCGAGGGCGCGCACCTATCGGCTGATGATGGAGACCGCCTCGCGGCTGATGCAGGAAGGCGAGGTGCCGTCGGTGACGGCGGTCGCCGAGGCAGCGCAGGTGAGCCGTGCCACCGCCTATCGCTACTTCCCGACCCAGGCGGCGCTGGTGACCGCGGTGGTCGACGAGGCGCTCGGTCCCATCCTTGACTGGCGGTCGGACGAGACCGACGTTGAGGCACGAGTGGCCGATCTGTTCGAGACGGCGCTGCCGCGCATCGCCGCCTACGAGGCCACGTTCCGCGCGGCGCTGAGGTTATCCCTGGATTCGGCCGCCGACGCCGACGGGGCCGTGGGCCGGTTTCGGCGCGGCCATCGCGTCGAACTGCTCGGCTCGGCCCTGGCGCCCCTGCGCGCGGAACTGGGCGACGAGGTCTGTGACCGGCTCGCCCGGGCGCTGTCGCTGGTCTTCGGCGTCGAGGCTTTCGTGGTGCTCAAGGATATCTGGGGGGGAGGCGACGGACAGGTGAAAGAGACGGCGCTGTGGGTGGCGCGGTCGCTTATTGCGCGGGCGCGAGAGGAAGCCGGCACATGAACTGGTCCGACCAATTTCGTGCCCGGCGAAGGAATATTAGCTGCATTGAACGGATTGAATGCGGCGTGGTTGCAAGCATTGACTTGACCCGGGAGGGTTGTTGGTAATACCAGTTTGAGAGGATGGGGCGGCTGAGAGGACAGCCGTTCCGATGCGGCGAGGGACGGGGTTCGTCCTTCAATGGCAGGGCGCGGGAGGAGACTCGCGGTCCCTTCGACGAGACGAAGCGCACCAGGGAGGAAATGATGATGCGCAAGACCATGACCGGACTGATCGCCGGTCTCAGCATGACCTTCGCCAGTTCCACGGCGCTTGTCGCCCAGGAGCTCACCATCTTCTGGGCCGAATGGGATCCGGCCAACTACCTTCAGGAACTCGTTAACGAATATGAGGCCGAGACCGGGGTCCGGGTCACGGTCGAGACGACGCCGTGGTCGGACTTCCAGACCAAGGCCTTCACCGAGTTCAACGCGCGTGGTTCAGCCTACGACATGGTCGTGGGCGACTCGCAGTGGTTGGGCGCGGCGTCGGAGGCTGGCCACTATGTAGACCTGACCGACTTCTTCAACGAACACAATCTCAGCGAGGTGATGGCGCCGGCCACGGTCAAGTACTACGCCGAGTACCCGTCCAATTCGGGCAAGTTCTGGGCGATACCGGCCGAGGGCGACGCGGTCGGCTGGTCCTATCGCAAGGACTGGTTCGAGGATCCGGAGGAGATGGCCGCCTTCAAGGAGAAGTATGGCTACGATCTGGACGTGCCGAAGACCTGGGCCGAGATGCGAGACATCGCCGAGTTCTTCCATCGCCCCGACGAGAACCGCTATGGCATCGCCATCTACACCGACAATTCCTATGACGGCCTGGTCATGGGTGTCGAGAACGCGATCTTCTCCTATGGCGGAGAGCTCGGCGACTACGAGACCTACGAAGTCGACGGCATCATCAATTCCGATAAGAACGTCGCTGCGCTCGAAATGTATCGCGAGCTCTACGGCTTCACCCCTCCTGGCTGGGCCAAGACCTTCTTCGTCGAGAACAACCAGGCGATCACCGAGAACCTGGCGGCGATGAGCATGAACTACTTCGCCTTCTTCCCGGCGCTGCTCAACGAATCGTCGAACCCGAACGCCAGCGTCACCGGCTTCTTCGCCAATCCGGCCGGTCCGGACGGCGACCAGTACGCCGCGCTGGGCGGGCAGGGCATCTCCATCGTCTCCTACTCGGAGAACCAGGAAGAGGCGATGAAGTTCCTCGAATGGTTCATCAAGGACGAGACCCAGAAGCGCTGGGCCGAGCTCGGCGGCTACACCGCCCATGCCAAGACGCTGGAATCGGAGGAGTTCCAGAACGCGACGCCCTACAACAAGGCCTTCTACGAGACGATGTTTAAGGTGAAGGACTTCTGGGCCACGCCGGAATATGCCGAACTGCTGATCCAGATGAACCAGCGCATCTACCCCTACATCACCGCGGGCGAGGGGTCGGCCAAGGAAGCGCTCGACGCGCTGGCGGCCGACTGGAAGGGCACGTTCGAGAAGTACAATCGCTACGAGTGATCGTCGCCACATCGAAGGGGGCGGCAGGCGTCGCCCCCTTTTTCCTTGACCTGGCGGAACAATCCGAAGGAACCCGGCCTTGGCCACGGCAGTCATGACCCGTCTCGATCCGCAGTCCCGCGCGGCGGCGCGCGGCTGGAGCGACCTGACGATCCGGAACATGTTCATCATCCCCACGATCCTGTTCCTGATCATCTTCAACATCTTTCCGCTGCTCTATTCGCTGGGCTATTCCTTCACCGACTTCCGCGCCTCCACGAACGCGCCGGCCAATTTCGTGGGCCTGCGCAACTATCGTGACCTGCTCAACGACCCCTATATCTGGCGCAACTTCGCTATCACCGCCAAATACGTCATCGTGTCGGTGGGCGGGCAGGTGATCGTCGGTTTCGGCGTCGCCTTGCTGCTCAACCGGGCCATCCCTTTCAAAGGTCTGATCACCACGCTGCTGCTTTTGCCGATGATGCTGTCCATGGCGGTCGTCGGCCTGTTCTGGAAGCTGCTCTACGACCCCTCCTTCGGCATCATCAACTACGCGCTGGGCCTGGGCCGGTTCGAATGGCTGTCCAATCCCGACATGGCGCTTTACGCCGTGGCCATCACCGACATCTGGATGTGGGCGCCCTTCGTGATGCTGTTGTCGCTGGCCGGCCTGTCGGCGGTGCCCAAGCATCTCTACGAGGCCGCCGCGATCGACCGCGCCGGCCCGTTCTATACCTTCTTCCGCATCACGCTGCCGCTGGTGGCGCCGATCCTGATGATCGCAATCATCTTCCGCACGATGGAGGCCTTCAAGACATTCGACCTGGCCTATATCCTCACCAGTCAGCCGACGGCCGAGGTCATCTCCATCCGCCTCTACAAGATGGCGTTCCAGGAGTGGCAGACCGGCATGTCCTGCGCCCTGGCCTACATCATGCTGATCATGGTCGTGGCCATCACCAACATCTATGTGAAATACCTCAACAAGGTGAAGGAACGCTGATGGCCGCCGTCCGCACCACCGGCGAGAAGACCTGGAACCGAGCCGCGGTCGTCCTGGTCCTGCTCATCACGCTGATCTTCCTGGCGCCGATCTACTGGATCGGATCGACCGCCTTCAAGCCGCGCAACCTCGCCACGACGATCCCGCCGACGGTGGTCTTCGAGCCGGAGACGACGTCCTTCGTCAAGCTGTTCGTGCGCCGCTCGCAGATGCGCAACCCGCCCAGCCAGGAAGAATACGAGGCCGCTCCATGGTGGGAGCGCACCATCTTCGACGAGGGCGAAAAGGTCGTCCGCTCGGGCCGCGGCGAGGTGCAGATGTCGGCCTATCCGGACCGCTTCATGAATTCGCTGATCGTTGCCGTCACCTCCACCGTGCTGGCGGTGGGCATGGGCACGCTGACGGCCTACGGCTTCTCGCGCTTCAAGGTGGCGGGTGAGCAGGACTGGCTGTTTTTCATCCTGTCGACGCGCATGCTGCCCCCCGTTGTCGTGGCGATCCCGATGTTCCTGATGTACCGGGCCGTAGGGCTCAATGACACCCATGTCGGCCTGATCATCCTCTACACGGCGTTCAACCTCTCCTTCTCGGTCTGGCTGATGAAGGGCTTCATCGACGAGATCCCGAAGGAATATGAGGAGGCCGCTCTGGTCGACGGCTACACGCGCATGCAGGCCTTCTTCAAGATCGTGCTTCCGGAGGCGCTGACGGGCGTCGCGGCGACCGCCGTATTCTGTTTCATCATCGCCTGGAACGAATATGCGTTCGCGCTGATAATGACCAACCGGCGCGCCCAAACGGCGCCTCCCTTCATCCCGTCCCAGGTCGGTTCCGGCCTGCCGGACTGGACGGTGATCGCGGCCGGCACGTTCCTGTTCCTCCTGCCGGTCGCGATCTTCACCTTCCTTCTGCGCAACCATCTGCTCAGGGGCATGTCGTTCGGAGCGATCCGCAAATGACCTTCCGTGAACTCAACCGCCGCTATCTCGAGCCCGGTTCCATGTGGCTGATGATCTTCGGCATCGCGGCGCTGTGCCAACCCTGGAACCTGTTCCTGCATCGCTATGGTGTCACGATCATCCTGGTCGGCCTCGTCTGTTTCATCATTACCTCGCATATCGGACCTGGTTCGGTCGGCGCGGACGAGGACGTGACCGACGAGGCGTTTGATGTGTCGGATCACCGCGAAGGCAAGGCCGGAGTCGGGTCATGACCCAGATCGAACTGCGCGGCATCCAGAAGTGGTTCGGCGAGGTCCAGGTCATCAAGGACCTCAACCTGACGATCGCCGACAACGAGTTCATCGTGCTGCTCGGGCAGTCGGGCTGCGGCAAGACGACGACGCTGCGCGCCGTCGCCGGTTTGGAGACGGTGGACGAGGGCGACATCCTGATTGACGGCGAGGACGTGAAACATCTTCATGCTTCCGCGCGTGACATCGCCATGGTGTTCCAGTCCTTCTCGCTCTACCCCCACATGACGGTCTTCGAGAACATCGCCTTTCCGCTGCGCGCCACGCGCATGGCCAAGGCCGACATCGACAAGGCCGTGCGCGAGATCGCGCGCGTGCTGCGCATCACCGACCTGCTCGGCAAGCGCCCTTCCGCGCTCTCGGGGGGTGACATGCAGCGGGTCGCGATCGGCCGCGCGCTGGTACGCAAGCCCAAGGCCATGCTGATGGACGAGCCGATCGGCGCGCTCGACGCCAAGCTGCGCGAGGAGATGCGCTCCGAGATCAAACGCCTCCACCTCAAGCAGGGCTCGACGACGATCTACGTCACCCACGACCAGATCGAAGCGATGGCTCTGGCCGACCGCATTGTCATCATGCATGAGGGCGTGCTGCAGCAGGTCGGCGCGCCGGAGGAGGTCTATTCGCGCCCCGCCAACCTGTTCGTCGCGCGCTTCGTCGGCAGCCCGGTGATGAACGTGTCCGAGGTGAACGTCGCCGAGGCATCCGACCGCGCCGACATCTCGCTGGCAGGGCTCGACCGTGCCATCGCCTTCCCGCGCGACCTGCTCGGCCAGCTCTCGGCGGCCGGCGCAAAGGCTGGACCGCTGGCGCTGGGCGTGCGGCCCGAAGGCGTCATCGTCAGCCGCGAGGAGAAGGAGGGCATGATTCCGGTCGAAGCCCATATTATCGAGCCGCTCGGCTCCCACGACATCGTCGACCTGAAGGTCGGGGAGGAATTCCTGCGGGCACGAACCCGCGCCGGCTATGTCGATCGTCCCGGCCGCACTGTCTGGACGCGGATTGATCCAGCCCAGGCGCATTTCTTCGATCCCGGATCGGGCGACTCGCTTGGGGTGAGGCTCTGACATGGCCCATATCGAACTGCGAAGCGTCACCAAAAAATTCGGCTCCACCGTCGCCCTGCGCGATCTCGACCTGACGATCGAGGACGGGCAGTTCTTCGTGCTGCTCGGCGAGACGGGCGCCGGCAAGACAACGACCTTGCGGGTGATCGCCGGACTGGACAGGCCCACCTCGGGCCAGGTTTTCATCGACGGCGTCGACGTGGCCGACTGGGGCGCGGCCGAGCGCGACGTCGCCCTGGTCCTCCAGCAATATTCGCTCTATCCGCGCTACACGGTGCGCGAGAACCTGGAGTTCCCGCTCAAGTCGCGCATCAGGCCGCATTCGAAGGAAGAGATCGCCACTCGCGTTGACCGCGCCGCGAAGACCCTGCGGATCGAGCACTTGCTCGACCGCAAGACCGACCGGCTTTCCGGTGGCGAGATGCAACGTGTCTCGATCGGTCGCGCCATCGTCAGGAAGCCACGTGTCTTCCTGATGGACGAGCCGCTCTCCGCACTCGACGCCAAGCTGCGCGAATCCCTGCGCACCGAACTGAAGAGCCTCCAGATGACGCTCGGCGCGACATTCCTGTTCGTCACCCACGATCAGGTCGAGGCGATGTCGATGGGCGATCGCGTCGGTGTGCTCAACGAGGGCCGTCTGGTGCAGGTCGGCACCCCTCAGGAGATCTACAACGACCCCCACGACACCTTCGTGGCCGGTTTCGTCGGCTCGCCGCCGATGAACCTGATAGAGGGGGAGGTGACGGGCGGCCAGGCCAGCGCCCGGGCGGGCTTCGCCCTGCCGCTCGCGGCGAACGGCAAGGCAGAGGCGCTGGCTGGCCGCCCCGTCACTTTCGGCATCAGGCCCGAGGACATCGTGCTGGGATCGCAAGACGGCGCGGAGGCTCGCGTGCATGACGTGGAAAACCACGGGGTGGAGAAGATCGTCACGCTCCAGGCCGGCGATTCCATCCTGAGGGCCACTGCGCCCGCGAGCACCAGGCTCTCGATCGACGAGACCGTCTCCTTCGGCTGGGACCCGGCCAGGGTGGTCCTGTTCGATACCGGCTCGGGCAAGAGCCTGCGTCACTCGGCCTGAGATCGGGCGGCGCTTGGTTCTCCCGGTCGCTCCGGACCGGCACCGGAGCGGAACACTATAGGCGGCTGCCTCGTTAGGTGCGCTTCAGTTCGCGCCGGATCACGAATGTCAGCCCTGTCGGAACCATCCCTTGCGCCCATGGCCGAATCGGCGGAACTCTCGGCCCGCCGCGCTTCGCTCGTCCATGTCAGCGACGACATGCCCGGCATCACGCGCCGGCGCGCGGGCCGGGGCTTTGCCTATCGCGCCCCCGACGGACGGCCGCTGCGTCAGGGCGAGACGATGGACCGCATCCGCACGCTCGCCATACCGCCGGCCTGGACGGACGTCTGGATATGCCCGGACCCGGACGGTCATATCCAGGCGACGGGCCGCGACGCCAGAGGACGCAAGCAGTACCGCTATCACCCGCGCTGGGCCGAATGCCGCGACGAGGTGAAGTATTCGAGCCTCGCCGACTTCGCCCGCGCCCTGCCGGCGCTTCGTCGCCATGTCGATGCCGACCTGCGCCGGCGAGGGCTGGATTTCGAACGCGTGGTGGCGTCCGTGGTCTGGCTTCTCGACAACACGATGATCCGCGTCGGCAACGCCGGCTATGCGCGCGAGAACGGTAGCTTCGGCCTGACGACATTGCGCGACCGCCATGTCGACATCGACGGCACGACGGTGCGGTTCGCCTTCAAGGGAAAATCCGGCAAGGAGTGGCGGCTAAAGCTGGTCGACCGTCGCATCGCGCGCATCGTCAAGGATGTCCAGGACATTCCCGGACAACATCTGTTCCAATATTTCGACGAGGAAGGCCGGCGCAGGCCCGTCCGCTCGCAGGACGTGAACGACTATATCCGGGACTGTTCGGACGTCGCCTTCTCGTCGAAGCATTTCCGCACCTGGGGCGGCACGCTGCGCGCGCTACTCCTGTTCGGCGCGATGGAGCGTCCGGAGACGAAGCGGGGAAGGGCGTTGGCGGCCAACGAGGTCGTCGACCGCGTCGCGGCCGCGCTCGGCAACACCCGCGCGGTCTGCCGGCGCTGCTATATCCATCCGGCGGTCTTCGACCAGTGGGAGGAGGGCAGCCTTCGGGCGAGGCTGTCGGAGGCGAGGCGCGGCCTGCGAAAAGTCCCGGACGGCCTCGACGAGGCGGAGATGCTGGCCATGCGATGGTTGGACCGGCTTTGAGTCGGCTCGACATGCCAGGCGGCATTTTTCCTTGTCGGGAGTGCGGTACAGTCTGTAAGCGGGGTGCCGAAACCTTCCGAACCACCGGACGCCGGCCTCATGAACATCCATAGCGCGGAGACGGACCTCGTCTTTCCGTTTCCCGAAGCGCCGGCCACCGGCACCGTTACCGAGGTGGCGCCGGGCATATTGTGGACACGCATCCCGCTTCCCTTCAGGCTTGACCACGTCAATGTCTTCCTCATCGAGGATGGCGACGGCTGGGCGGTCGTCGACACCGGCATCGGCGACGACGCCACGCGCGAGGTCTGGTACGCACTCGTCAACGGCCCGCTGGCGGGAAAGCGTCTGACGCGCCTGATCGTCACCCATTTTCATCCCGATCACATCGGGCTGGCGGGATGGCTGTGCGCCACCTTCGACATGAAAATGCTGACCAGCCAGACTGCCTGGCTCGGTTGCCTCAACATCTCGCTTTCTCCCGGCGCGCTGGACGCGAAGCCCTATCGAGATTTCTACGCACTGCACGGCCTGTCGGCCGAGACGGTGCGACTGGTCACGACGCAGGGCCATGGCTATCTCAGGATGGTCACGCCGCTGCCGCCGACCTTTTCGCGGCTGGTCGCCGGCGACCGGCTGGCCATCGGCGGCCGGGTCTTCGACGTGATGTCGGGCAATGGTCACGCGCCCGAGCAGATCATGCTCTATTCGGCGGCCGACCGCATCTTCCTGGCAGCCGACCAGGTGCTGGCCAAGATCACGCCCAACATAAGCGTCTGGCCAGTCGAGCCAGACGGCGACCCGCTCGGGCTCTATCTGCGCTCGCTGGACGAGATCGCGCGCACCGTTCCCGTCGACGCGCTGGTGCTGCCCGGCCACCAGCTTCCCTTTTACGGGCTGCATCGCCGCTGCACGGAACTCGCCGCCCATCATGAGCAGCGCTGCGACAGGCTGATCGAGGCCTGCCGGGTCAAGCCATCGACGGTGGGCGAACTCGTGCCGGTGCTTTTCCCGCGCAAGCTCGATCCGCATCAGCTCAGCTTCGCCTTCTCGGAGACCTTCGCCCATGTGAACGCGCTAGTCCGGCGCGGCCGGTTCGTGTGGGAAGAGCGGAGGGACGGCGTCCAGCGCGTCCGTCCGGTCTGAGAGAGAGGGCCGCACCTGCCCGTCGTAGACTTGCAGCGCATCCAGGAAAGAAAGGCAGTCCATCCGATGACGTCGTACCTGTTCGAACCGCATCCCCGACCGGCCGCCGCCGTGCTGGGCGAAAGCGCTGCGTTTCCCGTCCACCGCATATTCTGCGTCGGGCGCAACTATGCCGAGCACGCCAAGGAGATGGGCTTTCAGGTGGACCGGGAGGCGCCGTTCTATTTTCTGAAATCCGCCACGACGCTGGTGCCTTCGGGCGAGACGATTCCCTATCCCCCGGGAACCGACAACTTCCATCACGAGATGGAACTGGTTTTCGCCATCGGCCGCGAGGGCTTCCGCATCGACAGGGGCCACGCTCTCGACCACGTCTACGGATACGCCTGCGGGCTCGACATGACGCGGCGCGATCTGCAGCTCGCCTCACGCGAGAAGGGCCGGCCGTGGGATTTTGGCAAGGATTTCGAGCGCTCGGCCGTGATGGGCCCAATCACCAGGGCCGAGGCCTTCGGCGCGCCGTCGGGCAGGGTCATCGAACTGACGGTCAATGGCGAGACGCGTCAGAAGGCGAACCTTGATGATCTGGTCTGGAAGGTCGACGAGATCGTCGCGCATCTGTCGGGCTATTACCGGCTTCAGCCGGGCGACCTGATATTCTCCGGCACGCCGGCCGGTGTCGGTCCGGTCGTGGCAGGTGACAGCTTGCGCGGCACGATCGATGGGCTTGAGCCCGTCGAACTGACGATCGGCCCGGCCGAATAGCCCGCCCTACGCCAGTTCGAGCCAGACGGGGCGATGGTCGGAGCCAACCGCCGCCTCGTCGACCCGGCAGCCCCTGATCCTCGGCGCCAGTCCGGGATGGACGAAGCAATAGTCGAGGCAGCGCCGGCGGGTGGGGTCGTCCTGTCGCCTCGAATCGATCCAGGTGATCGTGCGCCCGGTCTTTGTGTCCCCGCTCGCGATCGCTGCATCGACCGCGAGCCCGGCGCGGCGCGTCTGGCCGTAGTCGACGTCGGGAATGCCGGTGATCTCCCTGTATTCGGGACTGTCCGGCTCGGTGTTGAAATCGCCCATCAGGACGAAATCGTCGGGATGCGGCGGTTCGGGAAATCCGCGTTCGGACGTGCCCGTCACGGCACCGCCCTCGATGCTGTAGCGCGTGGCGCGCCCCATGAGAAAGCGGATTTGCGCGATGCGCTCCGCCGGGCTCGTATGGTCGAGATGGACCGAATAGAAGCGCACCGGGCCGAACGGTGCCGCGACCAGCGCCTCAAGCGCGCCGCGCTGCAGGTTAATGCGGTCATAGGTGCGCATGCGCGGCAAAAGCAGGTTGCGCGTGGCCAGGATCGGCGCGCGCGACAGGATCATGTTGCCGAATTCAAAGGCCCGCGTGACGGCGACACCCTCCTCGACCGCCGAACCCATGTCGACGCCATAGGGCGCGCCGAACACGTGGAAATAGTCGGGGAGCAGCGCGATCATCTCGGCCACCATGTCGCGGCCCTGGTTTTCCGGGCTGTTGCGCGTGACCTCCTGCAGCGCGATCAGGTCCGCGCCGCGGACGGCGTCCACGATGCGTTCGAGGTCGTATCGGCCATCCAGCCCGATGCCGTACTGGATATTGTAGGTCACGCATTTCATGGAAAAGCCGTCCCCTCCGCGCAAATAGCCGCAAAACGTGTCTCGCGCCCGCCGCTCGTCTGCGATAGGAGAGCGCGCAAGCGAAAATCCCTTAACCCGCTCGGCATGTCGGCGCGATGAAATTTCTCGATCAGGCCAAGGTCTATATCCGCTCCGGCGACGGCGGCGCCGGTTCGGTGTCGTTTCGCCGTGAGCGCTTCATCGAGTTCGGCGGGCCGGACGGCGGCGACGGCGGGCGCGGCGGCGATGTCTGGGCCGAGGCCGTCGACGGGTTGAACACGCTGATCGACTACCGCTACCAGCAGCATTTCAAGGCCAAGACCGGGCAGCACGGCATGGGCCGCGACCGCACCGGCGCGAAGGGCGCCGACGTGACGCTCAAGGTGCCCGTCGGCACGCAGATATTCGAGGAGGACAATGAGACGCTGATCTGCGACCTGACAGAGGTCGGCCAGCGCTTCCGGCTCGCGGCCGGCGGCAATGGCGGCTTCGGCAACACGCATTTCAAGTCGTCGACCAACCGCGCGCCGCGCCGCGCCAACCCCGGCCTGCCGGGCGAGGAACGCACGATCTGGCTGCGTTTGAAGCTGATCGCGGATGCCGGTATTGTCGGCCTGCCCAATGCCGGCAAGTCCACCTTCCTGGCGTCGGTCACGGCGGCCAGGCCGAAGATCGCCGACTATCCCTTCACCACTCTCCACCCGGGGCTGGGCGTGGCGCGCATCGACGCGCGTGAATTCGTGCTGGCCGACATTCCCGGCCTGATCGAGGGCGCGCATGAAGGCGTGGGCATCGGCGACCGGTTCCTGGGCCATGTCGAGCGCACGCGCGTGCTTCTGCATCTGGTCTCGGCGCGCGAGGACGATCCCGGCGCGGCGTGGAAGACGGTGCGTGCCGAACTGGATGCCTACGGTCACGGCCTGTCGGAGAAGCCCGAGGTTCTGGTGCTGAGCCAGGCCGACACGCTGTCGGAAGCCGACCGCGCCGAGATGCTCGGCACGCTGGCCGCTGCGGCCGGCCGCGAGCCCATCGCCATGTCGGCGGCGACCGGCGAAGGCGTCGAGAAGGTCCTGCGGGCGCTGATGACGATGGTCGAGGACGCGCGGGCGGCCGAGGCGCCCGATACGACGGACGAGCGGTGGGTGAGATGACGTCTCTGCTGGAGATGGCCGGCAGGCCAGAGCGGGGTGCTGACCTACCCAGACGCGCCGCGAGGCGGTCATGACCACGCCCGCCCTAGCCTCCCACAAGCGCATCGTCGTCAAGATCGGCTCGGCGCTTCTCGTCGATCGCGCCACCGGCCTCAGGCGCGATTGGCTGGCCTCTGTCGCGGCCGACATCGCCTCGCTCGCCGGTGCCGGCGTCGAGATGCTGGTGGTCTCTTCGGGCGCGATCGCGCTCGGTCGCACCATTCTCGGCCTTGGCGCCGGCAAGGCGCTGAAGCTGGAGGAAAGCCAGGCTGCGGCCGCCGTCGGCCAGATCGCGCTGGCCGGCGCGTGGTCGGAGGAGCTGGGCCGTCACGGCCTTTTGTCGGGCCAGATCCTGCTGACGCTGGGCGACACGGAGGAACGCCGCCGCTACCTCAACGCGCGCGAGACGGTGTCGACCCTGATCCGCATGAAGGCGGTGCCTGTCATCAACGAGAACGACACGGTCGCCACCACCGAGATACGCTACGGCGACAATGACCGCCTCGCGGCCCGCGTGGCGGGCATGCTGTCGGCCGACCTGCTGGTGCTCCTGTCCGACGTGGACGGCCTCTACGACGCGCCGCCGGCTCGCGTCCCCGGCGCGCGCTTCCTGCCGCTGGTGGAGCGCATCACGCCCGAGATCGAGGCCATGGCCGGGGAGGCGGCGTCCGCCACCTCGCGTGGCGGCATGCGCACCAAGATTGATGCCGGCAAGATCGCCACCACCGCCGGCGCGGCGATGATCATCACCTCGGGCCTGCGCATGAACCCGCTCTCGGCCATCGACCGCGGCGAACGCTTCACCTATTTCCGCGCCAGCGACAGGCCCGTGCGCGGCTACAAGTCGTGGATCGCGGGCCAGCTCGAGCCGGCCGGGCGGCTCACCGTCGACGACGGCGCGGTGGCGGCTCTCCTGGGAGGCAAGTCCCTACTGGCGGCCGGCGTCAGGCAGGTGTCGGGCGGCTTTTCGCGGGGCGATACGGTCGCGGTTGTGGATGGAGGCGGACGCGAGGTGGCGCGCGGGCTTGTTGCCTATGACGCGCCGGACGCGATAAGGATCGCGGGACTGAAGTCGGCCGACATCGCCGCGGCGCTGGGCTACGAGTCGCGCGGCGCGATGATCCATCGCGACGACCTCGTGGTTACGCGGCGCATGGGCGGCCGGGACGGGAAGGTGAGCCATGTTGAAAGCGCATGAAACCGGTGGCGATGTCGCCGCGATCATGGCCGAACTCGGCCTCAAGGCACGCGCGGCCGCCCGGCCGCTGGCACTCGCCTCCGCCGATCAAAAGAACCGCGCGCTCGCCGCGATGGCCGATTTGCTGACGGCTCGCGAGGCCGAGCTTCTGCAGGCCAATGCGATCGACGTCGCCAATGGCGAGGAAGCGGGACTGGCCGCCTCCTTCATCGACCGGCTGACGCTTACTCCCGAGCGCATCCGTGCGATGGCCGACGGACTTCGCGAGATCGCCGCCCTGCCCGATCCGATCGGCTCGGTGATTGCCGAATGGTCGCGGCCGAACGGGCTGAGGATCGAACGCGTGCGCACCCCACTCGGAGTCATCGGTGTCATCTTCGAAAGCCGGCCGAACGTGACGGCCGATGCCGGGGCTCTGTGCATCAAGGCGGGCAATGCGGTGATCCTGCGCGGCGGGTCCGATTCGATCAACTCTTCCTCGGCCATCCATGCCTGCCTGGCGGACGGGCTGGAGGCCGCCGGTCTGCCGCGCGACGCCATCCAACTCGTGCCGGTGACGGACCGCGCGGCGGTGGGCGAGATGCTGAAGGGGCTCGACGGCAATCTCGACGTGATCGTTCCGCGAGGCGGGAGAAGCCTTGTCGAGCGTGTCCAGACCGAGGCGCGCGTGCCGGTCTTCGCGCATCTGGAGGGCGTGTGCCACGTCTATGTCGACGCCAGCGCCGATCTCGGCATGGCGGTCGATATCGCCGTCAACGCCAAGATGCGCCGCACCGGCATTTGCGGTGCGGCCGAGACCCTGCTTGTCGACCGCGCGGCGGCATCCACTCATCTGGTCCCGATCCTCGACGCGCTTCAGGCGGCCGGCTGCGAGGTTCGCGCGGACGAGGAGACCGCCGCGCTGTGGCCCGGGGCGAAGCCGGTCACGGAGGAGGACTGGAGGACCGAATATCTGGCGCCGGTGATCTCGGCGAAACTGGTCGACGGCGTGACGGGCGCGATCGACCATATCGAACGCTATTCCTCGCACCATACCGAGGCGATTGTGGCCGAGGACGCCGACGCCGTGGAGCGCTTCTTTGCCGAAATCGATTCGGCGATCCTGCTTCACAACGCATCCACCCAGTTCGCCGATGGCGGCGAGTTCGGAATGGGCGCCGAGATCGGTATCGCGACGGGACGCATGCATGCGCGCGGGCCGGTCGGCGTCGAGCAGCTCACTTCCTTCAAATACCGGGTGCGCGGTTCGGGCCAGGTCCGGCCATAGCGTCTTTCGGGCGCTTGTGTTAGCTTGTACACATGAGCACACAATCATCCGAAACGGTCACCGTCAGGCTGGCGAGCGAAACCAAAGCCAGGCTCGAGCAACTGGCGCGCCATACGCGCCGGTCCAAATCCTTTTTGGCCGGCGAGGCGATTGCCGACTATGTCGAGCGCGAACTCGCGATCCTCGAGGGAATAAAGCGCGGTCTCGCGGATATGGAAGCGGGGCGTGTCACACCCCACGACCAGGCGATGCGGCGGCTCCGGGCGACGGTTGAGAAGGCCGGCAAGGCCTGATGCGGGCTGTCGTTTGGTCGGACGACGCCCTGGACGACATGGATTCGGCCGTTCGTTACATCGCCAACGATAGCTATCGGGCCGCTACGCTGGTTGTTGATCGTATCGAGGCGACGATCGAGCTTTTGGCGGAATACCCGACCGGTCGCGCGGGCCGGGTCAAGGGAACCTACGAAAAGCCGGTTCACCGAACGCCGTACATCGTGGCCTATGCCTTGTCGGACACCAGGGTCGTCGTTCTTCGGGTCATTTATGGAAGCCGAGACTGGCCAGAAGGCGAATGGCCGCCCGAATGACAAGCTCTAGCGTGTCCTCCCGCCATCTGCGCATGCCGCATGTGGAGCCGGGCATGGCCGTCGGCCTGTTCGGCGGATCCTTCAATCCGCCCCATGCCGGCCATGCTCTGGTGGCCGAGATCGCGCTTCGCCGGCTCAACCTGCATCAGCTCTGGTGGATGGTGACGCCCGGCAATCCGCTCAAGAATGCCGGCGACCTCGCCCCGCTGGCAGATCGCGTCGCGGCGTCGCAGGCAATGGCCGAAGATCCTCGCATCAAGGTCACGGCCTTCGAGGCGACGCACAATGTGCGCTTCACGGCCGACACGCTGGCGCTGGTCAGGGCGCGCAATCCCGATGTCCGTTTCGTGTGGATCATGGGTGCGGACAGTCTGCGCGACTTCCATCGCTGGCAGCGCTGGCGCGAGATCGTCCGGCTGATGCCGATCGCCGTGATTGACCGGCCCGGCGCGACCCTGTCCTACCTGTCGTCCAGGATGGCCAGGACCTTCGATCACGCCAGGGTCGACGAGGCCAATGCGCCGATCCTGGCGCGCATGGCGCCGCCCGCCTGGACCTTCATCCACGGCCCGCGCTCGTCGCTGTCGTCCACTCAGCTCCGCAACGTCGCGCGGACAGATTGAGCCAGCCGTCCATTGTCGGCGGACCACCGCGCCGGGGTCGCTTTTCCGACATAGGTTTCGTGCGTCCGGACCGAATGTCGCCCGATGAGCGAACCGGTGTCCGTCTTGCCCGACATGGACCGCCCCGCGCCGTCCACGGCCGTGGCGATCGCGGGCGTGATCGCGTCGATGGCACTGATCGCGGTCGGCAATGGGCTGATGTTTTCCTTCATTCCGGTGCGTCTCGACGCGGCCGGCCTGCCGCCGACCTGGGCCGGCGCGATCCTGACCGGGCTGTCGGCCGGTGGCGTGGTCGGATGCCTCGCGACCGGACCGCTCGTGCAGCGCACCGGCCATGCGCGCGCCTTCATGATCTTCTCGGCGCTGATCGTCCTGTCGAACGCCGCGATCGGCGCGGTCGTCGATCCCGTGCTGTGGATCGCCGCCCGCGCGCTCTACGGTTTCGCGATCTGCGGCCTCTTCATCGTCGGCCAGAGCTGGCTCAACGACGCGGTCTCCAACGCCATACGCGGCCGGGTCATGGCCGCCTTCTACGTGGCCTATGTCATGGGGCTGGGGCTCGGATACTATCTTTTGCGCCATACCGACCTGTCCGGCGCGGCGGTGCCGCTGATCGGCATCGCGTTCTCTGCGTTGTCGATCCTGCCCGTGGGCATGACGCGCCTGCCGCAGCCGCCGCCGCCGGCGCGCGCCACGGTCTCGTTCGTACGCGCCTGGCGCATCACGCCCGTCGGCATCGTCGGCATGCTCGCCTCCGGTGGACTGTCGATGATGGTGGCCGGTTTCGCGCCGATCCACGCGACCGCGATCGGCTACACGCCAACCCAGGTCTCGACGCTGCTGTCGGCCTTGCCGCTGGGAACGCTGCTTTTCCAGATCCCCTTCGGCTGGGCGTCGGACCGCACCGACCGGCGCTACGTGCTCATCCTGGCCTCGCTGCTGTCGGCGCTCGCCGGCATGGCCGCGATGGGGTTCGACGGCGCCGCCCTTGGCGTGGTCGTGGCGATCTATGTCGTGTGGAGCGGCACCAGCGAGTCGCTCTATTCGCTGGCCAATGCCCATGCCAACGACCGTGCCGAGAAGGATGACCTCGTCATGCTGTCGTCGACCATGCTGTTTGCCTGGTCGCTGTCCGGCACGGTGTTTCCGGCCATCGGCACGGCGCTGACGGCGGCCTACGGCACGGGCTCCTTCATGGTCGTGGCGGTCGCCATCGGCCTTTCCTTCGCCGGTTTCGTCATCTGGCGCACGATACGGGCCGACCAGCCCACCGACGCGGAGAAGGGCGCCTTCCAGCCGCTTGCCGCCCAGGTGCCGCCGCCCGTGGAGCCGACGCCGGTTGACGAATCAACCGCGCCCGAAAGCGGCATGTCTTGAAACTGTCAGGGTAGTCTGCCTATCTTTGCAATATCGGACAATCGGTCCGGTGATTTGGTTGTTCTTGCCGCGAAAGGGAAAGCTCTGAGAACAGCAACTTTGAAGAAGGTGCATGCCGCGCCTTCGAACGCGGGACTGGCGGGCGTCGCTCGCTCTGCCGAGACCCTCGAAACCGTTCTGGCCAGTCTTGATGATTCGAAGGCCGAGAACGTTGTCTCCATCGACATCAGCAGGAAATCCAGCATCGGCGATCACATGGTCGTCGCGTCGGGACGTTCGCACCGCCATGTCGCCGCGGTGGCCGAGCACCTGCTGACCGCGCTCAAACAGACCGGCGAAACCGGCCTGCGGGTGGAAGGTCTTCAGTCGGCGGACTGGGTTCTGATCGATGCCGGCGACGTCATCGTCCACATCTTCAGGCCGGAAGTCCGCGACTTCTACGCCATCGAGAAAATGTGGCAGGCACCCGACCTCGAGGACGAGACGCTGCATTAAGGCGCCGGCCCGCCCACCCACCGGCGGACGGTAGGATGAAGATTGGAATTGTCGCGGTCGGCCGCCTCAAGGCCGGACCCGAAAGGGAACTTGCCGACCGCTATCTCGACCGGTTCTCGAAGGCGGGTTCCTCGCTCGGCCTCTCTTTCAGGGGCGTGATCGAGCTTGCTGAAAGCCGGGCGCGCACCGCGCAGGAGCGGCGGCGCGACGAGGCGGACAGGCTTCGGGGCGCCATGGCGGCCGACGCGACCACCATCCTCCTGGACGAAACCGGCAAGGCGCTGTCGTCAGCGCAGTTCTCGCAGCGACTTCAGGCGATGCGGGACGGTGGCACGCGGGACCTGGATATCCTGATCGGGGGGCCGGATGGCTTCGACCGGGCGCTGCTCGACGGCGCCAATTCGATTTCCTTCGGCCGGATGACTTGGCCTCACCAGATAGTGCGTGTCATGCTGGCCGAGCAGCTTTATCGTGCCGCGACGATGCTTTCGGGGCATCCCTATCACCGCTCCTGACCGTGTCCGGGGCGTCATCACGACGAGTTGACCCCACCTCCGGCCTTCTCTCGTCCACGGTTCGGCCGAACCTGATGGTTGATCCTTCGTTAACGAAGCGGACCTACCGTGGCCGCAACAGGATGCGTATCGTCCGGACATGCGATTCTTGACCGTCCTCATCGCGCTCATGCTGGCTGCTCTGGAGCCGGCGGGCATTGCGCGCGCCGTGGCGCAGACCGATGAAGCCGCGCTGTCGGAGCGGCGCGACCAATCGCGGGCCGAATATGAGCAGCTTCGCGCCCAGGCGGCGCTTTCCAAGGAGAGGCTGGTCGAACTGACGGCCGAGGTCGCCTCTATCCGCAAGGACAACGCCTCGCTCACGGCCGCGCTGATCCAGACGGCCAAGACCGAAAAGAAGCTTGCCGCCGACATTGGCGAGATCGAGGTCCGGATCGGCAATCTGTCGGACGAGAGCGACGACATAAGGCTGTCGCTGGCCGAGCGCAGGGGCGTGCTCGCCGAAGTGCTTGGCGCGCTGCAGCGCATGGGGCTCGACCCGCCGCCGGCCGTGCTGGTCACGCCCGACGACGCGCTGGCCTCCGTGCGCAGCGCGATCCTGCTCGGTGCCGTGGTGCCCGATCTCAGGGACGAGACTCGCGCGCTGGTGTCCGATCTCGACAGGCTGCGCCATTTGACCGCATCGCTGGATGCCGAGCGCGGCAGGCTGGCCGGGACGGTGCGCGAGCAGGTGGCCGAAAAGAGCCGTCTGACCCTTCTTCTGGCCGAAAGGCGCAAGCTGCAGGAGGAATCGGAGGCGCAGCTCAAGGCGGAAGCCGAGCGCGCCGAGGTGCTGGCCCGTCAGGCCGAAAGCGTGCAGGATCTCATCGCCTCGCTCGAAGCCGACCTGGAGGAGGCGCGCAAGGCTAAGGAAGAGCGGCTGCGCCGCGAGGCCGAGGCTGCCGACCGGCCCGCGCCAGAAGCCAACCGCCTGTCCGCCGCCGTCCCGTTCGGCTCGTTGAAGGGGGAACTGTCGCTGCCAGCCGAGGGCGGTTTCGTATCCCGCTACGGGGGAGAGGATGGTTTCGGCGGCACTTATCACGGGGACACGGTTGCGACACAATCGGGCGCCATCGTCACCGCGCCATCGGACGGGACCGTCCTTTATGCCGGCCCGTTCCGTTCTTACGGTCAACTCTTGATCCTGAACGCGGGCGACGGGTATCATGTGGTTCTGGCCGGTCTCGGACGTCTCGACGTCTCCCTTGGCCAGCCGGTGCTCGCGGGTGAACCGGTCGGCGCGATGGGAGAGGCAAGACTGGCGAGCGCGTCGGCCTCGCCTGCTGGAATGAGCGGTCCGGAACTCTACGTCGAGTTCCGTAAGGATGGAAAACCGGTCGATCCCTCACCGTGGTGGGCGGAGCGGAAGCCAGGAAGGACTGGACATGGTTCGTAAATTCTCGCTGCTGTTTGCCGGTGCGCTGATGGGCGCATCCGCCATGGCTTTGATCCACGGTTCGCCGGGTTCGTCGGCGAATGCGGCCGGATCGGAGACCTACAGGCAGCTGGCGATCTTCGGCGATATCTATGAGCGGGTTCGCGCGCAATATGTGACGCCGCCGGACGAGAAGGAACTTGTCGAGAGCGCCATCAACGGCATGCTGACTTCGCTCGACCCGCACTCCTCCTATCTCAATCCGGACGCGGCGAAGGACATGCGCGTCCAGACCAAGGGCGAGTTCGGCGGCCTCGGCATTGAGGTCACGATGGAAAACGAACTGGTCAAGGTCATCACGCCGATCGACGATACGCCAGCCGCCCGCGCCGGCGTCCTGGCCGGTGACCTCATCTCGCATATCGACGGCGAGGAGGTGCGCGGCATGACGCTGTCCGACGCCGTCGAGAAGATGCGCGGCCTGGTCAACACGCCGATCGAGCTCACGCTGATCCGCGAAGGCGCGACGGGGCCGATCGAAGTCACCATCATCCGCGACATCATCAAGGTGCAGGCGGTGAAGTTCCGGGTCGAGGACGACATCGGCTATCTCAAGATCACCTCCTTCACCGAGAAGACCTTTGACGATCTGCAGTCGGCCATCGACAAGATCGAGAAGGAGATCCCGGCCGACAAGCTCAAGGGTTATGTGCTCGACATGCGGCTCAATCCGGGCGGCCTGCTCGATCAGGCGGTGTCGGTGACCGATTCCTTCCTCGACCGGGGCGAGATCGTCTCGACCCGCGGCCGCGAGCAGAACGACGTGTCGCGCTTCGACGCCCGTGCCGGCGACATCACCGACGGCAAGCCGATGATCGTCCTGATCAATGGCGGTTCGGCGAGCGCCTCCGAGATCGTGGCGGGCGCCCTGCAGGACCACAAGCGGGCCACCGTGCTGGGCTCGCAGTCCTTCGGCAAGGGATCGGTGCAGACCATCATCCCGCTCGGCGAGAACGGCGCGCTCAGGCTGACGACCGCGCTCTATTACACGCCGTCGGGCAAATCGATCCAGGGCAAGGGCATCACGCCCGACATCGAGGTCGCCCAACCGCTGCCTGATGAGCTCAAGGGGCAGAACCTGGCCCGCGGCGAATCCGCGCTTCGGGGCCATATTCGCGGCCCGCAGGAGGACGAGGAGGGATCAGGCTCGTCGGCTTACGTCCCGCCGGAGCCGGCGGACGACATCCAGCTCAACTACGCCTATGATCTTCTGCGCGGCGTGAAGACCGATCCGGCCTTCCCGCCCAATCCCGACAGGGCAATGGTCAACGACTGACGCATGTCGCCCGGACGTTCCGGTGTCGGCGATAACCCATCCGCAACGCCCGGCCCTCTGGCCGGGCGTTTCGATTCGGGACTGGTTTCGGAAGGCTGTCTCGAAGACACTTCACCGGTGATTCGCCCCTTGCCGCAAAGGTCGCCTCGATGAAGGAGATCGACCGCCCCCTCGGCCTCGATCGGCCCGCCGCGCGACGCCTCGTCCGACCGGATGCGGCCGGCATCGCGACGCTTGCCTGCGCGCTGGCGGTCCTTGCCGTATCCACGGCGATCGCGTTTCGTGAGCGGCCCTTCCGCGCTCCGGCCGTGGTCGCGGTCGCCGAACCCGATGACACGTCCGGGGCCGGCCAGGCGGCCAGGACCGGAGGATCGGAGAAGACGGAACGGCGCGAACCCGGCTTCTCGCCCGGCGCCTCCATCACGCGGATCGACGGCACCACTCGGGACCCCTCCGCCGGCGGCAGCATCATCACGCTGCGCGACCCGACCGAAATCGGCCAGGACGAACGCGTCGCCCATCTGCCAGACCGGTCGCTGATCGAGGACGGGCCCGAAGGCCCGCTGCCGGTGCGCGCCGAGGACGGGCGTCGTCCTTTCGACGTCTATGCCCGGCCCTGGTCTGGCGCGCGCGGGGCCCGTGTGGCGATCGTCGTTGGCGGGCTCGGCCTATCGCAGACCGGCACGCAGGAGGCGATCCAGCGGCTTCCCGCCCAGGTGACGCTGGCCTTCGCCCCGCAAGGCAACAGCATCGACCGCTGGATGCAGGAGGCACGCCGCAAGGGTCACGAGATCGTCATGCAGGCGCCGATGGAGCCGTTCGACTATCCCTCGGTCGATCCCGGTCGCAACACACTCACCGTCGACGCCGACCCGGAGGAGAATATCGAACGTCTCAGATGGGCGCTGTCGCGCACCACCAACTATACCGGCGTCATGAACTATATGGGCGCGCGCTTCATCGCCGATCGCGAGGCGATGGATGCCGTCATGGCCGAACTCGGCGATCGCGGCCTGATGTTCCTCGACGACGGCTCGACCGCGCGCAGCAAGGCGGGCGAACTCGCGCGCGACCATCGCGTGCCCTTCGCGGCGGGCGATACGGCCATCGACGGCCGACGCGAGCGCGGCGCCATCCTTGAAAAGCTGGACGAACTCGAGCGCATTGCCCGCGCCAAAGGCTTCGCCATCGGCTGGGGCTCGGCCTTCGACGTGACGGTGGACGCCGTGTCCGACTGGGTTCGCGAAGCCCGCAAGCGTGGCGTGGAGATCGTGCCGGTCTCCGCGCTGGCCGACGATCCCGAGAAGGCGAGCAACTGATGGCAAGACCTCCCGTCGATCCCGAAAGCCTGCCCTATCGCCGCTGCGTGGGCGTGATGGTGCTCAACGCCGAGGGACTGGTCTGGGTCGGCAGGCGCCTGCCGGATGACCGCAGCGAAATGATCGATGAAACCTATCTGTGGCAGATGCCGCAGGGCGGCATCGACAAGGGCGAGGAGCCGCTCGAAACAGCCAGGCGCGAACTCTACGAGGAAACCGGCATCGAAAGCGTCAAGCTTCTCGCCGAGGCGCCCGACTGGATCAGCTACGACCTGCCGGCCGACAAGGTCGGCGTGGCCTGGAAAGGGAAATATCGCGGCCAGACGCAGAAATGGTTCTGCTTCCGCTTTCACGGCGACGAGCGCGAGATCCGCATCAACCCGCCTCCGGGCGGCCACGAGGCCGAATTCGAGGATTGGGCCTGGCGTCCGATCGGCGACCTGCCGGGCCTGATCGTGCCGTTCAAGCGCCAGGTCTACGAACAGGTGGTGGCCGCTTTCCGCCATCTCACCGAGAACTGATACCATCCGCGACGATGATCGACCGGGCGCCGCGCGGTCAGGACGTCATGAGGTGTCGTTCGGCCCGGCCGTGAGACCGTCGGGGGTGAGGGCAAGCCGGCCAAGGCGCGGCGTCGCCCCCCTCCGTCTTGGGCTTCGCCCTCGCCACCTCCACCCGCCAAGCGGGGGGAGGATGAGCGCGCAGCGCAGCAGGACGGCAGGGCCTCGGCCAGCGCGTGCAAGCGCGCCGCAAGCAGCAGCGCGTCCTCCGGATCGTTTCCGGTCGTCCCGATGCCCGCGAAGGCCGGCTGCGGCATGCCCGTCGCCTCGGCGACGAACTCCGCCACCACGGCCTCGGCCCGCCGCAATATCCACAGAACGAAACAGCGGACCGGAAAGGACCGGTCAGCGGCGCGCTCCGCCAGCACGGCAAGCGCGACGAGGACGGCGATGATGCGCCGCAACCTCCCGTCCCATCTTGCCGTCTGCTCGTCCATCCCATGACCTCCGTTCACCGGCGGGCATTGTCCCACCGGTCGCGGGGGACGTGGATAGAACCGGCGAGATTCGTCGAAAACGCCGGTTCTGCTGGGGGCCGGCGCCGGAATTTGTTCACACCCCGCCGGACTGTGGGCTGGCGCATATGGATTTTCCCCGCCCCTGGCCTGCCGGGACGAGCCGGGCGGCTCGCCCCGGCAGCCCAGGGGTGGGGGTATGGCCCTGCTTCATGACGACGGGCGGACGGTCGGAGCCGTATTCATGATCCGCCGGACGGGAGGCGGCGAGGCCACACGCCACGAAAAAAGCCGCCGGGCTTGCGTCCGGCGGCCTGACCTTGCGGTGCTGCCCTTGATCAGTAGGGGCAGCTGTTGTCCGACATGTAGTCGTGCACCTCGATCTCGCCCGAGATGATGTCGGCCTTGGCCTTCTCGGCGGCGGCTTCGATCTCGTCGGTTACGATCTCCTCGTTGTTCTCGTCCATGGCGTAGTCGACGCCGCCCTCGGCCAGGCCGAGATTGGAGAAGCCGTAGGAGAATTTGCCGTTCTTGGCGTCCATGAAGGCCTGATAGACGGCCGTGTCGACGCGCTTGACCATCGAGGTCAGCACCTTGCCCGGCTGCAGCATGTTCTGGTTGGAATCGACCCCGATGCCGAGCTTGCCGGCATCCGCCGCCGCCTGCAGCACGCCGACGCCCGTGCCGCCCGCCGCCGCGTAGATGACGTCCGCGCCCTGGTCGATCTGCGAGCGGGTGATCTCGCCGCCCTTGGTCGGGTCGTTCCACGCCGCCGGCGTGTCGCCGGTCATGTTCTCGATCACCCTGGTCGCGCCGGCCGCCTTGGCGCCGCCGACATAGCCGCAGCCGAACTTGCGGATCAGCGGGATGTCCATGCCGCCGACGAAGCCGACCACCTTGCTTTCGGACGCCATGGCGGCCATCACGCCGACCACGTAGGAGCCTTCATGCTCCTTGAACACGACCGAGCGCACATTCGGCTGCTCGACCACCATGTCGATGATGGCGAAATCGGTCTCGGGAAACTGCGGCGCGACCTTCTCCAGCGCCGCCGCCCAGGAGAAGCCCGCCATGACGATCGGGTTCTGCCCGCCCTCGGCGAAGCGCAGCAGCGCCTGCTCGCGCTGCGCGTCGTTCTGGATCTCGAATTCCTTGTATTCGATACCCGTCTCTTCCTTGAACTGCTCGGCGCCGTTATAGGCGGCCTCGTTGAAGGATTTGTCGAACTTGCCGCCGAGATCGTAGATGATCGCGGGGGCGATATCCTGCGCGAAGGCCGGAATGGTCAACGCGGTTGCGGCCGCAAGGCCGATGAGGAAACGCTTCATGTGATCCACACCCTGTCGGTTCTCGTTTTACTGACGCGCCACGGCCCACCATCCCGGCCGCATGACGCTCGGCAGGGGCGTTGATGCCTCCCGCTCCGGTGCACTTTTGCACGGCGTTGGCGAAATTTCACGCGGAATTTTGACCGTTCGGACAAGACGCGACGAGCGCCGTTGACAGGACGGACGCGAAAGCCGATGCCGGCGCAGGACCTTGCCACGAAGGGACGGCCAACGACATGCCAGCGCAGGACAGGAAATCGCCGTTCGAACGGCCGTGGATATTCATCCGCGGCGTGCCGGCCATGGGCTTCCTGCCGCCCGAGGGCCCGCCCGAGATCGCTTTCGCCGGGCGCTCCAATGTCGGCAAGTCCTCGCTCATCAACGCGCTGGTCGGCGCCAGGGCGCTGGCCCGGACCTCGAACACGCCGGGCCGTACGCAGGAACTCAACTATTTCGTGCCTGACGGCCATACCGGCGATGCCGACGACCTGCCCCCGATGGCGCTGGTCGACATGCCCGGCTACGGCTTCGCGAGGGCACCCAAGGCCGAGGTCGATCGCTGGACGAAGCTCGTCTTCGACTATCTGCGCGGCCGGGTGACACTCAAGCGCGTCTATCTTCTGATCGACGCGCGCCACGGCATCATGAAGAAGGACGAGGAGGTCATGGACCTGCTCGACAAGGCAGCCGTCTCCTATCAGGTGGTGCTGACCAAGGCCGACAAGATCAAGCCGCCCGCCGTGGAGCGGCTGCTGGCCGAGACCGTGGAGAAAATCCGCCGCCGCCCTGCCGCCTATCCGGAGGTGCTCGCCACCTCGTCGGAGAAACGCGCCGGCCTTGACGACCTGCGCGCCGCCATCGTGACGGCCGTCGAGAACTGAGGGGCGTCCGCCCGTCTATCCGACGAAGGCGCGCTCGACGACGAACTCGGCCGGCTTGGCGTTGGAGCCTTCGGTCAGGCCGGCCTTCTCGACCAGCGCCTTGACGTCGTTGAGCATCGCCAGCGATCCGCAGATCATCACGCGGTCGTTCTCGGGGTCGAAGCCGGATTGGCCGAGGCCGGAAAACAGCTCGCCGCTCTCGATCAGCGTCGTGACGCGGCCCATGCGGGGCGATGTCTCGCGCGTGGTGGTGGCGATGTAGGTGAGCCGCCCCTCGACCAGTTCGCCGATCAGCGGATCGTCGCGCAGCTTGCCGACGACGGTGTCTCCATAGGCGAGTTCGGCCAGGTCGCGGCAGGTGTTGGTGACCACCACCTCGTCGAACTTCTCCCAGGTCTCGGGGTCGCGCAGCAGGCTGGCGAAGGGCGCGAAGCCCGTGCCGGTGGCGATCATCCACAGCCGCCTGGCGGGCGTCAGCGCGTCGACGACCAGCGTTCCGGTCGATTTCTGCCGCATCAGCACCGTGTCGCCGGGCACGATCTTCTGCAGGTGCTGCGTGAGCGGCCCGTCCGACACCTTGATGGAGAAGAATTCGAGTTCGTCGTCCCAGGAGGGGCTGGCGATGGAATAGGCGCGGAACACCGGCTTCTCGGCGTTCGGCAGACCGATCATGACGAATTCGCCGGAACGGAAGCGGAAGGATTGCGGCCGCGTGATGCGGAAGGAGAACAGCCGGTCGGTGTAGTGCGTGACGGAAACGACGCGCTCGGCGTGACAGTTCGCCGGAATCGGGAATGCCGGCGCGGCGGTGTCCTGGGCGGTGTCGAGAAGGGCGGTGTTGTACATCGTCGGATTCCAGTCGTGCGGGCCGTTTCCGCCTCCGGCCGGCCGGGGCGGACCGATGTCTCTGTCGGTCAAAACAGGGCTGTCTTGTCAGCCAATATTATTAGTATACAAATGAATTTCAACGCAAGGGGGAAGCGGAGAGACGCATTCCAAATTGCGCCGGTCCGGCAGGTCTGTCATTCCGGATCGCGACCATTTTCTGGAACGGCGGCGAGGCGCGTGGATGACGGTTGGCGACGGATCGGAGGCAGGTGCGGCGGTCGCCGGCATCGATGTCGGCGGCACTTTCACCGACCTCATCCTCGTCGACGGGCGCACCTCGCCGGCGCGCGTCGTCATCGCCAAGACGCCGACGACGGTCGACAACCAGGCCGAGGGCGTCGTCGCCGCGCTGATGCAATCAAGGGCGCCGGTGGCCGAACTCGGTCTTGTCGTGCACGGCACCACCACCACCACCAACGCGGTGCTGGAACGGCGGCTGGCCCGGACCGGCATGATCACCACGCGCGGCTTCCGCGACGTGATCGAGCTCGGCCGGCGCACCCGCCCGCGGGCCTACGGCATGACGGGCACCTTCCGCCCCGTCATTCCGCGCGATCTCAGGCTCGAGGTCGACGAGCGCATGGAGGCGGGCGGCCTCGTGCGGGTGCCGCTCGACGAGGACGGGGTGCGCGAGGCGGTCCGGACGTTGCTGGAGAGAGGCTGCGAGTCGCTCGTCATCCACTTCCTGCATTCCTATGCCAATCCTTCGCATGAGAAGCGCGCGGCCGAAATCGCCGCCGGGCTCTGGCCCAACGACCAGATCACCACCGGCCATTCGCTGCTGTCGGAGGCGCGCGAGTTCGAGCGCGGCGTGACGGCGGCCGTCAACGCCTCGGTGCAGCCGATCCTCAAGCGCTATGTCACGCGGCTTTCGGGCGAGCTGTCGCGGCTCGGCTATGGCCGCGACTTCCTGATGATGAACGGCAATGGCGGCATGATCTCGGCCGCCTTCGTCGCCGACGAGGCGGCCAAGACGGTCATGTCGGGGCCGGCCTCGGGCGTCATGGCGGCCGCCTATTCCGCCCGCCGCGCCGGCTTCGCCGACGTCGTCACCTACGACATGGGCGGCACCTCCACCGACGTGGCGCTGATCCGCGGCGGCCAGCCGGCGGTCTCCAATGAGATCGAGATCGAATACGCGATGCCCATCCACGTGCCGATGGTCGATGTGCACACGGTCGGCGCTGGCGGCGGCTCGATCGCCCGCGTCAATCCCGCCGGGCTGATCGAGGTCGGGCCGCGCAGCGCGGGCGCCGTGCCAGGTCCGATCTGCTATGGCCGTGGCGGCACGGAGCCGACCATCTCCGACGCCAATCTCCTGCTTGGCCGGCTCAATCCCCGGCGGCTGCTTTCGGTGGATTCTCCCGCTTCGGTGGATGCCATACGCTCGGTCTTCGAGGAGAGGCTGGGGCGCGCGACCGGGCTCGACGGGGCGTCGGCGGCGGGCGCGGTGCTCAGGCTGGCGAATGTCAAAATGGCGGGCGCGATCCGCATGGTGTCGGTGGCCCGGGGGCGCGACCCGCGTGATTTCGCGCTGTTCGCCTTCGGCGGGGCCGGGCCGCTTCATGCCTGCGCGCTGGCGCGCGAGCTCGCCATTCCGACCGTCATCGTGCCGGCCCGGCCGGGCATCACCAACGCGCTGGGCTGCGTGGTGGCCGACCTGCGCCACGACTTCGTGCGCACGGTCAACCAGCCCGTGCCCGTCCTGGACGAGAGGGCGGTGTCGGGCATGCTCGCCGCACAGGCCGAGGAAGGCCGCGCCCAGATCGCCAAGGAGGCGATCCGGCCGAAGTCGATCCGGGTCGTGCATTCGGCCGACATGCAGTTTGTCGGCCAGACCCATCTCATCACCATCCCGCTGCCCGATGCCGAAATCCGGCGTGAAAAGCTGCAGGCCCTGTTCGAGGAAGCTTATTTCGCCCGCTTCAAGGTGCGTCTGCCGGAGGTTCACGCCAATCTGGTCAACCTCAACACCTCGGTGATCGGTGTCCGCGACGAGGTCGACCTGTCGACGCTGATCGAGCCGGCCGGCCGTGCCGCGAACCTCGCCGGATCGCTGGTGGAGACGCGGCCGGTCTGGTTCGACGGCGAATGGATCGACACGCCCGTCCATGCGCGGGAGAAGCTTCCGCTTGAGGCCGCCTTCGAGGGGCCGGCGATCCTGGAGCAGCTCGACGCCACCACCGTCATCGAGCCCGGCTGTTCGGTGAGGCAGGACGGCGACGGCAATTTGATCGTCGGGGTGGGACAGGCACGATGAATTATCCCCTCTCCGTCTCGGGCTCCGCCCTCGACACCTCTCCCCCACTTCGTGAGGGGAGAGGACGGGCGTCCAGCTTGGCTCCGTCCGCTCCCCCTGAAGGGGGGAGAGGTGCCGAGCGAATGCGAGGCGGAGAGGGGGTTGGTCCCGGAGGAGGCAACTGTTGACCAGCCTCGACGCCATCACGCTCTCCGTCATTCAGGCCGGGCTTCAGCATGTCTGCGACGAGATGGACCTTGCCTTCTCGCGCTCGGCCTTCTCGCCGATCATCGCCGAGGCGAACGACCGGGCAGACGGCATCTATTCGGCCGAGGACGGCGCGCTGATCGCGCAGGGCGAGATGGGCCTGCCGGTCTTCGTCGGCGTCATGCAGGCCTCCACCCGCACCATCATCGACATGATCGCTGAGGGACGCTGCCTGCCGCCGGAGGAAGGCGACGTCTATATCGTCAACGACCCCTATCTTGGCGGCACGCATCTCATGGATGTGCGCTTCGCCATGCCCGTCTTTCGCGGCGGCAAAATCTTCTGCTGGCTGTCCAACACCGGCCACTGGCCCGATATCGGCGGCGCCGTGCCCGGTGGCTTTTCCGCTTCCGCCACCTCGGTCGAGCAGGAGGGGCTGCGCCTGCCGCCCGTCAAGCTGTTCAAGAAAGGCGCGCTCGATCCCGAGCTCTACGCCGTCATCACCTCCAACATCCGGATCGCCGACCAGCGCATCGGCGACATCAAAGCCCAGGCCGCCGCCCTTTCGGTCGGGCAGGAACGCCTGTTCGAACTGCTCGACCGCTATGGCGACGACACGGTGGTGGAGGCGATCGCCGAACTGCGCCGCCGCGCCGCCGACCAGATGCGGGCCCACATCGCCACGATCCCCGACGGGACCTACAGCGGCGAGGCCTTCGTGGATTCGGACGGCGTGGTGAACGAGCCGCTGACCATCGCGCTAACCGTCGCGAAGGCCGGGGACACGCTGACCTTCGACTTCTCGCGCTCTAGCCCGCCCTGCGCGGGGCCGATGAACTCGGTGCTGGCGACGACGCTTTCGGCCGTCTATCTGGCGGTGCGCCATATCTGGCCGGACGTGCCGATCAGCGCCGGCGCCTTCGAGCCGCTGGTGGTGCCGACGCCGGAAGGCACCTTTCTCGACGCGCATTATCCGCGCCCCGTCTCCGGTTGCGCGGCGGAAGTGTCGCAGCGCATCGCCGAGGCCGTGTTTTCGGCGCTCGTCAAGGCCGTGCCGGACAGGGTGACGGCCGCGCCGGCGGGATCGTCAGGCAATTTCGCGCTCGGCGGCCACGACCCCGCGCGCGGCCGCGATTTCGTGCTCTATCAGCTCTCGGGCGGCGGCTATGGCGGCAATGCCGACCATGACGGCCTGTCCAACGGCTGCTCGACGATCGGCATCTCCAAATCGCCGCCCGTCGAGATCATGGAGCAGGCCTATCCGATCCTCTACCGCCGCTACGCGCTGCGCGAAGGCTCGGGCGGAGCCGGCAGGCATCGCGGCGGCTTCGGGCTTTCCTACGAGATCGAACTGCTGCGCGGCGAGGCCCGCGCCTCCTTTGTCATGGATCACGGCCGTTTCGGTCCCCCCGGCGCGCTCGGCGGTGAACCCGGCGCGCCCAACACGGTGACAGTCTGGCGCGACGGTGTCGCCCACGTGCCGGAACATCTGTCGAAGGAACAGGACATTCCCATGAAGGCCGGCGACCGTGTCGAGGTCGGCACGCCGGGCGGCGGCGGATATGGCCGGGCCGTCGAGCGCGATCCTGATGCGGTTCGCGAGGATGTCAGGCTGGGCTACTACACGGCCGAGCAGGCCAGGGACCGTTTCGGGACGGGAGGGTAGCACGCCGCGCCGGGGCGGGACCTGTGAGTTGCGCTTCGCGGCGGCGGCTTGGCTCTTTCCAGTCTTCTGCAACGTCGCTATCGTTGACCAAACGATAAAAATACGACGGGACATCTCCAATCCCCGACACCACCAGCCAGAGGGTCGTTCCATGCCGAAATCTCCAGCCAGCCAGTCGAACGTCATCGCCTTTCCCCGCCGCGACATCCTGAAGCTCGGGCTCGGCGGGGCCGCGCTCGCGGCCCTGTCGCCGTCATCGCTGATGGCGCAGGACAAGCTCAAGGTCGCCGCCATCTACACCGTGCCCACCGAGCAGCAATGGGTGAGCCGTATCCACAAGGCGGCCAACGCCGCGAAGGACGCGGGCACGATCGAATATGTCTTCTCCGAAAACACCTCCAACTCGGATTATGAGCGCGTCATGCGCGAATATGCCGAGGCCGGCCACAAGCTGATCGTCGGCGAGGTCTTCGGCGTGGAGGACGCCGCCCGCTCGGTCGCGGCCGACTATCCCGACACCGCCTTCCTGATGGGCTCGTCCTTCAAGCCGGACGACGCGGTTCCCAACTTCGCCGTCTTCGACAACTACATCCAGGACGCCTCCTACCTCACCGGCATCATCGCAGGCGGCATGACGGAATCGAAGAAGATCGGCATGGTCGGCGGCTACCCGATCCCGGAGGTCAACCGCCTCATGCACGCCTTCATGGCCGGTGTGCGCGAGGTCGCGCCGGACGCGACCTTCCAGGTCGCCTTCATCGGCTCGTGGTTCGACCCGCCGAAGGCCAAGGAGACGGCCTTCGCGCAGATCGACGCCGGTGCCGACGTCATGTATGCCGAGCGCTTCGGCGTCTCCGATGCGGCCAAGGAGCGCAATGTGCTGGCCATCGGCAACGTCATCGACACCCAGTCCGACTATCCCGAAACGGTCGTCGCTTCGGCGCTCTGGCATTTCGAGCCGACGCTGGAAAAGGCGATCGCGGAAGTGAAGGCCGGCACCTTCAAGGCCGACGACTACGGCGTCTATTCCTTCATGAAGGAGGGCGGCTGCTCGCTCGCGCCGCTCGGTACGTTCGAGGGCAAGGTGCCCGACGAGATCATGGCGCTGGTGGCCGAGAAAGAAGCAGCCATCAAGGACGGCTCCTTCACCGTCGAGATCAACGACGAGGAACCGAAGTCGGGCTGAGGCGCCCCTGCCTCTCCCCTTGTGGGAGAGGTCGGATTGCCCCGAAGCTGCGAAGCAGCGAGGTTGGCAATTCGGGTGAGGGGTGATGATCGCGCTCCGTCCAACACCTCATCCGACCTTGCTTCGCTCGGCCACCTTCTCCCACAAGGGGAGAAGGGAGGGTGCCACCGCCTCGCCCGGATTGCGCACGAATGCCTCCAAGATCACCAACCTCTATCGAACCCGTCATGCGCCTCACCGGCATAACCAAGCGGTTCGCCGGCCTGGTCGCCAATGACGACATCTCGTTCGCGCTCGGGCAGGGCGAGATCGTGGCGCTGCTGGGCGAGAACGGCGCCGGCAAGACGACGCTGATGAACATCCTGTTCGGCCACTATGTCGCCGACGCCGGTTACGTGGAGGCCTTCGGAAAGATCCTGCCGCCCGGCGATCCGAAGGCCGCACTCGATGCCGGCATTGGCATGGTGCACCAGCATTTCACCCTGGCCGACAATCTCACCGTGCTCGACAACATCGTCCTCGGCACGCGCCGGCTGTTCTCGCCCCGGCTGGACAGGGCGTCCGCCAGAAAGAAGATCGCGGCGATCGCATCCGATTTCGGCCTTGCGGTCGATCCCGGCCGACCGGTCGGCACGCTCGCCGTGGGCGAACGCCAGCGCGTCGAGATCGTCAAGGCGCTCTATCGAGATGCGAGGGTGCTGATCCTCGACGAACCGACGGCCGTGCTCACGCCCGGCGAGGCGGCGGCACTGTTTTCCACCCTGCGCGCCATGGCCGCGCGGGGGCTTTCGGTCATCTTCATTTCGCACAAGCTCAACGAGGTCATGGCCGCCAGCGACCGGGTGGTGGTGCTTCGCGGCGGCCGGGTGGTTGGCGAAAGGCGCACGGCCGAAACCAGCCGCGAGGATCTCGCGCATCTGATGGTGGGGCGCGAAGTGCCGCCGCCCCGCCTCGGCGAGGCAATGCGCGGCGGGGCGCGGCTGCGCCTTGATGGCGTCACAACCGACGACAGCCACGGCACGCCGCTCGACCACGTCTCGCTCGAGCTGCGATCGGGCGAGATCACCGGCGTCGCCGGCGTCTCGGGCAACGGCCAAGGGTCGCTGGCCGCTCTCCTGTCGGGGCTGATCGCGCCGGTCTCGGGCACGCTGTCGCTCGGGGATGCGCCGGTGCGGCGCTGGTCGCCACGTGCCGCGCTCGGCGCCGGTATCGGGCGCATTCCGGAGGACCGCCATACCGTCGGGGCGATCGGCGACATGTCGGTCGCCGAGAACGCCGTGCTGGAACGTCTGCGCGACCGGCGCTTTTCCCGCGCAGGTTTCCTCAGGGCCGACGCGATCCGCGACCACGCAGCCGGCCTGATCGAAGGCTATCAGGTCAAATGCCCGTCGCCGGAGGCGCGCATCCGGCTCCTGTCGGGCGGCAACATGCAGAAGCTGATCCTTGGGCGCGCGCTCGACGGCGACCCGTCCGTCATCCTGGCCAGCCAGCCGACGCGCGGCCTCGATGTCGGCGCGGTGGCCTATGTCCAGCAGCAGCTTCTGGCGGCACGGGCGAGGGGAGCCGCGATCCTGCTGATCTCGGAGGATCTTGACGAGATATTCGCCCTGTCGGACCGCATCTGCGTCATGTTCCGCGGGCGGATGTCCGAACCCTTCGACCGCGCGTCGAAGACGCCGGCCGCCATCGGGGCGATGATGGCCGGCCAGGGCTTCGAGACGGAGCAGGCGGCGTGATGGCGTGGACTGTTCCATCGGAGGCGTTGCGCCAATACACCCCTTTCGGGGGCGCGAAGCGGCGGCCGGCTTCACGGGTCGACGCGTCATGGAGCCGCCTCCATGCGGCTTGAGGCGATCGACGCGCCCTCGACGCCCACCACGCTGCTCTATCCGGTCGGCGCGGTCCTCGTCACCTTCGTCGTTGCGAGCGGGCTTGTCATGATGGCCGGCGCGTCTCCCCTCGCGGTCTTTGTGCTGGTCGCTAGGGGCGCGGCCGGATCGCAGTTCGCGCTTCTGGAGACGCTGACCCGCGCCACGCCGCTGATCTTCACCGGCCTCGCCGTCGCCGTCGCCTTCCGCGCGCGCCTGTGGAATATTGGCGCCGAGGCTCAGCTTTATGCCGGCGCGGTGGTGACGGTCGTGCTCGGCACCGGCGCGCTGCCGCTGCCCGCGCCCCTCCTCCTGCCGCTGATCGCCGTCTCGGCCATGCTGGCGGGAGCCCTCCTCCTGCTCGGCCCGGCGCTGCTGAAGACGCGCTTCGGCGTCGACGAGGTGGTGACGACGCTGCTGCTCAACTTCGTCATGATCCTGTTCGTCTCCATGCTGCTCGAAGGCGTGCTGAAGGATCCGACGGGTCTGGGCTGGCCGCAATCGCAGCGCGTGATCGCCGAGGCGCGCCTGCCGCGCATCATCGAGGGCAAGCGGCTGCACTGGGGCTTCATCGTCGCGATCGTTTCGGCCTTCATCATCTGGGTCGTCATGAAGAAGACCGCGCTGGGAACCGAGATGCGCGCCGTCGGCCACAACGCCGAGGCGGCGCGCTTCGCCGGCATTCCAGTCGGCACCGTGATCGTCAAGACCGCGCTGCTGTCGGGCGGGCTGGCCGCGCTGGCGGGCTTTTCGGAAGTCTCGGGCCTGAAGGGCAACCTCACGCTCGACCTGTCGCCCGGCTTCGGCTACTCCGGCATCGTGGTCGCCATGCTGGCGCTGCTCAATCCGGTCGGCGTGGTCTTCTCGGCGCTGTTCGTGGCCGCGATCTTCGTCGGCGCCGACGCCATGAGCCGCTCCGCGCAGGTCCCTTCCTACATCGCCGACGTGATGGTGGCGACCGCGCTTCTGACGATGGTCGTCGCCGTGATGCTGACGCGCTACCGGATCAGGCGACGATGATGGAAGCCTTCGAGATATTCCTGTCAGCCTCATTCTGGGTCGCGGCGATCCGCATCGCCTCGCCACTGATTTTCGCCACGATGGGCGAACTCGTCTGCGAGCGCGCCGGCGTGCTCAATCTGGGCATAGAAGGCATCATGGTGTCCGGCGCCTTCGCCGGCTGGCTGGCGGTCTATCTGGGCGCTGACCTGTGGACGGGCGTGGCCGTCGCGGCGCTGACGGGCATGGCCTTCGGCCTGCTGCATGCCGCGCTCACCGTGCCGCTCGGCCTGTCGCAGCATGTGGTTGGCATCGGCATCACGCTGCTTGCCACCTCGCTGACCTATTTCACCTACCGCATCGTCCTGCCGGAGGTGACCTCGCCGCCGAAGATCGCGGCGTTCCAGCCGCTCAAAATCCCTGTCCTGTCCGACATTCCCGTCATCGGTCCGGCGCTGTTCAACCAGACGCCGCTGACCTATCTCGCCTTCGCTACCGTCGCCATCGTGGCCTGGGTGCTGGCGCGCACGCCGCTCGGCCTGGCGATCCGCGCCGCGGGCGAGAACCCGTCCGCCGTCGAGGCACAGGGTATTTCCGTCACCGGCATCCGCGTCGGCGCCGTCATGGCCGGCAGCGGGCTGATGGCCGTCGGCGGCGCGTTCCTGACCATGTCGGCCTTCGATTCCTTCTTCTTCGAGATGGTCAATGGCCGCGGCTGGATCTGCATCGCCCTGGTCGTTTTCGGCTCCTGGCGGCCCGGCAAGGCGCTTGTCGGCGCCATCCTGTTCGCCGCCTTCGACGCCTACCAGATCAGGCTCCAGCAGATCGCCGGCGATGTCGTCCCCTATCAGGTCTTCCTGATGATGCCCTACCTGCTGTCCATCGCCGCGCTGGTGTTGGTGGCGCGGCGCGCGACCTATCCCAGGGCGCTGATGATCCCCTACCGGAAGGGAGAGCGATGAGTTTCGATCTGATCGTCAGGGGCGGAACCTTGCCCGACGGCCGAGCTGCCGATGTCGGCATTCGCGGCGACCGCATCGCCGCCATCGAGCCCGGGCTCGAGGCCGAGGCTGGCCGCGTCATCGACGCCGCCGGCTGCCTCGTCGCGCCGCCCTTCGTCGATCCGCATTTCCACATGGACGCGACGCTCTCCTACGGCATTCCGCGCATCAACGCGTCCGGCACCCTGCTGGAAGGCATCGCGCTTTGGGGCGAGCTCAAGCCGCTGCTCACCCATGGGGCGGTGAAGGAGCGGGCGCTGCGCTATTGCGACTGGGCCGTCTCGATGGGGCTTCTGGCGATCCGCACCCATGTCGACACCTGCGACGACCGGCTGCTGGCCGTGGAGGCGCTGCTGGAGGTGAAGAAGGAGGTCTCGTCCTATATCGACCTCCAGCTCGTCGCCTTTCCCCAGGACGGCTTCTATCGCGATCCGACGGCCCGCGAAAACACCATTCGTGCGCTCGATATGGGCGTCGACGTGGTCGGTGGCATTCCGCATTTCGAGCGCACCATGGCGGACGGCCGGCGCTCGGTGACCGAGCTTTGCGAGATCGCCGCGGCGCGCGGCCTGATGGTCGATATGCATTGCGACGAGACCGATGATCCGATGTCGCGCCATATCGAGCAACTGGCCTACGAGACGCAGAGGCTCGGCCTGCACGGCAGGGTCAACGGCTCGCACCTCACCTCCATGCATTCCATGGACAATTATTACGTCTCGAAGCTGCTGCCGCTGATGGTCGAGGCCGAGGTCTCGGCCGTCCCCAACCCGCTGATCAACATCGTCATCCAGGGCAGGCACGACACCTATCCCAAACGCCGCGGCATGACGCGCGTGCCCGAGATGATCGCCCATGGCATCCGCGTCGGCTTCGGCCAGGACTGCGTGCTTGACCCGTGGTATCCGCTCGGCGCCGCCGACATGCTGGACGTCGCCTTCATGGGTCTCCATGTCGCCCAGATGACGAGCCCGGCCGACATGGCGCGCTGCTTCGACATGGTGACCACGGAAAGCGCGGCGATCATGGGCCTCGACGATTACGGGCTTGGGGTCGGCAAGACCGCGAGCCTCGTCGTGCTCGACGCGGTCGATCCCGTCGAGGCAATCAGGCTGCGCGCCGACCGGCTGTTCGTGGTGGCGAAAGGAAACGTCGTGGCCGAGCGGCCGAAGCAGCCGGCATGGCTTTCCCTGCCGGGTCGTCCGGCCCGGGTCGAACGCAGGCGCGAATCATCGCTCGAATAACATTTGGTATCGCGGCCCCCTACCGATTTGGGCCATCGTGCTTGCTAGCGGGAGAAGAGCAGGCATGGAGACCTTGCCGGTGAGTGAACGCGCCCTCGGGCGCGTGGTGGAGCACTATGTCGATACGCGTACGCGGGGATTTGCGCTCGTGTCGACCCGTCATGCCGTGCGTGCGATCCGGGCGGCCATGCCGCGTCTCGATCTGAGCGATCGGCAGTTGGCCGACATGGTGGCCGATATCGCCGTCAGGCGCGGCCACGGCGTCGCTTTCGACCTCGAAAACTGACGGCACTGCTCACCCCGGCCGCTTGGTCAACAGGTCCGAGAACCTGACCGTCGCGACGAGACGGCCGGTCGCCTCGTCGAAGACACGCGAAAGCCATCCCGTCCGGTCGACGCCCTCCATGACACCGTCGGCCATGATCTCGCGGGCGCAGCGCACCGCCTCCTTATGGGCCTCCTCGTCGTTCTGCAGTTCGATGCCTTCGACGGTTTCGTCGCCGAGGTCTTCCATGAACTCGAAGCGGTATCTGGGCATGTGCGCACTCCACGTTCGGAGGAATGGCAAAGGCCGTGGATGGTTCCCCGCGCGACGCCTGTATTCAGCGGGGACGCGATTCGAGGTTCAGATAGGTCGGATCGAAATGGGCCAGGGCGACGAGGCCGGGCCAGTCCAGGATTTCCACCTGATCGCCATGCCAGCGGATCAACCCACGCTTCCTGAGTTCCTGCAGCGTGCGGTTGACGTGCACGACCGACAGGCCCATCGCGTCGCTCAGCTCGGACTGGTTCAGGGGCAGGCGGAAGCTGAAGCCCTCGGTCAGTTCCACGACCGAAAGTCGCGTGAACATCTCGCACAGGAAATGCGCCACCTGGCCCACCGATGACAGCCGGCCCGAAGCGATCAGCCACTGGCGGTGGATCGCCGCGTCAAGCACGGTACAGAACCAAAGAAGCCGCGTCAGATGCGGGTGCGTCGTCGTGAGCGAGCGCAGGAAATCGTGGCTGACCATCGCCACCGTGCAGTCGCCCAGCGCCAGCACGCTGTGGTCCATGCGCGCCAGAAGCAGGTTGTGCAGGTCGACGAAATCGCCGGCGACATGGACCGCCGTGATCTGCCGCCGGCCGTCATCGAGAACCGAATACCGCGCGGCCATTCCTTCCAGAAGCAGGCAGCTGTCGGTCGGCATCGTGCCTTCCTCGACGATGTCGCGCTTGGCTTCGACGCGGCGGCTGCGTTGGGTCATGTCGTCGATGATCGCCCGTTCCGGCGCGGTGATGACGTCGCGGCGCTGAAGATTGAGGAGGAACGGGTTGGACACGGGCTTCCCTCTCGACCCGGTGGAGGCCGCCACTCTTGTGACGCGCGGGGCGCGCGCCGTCAACGCGGCTCGAACTGAAGGCTGAGATAGGTCGGGTCGAACTCGGCCGTCTGGCGAAGCCGGTGGGCATCCCGGATCTCCACCGTATGGTTGCTCCAGGTGATCAGGCCCTGCTGCCTCAGTTCCTGCAGCACACGGTTGAAGTGGACCACCGAAATGCCCAGCACGTCGGCGAGTTCGGCCTGGGAGAGCGGAAGGTGGAAGCGGTGGCCGTCGGTCTGCTCGATAATGCCGAGGCGCATGTGGATTTCGCAAATGAAATGGGCGAGTTGCGCGCTCTTGCGCCGCCGGCCCATGGCGACCAGCCATTCGCGATGGATGGCCGCGTCGATCAGCGTGTCGAGCCAAAGCAGCCGGGTCAGATGCGGTGCGGTGTCCGTGATGCGACCGATCGAATCGTGGTCGGCTATCGCGACGCGGCAGGCGGTCAGCGCCACGACGCCCTGATCCATTGTCTTGCACAGGAATCCATTGAGGTCGATGATGTCGCCGGGCACCAGAATCGCGGTGATCTGGCGCTTGCCGCTGGCCAGCATCTTGTAGCGCGCGGCGAAACCGTCGAGCAGCGTCGTGCATACCGACGGGCGGGCACCGGCCGACACGATGTCGCGGTCGGCCGAATAGGCCCGCTCGCGCGTGAAGGCGCGTTTCAGGAGTTCCCGTTCCTCGTCCGAAATCCGGTCATGCTGGCCGAGTTTCAGAAGCAGCGCGTCGACCATCCCATGCCCCGACCTGCGATCAGGCGCCGCCGACTGCCCCTCTTGGTCGGGAGTTTGGAGCGCACTGCTTTTCGGGGTAGAAACTCTGCCGTGCCCGCGCACTTACATATGTTAGAGTTGCCGGACGCTCCCCCGAAAAGCTTCTCCACAGACCGCGATGGTTCGCGACGGGATGACATCTGGTCGGACCAGATTCGCCGCGCTATGGTGAAGGCCGAAGTCGGGAAGGAGCGTCCATGAAGATCGGGTTCTGCATGTTCCTTTGGACCACGCATGTCACGCAAAGGCATGCGCGGCTGCTGAAGGACATCAAGGCGACAGGCTATGATGGCGTCGAGATCCCGATCTTCGAGGGTGACCCGGATCACTATGCCCGGCTTGGAGAGCTCCTCGACGGGATCGGGCTGGAACGGACCGCGGTGGCCGCGATCGGCGATCCGGCCATGAACCCGATTTCCCCGAAGGCCTCGGAGCGCAGGGCCGGCCTGGCGCATATGAAATGGGCGATCGACTGCGCGGCCGCCCTGGGCGCGCCGACCCTCTCGGGTCCGCTGCATTCGACCCTAGGCCATTTTTCCGGCGTTGGTCCGACCAGGTTCGAGCTCAAGCGCTCCGTCGATTTCCAGCGCGCCGTCGGCGACCATGCCGGACCTCGGTCCGTGACGATCGGGCTCGAGGCACTCAACCGCTTCGAATGCTACCTGTTCAACACGATGGAGGCGCTGTCGGCGCATCTCGACGAGGTGGCCCATCCGGCCATCAGGGCGATGTACGACACGTTCCACTGCAATATCGAGGAACAGGATCCGATCGCCGCCTTCACCGACAACACCCGCCACATCGTCCACGTCCACGTTTCCGAAAACGATCGCGGCGTGCCCGGCCGCGGCAACATCCCCTGGAAGAAGACGTTCTTGGCGATCAAGGGTAGCGGTTACGACGGCTGGCTGACCATCGAGGCTTTCGGTCGAGGTCTGAAGGATCTGGCCGCCGCCACCAAGGTCTGGCGCGATTTCGCCGAAAGCCCCGAGGCGGTCTACAAGGAAGGCTACGAGCACATCAGGAAGGGCTGGAAGAGCGCCTGATCCGGGTGTCCAACCCTGAGGCGAGGTTCAGGCGCCGGCTTTCCTTATCATGACGAGGCGGCGGCGCGCGGCGGCGCGACAGGGAAGCACCCACCTGGCGGCTTCGCCGCCACCTTCCCCTGCGAGGGGAGGGAAAGGCGCGACAGAAATGGCGTCGTTTCCGCGCCCGTGCGGCGAACCGGCGCGATGAAGAAATCGAGCTTGTCGATCATCGGCCCTTGTCGCGCCGCGCCTTGAGGATGGCGCGTGCATTGCCTGTCGCGATTTCGGCGATCAGGCGCGCGCGGCCCTCGTCGATCGCGTCCCAGCCCATGCGCCTGAGCACCGCCACGCGGCCGATGCGGAAATAGAGCACCTGGCCGATCAGGGAGAAGATGGTGACACGCGTCCGTTCGCTCTCGGCCGGCTCTCCGGTGGCGCGTTCCCACAGCTGGCAGAACCGCGTGTGGACGGGCTCGAACACGCCCTCATAGACGATGTCGAGCGCGCTCGACGGTTGCATGACCTCCCGCAGCATGAACGGCACGAACTCGCCGGCTTCCGGGCTCGCCACGACGAGGCTGACCATGCGCTCGATGGCGGTGGTCAGTAGGGTCTCGGCCTCGTCGGGCGGCAGGTCCTCGGGCGCGATCCGCATTGCCGGGCCGGCGACGGTCCTGATCGTCTCCACGACATGGTGTGCGCAGGCCTCGCGCAGCCCCTCCTTGCCGCCGAAATGATAGGCGATCGAGCCGATATTGGCGCGCGCGGCCGTCGCGATCTCGCGCGTGGAGGTCGCCTCGAAACCCTTCGACCCGAACAGCTTGAGCGCCGCGCGGATGAGCGCCAGCCGCGTCACATCCGCGTTGGAGGGTATGGGCGGGGAGGGTTGGCGGCTATCCGTCACGAACCGGCAATAATCGTTCGGCGTGTCGCGGTCAAACGGTCGGCCCCCGGCCAGAGGCAGCGCGGCGCGCGCTGGCGGCGTGGCGTCTTCAATCGAGCGTGCGCCTGAACCGCATCAGCGCGATCGTCGCATAGGCGAAGATGAAGATCACGAGGATCGAGGTCTCCCAGGCGATCTCGGGGAACTCGGCTCCCTTCAGCATCAGCGCGCGGACGATCCGCAAGAAATGGGTGATGGGGAAGAGCTCGCCGATCCACTGCGCCCAGAGCGGCATGCCGCGGAACGGGAACATGAAGCCCGACAGCAGGATCGAGGGCAGGAAGAAGAAGAACGTAAGCTGCAGCGCCTGCATCTGCGTGCGCGCGATGGTCGAGATGAAATAGCCGAGCAGCACCAGCGCCAGCACGAAGGCAAGGATGACGGCGAACAACATCCACACGCTGCCGACGAAGGGGATGCCGAAGAGCAGCCTGGAGGCCGCGAGCACGACCACCACCTGCACCGCGCCAACGCTCAGATAGGGGACGACCTTGCCCAGCATGATCTCGAGCGGGCTCGCCGGCATGGCAAGCAGGTTCTCCATCGTGCCACGCTCGGTCTCGCGCGTCAGCGCGATCGAAGTCATCATCACCATGGTCATCTGAAGGATGACGCCGAGAAGGCCGGGCACGATGTTGTATTGCGAGATGCCTTCGGGGTTGTAGCGGCGGTGCACAACCACGTCGAGCGCACCGGCTGCGTTCTCGTCGGCCGCCGCTTCCATGCCGCGCTCGCGCAGCAACGCGTTCTGCGCCACCGTCCCGAGCGTCGAGATGGCGCCGCTCGCGACCGAAGGATCGGTCGCGTCGGCCTCGATCAGGATTTGCGGGCGGTCGTTGCTGTCGACGCGGTGTGCGAAATCGGACGGGATGGTGACGACAAAGACAACCTCGCCCCTGGCCATCAGCTTCTCGGCCTCCTCCGCGCTGATCGCGACATGGTCGAAGCGGTAATAGCGGGTCGTTTCCAGCGCCGAGACCATGGCGCGGGTATAGTTGTCATTGCTCATCGTCACCAGCGCGGCCGGAAGCTGCTTCGGATCGTTGTTGATCGCGTAGCCGAAGAGCAGGAGCTGGATCAGCGGCACGCCCAGCATCATGGCGAAGGTGATGCGGTCGCGCCGCATCTGGATGAATTCCTTGGTGAGCAGCGCGCCCAGCCGCGAGAAATTGAAGATCGTGCTCATTGCATATTGTCCTGCGAGGCGCTCATGAACTGGATGAACACATCCTCCAGGCTGGTCTCGCCGAGCTCGACCGTGACGCCATCGCGCCTGCTGATGGGCTTCATTGTCTCGGCAAGCAGCGCCGGGTCGGAGCCGACCACGTGCAGCGTGGTGCCGAACGGCGCCACCTGGTCGATACCCGGCGCGCCCTCCAGTTCACGGACGATACCGCCGATGTTCTCACCGCGCACTACATAGGTGACGAGACCGGCGTCGCGCACGACCTCGTCCACCGTGCCGGTCGCCAGCATCTTGCCGTAAGCGATGTAGCTGATGCGGTGGCAGCGTTCCGCTTCGTCCATGTAGTGGGTGGAGACGAGCACGGTGAGGCCATCGCTCGCCAGCCTGTGGATCTCGTCCCAGAATTCGCGCCGCGCCTTGGGATCGACGCCCGCCGTCGGCTCGTCGAGCAGCAGCAGCTTCGGTTCGTGCATGATGCAGGCCGCCAGCGCCAGCCGCTGCTTCCAGCCGCCCGACAGTGTGCCGGCTAGTTGATTGCGGCGCGAGGTCAGGCCCAGATCCTCCAGCGTGCGGTCGACATAGGCCTTGCGCGGCTTCAGCTCGTAGAGCCGCGCGACGAAATCAAGATTCTCCGCGATCGTCAGGTCCTCGTAGAAGGAGAAGCGCTGGGTCATGTAGCCCACCTCGCGCTTGATCTTCAGCGCCTCGGTGCGGATGTCGTATCCAAGCACCTCGCCTTCGCCCTCGTTGGCGGTCAGCAGGCCGCACATCAGGCGGATGGTCGTCGTCTTGCCGGAGCCGTTCGGCCCGAGAAAGCCCACGATCTCGCCGGTCCTGACCGTCATCGAGACATTGTCGACCACGGTCTTGTCGCCGAAGCGTTTCACCAGCCCGCGCACGTCGATGGCATTGGTCGGGGCAGCGTTCATGCCGCACCTCCGGTGCAGCGGTGCACGGTGAATGGGGAATAGTGAATAGAGCCGCTGCGGGAACGCAGCGGGCTTTTACCTCTACTCACTATTCGCCTTTCACCATTCACCATTTCACCGCTCGTCCGCCAGCAACCGCACGTCGACGATCTGCCCCGGTTTCAGCGCCGCCGCCTCGTCTTCCGGTCTCGCCTCGATCAGGTGCGAGAGCTTCTGCCGCGTCTCCAGCGAATAGATCACCGGCGGCGTGAATTCCGGATCCGGCGAGGCATAGCTCACCCGCGCCGTAAGCCCTTCCGGACAGCCGTCGCAGCGCACCGCGAGCAGGTCGCCGACCCGCACCGCCGAAAAGGCTTGTTCCGGCACGTAGAGTTTGATCTTGACGGCGCCGTCCGGCAGCAGCGAGATCACCGGTGCGGCCGGGCCTGAAATGTCGCCGGCGGTCCTGATGACATCGTTCACGCGTCCCGCCACCGGCGCCGTGATCCTGCGTTTCGACAGCCGCCAGCGCGCCTGCTCCAGCGTGGCGGCGGCCTGCTCGGCCTGATGCTCGGCCGCGGTGATCGTCTCGGCACGCGCGGGCAGCTTCGCCACCTCCAGGTCGGCTTTCGCCTTGCCGACGGCGGCCTCCGCCGTCTCCACCGACGTCGCCGCCCGGTCGAGATCGGCCTGCGTGGCGATGCCCCGCTGCCGCAGTTCCTGCGTTCGGGCCATCACGCGCTGCGCTTCCGAAGCCTGCGCCTCGGCCGAACGGATCGCTGCCTCCAGCACCGCGATTTCCTCCGGCCGTTTGCCAAGCTTCAGATCGGCCAACTGCGCCTTGGCCTGGGCGAGCGCGGCCTCGGCCTGCGCGACGGCGATCGCCACGTCCGCATCTTCGAGCGCCGCGAGTTCCTGCCCCGCCTCGACCTGGTCGCCTCGGCGCACGGAAACGGTGCGTATTTCGGCGTTCTCGATCGGCGCCAGCAGCACATATTCGCCCTCGACATAGCCGACGGCGAGCGGAGGCGGGCTGCCACACGCCGAAAACATCGACGCCGCGAACGGGATCCAGCACAGCCAGCTCATTGTTCCGCCTCCCTGTGCGCCTTCAGCGAGGCCTCGAGATTTTCAGTGAATACGGCGGTGATTTTTGCCGCTTCGGCCGGACCAATATTGTCCCAGCCCATGCGGCGCATCACCGCCTCGCGGCCGATGCGGAAATAGACGACCTGTCCAATCATCGCGAAGACGGCGATGCGGGTGCGCTCGCTCTCCGCCGGCTGCCCGGTGGCGTGACCCCAAAGCTGGCACAACCTTTTGTGCACCGGCTCGAACACGCCGTTGTAGAGAATGTCGACGCCGGCTCCGGCGGTCGAAAGCTCGCGCAGCACGAACTGCACGAATTCGCCGGCTTCCGGCCGCGCCACCATGAAGGCGACTATCCGTTGCAGGCCCTGGATCAGCCTCTGCTCGGCTTGCTCGGACGGCAGCTCTTCGGTGTCGCCTAGCCCCACGGCCGGCCCCGCGACAGCCCTGATCGTGTCGACGATGTGCTGGGCGCAGGCGGCGCGCAGCCCCTCCTTGCCACCGAAATGATAGGCGATCGAGCCGATATTGGCGTTTGCCACGGCAGCCAGTTCACGCGTGGAGGTGGCGTCGTACCCCTGCCGCCCGAACAGCCGCAGCCCGGCCATGATGAGGGCCAGCCGCGTCGCCTCGGCGCCGCCCTGTCCTGCCTGCGTTCCTGTGTGTCCTTGGCCATCGTCAGCCGCAAGTTTAATCATTCGATTGATCAAACACAAGCGCGAGTTTGACGCGCGCTGTCCGCTTTGACATGCCGGCAAAAGCGATTATCTGGAGCGAAAGACTCAGCGTTTGGTTCCCATGTCCGTCACCAAGGAAGCCGTCCTCGACAAGCTCGGGTCCATCAAGGGACCGGACCTTGAGGGCGACATCGTTTCGCTCGGACTGGTGTCCGACGTTTTCATCGCCGATTCCAAGGTCTTCTTCTCGATCACCGTGCCGGCCGAGCGCGCGCGCGAGCTGGAGCCGCTGCGCGCCGCCGCCGAACGCGTGGTCAGGCAGATGCCCGGCGTGGCCGGCGCCGTGGTCGCGCTGACGGCCGAGAAGAAGGGCGGCGGCATGGAGGCCGCGCCCGCGCCGCGCCCGGCGCCCGCGGCATCCCGGCCGCCGGCCGGTCCCCGTCCTGTCGCGCCGGCTGGACGGCGCGACGGCAAGATCGGCGTTCCCGACGTGAAGTCGATCATCGCGGTGGCGTCGGGCAAGGGCGGCGTCGGCAAGTCGACCACGGCCGTCAACCTGGCGCTGGCGCTGGCCGCGAACGGGCTTTCGGTCGGCATTCTCGACGCCGACATCTACGGCCCGTCCATGCCGCGCCTGCTGGGCCTGACCGGCCGGCCGAAGACGGTTGACGGCAAGGTGCTCAAGCCGATGGAAGGCCACGGCGTGAAGGTCATGTCGATGGGCTTCCTGGTCGACGAGGAGACGCCGATGATCTGGCGCGGCCCGATGGTGATGTCGGCGCTGACCCAGATGCTGCGCGAGGTCGAATGGGGCGCGCTCGACATTCTGGTCGTCGACATGCCGCCGGGAACCGGCGACGCGCAGCTCACCATGGCCCAGCAGGTGCCGCTCGCCGGGGCGGTGATCGTGTCGACGCCGCAGGACCTGGCGCTGATCGACGCGCGCAAGGGTCTGAACATGTTCCGTAAGGTCGACGTGCCAGTGCTCGGCATCGTCGAGAACATGAGCTATTTCATCGCCCCCGATACGGGAAAGCGCTACGACATTTTCGGCCATGGCGGCGCGAAAGCGGAAGCCGAGCGTCTCGGCGTCCCTTTCCTCGGCGAGGTGCCGCTCGAAATGGCGATCCGCGAGACCTCGGACAGTGGACATCCGATCGTGGCGGCTGAGCCGGACGGCCCGCATGCGAGGATCTATCGCGACGTCGCGCGCGCAGTCGTCGCGAGGCTGGACGCAGATTCGGCCGGTCAGGACACGAAGACGCCGTCCATCGTCTTCGAATAGCGGTCTTTCGGATCGAAATCCGCTTTTTATGCGGTCCGCTTTGCCGTAACGTCATTTAACTTGCACACGCAATTTGTTAGTACGCATATTATTGTCCGGTCGGGGGACCGGCACGGCGCCGGTTCCCGACCGGATCGCATGGGGGGTGGCGGGGGAGTTTTTCGTGGGCGGCGCAAGCCCCGTGACGGTGCGGCATGGGTGATCGGCAATTCACGCGGACACTGGCGACGATCATGTCGATCGACGCTGTCGGTTTTTCGCGTCTCATGGGCCAGGACGAGGAGGCCGCGGTCGCCGCCTTCGAGGAGCGCAGCACGCTCATCGGCCAGGTCTGCAGGGCGCATGGCGGCCGTATGTTCGGCGCCGCCGGCGATTCGCTCATGGCCGAGTTCGGCAATGCGGCCGACGCGTTGCGCGCCGCCTTCGAGTTCCAGGCCAGGCTCGTCGAGCTCAACAGCACGGCGCCCGAGGGCGCGCGGATGCCGTTCCGGGCGGGCATCAACACCGGCGACGTGATCGTGCGCGACGACAGCCGCTACGGCGACGACGTCAACATTTCGGCGCGGCTGCAGGAGATCGCCCCCACCAACGGCGTCGTCATCTCCGAAACCGCGTGGCACCACGTCCACAACCAGGCGGCCGCGACCTTCCGCGACCTGGGCGAACAGTCGCTGAAGAACATCGTCTATCCGGTGCGCGCCTTCCTGGCGATGCCGGTCGCCGAGCATGTCGCGAGCCAGGCGCTGGAAACCGTGCCGCCGGTGCGGCCGGGCCAGCGCAAGCGCCGCTCGCCGGCCGGACCTCCGGCGATCGCGGTCCTGCCGTTCCGCGTGGCCGGCGACGATGCCGAACTTGCCTATGTTGCCGAAGGCATCGCCGAGGACATCATCATGGGTCTGTCCTCGACGCGCTGGCTGCCGGTGATCGCCCGCAGTTCGAGCTTCCAGTTCCGCGACGACAATCTGGGCGCCGGCGCGGCGGGGCGTGCGCTTGGCGCCCGCTACGTGGTGAGCGGCCATCTGGCCAGGCACGGAACGCAGTTGCGGCTGCGCGCCTCGCTGGAGGATGTGTCGGCCGGCAAGGCGATCTGGTCGCGACGCTTCGACCGCGACATGGATTCCATCTTCGATCTTCAGGACGAGATCGGCGGCGACATCGTGGCCATGCTCGAAAAGGAGGTCGATCGGGCCGAACAGGCGCGCGCCTACCAGGTGCCGTGGGAAAGCCTCGAGACATGGCAGTTCGTGCGGCGGGGGCGTTTCCACATGGCCCGGCGCACCCGCGACGACGCCAAGATCGCCTTCGACCTGTTCCACGAGGCCTTCCGGCGCGACCCGAACTCGACCGCCGTGCTGAACGAGCTGGCCTGGTGGCATTTCTGGCGGGCCTGGCTGCGCTTCGGCGTAGGCAATGAATATCATGACGATATCGCCCTCGTCGTCGACTATTCGCGCAAGGCGCTGTTCATGGACAGCCAGGACGCGCGGCCCCACGCCCATCTGGGCGCGGCCGACATCATGCTGGGCGAGCCGACCTCGGCTCTGGATCATCTGGCCGAGGCGCTGCGCATCAATCCCAGCTTCGCCTTCGCCCGTTCCTGCACGGGAAGCGCGCATCTGCTCAAGGGCGAGTCCAAGAAGGCGATCGCGCATTTCCTCGATGCCGACCGTCTGAGCCCCTACGATCTCTATCGCTTCCATAATTACGGGGAACTGTCGGCCGCCTACAGTTTCGAGCGGAACTGGCCGGCCGCGCTCGACGCGGCCAACCGGTCGCTGCAGCTTTCGCCAAGCTACTGGTATGCGAGCGTGCTGAAGGCGGGCGCGCTGGTGCGGCTGAAACGGCCGGCCGAAGCCCGTCAGGTCATCATGGACCTGCACAAGCGCGATCCGAACTTCCGGATTGAGCGCACCTCCTGGATACCATTCAAGGACAAGGCGGCGAATGCCTATCTGATCGAGGCCTACGCCTTCGCGGCCAGCGCCTGATTGACCGCGTTCCGACGCGCCGGCCGCGGATTGCCGCATTGACACGCCGCGTGCGCGGTCTGCTATTGCGGGCGACTTTCGCACGGATACCCGGCATGAACGACATCGCCCTGACAGGCCTCGCACGCGAGCTCGCGCTTCGCGCCGATGAAGGCCGTCCCGTGCGCATCGGCGTGATCGGTTCGGGCGAGATGGGTACCGACCTCGTCACGCAGGCGATGCTGATGAAGGGCGTCAGCGTGTGCGCCATCTCGACCCGCCGCCCGCATACCGCGCGTCAGGCGATCCGCATCGCCTATGGCGACGAGGCGATGGCGCGCGAGGCCGACACGGCGTCCGGCGTGACGGCGGCCATAGAGGACGGCCGCATAGCCGTCACCTCCACCGAATGCCTGGTCACCAGCCCGCTGATCGACGTCGTGATCGACGCGACCGGCAAGCCCGGCGTCGCCGCCGATTACGACCTGATGGCGATGGAGCACGGCAAGCATGTCGTGATGATGAACGTCGAGGCGGACGTTACGATCGGTCCGTGGCTCAAGAAAGAGGCCGACCGGCTGGGCGTCGTCTATTCCGTCGGCGCCGGCGATGAACCGTCGTCCTGCATGGAGCTGATCGAGTTCGCCACAGCGCTGGGCTACCGGATCGTCGCCGCCGGCAAGGGCAAGAACAACCCCCTCAACCACGAGGCGGTGCCCGATGACTATGTCGAGGAGGCGACCCGCCGCAACATGAACCCGCGCATGCTGGTCGAGTTCGTCGACGGATCCAAGACCATGGTCGAGATGGCCGCGATCGCCAATGCGACCGGGCTGGTGCCCGATCTGCCCGGCATGCACGGCCCCCGCGCCGATCGCGACAGCCTCGCCAGCGTCCTGATCCCGAAGGCGGATGGCGGCATCCTGTCGCGCAAGGGCGTCGTCGACTACACGATCGGCAAGGGGGTGGCCCCCGGTGTCTTCGTGATCGTCGAGGCGACCCATCCGCGCATCGTCGAGCGCATGGACGATCTCCATGTCGGCAAAGGGCCGTACTACGCCTTCTTCCGCCCTTACCACCTGACGTCGCTGGAAGTGCCGCTGACGGCGGCGCGCATCATGCTGTACGGCAAGCCCGACATGGTGCCGCTGCCGCGGCCGGTGGCCGAAGTCTGCGCGGTCGCCAAGCGCGACCTGGCGGCGGGCGAGCCGCTCGATGCCATTGGCGAGACCTGCTACCGCTCCTTCACCATGACGGTGGCCGACGCCCGTGCTTCCCGGGCGGTCCCTGTGGGCCTGCTGGAAGGCGGCAAGGTGTTGGCGCCGGTGAGGAAGGGCGAGCTGCTGACTACCGCCAACGCCGCCCCGGATCCGACGACGCGGCTTTACGCGCTGCGCCGCAAGCAGGACGAGATGCTCTGGGGTGGCGCGCCGGCCTCGGAGTTCGTTCGAGACGAGCTCTGATGATGCGAGGCTGGCGCGCATCGGGTCGGCGATCTACATTGGCTGCATGTAGATCATGGAGATTGTCCATGCGCGTTTCGAAATGGGGCAACAGCCTGGCCGTCCGCTTGCCCGCTTCGCTGGTGGAGAAGCTGGATCTGAAGGAACGACGTCGAAATCAGGGCGCTGGACAAGGCCGCCCTTGAGATCGAGCGCAAGCATGCGCGGCGCGACCTGTTGGAAAGATTGCACCGGTTTCATGGCTTGATCGGCAGCGACATCAAGTTCGACCGGGAAGAGGCGAATGCCCGGTGACCTGCCCATTCTTTGACTGCTATTGCCTCCTGTACCTCGCCGACTGATCGTCGTCGATCCGTTCCGCGACGCCTGACCTACCGGCCCAGTTCAACGCTTCTCGCCCGCGCGGCCTCGACGGCGTCGGCCAAGAGCGTGCCGAGGCGGCCTTCGCCCATCAGCACCTCCAGCGCGGCGGCCGTGGTGCCGTTCGGGCTGGTCACCTGCTCGCGCAGCCGGCCTGGCTCCTCGCCGCTTTCGGCCGCCAGTGACGCGGCGCCGAGCACGGTCTGCATCGCCAGCAGCCCGGCCGTGTCGGCGGGCAGTCCGGCCCGCACCCCGGCATCGCGCAGGCATTCGATGAAATGGAAGACATAGGCCGGCCCTGACCCCGAAACGGCCGTCACGGCGTCCATCAGCGCCTCGTCCTCGATCTCGGCGACCCGGCCGCTGGCCGAAAGGAGTTCGACTATGGCGGCCTTGGCGTCTTCGGCGAGATTCCGGTTGGCGAAGATCACCATCATGCCCTTGCCGATGGCGGCCGGCGTATTGGGCATGCAGCGCAGGATCGCGGCATTGGCCCCCAAAAGCTTTTCCAGCAGCGCCACGGTGGTGCCCGCCGCGATCGAGACGAAGCTCGTGCCGCGCACCGCGAAGCGCGAATAGGCCGGCACGACGTCGTTCATGACCTGCGGCTTGATCGCGAACAGGACGAGATCGGTCTCGAAGCCCGAGGGGATCGCATCGGCGGTCTCGAAGGTGACGGTGCCGAGTTCCCCGGCGCGCGCCCGGAGGTCGGCGTTCGGCTCCACCACTACGACATCCCCCGCGTCCAGCCGCCCGGCCGCCAGCCAGCCCTTGAGCATGGCGTAACCCATGTTCCCGCAACCGACGAGTATGATGCGCGCCGCCATCGACCGAACTCCCTGAACCCGGCCTCTTGTGGACGCGCGCCGCGGAGAATTCAACCGCCCTTGCTACTCGCCGGTATGGCGAAACGCGCGGTCAGCCGCAGCCCCAGCGTCGCCATGACGAGGAACAGCCAGACCGGATCGGCGCGGCGGAAGAAGAAGCTTTCGAGGAAGGCGTTGAGCGTCGCGAACAACATCATCATCATGAAGAGGTCGGCCAGCGCGACATTCACCTTTAGGAGCGGTGTGCGCGAAAAGTCCCTCAGCGGCGCGGCCACGAAGGCGATGATCCCGACCGCGAGCGCCGGCAGGCCCATGATGGCCGCGAGATCAAGCCAGCCATTGTGGCCGTGGACGATGCCGCTCACGTCCCAGCTTTCGTCATAGCTCGTTTCCACGAGTTCCATGCGCGGCGAGCCCCACAGGCTTTCGAAGCCCCAGCCGGTCCAGGGCCGCTCGGCGATCCTTTCGCCCAGAAAGGCCCACAGCGTGGTGCGGCCGGTATAGGTGAGTTCGGGAAAATACTCGGCCGCCAAAGCCTTGATCGGCTCCATGAAGACGATACCCAGCGTGGCCAGGCCGGTGCCAATCAGCGCGAGCCACACTAGCACCGGTGTCAGGAAGGGCAGGCCGAAGGCACGGGGCGCCATGATGGTCAGCATCACCAGCGGCACCAGGCCGGCCGTGGTCTTGGAACCCGTATTGGCCATGAACCACAGCGCGGCCAGGAACAGTGCCGCGCCGCGCTTGCGCCATCCGTGCCGCCACAGATAGAGCCCCGCGAAGGACAGGCAGGCCATGACGGGCCCGGCGATGTTCTTGTGGGCGAACGAGCCGCGCCAGAAGCCGGCATGCTGGGGCTCCAGCTCGTCGCCACCATGGACCGCGACATCCGGAAAGAGGACGAGACCGGCATAGCACAGCGTCACGACCGCAAAGCCGGCGGTGGCGAAGACGGTTGCATAAGCGTCGCCGTCGCGCGGCAGGGTCACGACGGCGGCCGCGGCCAGCATGCCGATCACCGTGAACAGGGCCGCGCGCGTCGCGGCATCGGGATCGAGCGCGTTCGAGACCGACAAGGCAAGGAAGCCGGCCAGCAGCAGCCACCATGGACTGATCAGCGCCGCTGCCTTGCGCGGATCGCAGTACGCCACCAGCGCCGCCACGGCCAGCGCGCCCAGCGATCCGAAGCCGAGCTGGTTGATCACGTCGCCGCCCTCGGGGACGGCCTCTCCGCCAGGGTCGAAAGGCTTGAAGGTGACCAGCAGCGCCGTCAGCAGCAGGCTCGCGACCACCGTGCCCGCGCGGCGGTCGCCGGCGAGCGATACGATCCGGATGCCCCAGTCAGTTCTTTTCAGGCTCGCGGTATTGTTCATTCATGTAGCCGAATTCGGCCATCAGGCGGCCTGCTGCCACCAGGCCGGGGTAGGGATATGCCGAGGCGAGCCCCGTCTTGAACGCCAGCGGTATGCCGCGCAGCGGAGACATGGCGAGCAGGGCGAGGCTGCGGCCGGCCACGATCAGGCGGCCGAGCGCCTGGTCCTGCCGCTTGCGTCGTTCGACCAGGGTGGAAATGACGCCGTTGCGGATGGCGCGCGCGCGGATCCAGTCGCCCTCGGTGCGCCGGCTGGGCACGGTCTCCATCACGCGCGCCTCCGCGCACCATCCCAGCCTGAATCCCCGTGCGGCCGCGCGCGACAGGAAGTCGGAATCGCCGCCGCCCAGAAAGTTGAAGCGCGTGTCCAGATGGGGCTGCGGCATGGCCGCCAGCACCCTGGCCGTCACCAGGAGGTTGCCGGAGGAATACAGCGCCGGAACCCGCTGCGTCGCGACATAGGGCGGAGCGAAGACGGGGTGACGCGCCAGGCGCGCATCGGCTTCGTGCGCGAAGACCGGCACCTGGGGCCCGCCCACGATATCGACGCCGAGCCGCGTTTCGGCCCCCACCATGCGGGCGAGCCAGGTCGGTTCGGCGATTTCGTCGTCATCGATGACGACCAGCCGCTTCAGGGTGGGAAAGCACCGCAGCGCGGTCGCCCAGCCAGCATTGTAGGCCGAGCAGTTGCCCCGTTCATGCGCAACGACGAGAACGCCGCCCACGTGGCGGCTCTCGAACATTGGAAGGCAGGCGGACGCGCCCGCGCGGCCCTCGTCGTCGTTTTCCATCACGATCACGGCGAAGGGCGGCGCGCCCTCCTGCGAGACCAGTGAGTCCAGCGTGCGCAGCAGATGCTCCGGCCGCCGGAAGGTCGGCAGCGTCACGACCGTCTCGATCGCCGCCGCGTCGAGGTTGGGCGACCTCGCCAGTATGGAGACCGCCGGTATGGCCGGGTGAGTGTTCATCGGTGCCGCGTCTGGTGTGCCGGTTTGACGGCATTCATCCCATGCGCGGCTTTAAGGTTGGCTTAAGCCTGTGTCGAAAATGCCGTTCGCCACGGCTCGCGCCATCGTTTCATTTCTTCCGATCGGCTTAAGCACTGTTTCACGGCGACTTGCTAATGCTTCGGTATCTGGGGGACCCGAATGCATCTCGTCTTCGCCACATCGATCGTGCCGGACGGCACGCCCACCACCGGCTACGAGATCGCCAACCAGGCGATCATCGACGGTCTGCGGCGCGTGGGCGCGCGCGTGACGGTGCTTGGCTTCACCTGGCCGGGCTCGGCGCCGTCCGACCCCGAGAACACCGTCGTGCTCGGCTCGGTCGACGTTCGCACCGATAACGCGTCCGCCGTGCGGAAGGCCGACTGGCTGATGTCGGCGATCCGGTCGGGCCAGACATTCGCGTCCGTCAAGCTTCTCGGCGCGGCCGGGCCCGCGGAGCTTTCTCGGGCGCTGGACCGGATCGACCCCTGGGACGCGGTCGTCGTCAATGCCACGCAGATGGGTGGCGCCTACGAGGCGGTGCTGACCGCGCGGCCCTTCCTCTATGTCGCCCACAATGTCGAGCATGTCTCGGCGCTGGAAAACGCGACCGCCGCGCGAAGCCTGGCCAGACGCATGCTGTTCCAGCGCGAGGCGCGGCTGCTGAAGAGCCTCGAGGACAGGCTCTGCCGCAAGGCTGGCTTCGTCTGGACGCTCGCCGAGGACGATCGCGCCGCGCTCGGGGTGGACGAGGACGATCGTTCGGCCGCGCTCGCGCTGTCCACGCCGGCGGCCTCGGCCGGACCTCCGGCCGACAGCGACATCCTGTGCGAGGCGGCGCTGATCGGCACGTGGACCTGGGCGCCGAACCGGATCGGCCTCGACTGGTTCCTCGAAAAGGTCGTGCCGCACCTGCCGGGCGACTTCCGGGTCCGGATCGCCGGGGCCATGCCATCCGACCTTTCCGCGCCCGCGCCGAATGTCGAGTTCGTCGGCCGCGTTCCCGACGCGACGGCCTTCGTGCGCCAGGCCGCCGTCATTCCCCTGATCAGCCGGGCCGGCACCGGGGTTCAGCTCAAGACCATCGAGACCTTCGAGCTCGGCCTGCCTTCCGTCGCCACCACGCACGCGCTGCGCGGCGTGGCGCATCGTCCTTCGAACTGCGTCGTCGCCGACGATCCGCAAGCCTTCGCGGCCGCGCTCGTGGCCGCGGCGAAACACCGGTCCGCCCCGCTCGACGGAAGCGATTTCGTCCGCGCGCAACGCGAAGCGCTGGATGCGGGCCTCCTTCGCGGGCTTGAAAGCCTCGACCGCAAGGCAAGGTTGGCCGCATGACGATTCATTCGCGCCCGGCGCCTATCCTGCCCGAGATGAACATTCTCGGCACGCGGGTCACGGCAATATCCTGGGGTGACGCGCTGGCCCTGCTTTCGGGCGCGCTGGCGGACCGGCGCCATACGAGGGTCAGCTTCCTCAACGCTCACAACGCCAACATTGCCCAGATCGACGACCGCTTCGCCGAGGCGATGGACGATTTCCTCGTCCTGCCCGACGGGATAGGCGTCGATATCGCCGCCAAAATTCTGTACGGGCGACCCTTTCCCGACAATCTCAACGGCACCGATTTCGTCCCCGATTTCTTCCGCACCTGCGAGGCGAAGCTGCGCGTGGGCCTGATCGGCGCCCGGCGCGACAATGCCGAGGCGGCGGCGGCGGCGCTCGGACGGCTGGCGCCGCAACACGAATTCGTCTTCATCCATGACGGCTATTTCGCGCCGCGCGAGGAGCCGGCCATCCTCGCGCGCATCGAGGCCGAGCGCCTCGACGTGCTCCTGGTGGCCATGGGCGTCCCGCGCCAGGAATTGTGGATCGCCGACCGGATCGGCCCGGGCCATTGCACCATGCCGATCGCGGTCGGAGCGCTGCTCGATTTCATGAGCGGTGCGGTGCCGCGCGCGCCGCTGTGGATGCGCCGGCTGAGGCTGGAATGGGTCTACCGCCTCCTTCAGGAGCCCACGCGGCTGTGGCGCCGCTACGTGGTCGGCAATCCGCTCTTTCTTGCCCGCGTGATCGGCCAGAAGCTGGGCTGGAGGCGGGCGCGGCGATGAACGCGTTCCCCCAGCCCTTCGCGGAGGGCGTGGTCGCCGCCGGCCACTCCCATGCGCTGGTGACGGCGTCCTATCGGCCCGACCTCGAACGCTGCCGGCTCCTGTGCGAGACGGTGGATCGTCAGGTGACGGGGATCGGCACCCACTATCTGCTGGTCGAGCATGGCGACGTCGCGGCGTTCCGGGAGCTGGAGGGGCCGAACAGGGTCGTGGTCGACGAGCGCGACATACTTCCCCGCTGGCTGCATTCGATGCGCGATCCGACCTCCTTGTTTCGCCGCCGGCTCTGGCTGTCGACGAGGACGGCGGCCCTGCGCGGCTGGCACGTCCAGCAGCTCAGGCGGCTGGCGATCGCGGCGCATGTCGAGGCCGACGCGCTGGTATTCTGCGATTCGGACGTGGTCTTCCTCAAGCCATTCGACTGCGCGCGGTTCTGGCGCGGCGGCAGGCTGCGCCTGTTTCGCCGCGACGGCGCCCTCGCCGCGCCGCATCTGGAGCTGCAGCGCCGCTGGTCGGCGGCGGCCGGCCGGGCGCTGGGGCTGACCGCCTCATCCGGCCATGATTACATCAGCACCCTGATCGCCTGGCGCGTCGAAACCGTGCGGGCCATGACCGAGCATATCGAAGCCTTGCACGGCCGGCACTGGATCGAGGTCTTCGCCGGCACGCGCGACATGTCGGAATGCATGCTCTACGGCCGCTTCGTCGACGAGGTTCTCGACGGCGCGGGACATTTCGTCGACGACGCCGAGTTCTGCCGGGTCTACTGGGACGGTCCGGCGCTCGACGATGCCGGCCTACGCGACTTCATCGCTTCGCTGGGGCCCGACCAGGCGGCGATCGGCATGCAGTCCTTCGTGGGCACCGACCTGTCGCGCATCCGGCGCCTCGTCGGCGCCTGAACCGTCGTCACAGGACGCGCGCGGGCAGCCGCATGGCCGAATAGGTCAAAAGCACCGAGGCGGCATAGATGACCAAGAAGACCGGGTTCAGCCACCAGATGACGTCCGGCGTTTCGCTCAGCCGTGTCAGCACATAGCTCAGCAGCACCGCCTTCATGCCGCCCAGCAGGGCGAAGTTGAGCGCCCGCAGAAGGGTCTGGCCGCGCGCGTAGAGCAGCTCGGCCTCGTATTCGACGAGATTGCGCAGGCCGGGCACCAGCAAGGCCAGCCCGACCAGCGGCGCGACCTCGGCCACCTGGTTGCCGAGCAGGGTCGGGCGAAACCACAGGATCAGCACGAGGAACGCCAGGGCGGCGGTCGACACCACGAAGATGCCGGCTTCGATGGCGATGCGCGTGCGCAGCCTGGCCAGCAGCGCCGGCGCGCGCATCAGCTTCTGCACCAGCAGCATGGAGAAGGCCCTGACCGGCACGGCGGTCAGATCGACGAGCCGCATGATGATGGCATAGATGCCCGCCAGCCTGGGCCCGGCGAGCGACAGCACCAGGATCTTGTCGAGTTCCATCTGCACGTAGAACATGACGTCGGCGCCGGCCACCGCGATCGAGTCGCGCATGCGCCTTCCATAGAGGCGCGGCGCCAACCGCAGTCTTCCGCCCGGATAGAAGAAGGCCGAGGCGACGGCCAGCGAAGTGGTGTTGGCGGCCAGGTAGATCCAGCACCACAGCGCCAGATCCCCCTGCGGCGCGAAAGCCAGGCCGACGGCGCCGGCCGCCCTGAGCATTGTTCCGAAGACGGTCAGGATCGCCGCCCTGCCGAAACGGTTGCAGCCGTTGAGCGTGATGATGACGGCTTCGGTGCCGCGCCAGATCACGGCCTCGGTCGCGATGACGAGCGCGAACAGCCGCCAGTCCATCAGACCGTCGAAGAAGAGCTTGTAGGCGATGGCGCCGCAGACCGCGATCAGCGGCAGCGACAGCGCGCCGAGCGCCACGAAGCCGGCCATGTATGTGCCGACGAGACGCGGCCTGACCGTCGCCGCCCGATAGAGCGGCGACACGAAGCCGAAGGCGAGCAGCCGCGAAAGCACGACGCCGGTCGCCGACGCGGTCGCGAACAGGCCGAAATCCTCGATCGGCAGCGTGTTGGCCAGCGCCACGAAATAGGCGAGCGAGAAGACGAGCCGCCCGAGCGAGCCGCTGATCGCCGAAGCGTAGTCCCGCGCGACCGCAAGCACGGCGCGGGAGGTCTCGGGGGAAAGGGCGATGACTGACAAGTTCGCGGACCGGTTTGGACGCATCTTCTCGCGCCATTGATCGCATGTCGCGGTTAACGCACCGTACCAACCAGGACAGGAAACCGGGCAGATACAAACGCGTGGTGATTGCCGGTGAACCGCCGAAGCCCACCGGATTTAACCATTTGTTACCCATGCGGCTTTAGCGTGCCTTAACGATTGGCGCCTCTCGTGTGCCTGCAAACGGATGCGACGCATGTCAGATGTTCAAGACCGCGATACCGGCCGGCGAAAGGGCTCGCTGCTGGCCTTCGCGCCTCGGGACGCTGACGCGGATCGGGTACCCGAGGCCACGAGACCGGCTCTTGATCAGACCGTGGCCGGCGATGCCCGGCGGAGGGCGTATGCGGCCGAAGGGCAAGCGAACGGCTTCGCGGACGTGCCTGTCGAGCCGGAACCTGCTTCCGGCCGGAAACGCGCAGGGGCGAGCGCGACGCCCGCCTCGGACACGGCCGGTTCCGCCAGCATCCCGCAAGACGATGGGAATGCGCGCGGTCTCCTGAGCCGCTTGCGTGACCGGCTCACGGGTTGGCGCTGGTCCAAATCGCCGGCCTCTGGGAATTATGAACCGTCCAGCGCCGAGGCGCCGCGTCCTGCTCCCGCACCTCGCCGCGACGACGTCCCCGTCGTCGCGCGCGACGTCCGGCATCAGGCGAACGCGTCCGACAACCCCTACTGGAAGCCGCTGATCGATCCCGTGACGGTCATCTCCGGCATCCTTGCAGCGCGCTACTGGATCGTCGTGGCGACGATCATCGGCGGGTTGGTTGGCGTCGTCGTGGCGTTGAACACGCCCAAGCTCTACGAGGCTACGACCGAACTGATCGTCGACCCGCGCAACCTCAACATCGTCGAGCGGGAACTGTCCCGCGACGGCCTACCCTCCGATGCGATCCTGGCCATCGTGGAAAACCAGATCCGCATCATGGAATCCGGCACCGTCATCGACAGGGTCGTCGAGCAATTGTCGCTGGACAAAGACCCCGAATTCAACGGCGAAGGCGGCGGCTTCTCGATCACCGGTCTTGTGGCGAACCTTCGCGGGCTCCTGTCGCCGTCGGACGGACCGACCTCGGACCGGGTCAGGCAGTCCAACGCGGTCGGCAATCTCTACGAGGCGCTCACGATCGAGCGCGGCGCCAAGACATTCGTCATCACGATCCGGGCGCGGACTCAGGATCCCGACAAGTCGGCGCTGATCGCCAACACGGTGGTGCGCGTCTTTCTCCAGACCTATGGCGAACTTCAGTCCGGCACCGCCGTGCGCGCCACCGAGGAACTGACGAGCCGTCTCGACGATCTGCGCGCGGAGGTCCAGCAGGCAGAGCGAGCGGTCGAGACCTTCAAGGCCGAAAACGAGATCATTGATCCGCAGGGACGGCTGATCACCGACGACGAGATCGTCAAGTTGAACGAGCAGTTGTCGGTGGCGCGCGCCCGCACCATCGAGCTCAACGCCCGCGCCGATTCGGTCCGCGAACTCGGCGTCGACGACGTTGTCGGCGGCTCATTGCCCGAGGAAATCCAGTCCGGGCTCATGACCGAACTTCGCGCGCAATATTCGAGCCTGGCGCAGGAAGCGGATCGTCTCGCGGTGCGGCTCGGCCCCCGGCATCCGCGGCGCCTCGACATCGAGGCCCAACTCCGGGGCGCACGCGACCAGATCAGGGCGGAGATCCGCCGCATCAACCAGTCGATCCAGGTCGATCTGCGCCGCGCGGTCCAACTCGAGCAGGACTTGGCGTCCCGGCTCGCGCAGCTCAAGGTTCGTCACGGCAACGTGGGCGACGACATGGTGACGCTGCGCGAACTGGAGCGCGATGCCGCCTCCAAGCGCGCCGTCTATGAATCCTTCCTGCTGCGCGCCCGCGAGACGGGGCAGCAGCAGTCTCTGAACACCGCCAATGTCAGCGTCATCTCCGAGGCGCATCCGCCGCTTCTTCCGGTCGGACCGTCCCGCTCCGCCATCGCGATCGGCTTCGCCTTGCTCGGATTTGCCCTCGGCGTGGCTTTCGGCGCCGCCAGCGGGACCTGGCGCAGCCTGCGTGAAAACGGCTTCGGTTTGGATGGGCCGGGTCAGCGTCGGGACTGGGATCCGGACGATCATCGTGATGACACGCCGCCGCTGGGCGGCACGGCGCCCGCTCGAGGCCAATCGACCAGCGCTGGCGAAACCTGGCAGGAGAGCGCCGCGATGCATCCGGCCCACGCGATGCATCCGGCCCATGGCGGCGAACGCGATCGGCATTCGACCGGACATGGTGGGCCTCATGCTTGGCCCGGCGATCGTGCCGTCCAGCACTCCCGCCCCCATTATCACCCGACTGAGGCCTGGCAGGATCACGCGCCGCCCCATCCACGGGCTCATGCCGCGCCGGCGGGCTGGGCGCCGGTTTCGCATCACGGCACCATGCATGCCCAGGCCTTCGCCGAGCCGTATGTCGCCTCGCAGCCGCCTGGCGAGCGCGAGCCGCCGCACCTGTCGGTCATCAGCAATGACGATGATGCCGACGACATTTCGGACATGGACGAGATCCAGCGCAATCTGCGCGAATTGCGCGAGGCGATCCAGGACCTCACCGAAAGCCGCAGGCGCCGGGTTTTCTGATCCGGGTCTTGACGGACTTCGCCTTTGCGGCATCCAACGCCGCTGCTGCGGGATTGTGACGGCCGATATCGTGCGATTCGGCGACCGCGAAGCGAGAAGGTGAGGGCCATGGCGGAACGGATAGACGGAAAGGCGGCTGCCGCCGCGGTCGTGGACAAGGTCAAGACGGCTTCGGCCGAACTGGCCGCCATCGGCACGACGCCGGGGCTGGCCGTCGTGATCGTCGGCGAGGATCCGGCCAGCCAGGTCTATGTCGCGTCGAAATCGCGCACGGCGAAGGAGTGCGGCTTCCATTCGGTCCAGCACACGCTGGCGGCGTCCACGAGCGAGGCCGATCTCGTCGCGCTGGTCGAGGCGCTCAACGCCGATCCCGCCATTCACGGCATACTGGTCCAGCTTCCGCTTCCCGATCACATCGATGCGGGCCGCATCATCCAGACGATCGCCCCCGACAAGGATGTCGACGGATTCCACCTGATCAATGTCGGCCGGCTCGGCGCCGGCCAGGTCGACGAGGCGTTCGTGCCGTGCACGCCGGCGGGCTCCATGATCCTGATCGAGAAGGCGAGGGGACGTGATCTCTCCGGTCTCGACGCCGTCGTCGTCGGCCGGTCCAACATCGTCGGCAAGCCGATGGCCAACCTGCTGCTCGCCGCCAACGCGACCGTGACGATCGCCCATTCCCGCACCGCCGACTTGGCCGGGGTCTGCCGCCGGGCCGACATTCTCGTGGCGGCCGTAGGGCGGCCGCGCATGATAAAGGGCGACTGGATCAAGCCCGGCGCCACCGTGATCGACGTCGGCATCAACCGCGTGCCGGCGCCCGACAAAGGCGAGGGCGCGACGCGGCTGGTCGGCGACGTCGACTATGGCGAGGCCGAAGCGCGTGCCGGCGCCATCACGCCCGTGCCTGGCGGGGTGGGCCCGATGACCATCGCCATGCTGATGGCCAACACCGTCGTCTCCGCCAGCCGGGCCGCAGGCCGCGAGCCGCCGCGCTTCTGAGCGGGCGGGCGCTTTGCGCGCCGCTTGCCTTCATGTAGAAGCGCCATTCATGGTCGAGCCCGCCAACCCGCCGCGCGAATTCGCATTCCTGCTGGTCGACAAGTTCTCGATGTTCTCGCTCGCGGCGGCCATCGACGTGTTCCGCTCGGCCAATCGCCTGATCGGTCGCGATGTCTATTCCTGGAAGACCGTTTCGGCCGACGGCGAAGCTGTGATCGCCTCGAACGGGCTGCCACTCAAGATCGACTATGCGATCGCCGACCTCTCGCCGCCCGACATATTGTTCGTGTGCGTCGGACTCAGCCTCGAATTCCCCGGCAAGTCCAAGGTGCTGGGCGGCCTGCGCCAGCTTGGCCGCAGGGGCTGCGCGCTGGGCGCACTGTCCGTCGGTTCGCACATCCTGGCCGAGGCCGGCCAGCTCGAAGGCCATCGCTGCACCATCCACTGGGAAAACAAGGCCGGCTTCAAGGAGCGGTTTCCCGACATCGAGTGCACCGGCAATGTCTACGAGATCGACCGCAAGCGCTACACCTGCGCCGGCGGAACGACCTCGATCGACCTCATGCTGGAGATCATACGCCACGACCACGGCTCGACGCTCGCCAACGAGGTGGCCAACCAGTTCCATCACGAGCGCATCCGCTCGGCCGGCGACCGCCAGCGCGTCGGGCCCGAGCGCGACCTGACCGGCAAGTCGGAGAAGCTGCGCAAGATCGTCGAACTGATGGCCGACAATCTCGACGAGCCCTATTCGGCCGTCGACCTCGCGAAATCAGCCGGCCTGTCGGTGCGTCAGGTCGAACGTCTCTTTCTTCGCCATCTCGGCATGACGCCCGGCCGCTACTATATGAGGCTCAGGCTGGAGCGGGCGCGCGAACTGCTGCGGCAGACCAATCTGCCGATCCTCGATGTTGCGATCGCGACAGGCTTCACCTCGCACTCCTATTTCGCCCAGAGCTATCGCCTCCAGTTCGGCCGGCCGCCTTCGGAAGAGCGCCGCACAGCCTATTGAGAGGCCATTTACGACGATGGCGAAAATGTGCGCGGCTTCACGGAACCTTCTTTCACGGCATGCATTGTGGTGACACAATCCGTGAGGGGCAGCGCCATGATCGAACACTCCTCTTCCTCTGAAGGCAAGGTCGCCGCGAACCAGGCATTCCACGAGCCGGTCCGCCTCCGGCGCGAGGGCAACGGCATCTCCGAGGTCCGGACGCCGCTCGAGGCCGCGATGGCGCTCAGCAAGGCCTGGCCACCCACGCGCGGCAAATGGTACTGGGCGGCGAGCCGCGCCTGCGCCGATGCCGTGGAAGGCCGTACCTCGGTTCAAGTGGCGCGGCGTATCTTCGTGCAGGCAGTGCAGGAATCACGCCTCGACGCGTGAGGTTTCCACACTACTTGACCAACCGAACGCCGCCGCCCCCGCGTCGGCGCGGCTGGCCATCGCGCGCATGCCCGCGAAGAGTTCGCGGCCCAGCCCGAAGCCATTGGCGGTGAGATCGGCCTCCGCGGCCGGCCGTGCCGCGAATTCCGCCTCTTCGACCAGCACCTCCAGCGTTCCCGCCTCGGCGTCGAGGCGCACCAGATCGCCGTCCGCGATCCGGCCGATGGGACCGCCCTCGGCGGCCTCCGGCGTGACATGGATAGCGGCCGGCACCTTGCCGCTGGCGCCCGACATGCGTCCGTCGGTCACCAGCGCCACCTTCTGGCCCCGATCCTGCAGGACTCCCAGAACCGTCGTCAGGCGGTGCAGTTCGGGCATGCCGTTCGCCTTCGGCCCCTGGAAGCGCACGACGGCGACGAAATCGCCATCGAGCTCGCCCGCCTTGAAGGCCTCGTTCAGCCCTTCCTGGCCGTCGAACACCTTGGCCGGCGCCTCGATCACGCGCCGCTCGGGCTTGACCGCCGAGGTCTTGATGATGGCGGCGCCCAGATTGCCTTTCAGCACGCGCAGGCCGCCGGTGGGCTGGAAGGCCTTCGGATAGGGCGCCAGCACCTTCTCGTCGCCGCTTTGCCTGGGCGCGGGAACGCGTTCCACCGCGCCATCCGCGCCGAGCCGCGCCTCGACCGTGTAAGGTCGCAAGCCTTCGCCCCAGACGGTCGAGACGTCCTCGTGCAGCAGGCCCGCATTGAGCAGTTCGCGGATCAGGAAGCCCATGCCGCCGGCCGCGGCGAAATGGTTCACGTCGGCCAGCCCGTTCGGATAGATACGCGCCAAAAGCGGTACGGTGTCGGAAATGTCGGAAATGTCCTGCCAGGTGAGCGATATCCCGGCGGCTGCCGCCATGGCGATGAGATGGATCGTGTGATTGGTCGACCCGCCCGTGGCATTGAGCCCGACCACGCCGTTGACGATGGAGCGCTCGTCGATCATGCGGCCGACCGGCGTGTATTCGTTGCCGAGCGCGGTGATCGACAGCGCGCGCCGCGCCGCTTCGGCCGTCAGCGCGTCGCGTAGCGGCGTTCCGGGATTGATGAAGGACGATCCTGGCGTGTGGAGGCCCATGATCTCCATCAGCATCTGGTTGGAGTTCGCGGTGCCGTAGAAGGTGCAGGTGCCCGGCCCGTGATAGGATTTCGATTCGGCCTCCAGCAGTTCGGCCCGGCCGACCTTGCCCTCCGCATAGAGCTGGCGGATTCGTGCCTTCTCGTCATTGGGCAGGCCAGAGGTCATCGGGCCGGCGGGAATGAACACGGCCGGCAGGTGCGAGAAGGTCAGCGCCGCGATCGTCAGCCCCGGCACGATCTTGTCGCAGATGCCCAGATAGACGGCCGCGTCGAACATGTCGTGCGACAGGCCGATCGCCGCCGCCATGGCGATCACGTCGCGCGAGAACAGCGACAGTTCCATGCCCGGCCGCCCCTGCGTGACGCCGTCGCACATAGCCGGCACGCCGCCCGCGACCTGGGCCACGCCGCCGGCATCCTGCGCGGCCTTCTTGATGAGCGGCGGAAAGGTCTCGTAGGGCTGGTGCGCCGACAACATGTCGTTATAGGCGGTGATGATCCCCAGATTGGGCACCGCGTCGCCCGAAAGCGCGGCCTTGTCGGCGGGTCCGCAGGCGGCGAAGCCGTGGGCGAGGTTGCCGCATGACAGCGCGGTGCGGTTGGCCCGTGGCGCCCCGGCCGCGTCGAGACGCGCCAGATAGGCTTCGCGCGTCGGTTTCGAACGTTCGCGGATCCGGTCGGTGACGGCGGTGATCGTGTCGGTCGGCATGGGAAGTCTCCTATGGCGCCCAGTAGAGTTCCAGTCGCGGCGCGGCGTCGGCGACGGCCCGGATCGGCGTTTCGGGACCGCCATCGGCGAGTGCGGCGTCCAGCGCCTCCCGCTTTTTGCCGCCCTCGATATGCAGCGCCAGGAACCGCGCCTCGACGAGAAGCGGCAGGGTCAGCGTAAGCCGGGGCTCCCCGGCCGATGGCGCATCGACGGCGAGGACCAGCCGCCGGCCATCGCGATCGAGGAGTTCGGCGAGATTGCCCGCATCGGGAAAGAACGACGCGGTGTGTCCGTCCGTTCCCATGCCGAGGATCACGGCATCGAAAGGCTTCGGCAGGAGCGCGATGCCGGCCTCGGCCGCGCGCGCCGCCTCCTCGGCGGTGGCGGCGGCTGAATAAAGCGGCACGAAGCGCGCCAGCCTGGCCTCGTTGTGCAGCAGGCGCTCGCGCGCAAGCCTCTCGTTCGACCTGTCGGACGAAGGCGGCACGAAACGCTCGTCGACCAGCGTGATCCCCACCTTCGTCCAGTCGATCCGTTCCTTCGACAGCGCGTCGAGGAAGCGGCCCGGCGTCGATCCGCCCGAGATCGCCAGCGAGGCCGCGCCGCGCGCCTCCAGCCCCTTGTTCAATGTCTCCGACACGCGCCGTGCCAGCGAGTTCGCCAGATCCTCGCGCGCGTCGAAAAGGTGTCGCCGCATACCCGGTTCAGCCGCTCTCGTGCCAGGTGCGGCCGTCGCGCTCGATCAGGGCGATCGCCGATGAAGGTCCCCACGTGCCGGCGGTGTAGCCCTGCGCATCCTGCCGGTTTTCCTCCCACGCGTCCTGGATCGGGTCGATCCAGCGCCATGCGGCCTCCACCTCGTCGCGGCGCATGAACAGCGTCTGGTTGCCGCGCACCACGTCCATGATCAGCCGCTCATAGGCGTCCGGGTTCCTGACCCCGAAGGATTCGGCGAAGCTCATGTCGAGCGGCACATGCATTAGTCGCATGCCGCCCGGACCGGGATCCTTGATCATGATCCACTGCTTGACGCCCTCGTCGGGCTGGAGCCGGATGACGAGCTGGTTGGCATGCACGCGGCCGGCGTTCTCGCCGAAGATCGAATGCGGGATCGGCTTGAACTCAATCACGATCTCGGAGACGCGCTGCGCCAGGCGCTTTCCCGTGCGCAGATAGAAGGGTACGCCCGCCCAGCGCCAGTTGGCGATCTCCGCCTTGATGGCGACGAAGGTTTCGGTGGTCGACCGGCCGTTGCCGAGTTCCTCCAGATAACCCTGCACCGCGCCGCCGGCAGAGGCGCCGGCGCGGTACTGTCCGCGCACGGTGTGCTTCGGCGCCTCGGCGCCGTTGACCCGCTTCAGCGCTCGCAGCACCTTCAGCTTTTCGTCGCGCACGGCGTCGGCGTCGATGGCCGAAGGCGCCTCCATCGCCACTAGGCAAAGGAGCTGCAGCATGTGGTTCTGCACCATGTCGCGCAGCGCGCCCGCCTTGTCGTAATAGCTGACGCGGTCCTCCAGGCCGATCGTCTCGGCGACCGTAATCTGCACATGGTCGATATGGGCGGAGTTCCAGAGCGGCTCGTAGAGCGCATTGGCGAAGCGCAGCGCCATCAGGTTCTGCACCGTCTCCTTGCCCAGATAATGATCGATGCGGAAGATCTGGTGCTCGTCGAACACCTCGCCGATGGCGTCGTTAAGCTCGTTGGCCGAGGCGAGGTCGCGGCCGATCGGCTTCTCCACGACGATGCGCGACTGGCCGCTCACCATCGCGTGTTTCTGGAGGTTCCGCGCGATCTCGCCGAACAGGGCCGGCCCAACGGCGAGATAATAGGCGCGGATGCGTTCCTCCTCGCCCAGCGCCTGCTTGAGAGCCTCGAAGCCGGTCCCCGACATTGCGTCGACCGAGACATAGGTCAGCCGCTGCAGGAAACGCTGCAACTCCTTGCCGTCGATCTCGTCGGATGAGACGTGGTCGGTGATCGCCTTGGCCGCGAAGTCGCGATAGGCCTTGTCCGTCATCTTCGAGCGCGACGCGCCGATGATGCGCGTCGGCTCCGAGAACTGCCCGGCCATCTGCCGCTGGTAGAGGGCAGGCAGCAGCTTTCGCTCGGCTAGGTCGCCCGTGCCGCCGAAAATGACGAAATCGAAGGGCTCGACGGGAATGGTCTGGCTGGTCATGCGATCGCGATGTCCGAAAACTCGCCCTCTGATAATCTAATCGATTTAAAATGCCAAGGCCCGATCCGGTGCGGACCTTTGACGCAGGCTTGACATGGCCGTCGCGGCTCGCTTTGTCGCTAGGATGTCGCGGGCCGCCTTCGCAGTTGCAACATAGACGCGTGTCGCGGCGTGGCAAGACGGAAGGAAGCGGTTATGGGAACCCATGTTTCGCGTACGGTCGCGGAAGGCGTCGCCTTCATGAACCTGATCGACGGCAGGTCGGTCGACGCCCTTTCGGGGCGCCGCATCGACGTCGCCTGCCCGTCCGACGGCAGGGTCTTCGCGTCGATCCCGGCCTCGGCTGAGGCGGATGTGGATGCCGCCGTCGCCGCCGCGCGCCGCGCCTTCGAGAACGGTCCGTGGAGTCGCATGGCGCCGGCCGATCGCGGACGCTGCCTCACGCGTCTGGGTCTGCTGATCGAAAGAAACGCCGAGGAACTTGCCGCGCTGGAATCGCGCGATACCGGCAAGCCGGTCCGCCAGGGCCGCGCCGACGTGACCGCCACCATGCGCTACTACGAGTTCTATGGCGGCGCCGCCGACAAGATCCATGGCGACACGATACCGTTCCTCGACGGCTACACGGCGATGACCCTGCGCGAGCCCCATGGCGTGGTGGCCGGCATCGTTCCCTGGAACTACCCGCTGCAGATCCTGGCGCGGGTGGCGGGTGCCGCGCTCGCCATGGGCAACACGCTGGTGGTCAAGCCGGCCGAGGATGCCTCGCTGACCGCGATCCGAATCGCGGAACTCGCACTCGAGGCCGGCTTCCCGGCCGGCGTCTTCAATGTCTTGACGGGATATGGCGCCGAGGCGGGAGCCGCGCTTTCGGCTCACCCGGACATCGACTATGTCACCTTCACCGGATCGCCGCCGACAGGGGCCGCGATCCAGGCCGCCGCCGCCCGCAACAATCGCGGCGCCACGATGGAGCTTGGCGGCAAGTCGCCGCAGATCGTCTTCGCGGACGCCGATCTGGACGCCGCGCTGCCGGTTCTCGTCAACGCGATCATCCAGAATGGCGGCCAGACCTGCTCGGCCGGCAGCCGTATCCTGATCGAGCGCCCGGCCTACGACCGGGTCGCCACAGCGCTGGCCGAGCGTTTCTCCGCGCTTGTCGCGGGACCGCATGACGCCGATCTCGATCTCGGCGCGCTGATCAACGCCAGGCAGAAGGACCGGGTTGCCGGCATGGTCGCGGCGGCCGAGCAGGCCGGCGTCGAGGTCCTGGCGCGCGGTTCGGTGGACCATGACGCGCCGAAGGAAGGCTTCTATTTCGCCCCGGTTCTGTTCGGCGCCGTCGATCCGGCGCTTGAACTCGCCCGCGAGGAGGTGTTTGGCCCGGTGCTGGCCCTGTTCGCCTTCGACGACGAGGCCGACGCAATCCGTCTTGCCAACGCGACCGATTACGGGCTTGTCGCCGGCGTGTGGACCCGCGACGGGGCCCGCCAGCACAGGGTCGCCAAACGCGTGCGGGCAGGGCAGGTCTTCGTCAACGGCTATGGCGCCGGCGGCGGCATCGAACTGCCCTTCGGCGGATTCCGCAAATCCGGCCATGGCCGCGAGAAGGGCTTCGAGGCGCTGTACGACATGAGCGCGACCAAGACCGTCGTGTTCAATCACGGGTAAGGAAAAGCATATGGGACGTCTGGCAGAAAAGGTGGCCATCATCACGGGCGGCGCTTCCGGCTTCGGGGAAGGGATGGCGCGGCGCTTCGCCGAGGAGGGCGCGCGCGTCATCGTCGCCGACCTCGATGGGGCCGGTGCCGATCGCGTCGCGCGCGAGATCGGCGAGGCCGCCCATTCGGTCAGGGCGGACGTGTCTCGCCGCGCCGACATGGATGATCTGGTCGCCGCCGCCGAGCAGAAGTTCGGCCGCGTCGACGTCATGGTCAACAATGCCGGCGTCACCCATGTGAACGGCGACATGCTCAAGGTCGACGAGGAAACCTTCGACCGCATCGTGGCTGTCAACATGAAGGCGATCTATCACGCCGCTCTCGCCGTTGTGCCCCTCATGGGGCGCCAGGGCGGCGGCTCCATCATCACAACCGCGTCGACGGCCGGCCTGAGGCCGAGGCCCGGGCTCACCTGGTACAACGCGTCCAAGGGCTGGGCGATCACGGCCACCAAGTCTATGGCGGTCGAGCTTGCCCCGAAGGGAATCCGCGTCAACTGCCTGTGCCCGGTCGCCGGCGAGACCGGCATGCTGGCTCAGTTCATGGGCGAGGACACGCCCGAAAAGCGCGCCCTTTTCCGGGCGTCCATTCCGCTCGGACGCCTCTCCACGCCGCTCGACATCGCCAATGCCGCGTTGTGGCTGGCCTCCGACGAGGCGGAATTCATCACCGGCGTGGCGCTGGAGGTAGACGGCGGCCGCTGCATCTGAGCGGTCAGTCGCCGTCGTCCTTGACCTCGGCCTCGGGCCGATCATCTCCCTGCGCGACTTCCCGATGCCACTTGCCGTCGGCGTCCTGGTAGGAGATTTCGCGGGTCCTGCCGCCGATCTGGTGCTCGGCCGCGACCCGGCGTGCGGCCGCCAGCGCCTCGTCATGGGTCGAGAAGGTCTCGGAATAGACGCCGTTGGAGCAGTAGGCCCAGCCGCCGTCATGCTGGACCACTTCGTAGATAACATCCGTCATGGCGAACGCTTCGCCGTCGCCGTCCGGCGCTGGGCGGGCCGGCGGGCCGATGTCTTGGGCCGTGCGGGTGCCGGCGCGGGCGCGGTCTTCGCGCTGGGGCTGGTCAGCCACCGCCACGCCGCCAGGGCGAGAGCCGTGAAGATGAGCTTGCGCATTGCGTGCCTCCCGAGGGAATCATTGGTCGCATAAGTCCTGCGGCGCGAATTCGTTCCAGCCCTGCCTGCTTGTGGAATTGGAGCGATTGCGATCTAGATCGGGAAGACGGGAAGCCGCGCAGACGGCCGTTCGGGAGACGACAGGGCATGACGAAAGTCGCCATTTCGGGCACGGGCGTCTTCACGCCCGAGGAAACCATCACCAATGCCGAACTGGTCGCGGCCTACAACGAGTATGCCCATCGCCAGAACGCGCTGCATGCCGAGGCGATCACGGCCGGCGAGCCCGAGCCGATGCCCATGTCGTCGGAGGAGTTCATCCTCAAGGCGTCGGGCATAGAGCGCCGCCGCGTGATGACGCGCACCGGCATCCTCGATCCCGGTGTGATGCATCCGCTCCTGCCCGAGCGGGCCGACGAGGACCTGTCGATCATGGCCGAGATATCGGTCAAGGCCGCCGATCAGGCGCTCGAAATGGCCGGCCGCACCGCCGACGACGTCGATGCCGTCATCTGCGCGGCGTCCAATCACGAACGCCCCTATCCGGCGATCGCGATCGAGGTCCAGCAGGCCCTCGGCATCAAGGGTTTCGCCTTCGACATGAACGTCGCGTGCTCGTCGGCGACCTTCGGCATCCAGGCGGCCGCCGACATGATCCGGTCCGGATCGGCCCGCGCCATCCTGATGGTCAATCCCGAAATCACCTCGGGCCACCATGAATGGCGTGACCGCGACTGCCATTTCATCTTCGGCGATGTGTGCACGGCCGTGCTCATGGAACGCGCGGATGCCGCGCGCGACGGCGCCTGGGAGATCGTCTCGACGCGGCTCCTGACCGAGTTCTCCAACAACATCCGCAACAACAACGGCTTTCTGCGCCGCACCCGCGAGGGTCACATGACCGACCGCCGCGACATGCAATTCTACCAGGAGGGTCGCAAGGTCTTCAAACAGGTCGTGCCGATGGTCGTCGAGCTGATACGCGGCCATCTGGCGGACGAGGGCGTGGAGCCCTCTTCCCTGTCCCGGCTGTGGCTCCACCAGGCCAACCGCAACATGAACGACCTGATCGGCGAGAAGGTGCTTGGCCGCAGGCCGGAACCGGGCGAGCAGCCCAACGTGCTGCAGGACTATGCCAACACCTCGTCGGCCGGTTCGATCATCGCCTTCGCGCGATATTCCAGGGACCTGCCGGCCGGCAGTCTCGGCGTGATCTGCTCCTTCGGCGCGGGCTATTCCACCGGCAGCGTGATCGTGCGCCGCATGTGAGGGCGGACCCGCCCAAAAAGAAAAGGACCGGGGGGAGGAGGTCCCGGTCCTTTTCTTGTTATGGCCGGCGGGAGGAGGTGCCGGCCTGGCCGCGAACGACGGGAGGAGGATGATCGTTCGGCGGCGTACTTCTTGCCCTAACGGGTCAGGCGGCCTTCAGTTCCGTCATCGCCTTGTCGACGGCGGTCTTGGCCGGCTTGGACAGGTCCTCGGCGGCCTTCGTGGAGGCGGCCTGCATCTCCTTGGCCTGTTCCAGGGTCATTTCCATGCGCTGGCGCAGGAAGGCGGTCTGGAGTTCGAGCACTTCCGAGAACGACTTGGCGGCGATCAGCTTCTCCATGTGGGAGAAATTGGCCTCGGCATTGGCGCGCATGGCCGCGATCGTCTTGAGCGTCAGGTCGGCGCTGACCGAACGGGCGGTCTCATACGTCGTCTCGATGGTCTTCTGGGCCTCTTCGGCGCCCGCCTTCAGCTTGGCGTAGGTCTCCTTCGACTGCTCGACGCTCTTCTCGGTGAAGTTGCGGAGCTGGTCCACTGCGGCAGTGGTGTCGAAAGCGGCCATTTCGATCGTGTCGGTTTTGGCGGTCTTGCTCATGGTTGCTGTCCTTTCGATGTCTTGAACCGGACGGTTGCCGGCGTTTCGGAAAGACATATAGCGCAAGCTATTGTGCATTGCAACATAAAAGATATTGCATTGCGAAACCAGGGCCTTGGCGCCTGGTTAACCACGCGCGAGGAACACGACTTGTCGAATCGGGCTGTTTGTGGACGTTTCGGGAGGGTCCTATTATTAATGAAGCGTTAAATTTCTCGGCGCCCGGGACGGGGTCGGCAAGAACGGGTTCGCGGATACTGCATGGCCAGGACGGGATATTCCTTCATCGATGTCGCCGCTCTCGATCCCGTGCGCGCCCGTCTCCTGCGCGGCGATGCGATCGTGGTGCTGGCCGCCGGCCTCGATGACGTCCTGTGGGCCAACGGGCCGGGCTGCGCGCTGTTCGGCCATGAGGACATTGAATCGATCATGGGCGCGCGATCGGGCCTGACCGCCGCGCAACGCCGGCAGATCGCCGCTACGCCGGGTTTTCCGCGCATCGGTAGCGGCCGGCGCGTCGTGCTGCGCCTGTCTTCGGGCTTCGGCAGCCGTGCCGCCTCGGTCGAGGCCGACGAATTGCGCATGCCCGATGGCGAAGTCGCCATCATGCTGGCCTCGCCGGCCGGGCCGGCGGCGGCCCATGAACCGGCGGAGATCGCGGGCCGCGTCCTCTCCGGCTTCGGTGGCGAGGGCCGCTACGCCGCGCTCGTCGACGGCGCCGGTGCCGTCATCGCCTCGACGCCCGGCTGGTCGGGCCTCGATCTCGACATGCACGCTTTGGCCCGGGACGCGGCGACCGGCGAACCGACCCGCAAGCGCATGGTCAGGGCCGGTGCGCGGTCGCTGCCGATGGGGCTTGCCCGTCTTGCCGAAACGCCCCCGTGCTTTCTCGTCGTCGTGCTCGACGAGGGGGACTCGGCGGCGGAACGGGCGGGCGGGGGCGCTGAACCGGCCGCCCTGCTTGCGCCGCTCGAAGATGCGGCGGGTAACGCGGCCGACCTCCCCGATCAGGCCGGTACGGCCGGGCCCGAGGATGTCCCGCCGGTCGCCGGGGACGCCAATCCTGTCTCGAACGACCACGCCGGACCGGCGCCGGAAGCCGAGGCTCCCACCGTCATGCCCGAGCAGGACAGCCGTTCCTCCGACAGGTCCGTCGACCGGGTCGAGCCGTCGGCCGGGGCCGAGCCCGCGCCGGCGCATTCCGGTCGCGACGATTGGTATTTCGGCAATGACGACGCGCCCGCCCAACGCAAGCGTCCGGCGATCCGCTTCGTGTGGCGGACCGATGCGGCCGGTCGCTTCAGTGCGATCTCCTCCGACTTCGCGCGGGCCGTGGGCATGGCCGACACCGATCTGATGGGTCGGACATTCGCCGAGGTCGCCGCCGCTCTCGACCTCGACCCGGACCGCACCGTCGCCGCGCTCCTGGAGAGGCGCGACACCTGGTCGGGACGCATGGTCTATTGGCCGATCGCCGGGACGCGGCTCAGGGTGCCGGTCGACCTCGCGGCCCTGCCGACCTATTCGCGCGAGCGCGAGTTCGAGGGCTTTCGCGGCTTCGGCGTCGCGCGCATGGCCGATATCGTCGAATATGCCGATGCGTCCGACGGTGATGCCCCTTCCGCCGGGACGGATGCGCCCGCCGCTACAGAGGACGCGGCCGCCGAACCGGACCCGTTTCAGGGCGAGAGGCCCGCGATCGCGGTCGCGCCTGGCCCCGACCGGCGTGAAACCGACAAGGTCGTCCGGCTGGCCGAGCGGCGGTCCGAACCAGCCCGGACGCTCAGCCCCGTCGAGACCAACGCCTTTCGCGAGATCGGCGACCGGCTGAAGAAATTCGCCGGAGACGACGGCGAAACCGGATCGGCCGCGCAGGCGTCGGCGCCCCCGCATGCCGCCGATCACGGACCGGTCGACGCCATCGAGGCCATCCCGGCCTCTGTCGACACTGGACCCGCCGAAGACGAGCCGACGGCGGAGGTGGCCGACGAAGAGGCTTCCGCCCCGCCATTGGGCGAGGACGACGCCGTCATAGGCGAGCGTGATGGCGAGGAGATCGTGGTGCGCGCCGACGCTCCCGTTTCGCCGGAACCGGGGGACGCGCAACCTGTCGACCATGACGACGTAGCGGCCGGCGATGATGCCGAAACGCCGGAAGTGGTCCAGGCGACCGATGACGACGCCGACGCGGCGGAGGCGGCCGAACCGGCCGGCGACGACGAAAGCGTGGTTGTCGACGGCGAGGCGTATGACGGGCCTGCCGCCGATGACGCCGAAACGCCGGAAGTGGTCCAGGCGGCCGATGACGACGCCGGAACGGCCGAGGCGGCCGGACCGGCCAGCGACGAGGAAAGCGTGGTTGTCGAGGGCGGGGCGTATGACGGGCCTGCCGTCGAGGCGTTATTCTCCGAGCCGCCGCCCGAGGCCGATCGCGAGGCGCCGGGCGGACACGTTCCGGCGGCCTTCCACCTGCCGGCCGCCGATGTCGCGGACGACGTGGCGATCCTGTCGAGGCTTCCGCTGCCGCTTCTGGTCCATTCCGGCGACGTGCTCCATTTCGCCAATCGGGAGTTTCTCGACCTCACCGGCTACGAAAATCTCGACCGCCTGTCGGAGGCGGGCGGGCTGGACGCGCTGATCGCCGGCACGGTCGAGCCCGCCGAGACGGTCGACAGGGGCCGCATGCTCCGCATTCGTACCGCCGCCGGCGAGGAGTTCGCCGCCGAGGGGCATCTCCAGTCCGTGCCGTGGCGCGGCGGCAAGGCGCTCCTTCTGGCGCTGCGCATGGCCGGCCCCGCCGAGTCCGGCGATGACGACGAGGACGGCGACGATCCGGTCGAGCTCCGCGCCAGGCTGGCTGAAATGCGCGCCATCGTCGACACAGCCACCGACGGACTGGTCATCGTCGAGCCCGACGGCGAGATCCGCTCGATCAGCCGGCCGGCCGAGGCGCTGTTCGGCTTCGACGCGGCCGACGTGAAGGGCAAGCCCTTCGCCTCGCTGTTCGCGCTGGAGAGCCAGCGCGCGGTGCGGGACTATCTCGAGGGCCTGCGCGAGCCGGGCGTCGCAAGCGTGCTCAATGACGGGCGTGAGGTGATCGGCCGCGAGGCGCAGGGCCGCTTCATTCCGATGTTCATGACGATGGGGCGCTTGTCGGGAGGCGGTTTCTGCGCGGTGCTGCGCGACATCACGCAGTGGAAGCGGGCCGAAGAGGAACTGACCCAGGCCAAGTCGCAGGCCGAGCGGGCCTCGTCGCAGAAATCCGACTTCCTGGCGCGCATCAGCCACGAGATCAGGACGCCGCTGAACGCCATCATCGGCTTTTCGGAACTGATGATGGACGAGAAGTTCGGGCCGATCGGCTCGGAACGCTATCGCGACTATCTGCGCGACATCAACCGGTCCGGAAACCACGTGCTGGACCTCGTCAACGACCTGCTCGACATCTCCAAGATCGAGGCCGGCGAGCAGGAGATGAGCTACGAGGCGGTGTCGCTCAACGAGACGCTGACCGAAACCGTGGCGCTGATGCAGCCGCAGGCCAACCGCGAACGCGTCATCATCCGCTCCAGCTTCTCCGCGCGCCTGCCCGAAATCGTCGCCGACCTGCGTTCGATCCGCCAGATCGCGCTCAACCTACTGTCCAATGCGGTGCGCTACACGCCGGCCGGCGGCCAGGTCATCATCTCCACGGCCTACGAGGCGTCGGGAGATGTCGTCATGCGCGTGCGTGACACCGGCATCGGCATGACGCAGGCCGAAATCGAGCAGGCGCTGAAGCCGTTTCGCCGCATCAACGCCTTGAAACGGCAGCGCAATGACGGCACGGGGCTGGGACTGCCGCTCACCAAGGCGATGGTCGAGGCCAATCGCGCCCGTTTCGCGATCAGTTCCACGCCCGGCGAAGGCACCCTCGTGGAAGTGACCTTTCCGTCGACGCGGGTCCTGGCGAGCTGACGACCGAGCCCGAAGCCTGGTCACAGGAGCACTTTAGAACCATTCTAAACTATTGTTTTCACTTCACTTCCCTCTAAAGTTTTCCTTGACGATCAAGTTTATGGCCGCGTAGATGCCTGCGTTCGAGGCCGCCTCGGCCCGAACGCGCGCCGCAGGCGCGCGAGAACCGGATAGCAGGAGGACACCATGCCGAGCCGCACCAGCCGCGCCCTTGGCGCCGGCATCGCCGCGACCATCGCTGCCACTCTGTTTGCGGGCGCCGCGCTCGCGCAGGACAAGATCAACATCTATTCCTATCGGCAGCCGGACCTGATCAAGCCGGTGCTCGACGCCTTTACCGAGGAAACCGGCATCGCGACGGAGGTGCTGTTCCTCGACAAGGGGCTGGAGGATCGCATCCTCGCCGAGGGCACCAATTCGCCGGCCGACGTGATCATGACGGTCGATATCGGCCGCCTCACGGCCGCCAAGGAGATGGGCGTCACCCAGGCCGTGACGGACGAGGAGATCAATGCCGACATTCCCGAGCAATTCCGCGATCCGGAGGGCCACTGGTTCGGCCTGACGACGCGCGGCCGCGTCGTCTATGCCTCCGTCGACCGCGTCGAGGAGGATGATCTGGCCTATGCCGATCTCGCCGACCCGAAATGGAAGGGCAAGATCTGCATCCGCTCGGCCCAGCATTCCTACAATATCGGTCTGTTCGCCTCGATGATCGCGCATTGGGGAGAGGAAAAGACCGAGGAGTGGATGAAGGGCTTCAAGGCCAATCTGGCGCGCAAGCCCGAAGGCAACGACCGCGGCGGCGCCAAGGCGATCGCGGCCGGCGAATGCGACCTGGCGCTCGGCAACACGTATTATGTCGGCCTGATGATGACCAACGAGAAGGAGCCCGAGCAGAAGGACTGGGCGAAGGCGATCAAGGTGATCTTCCCGACCTTCGAGGAGGGCGGGACCCACGTCAACATCTCGGGCATGGCGCTGGCGAAGAACGCACCCAACAAGGACGCCGCGCTGCAACTGATGCGTTTCCTGGCAAGCGACGAGGCGCAGGAGATCTACGCCGCGGAGGTGTTCGAATATCCGGTCAAGCCGGGCGTGGCCGCTTCCGAGATCGTCGAGTCCTTCGGCGAGATCACGCCCGACACGTTGTCGCTGTCGGAGATCGCGGCCAACCGCAAGGCGGCCTCCGAGATGGTTGACCGCGTCGGCGTGGACGACGGCGCCGGAAGCTGATCGCCGCGTCCGTGCCGGAACAGATCGTTCGCGGGGCCGGCCTTCGGGTCGGCCCGCTTGCTATCGGCGCCACGCCATGACCGCGGTCCCGGCCGAGGCGCGGGGACCGGCGCGCGCTCCCAAACGCGTGAGGCGGCCGCGCCATTGGGGCGCCGTCGCCATCGCGGCGCTGGTCGCCGTTGTCGTCGCGGTTCCGGTCGTGACGCTGGTCGGCATCGCGCTTTCCGGCGACGGGTCGGATTGGCCGCATCTGGCGGAGAACGTGCTGCCGCGCTCGCTTCGCGACACGCTCCATCTTCTCGTCCTGACGGCGGCCGGCACGGTCTCGATCGGCGTCGTCTCAGCCTGGCTGGTTGTCGCCTTCGATTTCCCATTCAGGCGCGTCTTCGCCTGGGCTCTGGTGCTGCCGCTCGCCGTGCCCACCTATCTGGCGGCCTACGCCTTCGGCGAGTTCTTCCACTTCACCGGCCCGGTCCAGTCGCTGCTGCGCGAGGCGGCCGGCTTCCAGACCTCGCGCGACTACTGGTTTCCCGACATCCGCTCGACCACCGGGGCGGCGATCGTGCTTTCGGCGGTCCTCTATCCCTATGTCTACCTGACCACGCGCATCGTCTTCCTCCTGCAGGGCCGCGGCATCGCCGATGTCGCGCGCACGCTCGGCGCGGGGCCCGCGCGCGTTCTGGTCAAGGTGCTTTTGCCGGTGGCGCGGCCGGCTATCGTCGCGGGCCTCGCGCTGGTGATGATGGAGGCGATCAACGATATCGGCGCGGCCGAATATCTCGGCGTGCGAACGCTCACGCTGTCCGTCTATTCGACCTGGCTCAATCGCGGCAGCCTTGAAGGCGCGGCGCAGATCGCGCTGGTCATGCTGGTGCTCGTCGCTGGACTGATCGCGGCCGAGCAGTGGGGCCGAAGGACGAGGCGCTTCCATGCCCACCGTGCCACCCATCTCAAGGCGCGGCCTCCGCGCGTGTCGCTCGGCGGTCTCCGCGCCGCCCTTGCCGTCATCGCCCTGCTGCTTCCGGTGGCCGCCGGCTTCGGCATTCCGCTCTGGGTCTTCGGCGGCTATGTCGCCGTTCGCCTCGAACAGTTCGCCGATCCCGCGCTTCATGCCGCCTTCGCCACGACGGTGTCCATCGCTACGCTGACGGCGCTGGTGACGATCGCCGCCGCGCTGCTTCTTCTCTACGCGCTACGCGTCACCCGTTCGGGGCTGACCGCCTTGCTGGTGCGCATCGGCTCCGTCGGCTACGCGCTTCCAGGCACCATTCTCGGCCTTGGCCTCCTGTTTTCGCTCGCCTCGCTGGATAATCATGTCGATGCGCTTGCACGCGAGCATTTCGGTGTCTCCACCGGGCTTCTGTTTTCCGGCTCGATAACGGCCGTTGTTCTGGCCTGCTCGATCCGCTTCCTTGCGCTCGCCGAGGGCGCGATCCGCTCGGGCATCGAGAAACTGCCGCCGCATCTCGACGAAGCCGCCCGCAGCCTCGGTCGCGCGCCGTATCAGGCCGCCGCCGGTGTGGTGCTGCCCCTGCTCGGCCCCGCCATACTGAGCGCCGGCGTGCTGGTCTTCGTCGATACGGCCAAGGAATTGTCGGCGACCATCCTCTTGCGCCCGTTTGGCTTCAACACGCTCGCCACTTTCGTTTACGAGAACGCATCGCGCGGCGTGGTCGAGGACGGCGCCGCCGCCGCGCTCCTGATCATCGTCACCGCGCTCGCGCCCGTCGCGCTTTTGTCGGGTGCCCTGTCCCGCGACCGCGAAGCCTGAGCAGCCGCGAAAGAAAAAGGCGCTCCGGATCGAAGCGCCTTGAAAATTGCTGTCACGTAGGGCTTGAGCGAAGGGGCTGCCTCCAGGGGACGTGCGAGGCCGGGATCGCTCCCTCAAGTTGCGCACGACTATCACGACCGTTCCTTAACAGCTCCTTACCGGAATGCGATGAATCCGAATGGCGGCACCGGGACGTGAAAACGCGGTTAACATCCGCGTTCACCTGTCGTTAACCTCGGCCGGCCGCCGTGGCGGGATCGTCACGCGTCTTTACGAGGCCAGTTGCGGCAGGTCGCGATAGAGCTCGAGCGCCTCGGGGTTGGCGAGCGCCTCCTTGTTCTTGACGGTCCGCCCATGGACGACGTCGCGCACCGCAAGTTCCGTGATCTTGCCCGACTTGGTGCGCGGTATGTCGGCGACTGGCACGATCCTGGCCGGCACATGGCGCGGCGACGCGCCCGAGCGGATCTTGTCGCGGATCTTCTTCTCCAGCGCCTCGTCCAGCCGCACACCGTCCGCCAGCCGCACGAACAGCACGATGCGCACGTCGCTGTCCCAGCTCTGGCCGATGCACAGCGCCTCGACCACTTCCTCGAGCTGCTCGACCTGGTTGTAGATCTCGGCCGTGCCGATGCGCACCCCTCCCGGATTGAGCGTCGCGTCGGACCGGCCATGGATGATGATGCCGCCATGTTCGGTCCATTCGGCGAAGTCGCCATGGCACCAAACATTGTCGAAGCGCTCGAAATAGGCCGAGCGGTATTTCGCCCCGTCGGGATCGTTCCAGAAGGCGATCGGCATGGAGGGAAACGCCTTGGTGCAGACCAGCTCGCCCTTCTCCCCGCGCACCGGCCTGCCGTCGTCGTCCCACACGTCGGTTGCCATGCCGAGCGCCGGTCCCTGGATCTCGCCGATCCACACTGGCTTGGTGGGGATGCCGAGCACGAAGCAGGCAACGATGTCGGTGCCGCCCGACACCGAAGCCAGATGCACGTCCTGCTTGATGCCCTCATAGACGAAGGTGAAGCCCTCCGGCGCGAGCGGCGATCCGGTCGACGACAGGAACCGCACGGAAGAAAGGTCATGCGTCTTCTTCGGCTCCAGACCGGCCTTGCGCACGGCGTCGATGAATTTCGCCGACGTGCCGAAATGCGTCATCTTCTCCGCCTGGGCGTAGTCGAAAATCGCGTTGCCGTCCGGATGGAAGGGCGAGCCGTCATAAAGCAGCAGCGTCGCGCCGCTCGCCAGCCCCGTCACAAGCCAGTTCCACATCATCCAGCCGCAGGTGGTGAAATAGAACAGCCGGTCGCCCGGCTTCACCCCGCAGTGGAGCTGATGCTCCTTCAGGTGCTGGATCAGCGTGCCGCCGGCGCCGTGGACGATGCATTTGGGAATGCCCGTCGTGCCCGACGAGAACAGGATGTAGAGCGGATGGTTGAAGCCGAGCCGCTCGAATGTCGGCTCATGCGCGTCATAGTCGGCCAGCACGTCGGTCATCGTCGTGCCGCCCGCGATGGCGTCCGCGCCGTCCTCCGCCTTGCCCAGATAGTCGACCACGATCGTCCGGCGTACGCTCGGCATGCGTTTGGCCACCGCGGCCGCCTTGGCCGATATGTCGATTGGCTTGCCGTTGTACCAGTAGCCGTCGACGGTGACGAAAATAACCGGCTCGATCTGGCCGAAGCGATCAAGCACGCCCTGCTCGCCGAAATCGGGCGAGCATGACGACCAGATCGCGCCGATCGAGGCCGCCGCCAGCATCGCCGCGATCGTCTCGGGCATGTTGGGCATCATCGCCGCCACGCGGTCGCCGGCCTTAACGCCTTCGGCCCGGAACGCCTGCTGCAGGCGCGAGACCATCGCCCTGAGGTCGCGGCGGCTCATGCGCGTCGCGACCTTGTCCTCGCCTCGGAAGACCAGCGCCTCGCCGTCGAACTTCCCGGGGGCTAGCAGGTTCTCGGCGAAGTTCAGCCGCGCTTCGGGAAAGAACTCGGCGCCCGGCATCATGTCGCCCTTGGCCAGTACGGTGGAGCCCTTCTCGCCGATCACGCCGCAATGGTCCCAGATCAGTGACCAGAACGCCTCGCGCTCGCTGATCGACCACGCATGCAGCGCGTCGTAGGATGTGAGGTCGCGGCCGCTGATATCGGACGCCGCCCTGGCGAAGGCCATCATCGGGGATGCGTCGACGGCTTCCCTGGACGGTGTCCATAGCGGTGCGTCGTGACCCATGCTTGCGTCTCCTGATTGCGGATTCTTGTAGCCGTGAGAGGCTCTATGGCGCATCACTCGCCGTCAGGGCAAGCGATGCGGCGCGCAATCGGTTGTGCGCAAGGTCGCATCGTCGCCGCGCCGGCCTTTGAAACATTGCCGGTCTGATATAAACCGTGAAAGCGGCGGGCCGGCTCCCGAGGTGCGGCGATCATGCGGCGAAACGGCGAGGGGTCATGCCGGTCATGACATTCAGGCGGGGTATCGTGGCGGCCGTGCTTGCCGCCTTCCTGGCCGGGCTCGTCCTGGTCGTCCTGCCGATGGTCGCCTCGACCCTCATCGTGCGCGATCGCATTTCCCACGAGCTGACCTCGCTGACCGGCTATAAGGTCGCGGTCAGGCGCGGGCCGTCGATCTCGTTCTGGCCAACGGTGACCGCCAGCCTGGAGGGGGTCGCGCTGTCGGGCTGGGATGCCGGCTCGTCGACGCCGGTTCTGGAGGCCGAGCGCGTCGAAATCGAGATGTCGCCATGGTCGGCGCTGGCCGGCAACATCGCCTTTTCGCATATCAGGCTGATCCGGCCGACCCTGCGATTGTCGCCGCGCGGCCGTTTGCTCTACGCCTCCTGGGAGGATGGCGGGGGGCGGATCGGCCATGCCATCGCATCCGCGCGCGCCGCCGTTGCGTCCAACCCCTCGGCGCCGGCGACGGGGGAACTGCCGGACGATCCCCTGGGCGAATTCGAATTCGTCGACGGGCGCGCCGTCGTCTTCGACGGCGAGAACGAGACCGAGATCGCGACGAGCATGGCCGGCCGGATCGAATGGCTGGCGCTCGATCGCCCGGCCATCATGTCGCTGCGGGCTGTCTGGCGTGGCGAGCCGGTCCGGCTCGACGCCACGGTGGTGAACCCGCTCCTCCTGCTCGGTGGAGGGGGCTCCGATCTGGCCGTCAGTCTCAAGGCCAGCCCGGTCGACGCCGGTTTCGAGGGAAGCGCCAGCCTGTCTGGCGATACCTTCGTGAACGGGGCGCTGCGCTTCTCCTCCCCCTCGATGAAACGCTTCATGGAATGGTCCCGCGGGCCGTCGATGTCCGGCCTGCCGCCAGGTCCCGTGACGCTGGCGAGCCAGGTCTCGGGAACCTTCGACAGGCTGCGCCTGGCGGATGCGGAACTGGTGGTCGACGAGTGGCGTGGCGTCGGGGCGCTTGACGTCCTCATGACGTCTGGCACACCGACTGTCACCGGCACCATGGCTTTCGGCCAGCTCGACCTCGGCGTCTTCCTGTCGGCCTTCACGCCGTTGCGCGCGCCCGACGGTCCCAGAAAGACCGAGATCGAAGCGGCGACCGCGCCCAGCGTCAATCTCGATGTGAGGATATCGGCCACGCAGGCGTCCTGGGGTGCATTGACCTTCACCGATCTTGCCGCCACCGCCCAGGTCAAGGATGGCCTTGCCGCGCTGGACCTGACCGATGCCTCGGCGTTCGGCGGCACGCTGCAGGCAAGCCTGCGGATCAATTCCTCCGTCGAAGCGCGATCGACCGAGATCCGAATGCTGGCCGAAAATGTCGATGCGGCCGCTTTTGCCCGCGATGCCGGGCTCGAGTCGCTGGCGCCCGAAGGGCGCGGCATGGTCTCGGTCATATTGAAGGGGCACGGCAACGACTGGTCGACCGTGCTGTCCACGGCGAGCGGATCGCTTTCGGCCCGGCTGGGGCCGGGACGCCTGGCCGGTTTCGATCTCGACGCCTTCGTCGAGCGCATCGGCCAGAGCGAGTTCTTCGGCCTTCGCGAGGTCGCGAACGGTTCTTTCGCGGTCGAGGGAGCCGAGCTCAAGGCGGCCCTGGTCAGCGGCGCGACGCGCATCGACCGGGCGGTCGCCACGCTGCCCGAGCGCGAGATCGTGCTCGACGGCATCGTTTCCTCCTTCGGGCGCGGCATGGCCCTGTCCGGCGCGATCCTGCCGCGAACGCGCGGCGAGGACGGCGAGGAGCCGGAGCCGCTCGCCCGCTTCTTCGTCGGCGGGTCGCTGGACGCTCCGATCATTTCGCCGCTCACGATCTTCTGGGGCGGGCAATAGAACGGCCGGGGCTCAGCCGCGTTGCGCGGCCTGCTCGTCGCGCAGGCGCTGGACCTCGCGCCTCTTGTTGACCAGCGAAGCCGCGATCACGCCCACGGCCACGACGCCGATCAGGATGGTGCAGATGGCGTTGATCTCCGGCGTCACGCCGAGCCGCACCTGGCTGTAGATCTTCATCGGCAGGGTGGTCGCGCCGGGCCCGGAGGTGAAGCTGGCGATGACGAGATCGTCGAGCGACAGGGTGAAGGCCAGCATCCAGCCCGAGACGACCGCCGGGGCGATTACCGGCAGCGTCACCTGGAAGAAGGTTTTCACCGGCGGCGCGCCCAGATCCATGGCGGCCTCCTCCAGGCTGCGGTCGAAGGTCAGCAGGCGGGACTGAACCACGACCGCCACGAAGCACATGGAAAAGGTGATGTGGGCGAGCGTCACTGTCATGAAGCCGCGCTCGAAGCCGATCGCCACGAAAAGCAGCAGCAGCGACAGGCCGGTGATGACTTCCGGCATGACCAGCGGCGCGAACACCATGCCGGTGAACAGGACGCGCCCTCGGAAGCGGGTATGGCGGGTCAGGGCGATCGCGGCCAGCGTTCCCAGCACGGTGGCCACCGACGCCGAGATGAAGGCGACACGCGCCGTCACCCAGGCCGCGTCCATCAGGCCCTGGTTCTGGAGAAGCTGGGAGTACCATCGCGTCGAGAACCCGGCCCAGACCGTGACCAGCCTGGACTCGTTGAACGAGTAGATCACCAGCAGCACGATCGGCAGGTAGAGGAAGGCGAAGCCCAGCACGATCGAGGCGATGTTGAAGCGCGACCAGGAGGCGTTCATGTCATCGCCCTTCCTCCTGCGCCCGTGCCTGGGCACGTTGGAAGAACATGATCGGCACCACCAGGATCAGCAGCAGGATCACCGCCACCGCCGACGAGACAGGCCAGTCGCGGTTGGAGAAGAACTCGTTCCACAGCGTCTTGCCGATCATCAGCGTTCGCGATCCGCCGAGCAGGTCGGGAATGACGAACTCGCCCACCGCGGGAATGAAGACCAGCATCGAACCGGCCACCACGCCGGGCAGGGACAGGGGGACGGTGATTTTCCAGAACGCGCCGGACGGCGTGCAGCCGAGGTCCTGCGCCGCCTCGATCAATGAAAAGTCCATCTTCTCCAGCGTCGCGTAGAGCGGCAGCACCATGAAGGGCAGATAGGAATAGACGATGCCGATGAAGATCGCCGTATTGGTGTTGAGGATGATCAGCGGGGTATCGATGACGCCCAGGGAAAACAGGAACTGGTTGAGCAGCCCCTCCGGCTTGAGGATGCCGATCCAAGCATAGACCCTGATCAGGAAGCTCGTCCAGAACGGCAGGATCACGAGCATCAAGAGCAGCGGCCGGACCGAAGCCGGCGCCCTCGCCATGCCATAGGCGATCGGATAGCCGACCAGCAGCGCCAGCAGCGTCGAGACGGCGGCGATAACGACGCTCGACAGATAGGCGTTGATGTAGAGGGCGTCCTGGGTCAGCCACACATAGTTTTCGAAGGAAAACTGACCAAACGCCTCGATCAGCCCGCCAATCCCCTCGGCGGGATCCAGGGTCGGCGTATAGGGCGGCATCGCGATCGTCGGCTGCGACACCGAGATCTTGAACACGATGATGAAGGGCGCGAGGAAGAAGACGAGCAGCCAGACATAGGGAATGATGATGACCAGCCGGCTGGTCAACGTCTGAAGCAGGCCGTTCTCTTCGCGCCGGTCGGCCGCCGCGCCTTGTGCCCTGGTATCGTCTGCGACCTCGGCCATTGCCCGCCTATGCCGTCAGGACCACGCCCGAATCCGGCGCGAAGGAGATCCATGCCTTGTCATGCCATGTCAGCGCGTCCTCGATCACGCGGGCGGCGTTGACCTGGCTCGCCTTGACCACGCGTCCGCTCGGCAGGCGTACATGGTAGATCGTCATGTCGCCCAGATAGGCGATGTCCCATATCTCGCCCTCGGTGACGTTCGCCCCGGAACCCTCGGGCGCGCGCGAGGACACACGGACCTTTTCGGGCCGGATCGCGAACCAGACGTTCGCCCCGTCCGCCGCCGCGCCGGCGTTCTCGACATTGATCTCGAAACCGTCGCTCGCCGCGATGGTGAGGATGTTGCCGCCATTGCCCGAGACGGTGCCCTCGAACAGGTTCACCGAGCCGACGAAGTCGGCGACGAAGCGCGAGTTCGGCGCCTCGTAGACCTCGGCCGGCGTCGCCACCTGCCTGACCTCGCCCTTGTCCATGATGGCGATGCGGTCGGCCATGGTCATCGCCTCTTCCTGGTCGTGGGTGACGACCACGAAGGTGAGGCCGAGCTGCTGCTGCAGGTCCATCAGCTCGAACTGCGTCTCTTCGCGCAGCTTCTTGTCGAGCGCGCCAAGCGGCTCGTCCAGCAGCAGCACCTTCGGCCGCTTGGCCACCGACCGGGCGAGCGCCACGCGCTGCCGCTGTCCACCCGACAGCTGATGCGGCTTGCGCCTGGCGAACTGCTCCAGCTTGACGAGCTTGAGCATCGAGGCGACGCGCTCGGCGATCTGGGCCTTCGGCATCCCGTCCTGCTTCAGGCCGAAGGCGATGTTCTGTTCCACCGTCATGTGCGGAAACAGCGCGTAGGACTGGAACATCATGTTGACCGGCCGCCTGTAGGGCGGAATGCCGGCGAGATCCTGCCCGTCCAGCAGGATGCGTCCCGCGCTCGGCTCCTCGAAGCCCGCGAGCATCCTCAGCAGGGTCGATTTTCCGCAGCCCGAAGCGCCGAGCAGCGCGAAGAATTCGCGTTCGAAGATCGTGAGGGATAGGTCGTTGACGGCGGTGAAGTCGCCGAACCGCTTCGTCACCCCGTCGAAGGATATATAGGGCTTGGCGGCGGGATCGGCCCAGGGCGCAAAGCTCCGGCGGATGCTGCCAAGCGAGTTCATGCGCGACATCCCATTCGATTGGAACCGAGGGCGGGAACCGGCGCTGGCGCGCCGGTGCGGGCCGTCCTATTGACCGGTGACGACCTTGGTCCACAGCCGCGTCGTCAGCCGCTGCGTGCGCGGATCGAGCGGGGTGGTGGTGAAGAGCTTGTCGAGCGTTTCCTCGTCCGGATAGACGGCCGGGTCGCCGATCACTTCCTCGTCGAGCAATTCCTGCGAGGCCTTGTTGCCATTGGCGTAGAAGACGTAGTTCGACGCCTTGGCGATCACCTCTGGCTTCATGATGTAGTTCAGGAATTCATGCGCTTCCTCGACATTCCTGGCGTCGGCGGGGATCGCCATCTGGTCGAACCACATCTGCGCGCCTTCCTTGGGGATCGAATAGTCGATCTCGATCCCTTGGTCGGCCTCGGCCGCCCTGTCGCGGGCCTGGAACACGTCGCCTGACCAGCCGACGGCTAGGCAGATGTCGCCATTGGCGAGCGCATTGATATATTCGGACGAGTGGAACTTGCGCACATGCGGCCGGATGGTGAGCAGCAGTTCCTCGGCCTTGGCCAGGTCGTCGGGATCGCGGCTGTCGGGATCGAGCCCCTGATAGGCCAGCGCGGCCGGCACCATCTCGGCCGGCGCGTCGAGCATGTGGACGCCGCAATCGGCCATCTTGGCCAGCATGTCGGGCTGGAACACGACGTCCCAGGTGTCGATCCGCTCGACGCCGAGCCGTTCCTGGGCCTCCTTGACATTGTAGCCGATGCCGGTCGTCCCCCACATGTAGTTGATCGAATATTCGTTGCCCGGATCGTATTTCTCCGTCCGTTCCAGAATCATGTCCCACATGTTCTCGAGATTGGGCAGCTTGGACTTGTCGAGCTTCTGAAAGACCCCGGCCTCGATCTGGCGCGCCAGGAAGGTGCCGGTCGGCACCACGATGTCGTATCCGGTGCCGCCCGCCAGCAGCTTGGTCTCGAGGATCTCGTTGGAATCGAACACGTCATAGGTGACGTCGATTCCGGTCTCGGCCTCGAAATCCGAGATGATGGATTCGTCGATATAGTCCGACCAGTTGTAGATGTTCAGCTTCCGGTCCTGCGCGTGGACCGGACCCAGCGCCAGCGCCGAGGCGGATGCGGCCAACGTGATGATGTGCGTGAGTCGCGACATGACTTTCTCCCGAGTTGCCCCTTTTCCCGGCTCCGCGCGCGTCCGGCGGCCGGGTTCTTGGCCCAAGCCTATTGGCGTTCTTGCGGTGCGACAAGCGTCAATTGAGGTGCGAGGATGTGCTCGGATGACGCTTGAAGACGGGGCGGCGGTTTGTGGTGGTCCATGATTCAGGCTTCCGTTGTTCGACCAGGCGACACTTTGGGAGATTGGAAACATGGCGCTCAAGCGGATGGACAATGTAGGCATCGTCGTCGAGGATCTCGAAGGGGCGATTGACTTCTTTCGCGTACTCGGCCTCGAGCTCGAAGGGCGGGCGACGATCGAAGGAGAATGGGCCGGACGCGTCACCGGCCTGGGCGATCAGCATGTCGAGATCGCCATGATGCGCACGCCGGACGGCCACGGCCGGCTCGAACTCTCCCGCTTCATCAGGCCGCCCGTTGTCGCGGATCACCGCGACGCCCCGGTCAACGCCCTGGGCTATCTCCGCATCATGTTCACCGTGGACGACATCGACGGGACGCTTGAGAGGCTCCGCGCGCGCGGCGCTCGGCTCGTGGGCGAAGTCGTGGAGTATGAACAAATCTATCGGCTCTGCTACATCCGCGGGCCTGAAGGGCTTCTCATCGGCCTCGCCCAGGAACTCGGCTGAGCGCAGGACGAGGACAAACGGCGGGAGGGCGTCAGCGCGGCTGCGCAACCCCGGTCGCCCCGGGCCGCCGCGGCCTCGAGCGGTGCCAGCCGAGCGTCAGATGCGTCAGCAGTGCGGCGAAGATCACCGCGCCGCCGATCATGGTGCGCGCCGACGGCACCTCCGCGTGAATGGCCCAGACCCAGACCGGCGAGAGAACGGTTTCCAGCATTCCCAGCAACGCCGCCAGCGCGGCGGGTATCAACCGCGCACCGGTGGCGAAAAGCGCCAGCCCGAGGCCGAGATTGAGGGCGCCGAAGGCGAACAGCAGTCCCATCTCCGTGCCCGTGACGGCAAGCCTCGGGGCGAGCAGGGCGGCAAGGCTGCCGGCCATCAGCGTGCCCAGACAGGTGGCCGGGGTCATGCGCACATGGGCGAAGCGCCGCGTCACCACGGTCGCGATGGCGAACGCGAAGGCGATGGTCAGCGCAAGCCCGTCGCCGATCGGCGACATGTTCCCCGTCAGCGAATCCGAAACCATGATCGCCACGCCCGCGATCACCGCCCCGATCGCCAGCCAGGTCGATCGCGCGATCGTCTCGCCAAGGAAGATGCGCGAGATCAGGGCCGCGATCAGCGGCACGCCCGCCAGCATCAGCACGATGTTGGCCACGGTCGTGTACTGTAGCGCGATCACGAAAACCGAGGAGGCGATGGCGAAGCAGCATCCCACCGCAAGCCCCGGAAGCCCCATGCCGGCGAACAGCCGCAACATGCCCCGCGCCCCGTCGCGCCACAGCATGAAGCCGATCAGGAACACGCTCGCCCATGTCGACCGCCAGAACACGGTCGTCCAGGGGTCGGTCGCGTCGAGATAGCGGCCGATGGCGCCGCCGAGGCTCCAGGCGATCGCGGCCGCCGCCACGAGCACGACGCCGAGCCTTTCGCTCGCTTCCGTCGGCGTCGCTTGCGGCGAGGTGGCGTCGTGCGAGGACATGTCTGAATACCCCGATAGGGCGAACACCACTGGCGAGAGCTTGCCAGACTCGCGTACACCGTCCGCCGTCGTCCCTTGGTGATCCAGCGCCGCGATATGCTTGTATCAGACCGCACGGCCGTGCCCGAAAGCCTGAAGCGCCTCGCGGCCTCGCGGCGGCTTCCGTGGCTGCTGCTTGCCCTGCCGGCCGCGCCCATGCTGTGGCCGGTGCTGGCGGGCGACGAGCCCTGGCGTCACGCCATCGCTCCGTCCGGGCTGTTCGCCGCGCAACTCGTCGCGGCCGCGCTGGCGGTCTCGCCCTTGCGCGCGATCTTCCCCCGTTCCGGACTGGTAACGTGGATGCAGCGCCACCGCCGCGCGCTCGGGGTCGCGGCCTTTTGCTATGGCGTGGTTCATCTCCTCGCCTTCGTCATGGCGATTGGCCGGCTCGACTACATCCTCCAGGGTCTGGCCTTCGCCTCCATGCAGACCGGCTGGGCCGCCTTCCTGCTCATCCTTCCCGTCGCGGCGATCTCCAGCGATTTCGCGATGAGACGGCTCGGACCGTGGTGGAAGCGCGTGCAGCGGCTGGTTTACCCGGTCGCCATTCTGACCCTGGCGCACTGGCTCCTGCTCGTGCCCTCGCCGGTCACGCCGCTTGTCTGGTGCGGCGCGGTTGCGGCACTGCAACTCCTTCGCCTATGGAAGGCGCGGCGATCGAGCGGAGGATGAGATGAAGGCTGTCTGGTACGAGAAGAATGGCGCGGCCGTCGAGGTACTCACGGTCGGCGACATGCCGGTGCCGGAACCGGCGCCGGGTGAGGTGCGCGTGCGGCTCCACGCCTCCGGCGTCAATCCATCCGACGTAAAGTCGCGGCGCGGCCGGCCGATGGTCGGCCCGCGTGTCATTCCCCATTCGGACGGGGCCGGCATCATCGAGGCCGTTGGCGAGGGCATCGACCAAAAGCGGATCGGCGAACGGGTCTGGGTGTGGAACGGCCAGTGGAAGCGCCCCTTCGGCACGGCGGCCGAATATATCGCGTTGCCGGCCGCTCAGGCCGTCGGGCTGCCCGAGGGCGTGGATTTTGCCGCCGCCGCCTGCTTCGGCATTCCGCTGCTCACCGCGATCCATGCCGTGACGCTGGCCGAGGCCGGTCCGGGCCGCACGATCCTGGTGACGGGTGCGGCCTCGGCCGTCGGGCACTACGCGGCCCAGATCGCAACAATGGCCGGCGCGCGCGTCATCGGCACGGCATCGTCCGCGCGCGCCGCGCATGCCAAGGCCGCCGGCGCCGAGATCGTCGACTACAAGGCCGACGACGTCGCGGCGCGTGTCCTGGACATGACCGGCGGCAAGGGTGTCGACGCCATCATCGACATGGACCTGTCGACCACCGCCGATCTGATCCCCAGGGGCGTGCTCGTCTCGCACGGAACCTATGTCTGCTATGGCTCGAACGTGTCGGGCCCGGTGACAATCAGCTTTCCCGATTTCCTGTTCCGCTGCGTCGACCTGCGCTTCTTCGTCGTCTACGAACTGACAGCCGAAGAGCGCGCGGCCGCGCTCCAAGAAGCCGAACGCCTGATCGCCGGCGGAAAGCTCCTCCACACGGTGGCCGCCCGCTACCCGCTCGACCAGGCGGTCGCCGCCCATGAGGCCGTGGAGGAAGGCAAGGTCATCGGCAATGTCGTGCTGGAGATGTGAGGCGGCCTCGGGAGCGATCCGGCGACAAGCGTTCCGGCGTCACGTTTTCGTCCATGAGGTTCGCGTCGAGGAGAATCACCGCGCCGCCGAACCTTCCACCTGCTCGATCAGCCGCGCCACGTCGTCCAGGTACATGCCGGGAGAACTGTTGCCGAGATCGCGCGCGACAACCTTGAACGGCTCGGTCGAAGCGGCGGCGCGTCGGCTCGCGAGGCCCCGCCGAAGCGTCTCGTTCACGACGTCGCGGAACGGCTTGCCGGCGCGACGGGTCTCAGACTTGAGCTTCGCCGCGATATCGTCGTCAAGGGTCAGGGTCGTGCGCATCGCCTGATGTTGGGAATCACTCATCTTGATGTCCAGATACAGGCATCATGTTCACCTGAAATCGAACGCGCTCAGCCCGGTCACCATCTCGTCCAGCCCCAGTGGTCGCGTCAGCGGCGGTTCGGCCCGCGCCAGACAGCCCTGGCGCTCGCACAGCCGGCAGGCCGGCCCCACCGGGATCGCGGGGACGCTGGCCGACTTCCCGGTTCCGTGCGGTGCGGCGGGCAGGGCGGCCGAATAGACGATCTCATTCTTGAAGCCGATGTCGCAGCCGAGCAGGATGGCGGTGCGGCGCGGCCGCTCGAAGAACGAACCCTGCGGCCCCTCCAGGGTGCGCGCCAATGTCAGGAATTCCGCCCCGTCGGGCATTTCCACCGCCTCGACCAGGATTTGGCCGGGCTGGGCGAAGGCGGCGTGCACGGCCAGCTTCGGGCATTGACCGCCGAACCGGCTTTGGGGGAAGCCCTGCGCGCCGGCCTTGCGGAACCGGTGCCCGGCATTGTCGACCTCCAGCATGAAGAACGGCACGCCTGCCGCCCCCTGCCGCGCCAGCATGGTCAGCCGGTTGGCGGCCTGTTCGAAGGAGACCGAAAAGCGCGAGCGCAGCACGTCGATGTCGTAGCGCGCGCGCACCGCCGCGGCATGGAAGGCGGCATAGGGCATCATCAGCGCATGGGCCGCGTAACGGGCGAGTTCGAATCGCGCCAGCCGCCGCGCCTCGGCGCTCGACAGTTTCAGCGCTTGGATCTCGCCGGCAATGGCCACCTGCATCCTTAGGAGGCACGCCTCCATCGCGATCTCGCGCGACTGGTCGAAAGGCGACAGCCGTTCCGACACGAACAGCCGCTGCGAATGGCGGTCGTAGCGCCTGCGCCAGTTCGGCATCGCCGAGACCGGCAACACCCTGACCGTGATGCCGTGTTCGGCCTTCAGCCATGCCTTCAGCGCACCCTCGAGATCGTCGCCCGGTGAAAGCGCGGTGGTGAACGCGTCGGCCTCTTCCTCGATCGAGGCGAAATGATTGGGGCGCTTCTCGAAGGCCTCGTGCACTTCGTCGATGGGCATGCGCGCGCCGGCGAGCGCGGTCGCACGGCCCTCGCGCGCCAGAAGCTCGCTGAGATCGGACAGGCGGCCGGCCTGTTCCCTGTAGGCCCTGAACAGCTTGACAACGGCGGCCGCCGCGTTCGGCGCGCCCTCGCCGAGCTCGATCATCTCCTGGTCGCCCGGCAGTTCGCCGGCCAGCAGCGGATCGGCGAACACCTCCCTGAGCGCCGCCAGCGACGCGCCGGCCTCGCCCTGCAGTTCCTCCGGATCGACCTTGTAGACGGATGCCAGCTTGAGAATGAGCTGCACCGTCAGGGGCCGCTGGTTGCGCTCGATCAGGTTCAGATAGGACGGCGAGATGCCCAGCCCCGCAGCCATCGCCGTCTGGGTCAGGCCCTTGGCGTTACGGATGCGCCTGATACGCGGCCCGGCGAAGATTTTCTGGTCAGCCATCGCCACACACCGAAGACTGAAATGTCGGTGGGACAGGACAGACGGGGGCACCCTGGAGCGTCATCGTGACAGGCTTTTACAGATCGGCGGCAATAGCTTTTGTTACATGTTTTACAAATTTACAGCTATACTCGGTCAAACGCAACACAGATTCACTCGATTTTCCGGAGCCTTTTCCGTATTTCCCTGTTCTCTTCGGCGGAGCAATGTAAATCCTGTCATATCACCCGGCGCGTGATGGCGCGCAGGCTGGCATCCTTGGAGAGCAGTCATGACCGATTTTTACAACCTCGTCCCTTCCGCGCCCGAGGGCCGCTATGACGGCATCGACCGGCCCTATTCGCCAGAGGAGGTGAAGCGGCTGCGCGGTTCGGTCCAGATCCGGCATACGCTGGCCGAGAACGGCGCCAACCGCCTGTGGAAGCTCATCCACGAGGAGGATTTCGTCAACGCGCTGGGCGCGCTGTCGGGCAACCAGGCCATGCAGATGGTCCGCGCGGGGCTGAAGGCGATCTATCTGTCGGGCTGGCAGGTCGCCGCCGACGCCAACACCGCGTCCGCCATGTATCCCGACCAGTCGCTCTATCCCGCCAACGCCGCGCCCGAACTCGCGAGGCGCATCAACCGCACCCTGCAGCGCGCGGACCAGATCGAGGTGTCGGAAGGCAACGGCCTGTCGGTCGAGACCTGGTTTGCGCCGATCGTCGCCGATGCCGAGGCCGGCTTCGGCGGCCCCCTCAACGCTTTCGAGATCATGAAGGCCTTCATCGAGGCGGGCGCGGCCGGCGTCCATTTCGAGGACCAGCTCGCTTCGGAAAAGAAGTGCGGCCATCTCGGCGGCAAGGTCCTGATCCCGACGGCAGCCCACATCCGCAATCTCAACGCGGCCCGTCTGGCCGCCGACGTGATGGGCGTGCCGACGCTCATTATCTGCCGCACCGATGCCGACGCGGCCAAGCTTCTGACGTCCGACATCGACGAGCGCGACCAGCCTTTCGTCGACTATGACGCCGGACGCACGGTGGAGGGCTTCTACCAGGTCAGGAACGGCATCGAGCCGTGCATCGCGCGCGCCATCGCCTATGCGCCGCATTGCGACCTGATCTGGATGGAGACCTCCAAGCCCGATCTCGAGCAGGCCCGCCGCTTCGCCGAGGCCGTGCACAAGGCCTATCCTGGCAAGAAGCTCGCCTACAACTGCTCGCCATCCTTCAACTGGAAGAAGAATCTGGACGACGCCACCATCGCGAAATTCCAGAAGGAACTCGGCGCGATGGGCTACAAATTCCAGTTCATCACGCTGGCCGGCTTCCACCAGCTCAACTACGGCATGTTCGAACTCGCGCGCGGCTACAAGGATCGGCAGATGGCGGCCTATTCGGAGCTTCAGCAGGCCGAACTCGCGGCAGAGGCGAACGGCTACACCGCCACCAAGCACCAGCGCGAGGTCGGCACCGGCTATTTCGATGCCGTGTCCATGGCCATCACCGGTGGCAAGTCGTCGACCACCGCCATGGGCGGATCGACCGAGCACGACCAGTTCCGCCCGGCCGCGGAGTAATAGAAACACCCTCCGGACCGTCCGGTCCGGAGGGTCGCAACCAGTCGAGCCGGCATGCCGGCAAGGAGAGTGAAAATGGCGCCGAGAACAAGGGTCAAGGAACGGGCGGAAGAACAGTCGTCGACGATGAGCGCCGACCAGCAGGCCGTCATCCGCATGGTGGCCAATGATCTTCACCGGCTGAACCAGTCCGTGATCAAGGCGGTCGAGGCCGGCGTGTCAGTGGAGTTGGTCCGCTCGGCCCGGCATCATGGCGGCGACGGTAACTGGGGCGATCTCCTGATCCCGGTCATCGTGACCAACCGGCCGGTCGGCGGCTGACCGCCATTCATCGCCGGACGTCGCTGACATCGCGGCCCCGAAGGGGCGGCGGCCATGGTGGCTCCGGCAGGGATTTGTTCACCATTGCACGAAGGCGAGGAGGGATAACCGGCCTCGCTGCGATATAGGTTCTTTGTCGTCGGCCACGACTCTGCTAACCCTGCGGCAGTTGATTCAACCGTACGTTTAGACGGGGTGCCGCCAGCCATGACGGATTTCGGGACGCCAGACACGGGCTTAGCTGTGCATCCTTCGGGTGCGGTCTCCATCGATCCGACCCTGGTGCTCGTCGTTTCCAGCATGCCGATCAACCGGATCGTCGTCGCGCGCATAGCCGAACGGTGCGGTCTGCGCGCCGAGGCGCTCGATCCGTCGGAGGCTGGTGCGTTCCTGGCGCAGCGCCTGCCCGCCGCCATCATCCTCGACGGCGGCGCCGACAATCGCGACTGCGACGGCCTTCTTGATGAACTGGCCTTCCGCCGCGAGGGCGCGGAGGATGCCGCGCCGGCCGTCATTTTCCTGTCCACGTCATCGGACGTGCCCGAGGGGCTGCCGGTCGCTTACGTGGCCGATGCCGTGGTCGCCAAGCCGATCACGCCGGACGTCCTTCAGCCGACGATCCAGCGCCTGACCGACAATCTGCGCGCCGCGGTGTAGAAGGGCCGGGGCAGGACCCCGCAAGACCGTCCTCACGCGTGTCGGCAGGGCCGGTGCCCTTCCCAACGCGAACGGCTCGCGTCTATAGTCGGGCAACGGCAACGATTTTCGGTGATTGATGACCCCGCCCAGGAAGGACGCGAAATCCGCCCGCGGCCGCGCTCCGCGCACGCCCGCCTACGTGAAGAACCGGCGCGGGGTCCGAAACTGGAAGGAAGTCTCCGAATGGCTGGCCTGGCGGGGCATCGAGGACATCGAATGCATCACGCCCGACCAGGCCGGTGTGGCCCGCGGCAAGATGATGCCGTCGAAGAAGTTCACGTCGAACACCTCGCTGGCGCTGCCGTCCGCCGTCTTCATGACGACGATCTCCGGGCGCTATCCCGAGGACGGCAGCGGCTTCGTCTATCCCGAGGATGATGGCGACCTGAAGCTCTTGCCGGATCTATCGACCCTTTCCGAAGTGCCCTGGGAGAGCGATCCCACCGCGCAGGTCATCTGCGATCTCGTGCATCAGGACGGACGCGTGGTCGAGTTCACGCCGCGCAACGTGCTCAAGAAGGTTGTCGCCGCCTATGCCGAGCACGGGCTGAAACCGGTCGTCGCGCCGGAGATCGAGTTTTATCTCGTTCGCAAGAACCCCGATCCCGACTATCCGCTGACCCCGCCGGTGGGCCGGTCGGGCCGTCCGATCGGCGGCGGGCAGGGCTATTCCATCGCCGGCGTCAACGAGTTCGACGAACTGATCGACGACATCTACCACTTCTCCGAGGGCCAGGGTCTCGAGATCGACACGCTGATCCACGAGGAGGGGGCGGGCCAGCTCGAGATCAATCTGCGCCATGGCGATCCGGTCGAACTGGCCGACCAGGTCTTCCTGTTCAAGCGCACCATCCGCGAGGCGGCGCTGAAGCACGAGATCTACGCCACCTTCATGGCCAAGCCGATCCAGGGCCAGCCCGGCTCGGCCATGCACATCCATCAGTCGATCATCGAGACCCGGACCGGCCGCAACATCTTCACCGCCGCGGACGGCGCCGAGACCGACGCGTTCCGCCATTTCATCGGCGGCATGCAAAGGCATGTGCCCAACGCGCTGGTCATGTTCGCGCCCTATGTCAATTCCTACCGCCGGCTGACCAAGGCGGCCTCCGCCCCGGTCAACACGCGCTGGGGCTACGACAACCGCACCACGGCGTTCCGCGTGCCGCGTTCCGATCCTGGCGCCAGACGCGTCGAGAACCGCATTCCGTCATCCGACGCCAATCCCTATCTGGCGCTCGCGGCCTCGCTGGCCTGCGGCCTTGTCGGTCTGGTCGAGAGGGTCGACGCCGACACGCCGGTCGGCACGGCGGTGAACCAGGACGAGGTCGAATTGCCGCGCGGCCTGATCGAGGCCGTTGCGCTGTTCGAGGAGGACGCCGCCTTGCGCGGCGTGCTCGGCGACGGCTTCGTGTCCACCTATGCCGCGATCAAGAAGGCCGAGTTCGAGACCTTCATGGAGGTCATCAGCCCTTGGGAACGGGAGTATCTGTTGCTGAATGTTTAGGGAATAGGGCAATAAGGCAATAGGGCAGTACGGCAATAGGGCCGGGAAGGTGTCTTCGCGGATCGAATCTTACCAGGGTCTGATTGTCTGGAAGCAAGCGATGGAATTGGTTGTCGCTGTGTGTGCGCCGACAAGCTCGTGGCCAACGGAAGAGCTCTACGGCCTGACCTCGCAGGCCCGTCGCGCTGGGACGTCGGTACCCGCCAACATCGCCGAAGGCTACGGGCGCGAAAGTCGGAACGCTTATCAGCAGTTTCTTTGGATTGCGCAGGGATCGCTGAAAGAACTGGAAACCCATCTCCTCGTTGCACAACGCATCGGGATTGGCGATCTGGAAGGGATAACGCCGTTGCTCCAACAGTCCGAAAGCGTCGGAAAACTTCTCAGGCTCCTGATCCGCAAACTCTCCGGAGAACCCGCCTGAACACACTGCCCTACTGCCCTACTGCCCTGATCCCATGACCTACCAATCCCCCATTTCCCCCGGCTTTTCTTGGTACGAGGCGACCGTCGGCGAGCGGCCGCGTTATCCGTCGCTCGACGGTGATCTGGCGGTCGACGTCGTCGTGATCGGTGGCGGCTTCACTGGCCTGTCGGCCGCGGCCCATCTGGCCAAGGCGGGCGTCTCCGTCGCGCTGATCGAGGCGCACCGCTTCGGCGACGGCGCCTCGGGGCGCAATGGCGGCCAGCTCGGCACCGGCCAGCGTGCCGGCGCGGAGGAGATGGAGGCCGAAGTCGGCTTCACCCGCGCCAAGGCGCTGTTCGACCTGGCCGAGGAGGCCAAGGCCCATCTCCTGGGCTTCGCCGAGGCCAACGGCATCGAGATCGACTTCCGGCCCGGCCACGTGAACGTCAGCCACAAGAAGCGTTATCTGCCGGAGTTTCGCGAGCATGCCGAGGCAATGGTCACGCGCTTCGGCTATCCGCATATCCGCTATGTCGACGCCGCCGAGACGGCCGAGCTGCTGGGCTCGGACCATTACCATGGCGGCGTGCTCGACACCGGCGCCGGACACATCCACCCGCTGAAGCTGCTGGTGGGCACGGCGCGCGTGGCCGCCGCCGCAGGTGCCAGGCTCTTCGAGGAGACCAGGGCGACCGGCCTCGCCTCGTCGGGCGGCAAGGTGCGGGTTGCCACCGCGCGCGGTGCGATCACCGCCGACAAGGGCCTTCTCGCCGTCAATGCCTATGGCGAAGGCCTCGAGCCGGTGAGCGCTTCCCATGTCATGCCGATCGGTTCCTTCATCGGCGCCACGGTCTCGCTGGGCGACGACAGCCCCGTCATTCCCGGCGGGCAGTCGGTGTCGGATTCGCGCTTCGTCGTCCGCTACTTCCGCCGCGCGCCGAGCGGGGAGCTGCTGTTCGGCGGCCGCGAGATCTACGCCGCCGACGATCCCAGGGACATTCCCGTCCACATTCGCCGCCAGATCGCCGAGATCTATCCGGCGCTGAAGGATGTCGAGATCACCCATGCCTGGGGCGGCTATGTCGGCATCACCTTGCCGCGCAAGCCCTTCGTGCGCGAGGTCATGCCCGGCGTCATATCCGCCGGCGGCTATTCGGGCCACGGCGTCATGCTGTCCAATTTCGTCGGCAAGCTCTATGCCGAGACAATCGCGGGCAACCGCGATCGACTGAAACTGTTCGAGGAGCTGAAGGTCCCGCCCTTTCCGGGCGGCGCGCGTTTCCGCTCCGCGCTGCTCTTCCTGGCGCTCAACTGGTATGCGCTCAGGGACCGGTTCTAGGGCGGGCCAGGGCCGCCGCATGTGAATAGATTTCGCCGCCGCTTGGCCAGGCAGACGTATGAAATCAGGCACTTGCCCGGCTTCTGCGTTATTTGCCGTGCCGGTTTGTCCACACCCCGCGCGCCGCCGCTATGCTTGGTTCAGCCTTTCTCGACGGGGCTTGGGTGGCCGCCGGGTTGACCAGGGAGAAGGGTGGCGTCGGACCGGCTCCTTCCGGTGAGGGGTTCGGGGGTGAGGCCCCGAAGGTCTGTCCTCTACAATTCCGGGCGCCTACGGTTCTACGACCCAGGGTGAGGCCGACTATGAGGAAAAAGCGCCGGCGGTGCGCGCCTGTCGTGCAACGTTTGATGAGAAAAGGCCTTTCGGATCGCCGTCAGGCCGCGCACCGCCTCCCCGTTCGGATCGGCGGACGTTCAAAAGCCAGGCTCCCGATGGGGGAGAGCGTGGCAGCGCATTCGCACGTCTGGCCCCTCTGCCCCTCTTCCGCGACAGCGCGCCTGGGCATCTCCTCCCGGTCTTGAAATCGCCCCGCATCGCGCGTATGGGAGCGCATCGCCGCTTCAGGCCGTGCGGTTGTAGCTCAGCTGGTTAGAGCGCCGGATTGTGGATCCGGAGGTCGCTGGTTCGATCCCAGCCAACCGTACCATTTCCCCCTGCCATTCGACATGACTATGCCCCCATCGCGGGGCGGAACCTTTTGCGTCGTCCAGCGGTTCGATCCGGAAAGGAGATCGAGCCATGAGCACGAAGAAGCACCACGCTCCGGACGCCGGAACAATTGATGAGAAGCCGCGCTGGGAAGGCCCGCCGGAAAACAGGCCCGCTGGCTACCGGCCGGCGAAGGATGATCCCGACACCAACCCGGATGCCGCCGGCGAGACGCTGAAGAACCCTGACAAGAAGGATATTGGCGACGCCATGAAGCAGCGGGGCGACCGGTCGTGACCACCTGGCTTCGCGGGCCGATGGCGGTGCCGGTTTACGCATGGGTGGCGACACCGCCCAGGCCGTTCCCCGAGCCCATGCCGCCGGACCCCGGTCCCGAACCGCTGCCGCCGTCTCCACCCGGACCGTCGCCGATTCCCACCCGACGGCTGGCGTGACGCCGGCTTCTCGCGGCAGGCCGGGCTTGACCGCGCGCGCCTGCTCGCGCAATCCGGCGCCATGCGCGCCAATTACCGCCTGCAACGCCTCTTCGTGCCCGACGATCTCGGCCCCGGCGCGACCGTCGTGCCGGAACCGCGCCAGACGCATTATCTGCTCAACGTCATGCGCATGCGCGAGGGCAGCGAACTCCTCGTCTTCAACGGGCGCGACGGCGAATGGGCGGCCGATCTTGTCGTTCCGGGAAAGAAGAAGGCTGAACTCCATGTCGGATCGCTCGTCCGGCCGCAGCCGGCCGCCTCCGACCTCGTCTTCTGCTTCGCGCCGCTGAAGGCCGGCCGGCTCGACTATCTCGTGCAGAAGGCGGTCGAGATGGGGGCGGGCGTGATCCGGCCCGTTACCACGCAACATACGCAGACGCCGAAGGTCGGGCTCGACCGGCTGCGCGCCAATGCCATCGAGGCGGCCGAACAATGCGGCGTGCTGGCCGTGCCCGCGGTCGAGGAGACGGTCTCCCTCGACCGGCTGCTGGCCGATTGGGATCCGTCGCGCCGGCTCATCTTCTGCGACGAGGCCGCCGAGGGTGACAATCCCCTGGCGATCCTGACGGGGATCGGCAAAGGTCCGCTCGGCCTCATTGTCGGCCCCGAGGGCGGGTTCTCGGACGAGGAGCGCCACCGGCTTCATGCCCTTCCCTTCGTCACCGCCATTTGGCTGGGGCCGCGCATCCTGCGCGCCGACACCGCCGCAGTCGCGGCGCTTGCCGTGGTGCAGGCCTCCATCGGCGACTGGTGACGGTTCAGCTTCCTGACAGGCACCTTCAGGATTTTTCGCTTGATCGCCGCGCGCGGTTTCGTCCATTGCTCGCGCGCGAAAGACGACCGGGAGCGACTGACCGATGGCCCGCGACACGACCGACTCCCGGCCGATCGGGACAACCGACGAGCTCGTCGCCTACCTGGCGGCCGGCTGCAAGCCGCGCGAGGCGTGGCGCATCGGCACCGAGCACGAGAAATTTCCCTTCTATATCGACGGCAATGGCCCTGTGCCCTATGGCGGCGAACGCGGCATCCGCGCGCTTCTGGAGGGCATGCGCGAGAAGCTCGGATGGGAGCCGATCATCGACGGCGGCCATATCATCGGTCTCGGCGGCCCGACCGGGCAGGGCGCGATCTCGCTTGAGCCCGGCGGGCAGTTCGAACTGTCGGGCGCGCCGCTGGAGACGATCCACCAGACCTGCCGCGAGGGCAATGCGCATCTGGCGCAGCTTCGCGAGATCGCCGAGCCGCTCGGCATCCGCTTCCTCGGCCTCGGCGGCAGCCCCAAATGGACGCTGGCCGAGACGCCGCGCATGCCCAAGTCGCGCTACGACATCATGACGGCCTATATGCCGAAGGTCGGCTCGCAGGGCCTCGACATGATGTACCGCACCTGCACCATCCAGGTGAATCTCGACTTCGAATCCGAAGCCGACATGCGCCGCAAGATGCAGGTCTCGCTGAAGCTGCAGCCGCTTGCCACGGCGCTCTTCGCCAATTCTCCCTTCACCGAGACGCGCCCCAACGGCCTGCAGAGCTGGCGCGGCGACATCTGGCGTGACACCGACAATGACCGCTCCGGCATGCCCGAAGCCTGCTTCCGGCCCGATTTCGGCTTCCGCGACTATGTCGAATGGGCGCTCGACGTGCCGATGTATTTCCTCATCCGTGACGGCCGCTATTACGACGTCACCCACGTCACCTTCCGCCAGTTCATGGACGGCGCGCTCGGCAATTCCGTGCCCGATGCACAGCCGACGATGGGCGACTGGGCCAACCATCTCTCGACGCTGTTTCCCGATGTGCGCCTCAAGCGCTTCCTGGAAATGCGCGGCGCCGATGGCGGCCCGTGGCGGCGCATCTGCGCCCTGCCGGCCTTCTGGGTCGGCCTGCTCTACGATGCCGAGGCCCTGGACGCCGCCGAGGACCTGACCCGTGACTGGACCCGCGCCGAGGCGCTCGCCTTGCGCGACGGCGTGCCGGCCCATGCGCTGGCGACGCCCTTCCGCGACCGCACGCTGCGCGATGTCGCCTACGAGGTGCTGGCGATCGCGCGCCTGGGCCTGAAGAACCGCAAGCGCGAAAACCGCGAGGGCTATGACGAGACGCATTATCTCGCGCCGCTGGAAGAGGTCGTGGCGCGCGGCTCGACCGGTGCCCAGGAGATGGTCAAGGCCTTTCACACGCGCTGGGACAATTCGATCGAGCCGGTCTTCCTCGAATACGCCTACTGACGACCTTCCGGGACCGTCCTGACGCGTTTCAAATCTCAGCCGATGACGAGGTGGCCAGCCAGCCCGACGAGAAAGCCGGCGACCGCGCCCATGGCCGGCGCCTGGTGGCGTTGGAGGCGGACCTGGGGCGCGATGTCCTCGAAGATCAGGTAGAGGATGCCGCCCGCCGAAAACAGCATGACCGAAGCAAGCAGCGGCGCCGCCGAGGCCGGCAGCGCGAAGCCGATGGATGCCGCCGCCGGACCGATCAGGACGAGCAGACAGAAGAAGCCGAGAAGCCGCCTGTTGCCGATCCCGTTCGCGGCGGCGATCTCGCGAAACGCGTTGAAGCCCTCCGGCAGGTTCTGGAGCGCGATCAGCAGCGCCAGAAGCAGGGCGGCCGCTTCTCCCATTGCGAGCATGGCGCCCAGCGCCAGCGACTCCGGCAGATAGTCCAGCACCATCGCCATGAGCTGCGAGGCCGAGCCGCCGCGCGCCTGCAGCATCTTGTCCGCGACGTAGAAGACCAGCCCCCCGGCCGCGAAGGCCGCAAGAGCGATCGCGGTCGGGACGTCCTCGACGCCCCTGGGCACCAGCACCAGCGCGACGGCCGCCAGCAACGCGCCGCCGCCGAAGGCGATGACGGAATGTCGGAACTCCTGCTCCAGCCATTTCGGACGAATGTGCTCATGGCTTGCGAGCCAGCCGCCCGCTGGGATGGTCAGCCCGCCGATCGTCGCCAGCAGCAGCGCAAGCACGAAGTCGCTCATGCGTGCTGAATACAGCCGTGCGGACCGCCGCGAAACCCCGCCGCGGAAACCGGACAGGGTTGCGCGCGACGGGCCGGCGGCTGTTCAGGCGCCGACCGCGCGGTTACAGTCGCTGGCGCCACGAGGAGGATCGGCGATGCTTCCGCTCTACGACATGCTTGCCAATGCGCGCGACGGGCAGGGGTTCGACCTGCTCGCGCGCCAGTTCGACATCAACCGCCAGCAAGCGGAATTGGCCGTCGAGGCGCTGCTGCCGGCCTTCAGCCAGGGGCTCAAGCGCAACGCCTCCGACCCCTATGGCGTCGGCGCCTTTCTTCAGGCTCTTTCCAGTGGCCGGCATGCGAAATATTTCGAGGATCCGGCCGATGCCTTCACGCCGCAGGGCATGGCCGAGGGCAACGGCATCCTGGGGCATCTGTTCGGCTCGAAGGAATTGTCGCGCGCGGTCGCGTCACAGGCCGCGCAGGCGACCGGGCTGGGGCAGGACATGCTCAAGCAGATGCTGCCCGTCATCGCCTCCATGCTCATGGGCGGCCTGTTCAAGCAGACCAGCGGCCAGATGCCGGGCTCGCAGGCCGCGCCCAATCCGTTCCAGGAAATCATCGAGCAGATGATGCGGCAAGGCGCGGGCGGCATGCGCGCGCCGCAATACGAAGCGCCGCAACCTGGCGCCAACCCGTTCGACAACCCCTTCGGCCAGATCCTGGAAGGCATGTTCGGCGGTGGCGGCGCGCAGGGCGCGCGCGCGCCTCGCGCGCCGCAGTCACCCTATGGCGAAAACCCGTTTGGCAGGATGTTCGAGGAGATGCTGCGCGGCGCGCAACCCCGCACGGAAGCGCCGGAGCCGGAACCCGAACCCGACCCGGACGCGGAACGACGCAGTCCCTATGACGATCTGTTCGGGCAGATGTTCGAGACGGGACGCCAGACGCGCGACGACTACCAGAAGAGCATGGAATCGGTGTTCGACCAGTTCCTCAAGGGCATGGAGCGTCATCGCTGACGGACGAAAAAGCCCGGCCGCCTCATCGAGGCTGGCCGGGCAATGCGCAGGCTGGGCCGGCAGGGTTGAGCCGGCGTGGGAGTCGGGGAACTGAGCCTGCGGAACGGTAAATCAGTCCGTCAGCACACGCGGCGCGCCAGATCCTCCTGCAGGACGCGCGCGGCCGCGATCGAGCCGAGCTGTTCGGTCGGATCGGTGCCGAGCGGCGAGCGGCAGACGACGTGAAGGTCGGCCCGCGTCAGACCGATATCGGCCAGTTCCCAGTCGGACAGTTCGCCGAGCCGGTAGACGGCACGTCGGTTCCTGACGGCGCGCGACCAGGTCATGAGCGCGTTCGCCACGTTCGACGCCACGCGCTTGAAAAACGCGCCGCGCGTGGTGGCGGGTGCGAGCAGCGAGGTCTGGTCGAGCATGGTCATGGCCGGTCTCCTTTGGTCGCCCTGCTGTGGACGATCGGATCGCCCGCGCCCACCCGAAACCCGCCGTCGCGGCCTTGGGAGGATGCCGGAGGCGGATCGGGAGGGTGAAGCGGACGTTGCGGAAGCTACCCGCCGGCAATTGATTAATCCAACGAATGTTTCTAATCTTCAGCATCAAGCATTGTGATGGATCGACTATGCCCGCGCCGCTCGACCTCGACCAGTTGCAGACATTCATCGCCATTGCCGATACCGGCAGCTTCACCAAGGCCGCCGATGGCGTGAACCGCACCCAGTCGGCCGTCTCCATGCAGATGCGGCGCCTGGAGGAGCGTATCGGCAAGCCGCTGTTCGAGAAGGATGGCCGCACGAACCGGCTGTCGGAGGAAGGCGAAAGGCTGCTGTCCTATGCGCGCCGCCTCATCCATCTCAATCGCGAGACGCTGGCCGCCTTCGACGACCGTGCGCTGGAGGGAACCGTGCGCATCGGCACGCCCGACGACTATGCCGACCGGTTCCTGCCAGAAATCATGGCGCGCTTTTCGCGCTCCAATCCGCGCGTGGAACTCACCGTGATCTGCGAGCCGACGCCGGGACTGGTCGAGCATGTCCGGCGTGGCCATATCGACCTGGCCATCATCACCCACAATGAGGCGCGCGGCATGTCGGAGGTCGTGCGGCGCGAGCCGCTTCTGTGGGTCGGTTCCGCCAATCACGCCACTCATGAGCAGGATCCGCTGCCAATGGCCTTCGGCCGGCCGAACTGCGTCTGGCGCCGCGCGGCCTGCGACGTGCTCGACGGTCAGGGGCGCGACTACCGCGTCCTGTTCACCAGCTTCTCGGCCACCGTCATCGCGGCCGCCGTGCTGTCGGGACTGGCGATATCGGTCCTGCCCGAATGCGCTCTTAGGCCCGGCATGCGGGTGCTCGGCGAGGCGGACGGCTTCGGCGCGCTGCCAGATTGCCGGATCGGCCTTCTGCGGGGTCAGTCGAGCCGCCCGGACGTGGTCGAGGCGCTGGCCCGCCACATCACCGAAAGCCTCGACAACATTACCGTTCCCGTTGTCGAGGAGGCGGGGCAGTTCGACTTCGCCGGTGTCGCCTATGGGCGCGGCAAGCGGCTGAGGCCCAGCCATATCCTGCCGGGCTGGTAGGTCTTGACGCGGCGCTCGCTTCGCGGTCCGGTCGCCCCATGACGACGCCGGCCTTGCCCGATTCCCTCACCAACGCGGCCGAATACACGGTCTCGGAGATTTCTGTCGCGCTCAAGCGCACGGTCGAGGACGCGTTCGGCCATGTGCGCGTGCGCGGCGAGATCTCCGGCTATCGTGGGCCGCACTCGTCCGGCCATGCCTATTTCGCGCTGAAGGACGAGCGGTCCCGGCTGGAAGCTGTGGTGTGGAGGGGGACCTTCGGCAAGCTGCGCTTCAAGCCCGAGGAAGGCATGGAGGTTATCGCGACAGGGCGGCTCACCACCTATCCCGGCTCATCGAAATACCAGATCGTCATCGACAATATCGAGCCGGCCGGCGCCGGCGCGCTGATGGCGCTTCTGGAGGAGCGCAAGCGCAAGCTGGCCGCCGAAGGCCTGTTCGACGCCGCGCGCAAGCGGCGCCTGCCTTACATGCCGCGCGTGGTCGGCGTGGTCACCTCGCCCACCGGCGCCGTCATCCGCGACATCATCCACCGCATCACCGACCGCTTCCCGCTGCATGTGATCGTCTGGCCGATCCGGGTGCAGGGCGAGACCTCCGGGCGCGAGGCCGCCGACGCGGTGGCGGGTTTCAACGCCATGTCCGAAGGCGGCCCGGTCGCCCGGCCCGACGTCATCATCGTGGCGCGCGGCGGCGGCAGCCTGGAGGACCTGTGGGGCTTCAACGACGAGGCTCTGGCACGCGCGGTCGCGGCCTCCACGATCCCGGTCATCTCCGCCGTCGGCCACGAGACGGACTGGACGCTGGTCGACCTGGCCGCGGATCTGCGCGCCCCGACGCCGACCGGCGCGGCCGAACTCGCGGTCCCCGTCAAGGCCGAGCTGGAGGCGACGCTCGCCGCGCTGGCCGCGCGGCTGCGCGGCTGCGTCGGCCGGTCCACCGACCGCAAGCGGGAAGCGCTGCGGGCGCTCGCTCGCGCCCTGCCGTCGGCCGACCAGCTTCTGGCCATGCCGCGCCGCCGCTTCGACGAGGCAGCCGGGCGGCTCGGCCGCGCGCTGGGCGAGAACACGGCGCGCAAGCGCGCCCGCTTCGCCGGCTTGCGGCTCAGGCCCGACACGCTCTTGCGTCGCTTCGCCGATGCGCGTCTGCGGCTCGACCGTACGGCGCAGCGGCTGCCGGCCTGCCACGCGAGGCTCGTGGAGGATCGCCGCCGCGCGCTGAGGGCAAGTGCGGCGCGCCTGTCCTGGCGGCCGATCGACAACCGGGTCAGGGCCGGCCGCGTATCGCTTGAGCGCGATCTGCGCCGTCTCGACAACGCGCTCGGCGCGAGGCTGGAGCGGCATCGCGCCGCTTTGGCGCAGGTCGAGCGCCTCATGGCGACGCTGTCCTACGAATCGGTCCTTCAGCGCGGCTATGTCGTCGTGCGCGACGAGGAGGGCCGCGTGGTTTCGCGCGCCGGCGCCGTGAGAAGTGGCACGGCACTTGAACTGCAATTCGCCGACGACCGCGTGACCGCTGTTGCCGGCTCCGCGCCGGCCCGCCCGAAATCCGCCGTCTCGCCGAAAGGGCCGGACGAGCGTCAGGGCTCGCTGCTTTAGCCGAACAAGGGCGCCTTTCCCCAAGCATGGGAACGCCGCGGCCGTTGCCCCGCCCGCCGGATGCGTATAGACCCCGCACGCCCAAGGGAGCGACCTCTCGCGATCCCCGGAGTTCTGGTTTGCGCTACCTTCTGATCTGCCTGTTCATCGTCTCGCTTCTCATTCCGGTTCTGGCCGTCGAATGGCTGTTTACAGCCATCGGCAGCGGCCTGTCTGTTACCGACACGCGCGGCGCCGGTCAGGTGTCGCTCTTCGTCATCGTGCTTGCGATGGTGATGGCCTATGCGAAATTCGTGGCGGGCGAGGAGCCGCTCGGCTTCTTCGGCCGCTACCTTCGCGAGTGGAAGCGCGCTCTGGCCGGCTTCGCCGTCGCGCTTCTGTTCGCCTCGCTGGTCGTGTTGGCGGGTTATCTCGGTTTCGCCGCCATGGGCAGCGTCGGCTGGTCCGAGGCCGGCTTCGCCGCGATGAGCTGGAAGATAGCCGAACGAACGGTCGTGGCGTTGTTCGTGGTGGTGGTGCTGGCCACTTCGGAGGAAATCCTCTTTCGCGTCTTCCTGATGCGCTATCTGCGCTGGAACACCACCATCCCGGTCACCATCGCCGCAGTGGTCTTTTCCTCGCTTGTCTTCGCCGCCGTTCACAATTTGACCGACCCGCTCGCCTGGTTCACACCCGAGCAGTTCCCTCTCTTCGTCGGCCTGTTCATCCTCGGCGTGCTCCTGTGCGTGACCTATCTCGTCACCGGCTCCTTCCTGTGCGCGGTCGGCATCCATGCCGGCCTGCTCGGCTCCAAGGTGTTCCTGCGCAAGACGAACCTGGTCGAGGTCGATCCGCAGGCGCTGTTTCTTCAGGACAGCTACGATCTGCGCATGTCGCCCATCGTCTGGGGCGTCTTCGCCGGCATGGCGGTCGCCATCCTGCTTGCCCGCCACTGGCTTTATCCGCGCTTCGCCATCGAGCGCCCGGTCGTCAGCCAGGCGCATCGGGGTTGAACCATGAAAGGCTCTATGACCCGGCGCTCGGATGCCAGACGGGCCGATAGCCGTTGCGCAACGTGTCGACTGTCGCGGCCGGCGTGAGAAGCCGGATCGGGTCCCTGCCGTCAACCGCGCCGGGTTCAGCACTGCGATAGCCGGTCCAGCTCCATTCCAGCAGGCGGCCGTCGCGCACGGCGAAAGCCTTGTCGGCGACGGCGATCACGGCGCCGTCTGGCAGGCGGCTGACTTCGTCCGCCTCCAGCCATACGGAGTCGGCCCCCGTTGCCGGTCGCTGCGCATGCAGGATCCCGTCCATCTGCCCGGCCTTCGCCGGACCGGCTGGAAAGCACCGCGCGAAGTCCGTCGCGGCCCGCCGGCGGCAGAAGAAGCAGGGCCGGTGTCCGGCCGCCAGCGCGGTCACCTCGTCGAGGAAGAACAGTTCCGTCCAGCCCGCCCGCCCCGAAAGAGCCGTGAGCCCCATCACGTCGCGGCGGCGTCCGTCGAGGTCGAGCCGGCACACGATCCAGGCCTTTGTCGTCCAGCGGCGACCGGTCAGCGTCTTCGTCCCGGGGTCGTGGATCACACCGCGATTGCCGGTGAACAGGCCCCGCGCGCGGTTCCGATGGATCGCGCCGAAGGGGTCCACGCGGTTTTGAAGCGGCATCGGCCATCCTTGCGATCGCGACACGCCTTGGCTCGTCCAGTCGCGGCAGCCGTTCAGTCCCAGATATGCACGTCCTCGCCGTCCTCGCGCAGGCGCGCGGCGCGTTCGTTGATGAAATCCTGGAAGTGCATGTCCGCATGCGCGCCGCTCGCCACGTAATCGAACATCGAGGCGAAGTGGAAAGGCTTGAAATAGCCGGGCATCGTCGCCGCCACGGCCGTGTTGGCCGGCCGGCCGGCGGGATCGGCATCCTTGGCCAGGAAGATCAGGGTCGGCGTGAACACCACGCCCCATTTTCGCGCCAGGTCCCGTTCGGGCAGCGCCTCGCCATCCGTGTCGGTGACTTCCCGGCTGCCGCGCAGGTCGAGCTGCAATACGTCGAAATTCTCCTGAACCGCGGCCACGATCTTCGGGTCGCGCAGATTGACCTGGTGCATCTCGCGGCAATAGGGGCAGCCGGCCTGTTCGAAGATGACGACAAGACCCTTTCCCTCGGCCTGGGCGGTCTCGAGATCCTCGCCGATGTCGAGGAAGGATTGCACGAACCAGTCCTGCACATGCAGCCCGTCATCGCCGATTCGCGGTTCGGGAAGGCGGTCCGCCGCCTCCTGTGCGTGGGCGACGGGTGCGATCGCCAGAAGCAGGCAGGCCGCGGCGGCGACGAAACGTTGCATTCCTGTCACGGCGCGAAGTTCCTGTGTGAAGCCCGTCACCGACCCATATCATTTTTCAGGGTCTTGTCCTATAGAGCCGCGCCGGCCCCGACCGGGGCACGCGGATCATCCTGGAACCATTCGCGGCAACTGGCCGTTTGGAACTCGAAACCGAACGGTAACCACATTTCTTGTAAGGGACGCAAAGACCGGGGCCTGGACATGACACCGATTAGAGCCGCACTGCTATCCCTTTTCATGATGTCGGGCATCGCCTTCTGGGGCGTCGGAATCTATGCCGCTTCGGCCACCAACGGCTACGTCGCCGTAGACGGCTACGGCGTCAGCGCCCCGGACAGATAGTCGAAAGCGGCTGGTCTATCCCGGCCAGTCCGCGTCTCCCTCCACCGTCATCACCCGCAGGTCCGTTCCTTCCAGCGCCACGGCCGACAGTCGTCCGCTGAAATAGGCGCCCGTGTCGACATTGATGCGGTTGGGCTTCGGCTCGACCTGGTTGACCGGCGTGTGGCCGTGTACGATCACCTTCGGCAGCGCCTTGGTGTGGCGCAGGAAGTCGTTGCGAATCCAGGCGAGGTCGTCGGGCGACTGGTCGGCGAGAGCGACGCCGGGACGAATCCCGGCATGGCAGAAGAAATAGTCCCCGATCTCCGTCGAATAGGGCAGCGTCTCGATGAACGCACGATGCGCGGCCGGTACGGCCGACACGAGGGCGGCGTGGCTGGCCCCCAGTGCCGCGAGACTGCCGGTGTCGAGATCGACGCCGTAGGAGGCCGCCGTCTCACGGCCGCCGAAATTGACGAACAGGCCTTCTTTGTCGGGTGCCGCGAGAAAGTCGAGGAACGCCACGTCGTGATTGCCGCGGAGCGCGATATGCCGGTCGTCCCGCCCGCTCGCCTCGATCAGGAAGTCGACGACGCCGGCCGAATCGGCACCCCGGTCGACATAGTCTCCGAGATAGACGACCCGCCAGTCGGCCGGCCGGTCGTGCTCGATCTCGTCTTCGATCTTGCGGCCAAGCGCCCACAGCAAGTCCAGCCGCCCGTGCACGTCGCCCACGGCATAGATGCGCATCCCGTCCGGCGCGCGCGCCGTCCCCAGCGTCACGGTCTTCTTCTTCAAAGCACTATCCGCCCACCACGATGATGTGGAGCGCGCGCGGACCATGCGCGCCGAGCAGCAGCTTCTGCTCGATGTCGCCCGACCGAGACGGTCCCGATATGAGATTCACCGTTCGCGGCATGGTTGCGCCGTTCCTGTCCACCCTGACCGCTGCTAGCGCGGATTCGAGGTCGCCGGCAATGTCGGCGGCGTCGATGACGACGATGTGATGTTCCGGCAGGAAATTGATCGTCGTCGGGTTCGCTGTGCCGGAAGTCAGCACCAGCGTGCCTGTCTCCGCCACGCCGGCCGTGGCGTGGCTCAGTCCCGCCTCGTCGTCGCCGTCCGACGGCCCCGACCTGACCTCCAGCGATTTCAGCGCCGACCAGGGCATTGATGCCAGACGCTCGTCCGCGCCCATGCGGATCGTCGCCGGCAGGTTCTTCGACCTGAGGTAGCCGGCGACGGCCTTCGGCACCGCGTCCGGCGACTTCACCCGCTGGACCGTCGCCTGTATCTTTTCGGCCTGTTCGCAAAACAGCGCCGTGCGCGCCTTCGCGTCGAGCTGGCCTCGCGCGGGGATGACGCCTCTGGGAGCCTCCGAAAGCCTGCGCCCCACGGCTGCCCGGCGCGCGCCGTCGTCACCCGTGGCGTCGAGCGATTGGCGGATGCGCGACAGGATCGCCTCGCGCGCGCTCATGTCCGCGCCTCCTGGCGCAGCGTGTCGCGATCGCGCCACTGCTGCAGGAAGGTGCGGCCTTGCGGCGAGGGCAGGTCGCGATGTTTCGTCCAGCCGCCCGCCAGCGGCAGGGTCCCGAACGACCCTTTCCTGCGGCCGAACAGGGAAAGCAGGGGTATGCCGATCGACGCGCCCAGCCGGTATAGCGACGGCCGGCGCGCGAAGAAGGCCCAGAAGCCGAGGCCCCAGCGTTGGGTGGCCGGATTCAATCCGCGCTCGAACTCGCGCTCGCGCCAGTGCCGCATCATCCTGGGCAGGGGGATGCGCATCGGGCAGACCGCCTCGCAGCGCCCGCAGAAGGTCGAGGCGTTGGGCAGATGCCCGCTCTTGTCGACGCCGATGAGCGACGGTGTCAGCACCGCGCCCATCGGGCCTGGATAGACCCATCCATACGCATGCCCGCCGACCGTGTGATAGACCGGACAGTGGTTCATGCACGCGCCGCAGCGGATGCATCGCAGCATGTCCTGGAACTCGGTGCCGAGCATCGACGACCGGCCATTGTCGAGCAGCACGACGTGATACTCTTCGGGACCGTCCGGATCTCCTTCCTGCCGGGGCCCGGTCGAGAGGGTCGTGTAGACGCTCATGTCCTGGCCGGTGGCCGAGCGGGCCAGCACGCGCAGGATCTGCGCCGCGTCGTTGAGCGTCGGCACGATCTTTTCGATCGACGCCACCACGACATGCACCCTCGGCAGCACCTGGGTGAGGTCGCCATTGCCTTCATTGGTGACGATCATCGAGGTGCCGGTTTCGGCGACGAGGAAGTTGGCGCCGGTGATCCCGACATCGGCCTCGAAATATTGGGCTCTCAGCACGCGCCGCGCCTCGGCCAGCAGCGATTCCGGCTCGCTGAGGTCACGCGCCACCGGCAGATGGTCGTGCACCCGGCGGAAATCCTCCTCGACCTGCTCCTTGTTGAGATGCACGGCCGGCGCGATGATATGGCTCGGATGCTCGCCGCGAAGCTGGATGATGTATTCGCCGAGATCGGTCTCGACCGGCCTGATGCCGTTTCCTTCCAGGAAGTCGTTGAGCTCGATCTCCTCGGTGATCATCGACTTGCCCTTGGTGACGGTGCGGGCGCCCACCGCGCGGCAGATGTCCAGGATGATGCCGCGCGCGTCCTCGGCGGTGGCCGCCCAGTGCACATGGCCGCCCGACGCCTTCACCTTGGTCTCGTAGGCCTCCAGATAGAGGTCGAGACTGGCCAGCGCATGGTCCTTGATGGCCTTGGCCTCGTCACGCAGCCGGTCGAACTCCGGCAGCGCGTCCATCGCCTTGCGTCGCTTGTCGATGAAGCCGGCGCGTACATTGCCGAGCGCCTTCTGGAGCTGGACGTCGGCCAGCGCGCCACGGGCATTCTGCTTGAAGGCCGGAGAGGTGACCTGCATCAGCGCCCGCCTTTCCCGATCGGCGGCTCGTCGGTCATGCCCGCCAGCACCTCGGCCACGTGCCTTGCCTCGACCCCGGAGCCCTGGCGGGACAGCTTGCCCGCCATGTTCATCAGGCAGCCGAGATCGCCCGCCAGCAGCGTTTCGGCCCCGGCCTCGCGGATGGTCTCGGTCTTCTTCTCGACGATGGCGTTGGATATGTCTGGATATTTGACGCAGAACGTGCCGCCGAAGCCGCAGCACACGTCCGGGTCCCGCATTTCGCGCATCGTCAGCCCTTCGACCGATGCGAGCAGGGCCCGCGGCTGAGCGGAGATGCCGAGTTCGCGCAGGCCCGAGCAGGAATCGTGATAGGTCACGCTGCCATCGTGGCGGGCGGCGACCGATGTCACCTTCATCTCGTCGGCGAGAAAGGAAACGAGTTCGTGCACCTTCGCCGCGAAGGCCTCGGTGCGCTTCTCCCAGGTCGGGTCGCCCCTGAACAGGCCCGGATAATGCTTCTTCAGCATGCCCGCGCAGGAACCCGACGGCGCGACGACATAGTCGTAGCCCTCGAAGGCGCGGATCGTGTTCTCGGCGATCGCGCGCGTGTCGGCGCGGTCGCCCGAATTGTAGGCCGGCTGGCCGCAACAGGTCTGCGTCATCGGCACATCCACCTCGCAACCGGCCGCCTCGATCAGCTTCACGGCCGAGAAGCCGACGACCGGCCGGAACAGGTCCACCAGGCAGGTGACGAACAGCCCCACGCGCGGCTTTCTCGTTTCTTCCGTCGCGTTCAACGCGCTTCTCCTTGCTGTTCCGTGGCCGGCTGTACCGCCACCGGCGTCTCGATGCGGCGGCTGTATCTGAGGCGCGATACTCGACGCCACTCGTCGCTTCGCGCCGCCTGCGCCATCGCGCTCTCGACGAAGTCTATGTGCTCTCCGGCCGCTCTGCGCGCCGCCGGTGCGTCGCCGCCGGCAACCGCCTCGTGGATGGCGCGATGTTGCGACAGCAACGCCTCCCGCGCTCCGGGCAGGTTGTAGATCGAGAAGCGGTTGTAGAACACTTCGTCCGCCAGCAGCCGATAGCAGGCGCGCAGCGTGTGCAGCAGGATCATGTTGTGCGCGCATTCCCCGATCGCGTTGTGGAACTCGACATCGATGCGCGCCTCGGCCTCGAAATCGACGCGGCTGTGGGCCTCTTCCATTCGCGCCATGATGTCCGCCAGCATGGCCCGGTCTTCGCCGGTCGCGCGGCGCGCGGCATGTTCGGCGGCCACTGTCTCGATGTCGCGCCGGTATTCCATGTAGTCCGCGGCGGCCTTGGGATGGTTGGCGATCAGGTCTGCCACCGGCTCGGCGAAGACCCGGCCGACCACGTCGGCCACCCGCGTTCCGTCGCCAGCCCGTGTAGAAAGCAGCCCCTTCTGCTCCAGCGTCTTCAGGGCCGCGCGCAGGATCGGACGCGATACGTCCAGCCGTCGCGACAGGTCGCGCTCGCCAGGCAGGCGATCGCCGACGCGAAGCACGCCCTCGAGGATCAGCGCCTCGATCTGCTGTACAACCTCGTCGGCGGTGCGCCAGGGGGCGATGCGGGTGAAGATATCGGTCAAGGCGAGGCGGACGCTGCGTCGGAACGGAAGTTTACGGCCCGCCATCGTAGGAAGCCGCGTCACGCTGGTCAAATTCTTTGTCCAGTCGCGCCGATGGGGCTGCTTGCGGGCCGCGCGGATTTGCGCGTTGCCGATCCCGATCCCGTCCGGGTAGCTTCCGCAGGGGGAGGAGAGGCAGCCATGGATAGGCATCGCGCGAGCCGCGAGGATATGTCTGACGAAACAGGCACCGTTGTAGGATTTGCGGCACATGGCGAACGCGCCCCGGCCATCGGGGAAGTCCATGCACGGCCGCATCCGGTCCTCTCGACGCCGCGTGTGCTGCTGCAGCTTGCCTTCATCAGCGAAGCCGGGTCCACGCATGACCGCGCGGTGCTGGACGATCTGTCGCGGCGCCAGGGCGTCGCGCCCCCGGCTCCGGAGGCTCGCCACCTGGCCCTGCCCTGGGGGCGCGGTACGCTGCGTTGGGAGCGGCATACCGAATTCTCCACCTATCTCTGGGAGGGGCCGCCATCCCCGGACGAAAAGTCCGCGCTGAACGGATTGCCGTTCGGAAAGGGCTTTACCGCGCCGGGGCGGGTGATCTCGGGCGTCCGGCTTGATTTCGTCGTCGGGAAAGAGCCGCTTGAAGATCAGGTGGCGGGGTTCGATGCCGCCAGCCTCTGCTTCTCGATGGTCGAGGGCGGGCTCGCCGCCGTGGCGACCGATTTCCGGCAGGACGGCGATGGCCTGACGCGCATTCTGGTGATTGATCGAGGTCTTGCGCCGGCTCGCGCCGGCGCCCTGGCGCAGCGGCTGATCGAGATCGAAACCTACCGGACGCTGGCCATGCTCGGCCTGCCGCTCGCCCAGTCGCTTTCCCCACGCATCAGGCGTATCGAGGAGCGTCATGCCGAACTGACCGGCGAAATGCGCGACGGCGATCGCCGCAACTCCGAAGCGCTTCTGGCGGAGCTGACGGGGTTGGCCGCCGAACTCGAGGCGGATGCCGCAGCCAGCCTTTATCGGTTCGGCGCCAGCCGCGCCTATCACGGCATCGTCGAGGAGCGCCTGGACGCCCTGGGTGAGGCTGCCGTGCCGGGATACGAAACCCTAGCCGCCTTTTTGCGCCGCCGGGTGGCGCCGGCCATGCGCACCTGTCGCTCCATCGAGGAGAGGCAGGCCGCGCTGTCGGAAAAGCTCGGGCGCGCGGCCATGCTCCTTCGCACCTGGGTCGATGTCGAGGTCGAACGCCAGAACCGCGATCTGCTGGCGTCGATGAACCGCCGGGCCCGCTTGCAGCTCCGCCTGCAGCAGACGGTTGAGGGGTTGTCGGTCGCGGCCGTCTCCTACTACGTGGTCGGGTTGATCGGCTATCTCGCCTATGGCCTGCCCGACGGTTGGCCGGTCTCACGAGGCACGGTGATGGCGGCCGGCGTGCTGCCGGTGGTGCTCGTGACATGGCTCTTCATCCGGCGCATCCGCCGCCGCCATGACGACGGCGAACCGAATGTCCGATGACTATTCCGCCGCCTGTCGCGCGGCGATCCGGTCGAGCGCGGCAAGCGCCTGCGGCGGCTGACGGCGCTCCCAGTAGGGCACGGGGCCGTAGAGTTCGGCGAGGAAATCGATGAACAGCCTGACCTTTGCCGGCAGGAAGCGGCGGGTGGGATAGACGGCGTGGACCGCCACATTGTGCGAGGCCGATATCTCGGGCAGCACCCGCATGAGCCGGCCTTCGCCGAGTTCCGGCCCGATATCCCAGGTCGAGCGCAGCGCGATGCCCAGCCCCGACAGCACCGCCTCCCGCAGCACCTCGCTCGAATTGGTCTGCAGTGGACCCTCCGGCCGGATGATGATCTGTCCCTTCGCCCCGAAGAGACGCCAGGGCTCGCCATTGTGGGCGGGCAGGCAGACATGGTTGGCAAGATCGCCGATCGCCCGCGGCAGGCCGCGTTCCGCGATATAGGATGGGGCCGCGACGAGGTACCGCTCGACGGGAGCCAGCCGTCTTGCCACCAGGCTGGAATCGGTCAGTTCCGCGATCCGGATCGCCAGGTCGTAGCCGTCAGCGACGATGTCCACGAATTCGTCGGTGAGCACCAGGTGGATCGTCAGGTCGGGATTGCGCCGCATGAAGGGCGCCAGATGAGGCGCCACATGCATGCGCCCGAAGGAGGTCGGCGCACTGATCTTCAGCGTGCCGCGCGGCTGGGTGGAGCGTCGCGTGACGAAGGTTTCGGCCTCCTCCACGCTGGCCAGGATCGCGACGACCCGCTCGTAGAAGCCGTGGCCGGCCTCCGTCAGCGCGATCTGGCGTGTCGTGCGCTGCAGGAGCCGCGTTCCCAACCGCTCCTCCAGCTTGCGCAGCCTCTTCGACACGACGGCGGGCGACAGGCCAAGCTCCCGTCCGGCCCCCGACAGCGAACCCGTCTGGACGACCCGCGCGAAGATGTCGAGATCGCTGAAACTGCTCATGCCATGCCTTTCGGTGCGCCGGCCGTGGATTGATGGATTTGTAATGACGCCTGCCGCGAACGTCACGCCGCCGGTTCACCCGCTTCCCGTCAACTGTCATACCACCAATTTGACGGGTTTGCCTTTCTCGTGGCCGAGCTGGTAAACCCGTTTGACCAGCCGCATGATCGGCTGACTTGCATAAGGAGCCGACATGTCGGGTCTCGCAATGCCCAAACCGGACAGGGCCACGCTCGAACGGCGCGAGGAGATCATCGCCGATATGCGCATCATCGTGCCCGGCGAAGGGGTCGTCGACGCCGCGAACGAGATGCGCGCCTTCGAGAGCGACGGTCTGACCGCCTATCGCCAGCTTCCGATGGTCGTCGTGCTGCCCGAGACCACCGCGCAGGTCGCCCGCATCCTGAAATATTGCGACGAGCGCAACATCCGCGTCGTACCGCGCGGCTCGGGAACCTCGCTGTCGGGCGGCGCCTTGCCCCTCGAGGATGCGGTGCTGCTGGTCATGAGCCGCTTCAACCGCATCCTCGACATCGACTATCCCAACCGGGCCGTGACCGCCCAGCCCGGCGTCACCAATCTCGGCATCACCCACGCTGTCGAGGCCGAGGGCTTCTACTATGCGCCCGACCCGTCCTCGCAGATCGCCTGTTCGATCGGCGGCAATGTCGCGGAGAATTCCGGCGGCGTGCACTGCCTGAAATACGGCCTGACGGCCAACAATGTGCTCGGCGTCGAGATGGTGCTGATGAATGGTGAGATCGTCCGGCTCGGCGGCAGGCATCTCGACAGCGAGGGCTACGACCTGCTCGGAGTCATGACCGGGTCGGAGGGCCTGCTCGGCGTGGTCACGGAGGTGACCGTGCGCATCCTGCAGAAGCCGGAGACCGCGCGGGCGGTGCTGCTCGGCTTTCCGTCCAGCGAACAGGCGGGCCGGTGCGTGGCCGACATCATCGGGGCCGGTATCGTGCCTGGCGGCATCGAGATGATGGACCGGCCGGCCATCCATGCGGCTGAGGATTTCGTCCATGCCGGTTATCCGCTCGACGTCGAGGCGCTGCTGATCGTCGAACTCGACGGCCCGTCCGTGGAGGTCGACCATCTGATCGGGCGCGTTGAGGGGATCGCGGCCGAAAACGGCGCGACCACCGCGCGCGTGTCCACCAACGAGGCCGAGCGGGCATCCTTCTGGGCCGGCCGCAAGGCTGCCTTCCCCGCCGTCGGCCGCATCTCACCCGATTACTATTGCATGGACGGCACGATCCCGCGCAAGCAATTGCCCAGGGTGCTGGCCGGCATGCGCGACCTGTCGGAAAAATACGGGCTGCGCGTGGCCAATGTGTTCCATGCCGGCGACGGCAACCTTCATCCGCTGATCCTCTACGACGCCAACGAGCCGGGAGAACTCGACAGGGCCGAGGCCTTCGGCGCCGACATCCTGCGGCTGTGCGTCGAGGTGGGCGGCGTGCTGACGGGCGAGCACGGCGTGGGTGTGGAGAAGCGCGATCTGATGCCGGAAATGTTTTCCCAGGCCGATCTCGACCAGCAGATGCGTGTCAAATGCGCCTTCGATCCGAACCACCTGCTCAATCCGGGCAAGGTCTTCCCGCAGCTTCGCCGCTGCGCCGAACTCGGCCGCATGCATGTCCATCGCGGCCAGATGGCCTTTCCCGACATCCCGCGGTTCTGAGATTGAAGGTAAGGCAGTATTGCCTCACTTTTGAGTGTGATACGGAGAGCGCCATGACGACGCTGACTGTGACGGCCAAGGGCCAAGTGACCTTGAAGAAGGAACTTCTGCAGCACCTCGGTGTGAAGCCGGGTGAAAGAATAGAGGTGGATGCGCTGCCGGGCGGGCAACTGGCAGTGAAGGCCGCCCCGCGCAAGGGAGGATGGGAAGAAATCTACGGAATGCTGGCCGGCAAGACGGATAAGGTTGCCACGATCGAAGAGATGAACGAGGCAATTCGGAAAGGCTGGGCCGGCGAGAAGTGAGGATCACAGCCGACACCAACGTTCTCGTGCGTGTCATCATGCGGGACGACGCGGCTCAGGCGCGCACTGCATTGCAGATACTCACAACGGCTGACGTAATCTTCCTCCCCTTGCCCTGCCTCTGCGAGTTCGCTTGGGTCCTCGAGCGAACCTATGGCCTGCGCAAGGAGCAGATTGCGATGTCCCTGCGCCAGATTATCCGGCGAGCGAATGTCGAAGTGAACGTCCCGGCAGTGAATGCCGGCCTCGGTGTCCTTGATGCCGGGGGCGACTTCGCGGATGGTGTCATAGCGTCGGTCGGCGCCGAAATGGGCGCCCACAGCTTTATCTCGTTCGATCGCAAGGCGGTTGCACGCCTTAACGCGATAGGCATTCCCGCCGAACTCGCTATTGCCAGGCCATGACCATCTTCACCCCCACATCCCCCGCCGAAGTGCTGGATGCCGTCGCCTGGGCCGTCTCGGAGGAGGCGCCGCTGGAAATTCTCGGCCACGGTTCCAAGCGCGGCATCGGCCTGCCGCTTCAGACCGAGCACACGCTCGATTTGTCGCGGCTGTCGGGCGTCACCCTTTACGAACCGGAGGAACTGGTCCTGTCGGCGCGCGCCGGCACGCCGATCGCCGAGATGGAAGCCAGACTTGCCGAAGCCGGACAACGATTCGCCTTCGAGCCGATGGATTACGGCCCGCTGCTTGGCGGGGAACCGGGGCGGGGCACGATCGGCGGCATGCTCGCGGCCAACCTGGCGGGTCCCCGGCGGTTGACGGCGGGCGCGGCGCGCGATCACGTGCTTGGCGTTCACGCGATCTCGGGCCGGGGCGAAGCCTTCAAGTCCGGCGGGCGCGTCGTCAAGAATGTCACGGGATACGACCTGTCCAAGGCGATGGCCGGCTCCTGGGGCACGCTGGCCGTCGTCACCGACGTGACCTTCAAGGTCCTGCCGGCCGCCGAAACCGAAGCGACGCTGGTGCTGCATGGTCTGTCCGACGAGCAGGCGGTGGCGGCGATGGCGCGTGCGCTCGGCTCCAGCGCGGAAGTCTCCTCGGCCGCCCATCTACCTGAAACGGTGGCGGGAAGAGTTGCGGACGGAACCCTGGCCGGCGGCGCCTCGACCTTGCTGCGGATCGAGGGCTTCGGCCCTTCGGTCGACTATCGCACGCAAAGCCTGACGGACCTGTTGCGCGATGCCGGCGAGATCGGCCGGATCGAGCGCGAGGCCTCGATCGCGCTGTGGCGGCAAATCCGCGATTGCGCGCCTTTCGCCAACGGCACCGACAAGCCGGTATGGCGTGTCTCGATGGCGCCGACCGATGGCCACCGCATGGTCATGGCGCTGCGCATGGAAGCGGCGGTCGACTGTTTCTACGACTGGCAGGGCGGTCTGGTCTGGCTTTCCATGGAAGATGGAGAGCCTCATGCGGATGAGCTGCGCCGCCTGATCGCCGCGCATGGAGGCGGTCATGCCACGCTTGTCCGCGCCGCGCCGGCTGTTCGCGCCGCCGCGCCGGTCTTTCAGCCGCAGCCGGCGGCGCTCGCGGCCTTGACCGACCGGCTGCGAAGCGAGTTCGATCCAAAAGGCATACTCAATCCCGGCCGCATGGCCGTCCACTGACGGAGGGATCATCATGACCAATGACGTGCCACAGCCAGCCCCGGGCCGCACCGACAACTGGCTGGACCCGGGCAAGACCAATGTCATGGTGGTTTATATCCTCTATCTCGTCGGCTTCGCGGTCGCGTTCACGCCGCTGGTCGGCCTCGTCATCGCCTATCTCAATCGCGGCAAGGCCGGCGGCTGGGTGGACACGCATTACACCTATGCGATCCGCACCTTCTGGATCGGGCTGCTCTACGCGCTCGTCGCCGGCATCCTGATGATCGCGCTGATCGGCTTCGTCATTATGGTGGCGGTGGCGGTGTGGGTTGTCGTGCGTTGCGTCATCGGGCTCCAGAAGGCTTCGAACCAGGAGCCGATCGCCGATCCCGAGAGCTGGCTGATCTGAGGGCATCTCGACCGTATGCAAACCACCTTCACCGCCGACCAGCTTGCCAATCCGCATGTCGCGGAGTCCGAAAAGATACTGCGCAAATGCGTGCATTGCGGCTTCTGCTTGGCGACCTGTCCGACCTATGTCACGCTCGGCAACGAGCTCGACAGCCCGCGCGGGCGCATCTACCTCATCAAGGACATGCTGGAGAACGACCGTCCGGCTGACCGGCAGGTCGTCACCCATATCGACCGCTGCCTGTCTTGTCTCGCCTGCATGACCACCTGCCCTTCGGGCGTTCACTACATGCACCTGGTCGATCATGCCCGCGTCCATATCGAGAAGACGTATCGGCGCCCGCTCGCCGACCGCGCGATACGGGCGCTTCTGGCGGCGGTCCTGCCCCATCCGTCCCGTTTCCGCGCGGCGTTGAAACTGGCGTGGCTCGGTCGCCCATTCCTGCCGCTGTTCGAGCGCGTCAAGGCGCTGAAGCCTCTCGCCTCTATGCTGAAACTGGCGCCTTCCGGCCTGCCGGCGGTGGAGGATCCGCCGCGCGAGGCGCAGGCCCAAGGTGAACGCCGGGGGCGGGTCGCGCTGCTTGCCGGCTGTGCGCAGTCGGTTCTCGATCCGGGCATCAACCAGGCGACCCGCCGCCTGCTGACGCGCTTCGGCATCGAGGTCGTGGCCGCGCCCGGCGAGGCCTGCTGCGGCGCGCTCGTCCATCACATGGGCAAGGAGAATGCGGCGCTCGCCGCCGCGCGCAACAATGTCGACGCGTGGACGGCCGAAATGGAGCGCGGCGGTCTCGACGCCATCCTCATCACCGCGTCCGGCTGCGGCACGACCATCAAGGACTACGGATTCATGCTGCGCCTCGATCCGGCCTACGCCGAGAAGGCGGCGCGCGTCTCCGCCCTGGCGAAGGACGTGACGGAATACCTGGCCGATCTCGACCTGCCCGCGCCCTCGACCGCCTCCGGCCTCGCGGTCGCCTATCATTCGGCCTGTTCCATGCAGCACGGCCAGAAGATCACGCGCCAGCCGCGGAAGCTCCTGGAAAAGGCCGGTTTCGCCGTGAAGGAGCCGCGCGAGGGACATCTGTGCTGCGGCTCAGCCGGCACCTACAACATTCTCCAGCCCGAGATCGCGAGACGCCTGCGCGACCGCAAGGTGAAGAATGTCGAGGCGACCGGTGCCGAGATCGTCGCCACCGGCAATATCGGCTGCATGACCCAGATCGGCTCCGCCTCGCGCCTGCCCGTGGTCCACACGGTCGAACTGCTCGACTGGGCCTGGGGCGGCCCGAAACCCGAGGCGCTGACCGCCCTATAGAACGCGGGCGTCGTCTTCGCCGTTCATCCGACAGTCAGGTGGTTTCGTGTTCACTGGTCGCGAGGGACCCACGAAACGGAGATGATCCCATGGATCGACGACTGTTCCTGAGCGGCCTGCTCGGCGTCGCCGGCACCTTGGCGGTCGCGAAGACGGTTGGCCCCGGTGCCGCCGAAGCGGCGGTCGTGAAGCCGGACGGCGGCATTCTCGAAGAACTCGCCGCTTCCGAACCTGAAGTGACCGAGGTCGACCATCGCCGTGGCCGTCGCCGTCACTGGGACGACCACCGGCACTGGCATCGACCCCGTCGGCGCCGTCGGCGTCCGCATGGCCGTCACCGCCGCAGAGTGTGGCGGCGCGTGTGCCGTCGTGTCCGCCGTTACGGCGAATGGTATCGCCGCTGCTGGCACGAACCCGTCTGGATTTGGACCTGATCCAGGCAGGATCCCGGCTTCGGCCGGGATCCTGCACCATCGGACCCCACAGCCGGACAATCCTCCGGCAACAGGAAAGGCTCTTCATCATGATAGACCCACGCCGTCTTCTCGTCCTGGCCGCGGCCGGCGTCGCGCTTTCCGGCTGCCAGAGCGAGGCGGGGGCCACGCGTCCGGTAGAGGGCGTCTGCGATCCGGCTGCCGCCGAGGCTCTCGTCGGGCAGGAAAGGATTTCGGACGACCGTGCGAAGGAACTCACCGGCGCGACGCTCGTCCGCCAGATCAAGCCCGGCGACATGGTCACGATGGATTTCCAACAGGCGCGCGTGACCATCGAGACCGATCCGGCAACCGGCAGGATCATCCGCGCGTCCTGCGGATAGCCGCCCTGACTTGTTCTATTCCGCCACCCGCCTTCGCCACAGCACGAACGGGATCGACACCATGTACATGGTGATGCCGTAGACCCCCGACGGCAGCGAAAACGGCGGTAGGGCCGCAGCCCGCTCCACGATCAGCGAGCCTACCGTGATGCCGAGCGTGGCGTTCTGGATTCCCGTCTCGATCGCGATCGCGGTGGCTTCGTCGCGCGTCAACGAAAACAACCGGGCTAGTGCGAGCCCCGCCGCCAGCAGGATGACGTTGAGCGCCACCAGCGCCGGCCCGAGCGTCGCGAGGTTCGCCACGAACAGCGACCAGTTCGCCGCCAGCGCCCCGGCCACCACGATCACGAACAGCGCCAGCGCCAGCTTCTCCACGAACGGTTCGATGCCGAGCGCGAAGGCCGGGACCCGGTGGCGAAGGGTCACGCCGATGGCGACCGGAACGGCCGTGATCAGGAACATCGCCACCGCCAGCGAGGTCACGTTCACCGGCGGTGCATCGAGCCCCATGAAATGTCCGGCGAAGGCGCGCACCAGAAAAGGCACCGTTACTACCGCCACCAGGCTGATCACGCCCGTCAGCGAGATCGACAGGGCGAGGTCGCCGCGTCCGTACTTGGTCAGCACGTTGGAGGTCACGCCGCCGGGGCACAGCGACAGGATCATGATCCCGACGGCAAGGTCGGGCGGCAGGCGAAACAGGATCGCCATCGCATAGGCGACGAGCGGGATGAGGACGAGCTGCGACGCCGCGCCGACGCCGAACGCCTTCGGCCGGCCGGCCACGCGGGCGAAGTCGGCCACCGTCAGGCCGAGCCCCAGCGAGAACATGATGACCGCCAGCGCGAGCGGCAGAAATATGGTGATCAGGCTGTCCATGGCGTCCCCCGGCCAGGCGCCTCTCGCGCCCATGCGCGACACTACACGCTGGCACCGCGCGCGAAAGCCCTTCCATTCCCTGTCCCCAAAACGCGGAAGGGCGGCGCGACCCCCTCGTCGCGCCGCCCTTCGCGGTGGCCGGCCCCGTCTTGTCGACAGTCCCCTCTTTTCCGGCCGCTTCCCTCTCCGGGAATCAGGTCGCGCGGCGATCCTACCTCACCACGACCTTGGTGCCGATGCCGACGCGTTCGTAGAGGTCGATCACATCCTCGTTGCGCATGCGGATGCAGCCCGACGACACCGCCCGACCGATTGTCCAGGGCTGGTTGGTGCCGTGGATGCGATAGAGGGTTGAGCCCAGATAGAGCGCGCGCGCGCCGAGCGGGTTTTCCGGCCCGCCCTTCATATGAACGGGCAGGATGCGCCCCTTCTTCTTCTCGCGCGCGATCATCTCGGCGGGCGGCCGCCAGTCGGGCCATTCGCGCTTCAAAGTCACCTTGTGCGTGCCGGCCCATTCGAAGCCTGGCTTGCCGGTGCCGACGCCGTAACGTCGCGCTTCGCCGCCCGGCTGCACGAGGTAGAGGAAATTCGCCGTCGTATCGATCACGATCGTGCCGGGCGCCTCCTTGCCATCATAGGCGATCGTCTGAGGCAGGAACTTCGGATCGATCTCGAATTTAGGCTTGGCCGGCGCCTCGGGGCGGATCGCCGCCGTGCGGGCCTGGTGGTCGGGGCGCTGTGCATGACGATAGTCATGGATGCGGCCGCGATCGACGGTGACACCCTGCCGCCGGCGCGGCTGGCGGTATTCCCGCGCGGGTGCGAACTGTCTATGCACCTGCTGCCGCTGCACGCCCTGTCGCTGGACGGGCACCCGCGGGGGCGTGCGCAACTGCATGACCCAGGGCGCCGACAGGTCCGGGCTGACCACCAGCGGCGGGCGCTCGGAGTAGCGGCTTTGAGCGGCGGCCGGCGAGGCGATGGCCGCGACGACTGCTGACAGGATTGTCAGGATGGCGAGGCGTTTCATGGTGATACTCTCGACTTGTCATGCCATGCGCGGGAAACGGGTTGTCTCCCGAGGTCCGGATGACGATGCCGCAGGCGAGGAAAGCAAAAAGTGAATCGCCGATCGTTCAAATGCCTTTGGGGCCGGAAAGATTCCGGTATGGTTACCTCGCGGTGCAGCGACAGGGTAAATGCGTGATGAAAAACGCTATTTGGCAACGGAGGTCCTTGTGAGCGCGCTCGCCGAAGGTCTGGTCGAGGGTCCCGATGGCAAGGTCCGCTGCGCTTGGCACGGCAATCTGCCCGACTATCTGGCCTATCATGACGCCGAATGGGGCTGGCCGGTCGCCGACGATGTGCGCCTGTTCGAAAAGATCTGCCTGGAGGGCTTTCAGTCGGGTCTGTCCTGGCTGACGATCCTCAGGAAACGCGAAAATTTCCGCGCCGGCTTCGCCGGTTTCGATCCAGAGCTCGTGGCGCGCTTCGGCGAGGACGACATGGAGCGCCTGCTGGCCGATACTGGCATCGTGCGCCATCGTGGCAAGATCGCCTCGACGATTAACAATGCCGCCCGCGCGCTGGAACTCAAACGGGAAGCCGGCTCGCTCGCCGCCTTCTTCTGGTCGTTCGAGCCGGAACCCGACCAGCGCCCCGAGATCGTGGACTGGGCGCATATCCGCGCCAACCCGACCACGGCCGTCTCCATCAGGATATCGAAGGAACTGAAGAAGCGCGGCTGGACCTTCGTCGGCCCAACCACCGTCTATGCCTTTATGCAGGCGATGGGGCTGGTCAATGACCACATCGAAGGCTGCGTCTGCCGCGCCGAGGTGGAAAAGGCCCGCGATGGCTTCCGGCGTCCCTGAACCCACCGCTGAATTCGCCTCCTATCTGGAGGGACGGCCGCCGGCCGTCGCCTCGCTCCTATCGCGTTTGCGACACCTCATCCATGAGGCGGCCGGGCATGCCGAGGTCGGGCCGCTCGCCGAAAGCATGAAATGGGGCGAGCCTTCATGGACGCCGCGCAAGACCGGCATTGGCAGCTCGATCCGGCTCGCCGCTGGCGATGGCCATGTGGCGGTGAATTTCATCTGCCACACGGGCCTTGTGGATCGCTTTCGCGAAATCTATCCCGCGACCTTCGACTATGGCGGCAGCCGTTCGATCCTGGTCCGGCCGGGCTCGTCGTTCGACGAGGCGGCGCTGTCGCACTGCATGGCTTTGGCGCTGGCCTATCATTGGGATCGGCGCCGCGGCTGACGCCGGTCGCATGGCGTGCAGCCAGCCAGAGCGATCCATCGTCGTCAGATCGCGGCCTCATCTCGTTCCAGGGAACGAAAATTCCCCTGCGCCGCTTTGCAGCGCAAGCTGTGCCTTATCGGCGGGAAGAACGCGCCATAATTATGCCCGACCGAATCGGGAACCACCCATGGAAGAATTTCTCCTGTTCTTGCTTGTGGGCGTTCTCGCGCAGGCGGTGGACGGCGCCCTGGGCATGGCCTACGGGGTCATCTCGTCCACGGTGTTGCTGGCATTCGGCGTTCCGCCAGCTCAGGCATCGGCCGCGATACACGCCGCCGAATGCTTCACGACTGCCGCCTCCGGATCCGGCCACCTCTATCACCGCAACATTGACTGGCGTCTCTTCCTACGCCTTGCCCCGTTCGGCATCATCGGCGGCGTGCTCGGGGCCTATGTGCTGACATCCTTCGACGGAACGGTGATCAAGCCCTATGTCACGACCTATCTCGCCGTGCTCGGCGCATGGATCGTGCTGCGGTCCTTTCGCAAGATCCCGTCCGTTCCGGTTCGTCTTCCGGTCGTCGCGCCTCTTGGCCTGACGGGCGGGTTCCTCGATGCGGCCGGCGGGGGAGGCTGGGGGCCGATCGTCACCACCGGCTTGCTCGGCGCCAGCGCGGCACCGCGCTACGTGATCGGCACGGTCAACAGCAGCGAGTTCCTTATCACCACGTCGGTCTCCATCGGCTTCCTCACGGCGTTTCTGACGGGGCACTGGGAGACCACGAATGATGGTTTCGGCTATGCGTCCGCGGTGGCGGGGCTGATCGCGGGCGGATTGATTGCCGCGCCTTTCGCGGGATGGATAACCAAGCGCCTCCCCGAAAAGGCCCTGTTGCGGATCGTCGGCGTCATGATTCTCGTGCTGGCCACCGTCCAGACCGTCCAGGCGCTGATTGGCTAGACCCGCTGCCGTCGGCCTTGCCGCTTCCGGTCCCATTCGCTAGGACCACCGCGCACTCCAGACGCGGGCATTCCAACCATCATGACCGACAAATCGCAGAAATCCCTGGCGCGGCTGCCACGCGGCTTCGTTGACCGCACGGCGGCCGACATCCGCGCCACCGAACGCATGATGGAGAAGATCCGCGAGGTCTATGACCGCTACGGCTTCGAGCCGGTCGAGCAGCCGCTGATCGAATACACCGACGCGCTGGGAAAATTCCTGCCCGACCAGGATCGGCCCAACGAGGGCGTCTTCTCCTTCCAGGACGACGACGAGCAGTGGTTGAGCCTGCGCTACGACCTAACCGCACCGCTGGCGCGCTATGTGGCGGAGAATTTCGAGCGCCTGCCCAAGCCCTTCCGCAGCTACCGCTCAGGCTGGGTGTTCCGCAACGAGAAGCCCGGCCCCGGCCGCTTCCGCCAGTTCATGCAGTTCGATGCCGACACGGTCGGCGCGCCGTCCGTCGCGGCCGACGCCGAGATGGCGATGATGATGGCCGACGTGATGGAGGCGCTCGGGATCAAGCGGGGCGACTACGTGATCCGCGTCAACAACCGCAAGGTGCTCGACGGCGTGCTGGAGGCGATCGGGCTTGGCGGCGAGGAGAATGCCGGCCGCCGGCTGACCGTGCTGCGCGCCATTGACAAGCTCGACAAATTCGGTCCGGAAGGAGTCCGCCTTCTGCTTGGCCCCGGCCGCTGGGACGGCGGCAAGGAAGGCGAGGGGGATTTCGCCAAAGGCGCCGGGCTGGATGAGGGCCAAGTTGAGGCGATCCTCAGGTATATTTCGGCCGATCCTCAGCAGCCTGAAACCGGCGTCTCGACTGGCCCCCTCCCGACAGGCGATAGCGAACTTCGTCGCGAAGGAACTATGGAGCTTGTCGAGATCGGCAAATTATGTCGCGCAGCAGGCTACGCTGAAGACCGGATCAAGATCGACCAATCCGTAGTCCGCGGCCTCGAATACTACACCGGCCCCGTCTTCGAGGCCGAGCTTCTGGCCGAGATTCCCAATGAGGACGGCGTCGTCGTGCGCTTCGGCTCGGTCGGCGGCGGCGGCCGCTATGACGGCCTCGTCTCGCGCTTTCGTGGCGAGCCGGTGCCGGCGACCGGATTCTCCATCGGCGTCTCGCGCCTGATGACGGCGCTCAGGAATCTCGGGAAGCTGGAATCGGATGACGAGACCGGCCCGGTCGTGGTGCTGGTCATGGACCGCGACACCGAAAGCCTCGGCCGCACGCAGAAGATGGTGTCGGAACTGCGCGCGGCGAATATCCGCGCCGAAATGTATCTCGGCGGTTCCGGCATGAAGGCGCAGATGAAATATGCCGACCGGCGCGGCGCGCCCTGCGTCGTCATCCAGGGCGGCGACGAGCGTGCGAAGGGCGAGGTTCAGATCAAGGACATGGCGCTCGGCGAGCAACTGTCGAAGGAAATCGCCGACAATGCCGAATGGCGCGCCGCACGCCCCGCGCAGGTCTCCGTCCCGGAGGCCGATCTGGTGGCCGAGGTACGCCGCATCCTCGACGCTCGGAAGGCGGAGTGGGGTTGATGACGGGCGCGGCCTGTCCTGCCCTTCTGCCCTTGTGGGAGAAGGTGGCTCGGCGCGGAGCGCCGAGACGGATGAGGGGTGCTGGGAGGAATGAGACGTCGGCGCTCTTCCCAACACCCTTCATCCGACCTTGCTTTGCTCGGCCACCTTCTCCCACAAGGAGAGAAGGCGGAGTTCCCGCACCATGACCCGCGCCCCCTCCTTCGCGTCCGACATCCTGTCGCTGTTTTCGGCGCGGGGCGCCGAGCCGGTCGAGGTTGCCATCCTGCAGCCGGCCGATCCCTTCCTCGACATGGCCGGCGAGGACCTGCGCCGCCGCATCTTCCTGACCGAGAGCGAGACGGGCGCGACGCTTTGCCTGCGCCCCGAATTCACCATCCCGGTCTGTCTCGACCACATCGCCAGCCGCGCCGGCACGCCGAAGCGCTATGCCTATCTGGGCGAGGTCTTCCGGCAGCGCCGCGAGGGCGGGGCCGAGTTCTTCCAGGCCGGCATCGAGGACCTCGGCGAGACCGATATCGCCGCCGCCGACGCACGCTCCGTGGCGGATGCCCATGCGCTGATCGCCCATTGCCTGCCCGATGCCCGGCCCGTCGTCACGCTGGGCGACCAGGCCATGTTCGAGGCGGTGCTGGCGGGGCTTGGCCTGCCGCGCGGCTGGCGCCAGAGGCTCGCGCGCGCCTTCGGCGCGCCGGGGCAGATCGAGGCCGCGCTGGACGACCTGGCCCAGCCCGCCAGGCGCACCCCGTTGCCGGAGCCGGTCGCCGCGCTCGCGCTCGACGGCGACATTGAGGCGCTGACCAGCCATATCGCGGCCGGTATGGAGGAGACGGGCCTGTCGGCCACCGCTGGCCGCACTCCGGCCGAGATCGCACGCCGCCTCATCGAGAAGGCGCAATTGCGCTCCGTGCGGTTATCGGGCGAGGCGCTGGCCGCGCTGAAGACCTTCCTAGCCATCGACGCGCCGCTCGCCGAGGCCGCCACCCGACTGGAGGTCTTCGCGGGCGAGGCGGGCCTGTCGCTCGGTGCGGCGCTCGACCTGTTTTCCCGCCGCGCCGAGGCGATCGCGGGCCACGGCCTCGATCCCGGCGCCATCCGGTACGACGCAGCCTTTGGGCGGCCGCTCGACTACTACACCGGCCTCGTCTTCGAGATCGGTGTGGAAGGCGCGGAGCGTCCCATCGTCGGCGGCGGCCGCTACGACCGCCTGCTCACGCTGCTGGGGGCCGAAAAGCCCATTCCCGGCGTCGGGTTCTCGGTCTGGCTCGACCGCATCAAGGAGGCGCGGGGCTTTTCCTCTACTTCGGAACCGGGGAGGGAGGCCATGCGCGGCATGGGAGAGGGCGCGCGGGCGCCCGGATTCGCCCCATGACCCTCACCCTCGCGCTTCCCTCCAAGGGCCGTCTCAAGGATGCCGCCATGGAGCTTCTGGGCAAGGCCGGCCTGCCTGTGCTCGCGCCCGACGACCCGCGCAAATATCGCGCCCGGCTTGAAGGACGCGAAGATGTCGAGGTCGCCTTTCTGTCAGCTTCCGAGATCGCACGGGAGATCGCCGCCGGCAATATCGATCTCGGCGTGACGGGCGAGGATCTGCTGCGCGAGACCATCGCCGATCTCGATGCGCGCGCCTCGATCGTGGCGCGTCTCGGCTTCGGCCGCGCCGACGTTGTGGTGGCGGTGCCAGATATCTGGCTGGACGTCGATACGATGGGCGACCTCGACGATGTCGCGGCCGAGTTCCGGCATCGCCACGGTCGCCGCCTGCGCATCGCGACCAAATACTGGCGGCTCACGCAGTCCTTCTTCACCCAGCGTCACGGCATCCAGGTCTACCGGATCGTGGAAAGCCTCGGTGCCACAGAGGGCACGCCGGCCGCCGGTTCGGCCGACGTGATCGTCGACATCACCACGACTGGCTCAACGCTGCGCGCCAACCACCTCAAGGTTCTGGACGACGGCATCATCCTGCGTTCCGAGGCCTGCCTTGTCGCCTCACGTCGCGAGCGCACCGGGGCCGAGGACGAGGTGATCGCCGGGATCGGTCGGCTGGTCGAGGCGGTCGCCGGCAAGGAATGAACGAACAAAGGCCCGGCCGAGGCCGGGCCTTCGCGTTCGGATCGGCGGGCGGTCAGGCCGTCGCCAGTCTGCCGGAGCGGCCGTCGACCGACAGGTCGCCGGGGCCGGACACGAACAGGGCCAGCAGGCCGCCGGCAATCGTCAGGTTCTTCATGAAGCTGATCATCTCCATCTGGTCGGAAGGCTGGAAGTGGAAGAGGACAGCCGCCAGGACGCAGAAGCCGGCGATGGCCAGCGCGGCGATCCGCGTCTGGAAGCCGACCAGGATCGCGATGCCGCCGATTGTTTCGACGATGGCAGCCAGCCAAGCCAGCAGCATCGGCGCCGGCAGGCCGACCGAGCCGATATAGCCTGCGGTCCCGCCGATACCGCCGAACTTCTGGATGCCGGACATGATGAACATGAACGACAGCAGCACGCGCGCGACGAGAAGGATGATGTTGTTGGGCATGGGGCAACTCCGAAGCCGATTCGATCGGTGCCCCATACTTCGATGCGAGGCTCATGACGAGCCCACCTGCGGCTACTGTGTGTTCGGCAATAGCGAACAGACGATCAAATCGCGTTCACAGTCTCGTTATTTCGGTGCCGTCATGGTCTCCGGTCGCACGACACGGTCGAAGATCTCCTCGTCGACAAGCCCGCTGGCCAGCGCTTCCTCGCGCAGCGTCGTGCCGTTCTTGTGCGCGGTCTTGGCGATGGTGGCCGCATTGTCGTAGCCGATCGTCGGCGCGAGCGCGGTGACCAGCATAAGCGAGCGGCTCACCAGGTCGTTGATGCGGGTCTCGTCGGCTTCGATGCCGGCCACGCAATTGTCGGCGAAGGAGCGCATCGCGTCGCTCAGCAGGCGCACCGACTGCAGCACGTTGTAGGCGATCACCGGCTTGAATACGTTGAGCTCGAAATGCCCCTGGCTGGCCGCGAAGTTCACCGTCGCCTGGTTTCCGATCACCTGGGTCGCGACCATGGTCAGCGCCTCGGCCTGGGTTGGATTCACCTTGCCCGGCATGATCGACGAGCCCGGTTCGTTTTCCGGCAACCTCAGTTCGCCGAGGCCGGAGCGCGGACCAGAGCCGAGGAAGCGTATGTCGTTGGCGATCTTGAACAGATCTCCGGCGAGGCTCGCCAGCGCGCCGTGCAGGTTTGCCAGCGCACCGTGGCTCGCCAGCGCCTCGAACTTGTTGTCGGCCGTGCGGAAGGGCAGGTTGGTCAGCTCGGCGATCCTGCCGGCGACCGCCTCGGCGAAACCTTTCGGTGCGTTGAGGCCGGTGCCCACGGCGGTGCCGCCCTGCGCCAGCGCATAGACGTCGTCCAGTGCGGCCGCGATCCGGTCGGTGCCGAGTTCGAGCGCCGCGACATAGCCCGAAAACTCCTGCCCCAGTGTCAGCGGCGTGGCGTCCTGCGTGTGCGTCCGGCCGATCTTGACGATGCCCGCGAAGCTTTCGGCCTTGTCCTCAAGTGTGGCGGCCAAGTGTTCGAGTGCCGGCATCAGTTCCATATGCGTTTCCAGCACGACCGCCACATGCATGGCCGTCGGGAAGGTGTCGTTGGACGACTGGCTCATATTGACGTGATCGTTGGGGTGAACGGGCCTGTTCGACCCGCGCGTCGAGCCGAGCATCTCGTTGGCCCGGTTGGCGATCACCTCATTGGCGTTCATGTTGGACTGGGTGCCCGAACCCGTCTGCCAGACCACGAGCGGAAACTCGCCATCATGCGCCCCGTCCGCCACTTCGCCGGCGGCCCGGGCGATCGCGTCGCCGATCTCGGGCGCCAGCAGGCCGAGCGCCATGTTCGTCTCGGCCGCCGCGCGCTTGATGGTGCCCAGAGCCCTGATCAGCGGCAGAGGCATGGTTTCCGTGCCGATGCGGAAGTTCTTGAGCGAGCGCTGTGTCTGCGCGCCCCAATAGCGGCCGGCCGGCACCTCGATCGGGCCGAAACTGTCTTTCTCAGTGCGCGTATCGCTCATGGCAGGCCTCCGAAGCTTGCTCGCATATAGGCGGGTCCGCGATTCGTCGCCAGTTGCTCCTTGCGAGCTGGTCGCGACCGCTCCGCCCGCGCGATTGACCGCGTCGGCCTCTCGGCGGTCCACACGGCTCAGCCATCTGGTGGAATCCGGATCAGGTTTGACCGGAGGTTGGCCCCGGCCATCCGGCTTCGCAACTCGACCGCGCGAGTTTTCGTTGAATGTCCCGGTGCCTAAACTCAACCAACCGCACAACCGGGCAAGCTGATGAACGATACCCTGCACGAACTCACCGCCGTGACCGACGCCGTTCCGCCTTGGGCCGCAAGTGTTGTTATCTTCGCCCTCGCAGTGGGCGCCGCTATTCTGGTCCATCGCTACGTCTTTGCCGCCTTCACCCGCCTGGTCGCCAGGCGCGACCTGTTCTGGCGCTCGTTGGTCTCGCGCACCGGCCGTCCGTTGCTGCTGGCTGTCATCATGCTCGCGCTGCTCGCCGCCTCGGCGATCGCGCCGCTGACCAATTTTCAGACCCTGATCCTGCGCCGCGCGCTGGTCATCGCGTTGGTCGTGCTCGTGGCGCAGACCGCCAGCGCCGCGCTTCACATCTGGACGACGGTGCATCTGCGGCGCTTCAAGCTCGATTCCGAGGACAATCTGCTGGCGCGCAAGCATGTGACGCAGACCCGCATCCTGCGCCGGGTCGCGGACATACTGATCGTGATCGTCGCGGTCGGGGCCGTGCTGATGACCTTCGAGAGCGTGCGTCAGTACGGCGTCAGCCTGCTGGCCTCGGCCGGCGTGGCCGGCATCATTCTGGGGCTTGCTCTGCAGACGGTGCTCAAGAATCTGTTCGCGGGCATCCAGCTTGCCATCACTCAGCCCATCCGCATCGACGACGTACTGATCGTGGAAGGCGAATGGGGCCGCGTGGAGGAAATCACGGCGACCTATGTCGTCGTCCAGATATGGGACTGGCGCCGCCTCGTCGTGCCGTTATCCTATTTTATCGAGAAGCCGTTCCAGAACTGGACCCGCGAAAGCGCCTCGATCATCGGCCAGGTGACGATCCCTCTCGACTACCGTGCCCCGATCGATGCGATCAGGCGAAAGGCGCGCGAGATCGCGGAGGCCTCACCCCTGTGGGATCGCGACGTGTTCTCCGTCCAGGTCGTGGAGTTCGGTGAAAGCGCGATGCAGCTGCGCGTCATCATCAGCGCACGCGACGCCGGACGTGCATGGAATCTGCGCTGCGATATTAGGGAGAAACTCGTAACCTGGCTTCAGGCCGAGTATCCGGAGGCACTGCCGGTAACCAGGGTGGAACTGCCGCGCGGACAGGAGCGGACGGAAAGTTCCACCCCCGCTGACTGGCCGCTTCATGCCGATAAGGCGTAGTACCACCCGCGACCACGATCGGCCGTCCGCCGCGCGGCCGGCGTCTTATGAGGTGTCGTACGGCCTGGCCGCGAGACCATCGGGTGTGCGGGGAAAGCGACAGGCCGTAGCCGGCACCGCCCCCCTCCGTCTCTGGCTTCGCCCTCGCCCGTGAAGCGGGGGGAGGATGGGCGCGCAGCGCAGCACAGCAGGACGCCAAGGGCCTCGGCCAGTGCGTGCAAGCGCGCCGCAAGCAGCAGCGCGTCCTCAGGATCGTTCCCGGTCGTCCCGATGCCGGCGAAGGCCGGCTGCGGCATGCCCGTCGCCTCGGCGACGAAGTCCGCCACCACGGCCTCGGCCCGCCGCAACAGCCACAGAACGAAACAGCGGACGAGGTAGCAGCGGCCGGCGGCCTGCTCGGCAAGAGCGGCGAGCGCGACGAGCAGCGCTGCGATGCGCCGAAGTCTCCTGCCATCCCCTCTTGCCGCGTAACCGTCCATGCCGCCTTCCTTTCTTCGGCGGACATTGTCCTACCGGTCGCGGGGCATGTGGATAGATCCGAGGCAAGATTCCTTGAAAAGGCCGGTTCTGCTGGGGGCGGCGTCGATTTTTATCCACCCGAACCGGCGGCCGTTCCGGTCGGCTGTCGAAATCTCCCACGATGGCAGGCGGACGGCTGATAGCCGGAGCCGCAGGCATAAATGCCGGTTCAGAAAATACCGAACAGCCTGAACCCGGCGATCGCCTCGGTTCCCCCGCGACGCGACCCGTCCATCCTTTTGGAACCCGGCAGGTTCACTTCGAGCCATGGAGCAAATGTCCCCTGGAATTTGGTCTGCCCCGAATCGTCCTTGACGGTCAGGCTGGAAACCAGAAGCGGCGCGAAGTCCGAGAGCAGGTCGGCGCTCAGATGATTGATGACCTGCTTGGGGTCGTATCTGATCTTGCCGTCCAGTTGGGCGACGAACCCTTCGCGGTCGAGATGGACATTGGCGCCGTCCCTCCGGATCGCGATGTGCAGGCTTTCCCGCAGACCCGGCTCACGATAGCTGATGCCCGCCGAGGCGACGCTGGCTAGCCGCCGCCAGACCCTGTCGCTATGGCTGGCGCCCGGATCGTCGGGCACCATGACCGCCTTGTTGGCGCTCTCGAAGGTGAACGGACCGATGCTGCCCACCGCGGTCGAGGGATCGACGAGATTGAGGAAGGCGGTCCGCTGGCCAGCGGCGAACTCGAAGTCCACCCCTTCCGCCTTGGGCGGAACGAAGACCTCCCGGATCTTTCCGACAAACGGTTCGAGACCGACCCCGAACAGTGTCTGAAAGCGATGCGCCGCCGGGCTCTTCGTCACCAGTTTGCGCAGGTCCTCCTGGGACGTGTTTTCCGACGTGACGTCGGACCGCATGCGAAGTGAAACCGTCATCGGAATTTCCTTCCGCCAGGTTCGTTGCAGCGAAGATCGCATGTTCCCATGACATGGAAGGGGGAGGTCGTCTGTCGGCAAGCGCACACAGGCCGTGCCGGCTTCGTATCACCAAAGGAAAAGGGCGACCCTGACGGGCCGCCCTTTTCGTTGAAGTCCATGCCGCCACTCAAGCCCGGTGGGTGGGCTCCAGTGCTTGAGTTGATGGACGTGCGTTGTGGACTTCCTAGAAGTCCATGCCGCCCATACCGCCCATGCCGCCGCCGGGCATGGCCGGAGCCGCGCTTTCCTTCTTCGGCGCCTCGGCGATCATCGCCTCGGTCGTGACGAGCAGTCCAGCGATGGATGCCGCGTCCTCGAGAGCGGTGCGCACGACCTTGGTCGGGTCCACGATGCCCATGGCGATCATGTCACCATACTCGCCGGTCTGGGCGTTGAAGCCGAAGGTCGCCGACTTGTTGTCGAGGATCTTGCCGGCCACGATCGAGGCCTCGGCGCCCGCATTGGTCGCGATCTGACGGGCCGGAGCCTGCAGCGCGCGGCGCACGATGTTGATGCCTGCGTCCTGATCGGCATTCTCGCCCTTGGCCTTGATGACGCCCGAGGCGCGCAGCAGCGCCACGCCGCCACCCGGAACGATGCCTTCCTCGACGGCAGCGCGGGTGGCGTTGAGCGCGTCGTCGACGCGGTCCTTCTTCTCCTTGACCTCGGTCTCCGTCGAGCCGCCGACGCGGATCACCGCAACGCCGCCGGCCAGCTTGGCCAGCCGCTCCTGCAGCTTCTCGCGGTCATAATCCGACGAGGTTTCCTCGATCTGCTGCTTGATCTGGGCCACGCGGCCGTTGATCTCGGACTTCTTGCCCGCGCCGTCGACGATCGTGGTGTTCTCCTTCTCGATGCGCACCTTCTTGGCGCGACCGAGCATGTTCAGCGTCACGTTCTCGAGCTTGATGCCGAGATCCTCGGAGATCACCTGGCCACCGGTGAGGATCGCGATGTCCTCCAGCATGGCCTTGCGGCGATCGCCGAAGCCCGGCGCCTTGACGGCGGCGATCTTGAGGCCGCCGCGCAGCTTGTTGACGACGAGCGTGGCGAGCGCCTCGCCCTCGACGTCCTCGGCGATGATCAGCAGCGGCTTGGAGCTCTGGACGACCGATTCCAGCACCGGCAGCATGGCCTGCAGGTTCGACAGCTTCTTCTCGTGGAGCAGGATGTAGGCGTCCTCGAGTTCGGCCACCATCTTCTCGGGATTGGTGACGAAATACGGCGACAGGTAGCCGCGGTCGAACTGCATGCCCTCGACGACCTCGAGTTCGGTCTCGGCGGTCTTGGCTTCCTCGACCGTGATGACGCCCTCGTTGCCGACCTTCTGCATCGCTTCCGCGATCATCTGGCCGACTTCCTTCTCGCCATTGGCCGAGATCGTGCCGACCTGGGCAACCTCTTCGGAGGTCTTGATCTTCTTGGTCGTCTTCATGAGGCCGGCGACGACCTCGTTGACGGCCAGATCGATGCCGCGCTTCAGATCCATCGGGTTCATGCCGGCGGCCACCGCCTTGTGGCCTTCCTGCACGATCGCCTGCGCCAGGACCGTCGCGGACGTGGTGCCGTCACCGGCCACGTCGTTGGTCTTGGAGGCCACTTCGCGCACCATCTGGGCGCCCATGTTCTCGAACTTGTCTTCCAGCTCGATTTCCTTGGCGACCGTCACGCCGTCCTTGGTGATGCGCGGCGCGCCGAACGACTTGTCGAGAACGACGTTGCGGCCCTTGGGGCCCAGCGTCACCTTGACGGCGTCGGCCAGGATATTGACACCCCTGAGCATGCGCTCGCGAGCGTCGCGGGAAAATTTCACGTCCTTGGCAGCCATTTTCAGCTCCTTGATTGTCCGGGCTATCCGCTACGGACCCGCCCTGTCGATTGTTCGTCGGGACCGGCCGAAATCAGCCGATGATGCCCATGATGTCGGATTCCTTCATGATCAGGACATCCTCGCCGTCGAGCTTGACCTCCGTGCCCGACCACTTGCCGAACAGGACGCGGTCGCCGGCCTTGACGTCGAGCGGCACCAGCTTGCCGGCCTCGTCGCGCGCGCCCGAACCGACGGCGATCACCTCGCCTTCCTGGGGCTTTTCCTTGGCGGTATCCGGAATGATGATGCCGCCCTTGGTCTTCTCCTCGGATTCGACCCGACGGACGACCACGCGATCGTGGAGCGGGCGGAATTTCGTCTTTGCCATAATGCTTGTCCCTGCTACGGATGAAGGGGAATTTCCTCCGCCCGGTCTCGACCGGGCAGCGTTGGCACTCACCTGTCGAGAGTGCTAACGCGCCGTGCAGATAGTCGCGACACCTATGGCTGTCAAGCGCGTCGGGGCGCGGAAATCGAGTCTCGCTCGCGCATCCGTGAGCGCATGTGCAGGCGACACCATGTGCAAAACACGCTGGGTTGCAACCGGTAGTTCGGCGAGCGGATCCCGGAGGAGGGGGCCGTATCCGGGCCCAGCCCACCCACGTCATCCTATGTATCGTCTATCCCGTGGCCGGCGTGGTGCTCGCCCGCTGGACGTCGGGCGCGGATGCGCTCCAGCTCATCTATCCATTGATGGTGGGGTTCGCCCTCATCGGACCGTTGGCCGCGGTCGGGCTTTACGAACTCAGCCGCAGGCGCGAACTCGGCCTGGCATCCACCTGGCGCGACGCCCTCGCGGTCCGGCACGCTCCGGCTCTTCCGGCGATCCTCGTGCTGGGACTGGGCCTCGTCGTCGTGCTGCTCGTGTGGCTGCTGGCGGCCAACGCCATCTTCATCGCCATCTATGGCGACCAGCGTCCCGCATCCGTCGGAGCGCTGCTTGCCGACGTGCTGGGCACGGCGCGTGGCTGGCGGCTCATCCTGGTCGGCAATGCGGTCGGCTCCTCTTCGCCGCCGCTGTTCTAGCCTCGACCGTGGTCGCGTTCCCCTTGCTGGTCGACCGCGACTGCGGCGCGGTGGCCGCGATCCAAGCGTCGCTGCGGGCGAGCCTTGCCAATCCCGGCCCGGTCGCGCTCTGGGGTCTGATCGTGGCGGCTGGGCTGGCGATCGGTTCCCTGCCGCTTCTGGCCGGGCTGGCCGTTGTGCTGCCCGTCCTTGGAAACGCCACCCGGCATCTCTATCGGGCTCTGGTCGAGCCCGGGGAGGCGAGGATCGCCCGACGATGAAACCTCTTGCCTATCGCGAATAGTAGAGCGGGCCAGCCACACGGGCCTCACGTCCGCCCAACTCGGCCCGGCAGTCGCTGCGTAACATGGAAGAGCCGGTCAAGGTGATTGTGTCGGCTACGATCCGCAGGCAATTGCTGGTCGTCCCGTTGTTGCCGGAATACTCCACGGAACCCGAAGGGAAATAAAGATAGCCGTTGAGGTCGGTGGCGCCATTGCCATTCAGCTTGTGACTGGAGGTGTTGCCGCGCGCCGCCCATAGCAGCATTCCCGCCAGATCGCCTTCCTGTGGTGCGGAAATGGATATGGTCGCGTTTCCATTCACCGAAATTGCGCCGTCCTTCATGAAGATCGTAACGCCTTCGCCCGTGATGTCGCCACCGATTTTGAGGGAGCCTTCCACATAATAAAGACCCGGTTCGAGCGTCTTGGTCCCATTCAGAGACAGGTTTCTGTAGCGCCCCGGCTGCACGACGGTGTCCGACCTGTTCGGGTTCTGGAGTAGAATCGGCGGGATTGGCTCCACCAGGGCGGCGAAGGGATCCGGCGAGCGCCAGGCGTTTTCGCGGTTCTGGGCGCAGGCTGTGATTACGTCGCCGGTACCGGCGGCGATACCTCCCGATGATTGGAGGCAATCAGCATGGATCGACGCCGCGCCTCCTACATAGATTGAATCATCGGCGTTGGAATTGGACGCGATTACGCATCCCTCGACTTCAACCAGAGTGCTGCCACTGGCATCGATGGCTCTTGGGGCCGTATGGTTGAGCGCATAGATGCACGCGCCGTCGGCCATCCGGCTGCTGATTTCGCTGACAAGGCGCAGTCTCCTCGAAGTCGCCCCATCCTCTCCTTCGAGGAGACGTGGCATCGCATAGACGTAATCGAACGATGCTTCCGTAGCTATTGTCTGAATTCCTGGAGCGTCACTTGTCATCCCAAGGTAGCGCCATTCCACCAGGCGCTCCGGGTCATGATTGCCTTGAATGCTGGCTATGAAGTAGTTCTTGCCGAGCGTCTGTAGCTCCGAATCGCTCCTGCCGGAATTGTATTCGAGTGCGACCTGCATGTTGGCGGCATCGAGCGCGGCTTGTATATCGCTTCGCGTCCTGCTCATGTTGCCGACGTCAATTGCAAGCCCGGCGGCGATCATCAGCGGGGCTATCGACACCGCCGCTGCCAGCGCGACATTACCCTTTCGGTCGCTGAAAAACCGTCGGTGCAGCCCATGTCGTGGCCGCCTCGGGCGTTGGTCGCATTTCATGTTACCTTGGCTCATCGCAAGTTCATCTGAACAGGGAAATATGCCGGCTTCCGTACATCTTACGACCGCCAAGTTCGTCGGTGCAGTCCGCCGCAATATCGGAGTTTCCAGTCATTTCGATCGTGTTGCCGACAATCCGGATGCAGTCGCCCGATCCGGTCGTCGTAGAATTTCCGGCCATGAAGACATGAGCCCCGGGAGCGTAAATGAAGCCGGTAACCAATGAATCCACCCCGCCGTTGATCGTCAACGGCGAAACATTGCTGGTCGGCTGAAACAATGTGATTCCGGCATATGGTCCAGAGGTCGGTGGCGAAAGTTGCACTGTTTGATTGGCGCTGATCGAGAATTTCGCGTTCTCCAACAAGAAGATCGTGACCCCATGCCCGACAAGACGGCCGTTCCCGCCGAGGGCGACTTCGCCGCCGCGCAGGATATAGGTGCCGGGCTCAAGCGTGACGTCACCGCTTATGCGCTCGCCACAATAGGTTCCCGGGGAAAGCGTCTTGGTCTTGCCACCAGACAGTCTACCGCAGGCCGTCGTCGTGGGCAGTTCCGTTCCAAAGAGCGGATCAAGACTCGGATACTGGTATTCCCGGGGTGCGTCGCAATCCAATACGGAGTTGGAATCGCTCGTCAGGCCGACGGTGCCGCCGACCGTTGTCACACAGTCAACAGTCAGCTTCGCCGAGCCTCCGCGATAGATCGCCGAAGCGGATCGTGAGTTGGATGCCATCACGCAACCGTCCATGCGCACGTGGGACGAACCCTGGATCTTGATCGCCTGGCTGGCATTTCGGTCCAGTGCGAGAACGCATGCGGGATCGCCGGGCCTGATGCGTACGACGCTCTTGCGTCGCGCCACCCAGTCCATCGACCAGCCGAGCATTCCTTCATGGAAGGCGGCCGATTGTACGGTCACATAGCTGTCTGGCCCCTCGGGCTCCACCTTGGCGCCGAAACTATCGAACAGCCCGTCCTTATATTCGTAATCGGCTTTTTCAGCGTCTGTGATGTTGTCGAAATGCGCCATGAAAATATTTCGGCCCAATTCCTCGAGCTCGTTTTGCGACATTCCGGAGAAATATTTTGTGCTGATTTCCAGAGCGGACAGATCTAGCTTGTTCTGCAGTTCGTCGGCTTTTCTGTTTATAGAAAACAGGTCAATTGCACCGACTGAAGCCGCCAATATCGGTATTACAGACAATGCATAGATAACAGCAACATTGCCAGTACAATTCTTCCAGAACCGGGTAGCCATCGTTTCGACGCCAGTTATTAGAGAATTAACATATTAGCCGGAAAAAATTTAATGCATATCTAGAGCAAACGTTAAAATGATAAGCAACAATCCGCATTGTTATCCGACGATGCGCAGGTTGGACAATTCGTCGGCGATTTCCTTGAACGCCTTGGAAAGTGTCGCGCCGGTCGCGTTCCAGAACAGCTTGGCGCCCTTCGAGGGGTCGTTGGGATCGGCCCTGAACCGCGATTCGGACGCGCAGGCTCGCATGCCTTCGATCTGTTTCTTCTCGGCATCATTCGAGCTCGACAGGTCCAGTGCCACCGTCATGACGATCACGCCCTTCTGTTTGGCGTTGCCGCAGACCGAGGCCATCTGCTCGTTCAGCGCCTTCCCGTATTCGGAGTTGACGAAGTTGGTCTTCGAGATCTGGTTGGTGACGCCCTGATAGAGCCGGCCATGCGTGTAGGCCGGGTTGAAGGGCTTCATGTAGCCGAAGGCCGAATAGATGGCCTTGGTGCCGGCCAGGTCGTTGCCGCCGGATCTCCAATAGGTGCCCGAATATTCCTGCGCCCTGACCGAGTCAGGGGTATAGTAGGTGTTGGCGCCGTCGGTCAGCACGATGACGACCTTGTCGACGCCCCTTTCGGTGTCCGGCCGGCCTTCGGTGAAGGGCGCGCCCCCCGAGACGACCCGCCAGCCCCAGGCCAAGCCCTCCGGCACGTTGGTCGCGCCATTGGCCACCATGGCTTCGATGGCGTTGTTCACCGCCTCCTTGCCCTCGGTCGTCGTCACGTCCTTCAGGGGCGTGATGGGCGTGGTCGTGCAACTCGCGTTCGGCCCCTCGCCCAGACCGTAGGTTCGGGTCTCCTCGTCATTGTCGAGAAAATATTTCGGCATGTAGGCCTGCCGCTTTGCGTCGTTGCTGGAGTTCGTGATGTCCTTCCGCCAATTGTTGTTCGCCGGTCTGTTGCTGCTGCTCGTATTGTCCGTCTCGTCCGGCGCGAACATCGGCACGAACATGGTTTCCTTTGCGGCCTCCGTCGCTGGATCGTCGGTTACATTGTAAGGATAGGGGCGCGTTTCCACGCAGCCGCCCCAGGATGCGATCGATGCGTAGTTGTAGCCGACAATCTTGCCCCCCTGGATTATGGGTACGCGACGGCGCATCCAGTCATAGATCGAAAAGCGCGTGATTGTCTTGTCCTTGCGCGTACCCCAGCCGGTGCCACGCGCATACCAGACGTCGCCGACCTTCTGGGCGTATTTGTTCGAGTTCTGGGAAAAGGACATCGAACCCGCCCAGTCGAAATTCTCGTGATGGATCGGCGAGACGCCAGTCTTGTCCATCCAGTCGGCACTGGCGTTGTCTGGGCCGACATTGACGGAAGCCGCGAACGGCACGACGCCGAACTGCACCGGCTTGTCGACCTGCTTCATCATGATCGCCTGCTTGGAAAGCGCGGTGACCAGTTCCTTCGCGGCTTCCTTGAGAAGCTTGATGCGAGGCTCGCCGGAGCCGAAGCCGTTGTCGTCCATGGAACCCGAATTGTCGAGCACCAGCGCCACTTCCAGCGTGTTCTTGAGCCGGACCTCGGTTCGGGTGTTGAACTTGATATCTGCGGTGTCGCCCTTCGAACCGCCTGCCCGCTCGAGGATGGTGTGGAAAGCGGGCAGGAAATAGGGATCGTAGCGCAGCTCGGCGGTAAGGCGCAGCGTCTCCTTGCCGACCGCGGCCTCCGGCAGGAAGACCTTGAACTGCGTGTTGGCAGGGTCGACCGGACCCAGATTGGCTTCGAAAAAATCCTTCGCGTAGGCCTTGATCTCTTCGTCGGTGCCGCCCTGACGGAAGCGCTGGCCGGTCGCGATGCCGGCCGCGTCGAGCGCGTTCTGTGTCGCCTGGCGCTGGCGGCTCATCTCGGTGAAATCGATGCCCACGGCCAGCCCACCCATGATAGGCACCATCGCCAGCACGGTCATCAGCGCGTAGTTGCCGCGCCGGTCGCGGCAGAAGCGCGAAATCACATTCGACACCATTCGACCCTTACCCCCGGACGGAATTCTTCCAATGCTCCACCATGTCAGGGAATCTCTAACCCACCGTTCCACCGGTTCCGGCAAACCGAGCGGATGGCTCAAGCGCACGTTAACCAAACCGCGCTGCTGGCGGGCCTGAAAGCGGGTGACAGGCGAACCCGCATCGGCTAATTGCGCCCCGTCGCCGGCGAGTGCTGTCGCTGGCCTTCCCGCAGACCGCGATCCGGAGACGACATGGCCACTGCGCCCAGGATGGTTCGTACGCTCGAGGAGGTGATGGACCCCTACGCCGTCGTGCTGAGCGACGTATGGGGCGTGGTGCACAATGGAGTGCGCGCCTATGGCGAGGCCTGCGACGCGCTGGCCCGCGCGCGCGCCTCTGGCCGCTCGGTGGTGCTCATCACCAACGCGCCGCGCCCGCATGACAGCGTCGAGGCCCAGCTCGACTCGCTGCGCGTGCCGCGCGAGGCATATGACCGTGTCGTGACTTCGGGCGACGTAACTCGCGACCTCATCCGTTCCGGCCCGCGCCAGGTCTTTCATCTCGGACCGGATCGCGACATGACGATCTATGATGGGCTCGACATCGACCTCGTCGAGGAGTTCGAGGCGGCCGCGGTGGTGTGCACCGGCCTGGTCGACGACGAGACCGAAACGCCCGAGCACTACGAGGAGGCGCTGCGGCGCTATCGTGCCCGCGACCTGCCTTTCATATGTGCCAATCCCGACATCGTCGTCGAGAAGGGCGAGCGCCTTCTGTGGTGCGCCGGTGCTCTGGCGCGCGACTATGCCCGCCTCGGCGGCCGCACCCTGATTTCAGGCAAGCCGCACCGGCCGATCTACGAGGCCGCGCTGGCCGCTGCCTCCGAGGTTCTGGGCCGCGCCGTCGAGCCTGGCCAGGTGCTGGCCGTCGGCGATGGCGTCATGACCGACGTCAAGGGCGCGGCCGACAACGGCCTCGACGTGCTCTACGTCACCGGAGGCATCCACGCCGCCGAATATGGCGAGGTGCTCGATCCGGATCCCGACAGACTCGGCGGCTTTCTCGGTCGCCACGGCTATGCGCCGGTCGCCGCCATGCCGCGTCTCGCCTGAGACGATGCGCGCTGCCGGCGATCCGTTTCTCGTGCTCAATGGTCCGGCCGGCCTGCCGGCGCGCCTGCGCGGCGCTGTCGTGGCGATTGGCAATTTCGACGGGGTCCACCGCGGCCACCAGGCGGTGCTGGAGCGGGCGCTCGACCAGGCGCGGGCGTTGTCGGCGCCTGCTATCCTGCTCACCTTCGAACCGCATCCGCGCAAGTTCTTCCGGCCCGACCTGCCGCTGCCCCGCCTCACGCCCGCGCCCGTCAAGGCCGCGCTGGCACAGGCGCTCGGTCTCGACGCCGTGATCGTCGCGCCTTTCGACGCGACTTTCGCGGCCCAGACCGCCGAGGCCTTCGTCACCGGCATACTCGTGGGAGACCTTGGCGTGGTCCACGCGGTGACCGGCTTCGACTTTCATTTCGGCAGGAACAGGCAGGGCGGCCCGGCCTTCCTGATGGATGCCGGCGAGCGGCTAGGCTTCGGCGTCACGCTGGTCGATGCCTATCGCGACGAGGGAGCCGAGGTGATTTCCTCCAGCCGCATCCGCGAGCTTCTCGCGTCCGGCGAGATCGCCGGGGCCAATGGCCTGCTCGGCTATCGCTATACGGTGGAGGCGCCGGTGATAGGCGGCGAGCGGCTCGGGCGGACGCTCGGCTACCCGACGGCCAATATGAGTATCCATGAGGACTGCCCTCTGGCGCCTGGCATCTATGCCGTGCGCTTCCGCCGCGCCGACGGCTCGCTGCACGACGGCGTCGCCAGCTATGGCCGCCGCCCCACCGTCACCGAGAACGGCGCGCCGCTCCTGGAAACCTTCCTCTTCGGTTTCGAAGGAGACCTTTACGGGGAGACGGCGCGGGTCTCGCTGTTCGGGTTCCTGCGCGGCGAGGAGAAGTTCGCTTCCCTCGATGCCCTGACTGACCAGATGCGCCGCGACGAGGCCGAGGCCCGGGCGCTGCTTTCGGGCGTGCGCCCGCTTTCGGACCTTGACGCCAGCATTGCGTTTCCATGACCGTCGTATGCGACCGCGATGCGTCGATTGCGCTCTTTATTCATGGGCGCTGCTTCGCTAGAAGACCGGCCATGACGCCGGTTTATTGCCCACGCGCGCTCGCGATACGAATTAGCGGCCCGGCCTGCCGCGCGGCCTGACGGTCGCCGGCCGGTCCGGGATGTCCCGCGCGGCGCCTTCGCGCTTTCGCCCCTCTTCAAGCCTTCGCCTGCCCTCGACCGCAAGAAGGGCAAGGCCGCGAGCCAGATCATGACCGACACCGCCGATACGAAAATCGACTATTCAAAGACGCTCTATCTTCCGCGCACGGAGTTCCCCATGCGCGCCGGCCTGCCCGAGAAGGAGCCGCAGGTCGTGGCGCGCTGGCTGGAGATGGATCTCTACCGCCTGATGCGCGAGGATGCAGCCGGCCGGCCGAAATTCGTGCTCCATGACGGCCCGCCCTACGCCAATGGCAATATCCATATCGGCCACGCGCTGAACAAGGTGCTCAAGGACGTCATCACGCGCTCCTTCCAGATGCGCGGCTACGATTCCAACTACGTGCCCGGCTGGGATTGCCACGGCCTGCCGATCGAGTGGAAGATCGAGGAGCAGTATCGCGCCAGGGGCCTCGACAAGGACCAGGTGCCGATAAACGAGTTCCGCAAGGAATGCCGTGATTTCGCGACCCACTGGATCAAGGTGCAGACGGAGGAATTCCAGCGCCTCGGCGTCGTCGGCGATTTCGATGATCCCTATCTGACCATGAGCTACCACGCCGAGGCGCGCATCGCCGGCGAACTGCTGAAATTTGCCATGTCAGGGCAGCTTTATCGCGGTTCCAAGCCCGTCATGTGGTCTGTGGTCGAGCGTACCGCGCTGGCCGAGGCCGAGGTCGAGTACCACGACCACGAGTCGGATACGGTGTGGGTGAAGTTTCCGGTAGCGGACTCGCGTGGCCATGATACCGCCATCGCGAAAATCCGCGGCAGCGTCGCCGCTCGCGATGGTGAGGACCTGGCTGTCGAAGACATCGAGTCCTTCGTGGCGGAGCTGAGCCTGTCCGATGCTTTCGTCGTCATCTGGACGACCACGCCATGGACGATCCCCGGCAACCGCGCCGTCAGCTACTCGCCCCGGATCGCCTACGGCCTCTACGAGGTGACGGCGGCCGAGAATGACTTCGGACCGCAACCGGGCGAAAAGCTGATCTTCGCCGATGCGCTGGCAGAAGAATCCTTCGCCAAGGCGAAGCTTGAATTCAGGCGGCTGCGGACCGTCGAAGCGGAAGAACTTGCCTCGCTCACGCTCGCCCATCCGCTCAAGGGCCTTGAGGGTGGCTATGATTTCGCCGTCCCCATGCTCGAAGGCGACCATGTCACCGACGAGGCCGGCACAGGTTTCGTCCATACCGCGCCCGGCCACGGCCGCGAGGACTTCGACGCCTGGATGGACGCGCGCGCCGGACTGGAGGCGCGCGGCATTGACACCGCCATCCCCTTCACCGTCGACGACGGCGGCTTCTTCACGAAGGACGCGCCGGGCTTCGGCCCCGAACGCGAGGGCGGCCCCGCCCGCGTCATCGACGACAACGGCAAGAAGGGCGACGCCAACAAGGCCGTCATCGACGCGCTGATCGCCGCGGACATGCTCTTCGCGCGCGGCCGGCTCAAACATTCCTATCCCCATTCCTGGCGCTCCAAGAAGCCGGTCATCTTCCGCAACACACCGCAATGGTTCGTCCATATGGACAAGGAACTGGGCGGCTTCGGGCTCGATCACCCCTCATCCGGCCCTTTGGGCCACCTTCTCCAACAAGGGGAGAAGGAAGGGCGCGGCGGCGCGGCCGGCGCTCCCTCTCCCCTTGTGGGAGAGGGTGGATCGGCGCGTAGCGCCGAGACGGATGAGGGGGCTGCCGGACAGCCCGACACGCTGCGCACCCGCGCGCTGGCCGCTATCGACGCGACCCGCTTCGTGCCGGCCGCCGGCCAGACGCGCCTGCGCTCCATGATCGAGGAACGCCCCGACTGGGTGCTCTCCCGCCAGAGGGCCTGGGGCGTTCCGATCTGCGTCTTCGTCGACGGGGACGGCAATGTGTTGAAGGATGAAGCCGTCAATGCCCGCATCGTCGAGGCGTTCAAGGCCGAGGGCGCCGACGCATGGTTCGCCGAGGGCGCGCGCGAACGCTTCCTGGGTTCGCGCGCGAACGAGGATTGGACCATGGTCCGCGACATCCTCGATGTGTGGTTTGATTCCGGTTCCACCCACGCCTTCACGCTCGAGGACCGGCCCGACCTGAAATGGCCGGCCGACGTCTATCTGGAAGGTTCGGACCAGCATCGCGGCTGGTTCCATTCCTCGCTGCTTGAAAGCTGCGGCACGCGCGGGCGCGCGCCCTACGACACCGTCATCACCCATGGCTTCACCATGGACGAGGACGGTCGCAAGATGTCGAAGTCGCTTGGCAATACCGTCGTGCCGCAGGACGTGATGAAGCAGTCCGGCGCCGACATACTGCGCCTTTGGGTCATGACGACCGATTATTGGGAAGACCAGCGCCTCGGCAAGAACGTGCTGCAGACCAATGTCGACGCCTATCGCAAGCTCAGGAACACCATCCGCTGGATGCTGGGCACGCTCGCCCATGACGAAGGCGAGGAGATTGCCGTCGCCGACATGCCGGAGCTGGAACGCCTCATGCTGCACCGGCTGGCCGAGCTCGACGAGGTCGTGCGCAAGGGCTACGACGCGTTTGACTTCAAGCGAGTCGCGCGCTCGCTGATCGACTTCATGGTGGTCGAACTGTCGGCCTTCTATTTCGACGTCCGCAAAGACGCGCTCTATTGCGACGCCCCGTCGAGCAACAGGCGCAAGTCGGCGATCGTCGTCGTTCGGCGGCTGTTCGAGGCGGTGGTGAAATGGCTGGCGCCGATGCTGCCCTTCACGATGGAGGAAGCCTGGCTCGACCGTCATCCGGAAGCGCGCTCTATTCATCTCGAACAGTTCCCCACGATCCCGGCGGAATGGCGCGATCCGGTGCTTGCGGCGCGCTGGAGGAAGGTGCGCGCCGTGCGCCGTGTCGTCACCGGCGCGCTGGAGATCGAGCGTGCGAAAAAGACGATCGGCTCCTCGCTGGAAGCCGCACCCGTTGTGTCGATCGCCGATCCGGAACTGATGAAGGCGCTGGACGGCGTCGACCTGGCCGAGATCTCGATCACCAGCGCCATCCGCGTCGAACCGGGCGAAGGGCCAGCCGAGGCGTTCCGTCTCGACGACCAGCCGGGTGTGGCTGTTTCCTTCGCCCGTGCCGCCGGGACGAAGTGCGCGCGCTCCTGGCGCTATACGGACGATGTCGGCGCCGATCCCGATTTCCCTGACGTGTCGGCGCGCGATGCCGGCGCCCTGCGCGAGTTGCGGGCGCTTGGCAGGCTATAGCCCGCCTGTCGTGCGCATTGTGTCGCATTGGCAACAGGACCGGCGTTGCTCGCTGGCCGCCGCTCCTGTAGGACGTCTTTCGGCACGACCTGTCATCTTGTCGCCGGATTCGACAGGAACAGGTCGAGAGACAACGCCCTTCAGGGGACATGCCGGACAATCGCCGGGGAGCGGTCCGGCCGGGATGAAAAGGCGCGATCGGTGATCGACGACATCAGAACCTCCGCACTTCGTCGTGCTTCGACAATTCTTGCGCTCGCGGCGTCGGGCGCGCTTGTGGCCGGCTGCATTGCCGGGCCCACCTACGGCACGGCCAAGGGGTCGCACGAGCAGCTGCTGGAAGACGTGTCCGGCATCCTGTCGGTCGGTCCGAAGGAAGGCGAACGGATCGACTACAAGGCGCGGCCCGAACTCGTGCGTTCGCCCGAACTGGCGAAAGGGCAACTGCCTCCGCCTCAGGAATCGGTCGCGACCGCGTCGAACGGGGCCTGGCCCGAAAGTCCCGAGGCCCGCCGGGCGCGTCTGCGCGCGGAGGCGACCGCCTTCCGCGACGAACCGGACTTCCGCCCCGGCATCGAGGGCGACGAGGGCGACATCCGGCCTTCGACGCGCAGCCAGAGAACCGTCCTGCGTACCAAGGGCGACGACGTGCCGCTCGACGGCCGGTCGAACGATCCGGTCTCCCAGCGTGACGAGTTCAACCGCCGACTGGCCGAGAACCGCCAGGGTAGCCCGACCACGCGCAAATATCTGTCGGAGCCTCCGCTCGCCTATCGTCAGCCCTCCGAAACGGCGCCGACCGGCGATGTCGGCGTTGCCGAATGGCGCAAGGAGCGCGACGCCAAGCGCGCGGCACGCAAGAACGACAAGAGAAGCTGGGCCGACATCCTGCCCTGGTAGGGCCTGCGCCGAGAGTTACCGCCTTTCGCGGAAGAAGTCCTTCAGCAAGGTTGCCGCTTCGCCTTCTCGCATGCCCGAATAGACCTCCGGCGCGTGATGGCACTGTGGCGAAGCGTACAGCCTGACGCCGCTTTCCACGGCGCCGCCCTTGGGATCGGCCGCCCCGTAATAAAGCCGCCTGATGCGCGCGAAGGAGATCGCTGCCGCGCACATCGGGCACGGTTCCAGCGAGACATGGATATCGACGCCGGTCAGCCTCTCCGCCCCCAGCGCATGGCAGGCTTCGCGGATCGCCAGCATCTCGGCATGAGCGGTCGGGTCGGCCAGTTCGCGTGTCCGGTTGCCGGCTTTCGATACGACCCGGCCGTCGAGCGAGACCACGGCGCCGACCGGAACCTCGCCGCGTACCGCCGCCGCGCGGGCCTCGGCCAGCGCGAGAGCCATGAAGTCAGGTCGCGACTCGGGCTTGGACGGCACTGAATTTTCCTCGCGACGTTTCGGCGTTGCTGGTACCTACCGCGTGAACTGGACGAACGCCACATGAACGACGACAGCAAGAACGGGCGCAGACCCCGCAAACCGGGCGGCAAGGGCGGCAAGCCGTTTGCCGGGAACGATCGGCCGCGCCACGGCAAGCCCGGCGCACCGGCGGGCGCCAATGCGGGCCGCGACCGGTTCCGGGTCGGACCGCCCAGGTCAGGCGGCCTTACGGATTCCGCGCCGCGCGGCAAGCCCGTGCCAGCCGCTGCCGCGCGCGAACCCGAGCGCATCGCCAAGTGGTTGTCGCGTGCCGGTGTCGCCTCGCGCCGCGACGCCGAGGAGATGATTGCCGCTGGCCGCGTTTCGATCAACGGCAAGGTGATCGATACGCCCGCCGTCAAGGTGGGGGCAAGCGACCAGGTCTCTCTCGACGACGCGGCGGTCACGCCGCCCGAGCGCACGCGGCTGTTCCTGTTTCACAAGCCGGCCGGCCTCGTCACCACCAATCGCGATCCCGAAGGCCGCAGAACCATCTTCGACGCGCTGCCCGAAGGCTTGCCGAGGCTGCTCACCATCGGCCGGCTCGACATCAATACCGAAGGGCTGTTGCTGCTGACCAATGACGGCGGGCTGGCGCGCGTTCTGGAACTGCCGTCCACCGGCTGGTTGCGCCGCTATCGTGTGCGTGTACACGGCAAGGTCGATCCCGCCGCGCTGGAGGGCCTGAAGGACGGCATCGCCGTTGACGGCGTCTATTACGGCGCGATCGAGGCGTCGCTGGATCGTGAACAGGGCTCCAATGCGTGGCTCACGCTGGGCTTGCGCGAAGGAAAGAATCGCGAGGTCCGCAACGTGCTCGGCGCGCTGGGGCTTGAGGTCACGCGCTTGATCCGCGTCTCCTACGGTCCGTTCCAGCTCGGCGAACTCGCCGAGGGTGCCGTGCAGGAGATCAAGGGACGCATGCTGCGCGACCAGTTGGGCGAGCGGCTGATCGCGGAGGCCGGCGCGGATTTCGAATCCGACATCGCAAAGCCCTTCTCAAACCGTCCCACTCGCGCCGGCGATGCGCCGGCCCAAAAGGACAAACCGGCGCGGGCGGCACCTCAGAACCGCAAGCGCGAACGCGAGAGCCGCCGCGAGGATGCGCTTGGCCGGCTCGATACCAGGCCGCGTGGCGAGCGCCCCCCGCGCCCGGATCGCACTGACAGAACCGACAGGGAAGGACGGCCGCCTCGCGCCGGGCGGGAAGATCGGTCGGGTCGCGAACGACCCGAAGGCGATCGGGCGTCACGTCCGCGCCGCCGGGTTCTGGAGGATGTCTCGCGGGGTGGGACGCCGGAAGAGCAGGCCGCTTCGCGGCCGTTCCGCAAGCCCTTCCGTGCCGAGGGAAGCAAAGGTCGCCCGGCCGAGCGGCGCGATCGCTACGAGCCGCCGCGCAGCCGTTCGTCGAATGTGTGGATGGCGCCCGGCGCACGTCCGCCACGCAAGCCGCGCGAGGAGGATGCCGGACATGAGGAAGGTTCGGCTCCCAAGTCGTCCTCTCCCTCTTCCCGTCGTCCCCGCGAAGAAGGACGCGCAGGGGCCGGCGAGGGGCGCAGGCAAGGCGAAGGCCGCGACGGGCCCCGCCGCGAAAGGCCGGACCGGCGGCCCAATGCGAAGCCGTCTGGATCGTCCCGCCCCCGCGGTGGCCGGCCTGGCGGTCCTCGGCGTGGACCGGGCAAGGACTGAGGATGCGCATCGTCGGCGGTGAGTTTCGCGGCAGGCCGCTGGCGACTCCGAAAAGCGACGTCATTCGCCCGACCACGGACCGCGCCCGCGAAGCGCTGTTCAACGTCCTGGCCCACGGGCATCACGGCCGTATCGAGGGCGCGCGGGTACTCGATCTCTTTGCCGGCACCGGCGCGCTTGGCATCGAGGCGCTGTCGCGCGGCGCGGCGCATTGCCTGTTCGTCGATGATGGCGTGGAGGCGCGCGGTCTCATCCGTGCCAATATCGAGGCCCTGGGCCTGCAGGGACGTACGAAGCTGTTCCGCCGCGACGCGTCGCGGCTGGGCGATGCCGGCACGATCGCGCCCTTCGACCTTCTCTTCGCCGATCCGCCCTATCGCAAGGGGCTGGGCGAAAGGGCGCTCGCCAGCGCCCTTGCCGGCTGCTGGCTCAAGCCCGGCGCGCTGGCGATCGTGGAGGAGGCGGCCGAGGCGCCCTTTACGCCGCCCGAATCCTTCGCCCTGGTGGACGAGCGGCGCTGGGGCGACAGCGTGGTGCGCATTTTCGCGGTGTCGTGACCTGCTCTCGCCACATTACGGACAATTCACTTCGCTTGTTGGCTTTGCCGCCCTACAACGGGCGAAGCAGCGGTTTTCCGGGAGTTTCTAACGCATGGCATCGAGATTGCGCGCTGTAGCGCTCGCGCTCGTCCTGGCGATCACCTCCGCCATGGCGCAAAACGATCCCGCCGCCGGCGACGGCGCCGACATCTCCACTTTCACCCTCGACAACGGTCTGGAGGTTGTCGTCATCCCCGACAGGCGCGCGCCGGTCGTGACCCATATGCTGTGGTACAAGGTGGGCTCCGCCGACGAACAACCGGGAAAGTCGGGCATCGCTCATTTCTTCGAGCATTTGATGTTCAAGGGCACCGAGAACCATCCGGCCGGCGAGTTCTCTGCCGCGATCGCCGCCATAGGCGGGCAGGAGAATGCCTTCACCTCCTATGACTACACGGCCTATTTCCAGCAGGTCGATCCGGCCTCGCTGGAGACGATGATGCGCTTCGAGGCCGACCGGATGACCAATCTGGTGCTGACCGATGAGGTGATCGACACCGAGCGCGACGTCATCATCGAGGAGCGCGGCCAACGGATCGAGAACGAGCCGGACGCCATCCTCGGCGAGGAACTCGACGCCACGCTCTACCAGGCCAGCCCCTATCGGCTGCCGATCATCGGCTGGATGCACGAGATCGAGCAGCTCAATCGCGAGGATGCGATCGACTTCTACCGCCGCTATTATGCGCCAAACAACGCAGTGCTCGTCGTGGCCGGCGATGTCGACACCGATACCGTGCAGCGGCTCGCCGAGGAGACCTATGGCGAGATTCCGCGTGGTCCGAACCTGCCCGCGCGCATCCGCCCGACGGAGCCCGAGCAGAACACCAGGCGCACCGTGACGCTCGATGACCCGCGCGTCACCACGCCAACCTTCCGGACGGCCTGGGTGGTGCCCTCCTACACGACCGCCGAGACCGGCCAGGCCGAAGCCCTGGACCTCTTGTCGGAGATTCTCGGCGGCGGCCTGCGCAGCCGGCTCTACCGGGAACTCGTCGTGAAGCAGGGCATTGCCGCTTCGGCCGCCGCCTATTATCGGGGTACGGCGCTCGATGACACGTCCTTCATCGTCTACGGCCAGCCGCGCGGCGAGGCGACGATCGCACAGGTCGAGGAAGCCGCCATGGCCGAGGTCGCGAAACTGGCCGCCGAGGGCGTCACCGATGATGAACTCGAGGCGGCCAAGAAGCGGTTCAAGCGTTCGATGATCTTTGCCCGCGACAGCCAGTCGGGCATGGCGCGCATCTACGGCACCACGCTGACCACCGGCGGCACCGTCGCCGACGTGGCCGAGTGGCCGGACAGGATCGACGCCGTCAAGGCCGAGCAGGTACAGGCCGCCGCGAAGCGGTATCTTGAAGCATCACGCTCCGTCACCGGCTATCTCATGCCCGCCGGCGAGGAGCCGACCTGATGAAGGAACGTCACGCCATGCGTCCAATCCTGCGCCCGGCCCTGTCGCAACTGGCCGTTGCCGCGCTCGCGCTGGTCTTCCTGGTTCTTCCGGCGCTCAATGCGCGCGCGGCGGTCGATATCCAGGAGGTGCGGGCAGACAGCGGCGTGACTGCCTGGCTCGTCGAGGACTACACCGTTCCCATTATCTCGATCCGTTTCGCCTTCGAGGGCGGCTCCGCGCAGGATCCTCATGACCGGATCGGGCTGGCCAACCTGATGGCGGGCCTTTTCGACGAGGGTGCGGCCGATCTCGATTCGGAGGCGTTCCAGATCCGGCTGGACGATGCCGGCGCGGAAATGTCCTTCAACGCCGAGACCGACGCGATCTATGGTCAGATGCGAACGCTGGTCGAGACGAAGGACGAGGCGTTCTCGCTCCTGCGCATGGCGATCCAGCGGCCTCGCTTCGACGAGGGGCCGGTCGACCGCATCCGCTCGCAGATCGTGGCGGGCATCGTGGCACGTGAGCGCGATCCCGAGCGACAGGCCGATATCGCCTGGCGCCGGGCCATCTACGGAGACCACCCCTATGCCGAACGGGACGAGGGCACGCCCGAATCGCTGGCCGCGGTTACGCGGGATGACCTGAAATCCTTCCACGAACGCATGTTCGCACGCTCCAACCTCAAGGTGGCGGTTGTCGGGGCGATCGACCCGGAGACGCTGAAGGTGGTGCTGGATGATCTGTTCTCGGCTTTGCCGGCCGAGGCAGACCTGCGCGAGATCGAGCGCGCCGACCCGAAGCTCGACCAGGAGGTCAGGGTCGACTATCCGCTGCCGCAGACCTCGATCCGTCTGGCCTATCCCGGCGTGGAAAGATCGGATCCGGAGTTCTTCGCGGCCTATATGATGAACCAGATCCTGGGCGGCGGAACCTTTTCCTCGCGCCTGTTCGAGGAGGTGCGCGAAAAGCGCGGGCTCGTCTATGGCGTGTCGTCCGGTCTGGCGAACCGCAAATATTCGACGAGCCTCGTGATCAGGACCGCCACCCGGTCCGATCGGGCCGCCCGGACGCTGGCCGTCATCAAGGATGAGATCCGGCGCATGGCCGAGGAGGGCCCCACCGCCGACGAGTTGGAACGCGCCAAGCGCTACGTTATCGGCGCATATGCGATCAACAATCTTGACACGTCGACGGCCATTGCCCGCACGCTCGTCGAACTGCAGATCGACGATCTCGGCATCGATTATATAGATCGGCGCGCGGAGCTGATAAACGGGGTGACGCTGGACGAAACGAAGGCGGCCGCGCAAAGATTGCTGTCGGTGGAGCCGGCGATCATGCTGGTCGGCCCGGCGCAGGAAGACGGAGGCTGACGAGGATGACCGGGGATACTGGGCCTACCGTTGCGGTTGCGTTCGGCGGCGGCGGTGCGCGCGGTCTGGCTCATATCCATGTCATCGAGGCGCTCGACGAACTCGGGGTCAGGCCTGTTGCGATAGCCGGCTCATCGATCGGCGCCATCATGGGCGCGGGAATGGCGGCCGGCATGAGCGGCCGTGAAATCCATCGCTACGCGCTTGGTATCCTCGGCCGCCGCGCAGAGGTCGCCAGCCGCATGTGGCGCGCCCGGCCCGAGACGCTGGCCGAATTCGTGGCCGGCGGTGGTCTTCGTGTCACGCAGTTCAATATCGAACGCATCCTCAAGGCCTTCCTACCGGAGGCCGTGCCCGAGCGGTTCGAGGATCTGGGCATCCCGCTGAGGATCACCGGCACGGATTATTACGGCCATTGCTGCCGGGTCTTCGACAGCGGCGAGCTTGTTCCCGCGCTTGGTGCGTCGGCCGCCATTCCGGCCGTGTTCCGCCCCGTCAGGCTGGACGGCCGTCTCTATATCGACGGCGGCATCTGCAACCCCGTCCCCTTTGACCTGCTTGAGGGCCGGGCCGACATCGTGGTCGCCATCGACGTGGTAGGCGCCCCGGAAGCCGGGGAAGGCAAGCGGCTGACCTCGATCGACCTGATGTTCGGGGCGACGCAGCTCATGATGCAGTCGATCACCACCCTCAAGATGGCCGCGTCGCGGCCGACGATCCTGATCCGTCCGCCCGTGTCGCGTTTCAGGGTTCTCGACTTCCTCAAGATCGAGAACGTGCTGGGCGAAACGGCCGCCGTCAAGGACGAGGTCAAGCGCGCGCTTGAAGCCGTGCTGGAACCGCAACCCGCCTGATCCCGTCCGCTCTCACTGCAGCGTCGACGCCTTTCCGGTCGAGAAAGGCGAATTGGCCGCCGGCGGGGGCGACGGTAGGCCTTCTTCGGCTGGCGGATTGGCGGCGATGCCAGCGATCACGCGAAAACACACCAGCACCGCCCCGATACCGAACACCACCGCGCCCAACCCCCAACCGGCAACCACGCCGAGGGCGCCGTAGAGTTGCGCGCCCGCCCATACGAACGGGATGACGCCGAGTGTCGAGCGGCCCCAGTTGAACAGGGTAGAATAAGTGGCGAAGCCCAGATTGTTGAACGCGGCGTTGGCTACGAACAGCGCGCCGTTGAAGAGGAATGACCCGGCCGCGAACAGGCAGAAGAAGACCACCACCTCGCGGGCCGGACCGTGCGCGCCGAACAGGTCGGCGATCTGCCCGGAGAACAGCGCCAGCAGCGCCCACATGACCACTACATAGGCCAAGGTGAAGACCAGCGCGTCGCGCATCGTGCGCTCGAGACGATCGAAGCGCCGGGCGCCATAGTTCTGCCCGAGAATAGGTCCGACCGCGCCCGACAGTGCAAACACCGCCCCGAATGCGACCGGCAGCAGCCGACCGACGATTGCCCAGCCGGCGACTGCCTCGTCGCCGAACTTCGCCATCTCCGCCATCACATAGGCGTTGCCGACAGGCGTGGCGATCTGCGTCATCACCGCCGGCAGCCCTATGGCGAAGAACGGTCTGAAGGCCGCCCTGTAGCGGGTCAGGTCGGGCAGCCTGATCAGCCTGTGGATACTGTAGGCGCCGTGCAGTCCAACGCCCAGGAGCACAAAGCGGCCGAGCACCGTCGAGATCGCGGCCCCGTCGAGCCCGAGGCCGAAACCGAAGATCAGCAGCGGGTCGAGGATCGCCGTCGCGATGCCGCCCGACAGCGTCACATACATGGATCGCCTGGCGTCGCCGACGCCGCGCATTATGCCTGTCGTGCACATGCCGAGCGCCACGATCGGAACCGAGGGGATGACGATCTGCAGGAACCGCGTCGTCAGTTCCAGCGTCTGGCCGCGTGCGCCGATAAGATGCGCGAGCTCTCCCAGAAAGGGCCATGTCGCCAGCACGATCAGACCGGTCGCCAGGCCCATATTGACCATCGAGGCACCGCCCAGCCGTGCCGCCTCCTCACGCTCGCCGCGCCCGAGTGCCCGCGAGACCAGCGCCGACGCGGCGATTGTCAGCCCGATCGCGACCGACACAGTAAAAAACATCAGTGTCGAGGCAAATCCTATCGCCGCGGCCAGTTCCTGCACGCCCAGCAGCGATATGTAGAACAGGTTGAGCGCATCGACGACGAAGATCGCGATCAACCCCACCGAACCCGTCGCCGTCATCGTCACCACATGGCGCATGGTCGAGCCGGTGACGAACTTGGCTGTCTGCACTCGTACCGGTTCGGCCATCGCGCGGTCCTCAGTGAGCGAAGACGGCATCCATGGACCGGAATCCCTTGAACTCCAGCGCATTGCCCGAGGGGTCGCGGATGAACAGCGTCGCCTGCTCGCCCGGCTGGCCCTGGAAGCGCAGCATCGGTCTTTCAATCCAGTCGGTCGCCGGCTCGGCCTCTAGCCGTGCGGCCAGTGCCTTCCAGTCGTCCATCATGAGAACCACGCCGAAATGGGGGATCGGCACGGACACTCCGTCGACCTCGCCGGAGCCGGCGGGCGGTGTAGCTACCGGGCGCAGATGCGCCGACATCTGGTGGCCGAACAGGGAGAAATCCACCCAGCTTTCCGAAGAGCGTCCGATCTCACAGCCGAGCACGTCCCGATAGAAGCGCCGCGTCTCGTCGAGATCGCGAACGGCAAAGGCTAGGTGGAAGGGTGTCATGGCGTCGGTCTCCAGCCTGCATGCGCGTATGGCTTGCGGTCGCATGCCCGCGGCCATAGATGACGTCAAGCCGCCGGCGTCAATGCCGGGCAACCTGGCGCCGTGACCGGGCGCTTCTCTCCCTCTTCAACCGGGACTGTCCGCTCATGACCGAAACGATCGATGCCGCTAGACTGACCGACCAGGTCGCTGCACTCGTCAAGGCGGCCCGCAGGGCGGGCGCGGACGAGGCCGACGCCGTGGCGGTTCGGTCCCGTTCCTCGGGCGTTTCCGTACGGCTCGGAAAGGTCGAATCGACGGAGTCGTCCGAGAGCGACGACGTTTCGCTGCGTGTCTTCGTCGGTCGGCGCGTCGCCAGCGTCTCGGCCAGCGCGGGCGCCGATCCGGAGGCCCTTGCCGAGCGCGCGGTCGCGATGGCCCGGGTCTCGCCGGAGGACCCCGTTCAGGGACTGGCTGATCCTGACATGCTTGCTGCCACGGTGCGCGATCTCGACCTGTTCGATCCGACCGTCGTTCCCGCCCGCGACCTCAAGGACCACGCGCTGGCAGCGGAAGAGGCGGCGCTGGCTATTCCCGGCGTCACCAATTCCGGCGGCTCGGGGGCGAGTGCTGGCATCGGCGGGCTGGTGCTGGCGACTTCGGCAGGTTTCCTCGGCCAGTATGTTTCGAGCCGCTTCTCGCGTTCGGTCAGCGCCATTGCCGGCGAGGGTACGGGCATGGAACGCGATTACGATTTCTCGTCCCGGCTGCATTTCGCCGATCTCGACGAGCCGGAGGCGATCGGTCGCCGGGCCGGCGAGCGCGCCGTGCGCAGGCTGGGTGCGCGAAAGGCGGCCACCGGTTCCGTAACTGTGGTGCTGGACCCGCGCGTGGCGCGCGGCATGGCCGGCCACCTGGCCGGTGCCATCAACGGCGCCTCCGTCGCCCGCAAGACCTCTTTCCTGCGCGACCGCATGGGCAGGCAGGTCGCGGCGTCGGCCGTCACCGTGACCGATGAACCGCTCCTGATGCGCGGCCAGTCCTCGCGCCCCTTCGACGGCGAGGGCGTGGAAGGGCAGAGGCTCGTCATGGTCGAGCACGGGGTGCTCAACCACTGGTTCCTGTCCACGTCGGCGGCCCGCGAACTGGGATTGCGAACCAATGGCCGAGGCGTGCGCTCGGGCACGTCGGTCAATCCTTCCTCGACCAATCTGGCCATCGAGCCCGGCGAGAAGTCGCCGGATGATCTGATGCGCGAAGTCGGCACCGGCTTCTATGTCACGGAGGTTTTCGGCCAGGGTGTAAACATGGTCACCGGCGAATATTCGCGCGGCGCCTCCGGTTTCTGGATAGAGAACGGTGAACTGTCCTACCCGGTCTCGGAGGTGACGATTGCTTCCAATCTCAAGGACATGTTCATGCGCATGACGCCCGCGAGCGACATCGACCGCAATTTCGGCACCGCCGCGCCAACCCTCGTGATCGAAGGCATGACCCTTGCCGGAAGCTGATACGAAGACCATGCCGCCGCGCTCGGCCGATCTCGAGCTTCTGGTGGATGCCGCCGCCGAGGCCGGCCGCATCGCGCTGTCGCGCTTCCGCAAGAATCCTGACGTGTGGATGAAACCGGGCGATTCACCTGTTTCCGACGCCGATCTGGCGGTCGACACGTTCCTGCGCGACGCGCTGCTGGCGGCGCGGCCGGACTATGGCTGGCTGTCGGAGGAGACGGCCGACGATCCGGCGCGGCTCGAGCGGGCCCGAACCTTCGTGGTCGATCCCATCGACGGCACGCGCGCCTTCATTGAGGGACGCGAGACATGGTGCGTAAGCGTCGCGGTGGTCGAGAAGGGCAGGGCGATCGCAGGCGTGATCGACTGTCCGGCGAAGCAGGAGGTCTTCCTGGCCGAGGCAGGGGGCGGTGCTTTTCGCAATGGGGAGCGTATCTTCGTGCGCGCCGTCGGGGGTAGCCCTGTCGTCGGCGGACCTAAGGCGATGCTTTCGGCGCTGCCGTCAGAGCTTCGCGAGCGTGTTCGCCATCGCGGCTACATCCCCTCGCTCGCCTACCGCCTGGCGATGGTCGCCGAGGGAACGCTGGACGCCTCCTTCGTTAAGCCGCATTCGCATGACTGGGATATCGCCGCCGCCGATCTCGTCCTGGCCGAGGCCGGAGGCACGCTGCGCGACCCGCAGGGCATGCGTCCGCAGATCGCGGGGCCGGAGCCGCGTCACGGCGCGCTTGTGGCGGGTCACGGACCGCTTCTCGAGGCCATGACGAAAGTCATCGCGCAGGCGGCCTGAGCCAGCGTTCACGGAACCGTTTCACACGGTTTCAAACTCGGAAGTTCTCGTCTATCAGTCTCACGTTCCGAACCGGAGCCCGGCTCGTCATGACCGATACCAACCCTCCCAAGCAGCTTCTTCACCTCGTTTTCGGTGGAGAGCTCGAATCGCTGTCCTCCGTGACCTTCCGTGATCTCGCCGATCTCGACATCGTCGGCATTTTTCCCGACTATGCATCGGCCGAACGGGCCTGGCGCGCCAAGGCGCAGGAGACGGTTGACAACGCCCACATGCGCTATTTCATCGTTCATCTTCACCGCCTGCTCGATCCCGAGCAGACCGGTGCAGAGAAAAAGGCGCAATGAAGAACGGCGTGTCCCCGGCAGCCGGCGTCGACAGGACCGTGCGCGTGCCCTCCCGTCGCAAGTCCGCCTGGATCGCGCTGCGCGGTGCCATCGGCGAATCCGCGGTGGTCAAGGCTGCCTTGGTATCCGGTATCGCCGGACTTGTCCGTTTCGTCGGCGTCACCAATCGCCCCGTGCCGGGCTCCGTCGATCTGTCAGAGGCGCTGCCCGCCCTCAAGCCCTGCATCTTCGCGCTGTGGCACGGCCAGCATCTTATGGTTCCCGCGCTCGACCGTCACGACTATGATTTCGTGGCGTTGGTCTCGCGCAGCAAGGACGCCGAACTCAACGCCCGTGTGCTGGAGAAGATAGGCATCTCGGTGGTGCGCGGCTCCGGTGGCCGTGAGCGCACCAAATCGGTCGAGAAGGGCGGTGCCCGGGCCTTGATCGCGCTCAAGAAGGCGCTCGACGCCGACAAGTTCGTCGTCATGATTGCAGACATTCCCCACGGCACGCCGCGAGACGCAGGCATGGGCATCGTCACGCTGGCGCGCATTTCGGGCCGGCCGATCGTGCCCGCCGCCTGCGTGACCAGCCGCCGCAAGGTGCTGGAGAAAAGCTGGGACAAGACGACGATAAACCTGCCCTTCGGCCGGCGGGCTCTGGTCTTAGGCGACCCGATCGAAGTCCCAGCCGATGCCTCCGAGCAGATCATGGAAGAGGCGAGGCAGGCGGTGACGCGCGGGCTCGATGCCGTTACCGGCAAGGCCTACGCATTGGTGGATTCGTCCGCATGAGCGAACGCTGGGCGCGCGCCGTTCTCGGCGCCTATCGCTGGACGGGCGCATGTGCCTATCCCTTCGTCGGGGGCTATGTCACCTGGCGCGCCTCGCGTGGCAAGGAGGAACGCGGCCGGCGCCGGGAACGCTATGGCTTCGCCGGCGTGGCGCGGCCGGACGGCCCCCTCGTATGGGTTCATGCCGCCAGCGTCGGCGAGACGAAGGCCGTCGGCCCGCTCGTGGAACAGATCGCCGGCCAGGGCGTGACGGTGGTCATGACGACGGGGACCGTCACCTCGGCCTCGATCGTTCGCGATCGCTTGACCGATGTCGCCATACATCAATATGTCCCCCTCGATCTGAAGCCGGCCGTCAGCCGTTTTCTCGACCATTGGCAGCCGGATCTGGCCATCTTCGCGGAATCCGAATTGTGGCCCATGACGATCCTCGAACTGGGCGCGCGTCGTGTGCCGCAGGTGTTGGTCAATGCCCGCCTTTCGGATCGGTCCTTTAGTTCCTGGCGCAAGCGTTCCTGGCTGGCCGAGGCGCTGTTCGAGAACCTCGCGCTGGTGGTTGCCCAGTCCGAGGAGGACGCCGAACGTTTCCGCGCGCTGGGCGCGCGCCCGGTCAGCGTGTCGGGCAACCTCAAGGGTGACGTGGAAGCGCCGGCCGTCGACGAGGCCGAGCTTGCCCGACTGCGTACCGGAATCGGCGACCGTAAGCGCTGGGCGGCGATTTCCACCCATGACGGCGAGGAGGAGATCGTCGCCGAGGTTCACGGGCTGATAGGCGGCCGCCATAGGGGGCTGTTGACGATTCTCGTTCCGCGTCACCCCGACCGCGCCGATGCCATCTGCGAGATGCTTCAGAGCAAGGGGCTTAAGGTCGCCCGCCGCAGCAGGGGCGATGCCATTACGCCCGACACCGCTGTCTATCTCGGCGACACGATCGGCGAGATGGGGCTCTATTTGCGTCTGACGGAGATCGCTTTCGTCGGCAAGTCGCTCGCGGGCGAGGGCGGCCAGAACCCAATCGAGCCGGCCATGCTCGGAACGGCGGTCCTGTCGGGCAAGCACGTCCAGAATTTCCGGGAGGCCTATCGAGACCTCGTTTCCAAGGGCGCGGCCCGCTTCGTCACCGATCGCGACATGCTGGCGGGAGCGGTGAACTTCCTGCTCAACAACGCCGACAGGCGCCATGCCATGATCATGGCGGGCAGCGAGGTCGTGGCCGACATGCGCGGCGCGCTCAAGGCGACGTTGCGCTCGCTGGAGCCCTGGCTGCATCCCTTGGTCGTCAAGGCGCGGCTGGATGCCGCGGCGAACGGACGCTGACATTCATGGTGTCGGAAGCGCCTCCCTTCTGGTGGCACAAGCCAGACTGGCGCGCATGGGGCCTGTCCCCCTTTTCGCTCGCCTACGGCCTGGTCGCCCGACACAGGATGGTCCATGCGCCGCGCCTGCCGCTCGACGTGCCTGTCCTGTGCGTCGGCAATCTGACCGTCGGCGGCGCGGGCAAGACGCCGGTCGCCATGGCGCTCGCCGCCGAGGCGGCCAGTATGGGGCGCAGGCCGGGCATCCTGTCGCGCGGCTATGGCGGCGCCTTCTCCCATCCACGCCTGGTCGACGCCGAACATGATCTGGCGCGCCATGTCGGCGACGAGCCGCTGCTGCTGGCCCGCGCTGCGCCCGTCGCCGTTTCGCCCGACAGGGCCGCCGCCGCCAAGCTGCTGCGCGAGCAGGGTTGCGACTTCCTGATCATGGACGACGGCTTCCAGAGCGCGAGGATCCGAATGGACCACACGCTCATCGTCATCGATGCCGCGCGCGGCATTGGCAACGGCCATGTCATCCCGGGCGGCCCGATGCGTGCCCCGCTGATCGCCCAGCTCGCCTATGCCGACGCTGTCCTGAGGCTCGGCACGGGAGACGCCGCCGAACTGGTGGTCCGCCACGCCGCCCGTGCCGGACGCGCCGTCTATGACGCGGCATTGGTGCCGCGGGACGGTGAGCGTCTTGCCGGCCGCCGCTTCCTGGCGTTCGCCGGCATCGGCAACCCGGGCAAGTTCTTCGACAGCCTGTCCGACTGCGGTGGCGAACTTGCCGTCACGCGCGCCTTTCCGGACCACCATTTCTATTCCGACGACGAGCTGGCCGACCTGGAGGCCACGGCGCGTTCGGCCGATGCGGAACTGATCACGACCGCGAAGGACGGGGTCCGCCTGCGCCACGGCAGCGACGCTGCGAAAAGCCTGCTGGAGCGACTGGAGGTTCTGGAGATAGAGCTGTCTTTCGAGCTCGACACCACGCCCCGGTGGATCGTCGAGGCGACGATAGAGGCCTGGCGTCGCCGGCGTTTCGAGACGGATCGGCGCAACGAACCAGCGCAGTGACGCTATTGGCGCGAACGCAATTCAGGATTGAGCTCGACCTCCCGCTGCAGCGAGGCCGCGGCGCTGGCATACGGCTCCTGCCGCTCGACGCTCCAGTATCTCAGCTCGTCGAGCGGAATGGAGTCACCCGTCACCGCGCAACGCACGAACGCACCCGGACTGACGACTTGGAAGTCGCCATCCAGATAGCGGATGCGCGCCTCGCGCGCGCCCGGTCCCTCGAAGCGGTTCATCATGACGCGATATGAGCCCTTTGACTGGCCTTTCCGTCACAAATAATCGCCGTCGGGTCAAGCACGGGCGCTTAGCGCCGCCCGAACAGCCGCTCTATGTCGCCCAGCTTCAGTTCGATGAAGGTGGGCCGGCCGTGGTTGCAGGTTCCTGAGCCGGGCGTGATCTCCATCTCGCGCAGCAACGCGTTCATCTCCTCGGGCTTCAGACGGCGGCCCGACCGGACCGAACCGTGGCAAGCCATGCGTGCCGCGATTGCGTCAAGTCTTTCCTTGAGCGTCTCGGCCGTGTCGGTCTCGGCGATCTCATCGGCGAGGTCGCGCACCAGCCCCGCCGCGTCGACCTTTCCAAGCAAAGCGGGGGTCTCGCGTATTGCCACCGCGCCCGGCCCGAACCGCTCCAGCCTCAGGCCAAAGCGTTCCAGCGTGCCCGCATGGGATGTCAACCGCTCGGCGTCCTCCGGGGCGAGGTCGACAATCTCCGGAATGAGGAGCAGCTGCGAGGCGACCGGCCTGGAATGCAGCGCCGTCTTGAGCGCCTCGTAGACCAGGCGCTCGTGCGCCGCGTGCTGATCGACGATCACCAGCGAATCCCCGGTCTGGGCGATGATGTAGGTTTCATGGATCTGCGCGCGCGCCGCCCCCAGTGGATGGGTCTCGGGTTCCGCCCCGCCCGCGGCGCCCTCGTCCGGGCGCGCATCCGCGCTTGGTGCGTCGAACGGCTCCAGCACCGCCTGTGCGCCTTCCGCGAAGCCTGGCGGCTCAAGAGGCCTGAACGGCGATCTCGCCGTTGTCCATGCCCGATGATCGCCGTGGTGCGTACGGTGGGGATAAGGCGCGCTTGCGCCGAAGGCGCGCATCATGGCCTCCGCCGCTCCGGTCGAGGCGCGCACACCGCTGCCGGCCAGCGCCTGGCGGATCGCGCCGACAATCAGTCCGCGCACCAGGCCTGGGTCGCGGAAGCGGACGTCGGCCTTGGCCGGATGGACGTTGACGTCGACAAATTGCGGGTCGACGTCGACAAACAGCGCGGCGACCGCGTGCCGGTCGCGCGGCAGCACGTCGAGATAGGCCGCGCGAATCGCCGCCGCCAGCATTCTGTCGCGCACCGGCCGTCCGTTTACCGCCACATATTGCTGCAGCGCGTTGGCGCGTGAATGGCTGGGGATCGAGATGTAGCCCGACAGCGCGACGCCTTCCCGCTCGGCGTCGACCCTGATGGAATTGTCAATGAACTCAGCACCCACCACCTGCCCGATCCGCCGCGCCCGCCCCGCCTCATCAACGCCGCATGCGGCGAGATCGAGCGTCGAGCGGCCGTCTATCGTCAGCGAGAACCGCATCCTTGGATTGGCGATCGACAGTCTCTTGACCACGTCGGCGATGGCCGTGTTCTCGGCCCGCTCGCCCTTCATGAATTTCAGCCTGGCCGGCGTGGCGTGAAAGAGGTCGCGCACCTCCACGATCGTACCCCTGTTGGCGGCCGCCGGACGCGGCTGACCGACCGAGCCGCCATCCACCGCGATTTCGGCGGCATGAGGCGAATCGGGCGTACGGCTGCGGATCGTCACGCGTGCAACCGACCCGATCGAGGGTAGCGCCTCGCCGCGGAAGCCGAGCGAGCGGATGTCGTCGATGCCGTTGTCCAGTTTGGAAGTGCAGTGCCGCTGCACGGCAAGGGTGAGCTCGTTTCGCGCGATGCCGTGGCCGTCATCGACCACCCGCACGAGCCCCAGTCCGCCGCCCGAGACGGCGACATCGACACGGGTCGCGCCGGCGTCGATCGCGTTCTCGACCAGTTCCTTGACAACGCTGGCCGGCCGCTCGACGACCTCGCCGGCGGCGATGCGGTTTACGACGGTCTCGGAGAGCTGGCGGATAGGCATGGCCCATTGTAGCGGGATTCGGCCCCGCGTCGCGCCCCCGAAATCACGAAAATCAGGCGCGGATTTGCTCGATCTTCCTTAGTTCGTCCACAATCTCGGGGCGGATGCCGCGCGCGACCAGCCAGTCCCGTGCTTCGGCCACTGGCATGGGGAAGGCGATGGAGTAGCCCTGCACATGGTCGCAGCCGATCGCCAGCAGAAGGTCCAGCTCGGCTTCCGTTTCGGCGCCTTCGGCTATGATCGAGATCCCGAGCCCGCGCGCCAGCTCGGTTATGGCGCGCACGATCTTGGTGTTGTCGCGGTTGAGATGGATGTTCTGCACGAAACGCCGGTCGATCTTGAGCCGGTCGATCTCGTTGGGATTGACGTGGCTGAGCGAGGCATAGCCGGTGCCAAAATCGTCGAGTTCCAGATGCACGCCGGCCGCCCGGATGTCGCGCAGCTTCGAGGCGATGCCGGTTTGCTCGTCGTCGAGGATAACCGACTCCACGATCTCCAGCGAGAGGCACTGCGCCGGCAGCCCCGCCTCACGAAGCGTGCGAAACAGGAAGGCCGAGAAGTCGGCCTCGCGCAGTTCCGCGCCTGACACGTTCACCGCCAGCCGCCCGAACACGACTCCGTGCTCGCGCCATTCGGCCGCGTCGCTAATGGCCTTTTCCATGATGATACGGCCGATCGCGACCATCTGTCCCGATTTCTCGGCCACCGGAATGAATTCCGACGGCGGCACCATGCCGCGCGTCGGGTGCTTCCACCGTACCAGCGCCTCGGTGCCGGCGATCTCGCCCGTCGTCAGCGAGATCTGCGGCTGGTAATGGACTTGGAAGCTGCGCTCGGCGATGGCGACCGCCAAGTCCTTTTCGAGCTGCTTACGGTGGTCCAGTTCCCGACGAAGCTCGTCCGAGAAGAAGGAGTATCCACCGCCGCCCACCTTCTTGGACGAATAGAGGGCCAGGTCGGCATGGACCATCAGGTCCTCCGCCTTCTCGGCATCGACGGGATAGACCGCGATGCCGGCGCTGGCGCCGGGCTGGATCGTCGCGCCCTCGTAGGAGATCGGCTGGTTGATGCTGTCGAGGATGCGCTGCGTCACGCCGGAAATGTCTTCCGAAGTACCCGCCGCATTGAGCACCACGACGAACTCGTCGCCGCCCAGCCTTACGCAAAGATCGGAGGCGCGGCAGGTCTCGCGCATGCGGCGCGCTGTCTCCACCAGAACGAAGTCGCCCGCATGATGGCCCAGCGTGTCATTGATCTGCTTGAACCGGTCGAGGTCGAACTGAACGACCGCCAGCCGCTCGCCCCGCCGGTGAGCGGATTTGATGACGGTGTCGAAGTGATCGACGAGGAATGCGCGGTTGTGCAGGCCCGTGAGCCCATCATGCACGGCCTGGTACGCCATCGAGTTGCGGGCATCGACTAACTCGTTCGTGCGCCTTTCGATCGCCGTCGCCATTGGCCGGAAGATCGTCCATGCGACCAGGCCGAGCAGCCCCAGCGTGGCCAGATAGAGGGCCCGATGCAACCACAGCATCTGGTCGAGCCGGTCCTGCGAATGGCTCCATATCTGGCGCTCGAGTTCGGAAAAGCCCTTGAGCGTGGCGTCAGCCACCGCGTGGTCGAGATTGGCGCGCGCCATGTCGCCCAGATAGCCGACCGAGGGCGTCGATGCGCCGGACTGCTGTTCCACCGCCGCCACGAAGCGCCAGGCATTGGCGGCCAGCCCGACCGAGAAATAGTCGAGGTGGTATGGCGCCTCGTAGAGCGCGGCATTCAGCGCCTCACGGCCCGATCCGTCATGCCCGTCCGCATCGGCCGCGTTGAGCAGTTTTTCCTGATTCGCTTCATAGGCCGTGACCGCCTCGCGCAGCGGTACGAGATACTGCGCCTTCTCGGGCACGGGCGCGGCAGTCGCCACGTTGACCAGATAGACCACACGCTGCGAAAGTGCCTTCTGTTCGGTCGCAAGCGCCAGAAGGGCGTCGTCGCGCTGCTTGCCCGCCATCATCTCCTGCAGCAGCAGGTAGGAGGCGCTCGCCATCAGCGCGATCATTAGGAGCGCCGCCCAGTATGCCGTCCTGAACTGGAAGGCGAGCGCACTCTTGGCGACCACCGGCTGTGCGCCGGCACTTTTCTTGTCTGTCATGGCCCAAACCCGAAGCCTGCCCGATTGCACCCATTCCTAGTCACGCGCCGGTTAACGACGCTGCAAGGAATGATGCCTGCCTGTGGCCGCGCCCGCGATTCGATGAGCAGGGCTAACGACTGCTTGGCGGGCTTGCGAAAAGTCTCGGCAAAGGCGAAACCCTGCGTTAGGAGATGATGATCGACATCGCGGCCGGGCCGCCAAGCGCCTTCAGCCGCCAGCGAGACGGGAAACGACCATGAACATGCACAGCCGCGCGGACGGCTCCGCCAAGCCAGCATCCTTCGTCTGGGACGATCCCTTTCTGTTGGAGGACCAGCTCTCCGAGGACGAACGCATGATCCGCGACGGGGCGGCCGCCTTCGCCGCCGACAAGCTCAGCCCCCGCGTCGAGAAGATGTATCTGGAGGAAACCGCCGATCCGTCGATCTTCCGCGACATGGGCGAGGCCGGCCTGCTGGGCGTCACCATTCCCGAGGAGTATGGCGGCATCGGCGCCGGCTACGTCGCCTACGGGCTGGTGGCGCGCGAGGTCGAGCGCGTCGATTCAGGGTTTCGCTCCATGATGAGCGTCCAGTCCTCGCTGGTGATGTATCCGATCCATGCCTACGGCTCGGAGGAGCAGAAGAAGAAATACCTGCCGAAGCTGGCCTCCGGCGAGTTCATCGGCTGCTTCGGCTTGACCGAACCGGATGCCGGCTCCGATCCCGGCGGCATGAAGACGCGCGCGGAGAAGACCGACGGCGGCTATCGCATCTCCGGCTCCAAGATGTGGATTTCCAATTCCCCGATCGCCGACGTCTTCGTGGTCTGGGCCAAAGTGAAGGGCGAAGACGGCAAGGACGTCATCCGTGGCTTCGTGCTTGAGAAGGACATGAAGGGGCTAAGCGCGCCGAAGATCGAGGGCAAGCTCTCGCTGCGCGCCTCCATCACCGGTGAGGTAGTGATGAACAATGTCGAGGTCGGCGAGGACGCGCTGCTGCCGGGTGCGCGCGGTCTCGGCGGTCCGTTCGGCTGTCTCAACCGCGCCCGCTACGGCATTTCCTGGGGCGCGATGGGCGCGGCCGAGGATTGCTGGTTCCGAGCCCGCCAATACGGCCTCGACCGCAAGCAGTTCAACAAGCCGCTCGCCGGCACACAGCTCTACCAGAAGAAGCTTGCCGACATGCAGACCGAGATTTCGCTGGGACTGCAGGCCTCGCTCCGGGTCGGCCGGCTGATGGACGAGGGGCGCATGGCCCCCGAGATGATCTCCATCGTTAAGCGCAACAATTGCGGCAAGGCGCTCGACATCGCCCGCATGGCGCGTGACATGCATGGCGGCAACGGCATCCAGATCGGCTACCAGGTCATGCGCCATGCCGCCAACCTTGAGACCGTCAACACCTATGAGGGCACGCACGACGTGCACGCGCTGATCCTGGGCCGGGCTCAGACCGGCATCCAAGCCTTCTTCTGATCCTCGAGATAGGCGGCCGGCCGCGCCATGCGCGAGCCGGCCCGCCATTTTTCAGCGAGACTTGCGGCTCTTGCGCTGCCGTCGCGCCAGGTTCACGATAGCATAACGCTTTACAGGCGAGCCGCCGTTCGTGTCCGCAAATGGATCGGCATGGCGGGTTTTCGCCGAACCGCACAGCGAGACGGTCTATGGCGTCCGACCATCAAACGCTCGACCATCGCGCGCTGATCGCGTCCCTGACGGCCGCCGAGCGCGCCAGGCTCACCGAAAGGACCGACAGGCACGGTCTCATACGGCTGGCGTCGCATTTCGGCGCGATCATCCTGCTCGCCGCCCTCATCGCCGCCGGCGCCCTGGGCTGGGCCGTGCTTGTCCTGCCGCTCGGTATCCTCTTGGTCTTCCTGTTCACGCTTCTGCACGAGACCGTGCACGAAACGCCTTTCCGCTCGGCCTGGATCAATCGCTGGGTCGCCCGCGTTTGCGCCTTCGTTCTGTTCCTGCCGCCCCAATGGTTTCGCTTCTTTCATCTGGCGCATCATCGCCACACGCAGGATCCCGAGCGCGACCCTGAACTCGCCTCCCCGAAGCCGGACACCCTGTGGCGCTACGTCGTCCATGTCTCTGGCCTGCCGATCTGGAGGAGCCAGCTCACCACGCTCTTCGCCAACGCATTCGGCCGGGCGGAGTATGAGTATGTGCCGGCTTCGGTGCGCCCGAGGCTTGTGCGCGAGGCTGGGCTGATGCTGGCGCTCTACGTCTTGCTGGCGGTGGGGTCGTTGATTGCCGGCTCGACCCTCCTCGTCTGGATCTGGCTTCTGCCGTTGCCGGTCGGCCAGCCGTTCCTGCGGCTTTATCTGCTGGCCGAGCACGGCCGCTGTCCTCCTGTCGCCAACATGTTGGAGAACACGCGAACGACCTTCACCAACGGCCTCGTTCGCTGGATCGCCTGGAACATGCCCTATCACGCCGAGCACCATTCCTATCCGCTGGTGCCCTTCCACAAGTTGCCGGACTTCCACCGGCTGACGAGAGACAGGCTGAGGACGACCGAACGCGGCTATGCGCGCTTCAACCGGCGCTACTTGGCCGAGATGGGGCGCGGATCGAAGCCCGTGACGGATCGCCCCGGCGCGTGAACCCGAGTCACGCCACATGGCGGGCCGGCTTGTCTCCATTGGTGCAGACCTGGTTTCGCCCGCGCCGCCGAGACTCAGGAACGAGGCCGGCGAGGAGTTGAGCATCGCATCCATCCGTATCGAAAGGCGTCCTGCTCTTCACTTTCGCTTGGCTGGTCACTGCGGCTGCTCCCCTTCAGCGGTCTTCCAGCCTGGCCTCGCAGTCCTGAACATTTACTTGTATTGAGCGATTGACTCCGGACAGCCTGTAGGTCCGTTCGGGAACTCCGTCTGGCTGCTGCTTGGAAAATCCGCGACGGCCGGTCTCACCCAATTCAAGCGAGGAAGCACGATGACCGATTCGTTTCTGGATCATCTTTCGCAGGAACTGGACGGGCTTAAATCGGCCGGTCTCTACAAGTCCGAGCGCGTCATCACGTCCACGCAGTCGGCCCATATCGAGGTGGGCGGCCGTGCCGTCCTGAATTTCTGCGCCAACAACTATCTGGGCCTTGCCGATTCGCCCGAACTTCGAGCCGCGGCCAAGGCCACGCTCGACGATCAGGGCTATGGGATGGCCTCGGTGCGCTTCATCTGCGGCACGCAGGACATCCACAAGCGCCTCGAGGCACGGATCGCCTCCTTCCTCGGCTTCGAGGACGCGATCCTCTACTCCTCCTGCTTCGACGCCAATGTCGGCCTGTTCGAGACGCTGTTGGGCGAGGAGGACGCCATCATCTCCGATTCACTCAACCATGCCTCCATTATCGACGGCGTGCGGCTGTCGAAGGCACGGCGCTACCGTTACGCCAACAACGACATGGGCGAATTGCGCGCGCGTCTGGCGGAGGCGAGGGACGCCCGCTTCCGCTTGATTGCCACCGACGGGGTTTTTTCGATGGATGGCGTCATCGCCGATCTGAAGGGGGTGTGCGATCTGGCCGACGAATTCGACGCGCTTGTCATGGTTGATGACAGCCACGCAGTGGGCTTCGTTGGCGAACATGGCCGCGGTTCGGCCGAGCATTGCGGCGTTGAGGGGCGCGTCGACATCGTCACCGGCACGCTGGGCAAGGCGCTCGGCGGGGCCTCCGGTGGGTACACGGTCGCCCGGCGCGAAGTGGTCGACTGGCTGCGCCAGCGTTCACGCCCCTATCTGTTCTCCAACACGCTGATGCCCGCGATCGCTGGCGCGTCCCTGAAGGTTTTCGACCTGATCGAGGAGGGAGACGCCCTGCGCCGGCGGCTCGCCGACAACGCCGTCCGTTTCCGGTCATCCATGGAAAAGCTCGGTTTTCGTCTGGCTGGCGCCGACCACCCGATCATCCCGGTCATGATTGGCGATGCCGCGCTCGCCTCGGCCATGGCCGATCGCATGCTCGAGCGCGGCGTCTATGTAATCGGCTTTTCCTTTCCCGTCGTGCCGAAGGGGCAGGCGCGCATCCGCACCCAGATGTCCGCCGCCCATTCTTTCGACGACATCGATCGCGCGGTCGACGTCTTCGCGGAGGTGGGCAGGGAGCTTGGCGTGATTTCCTGAGCGGGCGTTTCGTCGGCCGCCGGTCCACCGACGGCCATGATTGCGCCATCTCCACTTTGTTAACGCTCCTTCAAGGTTAATGATTCAACTTCGACGGATCGCAGTCGAGTTGCGTTCCGGAGAGCCCTTAGTGCCCGTACGAGTCCTGACGCGCCGCCTTGCCGAGGCGGCCGCCAAGCCCTCTCTCTTTTTCGTTCGAAGCCTGACGCGCCGGTCCCTCGACGCGGCCGGACGGACGTCGCGTCTGTCGGTCTGCCTGGTCGCGGCGGCCTTCTCCCTCGGCTTCCCGACATCGGTCGCATGGCAGGATATGACCAGCCTGGTGACTGGTGCCGAGAGCGGCCGCGCGCGCTGGAGTGCCGTGGTCGAGCGCTCGGTGGCGGGATCTGTTCATCAGGCCGAGATGGCCTTCATCGACGACAGCGCCGTGGGCGTGCTGTCCGGCGCCGGGCTCGACGCCGAAGGTATCGGCGCTGTCGCCTTTCGCGGCAAGGCCGCCGCCGAGGGCGCTACGCCCGACGAAGACCGGGTCGTTCGCTCCGGCAAGCAAGGTCGACTGGTGAAGGTCGTGCCGGTCGCGCCGCCGAAATCATTTAATGCCGGCTCCGTCTTCCAGCGTTCCTCGTCGCTGCTCGACCATGCGGCGCGCCATCGCGCCGCCTTCGTCAAGCCCGAGATCGGCGGGCGCGAGGTGGAGATCGCTTCAGCCTTTCATCTTCGGCGCAACGCGCCGCGCGGCGCGGGCGTTTCGCCCATGCTCGCCTCGCTCGTTACAAACGAAAAACCCGACGTCCTGGCCACCGCCTATGCGCCGCCCGTGCCCGACTATTCGAAGGCGTCGCCCTTCGACAGCCTGCTGAAGAAAGAGGACCCGAACGCCGGCCGCTTCGTTCCGCCGATCGCCGAGGGCGATCATCCGTGGATGTCGCAGCCGCTGCCAGCCCATGTCTTTTCGGAAAAGGAACAGGCCTGCCTGGCCAACGCCATCTATTTCGAGGCACGCGGCGAAAGCCTCAAGGGGCAGGCCGCGGTGGCGCAGGTCGTTCTCAACCGGGTGCGCAATCCCGCCTATCCAGCCACCATCTGCGGCGTCGTCTACCAGAACCAACATCTCAGGAATCGCTGCCAGTTCTCGTTCGCTTGCGACGGCAGGAAGGATGCGATCGCCAGCCCCTCGCACTATCGCACGGCCAAGGAGGTCGCCATGGCCGTCACCGCCGGCAAGATATTCCTGCCCGAAGTCGCCTCGTCCACGCATTACTACGCGCAATATGTCAGCCCCGGCTGGGCGCGCTCCATGCAGAAGATGAAGAAGATCGGCCTGCACATCTTCTACCGCACCTATGGCGGCGGCTGGAACTGACCCGCCATCGCGGATTGCTGCGCTTGCGAAGTCCCTCCCCACGGATTCGCTCGACAACAGCGACGGGACGGGTATGCGCCCATTGTCGCACCAGGCTAAACAGCTGATTTCATTATATCAATTGTCTCGCAGCGAGTGAGGATGCGCGGCTTGACTGGCAAAGTCCGCCTCACTATGGTGCGCGCGACTTCGAAGGGGCCTGTCGACGTTTTCGGCCGGTCGGGAGAACGCGGCCATGGCGGATCGCTCATCCGGGAACGGAGGCGGCGAACCTCGCGGCCAGGCGGACGACGATCTCGCTCGTCGCCGGCGGGATCTCGATGCGGCCATCGCGGCGCGGCGTTCTGAAAAGGTCGATGAGGTCGCTGGAGCGGACCGAGGGGGCAAGGCCAATTGGGGTCATGCGCTTAGGCTCTCCAGCGAATTCATATCAGCGATCGTTGTTGGCGCGGCGCTGGGATGGTTCATCGACAGGGGTCTCGGCTCGTCCCCGTGGGGACTGATCGGGTTCCTGCTTCTGGGTTTCGCCGCAGGCGTGCTCAACGTGATGCGGGCCACCGGCCAGGTTGCCGAATTTGGCAGGCGGACGGACCGGACCGAGGATTGACGGCGGTCGCTCGACCGCGTGGGTTTTGACAGTGCCGGCGCGTCCGGCGGAGCGGGAAGAGCAGGCGTGGCGAACGATCCCATCCACCAGTTCCACATCACGAAGCTGGTCCCGATCGAGATCGGCGGCCTCGATTTCTCGTTCACCAATTCCTCGCTGTTCATGGTCGCGACCGTCGCGGCCGCCGGCGCCTTCCTCTACATGACCACCGCCAGCCGCGGGCTGGTTCCCTCCCGCCTCCAGTCGATCACGGAGATGTCCTACGAGTTCGTGGCGTCAATGCTGCGCGACGCGGCCGGATCGCAGGGGATGCGTTTCTTCCCGCTCGTCTTCTCGCTGTTCATGTTCGTGCTGGTGGCGAACCTGCTCGGCATGTTTCCCTATTTCTTCACCGTCACAAGCCACATCATCGTGACCTTCGCGCTGGCGCTGCTCGTCATCGGCACGGTAGTGGTCTACGGTTTCTGGAAACACGGTCTCGGCTTCCTGAAACTGTTCGTGCCAGAGGGCGTGCCCGGCGTTCTCATACCGCTGGTGGTCGCCATTGAGGTGATCTCCTTCCTGTCGCGCCCGATCAGCCTGTCGGTCCGCCTGTTCGCGAACATGCTGGCCGGTCATATCACGCTGAAGGTGTTCGCCGGCTTCGTCACTTCACTGTCGGCCATGGGCGTGGTCGGCGTCGCCGGCGCCATTCTGCCGCTATTGATGACGATCGCCCTGACCGGCCTGGAATTCCTGGTCGCCTTCCTGCAGGCCTACGTCTTCGCGGTGCTGACCTGCATGTATCTCAACGACGCGCTGCATCCGAGCCACTAAAGGGCGGCGCGATCCTTCACCGGCCAAGAGCCATCCATAGTTCAACGAAAAGTCTCGCAAGGAGTACCGACATGGAAGCAGAAGCAGCAAAGGCCATTGGCGCGGGTATCGCGTGCCTGGGCATGGGCGGCGCCGGCATCGGCCTGGGCCACATCTTCGGCAACTACCTGGCCGGCGCGCTGCGCAACCCCTCGGCCGCCGACGGCCAGTTCGGCCGCCTGATCTTCGGCTTCGCCGTGACCGAGGCGCTGGGCATCTTCTCGCTGCTCATCGCGCTGCTGCTGCTCTTCACCTAAGAGCGGCCAGACAGGGTTGCGCCGGCCGTTCACACGGCCGGTCATGGCTCGAGCGGGCGCCTGCCGGCGCCAGTCCCGACGAACCGACGGAACCGTCCCATGTACGTGGCACCAGCCTACGCACAGACTGAAAGCGAGGCGCCGGCCTCCGAAGCGATCGAAGCCGGGACCGAGGTCCCGCACGACGCGAACGGAGCCGAGTCCGGCTTCCCGCCCTTCGAGACCTCAAGCTATCCGTCTCAGCTCTTGTGGCTGGCGATCACCTTCGGTCTTTTCTACCTGTTCCTCAAGCGGGTCGTGCTCCCGCGCATCAGCGGCATCCTCGAGGTCAGGTCGGACAGGATCGCGCAGGATCTCGACCAGGCCGCGCGCATGAAGGACGAGGCCGACGAGGCCATCGCCGCCTATGAGCAGGAACTGGCCGAGGCGCGTGGCCGCGCCAACGAAATTGGCCAGCAGGCGCGCGATACCGCCAAGGCCGAAGCCGATGCCGAGCGCAAGGCCGCCGAGGCGGAACTGGAACGCAAGCTCGCCGACTCGACGGCCCGCATCGAGGCGATCAAATCCGAGGCGATGGGCGAGGTCGGCCAGATCGCGGCCGAGACCACCGGGGCGATCATGGCCAGCCTCGTCGGCGCCAAGCCGACGAAGGCCGAGATCGAGGCGGCCATTGGCCGCGCCCGGGGCTGAGGGAGGCGGCGATGGACGCGACATTCTGGGCTCTGATCGCCCTCATCATTTTCCTCGGCCTGTTGGCCTATCTCAAGGTTCCCGGCATGGTCGGGCGTCAGCTCGACGCGCGCGCCGACAAGATCCGCAATGAGCTCGATGAGGCGCGCAAGTTGCGCGAGGAGGCCCAGCAGGTGCTGGCCGAATACCAGCGCAAGCGCAAGGAGGCCGAGCAGGAGGCCGAGGCGATCGTCGCGGCCGCCAAGCGCGAGGCCGGCCAGATCGTCACGGACGCCAAGGCCCGCACCGAGGATTATATCGCGCGCCGCACCACCATGGCCGAGCAGAAGATCGCGCAGGCCGAGCAGGAGGCGGTTGCAGAAGTTCGTTCGGCCGCAGTCGAGATCGCGGTCGAGGCGGCTCGATCGATGATTGCCGACACGCTCGACGGTCCCAAATCCGCCGAACTGTTCAAGGCGTCGCTGGGCCAAATCAAGACGCACATGAACTAAGCGTCGTACTGCGCCACACCATCCCATTTCGAGAGGCCGCCGAGGGCGGCCTTTTTCGTTGGCTGCTCCGCTCGATCAGCGGCGGATCGGCGCGAAGGAAAAGCGGTGGATGCGGGCCAGCGGACCGTGCATCTCGATCGCCGTGCAATGCGCTGCAGTCGCATAGCCCTTGTGCGCGCCGAAACCATAGGCGGTGTGGCGCGCGCAGCACCTTTGCATGATCCTGTCGCGCATCACCTTGGCCACGATCGAGGCTGCGGCGACTGACATGGATCGGCGGTCGCCCTTGACCAGTGCTAGGGCCGCCGTCGGCAGGCCCGGCGGAATGTCGCGCCCGTCGACGAGCGCGAAGCCGGCCCGGACCGGCAGCGCCGCGTAGGCGCGCCGCATCGCCTCCAGGCTCGCCTTGCGAATATCGGTCGCATCGATCGAGGAGGCGGAGATCGAGGTCGTCGAGACGGCGAGCGCCGTCGCCACGATCTGCTCGAACAGAATCTCGCGAGCGTCCGCGGTCAGACGCTTGGAATCGTCGAGCCCGACAGGCAGCGCGGCCGGATCCAGGATGACGGCCGCCGCCACCACGGGACCGGCCAGAGGGCCGCGTCCGGCCTCGTCCAGCCCGGCCACCGGCCACAGCCCGTCCCGCTCGGCGATCGTCTCGTGGCGGAAGTCCGGTCGCGCGTTCTCGAACGGGTCGAAATCGAAGAGAAACGGAGAATCGGATCGAGCGCGTGGCATGGTGCGGCGATGCATGCGCCGTGATCCGATTCTCCGCAAGACCTTCCCGGCATTTTCGGGGGACAGCGCGGGAAGGGTCGCCGGCCGGGCGGGGCAGTGGCCGGCTAAAGCATGTCGCCCGACAGTGGGGACCGGTTTCGGGACAACGACATGCGATCGGGCAGAAAGTCGAAACGCGCCGTTCACGACTGTCCGGATCGCGCGCGTTTCAGGCGGGTGTTCAGAACAAGGCGAGTTGCTTGCCTGCCGTCTCGGGTGGCGAGAACAGGTCGGTCCTCAGCCGCACCTTCTCCGTGTTGAGGCCGAACCGCCGCGCCGCGATCTCGAAGCGTCGGCCTATCTGCCATGCGTAGGGGCCTGCGCCCTTCATGCGCTTGCCCCATTCGGCGTCGTAGTCCTTGCCGCCGCGCATTGAACGGATCAGCGACATGACGTGCCGGTAGCGGTCGGGGTAATGCCGCAGCAGCCAGTCCTTGAAGATCGGGCTCACCTCCAGCGGCAGCCGCAGGATGATGTAGCCGGCCTCGCGCGCGCCGGCGGCGGTGGCCGATTCCAGCAGGCGCTCGATCTCGGCGTCGGTCAGTCCCGGCACCACCGGCGCGATCATCGCCGAGACCGGGATGCCAGCCTGCGAAAGCGCGCGCATCGCCTCCAGCCGCCTTGTCGGCGTGGCCGCGCGCGGCTCCATCGTGCGTGCGATCTTGCGATCCAGCGTCGTCAGCGACAGCGCTACCTTGGCCAGCCCCTTTTTGGCCATGCGCGACAGGATGTCGACGTCGCGCATCACGAGCGCCGACTTGGTCACGATGCCGACCGGGTGGTTGAAAGCCTCCAGCACTTCCAGAACTTGGCGCATGATGCGCCATTCCCGCTCGATTGGCTGATACGGGTCGGTGTTGGTTCCGATCGCGATGGTGCGTGGCTGGTAGCCGTCCTTCGATAGCTCCCGCTCCAGAAGCTTGGCCGCGTCGGGTTTGGCGAACAGTTTCGATTCGAAGTCCAGCCCGGCCGACATTCCCATGAAGGCATGGGTTGGCCGCGCGAAACAGTAGACGCAGCCGTGCTCGCAGCCCCGATAGGGATTGATAGACCGGTCGAAGGAGATGTCGGGCGAATCGTTTCGCGTCACGATGGTGCGCGGCTTTTCCACCTGCACCTCGGTTCGGAACGGCGCTAGATCCTCAAAGCTTTCCCACCCATCGTCGATGATATGGCGGGTGAAGCGTTCGAAGCGTCCGCTCGGATTGACTGCCGCCGCCCGGCCGCGCATCCGGGCCGGGTCGACCCGCATCCCGCTCTGTTCCACGATCTGGTTGGCCATTGCCGATCGCCCGCCTGTGAAGGCTGCAATGTCAGCGCGCGCGATCGGTTCCATATTGAGTGTGTTCGCGGCCATCTCCGCCTGCCTCGATTCGGTGTCAGTGAATAGATTCCTATCGGGCAAATGCGAACAAATCAAGAACAGAATTATTGTGCGGCGCAATGTCTGGCGCTTGTCGCGGCATTGCAGTAGGGACCGCACGGACTGGAGGGGCGATGCTGAGCGTCGTGATCGAGACCGAAAACGACGAGGAGGGGCTGGCCCGCACGCTGGCCTCGCTCGTACCGGGCGCCGTCGAGGGTATCGTGCGCGAGGTCATCGTGTGTGACCGCGGGTCCGACGACCAGACGCATCGCGTCGCCGAAATCGCCGGCTGCCACTATTTGCACGAGGGCGGCATCGCCGCGGCCATCTCACGAGCCCGATCCGAATGGCTGCTGATGCTGGAGCCTGGTGCGCGCATGCTGGATGGCTGGAACGAGAGCGTCGTCCTGCATATCGGCCGGTCGACGGGCGCGGGACGCTTCGTTCCCGCGCGGGCCGCCGGCAAGGGCTATTTCCTGTCACGCGTCCTGCCATCGAGGCGTCCGCTGCGCGACGGGCTGGTCATCACGAGGCGGCAGGCGCAGGCGCTGGCCGGGCGGCCTGGCTCCGACGCCGTTGCCATCGCGAAGGCCGCCGCGCCGCGCCGCCTGACGGGCGAGATCATGCCCGCGCCGCGCAAGCGCTGAGCCTCAGCTCTTCCCGCCCCGCCGCAGATGCTCGTCGAGACGTGGCATGATCTCCACGAAGTTGCAGGGCTTGTGGCGATAGTCGAGTTGCTGCTTGAGGATACCGTCCCAGGCGTCCTTGCACGCGCCGGGTGAGCCCGGCAGCACGAACACGAAGGTCGCCGAGATCACGCCGCCGGTCGCCCGGCTCTGGATCGTGGACGTACCGATTTTGTCGAAGGAGATGCGGTGGAACACCTCCGAAAAACCGTCCATGCGTTTCTCGAACAGAGGCTCCAGCGCCTCCGGCGTCACATCGCGCCCGGTGAAGCCGGTGCCCCCGGTGGTGATCACAACATCGACGCCGGGATCGGCGCACCACGCGATCACTTGCTTGCGGATCGCCTCGATGTCGTCTCTCACGATGCCGCGCGCCGCCAGCCTATGCCCGGCGTCCTCGATGCGGGCGGCCAGCACGTCCCCCGAGCGGTCGTCGGCGAGGCCGCGCGTGTCGGAGACCGTCAGCACCGCGATCGCGACCCCCACGAAGGGGCGATTTTCGTCGATGCGGCTCATTTCGCCTCTCCCGCGCCGGGGCTGGTCGTGGCGACGACCAGCCAGTCGGGCCGTTCGCGTGTGATGGCCGCGGCGGCGGCTTTGGCCTCCGCGTCGCCGGGGTAGAGCCCGAAGCAGCTTGCCCCGGAGCCCGACATGCGCGCGAAGGCCGCGCCGCTGCGCCTCAGCGCCTCGATCGTCTCGAGGATCGCCGGCGCGATCTCGCAAGCGGGCGGCTCGAGGTCGTTGCGCGTTTCCTCCAGCCAGTCCAGCAGCGAAGCGAGATTGGCGATCTCGCCGGTTTGCGGCAGGCCGAAATGCTCCTTGCGGGCCAGTCGCGTGAACACGTCCCCGGTCGCGACCTGGACCCCGGAATTGACCAGTACCAGCGCGAGCGCCGGAAAGCTGTCAAGCGGATGGATCGCCTCGCCCACGCCTGATGCCAGCAGCGGTCGCGCCGCAAGGCACATCGGCAGGTCCGCGCCGATCTCGGCTCCGATCAGGGCGAGTTCCGGTGCTTCGAGCGCGAGCTCCCAATAGTCGTTGAGCGCCTTCAGAGCCGCCGCCGCGTCTGACGAGCCGCCGCCGACACCCGAGGCCACCGGCAGGGCCTTCTCCAGCTGGATGGCAACCGGCGGCAGGTCCCGTCCCGTCGCGCGACGCAGTGCCTCCCGCGCCTTCACGACCAGGTTCGACCCGTCGGCCGGAGGGCCGGCGCCGAACCGCCCGCCGATCTCGAAGCGATCGGCGTCAGCCGGCCCCACTCGGATCGTGTCGCCATGCCGCGCGAAAACCGCCAGCGTCTCGATCAGGTGGTAGCCGTCGAAGCGCTGGCCGGTAACATGAAGCGCCAGGTTGATCTTGGCCGGCGCCGCGCACTCGATCACGCGACCCGCTTCAGTCATTGGTCCGCCTGGCGGTGTGTCCACCGGCCACGGCTCAATCCTTGGCGGGGCGGTATTCGCCGGTCTTCGGATCGAAGACGAGCGTGCCCTGGCTGCGATTCGCTTGCTCGCGTTCGGCCCGGCGCACCTTCGCGGTCACGCGCTCGGCCTCGCGTTTGAAGGCGCGATAGCCGTAGAGGGCGGCCGCGCCCACCGCCGCGAAGAATATGAGCTGTCCCATGCCGTTCCTCCCGCGAAACGGAGGCGCGGCGCGCCATGCGCCGTCACATCCTGATTATACGGCCCCCGGCGCGGCCGTCAAAGTGCGCTCACAGCCCGAATCGTGCCCAGAGCGCCCGTTCCTCCGCCGCGTCCGCCAGCCCGTGCACGAAACCCGACGCGATCGACTGCGGTGACGTCAGGCGCGAGCTGAATCGTCCGAGCCGGCCGAACAGGCCGCGTGGTTGCGAAATGAGCTGCATCCTCATCTTGTCGCCATAGCGGTCGCGCAGGACCGAGCGCATGTCGCCGACCATGTCGGCAAGGCCCAGTTCGACGCCGCGTTCCCCGGCCCAGAACAGTCCGGTGAACAGGTCCTCGTCATTTGCCAGCCTTGCTCCCCGTCGCTCCCTGACTAGATCGATGAAGGTCTTGTGCACATCAAGCTGCAGCGCCTTCAACCGTTCCACGTCCTCCTTCTTTTCTGGCTGGAAAGGGTCGAGCACGGCCTTGTTGCGGCCAGCCGTGTGCACGCGGCGCTCCACGCCGATCTTGGCGATCAGCTCCTGGAAGCCGAATCCGGCCGACACCACGCCGATCGAACCGACAACCGACGACGGATCCACGATGATTTCATCGCCGGCCAGCGCTATCAGATAGCCGCCGGAAGCCGCCACGTCCTCCACGAAAACCAGTACGGTCTTTTCCTTCTCGGCCGCGAGATCGCGGATGCGCTTATAGATCAGTCGCGACTGGACGGGCGAACCGCCGGGCGAGTTGATCGAGATCGCCACCGCCGGCGCGTCCTTGACCGAGAACGCCTTCTCGATCACGCCGGCGGTGGTCGCAAGCGACAGCGTTGGCCTGAACTGGTTGGCCCCCGGCATGATCGCCCCGTGAAGGCGGATGACGGGAATGGTGACGCGCTGGGGGCGCATGGATTTGGGAAGCAGGCGGGAAAGGGCGCGTTTCAAGCGTGTCTCCGGGTCGTTTTTCGCCATGTAGGCGCTGGTGGTCGAAACGCAAGCGGGATCAATCGCTCAGCAGCGCCGCTCGCCCGTTGTTGATCGCGTCGGCGTGCTCGGTGAAGACATTGGCGCGTCCCTCATGCAGGACAAGCGGCGGCTCGAGGCTCGGTCCCGCGCGCGCGCCGCGTTCGGCGCGGATCACGATGCGGATCGCTGCCCGGTCGGCCCGGGGCTGGATCGGCACGATGCGCGCACGGCCGAAGCGCCCCGAAAGCGCAGTCAGCACTTCGCCGAGCGATGCCGGCCTGGCGATCAGCGCTACCCTCCCGCCGGGCTTCACGATCGCGGCCGCGCAACGCAGCCAGCTTTCAAACAGCCCCGCCACCATCACATGCGCGTCGCGCCTGAGTTCGGTCGCGGCCGGCCGATGGCGGTCGTCGTTGAAGGGCGGGTTCATGATCGCGAAATCGAAGGCACGGTCATCGAGCCCAGCGTTTCTGCGCGCCGCGCCGCGCAAGGCCACGTCCGCTTCCAGAATTTCGGCGCGGCTGGCGATCGCCGCATTGCCGGGATGTTCGAGCGTGCGCCGTGCATAGGCGGCCATCTCGGGTGAACGTTCGACCAGCGTCACCCGCGCGTGGGCGCAGCGTGCCGCCACAGCCAGTCCCGCCGCGCCCGCGCCCGCGCCCAGGTCAGCCAGCCGCCCCGAGAAATCGCCCGGCACCGCCGCTGCCAGCATCATGGCGTCCATGCCGGCGCGATGCGCGCCCGTTGCCGGCTGGACGAGCCAGAACGCGCCCCGATGAAAAGCATCGAGCGTGTCGCCACCCATCAGCTTTTGTCGCGTTCGATCTCGTGGGCGATGCCCGCATCCGCCAGCAGCCGGCGCGCCTGCGCCTCATCCTCGGCGTCGACCAGGATCCTGCGCGGCAGGATGCCGAGCGAGCCTTCGATGACGCTCATGTTCTGGTCGGCCACGAAACAGCCGATGCCGGCGTCACGCAGCAGTGCCTCCACGAAGGAAATGAGCACTGCGTCATTGGTGCGGATGAGTTCGATCATCCGCCAGATGTCGCAGGAAGCCGCCGGCTTGTAAACGCCGCGCCCTCAGGCGCGAACGCGGCGAAAACGCAACGGCTTCGACTTTTCCCGCACCACCGTCCCGCGTGCCTCCTGGTCGAGCTGTACGCCCTTGAGCCACCAGCCCGCCGTCTTGCCGGCCGGAAACAGCGCCTCGGGCAGCAGCGGCAGCACCGCCGCCTTTGCCTCTGCCGCCGTTATGCCGGGTTCCGTGTCCGGCAGAACCTTCAGATACGCGTCCCGCATCGCCTCGTATTTTTCGGCATCGACCATCATGCTGTGCTCCGGCGACGTGAAGTTGCGCATTTCCGTCTTGCGCGATCCGCTCACGATCATCCTCCTTTTGCGTCAGGCCGAGGACGATCGGGAATCGACCGGGCCGACATCCCCCTCGCGCCAATTCGCCGCTTGCGATCCACGCCTCGCACACTAGACTCCGGCTCGTGACAACGGGTGAGAGTGGAGTGCAGCGCGTGGGAGTCGTGGTACCGCTGGAGGGCGGAAAAACGAACGAGAGTACTGTCCGTCGCTTGGTGGATCTCACCGCGCGCGACATGGGGCGAGTCAACGAACTCATCCTGTCGAAGGCCGGTTCCGACGTGGCGATGATCCCCGAGGTTGCCAACCACCTCATTTCGTCGGGCGGCAAGCGCCTGCGCCCGATGCTGACCTTGGCCGCCGCGCAATTGTTCGGTTACTCGGGCGACGCCCATGTCAAGCTCGCCACCTCCGTCGAATTCATGCACACCGCGACGCTGCTCCACGACGACGTGGTCGACGAGAGCGACCTCAGGCGTGGCAAGACCACCGCGCGCACCATCTGGGGCAATCAGGCAAGCGTGCTGGTCGGCGACTTCCTGCTTGGACAGGCTTTCCGCATGATGGTCGATGTCGGTTCTCTTGAAGCGCTCGACATCCTCTCGACGGCTGCCTCTATCATCGCCGAGGGCGAGGTCATGCAATTGGCCGCCGCCAAAAATCTCGAGACCACCGAGGACGAGTACATGGCCGTCATCAAGGCCAAGACAGCGGCACTGTTTTCGGCCGCCTGCGAGGTCGGTCCTGTCGTCGCCGAAGCGACGCGGGCCGATCGCGCCGCCTTGCGTTCCTACGGCCTCAATCTCGGCATGGCATTCCAACTCGTTGACGACGCACTTGATTATGGGGGCGACGCTGCCACGCTCGGCAAGAATGTCGGCGACGATTTCCGTGAAGGCAAGGTCACGCTGCCGGTGATCCTGAGCTATCGCCGTGGATCCCCGGACGAGCGCGAGTTCTGGACGCGCGCCATCGAGGGCAACGAGACCGGCGACGTGGAACTGGAAGCGGCGCTTGGTCTCGTGGCACGTCACGGCGCCATCGGCGACACCATCACCAGGGCGCGCCATTTCGGGGAAATCGCGCGCGACGCGCTAGCGCCTCTGCCCACCTCGCCGCAGAAGGCGGCCATGATCGAGGTCATTGATTTCTGCATTTCGCGCGTGAGTTGACCCGTCCCGGCGCATCTGAGCGCGAAGTAAATGTATCCTCATTGAAGCGGGACCCCAAAAAGGCCATTCTTGCGCCGCACGGAAGCCTGAACCGCTTCGCCGCGACGGGTAGAAGCAGGTTCGCAATCGGGCAGGAAGGGACGACATGCGGCTGACCTGGAAGAAACGTCTCGCAACCGGCGCGGCAGCCGTGGCGCTGTCGCTCGCCGCATCGTCGGCGGGCTGGGCGAAAACCGAGACGCAGGATGCGCCTTCCGTAAAGATCGGCTCCTTTTCCGGTGCGGTGCTCGCGGCACGCATCGCCGAATCCGACAACGATCTCGCCTCGGCGATCGCCTATTACCGGCGAGCCCTCACCTTCAATGACGACGATCAGGCGATTCAGCAGGGGCTCATGCTGGCGCTGATCGCCAATGGCGAATTCGAGGCCGCCCTTCCGCTCGCCGACCGGCTCAAGGAAGTGCCCGAGGTCGAGCGTTTTTCACGCCTTGCGCTGGGTATCGACGCGATCCGCAAGGGAGATTATTCGCAGGCCGGCATCTACATGCAGATCGCGCTGGCTTCCGACCTTGATCGTCTCATCGGGGGGCTGGTGAGCGCCTGGGCCAAGTTCGGCGGCGGCGATGTCGAGGGAGCATTGGCCGAGGTCGGCCAGCTCAACGGCCCCGAATGGTATGACCTGTTTAGATCCTATCATCGCGCCCTGCTGCTTGAGCGGGCCGGCCGCAAGGATGAGGCGATCCAGGCCTATGACGCCACGCTGACCAACGTCACCGCCGGCGCGGCCTCGCCCGACGTTTATCTGCGCGCGGCCGAGGCCTATGCCGGCTATCTGGTGCGCGAGAACGACAGGGCGGGCGCCGAGGCCGTGCTCGACAAGGCGGCGGAATTCGCCACAGGTCGCCTGCCGCTCGACAAGCTGCGCGAGGATCTCAAGGCCGGAAAGACTGTCAGGCAGCTCGTCCCCGACGCGAAAGCCGGCGCGGCCGAGGTGCTGCTCAACCTGGCTTCGGCGCTCAACCGCAGCGGCGGCGAATCCTTCACGCGCCTTTATCTGCAATATGCCCGCGTGCTCGCGCCGACCAATGATTCCATCCTTGTCCAGCTCGGCCAGGTAGCCGAGCAGCAGGAAAAGCCCGAGGAGGCCATCGCCTTCTACCGCCAGGTGCCGCTCACTTCGTCGATGAAGCGCGCCGCCGAGATGCAGCTCGGTCTCAACCTGGCCGATCTCGATCGCCATGACGAGGCCATCGGCCATCTCAAGGCTCTGGTCGAGCAGGATCCGGATGACATGCGCGCCTATCTGGCGCTGGGCGGGGTCTACGCCTCCAAGGAGGACTTTCGCAGCGCCGCCGACCTCTATGACCGTGCCGTCTCGCGCATCAGCGGCGAGCCCCAGCGCGAGCACTGGAACATCTTCTACCAGCGCGGCATCGCCTATGAGCGTCTGAAGGAGTGGCCGAAGGCGGAGCCCAATTTCCGCCAGGCGCTGGAGCTATTCCCCGACCAGCCGCAGGTGCTCAATTATCTCGGCTATTCCTGGGTCGACATGAACATGAATCTCGAGGAAGGCCTCGAGATGATCCAGAAGGCGGTCGAGCTCCGGCCCAATGACGGCTACATCGTCGATTCGCTCGGCTGGGCCTATTATCGGCTGCAGCGCTTCGACGAGGCCGTCGAGGCCCTCGAGCGCGCCGTGTCCATCCGCCCGCAGGATCCGATCCTCAACGACCATCTAGGCGACGCCTACTGGCGTGTCGGGCGCAGGCTGGAGGCCACCTTCCAGTGGACCCATGCACGCGACCTCGATCCGGACGAGGACGTTCTGGCCGAGGTCGAGAAGAAGCTGGCCGAAGGTCTACCCGCCCTGGAGGAGAAGAAGGCCGAACTTCCGCCCGTGACCGAAAGTCCGGGCACGCAGGTCGCGGCCGCGGGTGTCGCGGGCATTGTCGCGCCGTCGGTGCCGGAAGCGAACGATTCGGATGCGACGGGCGAGCCGGTCCATGTCGTGGCGCCCGGCGACTCGCTCTGGTCGATCTCGGCCGAGCGCCTGGGTGACGGCGCCCGCTATCCGGAACTGCTCGACCTCAACCCCTCGCTGCGCGGTAATCCGGGCTCGATCCGGCCGGGGCAGGAACTCATCCTGCCGCGCTGACACAAGCCGGGCTTCTCCTCGCCGTCGGTAGCCGGGCTCGACCGGGCATCATGCGCCGCCCGCCACACGTCGGCGCCTCACCTGTGATGGAAGGGCAGCGGCACGGGGCACTGCACCCACCGCCCGCCTTCCTTGCCCTGGCAGTCGAGCCTTAGCCGGCCGAGCTGCATTTCGGCAGGGTTCTGCTTGGTGCAGATGCAATTGGCGGTCGGGTGGCGCACCACGTTGCAGCTCGCATCGAAGCAAAGCAGCCCGGTCACGGCGTCGCGCTCGTTACCACCTCGGTCCGGCGTCGGGAAGTTCTGAGCCTGACCCGGCGCGGCGCTGAAACCCAGCGCCAGCACGGTCACGATGGCCGCGCGGCCAAAATTGAGGAGGTCCGTGCGGCGCGATCGATCCGGCATTGTCTTCTCCCGGGAATGCTTGTGCTGGCTGGGCGTCAGTCGACGTGCTGTCACTATACGCCTCATCCGCGGGTCGGTTCCCGTCACAGTTTCGCGAGCGGCTGCTTGCCTTGACGCTGCCCGTGCCCGCCACTACCAGTGCCGCGACCCATTTCGCGGTATCCGGCATGACCCTCGACAGACCCGCCCATCTTGATCCGACGCGCTCTTTCCAGGGGCTGATCCTGACGCTGCACGATTATTGGGCGCGTCATGGCTGCGTCATCCTGCAACCCTACGACATGGAGGTGGGCGCGGGAACCTTCCACCCCGCGACCACGCTTCGCGCGCTTGGCCCCAGGCCCTGGAATGCGGCCTATGTCCAGCCGTCGCGGCGGCCCAAGGACGGCCGCTATGGCGAGAACCCGAACCGCCTTCAGCATTATTACCAGTACCAGGTCATCCTGAAGCCCAATCCGCCCGACCTCCAGGAACTCTATCTTGGCTCGCTGGCGGCAATCGGCCTCGATCCGCTCGTCCACGACGTCCGCTTCGTCGAGGACGACTGGGAGAGCCCCACGCTCGGCGCCTGGGGGCTTGGCTGGGAGTGCTGGTGCGACGGTATGGAGGTCTCGCAGTTCACCTATTTCCAGCAGGTCTGCGGCATCGAATGCGCGCCGGTTTCCGGCGAGCTAACCTACGGGCTCGAACGTCTGGCCATGTATGTCCAGAACGTCGACAACGTCTATGACCTCAACTTCAACGGTCTCGACGGCGAGGCGAAGGTCACTTATGGCGATGTTTTCCTGCAGGCCGAAAAGGAATATTCGCGCTTCAATTTCGAGCACGCGGACACCGCCATCCTCCACCAGCATTTCATCGATGCCGAGAGCGAGTGCCGTGCCCTGCTCACCGCAGGTGCCCCGAAGGAAGGGGACGGCATGTACCGCGTCGTCCTTCCTGCCTACGACCAGTGCATCAAGGCCTCGCACGCCTTCAATCTGCTCGACGCGCGCGGCGTCATCTCCGTGACCGAGCGCCAGGGCTACATCCTCAGGGTGCGCGATCTCGCCAAGGCCTGTGGCGAGGCCTTCCTGCTGACAGAGGCCGGCGGCGCCGGCTACGAAAGGGCTGCCGCGTGATGACCAGGACGCTTCTGCAATTGGCCGGCGCCGACCTCACGCCGCCCCGGCTCGCCGAGGCGGTGGTCATCGTCATCGACGCTCAGCGCGAATATGTCGATGGCGCTCTGCCGCTGCCGGGCGTGAACGCCGCGCTTGATCGGATCGAGGCGCTCCTGTCGTCTGCTCGCGCCGCCGGTGCGGCGATCGTGCAGGTCCGCCACAAGGGGCGCTCGGGCGGCCTGTTCGACCCGGAAACCGCGAACTTCGCCTTCGCGGACGCCGCCGCGCCGCGAGATGGCGAGACGGTCGTCGAGAAGGCCCTTCCGAATTCCTTCGCCGGCACCGATCTCAAGGATGTGCTCGACGCCGCCGGCCGCAAGCGGCTCGTGATCTCCGGCTTCATGACGCATATGTGCGTGTCGGCCACGGCCCGCGCCGCGCTCGATCTCGGCTACCAGTCCACGGTGCTTTCCGATGCCACCGCCACGCGCGACCTGCCGTCGGTCGACGGTTCCGGCGTCGTCTCCGCCCGCGACCTCCATTTGGTCGAACTCGCCGCGCTGGCCGATCGCTTCGCCATCGTCTGCGCGACGGCCGACGTTCTGGATTGATCATGCCCGACCTTCTTCTCGAACTTCGAAGCGAAGAGATTCCGGCCCGCATGCAGCGCAAGGCGGCGGGCGATCTGAAGAAGCTCGTCACCGACGGGCTGGTCGAGGCGGGGCTGACCTACGAGGCCGCGCGCGAATACTGGACGCCGCGCCGCCTCGCGCTCGATATTCGCGGCGTGACCGCGCGCTCCAAGGACGTGCGCGAGGAGATCAAGGGTCCGCCCGTTACCGCGCCCGAGCAGGCCGTGCAGGGCTTCATGCGCAAGGCGGGGCTGGCCGACATATCGCAGGCCGAGACACGGTCGGACCCGAAGAAGGGCGAATTCTATGTCGCCGTCGTCGAGCGGCCAGGCCGCGCGGCGGACGAGATCGTCGCCGACCTGATGCCGGGCGTCATCCGCGGTTTTCCCTGGCCCAAATCCATGCGCTGGGGCGGGGCCTCGGCAAGGCCCGGCTCGCTGCGCTGGGTGCGCCCGCTCCAGTCCATCGTCTGCACTTTCGGCCCCGAGACCGAAGAACCGGTCGTGGTCGACTTCGAGGTTGACGGCATCCGCTCTGGCAACGTCACGCGCGGCCACCGCTTCCACGCGCCCGAGCCGTTCGAGGTGAGGCGCTTCGATGACTATGTGGCGAAGCTCGAGACGGCGAAGGTCGTGCTCGACCCCGAGCGCCGCAAGGAGATCATCCGTGACGACGCGAAGAACCTCGCCTTCGCTTCCGGGCTGGAGCTGGTCGAGGACGAGGCCCTGCTGGAGGAGGTTTCCGGCCTGGTCGAATGGCCGGTCGTGCTTCTGGGAGAGTTCGACGCAGGCTTCCTCGACATTCCCGGCGAGATCATCCGGCTGACCATCCGCGCCAATCAGAAATGCTTTGTGACGAGGCCGGTGGATCACCCCCTTTCCGGCCCTTCGGGCCACCTTCTTCCACAAGGGGAGAAGGGGCGCGGCGGCGCCGTCGGCTCTCCCTCGCCCCTTGTGGGAGAGGGTGGATCGGCGCGCAGCGCCGAGACGGGTGAGGGGTATCGTCTATCCAACCGTTTCGTCGTCACCGCCAATATCGAGGCGTCCGATGGCGGGGCCGAAATCGCGCGCGGCAATGGCAAGGTGGTGCGCGCGCGCCTGTCGGACGCCGTGCATTTCTGGAAGACGGACCAGGCCGATCTGCCGGATCTCGACAGGTTGACACCGTCGGCCGAGAAGTTCGGGCTCGACCTGAGAAAGCCGCTCGACCAGCGCATGGCCCGCCTCGACCATCTCGGCGTCACCTTCCACGCAAAGCTCGGCACGCAGGGCGAGCGCGTCGAGCGCATCGCGCGGCTGGCGGAGGAGATTGCGAAGACGCTGCTCACCTCCCCATTGCGGGGAGGTCGCGCCGAAGGCGCGGGTGGGGGTAAAGACACCGTCACACCCCCACCCCTTACCCCTCCCTTCAAGGGGGAGGGGGAGTTGGCAGATCTCGCCCGCCGCGCCGCGATCCTCGCCAAGGCCGACCTCCAGACCGAGGTGGTTGGCGAGTTCCCCGAGCTTCAGGGCTTCATGGGCCGCACCTATGCGGCGCTGCAGGGAGAGCATGCTTCGGTCGCCACCGCCATCGAGGAGCATTACAGGCCACAGGGGCCATCGGATTCGGTCCCGACCGACCCCGTGGCGATCGCGGTCGCGCTGGCCGACAAGCTCGACACCCTCGTCGGCTTCTGGGCCATCGACGAGAAGCCCACCGGCTCCAAGGATCCCTATGCGCTGCGGAGGGCGGCATTGGGGGTGATCCGGATCGTGGTGGAGAACGGGGTGAGATTAGAGTTGGGGGCCACACTCGTACCGTCGTTCAACAATCTCCTGACACAGCTCTACTATCAGGGAAAGTTGGCTGCATTTTCCGAACTTGAGAAACTCAAGGATGCAGGCGTTCCAGAAGACTTTGTGGAAGATTTGGAAGTCCGGTTTGGCGGATCTGTTAAAGCTGTCGAAGCGGATGATGGAGTAGGTGTTTCTGAGTTTTACCCGGGTTGGACCCCTGAGCGTTTTGCTGACCTCCTCTTCTTCTTCCACGACCGCCTGAAGGTCTATCTGCGCGACAAGGGCGCGCGGCACGACCTGATCGACGCCGTGCTGGCGAGCGGAAGTTACCCCTCATCCGGCCCTTCGGGCCACCTTCTCCCACAAGGGGAGAAGGGAGGGCGCGGCGGTGCGGACAGCGCTCCCTCTCCCCTTGTGGGAGAGGGTGGATCGGCGCGCAGCGCCGAGACGGGTGAGGGGTTTGAAGCTCCGGCCGTGAGCGGAACGAACGACGACCTTCTGCTCATCGTGCGCCGCGTCGAGGCGCTGTCGGCGCTGCTCGACACTGAGGATGGCGCAAACCTCCTCGCCGGCACGAAGCGCGCGGCCAACCTCCTCGCCGCCGAGGAAAAGAAGGGCACCAAGATCGCCGCTTCCGTCGATGCAGCGCTCTTCCGCGAGGACGTCGAGCGTACGCTTGACGCTGCCATCGACCGGGCGGAGTCAGACGCGGCCGGGGCCATCGCGGCGCAGGACTACGAAGCCGCGATGCGCGCGCTTTCGACCCTGCGCGCGCCGATCGACACCTTTTTCGAGGCGGTGTTGGTCAATGACGAGGACGCGGCCGTGCGTGCCAACCGACTTGCGCTTCTGGCGCGTATCCGTGCCGCGACCGGTCAGGTCGCGGATTTCTCGAAGATCGCGGGATAGCTCTACCGGATCTGTTCCAGCGAATGGTTCGGCACCGACGGCCGCTGCGGGGTCTGCGGTTGCTCGTCCATGTCGCGGCGCTCGCGTTCGTGCGCTCGTGATCCGGCGTCCTCGGCATTGCCGTCGCGCGCGACGGCCTGTCGCGGTGACGCGGCCGGAAATGCCTCGCCCCGCAACCCGCCGCGAAACACCATCGGCTGGAAGTCGCCAACTTGCCTGACCCGCCGGGGCGCCGGTTTCCCCACCGCCTCGAAAAGCGCGATCTGGTCGGCGACCCAGGCTGGCGTCTCCGCCTCGTCCTGCGCCTCGCCGATCGAAGCCACCTTGACGTCCTCCACGCCCGGATCGCGCTCGGGCACCGGCGTGCCCATCGCAACGACCGAAGGCGTGGAGTCTGGCTGGCCGAGCGCGACCATCGATGCGGTGATCTTTTCCGACGTGGCGGGAAGCGTCACGAAGGACGAAGCCGACGCGCTGGCGACGCTGAGGCCGAATGCGCCGAGCGCGAGAAGGGCCAGTTTGGGCCGTGTGTTCCCGTTGGTCATGTCTTCAGATCCTGTTCGGCCGTCCTCGCAGGCGGCGTCTGCGGGCAGGCTAGGCGAGGCCCGTTAACATCGCGGCAAGAATCAGGGTTAACGCGACCGCCCGCCCGCCTTGCCCAGGCGCGCTTCGGGCGCTACTCACAGTGCCGACACGAGGGAGTTGCCGTGGCGCGCGCGAAGAAGATCGGACCGGCGAAAATCGTCCCCGAGGCCGAGGCCCTCAAACAGGCCGTGCGCGTTCTGGGGAAGGGGCAGCCAGTCGCCATTCCAACCGAGACGGTGTACGGGCTCGCCGCCGACGCCACCGATGGCGAGGCCGTCGCGCGCATCTACGAGACCAAGGGCCGGCCGGCCTTCAATCCGCTCATCATCCATGTCGCCTCGCCGGAAATGGCGGAAGAACTGGCCCATTTCGATGAGGTCTCGCGCCATCTCGCCTTCGCCTTCTGGCCGGGGCCACTCACCATGGTCCTGCCGGCGAAGAAAGGCTCGCCCGTTTCGGCGCTCGCCACGGCGGGGTTGGAGACCGTCGCCATCCGGCTGCCGCGCGGCTTCGCCCGCGACCTGATCGCGGCCTTCGGAAAACCGATCGCGGCACCCAGCGCCAACTCCTCCGGCCGCATCAGCCCCACGACGGCCGAAGCGGTTGCCGCCGATCTTGGCGACCGCATTCCGCTTATCGTCGACGGTGGCCCGGCGCGCGTCGGCGTGGAATCGACCATTCTGTCGCTCGACGGACGTGACATCCGCCTGCTGCGGCCCGGCGGGCTGACGGTGGAGGACATCCGCGCCGCCATCGGCGTGGCGCCTTCCATGCCTGGGGCACCCGGCGGCAAGGTCGAGGCGCCAGGCCAGCTTGCCTCGCATTACGCTCCGGCCGCACGGATGCGGCTCGACGCGGCGAGCGTCAGGCCGGGCGAAGCGCTGCTGGGTTTCGGCCCGCGTCGCGCCCGCGGCGTCAAGGCGGCAAAGGCTGTGCTCAACCTGTCGCAGAAGGGAGACCTGCGCGAGGCCGCCAAGAACCTGTTTGCGCATCTGGCCGCGCTCGATGCCGAAAGGCCAGACCGCATCGTGGTCGAGCCGGTCCCCGAACACGGGCTGGGGCTGGCGATCAACGATCGGCTCCGCCGCGCCGCCGCCCCGCGTCCATGACCGCGACCCTCGACAAGGCGCTGATCGATCGCTTCGCCGCCATCGTCGGCGAGGCCAATGCGCTGACACAGCCGGATGATATCGCGCCCTACATTGCCGAGTTGCGCGGGCTGTGGTCCGGCCGCACCGCGCTTGTTTTGAAACCGGGATCGACGCGGGAAGTTTCGAGTATCCTCTCGCTCGCGACCGAAACGGGAACGCCCGTCGTCCCGCAGGGGGGCAATACCGGCCTCGTCGGCGGCCAGACGCCCGGGATGGACGGCGGCGAGATCGTGCTTTCGCTGTCGAGAATGAACCGCATCCGCGAATTCGACCTCGCTTCCAACACGGTGACGGCGGAGGCCGGCGTCGTGCTGCAGGTGCTGCGGGAAGCCGCAAGCGAGCATGGTCGCCTCTTTCCACTCTCGCTCGGCTCGCAGGGCACGGCCCAGATCGGCGGCAATCTGTCGTCCAATGCCGGTGGCACCGGCGTGCTGGCCTACGGCAGTGCCCGCGAGCTCTGCCTCGGCGTCGAGGTGGTGCTGCCGACAGGCGAGGTCTTCGACGATCTCAGAAAGCTGAAGAAGGACAACACCGGCTACGACTTGAAGAACCTGTTCATCGGGGCGGAAGGTACGCTCGGCGTCATCACGGCCGCCGTTTTGAAACTCTATCCGCAACCCAGAGGCCGCGAGGTCGCCTGGGCGGGCGTCGCCACTCCACAGGCCGCGCTTGACCTCTTCAATCTGGCGCTCGACAGGGCGGGTGGTGCGCTCACCGCCTTCGAACTGATGCAGCAGACCATCGTCGACTTCGTCCTGAAGCACATTCCCGATACCGTCGCGCCCTTGCAGGGCGATCATTCCTGGCATGTACTGGTCGAGATCTCGTCTGGCCGCTCGCCTCAGGACGCGCGCGCTCTTATCGAGGAGATTCTCGGCGAGGGGCTGGAGCGTGGTCTGGTCGAGGATGCGGTGCTGGCCGAAAATCTCGCCCAGGCCTCCGCCTTCTGGCATTTGCGCGAATCGATGTCGGAGGCACAACGACCCGAGGGCGCGTCCATCAAGCACGACATATCCGTGCCGGTCACATCGATTCCGGCTTTCATCGACAAGGCGGCCGAAGCCGCGCGTTCGGTGTCGCCCGAATGCCGCCTGGCCTGCTTCGGCCATATGGGCGACGGCAATCTGCACTATAATATCTCGCAGCCAGTCGGGGCTCGGCCACAGGATTTCCTGAAACTCTATCGGCCCATGAACAAGGCCGTCCACGACGTCGTACGATCCTTCGACGGCTCGATCTCCGCCGAGCACGGCATCGGTCGCCTCAAGCGCGAAGAACTGATCGCCACCGCGCCGCCGGTCGCCATCGACCTGATGCGCCGTGTCAAGAAGGCCTTCGACCCGGCCGGCATCATGAATCCCGGCAAGGTGATCTGACTGTTTACCGGCGGTTCACGGACCTTTCGATTGTCCTGCACCTGGTCCGATTTCGATAACCATCCGCGCGATTGCTGAAATTTAACCGCGTTCCTTAAGCGCGGCGGTAAGGCCTCGCGCCTAGTCTCTCCCACAGACGAGACCGGAACAACCGGTCCGCGAGAACCGCTCGACGGCTCTCAGGAGACAGGGAAAGACAGACATGAGCACCACCGGATTGAAGCCGGTCTGGGCCGGCGAGGAACTTCGGCTCGACCCGTTTCGGCTGCCGCAGATCGTCAGCTACGCGACCAGCGACGCCTATGGCGATGTGAGTTTCACCATCGACCATCGCGGTGCAACGGTCAGGCGCGTGCTGCAAAACAGTGGCCTGCCGGCGGTGATCGCACTCCCGGCAAATTCCTTCCTCGGCGTGGCCGCACGCGCCATCGAGGACGACACCGGCTTTGTCACGGTCACGCTGGAGCTTCATCACCGCGATCCGATGCTGTCGGTGCCGCTTCTGGTCGCGCATGATCTCGACGATGTCGCCGCCGACTGGCGCGCATGGGCCGAAGCCTACCGCTTGCCGATGCTTCTGATCGAGGCCGATGGCGTGGCTCGCACGCTGGAGGAATCGCTCGGCGCGGTGAAGAAGGGCCCGGTTCAGGATCGCCGCAAGGGCCGCGTATCGGCCCAGCGCCGTCCGCGTTTCCTTGCGCGCCGCAAGATGGCCACGCTCGGCCTGCGCCTCATCGTCGACGGCGAGGAGATCATCGCACCAGAGTGATGGGCGACGCCATTGGCGAACCGGCGTATGGCCACTGCCACACCGGCCATCATCCCTACGTTGGGTCTCAGAAATACGGGCTGATGCTCACCCAGATCCCGCCGCCGACAAAGCCGAGGAAGATCAGCCAGCCGACCGTATTGTTCGAGTGGAACAGTTTCAGGCACTGGTCGGGGTTGTCGATGTCAAGCACGCGGATCTGACGCGCTAGGTGCGCGCCTGCCGCCACCAGCCCTGCAAGCGCGGGCATGGGCGCGGCCGCGTTGGCCACGGCCACCGCCATGAACAGGAGCGCCCCGCCATACAGGAAGGTGAGCCACCGTTTCGTGTTCGCGCCGAACAGCAGCGCGGTCGAACGAACACCGACGATGGCGTCGTCTTCCTTGTCCTGATGGGCGTAGATCGTGTCGTAGCCGATCACCCACAGGATCGAGCCGAAATAAAGCAGCAGCGGTGCCAGCGTCAGATCGCCGAACAGCGCGGCCCATCCCATCAGCGCGCCCCATGAGAAGGCGAGCCCGAGGAAGAACTGCGGCCAGTCGGTGAAGCGCTTCGCGAAGGGGTAGATCGCGACCACCGCAAGTGAGGCAATGCCGAGCAGGATGGTGAAGGAATTGAACTGCAAAAGCACGACCAGCCCGATCAGCGCCTGCCCGACGAGAAACGCCCAGGCCTGCCTGCGGCTCACCTGTCCCGAAGGCAACGGCCGCGAGCGCGTGCGCTCCACTTGCGCGTCGATCCCCTCGTCGACGATGTCGTTATAGGTGCAGCCCGCGCCGCGCATGGCGACAGCGCCGACGAAGAAGAGCAGCAGGTGCCAGATCGACGGCAGGGTTGTCGCCAGCGGTTCGCCCGGCCGCGCATAGGCCGTGGCCGCCAGTGCCGCCGACCACCAGCAAGGCCACAGCAGAAGCTGCCAGCCGATCGGCCGGTCCCAGCGCGCGAGCTGCGCATAGGGCCATACCGCGCGCGGCAGGACGCGGTAGACCCAGTGGCCTGTCGGTGCGTCCGCAACCCGGCCGCGCAGGCCCTTCGACTGGATGATGTCCATGGATGTGGAGTGGCAGGGTCGGGATCGAGCGTCAAGCGTCCGGCATATTCGCGGGCTGTTGCGACCAACGAGCAATGCGGGGATCGCCGCACTGTTGGGATCGTCGGTTCCATGGCTTGTTCCGCCGGCGCATACCAGCTAGCCACATTCCGCGCGCGGCAATGCGCCTAGTAATGGAAGAACAGCTCGGATGAATGTCCTCCTCATCGGTTCCGGCGGTCGCGAACATGCGCTGGCATGGAAGCTCGCCGCCTCGCCGCTTCTCACGAAGCTCTACGCTGCGCCCGGCAATCCCGGCATCGCGCGCGAGGCCGAATGCGTGGTGCTCGACGTCACCGACCACGCCGCGGTCGCGGCCTTCTGCAAGACCCGTTCGGTTGATCTGGTCGTCGTTGGTCCCGAGGCGCCGCTGGTCGCGGGCCTTGCCGACAACCTGGCCGCCGAGGGCATTCGCGTCTTCGGGCCGGGTCGCGCGGCCGCGCAGCTCGAAGGCTCCAAGGGCTTCACCAAGGATCTATGCGCCCGCTTTGGCATCCCCACCGCCGCCTATGGCCGATTCAATAACGCGCCCAAGGCCAAAGCCTATCTTCGCGGCGTCGGCGCGCCGGTCGTGGTCAAGGCCGACGGGCTGGCCGCCGGCAAGGGCGTCACCATCGCCACGACGAGGGACGAAGCCGCCAATGCCATTGACGACTGCTTCGAGGGTCGTTTCGGCGAGGCGGGCGCCGAAGTGGTGATCGAGGAGTTTCTCGAAGGCGAGGAGGTTTCCTTCTTTTGCCTGTGCGACGGCACGACCGCTTTGCCGTTCGGCTCCGCCCAGGATCACAAGCGCGTCGGAGACGGCGATACCGGCCCCAACACGGGGGGCATGGGCGCTTATTCGCCCGCACCCGTCATGACGCCTGACATAGAAGAACGGGTAATGCGCGAGATCGTCGAGCCCACCTTGAAGGGCATGGCCGAACTCGGCTCGCCCTTCACCGGCGTGCTGTTCGCAGGGCTGATGCTGACCGCCGACGGGCCGAAGCTGATCGAATACAATGTCCGCTTCGGCGATCCAGAATGCCAGGTGCTGATGATGCGTCTGAAGGACGACCTGCTTGTGCTGATGAACGCGGCCGTCGACTCCCAGTTGGCGCACATGTCGGCGCGCTGGCGCGACGAAGCCGCGCTCACCGTCGTCTTGGCTGCGAAGGGCTATCCGGGAACGCCGGCGAAAGGCGGCGCGCTCGGCGGCCTCGACGAGGCTGCGGGAGACGATGTCGTGATCTTCCATGCCGGCACTGCAGGCACGGATGACGGCCTTGTCGCCGCTGGCGGCCGTGTGCTGGCGGTCACCGCCATCGCACCCACCGTCGGCGAAGCGCAGCGCCGCGCCTATGCCGCCGTCGATACGATCGACTTTCCCGACGGCTTCTGCCGCCGCGACATCGGCTGGCGCGCAGTCGAGAGGGAAGGGAACTGATAATCTCTATCGCGGCCCCGCGGCCGGATGCTTCAGAGGTTCCGGCGCCTTGGTGGTTTCCGGCGTCGAGGCTGTCGTCAGCGCATCCCCAGAGGGATGGTTCCGACCCAGGCGAGATGGCCGTCTCGCCTGGCCGCCATCAGTTCGGCAAGCCCGATCACAGGTATGCCTGGCGTCGGCAGATGCCGGCGCTGCCCCGCCGCCCGGTACGCCTCGGCCAGTTCGGCCACGAGATCGCGCGTCACCGCCGCATAAGTGAGCGGAACCTTGGCTTTCAGCCCGTCGGCTCGAGCAATCGGCACCGGCACGCTGGCCATCACCCGCTCGGATCCGTCAACCAGTCCGCCAAAGGGCCATGCATGGCGCAGCGCGTCCTCACTCATTGCGGCCACGTTCACGTCGATGTCATGATGGACGCCGGGCACCCGGTAGGGACAGCTTTTGACGTTGCAGTTGGCCTGCGCTGAGAACTGCCACAGCGCGTAGCTGTCCCAGTTGCCCTTTGGAAAATGCAGGCCAATCTCCGGCTTGTAGCGCGCATACCACAGGTGCAGCCGCGACAGGAGCGGATAGCGGTCACGGTTGGCCGCGATGTGCATGGCGGTCGTGCCGTTTGTATAGAGTACCGGAAAGCGTCCCAGCCGCCTGCGGATATGCCGCGCGAACTCCTCCGCGTCCTCGAGCGACATCCACTTCTCAGGATCGTTCTCCTCGATGTCGATGGCGATAAGGTCGTTCTCGTCGGGCCGCGCATAGTCGATCAGATGGTTGGCCTGCTCGATCGGGTCGCCGGGCCGGCCGAGGTGATAGACGCCCCATTCCATCCCGAGCGCCTTCGCCACCGTCTTACGGGTATGATAGAGTTCCTTGGCGACTGAATAGCGCAGCCACAGTGCCCGACACAGCCGGCGTTCGGTCTCGTTGCCCTTGCAATGATAATCGGGCGGCAGCCCGTCCGAACCCTTGTTGATGAAGCCGGCGATCCGCTTGTCGGTCGCAAGCTGCCCCCAATCGATCGGATTGTTCTCGTAGGCGTCGATGACGATCGCCCGGTCGCTGCGCTTCCAGGGCTCCGAAAAGTCCGAGGCCAACGCCGGCGTCGCAAACGTCGCCGCGCATAGCGCAGCCCACGCGGTCATGGCAATCAGCCGCAATCGTCCTGGCAACAGTCCCGTCCTTCCTTGAGGCAGCCGATGGTGGAAGCCTTTGGTAAACGAAATGCCAACATTCCGCCCACGTAGATAACGGCTGCCCGTGGCGCCTATTCCGCTCGGCCGGCCATCGGGTCCGGCGCCGGCGTGGTGGGCGCAGTCCCCTCGGACAGTCTCTTGCCGTGATGCGCCAGGGAACAATTTGGGGAGCACAGAACGCCGCGGTCGCACCAATAGGCCGGGCCGTCGGCGATGTTGCCGTGCCAATAGTGGAACAGCGGAGAGCCGAACGGCACGCCGCACTCAATGCAGCGGATGGTCTCTGGGCGGGCGAGCATGGCGTTGATCCCGTGTCGATGTTTGACGTTTACGTCAGGCGTCGCTACTCGACAATGCCGAAAGGCGAATGGCGTCGGCCGATCGGCTGCCTCACATTCACCGTCGAAATCCACTTGCGGAGAACACCCATGTATCGCGCCCCGGTCGCAGAGATCGCCTTCACTCTCAAGCATGTCGCGGGGCTCGGGGCAGCACTGGAAAGCGATGCCTTCGACGACCTGTCCGACGACCTGGTCGATGCGATCCTCACCGAAGCCGGTCGCTTTGCGACCGAGGAGGTCGCGCCGCTGCACAGGGTCGGCGATGAGGTCGGCGCGGTTTTGAAGGATGGCGAAGTCACCATGCCACCTGGCTGGAAGGACCTCTATCGCCGCTGGATCGAGGGCGGCTGGAACGCGCTCACCGGTCCGGCCGAGTTTGGCGGCCAGGGTCTGCCGACCATGCTGGGCGTGGCGACGCTGGAAATGTGGAACTCCGGCTCCATGGCCTTTGGCATCGGCCCGACGCTGACCTTCGGCGCGATCGAGGCGCTCCACAGCCACGCCTCGGACGAGCTCAAGGCGAAATATCTCGAAAAGATCGTCTCCGGCGAATGGATGGGCACGATGAACCTGACCGAGCCGCAGGCCGGTTCGGATCTCGGCGCGCTGCGCGCCCGTGCCGAGCCGGTTGGCGACGGCACCTACCGGATCTTCGGTCAGAAGATCTTCATCACTTATGGCGAGCACGATTTCACCGACAACATCGTGCATCTGGTGCTCGCCCGCCTGCCCGGCGCACCCGCCGGCACCAAGGGCATCTCGCTGTTCCTCGTGCCGAAGTTCCTGGTCGGCGACGACGGTTCGCTCGGTGCGCGCAATGACGTCTTCTGTTCGGCCATCGAGCACAAGCTCGGCATCCATGCCTCGCCGACCTGCACCATGATCTACGGAGACGGGAAGGCCGACGGCGAGCCCGGCGCCATCGGCTGGCTCATCGGCGAGGAGAATCGCGGCCTTGCCTGCATGTTCACCATGATGAATTCCGCCCGCCTGTCCGTCGGCATCCAGGGGGTCGCGGTGGCCGAGACCGCTACCCAGAAGGCGCTCGACTACGCCCGTGAGCGCCGCCAGGGCCGCGCGCCGGGCGATAAGGGGGATCAGATGAGCCCCATCATCGGCCATCCCGATATCCGCCGCACGCTGCTCACCATGAAGGGGCTGACGTTCGCGGCGCGCTCCATCTGCTATGCCTGCGCGCATGCTATCGACATGGCAGATACGGTCGGGGATGGCGAGGCAGCTCACTGGCGCGACCGGGCAGGTCTCCTCACCCCGCTCGCCAAGGCCTTCCCGACCGACATCGGCGTCGAGGTCGCCTCGATGGGCGTTCAGGTCCATGGCGGCATGGGCTTCATCGAGGAAACCGGCGCGGCCAGCCTCTATCGCGACGCACGCATCGCGCCGATATACGAGGGCACCAACGGCATCCAGGCGATCGACCTCGTCACCCGCAAGCTGCCGCTCGGTGGTGGCGGCCATGTCGAGGGTTTCATCGCCGAACTCAGGGCCGACGTGGAAAAGCTCCGCACCTCCAACATGGCGGGCCTCGGCGGAGCGGCCGGCCGTTTGTCGGACGCGCTCGACGATCTCGCCGCCGCCACGGCCTGGCTCAAATCCGCCCTGGCGGAAGGACGGCAGGAAGACGCACTTGCCGGCGCCACGCCCTATCTCAGGCTCTTCTCGCTGGCTGCCGGCGGCGCCTACGCCGCCCGCGCCGTCCTCGCCGACAGGGATCGCGCCGCGCTCTGCCGCTTCTATGCCGACAACATCGTCGGGGAGACAGCGGGGCTGAAGGAACGCGTCATCGGGGGCGCGGAAAGCCTGCGCGCGGCCTCCTCCCTTCTCGATGCCGCGTGAGGAGGTCACCATGACCGAGCACATCGAGATCGGCCGCGACGGTGGCGTCCAGACCATCCGCATGAACCGTCCCGACAAGAAGAACGCGCTCACCCGCGCCATGTATGCGGCTATGGCCGCCGCGCTGACCGGCGGCGACGACGATCCGGACATCCGTTGCCATCTGCTGATGGGGGTGCCCGGCGCCTTTACCTCCGGCAACGACATCGCCGACTTCATGGCGATCGCCATGGGCGGCGAGGGCGGGCGCGAGGTCGGTGATTTCCTTCTTGCCCTGGCTACGGCGAAGAAGCCCGTCCTGTCGGCCGTGGACGGGATCGCGGTGGGTGTCGGCGCGACGATCCATTTCCACTGCGACCTGACCTGGGCCACGCCCCGCACGAATTTCCACACCTCCTTCGTCGATCTCGGCCTGGTGCCGGAAGCTGGCTCCAGCCTGCTTGCCCCGCGCCTTATGGGTCGTCAGGGCGCCTTCGCCATGCTGGGGCTGGCCGAGCCCTTGCCCGCCGAGAAGGCGCTGGCGATGGGCTTCATCCACACGGTGGTATCGGAGGACGAATTGGAGGCCGCCGCGCTGGAAGGCGCGCGTCGCGTCGCCGCCAAACCGCCCAAAGCGCTCAGGATCGCTCGTGACCTGATGCTGGGCGACCGCGCCGAACTGGTCGAGCGCATCCGCGTCGAGAGCGATCATTTCCGCCAGCGCCTGCGCTCGGAGGAAGCAAAGGCCGCCTTCACCGCCTTCATGTCGAGGAAGAAGTAGCGCCTTCATAGGCGCTCCGTTTACGGATAGAGTCTCTCCTTCTCCCAGCCGCCGTGCTCGTTGGCCCTGAACGCCACCCGGTCGTGGAGCCGGAATGGCCGGTCGTGCCAGAACTCGATCTGACGGGGCAGAACACGAAAGCCCGACCAGTGCGGCGGGCGCGGAATATCGCCGACCGGATAGCGCGCGGTGAACTCGGCCACCGCCTTCTCCAGAGCGAAACGGCTTTCCAGCGGACGCGACTGTTTCGAGGCCCAGGCGCCGATGCGGCTGCCGCGCGGGCGGCTCGCGTAGTAGGCGTCGGCTTCCGCGTCCGTCACGATCTCCACCGGCCCGCGCACGCGCACCTGCCGTCGCAGCGACTTCCAGTGAAACAGGAGTGCGGCCTTCATCGAGCCCAGCAGCTCGCGCCCCTTGGTGCTCTCGAAATTGGTGTAGAACACGAAGCCGCGTTCATCGAGCCCCTTGAGCAGAACCATGCGCGCGTTCGGCAGGCCGTCCCCGTCCACGGTCGCCAGCGCCATCGCGTTGGGGTCGTTCGGTTCGGTCCGGCCGGCGTCGTCCAACCATTGCGCAAACAGCTTCAGCGGCTCTTCGGCCAGCGTGAAGTCACCATCCGTTGTAGGTAAATCCAAGGTTCTCAATGCCTTACAGCGTGGGTTCCAAAGGGTTCCAGAAACGAGGTTTCCAAGGTCACTTGACGACCGTCAACGCCGGTCGGCTGCGGGCTTCCTCGATCTCAGTTACCTTCTCCATGGCCTGCACCGCAAGGCGCATCTGCGACGCCTCCCGGCTGTAGAGTTCGGCATAGGTGATGTTGCTGTGGCCGAGCATTTCCATGAGTTGCCGCGTCGAGGCGTCCGCCTCCGCGAGCTTTACACCGAGGGCCTTGCGTAGCCCGTGCATGGTGTACCCTGCCTCTATTCCCGCCTCAGCGCACCATTCCGACATCCTTTGGCTCAACGACTGATCTGTATAGCCTCGCCCATACCGGCTCACCAGAACGGTATCAGTGTCGCGCGACAGCGGAGCAATCTCTCGCGCAAGCATGGGCGTCATTGGCAGGAACATCGTTTTCCCGCGCTTCCTCCCTTTGAACTGCACGAACTCGAATCCCTCGACCGATCGCGGCTTGCCGTCGATCATGACGTGCTTGGTGACGAGATGAGACCAGCGCAGCCTGGCCACGTCGCTGACGCGGTTGCCGAGCCACAGCGCGAGCGCATAGGCCGTCCGCTGGCGCGTGCCGATCTTCCACTTCGCCTCGTACCGCGCCATCACGTCGATCGGCCAAGCCTTGTGACCGTCGGTCTGCGGATTGCGGGCCAGCTTGTAGGTCGGGTCGACGTCAATCCATTCCTCGTCGAGGGCGACGACGATCAGCTTGCGCAGGCATATGAGCACGATCCGCTCCATGTGAGGCGTATCGGCGAATTTGGCGAGGATGGCTTTCACGTCGCCGCGGCGCAAATGCTCGACAGGGCCGTCCCCCAGCATTGCCGGGCCAAGCTTGATCGTCAGAACTCGCTCGATCGTCTGCTGGTATCGTGTGCGGCTTCGGGCATCGAGGGCCTTCCATTCCGGCGTGGCTCTCAGGATCCGGTAAGCTGCTTTCAGGCTTTTTGGGTGCGCGGCACTCGGATGCCTGATGACCGCTGCCGGCTGCCCAAGAATCGCCCGCTGGTAGGCATCATCGAACTCGTCCGTGTGTGGTTCGCCCGGCAGCATGACGTCCTTCTGGCCGCTCTTTCGGTAGCGCCAGCGCGTCTTGCCGTGGCGCGTCACCATGGATGACACGCCAGGATAGTCGGGATGTTTCATGGCCTCGACCATAGGCGGGGCATCTGCCTGCCGTCTATTCAACCGCGTGCAGGCGGTCGAAGAAGTTACCGCTATCCACACTCGGTAGATCGGTAAAGGCGATGTCGAGCGCCACACGGTCCCATAGCGTGCGGCCGTCGATGCGCTTGGGCTTCGGCATCCGGCCGTCCTTCACCATCTCATCGAACTTCGTAGCCCCGACGCCGATGTAGCGCGCTGCCTCGTCGCGGCTTAGACCGCGCGGCGGATAGGCGATGGCGTCCGCCCTACCCATCCCGCCCTCCTGGCCGGTTGGCGAGTTCCAGCAGAACGTCGGCATGGCAGGACTTCGGCCAGCCGCCCGTCTTGCACCAGCACGCAAGGTTCTTGCCGCGAAGTTCATGCAGGGGGAGCTTTAGGGCGCCATCGAGAATATCATCTTCGAAAGCCGCCGCCGCCATTCCCTTGCACCAGTCGTCGCGGCTTATCTCTGCGTCATGAGGATTGGGCTCAAACGGCCACTCTTCCCGCCAGTCTCGCCAGTCGTGGGGGTTCCCCCACCTTGACGGCCGCGCCACGTTGACCGCCGGCAGGCCGTTGGTTGCGAGCGACATTGCCTGAAGGTTGAAGCCCTTCTTGCGCGAGAGCTGGAGGCGAACCGGCTTAGTCATCCCGCCCTCCATCGGGGCGGGTGGCCTCAAGAGCGGCGCGGCGGCCTCCATCGGTCCAAACGCCGTCATTGAAGGCGCACCACATATCGGTGGCGACACGCGCGGCGCTGATCCAGCGCCAGAAGGTTGTGCGGCAGGCCAGCCACTCCTTCGCGCCGCTATTCGGATCGGCGGTCTCGTCCTGGTAGCAGTACCAGACCTGCCACCGCCATCCGACGCGCTTGGGGTAGTAGATGCGGCCCGAAAGGTATCCGCGAAGTTCTCGCCCGCTCATCGCCCCGGCTCGCGGAGGGCGGTGGCCAGACGGTAGTGAGCAGTCCCGAAATCCATCTGACGCCACTCCCTATCCTCTAGAACAGCAAGCGCCTCGCAGGCGGACAAGCCGCCGCGCCCCGCCAGTGTCACTAGCGACTGGCCGTGATTCCTGACGGCCTGCCTTTCATGGGGAGCCAAAAGCCCCCAAGGAACGGATATGACGATTTCACGGAATCCAGCCAGCCGGGCCTTGGCGATTTTACCCGGCAACTCGTAGTCCATGCCGAGCAAAATGGGGAAGTTCTCCCGCCCGCTCATGTCCTTCCCTCCAGGTCGGAGAGAAGGGAACGCCACCCTTCCTTGCATGAGTATCCGTCCGCGTAAGGGCAGCCGTGTCCATGAGGGCAAGGACGATCGCGCATGGGGCAAATGCGTATGGCGGTTGGGGAGCGGGCCTCGCTCACCCCTGTAGAGGGGCGGGAGACTTCGTCAAAAAGCTGTTTGATCGCTGCGTTTGCCCTGTCGTATTCGATCTGACATGCATCGGACCACTGCTCTCCCGACTTGATTGCCGAGGCAAGGCGCCCGAGAGTTCTGCCAATCTGCACTATGTGAGGCCACTCCCCCGCATCTCCAGCAGGGGCGGGAGGGGTGGTCAGGGCGGATAGGACGCGGCGCTCGTAGTCGGCCTGTGCGGCGGCTTTGGCTTCGTCCGAATTTGCGTGATCGGATAGCGGAGTGTCCACGCGGTAGAGATAAAACCGCTTATCGCCTTCCCTCTGGATGTAATAATCATCGGCAGAGAATACCGACCTCGTAGGCTCGGAAGTCCACTCCAGCGGCTTCACCGCCACTGTCGCCCCACCCTCCAGTTCCGCGATGCGAGCGCGCAGGCGGGTGAGTTCGTCTTGGTCAGCAATCCGGGTCATAGTCGTTCCATTCCTGCTGTTCGTCGGGCTGGCCGTCATCCCAATCGCCGCAATGAAATTGCGCCATCATCTCGATATCGTCGGGAAAGCCGCATGTCGGACACTCGCCGTCCGGGCCGAAATCCTCGTCGCGGTGGCTTAAAAGCTCTCCGCAGGACGGGCACCATGTACCGTGTTCGTTGGTCATGAACGGGCTAACCATTGTCGGGGCCTCCCATAGCTTTACGGGCGGCACGGAGGTGACCGATATTAAGCCGGCCCGCCATGTACGCCGTTTCGTCGGTAAACAGTGCTTCGAACCCTTCATGGTTCTTTTCGAGCCGGTCGAACTCTTGCGCAAAAGGCTCCAGCGCCTTGTCCTTCTCTGCTAGCGCTGCCTCGGCTAGCCGCAGCTTTTCATGAGCCTTGCGTGACGCTTCGTAGACATCCGGCAACTTCCCATCTGCCATGATGTCATCCCAGTTCCAGCCGTCGAGATCGTGCCAGACTTCCTTGAGGATATCGGCGTCGTTGGAACTGCCGAAGTAGACGCGGTCGCCTTCGTCCTCGATATGGTCGTGGACTTGAACGAGGGTGTCGCGGAGGCGCAGCATCGTCTTTGCGCGTGCCGTAAGAGCCGCTTGCAGATTGTCCCGCTCCCGCTTCACCGCCGCCAGTTCAGCGGCTTGGGCGGTGAGAAGGGAGGCGGCTTCGAAAGGCGCATCGTCGCGCACAAGGCTTTCGGTAGCGCTGGAAGCAATCAAGTCCTCGTCGTGTCGCGCCCATGTTCCGGGTTTCTGCAACCTTTCGACCACCCCCGCCACGTCCTCGGGAAGGGTGGCGGAGAGCGCCGCGAGCGCGGTGTCGGCAAAAACATCGGCCATGCGCCGCTTCTGCGATGCCTCGTCCAGACCGTCCATGCCATAGTCGGACTTGTCTTCGAACAGCTTCAGAAACGCGAGCGACATGGCTTGCCGCGCGTCCAGCTTTTCTTGGTCAGTCGCTGACATCATGCACCTCATCTGATTTGGAGCCGGGCCATAGATCGGCAACGGGGCGGGTATTGCTGGCATCAGTCGTAGCCTTCGCACCAGCGGCGATAGGCACTTTCGATCTCGTCGAAGCGGTCGGCCGCGATCGTGTTGTGGTCGAGGTCGGCGCGGCTGGCGATGTCGAGATGCGCCCGAAGCCAGACCGCGACCGCATCCTGGTCGGCGAGCTGCTGCTCATGCTCGATGTTGATGAAGGTTCGAAAGCCGCGGTCCTGGCAGAGAAGGGCGGCCTTGCGTGCCAGTGGACCTCCCTTGCGCTCCGGTTCGGCGGGTGAGGCGAGGGACGTCACGTCATCGACGGACGGCTCGATCGAGGGCGCCTGCATGGTCTCGCGCATATTCTGCGAAGGATCCGGTAAAAGCGGCTCGATCACGTCGACGACGACCTCGTCGTCCTCGATCCGGATTTGCCAGCCCTCGCAGTCGCCGACGGCATCGCCAAGACGATGCTCGACGACCTCACGGAGCGGGAAGGCGTAGCGGTGGACGGTCAGGTGAGTCATGGCCGCCAATCCCAGAACCCCTGTGCGCCGCGCGCGGGAACCGGAGGCTCCAGCCGCTCGATATCGGTCAGCGGCCAGCCCCAGTTGAAGGTGCCCTCGCGGTCACTGTCGTTGCCGGCCGCCTCGCCGAACTCGGCCGCGCACAGATCGCCGCGCTTCGGCTCGCCGAGGATGGCGGTGCACAGGACGTGCGACAGCGGCAGCGCGCCGGCCTTCGGGTTGCGTTCCGCGATCTCCAGCACGGGCAGCGCCAGCGGCGCATGCAGGCAGGGCGTGCCGTAGCGGGGATCGTGAAGCTGCAGGAGCAGGGTCTTCACCTCGTCGCGCCGCACTGGCCGGGCGCCGGCATGGATGGCGATGCGCTGGCCAATCAGCGAGCGCGGCGGTTTCCAGCCCCGGAACTCGTAGGGCTTCGCGCCCTGGACGATCAGCGTGGCCCATGGCTGCCAGATGGTGATCGCCTTCATGACGGCCGACCTCCGTCCAGCAACGCAGCGCCGGCCAGCGCCATGACGAGGATGGCGACGGCAAAGACCGCCAGTGCGACCGCGAAGACGGACCAGGGCGACAGTTTCGACCTCGCGGCCAACTCGGCGTCGCACACGTGCATGCAGCCGCAGAAGGGGTATTGGTGACAGTCGCGGGGCATCAGAAGCTGCCTCCTGTGCCTTCGTTGCGGCGCCTGATCTCCTGGCGGGCAGTGTGGACGACATCGGCCTTCGCCGGATCGTCGGCCATCTTGCGGATGCACCAGTCGAGCCAGCCAGTATCGACCTCGCTGAACCGCTTGCCGAAGTTCTGGCCGAAGGGGACTTTCAGCAGCGTGACGGGGTTTCGGGTGATCTCGACGAGCTGCTCGACGGTGTGCGTCTCAAGCAGCTTGAGAAGGATATGAGCGGTCACGAACGTGTCGGGGCCGGCGCGGTGACTGGGCTGCGCTCGCGGTTCATCGTGCGGCACGAGCCCGAGCTCGTACCGGATCGAGCCGTTGCCGTGGCTCTGCAGTTCCGGCCATGCCGTGCGCGCGCATTTGAACGTGCAGATCGCCGGCAGATCGGACCGGATGAACCGGCTGTCGAACTGCCAGTTATGGGCGCAAAGAAAGTCGACGCCCTTCACGATCTGCGCCCGGATTTCATCAGGATCGACGCCGCCGATGCGGCATTCGTCATCCGATATGTGATGGACGGCCATCGCCGGGAACGTGATCGGGATGCCGGGATTGACGAGCGCCGAGTGCGGGCCGTCCTCGATGCGGCATCCGTCAGGGAACAGCCGGACGTCGGTCCAGCCGATCTCGACCATCTCGGCGGGATCCTCGATGCCGGTTGTCTCGACATCGACAACCCTTATGAGCGTGAAGGGATCGGACATCAGTAGGGACCCTCCGTATCGTCGATCTCGGCGAAGTCCGGATCAGGCGGCGCGATATACCGCTGCGGCACGTAGTACGGCCGGTTGATCCGCATGGCGGATTCCTCGTCGGTCAGCGTGAAGGAAAAGATCGACGGGCCGCCGTACCAATGCGTCGTCCACTTCTCGACGGAATAGGTCGGCTGGCCGCCTTCCTCGGCCGGCGGCGTCACGGTGATCGTCGGAACGTCGACGCGCAGCATCTTGGCGCCGAACCGTTCTTCCTCGATGACCCGGCCGGCATGCTTGCGATGGCCCATGATCTCGACGATCGCCCATTCGAACTCGGCTTCGTCCTGCTGGACGGATTCTTCGGCAGTGGCGTCCATCAGAACCGCTCCGGAAACGCACCGGCCGGCGCGACGTCGGCCATTGCGGGCGCGACGGAAGGAGCATCGACCGTCTGGCGACCGGCTTCGGGAGGCACCTTGGCGTAGTGCACCTTGGCTTCGGGCAGGGCGTCCATCGCGTGAAGGCGCCGGAAGATTTCGGCCGCCGCGCGGGCATCCCCCAGGGCGGAGTGTTCCTCCCCATTCTCGATCTCGAAATGTGCGCAGGCATCGCTCAATTTCGGCGATCCGCCCTTGCCGTTGGCCTTCGGGATTTTCAGGGGATTGCAGGCGCGCATGGCGCAGATGTTCGGCGTCCGGTCGAATCGGTCGTCCAGACCGGCGCGGCGCAACTCCGCCCTCATCTGCTTCAGGTCGTGCTGGGCGTTGTAGGCGACCATGACATAGCCGTCGTCGATCGCGGCCGTGTAGCGTTCCAGTGCGACCAGGACGGGCGTTCCGTTCTCGTGCAGGAACTCGTCGGTCAGGCCGTTGACCTCGCCGGCGCTGCCTTCGCCCTGCGGCATCGACCAGCCGTCCGGCTTGATGAACAGCGAAACCACGTCGGTCTCGTTGAGGTCCTCGTCGAGGAAGATCATCGCCAGCGAGGCAAGGCGCGGCTGGCCCTCGGCATCGGCGGGGACCGGCACGCCGGCCTCGTCCTTGAAGCGGAAAAGCCCGGTGTTTTCGGTGTCGATTACGCAATATTTAGGCATGTCAGGCTCCTTTCAGCCTTTTGACCTTGGACACGATCCCGCCGCCCTTCTGGTCGCGGGCGATGTCTCGCGCGGCGTTCGGATTCTTGGCGTCGACATCGAGCGCGTCGCCGTCGGTGAAGAAGACGCGGAAGGTGGTCATGACCGGATACCGGCAGGGACGGCGCGGGGAACGAGGCGCTCGGGCTCGTCGTGGGGAGACTTCAGCACCTCGCCGCTTTCCGTCTCGATGCGGCATGCTCCCCACCACGTGGGAAGGGAGCCTCGCGGTCGGCGCTTGTCGGGATCGTCCGGCACGATCAACGTGCCGTCCTCGCGGTACCAGTAACCGTCCGGAAGCGGGCCTCCTTCGCACATGACCTTCTCGGCGGCTTCGAACCCCGCGATCACGGTGCGCGTCTGGGCGGCCTCGCACTGAATGCGCCGTTCCTCGGCTTCGAGCGCGTCGAGGCGCTCCCTGGCGGATGCTAGCCCGCGCCCGATGCTCTCGCGCGCCTTGTCCAGGTCGACACCGCTGATGCGCGCGGGCTCGTCCGCTGGTCGGACTTCCTCTGGCGACAGGTCGATCTCGTCGCGACCGGTGAGCTTGGAAAACCACGCCATCGGTCAGTCCTCCTCGTCCGCTTCGGCCTGACCCGTGTCGAACCCCTCGAGCCAGGCTTCCGACAGGGCAGGATCCTTGCGGAACTCGGCCGGCATGGCCTTCCGGCTCATGCCCTTGTCGCGAGCCTCTGCGCCGGCCGCTCGGGCCTCCTGCGGGGAAGGGGTGCCGTCGTCCGACTTTGAGGGGCTTGCGGCGGAGCCGGACGACGGCTTTTCGACGGAACCGGCACCATTGCCGGAGCCGTCATCGGACGCAGGGGGACTATCCTGGTCCGATTCCTTGGCCGCCTTCTTCTGGTCGGCGGGTTTGTCCTTCTTCTGGTCCTCGTCGCCCGCCAGCGCGTTGAGGCGGTCGTTCAGCGACTTCGGCTTCGGCCCGTCGCCCTCGCCCTTCTGGACGGGGAACAGTTCCTCGACGGTTGCCTCGTTGTTCTTCAGGGCCGCGTGCGCGCCCATCAGCGTCGGCATGTGCTCGAGCGTGATCTCGTCGACGTCACCGACGCCCAACGATTCACAGACGCGCTCGGGCGTTACGCCAAAGGCCGCGAAGGCCTTCATCGCCTTTTCGCGTCGCTCGACCAGCGTCTTCGCGTCACCCGCGACCACGGCCTCAACGGCATCGTAGGCCTTGCGCCAGACAGCCTTGGGAACGCCGCCCAGGATCGCGTTGCGCTTGGCGATCGACGCGGCCGCGTTGCCGGTCACGACGATCATGTCGTCGTTGAAGAGCCTGCCCTTGCTGTCGACGATACGGCGGCGAACGCGAGCGGTGGTCGCCGTGTTGGTCTCGAGGTCGTGGAACACGCCCTCGGCCTCGACGTACTTTTCGATGCGGTCGACATGCACGACACGCGCACCGACGCGGCAATTGCCCCACTGCGACGAGATGATCTCCGCCAGCCGGATCGACGGGCCCTTGATCGGCTTTCCGCCGCGCGGCAGCGCATAGACGCATTCCTCGGCGCTCTTGTCGTCGAGCGTCGCGAGCGACAGGATCGACTGCATGACGCGCGACGGGTGACGCGGCAGGGCGCGCGCCGTGGCAATCTGCTGGTCGACCTCCGCTCGCGCCAGGCTGACGGCAAGGCTCTGGTTTTCATGGTCATAGCCGACCGGAAGACCTGTCCTGATCTCGCCGGTCTCCGGATCGTGGTCCTGTACCTTGGCTGGCACGTTCATGTGATTGATCTCCTGTGGTTGCGGCCGATCAGCCGCGGAACTGGGTTCGCGTGGTCTGGAAGATTTCGACGCCGGCAATCGGCACCGTGTCGCGGTTGGCGCGGACATGCTTGCGGATCGCCTTCTCGATGTCGGCGAGCGGGATGTGCGGCCGAAGCTTGTTGAGGTCGATCCGCGAGGCATCGACGATCCGGAAATCCCATGCCGTCGCCTGGCTGATCGTGCCGGCGTCCGTCCTGGTCGGACCGGCGCCAGCCGACAGCGCCTGACGCTCCAGATGGCGCGCCCTGTGATCCGCCGCCGCCGCTTCCTGCAACGCCACGTCCTGGGTGACGCTCTTGGCGGAGTCGATCGCGGCGGCTTCCTCCAGCCGGCGCTCGGCTTCCTTGCGCGCCGCCTCGGCTTCCTCGGCCGCCTTCTTGCGGGCGATCTCGCGCTGTTCCTCGTCGTAGCGGCCGACGATCGTCGAGGCGTAGCCCTTCATCGCGTTGAGCCGGTACTTCAAGGACCCCTGCGCCGGCCGGTCGGTGCCGAACAGGGCGTTCCACTCCGAGATTTCGTTGCGGAGCGGCTGCAGGATTTCCTCGCGCCTGGCCTCGACGCGCTTGACCAGCTTGGCGGCCTCGACGCCGATCGACGTGAAGGTGTCGCGCTCGTCGTCGCTGCTGATCTTGTCGGCGCCGAGCTTGTCGCGCTCCGCGTTGGCGCGGGTCGCCAGTTTCTCGACGGCTTCGATCAGGTCCGCGCACTGGTCGCGAAACAGGTCGGTGACCGTCGGCCGGTTATGCCCGATTCCGGGAACGGCCTCGTCGACCTCCGGGGTTTCGATCGAGGGTGCATCAGAAACGCGCATGGATGTTCTCCCTGGGATGGATGCGAAGGACGCGGGATTTCACTGGCTGGCCGTTCGGGCCGGTCCGCACGCTCGTGCGCGCCGTGATGTCCCAGTTGTCGGTGAAGCCCGCCTCGGCCGAACCGAGGGCGTGAAGGATGCGGGGGCGAAGACGCTCGACGCGCTGTTGGGCTGCGTTGGCGGCGTCCTTCGACGCGCGGTAATCGGCGATCGTCGCGTCGATCTCGTCGACGCCGGTCAGGTCCTTGCGGTCAGGAAGGCTGTCGGACCAGACGGCGAGCACGGCGGCGCCGTCGTGGTGCCAGTCGATCGGCGGTTCCTCGCCAGCCTCGACCTTGCGCCAGAACTCGCGGACTTCGCGGCGCAACCTCGCCATGACGCGCGCCCCGGCGTCGAGCGGCACGTCCTCGACAACGAGCTCGATGCCGCGACCCCACACCAGGATCGCAACGGAAGCCCAGGCCGAGCCCGTCAGGGTCGCCTCGACGATCGCCTGAACCGCGATCCACAGGGGCAGGATCACTTCGCCCGTGTCCGGGTCCAACCATTCCCGCCTGAACTTGTCCTCGGCCACCGTCTTGATCTGCAGAATCCCTTGGCCGAACGCGTCTGGCCGCGTTCCGAATGCGTCGGGCGTCGCGCCGATCCTGTCGGCGGTATCGCGCCAGTAGGCGTTGTCGCGGTGATACTCGATCGTCCATTCGGGATAGTCCTCGCGCAGCATTTCGACGACGACGGGCTCCAGGAGCCGGCCGCGCCGCAGGATGGCGTTGTCCTGGTCGTCGGAAGGAATGCGGCCAGACTTCTCAGCCCAAAGGCCGTAGGCGGTCGTGTAGGGATGAACACCGAGAAGGCACCCGGCCACGGACGCAGTGACGTCCTGCCGACGGGCGGCAAGCCATGCGTCGCGATCGGCGGGGTGGATGATCTCGATCGGCATCAGGATCCCCCGTCCTGATCATCGACGAGTTTCCTGACTTCGATGACTGTCCGGTGTTCGTTGGCCGTGACGTTGTAGTGGCGAAGGATGTGCAGGGCGATCTTGTCCGCCTCCGCCTCGATTGCCTTGCGGACGCGATCGCGAGACGCCTCGATTTCGCCCCGAATGGCCGCATCTACCCTCACGCGAACCTCGCGATCGATGGCGGCCTGGATCAAGGTTTCGTTGGTGATTGTGATCGCCATCACGCCACCTCGTCGGACTTGACCGGTACGCGATAGCCGAGGGTGACCTCGAAGGCCTTCACGACCTCGTCGAGCTGCTGCTTGCGACCCATGCCCATGCGGCGGGCCCAGTTCATGACCTCGAACGCGTCGTCGGCGAGGGCGCGGAGATGATCGGGTGTGAGGCGGCTCATGACGCCGCCTCAAAAAGCCGGAGGGCATCAAGAAGCGAGTCGATCGCGGCCCCTGAAAACCCGAATGCCGTTGCAAGGGCCAGCACCTTGTCGGTCCGCCAGATCTCACTGGTCGCAAGACAGCCGATGAGTACGTACCCGACCGCCCCAAATGCCTCCCATTCAGCCAGCATCAGAAACTCTCCCGAATGCGCGCGATCTGCTTTTCCAGTTCCTCGATCTGGAACCGGCATTCCACCTTCTCGCGGTCCCGTCGCGCCGTGGAATCGATGTGATCCGCGCAGACCAGGCGGCCGCGCCAGACGTCGAGCGCGTGTTCGAGGTCGGCCAGGGAGGGGAAATTCCGGGCGTTCATCGGCCCGCCTTCGTCTGCTCGACGATCGACTTCACGACCGACTTGGTCAGCGTGTCCATGACCTGCTCGGCGCCCGTGACGCGAAGATCGCGCTTGAGCGTCATCATCATCACCGCCGACAGGATCGATGACTGGATGGCCGTGACGGCGGTCAGCAGATCCTCCGGCGTGGTGCCTCGCCTGACCTCGCTGAAGATGAACTCGCTGGCGCGATGGACCACACCGGTCGCGGCATAGCGGGCCACACAGCGCTGATAGCCGGAGCCGTCGAGATTGCGCGCCACGAAGTCGTCGGTGAGCGCCTGAAGGTCGACGGGCGCGTTCACGGCAGCACCGCCTGGACGCTGGGCAGCGCCGACAGGATGACGCCAACGCCGAGCGGCACGACGATCATCATCACGATCGCGCCGCCGAGATCGGCGAGCATATGGCCCCAGTGGCGCAGGTATGGGTCATGTTCGGGCATTGGAGTGTCCTCCGATTTGCCCGAAAACTATGCGGATCGCATAATCCTGTCAATATGCGTTGCGCATAATTATTTGACGACCTATCCTTACGGTATTGAAAGGAGCCGCCCATGCACGCGACAAACGCGAAGCGGCCCGGCCATCGTGGGGATGGTCGAGCCGCGAAAGTTGATCGTTTTCAAGAGCCGATCAGCGATCAATCTACCCGCCAAGCCCGGATCGGACAAGCCGCGAACTGGTACGCCGCGCATCGCGATGAGGCGCCGCGGCCACTCGTGCCCAACCTGGCGCGCCGGTTCGGACTGACCACAGCCGAAGCCGTCGCCGCTCTGAAACTGGCGAGGATCGCGGCATGACTGGTGATGTCATCGAACTGCCAGTGCGCGGCGATCCGGTCCGATTTGCCAAGGCGAAATGGGCATGGTTGGACAAGATCGCGGCAGATGCCAGCATTTCGCCGGCCGCCTTCAAGATGGCCTATCTGCTGGCGTCTCGGTTCCTCAGCCGGGAGCGCGGCTATGCATACCCGCCGCAGAAGGCGCTGGCGAAGTTGCTCGGGATCACGGACAGGCAGGTCCGCAGGCTGCTCTTCCAGCTCATAGACGGCGGCTATGTCGAGGTCACGCATTGCGGCAAAAAGCTGCCCAACGAATACCGGATCGCCATGCCGAAAACCGGAAAAGTGACCGGACGTTTTGCGTCCTCAGATAGCGGACCTAAAACGTCCGCTCCATATCAACCCTCTGAACATCCCTTTGAAGGGCGGCGTCAGCCCGCCCGGTCATCTGCAACGTTGGTGGAATCAGAATCGGCGCCCACGTTCGACGTTAGTAGGGACGCGCGCCATGAAGGCGCGTCCAACGGTCGTGTCGTGAGAATCGGGAGCCGTTTCGATCTTCCTCAGCTCGGCTGGTGCACCGTCGAGGCCGTCTATCCGGTGGAGAGGCAGGCGCGCGTCATCTTCGATGCCACAGGCGAGGGGTGCCTGGTCGGGCTCCGGCCGGAAACCTCGGTCGAGGACATCCCCGACGATTTCGATGAAGTTCCGTTTTGACGGGCGTTCAGCTCTTGCGACGCGCCTTTCTGCGGTTCTTCGCAAGGATCCTGGCCGCCGCGATGAGCGTTGCCCGATCTTCCTCGTTGAGGTCATCCATGAACGGTTTCAGGATTTCAGCAAGTTGGGAAATGTCGTCATCCGGGCCGAACGAGCGTTCTAGGCGCCGGACGATCTCCGTATTGAGGCTCTTGCCGCCGCGATCGGTGGCGATCTGCAGGTCGTCCTTGAGACGCTTGGGCATACGCAGATGGAAGCTGATCGATCGGGGCGGCGGCATGCCCGCCTTATGACCGAAAGGTGATCGAGTCGAAATGGTTCCAAAAATGCGCGAATGGCACCATTCTTCCCCGATATTCACAGGGAGCCGTTAAAGGTTGATCGACCGGATTAACCTCCGGTGGCGCGCCGCCGTTCATGCTGGTTGACAGGGCGCATAGGCAGATGTTCCTATTCCGTTCATGAAAGGGAGGAAGTCGTGATCAGGCGGATTACCGAGCCCATAGCGCCAGATCGGCAACAGTAGGGGGCGGGGGCACCATGATACAATTCGGACCGCGCTATAGAACGCGGAATGACGAGATCGTCGCAAAGCTGATTGAAACCGCCGGCGCGGCGGCGCCTCTAGACCCCAAGACGGTCGTCAAGCGCAAGGCTGCCGAGATATCTACCGCGATGGCGCTGCTGCATGGCGGCGATTGGCGGGTGCAGATTGATCACGACGAGGGTCTTGTTCTGATTGTTCGACGAAGTCGTCGACAAACCCTCTAATCACCAGCACGGCGCGACCAAGATCGGCGGCATCGACGCCGAACTCGAGCAGGGCCGAGCGCAGCCGCGATTCCGGCGTGGACGCGGAGCCGTTGTCGCCGGGGCCCTTGCCCTTTTCGGTCAGCAGCCAGTCCAGGCTCACGCGGAAGCGGCGGGCGTAATGGATGGCCGCCTCGACCTCGATACCGCGGCTGCCATTCTCGTGAGCGGCATATGTCGGATACGCGACCCCCAAGGAATCTGCAGCTTCCCGCGCGCTCTTAAAATCCGCTGAAGTTCTGGCTTCCTTAAGCCGTCTGGCGATCGCATCTCTGTCCATGCCTATGCGCTTCGCAGATATTCCTATGCGCAGGGCATTGACAATCATCTATGCGTTGCGCATAGATTGCGCATCATGACACCTGAAGCGATCAAATCGTTCCGCGAAAGCCGCGGTTGGAGCCAGGCGAGACTGGCGGAAGAGCTGGGTATCGACCAGACGACGGTCTCTCGAATCGAGACCGGGGCGACCGAACCTTCCAAGCCGGTCGCGAGATTGCTTCAGTTCCTGATGTCGGAGCCCGCCCCCGTCGAGGGGGACGCGGCGTGACCGGCCTTCTCGCCTTCGCCGGCTTTCTTGTGGCCGCGATCGCGGTCTGCGAATGGAGGCTGAGGGCATGATCCCACGCCTCCCATGCATGGTGGGCCCGTCTGGCCGGCTGCTCCCTTCGTGTTCATCGCTCGTTTCCTTCGATCGCGTGTCCAGCGCTGGTCAGGAGAATGGCGATGTCGGATTTGCATCGGTGCAAAAATCCTTTGCGCGAGGATCAAAAAATGGCTGAGGCGTACGTCGAAGACGCCCAGCGCTGGGCGGACTTCCTCATCAAGAGTGAATATCGCGGCCCAGGAGACACGCTCGACGCCGCCATGGCGCGGTGCGAACGGAAGTACAGGGTGTCGCGTTCGGTGCTTTGGAGCCTGCGTTACAGGACTCCGAAGGATATGCTCGTCAGCGTCTACATGGCGCTGCGTGATGCGTATGAGACCGAGCTCTCCAAGCTCGACAGGCGAATCGAGAACGAACTCCGCAAGGCGGAACTGATTGGACCCGATGCGACCAATTCGAAAGCTTATCGCTTTGCTCGCGCTGCTCTGGGTGAACCGGAGGCGCGGACGTGACTCCGCAAATCCGCCAGACCCCGGCAGGCGACCAGAACGCCATCAACGCCTGGCTGGCAAGGAACGGCGGCCCGCGCCGGATTGAGCCGCACGCCACATCCGACATCTACGACCTGAAGGAGTATCTGGCCGGCCACGGCGTCACGCTGGCGATGGACCGGTCCTACTACACGGTCAGCGGGCAGGGCATCCGCCGCAAGCGCCTCGACCGGGCGGGACTGTTCACCTTCGTCGACCAGTATCGCATCAAGGACGGCCTGGAGCCGTTCAAGCCGAGGCCGCGACCATGACGGCCTGGGCGAAGATGACGGCGGAGCAGCGCGTCGAGGCCGTGCGGCCATTGGAGGCCGAGGGCCATGCCAATTCGATCATCACCTTCAAGTTGAACGCCGTCCGCAAGGACATCGACCGGATATGCCGGTTCCTGCGCATGGAGCAGGAGACGGCTGGGCCGGAACAGGAGGATTCCCAAGCGAAAGCATCCGAGGACAACGGCGCGACTGGTGAGCCCGAGCATGAGGTGGCAGCCGACAGCGCGACGGGAGATGCGAGTAGGCCGAGCCGGGGCGGCGGAACCCCGGCAGAAATTCACGAGCAGCGGGACACGTCCCTCTCCCAGCATGAGGGCGGCGTAGACGAACACGTCGCTCAAGCAACAGTGCGAAACACGGGCGTGACAGCCGGAGAGACGGCACCTGTTTCTGATCGGCCTGCATACTCGGCCGGCGACGGCGGCAGCCGGGGCATACCAAGGGACGATGCGCGAGGGGCAGGCCGGGGCTCGAAGGTGCCTTCATTACGCCCTCAATCGACCCGAGCCGCCACCGATTATCCAGACTGGACCCGGCTGACGGCGCGCGAGAAGGCCGACGCCGTCCTGCCGATGGTCCATGAAGGCATGACCATGACCGCGATCGCGGCGCGGTTCACCAATTGCTCGCCCGGCGCCATCGTCGGAGCCATCAATCGAATGCGCAAGGCCGGCGTGGTCGTGCCGAGCAACAAGCAGAATGGCGGCCGGCCGCGTACCGCCAAGGAGCCAAGGCGCAAGCCCAAGCCGTCCGAGCCGATCATCAGGATCAGCCGCGCGTCGGCCTTCGATCCGATCCCGGGCACCACGCCCGTCACGATCATGGAACTGGGCTCAACGACCTGCCGCTGGCCGGTCTCGGGACGCGAGCCGGTCGCCAGCGAATATTGCGGCCAGGCCTGCCCGGTCGATCAGCCCTACTGCGCATCGCATGCCGAACTGTCCCGCTCACACCAGCACGAAAGGGCCGCCTGAAATGGCCAGGATTCTCGAAGGCAGGAACCGCGCGACCCCAGAGGAAGCCGCGTCCTTCGTCAACGAGCTTGATCGCATCGAGCAGGAGCGCGAGGTCAAGCTCGCCGAGCTCGACGCCGAGTTCAAACGCAAGAAGCGCGAACTGAACAAGAAATACGATGGCGACCAGTCGAGCCTCTACGACGATGCCAAGAAGCAGGGCGTCGCCAAGGGCATCCTGAAGGCGATCGTCAAGGGGCAGGCCCGGATCCGCAAGGCTGAAGAGGCCGTCGAGGCGGCCCAGGAGAAGGCGCGCGACGGGCTCGACAATCTCGAGGAAGAAAACAGCGATTTCGCCGTCGACATCGTGGCGGCCCTTGGCGACGACTTCGCCGGCTTCGGCCTTGGTGCGGCGGCCGTGGAGCGGGAGAAGGAGCAACCCGCCGACGCGCCCGATCCCGTGGCCAAGGCCGCGAAGGAAGCGTGGGACGCGGCCGACCCGGCCAACAAGCATTGATCGGAGGGCGCCGCGATGCTCGTCCTCGGCCTCGACATAGCGTCCAGCACCGGCGCTTGCTGGATGGACACGGACGCCAAGCCGTCGGCGTGGCGCTGCCTGGCGCTCGAATCGGAGGGCGAGTTTGCGGAGGAAAAATCCACGGACCTCGCCCTTTTCCTTTACGAGGAATCGCAGCGCAAGCGCCCCGACTTCGTGGCGATCGAGCAGCCCCGCCGCGACGTGGCGACCTACCCAAAGGAGGTCGTCGACCGGCAGACGGGCCAGAAGCGCACCATCCAGACCGTCAATGCCGACCAGATGCAGTTGCCCGGCATGGTCGCCGCGGTCGCCGCCGTCTTCGACGTGCTCGGCGTGCCGTGGGGTCTCGTCTCGTCCCGCACATGGCGCCCCAGTTATTTCGGCCGCGGCTACAAGCCGCCGCATGACGACTGGAAGCAGGCGGCCGTCGACTATGCCCGTCTGCAGAACATCCTGCTGCCATCGACCAAGAAGGCGCAGCGCGACGCTGCCGAGGCCATAGGCATCGCGTCGGCCTGGATGAAATGCACGCAGATCCCGGCCCGTCATCACAAGGCTTTCATGGAACTGCGCGCCGGCTACGGGAGGGTCGCGGCATGAAGGGCCATCATTCCTTCGGCGGCGCCCTTGCGGTTGGCGCCTTTCTCGCGGCCAGCGTGGTCGTCGGCGCCATGGCGCTCGGCGTGACCGAGGCGCGGCCGCACGAGTGGTATCCGCCGAATTGCTGTTCGGGCTTCGACTGCCGGCCGATCGAAATGGAGAGTGTCCGCATCACGCCGGAAGGGTTCGTGATCCCCGGCAATCCGGAGGTCGTTCCCTACACCTCGAAGAAGATCAGGCAGACGCCGCCGGAAGGGCAGGGGCGCTATCACGTCTGCACGCGTGGCGGGAAATCCGAAGGGGCAATCATCTGCCTTTACATTCCGAACTGGGGAACGTGATGCGCCTCCTGATCCACACCTCCCCGCGCCCCGATATCGCCGCAGAGGCTGTGCTGGCGGCCGAACAGGACGGCATCGAGGTCGAAGCGGAGCCATCGCTGCAGGAGTTCGGCTCGCGTCTTTACAGGGATCCGGAGGCGATCGGCTTTTTCTGGCATCCGGGCTGGGCGACGGCCGTCGAGACGACGCGCCGGCTACGGGAAGGCGATGTCAGGAACCCGCTCTTTGTCGCCATCGACGAATGGGGGATCGATCCTGCCGTTGCCGTGACGAACCGGGCCCGGGTCCTGTGGGCCGGCGCCGATGATATCCAGCCATGGCCCGTACGCTCCGACGAGTTCTGCGCGCGCCTTCGGGCGCTGGCGCGCCGGATGCGCGATTACGAGCCGGACGTCATCGAAATCCCCGGCGGCCGCTTCCTGCCGGACAAGAGCATTCTGGAAAACGGCCATGACACCGTTCACCTGACCGGGCTTGAAAATTCCCTGCTGGAACTGATCGTCCGCCGTGGCGGCGGTCTGGTGACGCGCCGCGCCTGCATGGATCATCTGTATGCGGGGCGCGACGAGCCGGACATCAAGGTCATCGACGTCTTCGTCTGCAAGCTGCGCAAGAAGCTGGCCGTGGTCTGCGGCGGTGCCAATCCCATCGAACTGATCTGGGGCAAGGGATACCGGTTCAACGTCCAGACCGAACGCGAGGTGGCGTGATGTCCTTCGGAAACATCGCCTCTCGGCTCATCTCCATTTCAGACCGACGCCCGCCGAACATCCAGATCGGGGGCGCTGACAACCCTTATCTGCGGCGCTGGTTCCTCATCCCTCGCAACCGCTGGTTCAATATCTACCTGCACCAGTTCTGCCGATCCGACGACGATCGCGCCCTGCACGATCATCCCTGGTGGAACCTCTCGATCCTGCTTCGCGGCCGCTACGTCGAGCACACAATCGAGGCGGGCGGGGTAAACCGGCGCGTCGAGCGGCACGCCGGCCAGTGGAAGTTCCGACGCGCGAAAAGCGCTCATCGCATCGAACTGGTCGACGGACCGTGCTGGACGATCTTCATCACCGGCCCGCGCCTGCGGGAGTGGGGATTTCACTGCCCGCAAGGCTGGCGGCACTGGCGCATTTTCACGTCCGGCCCGAACGGTGAAACCGTTGGTCGCGGCTGCGGTGAGGGCGATCAAGCATGACGGCCGCCCCCCGCGATCTCCGTGACCTGCTTGCGGAAGCCTGCTACCGGGCCCGTCTTGGCCTGACCAGCTACGGCTGGGACAAGATGCCCGAGTATGCCCGCGAGGATCAGCGGCGCCTCGCCGACAGCGCGATCCGCTGGCTGAAGGATCAGGGCGTCGACCTGGTCCGCACCGGCGAGGACATGCCGCCTCTGCCTCCCCCTTCTTCGAAGGTGATCTATCGCCGGCCGCTGCATGACGGCGTCAGCTACAGGCAGGTGCGCAAGGGCAAGGGCGAGACCTGGGAACTGGTGAGGGAGGCCGACGGCAAGGAAGCCGTCGAGATGTCCTTCACGCTCGCGGAAGCGCAGCGCGAGGGCAACATGGTCCTGGCCGACGAGCCGGACGCCCGCAAGATCGAGGGACTGGGCCGGAAGTTGGCCGCCTGCCTGGAAATCTACCGGACCGGCGCGGAGGGGCTTGGCGATGGATGAGCCTCCCGTGCCGACCCTGCGCGCCATCGGGGCGGCGCTGCGCGACGGCTGGTCCGATCGCGGCTTCACCGAGACCTTCGACCGCGACGTCATGCGCCTCGTCGAGAGCGGGCGGGACTGGCGGGCGCTCCTGCCCACACATCATCAGGAAAAGCGATATGCAGATGCTGCGCGTTCTGGTCGCCTGTGAATTCTCCGGCATCGTTCGCCGGGCCTTCGCTCATCATGGCCATGATGCATGGTCCTGCGACCTGCTGCCGGCCGAGGATCGGTCGAACAAGCACATCGTCGGTGATGTGCGGGCCATCCTCGATGACGGCTGGGATTTGCTAGTCGTCGCGCACCCGCCCTGCACACGGCTTTGCAACAGCGGTGTCCGATGGCTTTCGGTCCCGCCGGCGAGCAAGACGCTGGATCAGATGTGGCGCGAACTGGACGAAGGCGCCGCTCTCTTCTCCGATCTCTGGAATGCGCCGATCGAGCGGATCGCGGTGGAAAACCCGGTCATGCACCGGCACGCCAAGGAGCGGATCAGGAACTATCGGGAGCCGGCGCAGTCGGTCCAGCCTTGGCAGTTCGGTCATGGCGAGACCAAGCGCACCTGTCTCTGGCTGAAGAACCTGCCGCCGCTCGTCCCGACGAACATCGTTGCCGGCCGCACGCCGCGCGTCCATCACATGAGCCCCGGCCCCGATCGATGGAAGGAGCGCAGCCGCTTCTTCCCCGGTATTGCCGAGGCCATGGCGGACCAGTGGGGCGGCTACGCGGCCGAACAGGCGAGGCCCGCCGCATGATCTCCCTCACCCACGCCGACAATCTCGTGCGCCGTCTCGCGACCGAACTGGCCGCCGAGGAAAAACGCGTCGAGGAAGCCGTCGCCGCCAAGGCGATCGGCGACAATTCCGGCCACTGGAAGAAGGCGCACGACCTGCGCGTCCGGCTACAGGCGGCTATGGCAATCCGCGATGCGATCGAGGAGATCGTCGGATGAGCGACTATCTCGACTTCCTCCGCGCCAAGATGAAGGTCGCCGAAGCGACCGGCTTCGATGTCGAAGCCCCGATGCCTCCGGCAGGCAAGGCATTTCAGGGCGATCTTACCCGGTGGGCGCTGCGTAAGGGGCGCGCCGCGATCTTTGCCAATACCGGGCTCGGCAAGACGATCATGCAGTTGTCGTGGTCGGATGCGGTCGAGCGCCACGCCGGCGGCCGTGTGCTGATCCTGACGCCACTGGCGGTCGCTCAACAGACGATCGGCGAGGCTGCGAAATTCGGTATCGATGGCGTCAGTTATGCCCCGGCACAGGCGTCTGTCGACAGCCGCATCGTCGTCACCAACTACGACCGATTCGACCGTTTCAACATCGACGACTTCGCGGCGATCGTCCTCGACGAGTCCAGCATCATCAAGGCGCACGACAGCAAGACCAAGGCGGCACTGATCGATGTGTGCCGCAAAACACCTTACCGGCTCTGCTGCACCGCCACGCCGGCGCCCAACGACTGGACCGAACTCGGCAATCATTCCGAATTTCTAGGCGTCATGACCGAAAAGGAGATGCTGGCGACGTTCTTCGTGCATGACGGTTCGGTTCGTGCCAACGATGGCGGCGGCGACGGATGGCGTCTGAAACGACATGCTGTCGGCGCCTTCTGGCACTGGGTTTCGACTTGGGGCGCCATGGTGCGGTCGCCTGCCGATCTGGGCTATGACGAGCCCGGATACGATCTGCCGCCGCTGAACTATCACCAGATAACGGTTCCGGCGCGCTACGATCGGCCGGCCAACGGCATGCTGTTCCCGGTCGCGGCATCAACGCTGCAGGAGCGCATCGGTGTTCGACGCGAAACCGTGGACGATCGCGTCGCTGCATCGGCGAGGATCGTCAATGCTGCGCCTGATCGGCCGTGGCTGGTCTGGTGTAACCTCAATGCGGAGAGCGAAGCGCTGTCCCGCGCCATCCCCGGATCGGTCGAGGTCAAGGGGTCTGATCATCCCGACGTCAAAGCCGATCGGCTGATCGGCTTCGCGGAAGGGCGATACCGCGTTCTGGTCTCGAAGCCGTCGATCGCCGGGTTCGGCATGAATTTCCAGAGATGCGCCGACATGGTCTTCGTCGGGCTCAATGACAGTTTCGAGCAGCTCTATCAATCCGTAAGGCGATGCTGGCGCTTCGGGCAGGAAAAGCCCGTCAACGTCTACATGGTCGCCTCCGAACTAGAGGGTGCTGTCGTCGCCAATCTGCGGCGCAAGGAACTCGCCTATGAGGCGATGTCCGCCGCCATGGCCGATCATATGCGCGACCTGACGCGGGAGACGGTCTCTCGCCGAACCATCGTCGATGCCCCGCCGCTTTCACCGTTTGAGAAGATGGAGTTGCCGCAATGGCTGACGGCGTGACGCCCTATATCATGGACCAGGCGAGTGGGCCGGACTGGCATCTCTACCTTGGCGATTGTGTCGATGTTGCGCGCGGCCTGCCGGAGAACTCGCTGCACTATACGATCTTCTCCCCGCCATTCGAGAGCCTCTACACGTTCTCCGACGATCCCCGCGATATGTCGAACTGCCGGGACAGCGAGACATTCTGGAAGCACTTTCGGTTTCTGATCGCGGAGATTTACCGGGCAACGATGCCGGGGCGACTGGTGTCGATCCACTGCATGCAGTTGCCGACGTCCAAGCTGCGCGACGGCTATATCGGGCTGCGCGACTTCCGCGGCGAGATCATCCGGGAGTTTCAGCGGGTCGGCTTCATCTACCATTCCGAAACGTGCATCCGCAAAGACCCGGTGTCGGCCATGCAGCGGACCAAGGCGATCGGGCTGCTGCACAAGCAGGTCGTCAAGGATTCCTCTCTGTCTCGATGCGCCGTGGCCGACTATGTCGTCGATGTCCGGAAGCCCGGCGACAATCCCGAACCGATATCCGGCGCTCTCGCCGAATATCACGGCGATGACATGACGGACGCGGAGCACGATCAACTCGTGCGGCGCGACTTCAAGCCGGAAGGCGGCAGGCGGTGGGAAGATCACAAGTCGATCATGGTGTGGCAACGCTATGCGGAGCCTGTCTGGACAGACATTGCTCAATCCGACGTGCTTAGCCATCGCGTGGCGCGTGTCGAGGCCGATGAACGCCATATCTCGCCGCTTCAACTGACGGTGATCCGCCGCCGCGTCGACCTCTACAGCAACCCCGGCGACGTCGTTTTCAGCCCCTTCGCGGGGATAGGCTCCGAACTCTACGTGGCAGTGGAGCTTGGACGACGCGGCCTCGGCGCGGAGATCAAGAAGAGCTATTTCCGCCAGGCCGTCGACAATCTCCGGTCGGCGCAGCAGCGCGTACTTGGGCTGTCCCCATCGGAGGCGGCCGAATGAACGAACCCCGCGCCCGCGCGCACCCGGTCATGAACGGCTGGGAAGGCCAGTTCCGCAAGCTCGACAGGGCGGGCTGGCATCCGGTCGAGGTCAACGGCGTCGCCCAGCTCTACGACACGCCCGAGCAGGCGCTGATCGCCGCCTATGAGGCCATGAACGCTTACCTGTTCGGTCGCGGCATCCTGCGCGACGGCGAGAAGGCGAGCGCCGAGAAATCCCGCGCGGAGGAACTGTTCAACAAGGTGTGGCCCGGCAAGGGCCGGAAGCCGGTGGAGGTCGTGCGGCGCTGACATGGCATCCTCCGACTTCAACGTCCCGATCGAGCAGGTTGCCCTTCGCGTCCTGCCGGAATTCATGGGAGAGCCCAACAAGGCTCTCTCATCGCGTTCGGAACTGCGATGGGGCAAGAACGGCAGCCTGTCCGTCGATCTCCAGAAACAGACCTGGCACGATCATGAAGACCAGACGGGAGGCGGCGTCCTCGATCTCCTGACCGCCTTCCGCGGCTATACAAAGCAGGAGGCGGTCGAATGGCTCCAGGACGAGGGGTTCCTGGAGCGCCGGGAGAAGCCGAACGGTGCCGCCAACGGATCCTCGCCGCAGGGCAAGTTCGCCGGCTTCATGGACGACTGGCCCGTCGCCACCTACGAGTACCACGACGACAAGGGCCGGCTGGCCTACGAGGTCCTGAAGTTCGCCAAGACGGCGCCTCGCCGATACATGCAGCGCCGCAAGCATCCGGCCGGCAAGGGCTGGATATGGGGATTGCAGGCCGGCACCTATGGCCAGATCAGGTCGGGCGACTGGTTCAAGTCGAAGGAAGGCAAGCACTACCAGGCCGAAGAGACCTTCGAGGAGGCCGTCCGCTGGCTCTACCACCGCGACGAGGTCCTGAAGGCGAAGGCCGACGGCAAGCCCGTCTTCCTGTGCGAGGGCGAGAAGGACGCCGAGACGCTTCGCTCATGGGGCTTCACGGCCACCACGAACGCCGGCGGCGCCAAATACTGGACCGATCAGTTCGACGATGACCTTGCCGGCGCCGACGTCGTCATCCTGCCCGACAATGACGATGCCGGCCGCCAGCGCGCCACGCTGCGCGGCGCCGGCCTGAAGCCGAAGGCGAAGTCGGTCCGTGTGCTCGACATCGCCCAGTCATGGAAGGATGCCCCGGAAAAGGCCGACATCACCGACTGGAAGGAACAGGCGGGCGGCACGGCCGACCAGTTCGAGAAGCTCGCCAAACGCGCCCCGCACTGGAAGCCGGAGAAGCCGAAAAGCCGCTTCGGCGCATTCACGTGGGATCAGGTCGGCAAGGGCGTCGTGCCCTGCATCGACTGGATCGTCGACGAATGGCTCCCAGAGCGGGGCATGAGTGTTATCGGCGGCGCCTCGCAGTCGGGCAAGTCGTTCCTGTCGATCCATCTGGCGATGTCGATCGCGCGCGGCCAGGACTTCTTCGACTGGCCGGTCAAGCGCGGCGGCGTCATCTATCAGGCCGGTGAAGGTGGCTTTGGCATTGAGGGTCGCTTCGACGCCTACCGCAAGCATTTCGATGTGCCGGAGGACGAGGATGTCCCCCTCGTCGTCCTGCCGGCCAAGGTCGACCTGTTCAGCCGCGACGGCGACACCCAGGGCCTGATCGATGAGATCAAGGCATGGAACCTGGTCATGAGCTATCCGCTGCGCGTCCTGTTCATCGACACCTATGCCATGGCGACCGTCGGCTCGAGCGAGAATGACGGCAAGGACGTCGGCTTCGTCATCGCCAACATCCAGCGCATCGAGAGCGAGTGCAAGTGCCACGTCGTCCTGGTCCACCACATGAACGCCGACGGCAAGAAGCTGCGTGGCCACACCTCGCTGCACGCCAACGCCGATACCGTCATCATGGTCGAGTGTGACGAGACGAAGGTCAGGACAGCGACACTGAAGAAGCAGAAGGACGGCGAGGACGGTCTGAAGGTGACCTTCGCACTGGCGGCCGTGCCGATCCGCTTCAACGAGCGCACCCAGCGCAACCAGACATCCTGCGTGATCCTGTCGGTGGGCGAGAAGGAACGCCTGAAGAAGGAGCAGGAGCGGCAGGGCTTCTCGGTCAACCCGACCGAGCGCCGCATCATCATGAACCTGTTCGACACGGTCGATCGCTATGGCAAGTTCGTCGCAAGCGACAAGGACGGGCCGCGCGCCGCTCTCGGCAAGACCATCGTGCACTGGGATTGGTTCCGCGATGTCAGCCTCGAAAAGATGCCCGAAATCGACGATCGCAAGAAGGCCGCCGATCAGGTCCGAAAGGAGTTCGCCAGGGCCAAGGACTTCCTGATCAAGGCCGGCGTGTTGGGGGTCGATAGCCCCTGGATGTGGTGGGCCGGCAAGCCGGTCAGGAGTTTTCCTCGAACCTTCCCAAGCGGACAGGAGGCGGACACAGGGCGGACAGGAGGCGGACACACGGAGCCAGGGCATGATTCCGCCGATGCCGCCGAGGCCTTCGCGACGGGGGTTCTGCTGTGATCGCGCCCAAGCACAGATGCGACACCTGGCGCGTCGCCGAGGCCTGCGGCGTCAGGCTGATGCGGCCCGAGCAGAGCCGCCAGCAGAGGCGTCCCCGCGAGTGCTTCGCCAAGCGCACTCTGAAGCGCATCGGCCAGCGTCACGGCGAGGCTCACCTTGCCCTCGTGCTGCGCCTGATCGTCGAAACCGACGGCAACGCGGCCGAGCTGGGGCGTGACACCATCGTGGCGATCTCCGGCCTGCTGGCGGCCAATCCCGCCCTGCTCGATCGCGGTGGCGCCCTGTTCGACGACTTCGACCGCATCGACCTCATGGCCGTGCGCCTCAAGGCCAAGGAATTGAGCGTCGGCCTTTCGACGGCCGAGACCATGCGTGTGCTGCTGGCGCTGGAGATGATAGGAGCGGACAAATGACGAAACTGGAGAACAGGAAATGAAAATTACAATCGAAGGGCCGCGCCAGAACGACGGCAGCCTTCCCACCGTCGATGTCGATGTCCCCGCCCTCCCGCAGATCGGCGGCCACGTCTCACACGACGCGCATGATGGCATTTCCGGCTACGTCAAGGACGTCGCTTTCTGGTGGGACGAGAAGGGCAAGCTGACAATCGCGGTGCAACTCAAATGACCAAACTGGAGGAACTGGCGAGGGCGATAGCCGTGAAGCGCACTCTGCCAGGAGACGAGGCCCTTGCCGCAGTTCTGTGGCCTCAACACGTTGGCGATGTCCTAGCCGTCCTCGAAGCCCTGAAGGAGCCGAGCGAGGGGATGCTTGATGAAGCGTTCGGTCGCGGCCTTTGCCCGCAGGGCGTTGCCGATCTGTGGCAGGATATGATCCAGCACATCATAGACGAGCACAAGGGCGGCTGATGATCTGGACCGCCCAGGCCGTCGAGGACCGCATCGTGGAAGCCGCCGAGACCTTGATGATCTCGCCGCGCACCCATGGCCCCAAGGCCTATGGATCCGCGATGCCCGCACCTCGCCGCGACTGGCAGAATTACGGACAGGAGCCGTCCCGCTACATCCGTCGCGCCTCGCCCGAAGCCATCGACCGCATGGTCGAATGCTGGTCCTGGATCAACACCCTGCCGGAACAATCCGATCGCCAGCTTCTTTATGCATGGGCATGGACAAAGGCCCGCAAGGGGCGGTTCCTCAACGATCTGGCCGGCCGGCAGGGCAGAAATCCCCGAACCATCCGCCGCGCCATAATCCGTATCTGCCAAGGCATTGCCGACACGCTCAACAAGAACGAAAAGCCATTGAGGCACGCCAGCGTTGACGCCGTGTCCGACAATCGACCAGTTTCCGCCTCACAAACGGTATCGTCCGATAACCGCGCCACCTACTTCCGAGCCGACGACGCCAAGCCCCGGCACGATCCCAGCCCGGAGGCCGCCAGGCTCGTCGAGAAGGAAATCGAGAAACTGAATCGCCGGGCCCGAAAACGGCTCAAAACCGCCGCCCGCTGAAAACCTGTCAAGCATTTTTTCGCGGACAGGAGGCGGACAGAAGCGGGACATTTGCGGGACAAATGGCGCCAAGCCCATTTCGGCGAAAAATCCATGGTATGCGATTCGCGCCCCCCTCGCGCGCGCATCCCCTGACCTCGATCCGATGCAGCCCTTGGGCCGGGTCCTTCAAGGGACCCCGGCCCTGAAGGCTGACTGCAGTTCGAGGTTGGCTGACTACATCAGGGAATCTTCACCCTTTCGAGGCTGAAAAAAGGAACCGATCATGATCGGAATGCACCTGTTCGACCCGTCGACCGGTATCGACGGCATCGTCACCGCCCAGACCGTCTCTCCCGACGGCCTGGCAATGGTCCGCATCGACGATCACTGGCTGTTCGCCCGCGACCTCATGGCAGTCACGCAGGGCTGATCCGATGAACGAGCGCCAGAAGCGCTTCGTCGCCGAGTATCTCAAGGACCTCAACGCGACGCAGGCTGCCATCCGCGCCGGATACAGCAAGAAGACGGCAAGAGCGCAGGGCCAGCGCCTGTTGACGATTGTTGCCATCGCTGATGCGGTTGGCGCGAAGGCGGAAAAGAAGCTCAAGGCCGCCGACATCACGGCCGACATGGTGCTCGAAGGTCTCTGGCATGAAGCCCATGCAACCGGCGAGGGCACGACGCAGTCGGCCCGGGTTCGCGCGCTGGAGCTCGTCGGCAAGTACCACATGCTGTTCGTCGATCGCATCGAGGTCCGCCACACCTATTCGGACATGAGCGACGCCGAATTGGCCGCGGAACTGGCCCGCCTGAAGCAGCCGAAACCGGGCGAAGGCCGCACCACGCACTGACATGATGCATATCAGCCCGGAGGAGTTCGCAGCGCTTCCGCGCCAGAACCGCGAGCAGATCCTGCTCGTGCTGGCCGAGATGAAGCGGCGCGAGGCGCAAAAGCAGTTCTACGACCTGTTTCCGGACGACGACATCGTCAGGACCGACGGCACCATCGTTCATGCCCGGGCGAAATATCCGAAGCACATCGAGTTCTTCTCGGTCGGCAAGGAGTATCGCGAGCGCTGCTTTCTGGCCGCCAACCGCGTCGGCAAGACGACGGCTGGCGGCTTCGAACTGACCACGCACCTGACCGGCGAGTATCCGGAGTGGTGGCCGGGCCGAAGGTTCCCGGGTCCGATCAGGGCCTGGGCCTGCGGCAAGAACAACGAGACCACGCGCGACATCGTGCAGGCCTCGCTGCTGGGCGAGATCGTCGAGAGCGAGCGCCGCAAGGGGTTTTCGGGCACCGGCATGATCCCGGGCGCCCGGATCGGCATCGGGACATGGAAGCGCGGCGTTGCCGATCTGTGCGACACGATCAAGATCAGGCACGCCTCCGGCGGCTGGTCGCTGCTGGGCTTCAAGTCCTACGAGCAGGGCCGGGGATCGTTCGAGGGAACGGCACAGCACGTCATCCTGCTCGACGAGGAGTGCCCGGTCGACATCTACGGCGAGTGCGTGATCCGCACCATGACCACGAACGGGCTCGTGATGCTGACGTTTACGCCGCTCGAAGGCCTGACCGAAACCGTGCTCGCCTTCATGCCCAACGAGGAAAGGCCCGCAGCATGACCACATCCATGATCGTCCGCTCGACGGCGCTCGACGTCGTCGATGTCACGCTGGTGGCCGACACCAACGCCTATGCCGACAACGACGTGCTGGCGGTCCCGCAGGAGGTGCACAGCGTCTTCCTCGAGGCGGGCGGCACCCGGCTGCTGCATTCGGTCATGCTGCTCGACGAGGCCGATCAGGGGCAGGACATCGATCTCCTGTTCTTCAACGCGGACGCCACGCTGGGCACGATCAACTCGGCCGTGTCGATCTCGGACGCCGATGCGCGCAAGCTGATCGGCAAGGTGTCGATCGTGCAGGCCGACTATTCGGACCTGGTCAACAGCCAGTTCGCGTCGAAGGGCGACCTCAACATGGTCCTGAAGGCGGCCGACCCGTCGGCATCGCTGTGGATCGGCGCCGTGGTGCGGTCGGGCACACCGACCTATGCGGCCGATTCGATCAAGCTGAAGCTGGGGCTGGCCTGATGCCTTCCGAGCAGGAAGCCGCCAAAGCCCAGCAGCAGGACGTCGCGGCCTTCTTCGACCACCACTGCAGCGCGGCCGGCGGCGTCATCGTCGTGCACATCCATGACGGCGAAGGCTGCCAGATGGGCGTGTTCTCGTCGTTCAATACGGCACAGGAGTGGATCGATCGCTTCGACGATGCCCATCAGGCCGTCGTCGTGCCCTACGTGCTCGACGAGCCCGATTACGGCAACGTGCCGCCGTCCGCCCAGAACTGATGCCCGCCATCTCCTCGTCGAAATACATGGTGCAGGCCGGATGGGATGACGTGCCGCACCTGGACGAGACGACCAAGGCGGAAATGCTGTCCTCGACGCCGCCGCATCTGAGGGATGCGCGGTCGAAGGGCATTCCGTCACTCGGTGCCGGCGCGATCTACCCGATCCAGTGGGAGGAGGTCGAGGTCAAGCCGTTCCAGATACCGTCCTACTGGAAGCGCGGCTATGCGCTCGACGTCGGCTGGAACCGCACCGCGGCAATGTGGGGCGCGGAGGATCCATCCGACGGCACGCTCTACTGCTACGCCGAGCACTACAGGGCGCAGGCCGAGCCGGCCATTCATGCCACCGCGATCAAGGCGCGTGGCGAGTGGATTACCGGAGCGATCGATCCGTCCGCTCGCAACCGCAAGCCGGACGACGGCAAGGCCTTGCTGGCGCAGTACCAGGGGCAGGGGCTTCGCCTGGTGCCTGCGATCAACGCGGTAGAGGCCGGGCTCTACGAGGTCTGGCAGGGCCTGTCGATCGGTCGGATCAAGCTGTTCTCGACGCTCCAGAACACGCGCGTCGAATACCGCATGTATCGCCGTGACGAGAACGGCAAGGTCGTCAAGGAGCACGATCACCTGATGGATTGCCTTCGCTATCTGAAAATGACCTGGTCGAAGATTGCGGCGGTGCAGCAGCCCGATCGCGCGGCGATGCAGCCCGCGCGTCCGGCCGATTCCAGGGCGGGATACTGACCATGGCGCCGCAGCAGCAGGCCCTTGCCACGGTCGATGCCGCCTTCTGGCAGCGCATCGCCGAGCAGATGAAGGCGATCATCGGCCGCCTGGAGCAGGAAGCGCACAAGCGCGTCGGCAAGCGCCAGCCCATCGAACAGCGCTGGATCGACGATCTGCTTCAGTACTACGGGCGCTACGACGCCGAGACCGAAAGGAAGCTCACCAACGCCGAGCAGTCGAAGCTCAACATCAATCTGACCGGGCCGAAGACGGACGCCATGGCTGCCCGGCTGATGGACCTGCTTTTTCCGACAGACGACAAGAACTGGGGCATCGGCCCGACGCCGGTGCCGGAACTGGCCGAGCAGGCCAGCGAAGCCACGCGCCAGGCGGAGGAAATGCGCGCCCAGGCCGAGGCCGCCGCGCAGCAGGAAGGCGCCGATCCCGCCCAGGTCCAGCAGGCACAGCAACAGGCGTCCGCCGCCGATGAAGCTGCGCGCCAGCTCGATGCCCTCGTGATGGAGGGCAAGAAGCGCGCTGATCTGATGGCGCATGAGATCGATGATCAGTTGAAGCAGTCGCGCTACCACGCCGCCATGCGCGACGTGATCGAAAGCGCCTGCAAACTGGGCACCGGCGTCTGCAAGGGCCCGGTGACAGGCGACAGGGTCCGCAAGGGCTGGAAGCGGAGGCCGAAGACCGGGGAGAACGGCGAACCCATCCTCAACAACGAGGACGGCAGTCCGGTGATGGGCGACTATGAGCTCGAGATGTCGAGCGGCAGCCAGCCGGCCATGAGGTATGTCGACATCTGGTCCTTCTTTCCGGACATGGACGTGTCTGACATCAAGGATGGCGAAGGCAATTTCGAGCGGCACCTGATGAACCGCAAGAAGTTGCGCGGGCTGGCCAAGCTGCCCGGCTTCGACAAGGACGCGATCCGCAACCTGCTGGAGCAGAAGCCCCGTACCAGCGCGCCGTCCTACCTCGCCGACCTGCGCAACCTGACCGGTGAAAAGCAGCACATCGCCAGCGACCTCTACCATGTCTGGGAATATTCCGGCCCGCTGGAAGCCGACGACATGCGCTCGCTCGCGCTGGCGGCCGGTGACATGGATGCCTTCCAGGACGTGCAGGACATCGATCCGCTCGACGAGGTCAACGTCGTGGTCTGGTTCTGCCAGGGCGAGTTGCTCAAGTTCGCCATCTACCCGTTCGATTCGGGCGAGTGCATGTATTCGGTCTTCAACCTGAAGAAGGACGAATCGTCGGTCTTCGGCTACGGCATCCCCTGGATCGCGCGCGATCCCGCTGCGTCGCTGAACGCCGGCTGGCGCGCCATGATGGACAATGCCGGGCTCTCGTCCGGTCCCCAGATCGTCATTGGCGGCACGGTCGAGCCGCTCGACGGGGATTACACGCTGCGTCCGCGCAAGCTGTGGCGGGCGAAGGACGGGTTGCCGCCCAACCATGCCGCGTTCGGCGTTCACAACATCGACACGCGCCAGGAGGAACTGGCCAACATCGTTGCGATCTCCAAGCAGTTTCTCGACGACATGACGGCGATGCCGCAGATCGCACAGGGCGAGCAGGGCACCGGCGTCACCAAGACCGCACAGGGCATGGCGCTGCTGATGAACTCGGCCAACGTCGTGTTCCGGCGCATCGTCAAGAACTTCGACGACGATGTCACCGAGCCCAACATCCGCCGCTTCTACGACTGGAACATGCAGTTCAATCCGAAGCAGGAGATCAAGGGCGACTTCGAGGTCGACGCCCGCGGCTCATCGGTGCTGCTGGTTCGCGAGATGCAGGCGCAGAACCTGATGCTGGTCGCCATGCACTTCGGCGCGCACCCGGTCTATGGCCCGATGCTGAAGAACAAGGGCGTGCTGCGCAATCTCTTCAAGGCGCAGATGATCCCGGCCGACGAGGTCATGCTGACCGACGACGAGATCGACGCGATCTTCCTTCAGGCGCAGTCGAAGGAAGGCGAGAACGATCCGGAGCAGATGAAGCTCGACGCCCAGGTCGCCATGCACGAACTGGAATGGGACCGGAAGCTGGAGATCGCGCATCTGGAGCGCGAGACGGCGCTGATCAAGATGGCCGAGACCATGAACATGAGCCTCGACAAGCTCGACGCCATGCTGACCGACCGTCGCGAGGATCGCGCATCGAGGGAGCGCGTCATGGCCGCCGAGCTCGCCGACAAGGCGCGCACGGGCACCGGCGCAGGCGGCTATGTCTGACATCGACCCGCATTCCCAGACATGGGCCATCGTCAAGGATGCGGTCGACCGGATGGCCGAGCAGGCCATCACCCGGCTCCAGACGCGCGGCCTTCCCGCCGCCGATACCGAGCATGAGCGCGGGCGACTGTCCGCGCTGAGGGACGTGCTGGCACTGGCCGAGCCGAAGCCTGCGCAGAAGCCGCGCGCGAATCTTGGCACGGGCTACTGACCCCAACCCCGGAGAAGACGACATGAAATCTGCTGGCAAGGCGGCATCGACGATGCCGGCCGAGGAGAAGGAATGGATGGCCGAGAGCGATTTGCGCACGCTGATCGAGGCCGAGAAGATCAAGATGGACGCCTCTCGCATGAAAGCCGCGATGAAGAAGCGCGCCGAAATGAAGAAGGCGCTCGACGGGGTGAAGGGCTGATGACCGACAAGCAAGGCAAGACGATCGAGGCTGATGATCTCACCCTCGTCGACAGCATGGCCGATGCAGGCAAGACGGACGAAGAACTGTGGCAGGAGATATCCGCCGCCGAGACCGGCGAGCCTGCGGAGAAGGAAAACGGACAGGCTTCCGACGACTTCCCGGCTAATGAAGCCAGCCAGGCCGGCGAAGACGGCGCGGACAAGGGTGAAGGCGCGGCGGAAGGCCAGCAGCCGCCCGACGAAGCCGCCAAGCCGGCGTCGCAGGATCAGCAGCCCGACATCTGGGCCAACGCTTCCCCCGAACAGAAGGCCGCCTACGAATCCCTGAAGGCCAATCACGACCGGCTGGAGCGCGATCACCGCGCCAATGCCGGCCGGGTCTCGGCGCTGCAAAAGCGTATCAACAAGCTGTCCGAGGAAGCCAAGGCTCCGGAGAATGTCGAGCGCAAGCCGCTCGTCGATGAACTGGAGACCATGAAGGCAGACTATCCCGAACTCGCCGATCCTCTTGCCAAGATCATCGGCGTCATCGATTCCCGCTTCGCCGAGCATGACCAGCGCGAGGAAGGCCGCCGCAAGGCCGCCGAAAACGAGCGCCAGCAAGCCGTGGCCGAACTGACCACGCTGCTCAGCGAAGAGGAAACGGCGCTGGAAAGCGCGCACCCCGGCTGGGGGGAACTCCTGGAAGCCAACAAAGAGACATTCAGACCTTGGCTAGAGGACCAACCCAAGAGGCTGCGCGACGCCGCTTACCGCAATGAACATGCGATCGTGAATGCCGCCGAGGCCGCCGAGGTCATCGCCGCTTTCAAGACGCACCTAGACCCCGGCAAGACGGCCGCACCCGCGCCCGCTGCCGCCACCAACGGAGCGACGACTTCGTCGCCTCCGAACCCCAATCCACCGCTCAACGACAGGCGCACGCGCCAGTTGGACGCGACTGCTTCTCCCCATCGGTCAGGCGGACGTCCGACCGTCTCCGGCATCCCCAAGGAAGGCGATCCCGAAGAGATATGGAAGGCATTCGACGCCGAAGAAGCCGCACAGGCGCGCGCCTGACCGGAGAGCCTTCGTTCCTGAAGGACACGGTCCATGACCACTGGAGTGACCACTTCCACGAGCCCCGGGATTTCCCAGCGCACCAACGTCTACGCCGAACGCCAGATGCTCAAGCATGCTGGCCCGGTGATGGTGCTGGAGAAGACCGGCCCGCTCATCAAGCCCATGCCGAAGAACAAGTCGACGACGATCAAGTTCCGTCGTCCGGTCCCGTTCGAGGCAGCCACCACGCCGCTGCAGGAGGGTGTCACGCCCTCCGCCACGCAGATGCGCTTCGAAGACGTCTCCGCAACCCTGGAGCAGTACGGCCAGGTCGGCGTCATCACCGACGTCATCGAGGACACCCACGAGGATCCGATCCTCAACGAACTGACCGTCCAGCTCGGCGAGAATGTCGGCCGCACCAAGGAAGCCCTGAACTGGGCCAACCTCCGGGGCGGCACCAACGTGTTCTACGCCAATGGCGCGGCCCGTAACGCGGTCAACACCGTCATCTCGCTCAACAAGCAGCGCGCCGTGCTTCGGGCGCTGAAGGCGCAGAAGGCGATGAAGATCACGAACGTGCTGGACGGCTCGCCGAACTTCAAGACCCGGCCTGTGGAAGCCGCCTTCATCGCGGTCGGTCACACCGACCTGGAAGCCGACATCCGCAACCTGCCCGGTTTCGTGCCGGTCTCGGAATACGGCCGTCGCCAGACGGTCTCCGAATACGAGTGCGGTTCGGTCGAGGACGTTCGCTACCTCCTTTCGCCCGACCTCGAGCCTTTCGAGGACGCCGGCGGCGCCAAGGGCAGCATGGTTTCGACGGGCGGCACCTCCGCCGACGTCTATCCCATCCTGTATTTCGGCAAGGAAGCCTGGGGCATCGTTCCGCTTCGCGGGCAGGGATCGATCGAACCGACCATCATCCCGGTCTCGCAGAAGACGAAGGACGACCCGCTCGGGCAGCGCGGCTATGCCGGCTGGAAGATGTGGCATGTCAGCCTCATCCTCAACCAGCTCTGGATGGCCAGGCTCGAGGTCGCGACCACCGACCTGTCGTGATCGTGACGGCGGGTCCGCCCGCCGTCTCCCCTCCACATCTCCTGACAACGGAAGGATCGTCCCATGAAGGGCATGATCAAGATTGGCGTCACCGTCGGCAACGGCGCGGCGCTCAACGTGGAATGCGGGTTCGTCCCCGACGTCGTGATGCTGTTCAACGTCACCGATGGCGACCTGATCACCTGCGGCCTGCTCGGGCCGTACATCGTCCCGTTCTCCTCGGGCGGCACGACGGAAATCGTCGCCGGCGACAAGATCGTCGGCGCGACGTCCGGCGCCCAGGCGTGGGTGCGCGAGGTGCTCGAATATTCCGGCACCTGGGCAGGCGGCGACGCTGCCGGCTTCTTCGTCGTCGACATGATCTCCGGCACGTTCCAGTCGGAAAACGTCGATGTCGGCTCCGACACCAACCTGGCGACGGTCACCGCCAACGTCGTCCACAACGTCGCCATCGCGGCGGCGGCGGCTAGCGCGACCGGAACCTCCGCGATCTCCCGATACGAAGGCTCGACCGGCTCCGGCAAGAAGGGCTTCACGATCGGATCGGTCATCGCCGAGGAGGCCAAGGCCCTGCGGTACATCGCGTTCCGCGGCGACGAGTAAGGGGAGGGGCGAATGACGACCCTTCCCAACGCGGACATCCAGCGCCACATCGACCAGGCCCAGCGCGGATCGCTCGACGACATGGCCAAGGCTCTGCGCGCCATGTCGAACGCCAGCGTCATCGTTGTTCCGGATGAAGCGACCTACACGATGCTTCCCGAAAACAGCGGCAAGACGCACATCCTGCCGGACCTGACCGCCGATATCACGATCTCGCTGCCGGATGCGGCGGAGGGTCTCGAATATCGGTTCCTCTATGGCGGCGTGGCGGCCGACGCGCAGGACTGGATCATCGACACCGGTTCGGACACGAACTTCTTCCTTGGTGGACTGATCCATGCCGACACGGATGCCGGTTCGGCCGGAGATGAGATCGTGCCGATCGCCGGCGACGGCAACTCCAACTCGATCCTGACGGTCCTGGTACCGGGCCCCGGAACGGAGATCCATCTGATCTGCGACGGGACCAACTGGTACCTGAGTGGCACCGTGGCCGGCGCCACGGTCCCGACCTTCGCCGACCAGGCCTGATCGACGACGGGCGCGGCCTTCGCGGTCGCGCCCGTTCCATCCCCTCGGGAGTTCCCACATGACAAAGACCGCAACGACGAAGGTCGCCGTCAAGATCAAGGGCGGCGGCACCGTCCCAATCCATGTCGACGGGCAGATGCGCCGTATCCGGCGCGGCCGGCGCATTGTTCTGACCCAGGCGGAATACGCCGAGGTCCAGCGCGCCAGGATCGAACACACCAAGGAGAAGTGACCCCATGAAGGTCAAGATCGACAAGGCCTCGGCCGCGCAGCTCGCCGCCTACGCCAACACCTATCACGGCCTCGACGTGAACTATCGCATGGGCGCGGCCGCCATCGTCGCCAAGCTGGAAGCGGCCGGAGTGACCGTCGACGAAATCGAGGTCGAGGATGCTTCCGTCCAGTCGCGACCGCCTGTTGCCGAGCCCGTCACGGCCGATGCCCCGCGCAAGAAGATGGTGATCATGATCCCCAACCAGAACGAGCCGGGTGGCAAGGACCCTGTTCCCGTCGGCGTCAACGGCAAGGTCTACCTGATCAAGCGTGGCGTCGAGGTGACCGTGCCGGAGGAGGTCGTCGAGGTGCTCCGCAACGCCAACAAGATCCAGTACGACAAGGGGCCGAACGGCGAGCCGATCAACCCGACGCCGGTGCCGACGCACAACTTCTCCATTCTCGGCACGGTCGCGGCCTAGCCCATGAACTTCCTCGCGCTCTGCCAGCGTGTGGCGTCTGATTCCGGCACGGTCAGCGGGGAACTCCCGTCGACCGTTGCCGGTCAGACCGGGCGCCTGGGCAAGATCGTCCGCTGGACGAACGACGCCTGGCGCTCGATCCAGCTCGCCCATTCGCAATGGCTGTGGATGCGGTCCGACTTCTCCGGCCAGACCGTGGCCGGAACCCGGACCTATACCGGCGTCGACATGGGCGTGGCATCCCGGTTCGGCGACTTCCTGTGCCGCAACGACGCGCGCGAGAACCGCTATTCGATCTACCTCACCGCCACCGGCGTCGCGGACGAGGGGCAGTTGCAGTACCGCGATTACGACCATTTCTACACGGTCTTCCAGCGCGGCGTGCAGACACAGAACCCGCCGTCGTACTTCACGATCACGCCCGACGGAAAGCTGGCGCTGCATCCGATCCCTGACGATGCCTACACGGTCAAGGGTCCCTATCGGAAGGACGTCCAGGACCTGACGGCCGATGGCGACATCCCCGAAATGCCGACGCGCTTCCACGACCTGATCGTCGACATCGCGCTCCAGAACTATCTCGACGTCCATGACGAGGCGACGGTCATGGTGCCCCTGCATCGGCTGCGGACGATACCGCGCTTCGCCGAACTGGAGCGCGACCAGTTGCCCACGATCCGCCTTCCGGGACCGCTCGCCTGATGCCACAATCGACGTCGACAGTTTTGTTGCGCGGCGGTCTGGACCTGGTGACGCCACCCGTGGCGATGGACCCGGGCAAGTGCATCGCCGCGCTCAACTATGAGCCCGAGGCCGACGGCTACCGGCGCATCGGCGGCTATGAGCGATTCGATGGCCGGCCGAGGCCTTCGGAGGCGGCAACTGATCTTGAAGCCGAGCAGCGTCGCCTTGAAATCGACGAGGTCGACGGCATCGGCGAGGTCCGCGGCGTCGCGATCTTCAAGGGCGATGTCTACGCCTTCCGCGACCACGAAACGCGCGGCGGCGCCATGTGGAAGGCCAGCGCGGTCGGCTGGCAAGGGCAGACGTTCGGAAGCTACATCACGTTCTCGTCCGGCACGGCCGAATATGTGGAGGGCGACGTGCTGGTCGGCGGCACGTCGGGCGCGACCGCGACGATCAACCGCGTGGTACTGCGCTCCGGCAGCTACAGCGCCGGCGACGCGGCGGGCTACGTGGTCATCAACGACCCTGTCGCGGCCTTCCAGTCGGGCGAGACGGCGACCAGCACATCATCGGGTAGCGCCACGCTTTCAGCCGAACCACAACGGGTGAACCTCCATCCGGGCGGGCGCTACAGCTTCGTCGAGCATAATTTTTACGGGGCGCGAAAGTCCCGCCGCCTCTACTTCGCCAATGGCGCCGGAACCGCTTTCGAGTACAGCGGCGAGTGGCTCGCGCCGATCCTGACCGGCGGCGTCGAGGGCGACCTGGACGTCGTGACGTTCATCCTCAACCGCGCCGGCGACAACGTTGTGACCCGCGCCGGCGATTTCGTCATCGCGCGCGGCGAATATGATCGGCCGCGCTTCGTGACCGAGTTCCGCAATCATCTGTTCCTGTCCTTCGACGCGGGATCGGTGCTCCATTCCGGCGTCGCCGAGCCGCTCGATTACCGGGCCATCGCGGGCGCGGCCGAGATCGCTTTCGGATCGAAGGTGACGGGCATGCTGCCGGGCGTGTCGACGGCGCTGTTCATCCTGGGCGAAAGCCGCGTCGACTTCCTGGCCGGCAACGATTCATCGGATTTCCAGTTGCTGCCGCTGTCCTCGTCGGCGGGGGCGCTCGCCTACACCCCCCAGATCATGAACCAGACGCCGATCTATCTCGACGACGCGGGCCTGCGCAGCGTGTCTTCGACGTCCGCCTTCGGCGATTTCCGCATGGGATCGATATCGCAGATGGTCGAACCCCTTCTGCGGCGCAAGAGGCGCGAAGGCATCCTTCCGACCGCGTCCATCGTGATGAAGCGCAAGGACCAGTACCGGCTGTTCTTCAACGACGGGACGGGGCTGATCGTCTATTTCGGACGCAAGAACCCGGAGATCCTCCCGTTCAAACTGCCGATCGTGGTGACCTGCGCCTGCGCCGGTGAACTGACGAAAGGCGGCGGCGAGCGCTACTTCGTCGGGGCGACCGACGGCTTCGTCTATGAACTGCAGGCCGGCAACTCGTTCGACGGCGCCGAGGTGCCTGCCTTCCTGCGGCTTGCCTGGAATACGATCGGGGCGCCGCGCCAGCAGAAGCGGTTCCACAAGGCGACCGTCGAGGTCGACGCCGAGGAAGACGTCGAGATCGGCATTGCCTTCGACGTCGACTATCGCAGGAACGCCAATGCGCATGGCGCGCGCGCCGATGTCGATGTCGATGCAGGAAGCCCTTCCCTTGTCGATACCGATGGCGGCGGCGCCGGGACCGTCCAGGGCTATGACGATATCGACTGGACGCCGTCGATGCAGGGCCTCGTCGAGGCCTATCTGGACGGCATCGGGACCAACCTGGCCCTGACCCTGATCAGCGAGCACACCACGGAGGCACCGCACACCTTCTCGTCGATGACGATCAACTTCATGCCGCGCAAGATCGTCCGCTAATGGCCGTTCTGCAGAACACGGTCCAGCGCCTCGTGGCGCGGATGGGGGAAATCTACGGCCGCGTGAACACGGACGCCGCGCTGGCGGCCTCGATGGCGACGGCGATCGGATCGGTGGACGAGAAGACCTCGCTGGACAGCGACGACCTGTTCATGCTGGTCGACAGCGACGATAACGAAGCCAAGAAGGCCAAACTGTCGAGCCTTGTCGCCTCGGTCTATTCGGCGGCGAGCTACACGCCGGTGATCTCAAACACGACCAACGTCGCCGCCTCGGCCAACATCGCGGCAAGGCGGCTGCGCTTCGGAACCTCGGTGCTCGTCTTCGGCACCATCGATCTCGAGGAAACCGACCAGGGCGCGGCGACGGCCTTCAATCTCTCGATCCCGGTGGCGTCGAACTTCGGGGCGGTGACCGACCTTCATGGCTTCATCGCGTCGGCCTTCGACAACGGCTTCATCGAGGCAGACACGGCGAACGACAATGCGCGGGTCGCCTTCGGCGGAATGAGCCGCGTCCTGGCGCGCGGCGGCACGGTGAGCGGGGCGCAGACCCGCCGCTTCTTCTTCGAATATCAGGTCATCTGACCGGAGCGACATCATGGCCAATCAGGGCATCTACGAACTCGAAGACACATGGAACGACGGCGGCACGACCTGGCACGGGATCAGGCTGACCGTGACCAACAGTGCGTCGGCGTCCGATTCCAAGCTGATCGAACTGCGCATCGGGACAGCGCCGAAGTTCAGCGTCGACAAGGCCGGCGATCTCACGATTACCAGCGACGACGCGGGTGCGGCGGCGGGGCCGAACCTGACCCTTTATCGCGACAGCGCCTCTCCGGCTGCGTCGGATGTCATGGGCAGGATCCGCTTCAGGGGCGAGGACAGCGACGGCAACATCGAGAGCTATTCGGAGATCTATTCCCGCCTCGACGATCCGACATCGGGATCGGAGGACGCCAGCGTCCTGATCCGCACAGCGGTCGCCGGTACGATGACGACGATGGCGACCTTCGCCCCCGGCGGCATCACGCTCAACAGCGTCGTGATCTCGAACTCCAACTCGATCACCGGGGTCAACAACCTGACGGCGAGCGGAACCGTCACGGCCGCCCAAAACTTCGTCAGTTCGACCACGACTGCTGTCGTGGCGCCAACCGGAGCGGGTGACGTTCGCCTTCGGCCGAACGGCAGTGGATCGACCACCGGGCAGGCGGTCCTCGATTCAAGCGGCAACCTGTCGCTCAGCGGGGCGCTGACGGCGGGATCGATCACGTCCGGTTTCGGATCGATCGATATCGGATCGTCGACGCTGACGGCGGGCGCCGGCACGCTTGCCAGCCTGACCATCGGCACCTATTCCGAGACCGGCGCGGGCAACGGCAAGCAGGTCACCGGCAATAGCTACGACTCGTCGCGCAACTCCACCGGCACGACGTCGCACCTGCGGTTCTTCAACCCGAACAACCAGGTCGGTTCGATCACGACCAATGGCAGCGCGACGGCCTACAACACATCATCCGACGAGCGGCTCAAGGACAAGACCGGCCACCTGGCCGGCGAGGACGCCCTTGCCATCATCCTTGCCGATCCGGTCTGGACCTTCGACTGGAAGAAGTCCGGGGAGAGCGCGGTCGGCTGGGGCGCGCAGACATCCTACGGCATATCGCGGGACCTCGCCTCGCCGGGAGAAGGCGAGCCGGGCAACGAGGATTTCATGCCATGGGGCGTCGATCAGGCCAAGCGCACGCCGTATCTGTGGGCGGCCACGGCCCATCTGGCCGGCAGGCTGGCCGACCTGGAGGCACGCGTCGATGCCCTCTGAAATGGTGGTCGAGCGGGGCGGGAACGAGTTCTTCGTTTCCGTCCCCAGCCTCAAGGAGGGGTCGGACAAGCATGTCCGCTGGCGCTTCCATCGCGACAACTATGCGCCGATCAATTCCGATACATGGCGCATCAATACCGTGTTCGAGGCTGCCCGCAGCGGCATGACCATGACGCCGGGCCAGCAGATATGCTCGAGCGGCGAGTTTGAGCTGGCAGTGTTCGAAAGCACCTATGGCTACTCCGGCGGGCGCAATCACGGCAACGAGGTCGCGACCTTCACCAGCTTTCAGATTGACGGGCAGGATCACAGCCTTGCTGGCAGCACCAAGACCGCAGGCCGCGTCGACCTGATCTGCAATTCCGATGTCTTCCGCGTCGGCACGTCGACCGTGATCGCCAGATGCACAAAGCGCTGGACGATGGAGAACGGGATGCTTCGCCTGTCGAACCGCCTGGAGTGGCTGGAGGCAGTCGATATCATAGAATGTCAGATGCTCATGTGCCCGATCCTGCGCAAGGACGGTGCAGGTCCGCAGATCACGACCAAGGCATCACGTGAGCCGACATGGGGCAACGAGGACGTCTCGCTTCCCGGCTTCACGCACAAGCTCACCAAGGCCGGCAACGTGAAGGTATGGGGATCGACCGGCTACTCGTGCGAAACCCGCGTCCTGTCCGGCTGGACCATGCCGGGGCGCCGGACATGGGTGAAAAACGAGGTTCCGGTCAACAAGGTCTATCACGACTATTGCGGGCCGTACCTGACGACACCGGGCGAGGTCTTCGCGCTGGAAGGTACGATTCGCATCGACACCGCGAACTAGCGGATCGACTTCCACCAGATATCTTCCTCGTCGTCGTCATCGTCGCGACGGGGTGGGAAAAGCCAGTTCCAGATCCTGCACAGCATCGGGACACTCCCCGGTTTCAGTCGGGGAGTTTAGAAGTCCTCAGGTGGAAGACCGCCGCAGCCTTTAGGCTTTCGCCCTGGACATGCGCTACAGCCTCCCCGACCGAAATCGGGAAAAGAACGCCCTCGGCCAAGCCGAGGACGCCAAGCGTGGACCGCGATCCACTTCACCTGAGGGGTTCTAACGCCCCTGTCCCTTCGGGACGCCGCGAAGACTACTCCTTATGCGGCGTTCCGGCAAATCCGACATCCGGCAGATCGCCGCAGACACGGAGACCCGCATGAAAATCGACTTCTCACAGCCCATCGTCCTGCCGCTTGGCGAGGAATCGGGCCTGACGCTGGGCAAGGTGGCGCTGGCCGCCCTCAACGCGCCCAGCCGGGAGCCTCTGTCCATCGTCGAGGCCATGAAGCGCGGCAATCTGGCGATCAGGGTCGCCGAAGGCGGCGATCACGAGATCACGCCGGAGGAAGCAACGCTCATTCGCGGCCAGCTTCCCCACGCATGGGCGCCTGTCGTGGTCGCGATCGCGGCGAAGATGCTCGAAGGCTGAACCAGGAAACGCACCGATGGCCCTTCCGCAGATCAACAAGCCGATCCAGACCCGCGGGCTCTTCAATCCCAGCGGCGCGGCCGGCCGGACCTATGACGAGTGGATGAAGTCCGGCATCGGCGGGCAGATGCCGTCGATCGCGCCGAAGCAGGCGGACGACAGTGTCGTCACGGCCCTCAACAAGGTCACGGCGACCGACAATCCGCTCATGCAGGCCGCCAAGACAGAAGGCCTGAAGATCGCCAACCGGCGCGGGCTGGGCAATTCCTCGATCGCGGCAGGCGCGGTTCAGGATGCGACCTTGAGGGCAGCGCTTCCGATCGCGCAGCAGGAGGCGCAGCAGGCCTTCGGCAAGAACCAGGCGGCGCGGGCTTTCGAATACGGGATGGCGATGCAGGATCGCCAGATCGAATCGGCCGAATTCATGCAGTTGCGCGATATCGAATCGCGCGAAGGACTTGCGGCCGCACAGCGCGCGCTCGACTTCCGGATGCAGCAGGCGGCCCTTTCGGCGGCCGAACAGCAGCAGTTGAGGGACATCGCCAGCCGGGAAGGCATGGCGGCGGCGGAACGCGAGCTTCAGTTGACCATGCAGGTCAACAGCCTCGACAACGCCACACAGCAGCAGATCAGGGATATACGCTCCAGGGAAGGTCTTGCCGCAGCCGAACGTGCTCTCAACCGCGAGATGCAGATCAGGAGCCTGGACGCGGCGGACCAACAGCAGATCAGGGACATCGAGTTCCGCGAGGGTGTGGCGGCGGCCGAGCGTGCTTTGCAGGAACTCATGCAGCAGCGCGAGATCAACTACCAGAGCACACAACGCCGGCTGGATCGCGCGCTTCAGGAGCGGTTGGCGTCCTGGAACCTGAACGCGGCGGACAGGAACGCAGCGGCCCAGCTTCTCTACAACATGGAGACGCTCTACCAGAGCTCGTTCAACGCCATCATGTCGAACCCGAACATGTCGGCGGAGGACCGGACCGCGCAACTGGCGTCGGCGCGCAACCTGCGCGATCGTCAGATCGACTTCGTCCAGCAGCTCTACGACGTGCAACTCGAATGGGGCCAGGCTCGGCCGGGCGACGAGGATGATGAGGATGGCGGAACAGGCGGGACCGGGGGAACGCAGACGCCGGCGCCGACTTCCGGCGAAACCGCGCTTGAGCGGCTTTTGCGCGAATTCCGGGGCGGATGATCGTGGCGGTTCGAGACGTCAGGTTCGCCGACATACCGGCGATCGTCGCGCTTTTGCAGGACGGCCATCGACGGTCGATCTACGCGCTCGATCCTCGCGTCGCGGTCGATGTCCGCGAGGTCAAGCGGCTGCTTGTCCAGGCGATCCAGCGTCACGGCCACACCACGGGCGGCGGCTGCTGGATACAGGTCGCGGAGACGGACGGCAGGGTGACGGGCGTCATCCTGGGCACGCTGGTCAGGCTCTATGCGATCTTCACGCCGCTGATGGCGACGGACGTGTTCTGGCTGGCGTCCGAGGACGTCCATCCAGCCGATCCGATGAAGCTGATGGCGGGCATGATCAAGTGGGCGAAGGCCAGTCCTGACGTGGCGGAAATCCGGTGCGCCACGACCGGGGCGATCGCGTCGGAGAAGAAGACCGGAGTGTTGCTCGAAAGGCTCGGCATGGAGCCGTTCGGGGAGGTCTGGAAGATGAAGGTGGAAGCGCAATGAGCGGTCTTGTTTCGGGCATCGGCAAGATTTTTCAGACGGTCACCTCGGGCATTGCCCGCGTCGGCAAGGCTGTCATGGGGGTCGGAAGCACGCTCTTCACCGCGGGCGCCGCTTCGGGCGCGGCTCCGATGGCGTCGGGCGGGCTTTCGGGCTTCATCCAGAACTTTACCGGCGGCGGGGTGCTGGGCAACGTCCTGACCGGCGCGATCACGCAGGCGGGCTATGGCGCGCTCATCGGAGGCGCGGTCGGGGCGCTGACGGGTCAGGGTTTCGGCAAGGGCGCGCTGATGGGAGGTCTTGGCGGCGCGCTCATGGGCGGCATAGCCGGGTCGCAGGGCATCAATCTCGATCCCTTCGCGGGAGGGCAGCAGGCGACCGATTCAGGCATCACGTCATCGATCTCGCCAACCGGGGCGGCGCCCACGGGCCAGACCAAGGCGATCCCCGCCATGCCGCCCGCGACCGACATGCCCAGCGCCCGGGTCGCGCAGGCCTTCGGTGAGCCGACGATCTACACGCCGGCGGAAGGGTTCGGCGCTCCGGTCAGGCAGGGAGGTGGCGGTCTGGGCCAGTTCCTGTCGAGCGAAACCGGAGGCAGTCTGATCCAAGGCCTCGGCAAGGGCCTGGGCGACTACATGGCGGCCAAGGAGCGCAAGGATGCCGCGGAGGCCGATCGCCAGTTCCTCCGCGAGAAAGAGGACCGGTTGCGGGCTTCCTACAGCGTCGATCCGTCGGTGCTTCACGGCCCGGTGACACCAAGCACGGGCAGGCCTACCCCTGACCAGAAATACGCCCGTCCGCGCTACAGGTACGACCGCGCGAGCGGTTCGGTCGTGTTCGGGTAATCCGTCCGATGTGGCGGCTTTACGATGACGCGCCGTTCTCGCTCGGCGCGATGGTCTGCCGCGAGAGCGGCGGCTTCGACAGCCAGGGCGGTCACGGTGCGGGTACGCCGGGTGGCGGGCCCGGATCAGGCGGAGGCGCCGGCGGCGGCTCGTCCGGTGGCGGCGGAGGTCTCGGCGGCTTCGGCGGTTTCGGAGGCCAGGGAGGGCTGAGCGGCCGCGGCGGCGGCAAAGGCGATACAGGCTTCGATGCCGCGTCGACGGCGGGATCCTCGGGTGTCAGTAACGATGCGGGTCCGAACGCAGGCCTCGGCGGTCAGGGTTTCGGCCCGTCCGGAGGTGGTTTCGGCCTCGGCGTCGGCTTCGCGGCCACGCCGGCAACGGCTCCCGTTCCGACCTCGCGACCGGCAACCACCGTGGCCCCGAAAACGACGATCGCGCCCAAGACCACGGTGGCGGTTCCGACACTGGCGCCAGTCCCGACCACGACCAAGGCGCCCGTTGCGCCGACGACCACGGTTGCGCAGCCCGTCGCCCATACGACGACCGTCGCACCGGTCGCCCCGACCACGACGACGCTGTCTCCGGTGGCGCAGACCTCGACGACGGTTTCGCCGACCGCGCAGGCCCCAACGTCCCTTTCCCCTGTTGCCCAGGAGGCGACGACGGTCAGCCCGGTCGATCATGCCGGAACCTCTATGGCGGCGGCCTACGGGCAGGCCGCGGCAACCATGGGGCAGGCTGGCATCGGCTCGGTCGGCGGCAAGTCGACGGCGTCGCAGGGGCCGTCCTCGTCGTCTCCGGCAGGAGGATCGCGCGGAGCTTCCGGCACGAGCCCGGGCACGTCGGCGCCTTCCGGTTATGGCCAGGCGGCCGCATCCATGGGAGCGGCCGATGTCGGCAGTGTCGGAGGCAAATCGGCGGCAGGCGGTCCCTCGGCCTCGTCGCCTGCCGGCGGAGCCCAGGCGGCGGGCGGTTTCGATACGGGCGGCAGGGGGCTTGGCATCGGCGGCGGTCGCGGCCCCGACGCTTCCTCGCCAGCGGGAGGCGCGCAGGCGGCCGGAGGCTTCACGGACGGCTCGCGCGGCCCTGGACCCGGAGCATCCCCTTCACCTGCGGCGGGCGCACAGGCGGCGGCCGGATATGCGGACGGCAGCCGTTCGAACACGACGAGCATGGGGCTTGGGCGCGGCTTCGCCGGTCCCGCATCGCAGCGGTCGGCCGAAGATCAATCGATGGCGACGCACAATGCCATCCAGTCATTCCTGGGTAAGGTGAGGGCGGCGGAAGCCAGGAAGGACGATCCGTACAATTCGCTGGTCTATGGCCGACCGGGCTTCAATACGCCGACGCACGCCAACCTGACCGACATGACGATCGCCGAGGTCATGAGCCTGCAAAAGAGCATGGTCAGGAACGGCCATGCATCGACGGCCGTCGGCGCCTACCAGACGATTTCCTCAACCCTGTCAAAGGCGGTTGAGGATCTCGGCATCGATCCGGAGACGACGACGTTTTCGCCGCATGTGCAGGACCAGATCGCCCTGTCGCTCGCCGATAGCCGATACGCGCAGGCATCGAGGAATTCGGCGACAGGAGTGCCAAGCGCGGCCGAGTTCGCGGACGCGCTTTCGCAGGAATGGGCCGGCTTTGCCAACGAGACCGGAGTGAGCTCCTATGCGGGGATAGCCGGCAACCAAGCCAACACGTCTTTCTCGGATGTCTCATCGATCGCGCAGGGCCTCATGGACACCGGCGCTGTCGGGAGGGGAACGACGACGGGGACGCCGGCTGGAACGGCATCGACGCCGACAAACGCACCAACCCCGACCGGGAGACCCGACACGACGCCGGCAACGGCCCCGACCCCGACGTCGCGGCCGGACATGACGACGACGCAGTCGTTCACGCACACTTTCGCGGCGAACTATCTGTCTCCACGCGGCATCGCGTCGACGGCGATCGACATCGGTCTAAGCAGCCTGCCGGGCCCGATCGGTATCGGCGTCGGGCTGGCGAACGCGGGGCTTTCCATTGCCGGTCGGAACACGATCGGACAGTCGATGGTCGACAGTTTCATGTCCGGCCAGACGCCGGACGTCGACAACGACGCGAGCAATTACGGCGGCGGGGCATCGGAAGAAGACCGACTGGCGGCGGGCAAGCCGAACACGGACGCGACTTACAGGCAGCCGTCCGAACGGTTTATCGAGACCTATATCGCGCCGCGATGGACCGATGAATCGAACCGTCGCCTGCCGACGGAAATATGGGGAGACCCGTCGCGATATGCGCGGCGGGAGTATGCAGCGGCCTAGAACCGGCAGACCGGCTCACCGCCTGACAGTTCTTCGCCTTCTATGATCCGGCAGGTAATCTCGGAGGAATCGACCAGTCGCCCCGTCGGAGTGGATGCATAGCCTCTCTGCGGGCCGGCGTCATACCGGACGCTCCATCCGTTTTCGTAGTCCGCATTGGTGAACCGCACATTGGCGCAGGTCCGCAGAACCCTGGTCCGGTCGCATTCGCCGAGGTGGCATATCTCGACGACAGGCGCTTGCTCGGCGTGCGGGTCAAATGTCAGGCAGCCGGCCCATGCCGGGCCGGTCGACATCATGCCGATGATTGCAAGGAATCTGATCATTGGCCGCCTCCATCGCGGCTTTGACTGTAGTCGTTCCACCTGCGGCGCGCCTCGTTTCGCCCGTCGATAGCGAAAAACAGACTGAATGCCGCCCATACGACCAAGCCGGCAGTAGCCGAGAAAAATGTGGCGAAACTGTCGTCGCCGAACATGGCAGCGATCGCAAAGAGCACGACGGCAACCGCCATCGCCCGGCCGAAGCCTGCCCAGAAACCAAGACTGACGACGTATCTCTCCATCGTCGCAAGCCTACAGGAGAAGTCGATGGAACGTGAAGCCCCCGCGTCAACGCCGCCGCAGCCTGCCAGCCAGGCTCAGACGGAACAACCTTCCTTCGGCGAGCCCCAGCAGGCCAGCCCGGAGGAGCAGAAGGCGTATGACACCTTCGTCGGCCAGGCGCTCAACCTGATTTACGACAAGCGCACGCTGCCGCAGTTGCTCGCCATGATGAAGGAAGACCCGATCGAGGGTCTGGCCAGCGCGACCGCCGCGGTCGTTTCTCGCATCGGCATGGCGGGCGAGGAAGCCGGCGAGCAATTCTCGTCCGAGGTCGTGCTGCACGCGGCGACGGAGATATTCGAGGACCTGGCCAATCTCGCCACGGAGGCCGGCATCAAGGATTTCGCGGCCGATCCAGACGCGATGGAGGGCGCCTATTTCCGGGCCCTGGACGAGTTCAGGGTACAACTTCAGGAAGCCGGACGCATCGACCCGGAGAAGGCGAAGCAGGAAATGGCTTCCATCCAGGAAGCCGACGAGCGCGGCGAGCTGGAGGCAATGCTGCGATCCTTCGCCGAGCGCGACGACAAGGAGGGCGTGCGCGCTCCGAAACCCGGTGGAGACAAGCCGAAGCCTCGCGGCCTCGGCGTGGCGATGGAGGCGGCGTGATGGCCGGGCTTCTGGGATACCTCGCAGCGGGCGCGGCCGAAGGCGCGGGCAAGTCGATAGTCGAACAGGCCAAGGCCAAGCGCGAAGCGGCGCTGGAGGAACTGCGCACGCAGCGCGAAATGGAGTTCCGGCGCGGCGAAAGGGAGGCTTCGCAGGCCTTCACGGCCTCGGAGAACGACAGGACCCGCGCCCATTCTACCGAGCAAAAGAGGCTCGACCGCGAAGCCAGTGGAGAGGTCGTGCGCGACGAAGAGGGCCGCTCCCTTTACCGCGTCGGCGACAAGGTGTCGCCGCTGACCGATACGGAAGGCAACGAGGTCAAGGTCGCAGGCGGCAGCAAATTCGAGATAGACCGCCGTCATGACATGCTCGTCGCGGCCGGCGTGGACCCGAAGCGGGCCGCTCGCATCGCGGCCGGAGACAAGCCGCCCACGGATGTCGAGATCGAAAAGATGGTCGAGACCGCCGTCAAGACCGAGTTCGCCGGCAGCTTTTCCAAGCCAAAGCCAGAAGAGGTCGACGAGCGCCGCAATCATCATCGCGAGCGCATGCGGCGCACCTTCGGCCTGGACGAGGCGCCCGACGACACCACGCGCAAGGGCGTTCCCGACGAGGCCTCCGTGATCCAGCAGGCGAAGGATGCCGTCGAGCGCGGCGCGCCGGCGAGCGCCGTACGGCAGAGACTTCAGGACATGGGCATCGATCCAGCGAAGGCCGGACTGTAGATGGCTCTTTTCGACGACCTGATACCGTCCGCGTCGGGCAAGGCCGACCGGCTGGGCGCCGGTCCGCGCCCGGCCGTGACGACAGGGATGTTCGACGACCTGATCCCGGCCGATGATGGCTCGGGCCTGGTCGATTCGATCCCCGGCGGACGGACCGTGGTCGAGACGATGAAGGGCGTGCCGGAAGGGGCCGTCACGATGGGCGGCACGATCCTGAAGGGCGCGGCCGCGCAGCAGAAGGGCGCGCAGCACAGCGCGGCCGAGCTCGGACGCCAGCAGCTTGCCGTGATGGACAGGATCGATCGGGGCGAACCGGTCCCGGAGACCGAAGACGTCATCGGCTACCAGCACATGACGCCCGAACAGCGCCGCGAGGCGCGGGCCGAACTGGAACAGGCGCAGGCCGCGTTCGATCCAGGCACAGTCGAGGACTCGTCGCTCTACCGCAGCGGCCAGGCGGTGCAGGACTATGGCGAAACAATCCTGCCGGCCGAACCGGGTTACGAGGACAGCATCAGCCGCAATATCGGGCGAGGCCTCGGATCGGTGGCGACCGGCGTTGCCGCTTCGGCCCTGGGCGGACCGGTAGCGGCCGGCACAGCCTTTTCGCTGGCCGGCGCCAGCGAGGCCGTCGACAGGGCGGTGCAGGCCGGGGCTACCGAAGAACAGATCATCGCGGCGGCCAAGTCCGGCCAGTTCGCCGGCATGACCGATTCCCTGCCCGTGGAGGTCTTGCTCGGCCGCGTGCCTCTCCCCGGCGGGCAGTTGATCAAGGTGCCGGTCGGCATGATCGGCGACGCATTGCGGGTCGGCCAGAGGATCGGCTTTCAGGCGCTTGTCGAGGGCATTCAGGAAGGCGGGCAGGAGTTCATCCAGAACGCCATCCAGCAGACCTATGACGAGGATCAGCCGCTCGTCGAGGGGGTTGCGGAAGGGGCGGGACTTGGTGCTGCCGTCGGCGGCATTACCGAGGCCCTGTTGACGCCGGCCAGGAGGCGCGGCGGCCGGCCCGCCAGCCAGCAGCAGGCGCCGGGGACCTTCGACGACCTCATTCCAGAAGGCGCGCAGCCCGCCGAGGACATCATCGGTGCAGAGACGGAGAAGGGAGACCGGCTTCAGCCTGTTACACCAGAACAGCCGATTGCGCCGGAGGCCGTTCCAGGCGATACCGAGCGCGCTTCCTCGCCGCGCCTGACGCCGGAAGACCGCGCTTCCCCGATCCCGAACGACCTGATCGACGACGGCAAGGCGCTGATCGGGCAGACGACGGGGACTGAAGCCGCTCCGGTTCCCGAAAATATCGCCGCTTTGCCACCCGTTGCGCCCGAGGGCGGGCCTTTGCCGGCTTCCGGTATCCAGCCGGAAATCGCAAACGCCGCTCCTGCGGCTCCTGTGGCCGAAACAGGGGCAATCTCGCCTGATCCGGAATCGGACACTCGCATCGATGCCGTGCTTCAGAAGGCGCGCCAGTTCAGTGACCCCATTGATGTCGCGATGCGAGCGTCACAGGACGAGGGCCGCACCTATGATGATCTTTCCTCGCTCCGGGCGGAGGTGAGGCAGGCGGAACGAACCCTGATGCGAAAGTATGGGGTTCGTCGGGTCGACGAACTGGACGACGCACCACTCACCGACGCCGAGCGGAACTTCCTGTTTCACGACCCTGCGCCCGTCTCTCGCGAGGAAATTGATTCCCTTATCGCGATCCGCGAGCCGGTCGAGGACTTGAATGAGGCCTCTATCGAGATCAGTCGGACGGCCAATCGACTGCCGGATACCGCCGACATCGACGCGATGACCGGGGCAGAACGCAATGCGGTCGCGCGCCTCATCTTCCTCGGCTCTGAGGTCGAGCGGCTTGGCGGAAATCGCGATGCCGTGCTGATGGATGCGCTCAAGGCGCAGGCTTCCCGCTTCAGCGATCCGCAGGATGCGGAGTTCATGGCGCGCTCCATCGGTGAGCGCCTGGCGCGATTTGTCGGCACCCGCCCGCCGGCAAGCCCCGAGGCCGCTGCCCTGCCAGCGCCGAGCGCCACCGGCGAAAACGGGAAGCCGACGCGCAAATCGATCGAGCGCCGCGACATCGACACCGATACCGCCGTCACGGCTTCCGGCCGGTCGGTTCCGGTCCAGTACGCGGTGGTCGAGGCTTCGTCGCTGGTTCCCTCCCAGAAGGACGAGGGCGGCGCCAATCCGGCCTATCCCGCCGAGATGCAGCCGCGCGACCGCTCCCGCGCGGTCTCCGAAAGCCAGATCCAGTCGATCGCCAAGAACCTCAATCCGCGCCTGCTCGACAAGAGCCCGCGCGCGTCCGACGGTGCGCCGATCATTTCGGCCGACGGCGTCGTCGAATCGGGCAACGGCCGCGTCCTGGCAATTCGCCGCGCCTATCAGGCGGGCAATGCCGAGGCCTACCGCCAGCACCTCGCCGATCAGGGCTATCCCGTCGACGGCATGGATCGCCCCGTGCTCGTCCGCGTCAGGCAGGGCGAACTGTCGCCGGACGAGCGGCAGGCCTTCACCCGCGAGGCCAATGAGCGCGACACGCTCGCCATGTCGGCGACAGAACAGGCGATGGCGGATGCCGCGGCGATGTCGGACGATCTGGTCTCGCTCTATCGCGGCGGCGATGTCGACCAGGCCGGCAACCGCGACTTCGTGCGCGCCTTCATCCGCGACGTGGTCAATCCCAACGACCAGGCCCGTATGATCGGCTCGGATGGGGCTCTTTCGCAGGAAGCCGTCCGGCGCGTGCAGGCCGGCCTTCTCGGTAAGGCCTACGGCGATCCCGACCTTGTCGCCTCGCTCGTCGAATCGACCGACACCAACATCAAGGCGATCGGCGGGGCGCTGACCGACGTCGCGGCCGAATGGGCGCAAATGCGAGCGGAGGCCGCGTCGGGCGCGATCAATCCGGAAGTCGACCAGACCAATCGTCTGCTTGAAGCGGTCCGGCTCGTGGATCGCGCGCGCCGGGAAGGCCAGAAGCTCGTCGACCTCGTCGGCCAGCGCGACATCTTCTCCGGCCAGGCGATCGATCCGGTCGCCGAAGCCTTCCTGCGACTGATGTTCCGCAACCAGGTCAGTTGGACCATGCCGGTCGGTCGTGATAAGCTTGCCGACAAGCTGAGGTTCTACGTGACCGAAGCGAGGAAGACGACGCCGGGCGTCGATCTTCTGGGCCAGGCGCCGGCGTCATCCGGCCAGATACTCGAGGCGATCGGAGACCGTGACCGTGGACAAGAACAGCAACAGGAAGGTCTCGCCCTCCGACCGCCTGCCGCTGCAGCTGTTGGCGAAGACGTTCGACCGGATGGCGGCCGAGGAGCCCAGCAAGATCAACGCGGCCGGGCAGCGCAAGGTGGCGCAGAAGGCGCGCGAGCTGGCGATCAGCCTGCCGGCGAAGTAAGCCAAGCCGGCACAAAGGCTCGCGACAAGGTCGTCGCGGCTGGTCGGAAGGATGGTATCGAGCATCTGTCCGTCGTCGGTGCCGACGGCAAGGTGGTTTCCGAGGGGGCCGGCAAGGCCAATTTCGTGTCCTTCCCGCCCGGTCTGGTCGAGAAGTTCCTGACCGAGGGCGCCGATCTTGTCGCTCACCACAATCATCCGGCTGGCACGTCGCTGTCCCGGCCCGACATCAGCTTCCTGGCCTATCCCGGCCTGACGGCGGTCTGGGCACATGGCCACGAGGGAACCTCCGCCCGCGCGTCGCTTACCAAGGCGGCGCGCGAGAAGGTTTCTCCGGACGACAATGGAGTGCGCGCCATCGCCCGCATGACCTCGGCTCGCGCCGGTGCGATCAGGGGCGTTTTGCAGGCGGCCGTCTCCGATCGCGAGATCACGCCGGCCGAAGCGTCTCTTGCCGATTCGATCGCCAGAAACGTCGCCGCGCACCGCGCCGGCATCATCGACTATGTTGACAACATCCCATGGCACCCCATTCTGACGTCTCGAGGTGTCCAGAATGCCATCGAGGACGAGGCCACCAATGCAGCGAAACTCTTCTTCGGCCGAAAAGCCCGAATCCGTGACTATGATCGACCCTCCGTCCCCGTTCGACACGCGGGAGACGTGGGAATCATATCGGAAGACGCTGCGCGGCCTGCCGGACAGCGACCCGCTCAAGACGACGCTGCTGGCCGAAGCCAACAAGACGCTGATGGGGATGGCCAGGACCTCCTGACGGCCCTGCGCGAGGAGCCGTTCAGGCTCGACGATCGCCAGGATGCGATGCAAGGCTTCATCGCTCGAGGCCAGCCGCTCGATCGCGCCATTCGCCTGCCCTTCGCCATCTTCGGCGGCATCGACCGGGAAGGGCAGTGGAAGCCCGGCAAGTATCTCACCGACAGCGCGGCCAGGGTCATCACGTCGGCGAAATTCTCGCCCGAAGGTCGATTCTCGTGGATGAACGGCGCGCTGGAAACCGCGCGCGCCGGCCTGATCGACCGCTACGGGCTCGATCCCGCCTATGTCGACCGTGAGCGCAAGCGCGCGCTCGACGAGCGCCGCACCATGCTCAAGGGCGCCGAAATCCTCAAAACCCTCCAGGACGGCAAGGTCGGGCCGGAGGAGGCCCGCGTGCTGCAGGCGGTCCTGACCGGCGAGAATGTGGCCGACGCCGACATGAAGCGGCTGGCCGTCCCGATCCGGCAGGCGATCGACGAGCTGGGCCAGGAAGCGGTTTCGCTGGGGCTCCTGTCACCGGAGGCCTATGAGCGCAACCGCGGCGCCTATCTGCATCGCGTCTATGCCCGCCACGAAGCCGAGCAGAACGCCCTGTCGAAGATGGTCGGCAAGATGATGGGACGGTCGCGCAAGAAGATCATCGGCGACCAGTTCAAGGGGCGCGGCATCTTCCTCGACGTCGGCTTCGATCGCCTGACGAAGGACGATCCGGAGTGGAAGGAAGGCCGTCGAGGCAAGCCCGGCAAGGGCGAGAAGTTCCGCATCCTCGATCGCGTCCAGGATGACATGCAGGGCGGCAAGGCCAAGGTCACCGACCGCGTCTTCTGGCCGGCCGACCGCAAGGTGCCGAAGGACTTTGAAGCCTATCGCGACAGCGGGACGTGGGAAATCCGGGGCGAGCGCGGCGGCAAGGCGGTGCTGTGGCGCGATTACACCAAGGCCGAGCGCGAGAAGATGGGCGAGATCATGGACGCCCGCTACACGATCGGCAAGACGTTCATGCTGATGGCGCACGACCTCGCGACGGGCCGCTTCTACAAGGACATCGCCGAGAACGAGGAATGGGCGCGATCGACCGAACCGGCTACGGCATGGAAGGATGCCGGCGAGGTCAATCGCTACGCGATCGATCCTGCGCTCGAATGGGTCCGGGTGCCCGAGACAGCCATTCCCGATTCGGGCGGCAAGAAGCGCTGGGGTGGGCTCGCCGGCAAATGGGTGCGGGCCGAGATATGGCGCGACCTCAACGAGATCGACATCATGTCGCGCCCGACGACCTGGCGCACGCTGCTGACGCAGTGGAAGTTGAACAAGACCGCCAGAAGCCCCGTCGTCCACATGAACAACGTCATGTCGAACATGGTGTTCATGGATCTGGCCGACATCCGCGCGCAGGACCTGGTCGCCGGCATGCGCTCCTACATCAAGGGCGACCGGCATTACGAGGAAGCGGCCGCGAACGGTGCCTTCGGCTCCGACATGATGAGCCAGGAAATCCGCGACAACGTCCTGAAGCCGATCCTCGACGAGATCACGCGCGACATGCAGGCCGGGACCGCCAATTCGTTCCTCGCGCGGGCGAAGATGATGGGCAAGTTCGCCGATCGCCTGTGGACCTGGGCCAAGACGGCCGACCGCAAGATGATCGACGCCTACCGGGCGGAGGACGAGGTCTTCCGCATGGCGACCTATATGCGCCGCCGGCAGATCGGAGACAGCCCGAAGGATGCAGCCGACTTCGCCCGCCAGCAGTTCCTCGATTACGACATCAGGGCGCCATGGGTGAACGCGGCCCGCAATTCGGTCCTGCCGTTCCTGTCCTACACCTATCGGGCGGCGCCCCTGGTGGCCAAGGCGATCGTGACCCGGCCGTGGAAGCTCGGCAAGTATTTCGCCGTGGCCTACGCGCTCAACGCGCTGGCCTATGCCTGGGACGACGAGGGCGACGAGGAGAAGGAGCGGGCCAGCCTTCGCGACGAGGAGCAGGGCTTCACCTGGATCGGTGTGCCGCGCATGATGCGCATGCCGTTCCGCAACGAGGACGGCCTGCCCGTCTTCCTCGACATCAGGCGCTGGATACCGGCCGGCGACATTTTCGACACGGGGCAGGGTTCGTCGGCCATTCCCATTCCAGCACCGCTGCAGTTCGGCGGACCCTTGATGATCGGGGCGGAGATCGCGCTCAACAAGCAGGGCTTCACCGGCGAAGAGATCACCAACGACCTGACCGATACGTGGTTCGAGAAGGCCGGCAAGATCGGCGACTATCTCTGGAAGGCATGGCTTCCGTCGGCGGCGTGGGTGCCCGGATCCTGGTATTGGGAGAAGATCGGCAACGCGGCCAAGGGCGCCACGGATGCATCGGGCCGGCCCTATGACCTGCCATCGGCCGCAGCGTCGTCGGTCGGCATCAAGCTCAAGCCGCAGGACGTGGAGCAGGGCCTGCACTGGCAGGGCTACGGCATCCAGAAGGTCGAGCAGGAGTTGAAGGCACAGGCCCGCCGGCTTGCCCGCCAGCGAGAGCGCAACCTGATTTCGAAGGACGAGTTCGAGAAGGGCATGCGCTCGATCACGACCAAGTTCGAGCGGCTGGAAGATCGTGCCCGAAAGCTACAGGACGCAGCCAGTCGCTAGCATGGCGGCCGAAACCGCCAGACCGATCCAGGCCCCGGCGTCGGCCGGAAGGCTTCGCCCGATATGGGGTGCGTGAAGGAAAAGCCATTGGTGCAGCCGGTGCCCTGACACGGCGCCGCCGGCCAGGGTTAGGGCAACCGCGATCGCGGCGACCCACAGATTGAAATCCGCGAAGTGAAGCGCTGCCATTGATAGCGGTGTGGCCGAGCGCGGCGGCGACGTCAACAGACATCATCGGAGAGAAGACATGACCCTGAAGGACCAGGCCTTCGAGGCTATCCAGACGCGCCTGAAGGAACTCGGCTGGTATGCCGGCAAGGTGGACGGGTTGACCGGTCCTCTGACCGAGACGGCCGTGACGGACTTCAAGCGGGCGAGCGGTCTCAATCCGCGTGTCTTCATCGGCCCGATCACGCTGACGCGGCTGTTCGATGCCGGCGCGGAGACGCGCCCGAAGCCAAAGGCCGTGGCGGGATCGCTGCCGTGGATCGTCGAGGCCGAGCGCCTGAAGGGCACCAGGGAGGCCGCCGGCGCCGCCAACAATCCGGTCATCATGAAATGGGCCGATGATCTCGACCAGTGGTATTCCGGCGACGACGTGCCCTGGTGCGGGCTTTACGTGGCGCACTGCATGGCCGTCGGCGCTCCGCTCGACCCGCAGGACTTCAACCGGCTCGGTGCCCGTGAGTGGCTGAAATACGGCCGAGCCGTCGATCCGCAGAAGGGGGCAATCCTCGTCTTCTGGCGCGGCTCCAAGGCCGGCTGGCAGGGTCATGTCGGCTTCTATGTCGGCGAGGACGCCGGCGCCTACCACGTTCTCGGCGGCAACCAGTCCAACGCGGTCACCGTGGCGCGCATCGCGCGCAACCGGCTGCTGGGCGCGCGTTGGCCGAAATCCTTCTCCGCATCCGGCGAGCGCGTGAGCCTCGACGCGGCCGGCGCTCTTTCGACCAACGAGGCATAATCCCGAAAGGAAAGACCATGAACCTGGATTCAATCCAGCAGGTGATCCGCATCCTGCTTTACGCCATCGGCGGCTACGTTCTCGGCGACGGTGTCGCGGAAGGCGAGATGTTCCAGCAGGCCGTAGGCGGCGCCATGGCGATCGTCAGTTTCGGCTGGTGGATGCTGTGGGAGCGCAACCGGTCGACGTGATGCTGACCTGGGCGATCATCTTCAAGCTTCTGCTCGAGCTCGCCGTGTTCGCAGCACGGCGGGCCGAGAAGCGCGACATCGAAAAGGCCGTGCTCGATGAACTCCAGATCCTCAATCGGGAGCGTGTCGATCGCGCTCAGCGTGCTCGCGACGACGTTCTTGCTGGCCGGGTGCCCGTCGATCCACACGATCCCAATCGGCGGGACTGACGCGGACGAGACGGAACGGGCGATCGTGGCGGACATCTGCGCCCGGGCATGGCGGCCGCAGAGCTATTCCAGCCGGGACACGGCCGAAACACAGACCGAGGCGCGCGCCAACAATGCGGCGCGGGCCGGGTTCTGCCGAGACGCTGAATAGGACCGGACCGATGATCTTCGGGCACGACATCGCATTTTGGATTGCGGTCGCGGGGGCGACAGTGGTGAAGCTCATGACCTCCCCATTCCACTCCCTGTTTCGCGCCGTGGCGACGGTCTTCGCTGCGGTCTTCTCGGCTTATGTATTCACCGATCCCGTGGTGCACTGGCTCGAGCTCAATTCAGAGACCTACACCGCGCCGATGGCCGCGCTGCTGGCGCTCACCGGCGAGGGGATCATCCGGTCGCTGATGGCGGCCTCGTTCGATCCGGCCAAGATCCTCGAATGGTGGAGGGGCGGCCGATGATCCGCACCAGCCGATCGGGATGGAACTGGCTCTACATCGTCATCGCTGGATGGGCGACCGTCATTGCCATGGCGGCCGTGCCTGCATCCTGGTGGTTCGAGGTTCACCGGGTCCATGTCCATGACGGTGTCGCGCTGATGCCTCCCGTCATGGAGGTCGAGCGGACCATTCATTATCCGTTCCGGGGCCGCTGGATCGTCACCGTGCTTCGCCAGCGCAAGGATGGCCGCTTCTACACCTACTGCACGGCTCGCGGCGTGAATGACTATCAGCCCGACAACGACCTGCCCGAGGTGGTCGATCTCGACTGGTGGACAGGCTGGAGGAAGTGCCCGCTTCCAGAGGGCCGCTACGTCGTCAAGACGCTGTGGACCATCCATCCGCAGGTTCTGCCCGACAAGGAGGTGCGGGTCACGTCGAACGTGTTCGAGGTGCGCTGACCGCCCTGATCAATCCCCCCGTGCAGGAGAGCCGCTGCCCCGTCGCCGAAAGGTGGCGGGGCTTTTGTCGTTCAGGGCCTTTGGGGTTTCCATGGCAAGCCGGAACAGCGCGGAAACATTCTTGGAACCCGGACCCTCTAAGCTGCTGTAATCCCTACAGAGGCGAGGAACCATCCGTTAACCCTGTTTCGCTCATCATTCCGCTCGCACGCAAGATCCAGGGCGGGGAATCGCGCATTGCGGCACGAAGCGCAAGCGACAGCATCCTCTCGATCATTGCGCCTGGCGGCGATTGCCGCGCTGGCGTTCGCCGCCGGCTGCGCGTCCGGCAATGTGCTGGAGCAGGCCGCGATCGACCGCTCGATCGTGACCGGCACCGTTGCGACCTCCTCGGTGACATATCCAGACGAGGCCCTGCGCCGGGACGCCGAGGCCATGCGCGATGCCGCCGGCGCGGCCGAGCTTCCGCTTGCCTCGCCGCTGTCCTGGTCGAATGTCGAGACCGGCTCCGACGGCGTCATCACCGATGTCTTCGAAACCAGCGTGAACGGCCGCACGTGCCGTCGCTTCATGGCCACACGCGCCGCCTATGACGGCGTCAGCGTCGTTTCGGGCGAGGCCTGCCCCTTCTCCGGCGGTCGCTGGACCTTGCGATCCTTCGAATAGACGAAGCGGCGCGAATACTGGAATTTCTTCCTATTCGTACCGATATGGACTCCGAACCCCGTATTCTTAAATGTCAGGGCGCGCGCGTCGTCATGGTGCGCGCCCTGCGACAGGACCGAAAATGCGCGATCCATATGACGTTCTGGGCGTGAAGAAGACCGCCTCCGACAAGGAGATCAAGTCGGCCTTCCGAAAGCTCGCCAAGAAGCACCACCCGGACCAGAATCCGGACGATCCGGCGGCGAAGGAGAAATTCAACGCCGCCAACCAGGCCTACGAGATTGTCGGCGACGCCGAGAAGCGCAAGCAGTTCGACCGCGGCGAGATCGACGCCGAGGGCAAGCCGCGCTTCCATCCCGGCATGGGTGGTGGCGCGGGCTTCGGCGGTGAGGATCCCTTCGCCGGCTTCCGGCGCGGGGCAGGCGGACGCGGCCAGCGCTTTGAATTCCGCTCCGGTCCCGGCGGACCGGACATGCAGTTCGGTGACGCCTCGGACATCTTTTCAGAGATATTCGGCCAGGCCTTCGGCGGCGCCGGGCCGCAGCCGGGCGCCCGCGCGGGTTCGCCCTTCGGTGCGCATCCGGGAGGCGGCGCGGCCGTGAAGGGCGCCGACCTCAAGGCCACCATCGAAGTGAGTGTCCAGGAGATAGCGACGGGCGCGAAGGTCGCCGCTGTCTTTCCATCCGGCCGCAAGCTGTCGATCAAGCTGCCCGACCATGTCGAGGACGGCCAGGTCATCCGGCTCAAGGGCCAGGGCGAACCTGGCCCGACCGGCCAGGCGGGTGATGCCCTGGTCACGATAAAGGTCAGGAAGGACGATCGCTGGACGGTCGACGGCCGCGACCTCCATGTCGACCTGCCCGTGCCCCTGCGCGACGCCGTGCTCGGCGGCAAGGTCCCGCTGGAAACGCTGACGGGCAGGATCGCCGTGACAGTGCCCGCCTGGTCGAGTTCCGACAAGGTGCTGAGACTCAAGGGCCGCGGCCTGCCCATCAAGGGCGGAGGCCATGGCGACCTCTATGTCCATTTGCGCGTCATGCTGCCCGAGGGCGGCGACACGGAACTGGAAAAGCTGATGCGCGGGGAGGTCGACGGATGATCGCCGGGGCGTTTTTGGCCCCGGCAGATATCGTCATTCGGCTTCCGTGTCGTCGTTGCGGTCGAGCATCCGGCCGATCGCGGACGTGATGGAATCGGTCGCCTGCGATGCGGCCGTCGTCGTGCCCACCACGGCGAGCGCCTTTTCAAGCCCGCGCGTAGCCGGATCCCTGGCCGCCGTAGACGTCTCCAGCCCGTGACCTCCTGACGGCGCCCCGACACCCCCGGACCCTCCTGCGTTGGCGGAATTGCCGCCATTGCCGTTGGAGGCACCATTGCCATTGCCGTTCCCATTTCCGCCTGGACCGGCATGGACTGGTCCGGCAAGCACCAGCGCTGCAAGCGCGGCGAGAATTGTGGTTCGTATCATCCCTATGGTCTCCTCGTGGACATCGTTCCCGCATAGCAACGCGACAAGGTCATCATGTCGGAAATGGGACACGGCCGGTCACGGATCGCGACCACCTGTATTGCTGCTCGATCGGAACCGGATATCTTCCCAAGCTTGAAGCCCCGCCGCCCCTGTGCGATAGCCGTCGCAAGAACCACAACCGGGGCTGGAGACGAGGCATGGCTGCGACCGATGGGCTGCTCAAGGGCAAGCGCGGCTTGATACTCGGCGTCGCCAACAATCGCTCCATCGCCTGGGGTATCGCCCGCGCTTGCGCCGACCACGGCGCGGAACTGGCGCTGACCTATCAGGGCGAGGCCTTCCGCAAGCGCGTCGAGCCGCTGGCCGCCGAACTCGGCGCCACCGTGGTCGGCCATTGCGATGTGACCGAGCCAGACACGCTCGACGCCGTCTTCGACAAGGTGAAGGCCGATTGGGGCGGCATCGATTTCCTTGTCCATGCCATCGCCTTTTCAGACAAGGACGAGCTCGACGGCCGCTATGTCGAGACCACGCGCGACAATTTCCTGCGCACGATGGACATCTCCGTCTATTCCTTCACCGCCGTCGCCAAGCGCGCCGAGCCGCTGATGGCCGAAGGCGGCTCCATGCTGACGCTGACCTATTACGGCGCCGAGAAGGTGATGCCCCACTACAACGTCATGGGCGTGGCCAAGGCCGCGCTTGAGGCTTCGGTGCGCTATCTCGCGGTGGATCTGGGCAATTCAAACATCCGCGTCAACGCGCTCTCGGCCGGCCCGATCAAGACGCTGGCCGCGTCCGGCATCGGCGATTTCCGCTACATCCTCAAGTGGAACGAGTACAACTCGCCGCTCAAGCGTTCGGTCACCATAGAGGAGGTCGGCGACTCCGCGCTCTATCTGCTCTCGCCGCTGTCGCGCGGCGTGACCGGTGAAGTGCTGCATGTCGACTCCGGCTATCACGTGGTCGGCATGAAAGCGGTCGACGCGCCGGACATCTCCGTCGTCAAGGACTGAGCTCCTTTCCTCGCTGAGAAGCGAGGGCCACGCGGCGTCGACAGGAGGTCACCCATGTCCAACATGATGCGCGCTCTGGTGAAGGCCCGTGCCGAACCCGGCATCTGGATGGAGCGCGTGCCGGTGCCGGAGGTCGGTCCCAACGATGTGCTGATCAAGGTCAGGAAGTCCGCCATCTGCGGCACCGACGTCCACATCTTCAACTGGGACCGCTGGGCGCAGCAGACCGTGCCGGTGCCGATGATCACCGGCCATGAATTCGTCGGCGAGGTGGTGGATTTCGGCTCCGGCGTTACCGGCTACCGGACCAGTCAGCGCGTCTCGGGCGAGGGCCACATCGTCTGCGGCCAGTGCCGCAACTGCCGTGCCGGACGCGGCCATCTGTGCCGCAACACGCTTGGCGTCGGGGTCAACCGACCAGGCTCCTTCGCCGAATATGTCGCGATACCCGCCCACAATGTGGTGCCGATCCCCGACGACATCCCCGACGAGATCGCCGCCATCTTCGATCCGCTCGGCAACGCCGTCCACACCGCTCTGTCCTTCGATCTGGTCGGCGAGGACGTGCTGGTCACCGGCGCCGGGCCGATCGGCATCATGGGCGCGCTGGTGGCCCAATGCGTCGGCGCGCGCAAAGTCGTCATCACCGACATCAACCCCGCCCGCCTGGAGCTTGCCCGGAAAATGGGCGTCCATCACGTGGTCGACGCCTCGAAGGAGGATCTGCGCGATGTCATGCGTCAGGAGGGCATGACCGAGGGCTTCGACGTGGGGCTCGAAATGTCGGGGTCGGCCGCCGCCTTCCGCGACATGATCGACGCCATGAACAATGGCGGCAGGATCGCCATCCTCGGCATCGCGCCGACCGGCTTCGAGATCGACTGGAACAAGGTCATCTTCAAGATGCTGCATCTGAAGGGCATCTATGGCCGCGAAATGTTCGAGACCTGGTACAAGATGATCGCGCTGGTGCAGGGGCCGCTCGACGTGACCGGCCTGATCACCCATCGTATCGGCATCGACGACTATGAAGCGGGCTTCGAGGCGATGCGCTCCGGCGCGTCAGGCAAGGTGGTAATGGACTGGTGACGTGCGCCTGCTTCTGAAGGATATTGCCACACGTCACGAACCGCCCGTCGCGATGTCGTCCAATATTCGCGCCGGCCTGGCCGCCACGCTCGGCGTCGCCCTCGTCGGCGCGCTTTCGGCGTGGAGCGACCTGCCCCTGCTGCTCGCGCCGCTCGGCGCCACCGCCGGTCTGCTCTTCGGCCAGCCGTCAAGCCCGTTGTCGCAGCCCATCAACGTCGTGGGCGGCTATCTCGTCGGCACGATCGCGTGCGAGGCCGCCTTCCTTGCTTTTCCCGACGCATGGCTCGCGGCCGCGCTGGCCGTCGGCGTGACGATCATCGTCATGCGTGCGCTGCGCGTTACCCATCCGCCAGCCGCCGCCTTGCCGATCCTGGGATTCGGGGAAGGCGTTCACGGTCTGGAACTGTTCATCGTCGTGCTGTGCTCCAGCGCGCTCCTGATTTCTCTGGCGTTCCTCGTCCACGCGATACCGCCCCGGCGGCAATATCCGCTTCGAGCCGGGGCGAAGGACTGATACCACCGGCGGCGGTGATTGACCGTCCGCCGCGCGGTCGGTGCTTCATGAGGTGTCGTTCGGCCCGGCGGTGAGACCGTCGGGGGTGAGGGCAAGCCGGCCCGGGCGCGGCGTCGCTCCCCTCTGTCTCTGGCTTCGCCCTCGCCACCTCCACCCGCTCTGCGGGGGGAGGATGAGCGCGCAGCGCAGCAGGACGCCAAGGGCCTCGGCCAGCGCGTGCAAGCGCGCCGCAAGCAGCAGCGCGTCCTCGGGTTCGTTTCCGGTCGTGCCGATGCCGGCGAAGGCCGGCTGCGGCATGCCCGTCGCCTCGGCGACGAAGTCCGCCACCACGGCCTCGGCCCGCCGCAACAGCCACAGAACGAAACAGCGGACCGGATAGGACCGGTCAGCGGCGCGCTCCGCCAGCACGGCAAGCGCGACGAGGACGGCGATGATGCGCCGCAACCTCCCGTCCCATCTTGCCGTATCACCGTCCATCTCGCGACCTCCGTTCACCGGCGGGCATTGTCAGGCCGGTCGCGGGAGGCGTGGATAAAGTCGGACCAAGATTCGTTGAAAAGGCCGGTTCTGCTGGGGCCGGCGCCGGAATCTGTTCACACCCCGCCACACCGGGGGCTGGCGCATATGGATTTTCCCCGCCCCTGACCTGCCGGGACGGGTCGGGCGGCTCGCCCCGGCAGCCCAGGGGCGGGGGGTTATGGCCCTGCTTCACGACGACGGGCGGACGGCCGGAGCCGTAGGTATAATTGGTCACGACCTGTCGATAAGCGCCGCCTCCAGCCGCTTCAGCCCGGTCTCGAAATCCTTCCTGCACGGCGGTTCTATGCCAGCCCATAGCCTCTCCTCGAAGGCGCGGGCAAAAGGAACCATGTCGCCATAGGCGTCTGCACCAGCCTGGGTAAGTTGCAGATGTTCCAGCCGCCGGTCGGCCTCGTCCGCCTGCCGCGTCAGCCAGCGCCGCTTCTCCAACGCGGCGACCGCCCGGCTGACCTTGGTCTTGTGCATGGCCGAATGCCTGCCGATCTCCGTCGCCGTCATGCGCCCGTACTGGCCGAGCGTCGCCAGAAGCCGCCATTCCGGCCGGGTCAGCCCGTACCGTTCGCGATAGATCCGGGCGAAGTCGCGGCTCACCGCATCGGCTAGCCGGTTCAGCCGGTAAGGCAGGAAGCTTTCCAGCCGCAGGGGTTCGTCGATCGCCATGCCCTCGCTCGCCGTTGATGGTTACAAAATCAACCGTTACGGATGAAACGGATCGCTTTCAACGGGAGGAGGCTTCCATGGCCGTTTCCTATATGCCGGGCTTCGGCAACGACTTCGAGACCGAGGCCCTGCCGGGCGCGCTGCCACAAGGCATGAATTCGCCGCAGCGCCCCGCCTACGGGCTTTACGCCGAACAGTTGTCGGGCTCGCCCTTCACCGCGCCACGCGGCACCAATGAGCGCTCCTGGCTCTACCGTATCCGTCCCAGCGTGAAGCATCACGGTCGCTTCAAGGCGACCGCCTTGCCGATGTGGAAGACCGCGCCGGCCCAGAACGAACACGACCTCGCCATCGGCCAGCTCCGCTGGGACCCGACGCCGATCCCGAACGAGAAGACCGATTTCCTCGCCGGCATACGCACCATGACGACGGCCGGCGACGCCGTTGGCCAGTCCGGCATGGCGGCCCATGTCTATGTCGCCAATACCGACATGGTGGACGACCACTTCTTCAACGCCGACGGCGAGCTTCTCGTCGTGCCGCAAGAGGGCGGTTTGCGCTTCCTCACCGAAATGGGGATCATCGAGGTCCGGCCCGGAGAAATCTGCATCCTGCCGCGCGGGCTGACCTTCAGGGTCGAGCTGATCGATGGACCCGTCCGCGGCTATGTCTGCGAAAATTACGGCGCCAAGTTCACCCTGCCCGACCGCGGCCCGATCGGCGCCAACTGTCTGGCCAATCCGCGCGACTTCAAGACACCCGTCGCGTGGTACGAGGACAGTGACCGCCCATGCCGGCTGGTCGTCAAATGGTGCGGAAAATTCTACGTCACCGAGATCGGCGCCTGCCCGCTCGACGTCGTCGCCTGGCACGGCAATTACGCGCCCTACAAATACGACCTCGCGACCTTTTCGCCGGTCGGCGCAATCCTGTTCGACCATCCCGATCCGTCGATCTTCACCGTGCTGACGGCGCCTTCCGGCGAGGAGGGCACGGCCAATGTCGATTTCGTTATTTTTCCGCCGCGCTGGCTGGTGGCGGAAAACACCTTCCGCCCGCCCTGGTATCATCGCAACATCATGTCGGAGTTCATGGGTCTCATCAAAGGCCAGTACGATGCCAAGGAGAAGGGCTTCGTGCCTGGCGGCATGTCGCTTCATAACATGATGCTGGCGCACGGCCCGGACGCCTTCGGCTTCGACAAGGCGACCAGGGCCGACTTGAAGCCGGTCAAGCTGGAGGACACCATGGCCTTCATGTTCGAGACGCGCTTTCCCCAGATGCTGACGCAATACGCCGCCGGCACCGAGACTTTGCAGGACGACTATGTCGACTGCTGGGACGGCCTGAAGAAGCGCTTCGACGGGACGAAGGAAGGCGACTGGAGTTGAGAAGTTTTCCTTCCCCTCAAGGGGGTCCGAAGGACGGACAAGCGCCGCGGGCGATTGGACGAGTGGGGCCGCAGCGGCCATAGTGGATACAAATAAGATGCCGGGCATGGCATGGGCTATCCAACCCGCCCAGCTTTGCTCGGCGCCCTCCCTCCAGGGGAGGAATGATGGGAGACCGAATGAAACTCGCCACCCTCAGGAACGGCACCCGCGACGGCCGTCTTGTTCTCGTCAGCCGCGACCTGACCCGCTGCACCGACGCTTCCTTTCTCGTCCCGACGCTGCAGGCGGCGCTCGACGGCTGGTCCCGCATCGCCCCGCATCTGGAGGCGCTGGCCGAGAGCCTCGATCACGGCTCCGTCCCTGTCGAGCGCTTCCATGAGCATGACGCCATGTCACCTTTGCCGCGTGCCTATCAGTGGGCGGATGGCTCGGCCTACGTCAATCACGTCGAACTCGTGCGCAAGGCACGCAATGCCGAGATGCCGGAAAGCTTCTGGACCGATCCGCTGATCTATCAGGGCGGCTCCGATTCCTTCCTAGGTCCGCGCGACCCGATCCTGATGCAGGACGAGGCCTGGGGCATCGATATGGAGGGCGAGGTCGCCGTCATCGTCGACGACGTGCCGATGGGCGCCTCGGCCGGTCATGCGCGCGAGGCCATCCGCCTCGTCATGCTGGTCAACGACGTGTCGCTCAGAAACCTCGTTCCGGCCGAGCTCGGCAAGGGGTTCGGCTTCTTTCAGTCCAAACCCTCCTCGGCCTTCTCGCCGGTCGCCGTCACGCCGGACGAACTCGGCGATGCGTGGGACGGCGGCAAGGTCCACCTGCCGCTGATGGTCGACCTGAACGGCCAGCCTTTCGGCCGCGCCGATGCCGGCGTCGACATGACCTTCGATTTCCCGACGCTGATCGCTCATGCCGCCAAGACGCGGCCCCTGTCGGCGGGCGCGATCATCGGCTCGGGCACCGTCTCCAACAAGCTCGACGGCGGCCCCGGCAAGCCTGTCGGGGCGGGCGGCGTGGGCTATTCCTGCATCGCCGAGATCCGCACCATCGAGACCATCGAATCCGGCAAGCCTTCGACGCCCTTCATGCGCTTCGGCGACACGGTGCGCATCGAGATGAAGGACCAGGCCGGCCACTCCATCTTCGGCGCGATTGAGCAGACGGTGGAGAAATACGAGAAGGACACCCGCGCCGATGGCTAAACAATTCGCCTCCGCCGGCGACCTCGCCGAAAAGACCGTTTCCTTCACCGAAATCGGCCGCGATCTGTGGGCCTTCACCGCCGAAGGTGATCCCAATACCGGCGTCGTCATCGGCGACGATTCGGTCATGATCGTCGATGCGCAGGCCACGCCGCGACTTGCGGGCAAGGTCATCGAAAAGATCAGGACCGTCACCGACAAGCCGATCAAGTACGTCGTCCTGACCCACTATCACGCCGTGCGCGTGCTCGGCGCCTCGGCCTACCAGGCCGACCAGATCATCATGTCGGACACGGCGCGCGCCATGGTTGTCGAGCGCGGTCAGGAGGATTGGGATTCGGAGCTCGGCCGTTTCCCGCGCCTGTTCCAGGGCCATGAATCCATCCCCGGCCTGACCTGGCCGAGCATCACCTTCTCCGACACGATGACGCTCTATCTTGGCCGGCGCCGGGTCGATCTCGCCTTCCTCGGCCGGGCTCATACCGCCGGCGACATCGTGGCCCATGTGCCGGACGCCAATGTGATGTTTACCGGCGACATCGTGGAGTATCACTCGGCCTGCTATTGCGGGGACGGCCATTTCGCCGACTGGCCGGCCACCCTCGCGGCAATCGACGCCTATGATCTCGACGCCATCGCGCCGGGCCGTGGCGACGCGCTCGTCGGGCCGGAAAAGGTAGCGGAGGCGCTCGCCAATACCGCCGATTTCGTCACCTCGACCTATCGGCCGGTGGCGCGTGTCGCGCAGGGCGGTGGCTCGCTCAAGGAGGCGTGGGATGCCTGCCGCGCCGCCTGCGATCCGAAGTTCTCCTCCTATGCCATCTACGAGCACTGCCTGCCCTTCAACGTCGCGCGCGCCTATGACGAGGCGCTCGGCATCGACACGCCGCGCATCTGGACGGCCGAGCGCGACCGGCAGATGTGGGAGGCCCTTCAGGGATAGGACATGGACCACCGGCTCATATTCTTCGCGATCTCGGCCTTCTGGGGCATGGCCATGATCCTCAACCTGCTCACCGCCACCCGTATCTGCCATGCCATCGAGCATCGCTCGGGGCGAACCGGCGGTGCGCCCGGCCTGTCCCGCCTCATCCCCGTCGCGATGAACCGTGACGTCGCGCAGGACGCGGAGACGCAGGAACTGCGCAGCCAGATGAACAAGCGGCTCCTGATCGTGGTGATCGGCGTTATCGCTTACGGAATATTCCTGCAGGTCTGGCCCGCGGCCGAAGGCTGAGCGCGAGCCTGGTCGGGAGGATACGATGGGGCTGGTTGCTCATTTCGCCAAGATGGCGCGCAACAACCGCTGGTCCAACGACCGGCTCTACCGCGCCGTACTGGCGCTTGCTCCCGGCGAGTTCCATGCGGATCGCGTGAGCTTCTTTCCCTCCATCGCCGCCACGCTCAATCACATTCTTGCGGTCGACCGCTACTATCTTGATGCGCTGGAGCAAGGCGGCCTCGGTCCTGCCGCCTTCCACACTTTCGTGGCTTTTGACGATCCGGCCGCGCTGGCCGCCGCCCAGACCGAATGGGACATGCGCATGATCGCCTTTTGCGACGGCTTGGCGGAGAGCGACATGGATCGCCGTGTCGTCACCGATCGCGGCCAGGCCGGCAAGTTTCCGGAGCGTGTCGCCGACCTGCTGGCGCATATCTTCCTGCACGACGTCCATCATCGCGGGCAGGTCCACGCCATGCTGTCCGGCTCGAGCATCAAGCCGCCGCAACTCGACGAGTTCTTCCTCGACTTCGACGAACCGCTGAGACGCGAGGAACTGGCGCGGCTGGGGGATCGCCCTGATGCCCCGCTATAGCTACGCCCGCTTCCCCTATCGTACCCCGCCCGAACTCTCCGGCGGGAAAGCGTTCAACGCGCCGGTCGCCATCGTCGGTGCGGGCCCCGTCGGGCTGGCGGCGGCGCTCGACCTGGCGTTGCACGGCATTCGCTGCGTGGTGCTGGACGACAATGACGTGGTCTCGCTGGGCAGCCGCGCCATCTGCTGGTCCAAGCGCACGCTGGAGATCTTCGATCGCCTTGGCGTGGCCGATCCGATGCTGGAAAAGGGGGTGACCTGGAAGGTCGGGCGCCTCTTCCATCGCGACCGCGAGGTCTGGAGCTTCGATCTCCTGCCCGAAGCCGGCCACAAGATGCCGGCCTTCATCAATCTTCAGCAATACTGGGTCGAACAATATCTGGTCGAGCGCGCGCGGGCCTTTCCCGACCTGATCGACCTGCGCTGGAAAAACCGCGTCACGGGCGTGTCCCCACGCGCCGACGGTGTCCGCGTGACGGTCGACACGCCCGACGGCTCATATGACCTCGACGCCGAATGGCTGATCGCCTGCGACGGCGCCCGCTCCCCGGTCCGCTCCATGCTCGGGCTCGATTTCGAGGGACGCGTCTTTGAGGAGCGCTTCCTCATCGCCGATGTCGAGATGAAGGCCGACTTCCCGTCCGAGCGCTGGTTCTGGTTCGAGCCGCCGTTTCACTCCGGTCAGTCGGCGCTGCTCCACAAGCAGCCCGACGACATCTGGCGCATCGACCTCCAACTCGGCTGGGACGCCGACCCCGAGGAGGAGAAGAAGCCGGAAAATGTGATTCCGCGCATCGAGAAGATCGTCGGCGATCGTCCATTCGAACTCGACTGGGTCTCGGTCTACACCTTCCAGTGCCGGCGGCTGGCGAAGTTCGTCCATGGTCGCATCGTGTTCGCGGGCGACTCGGCCCACATCGTCTCGCCCTTCGGCGCGCGCGGCGGCAATGGCGGCATCCAGGATGTCGACAATCTCGTCTGGAAGCTGGCCATGGTGCTGCGCGGCGATGCGCCCGAGGGGCTGGTTGCCACCTATGACGAGGAACGCGTCCATGGCGCCGACGAGAACATTCTGAACTCGTCCCGCGCCACCTCCTTCATGACGCCGAAGACTGAGATGGAGCGCGTCTTCCGCGATTCCGTGCTCGATCTCGCCGGCGAGCACGAATTCGCCCGTCGCCTCGTCAATTCCGGACGGCTGTCCAGGCCCTGCTCTTTGGCCGGCCTATCGCTCCAGACACCGGCCGCGGATGGCAGCGGCGTGGAGCCCGGCCAGGCAATGCCCGACGCGCCGGTCGGCGATGGCGACTGGCTGCTGAACCATTTCGGCGGCCGCTTCGCGGTGATGGCGGTGGAGGCGGACATTCCCGATGGCGTGCCGCCGGGCCTTGACCGCATCCTCGTCACCGCCGACCGCTCCCGCGGCATCGACGGCGTGACCGTGCTGTTCGACGCAGAGGGATTGGTCGCGGCGCGCTACGGCGCGGGCAACGTCTATCTCGTGCGGCCTGACCAGCATGTCGCCGCGCGCTTGGAGGCCGCGACCCGCGAAAGGGTGAAGGCAGCGCTGGCGCGCGCGACGGGGAGGGTATGATGGTGGAAGACGTGGGTCGCGACCTGCTGGGTGCTGCGGGCGATGATTTCTACGCCGCGCTGATGGCGGCGCATGAAGGGCTTTCCTTCGAGGAGAGCGCACGCCTCAACGCGCGGCTGGTGCTGCTGCTTGCCAACCGGGTGGGTGATCTGGAGACGCTGCGGGCGGTCTTGAAGGCGGCGGGGATTGATGGGACCTTTCGGTCGTCAGCGGCATCATTGACCGGAAGTCGCTACGGCGCATAATCGGCATGAAAGGCTGCGGGGGCGGCAGAGGCCGCGGACCTGCGACGGTGCCTCGCCGTGCAACCGCCGATTAAGCTGTTCGACTGGCCTGCCTCGCCCTTCTCGCTGAAGGTACGGGCCATCCTGGAATACAAGCGCCTCGACTACGCTAGGGTGCCGATACTTGCGCCCGCCAATTTCCGCGAAATCCGCCGGCGCGGCAAGATCGGCAAGGCGCCGGCGCTGGAGATAGACGGCCGCCTGTTCGTGGATTCGACCGACATTGCCTATGAGCTGGAAAGCCGTTTTCCAGACCCTGCGATCATTCCGTCCAGCCCCCGGGAGCGTGGGGTTTGCCATGCCATCGAGGAATGGTCCGACGAGTCGCTCTACTTCGTGAACCTATATTACCAGTGGTCTGATCCGGAAGGCCGCAGGATGGTGCCGAAGGTGTTCGGCAGCGGGCTGTTTGGATACGCCGCCTATCGCTTCTATCTGCGGCGTGTGCTCAACCAGACACGTGGCCAGGGGACGGCGCGAAAACCGCCGGCGCATGTTCTGTCCGACCTGCAGCGGCACCTCGCCGCCATCGAGGCGTTGATCGAGCCGGGGCCATTCCTTCTCGGCGACCGGCCCTTCCTGTGTGATTTTGCGCTGATCGGCCAACTTGTCTATCTGCGGCGCACGCCGCTCGGCGCGCGCCAACTGGAGGAGCATTCCGCCATCAAAGCCTTTGTGGGCGCATGAAGGACCTTCGCGCCAGCGCTACTCCGCTGCTTCCACGTTGATGATCCCACGCCGGATCTGATCTTCCTCGATCGACTCGAACAGCGCCCGGAAATTGCCCTCGCCGAATCCCTCGTCGCCCTTCCTCTGGATGAACTCGAAGAAGATCGGCCCGATCACGGTCCTGGAGAAAATCTGCAACAGGATCTTGGTCATGCCGCCATCGACCACGCCCTCGCCGTCGATCAGAATGCCGTGCTTCTTCATCCGCTCGACCGGCTCGTCATGGCCGTTCACGCGATCATACGACATCTCGTAATAGGTTTCGGGTGGGCCCGGCATGAATTTCAGGCCGTTCTCGGCAAGCCTGTCCGTCGCATCGTAGATGCCATCGGTGCCGACGGCGATATGCTGTATGCCTTCGCCGTTGTATTTCTTCAGATATTCGGCGATCTGGCTCGTATCGTCCTTGGACTCGTTGAGCGGTATCCTGATCTTGCCGCAGGGGGAAGTAATCGCGCGGCTGACAAGACCCGTAATCTTGCCGTCGATGTCGAAGAAGTGAATCTGCTTGAATCCGAACAGGTCGCGATAGAAATCCCACCACTTGTCCATGTTGCCGCGATAGACATTGTGGGTCAGGTGGTCGAGATAATAGAAGCCCACGCCTTCCGGCTTCGGGTCGCGCTCTCCCAGCCAATCGAACTCGGCGTCATAGGCCGAACCTTTTTCACCGTAGGCGTCGACGAAATAGAGCAGCGATCCGCCGATGCCGATGATCGCCGGAACGTCGAGCGTCTTGTCGTTTCCCTCATAGGGCGTCGCGCCCTTTGAAACGGCGTGGTCGAAGGCGTGCTTCGCGTCGACCACGCGCCACGCCATGGACGGCGCGCAGGGACCGTGCTCTTCGACAAAGCGCATGGCGTGCGAGCGGGGCTCGGCGTTGACGACATAGTTGATGTCGCCCTGCCTCCAGACCGTGACGGCCTTCGTCTTGTGGCAGGCGACGGGCGTGTAGCCCATCCTGGTGAAGAGCGTTTCGAGCTTCTCGGGCTCCGGATGCGCGAATTCGACGAACTCGAATCCGTCCGTGCCGGCCGGATTGTCCCTGGTGATCCTGGCGGGCGGCGCGTCGTGCGGGAAGGGCCCCATGGTGGTTCTCCTCGATCCTCGGGTAACTTGCCATGATCATAACGCCGATCGCATGCGAGATGGTTGTATTCGTGGCGCGTGATGCCTTTATGGATGCATGAAACGCGCATAGGAGGCGTCATGAGTGCGCAGTTCGATCGTATCGACGGTTTTGACCGCAAGATCCTCGCCCTGCTCCAGGAGGATGCCCGGCTCACCAACGCCGAACTTGCCGAGCGCGTTCACCTGTCCGCCTCGCAGTGTTCGCGCCGGCGCCAGAGGCTGGAGGAAGAGGGGCTGATTCGCGGCTACGGCGCGATCCTGGACCGGGAGCGGCTCGGCTGGTCGCTGGTCAATGTCGTTACCGTAACGCTCGCCACGCACAATCGCGACAATGCCCGCCGCTTCGCCGAACTGGTTGAGCGCCTGCCGGAAGTGCAGGAGGCTCACGCGCTGACGGGCGAGATGGACTACATTCTCAAGGTGGTGACACGCGACCTGCGGTCGCTGTCGGACTTCGTCAACGACGTGCTCCTCCCGCACGAGTCGGTACAGCATGTGAAAACGGCGATCGTCCTGCAGACGCTGAAGGAGACTGGCGCCCTGCCACTTTGATATGTTACAAAAAATTCCGGGAGGGGCGGCTTTATGTAATATATTGCCGAATCCATCCGCTGACTGGAAATCGAGGGACTGTTGCGGAATAGTCCCGTCGGGAGCAACGCGAACCGGCCAGCGCAATGCCGCCGGACGCATCTCGGGAGGAGAACCCAATGAAACTGCACGCATTCAGATCGCTCGCGCTCGCGGGTGCAATCGCCGCCGCCGGGTGGCTTTCGACGACCGCAAGCTTCGCTCAGGAAGTCACCTTGCGTCTGCATCAGTTCCTGCCCGCCCAGGCCAATGTGCCGAAGCTGGTGCTCGATGTCTGGGCAGACGACGTCGAGGAGGCGTCCGGCGGCAAGATCAAGGTCGAGCGCTATCCTTCCATGCAGCTCGGCGGCACGCCACCTCAACTGATCGACCAGGCGATCGACGGCACGGCCGACGTGGTCTGGACCGTCGTCGGCTACACGCCCGGCCGCTTTCCGCGCCCTGAGGTGTTCGAGCTTCCGTTCATGATGACCAATGCCGACGCGACCTCGCGCGCCTATTGGGACCTCTTCGAGAAGCATATGAAGGACGCCGACTTCAAGGACGTCCATGTGATCGGCGTGTGGGTGCACGGCCCGGGCATGATTCATTCCAATCGCCCGGTCGAGAAGCTGGAGGACATGAAGGGTCTCAAGCTGCGCGCGCCGACCCGGGTCATCACCGGGCTTCTCGGCGAACTCGGCTCGACCGCGGTCGGCATGCCGGTTCCGGCCGTCACCGAGGCTCTGTCCAAGGGCGTCATCGACGGGGCGGTCATTCCCTGGGAAGTGACGGCGGCCCTCAAGGTGCCTGAACTTGTCGAGAACCATACGGAATTTGGCGAGGGGAAGTCGCTCTACACCACCGCCTTCGTGCTGGCGATGAACAAGGCCAAGTATGAAAGCCTGTCGCCGGAACTGAAGAAGGTGATCGACGACCACTCCGGCCAGGACTTCTCGGCCTTCGCCGGCAGCACCCAGGCTGGTGCGGACGTGCCGTCGCGCAAGATCGCGGTTGATCGCGGCAACAACATCATCACGCTCTCGCCCGAGGAAGTGGCGCGCTGGGAAGCAGCCGCCGAACCGGTCTACGAGAACTGGGTGAAGGAAATGGAAGGAAAGGGCATCGACGGCCAGGCGCTGATCGATGAAGCCCGGGAACTGATCGCGAAGTACACCGATCAGCAGTAACGGATGAACGACCGGAGCGGGCTCGACCCGCTCCGGTAGCGGGTCATGCCGGCTCTTCACGGCCTGATTGCGCCGCGGCTTCCGTCGTCCCGATTTTTTGTTATACATCATACCGATTATCGCGCCCCCGTGTTGCCCTCCCGCGGCTCCGAGGCTAGCGTGATGCCGGGAACACGGAACGCCGCGCACTCGTCGACGCGGGGAGGAACGCTCGGGTGACACTGTCGCCAGTCATTGTTTGGCTTGCGCGCGGGCTGGCTCTTGCCGGCGGCCTCGTGCTCGTCGCCATCACGCTCATCACGGTCGTATCGATAACCGGGCGATCGCTGAACACGTTCGGGATGGGGCCAGTTCCCGGCGATTTCGAGCTGGTCGAGGCCGGCACCGGCTTTGCCGTGTTCGCCTTTCTCCCCTGGTGCCAGCTCATGCGCGGCCACGCCGCCGTCGACCTCTTCACCGGCTTGTTTCCGTCAGTGGTGAACCGTGTCATCGATCTGGTCAGCGAGGCTCTGATGACCTTCGTGATCGTCATCATCGCCTGGCGCCTTTGGGCGGGCACGATCGACAAGCTGAACTATGGCGAAACGACCTTCATCCTGCAGTTTCCGGTGTGGTGGGCCTATGCGGCCTCGCTGGTCGCGGCCATCGGCGCGGTGATCGTGTCGTTCTACATGCTGTTCGTGCGTTTCCGTGAAGTCGCGTCCGGACAGACGATCGTCGAGCCCGGGCAGGGGGGAATGCATTGAGCAATCTCGAAGCCGGGATCTGGTCGTTTCCACTTCTGATGATCCTCATCTTCCTGCGTATCCCGATCGGGCTGTCCATGCTTCTGGTCGGGCTTGCCGGATCATGGTTCGTGTTCGGCAGCGTCAATCCGATCCTGGCTAAGCTCAAGAACGAGACCTACTCGACCTTCTCCAGCTATTCGCTGTCGATCATTCCGCTGTTCCTCTTGATGGGGCAGTTCGCGGGCCTGGGCGGCATGTCGACGTCGCTGTTCAAGGCGGCTGAAAAGTGGCTCGGCCATCGCAAGGGCGGCGTGGCGATGGCCGCGATCGGCGCCTGCGCGGGCTTCGGCGCGATCTGCGGGTCCTCGCTGGCGACGGCCGCCACGATGGCGCAGGTGGCGCTGCCCGAACTCAAGCGCTACGGCTATTCGGCCGGACTGGCGACGGGCACGCTGGCGGCGGGCGGCACGTTGGGCATCCTCATACCACCTTCGGTGGTTCTGGTGATCTACGCCATCCTCGCCGAGCAGAATATCGCCAAGCTGTTCCTTGCCGCCTTCGTGCCGGGCGTGCTCGCCGCTCTCGGCTACATGATCGCGATTGCCGTCTATGTGCGTCTGTTTCCGGGACAGGCCGGCCACAGCGAGCGCGCGCCCTATTCCGAGCGCTTCAGGGCGCTGCTCGATGTCTGGCCGGTCATGCTGGTCTTCTTCGCGGTGGTCGGCGGCATCTATTTCGGCTGGTTCACGCCGACCGAGGCGGCGGCCATCGGCGCGGCCGGCACCGGCCTCATTGCGCTCGTCAATGGCGGGTTGACGCGCAGGACCCTGGTGGAATCGATCCTCGGAACGGCGAGCGCGACGGCGATGATCTTCTTCATCGTCTTTGGTGCCGCGATGTACAATTCCTTCCTCGCCGTCTCCCAGCTTCCGCAGGAAGCCGCGAGATGGATCGCCGGCCAGGGCTTCAATCCATGGCTGGTCATGGTTGTCGTGCTGATCATCTACCTGCTGCTCGGCTGCGTGATGGACTCGCTGTCCATGATCCTGCTGACCGTGCCGATCTTCTTCCCGATCGTAACGGCGCTCGACTATGGTCTCGGCCCGGAGGAGTTCGCCATCTGGTTCGGGATCATCGTTCTGGTGGTCGTCGAGGTCGGCCTGATCACGCCACCCGTGGGCATGAATCTCTTCGTGATCAACTCCATGTCGAAAGGCACGCCGATCATGGCGACCTATCGCGGCGTCTCGCCCTTCGTCATCACCGACATGGTCCGGATCACGATACTGACCGCCTTCCCGGTCATCTCGCTCTTCATGCTGCGGCTGCTCTATTGAGCAGCGCCGTCAACGCCCCTGGCGCGCGGCCATGAAGATGTTGGTCGAGCGCGCGCCCGAGCGGCAATAGCCGAAGACCGGGCCTTCGACAGCATCCAGGACGGCGGCCATGTCGGCCACGTTGTCGGCGGTCATCTGTCCGCTGACGACGGGAATGTAGCGGAAGTCCAGTCCGGCGGCACGCGCGGCCGCCTCGATCTCGGCGTGCGACGGCTGGTCTGGCACCTCGCCGTCGGGACGATGACAGACGATCGTTCTGTATCCGGCCCTGGCGATCTCGGCGACGTCGGCCGGCTCGATCTGGCCGGACACCGCGTAGTCGTCGGTAATCCGCCGCATTTCCATCATGCAATTCTCCCGAGCGCTGATCACCGGCAACGAATAGTCCGCTCGCCGATGAAATCAAGCTAGTCCTGAAACAGGCCGCCTTCCGCCGCCAGCGCGCGCAGATGATGGTCGTGGTCTCCGAACGTCAGGTCGATCATCGTCATGCGTTTGAAATAGTGCCCGACGGCATATTCCATCGTCATGCCGACGCCGCCGTGAAGCTGGATCGCGTTCTCGCCGACCAGACGCCCGTCCCGGCCGACCTCGGCCTTGGCCGCGTGTATGGCGCGGCGGCGTTCGGTGGCGTCCTCGCTGGCCGCCATCATCGTTGCATAGTGCACGATGGAACGCGCCTGCTCATGCGCCACGAACATGTCGACTGCCATGTGCTGAAGCGACTGGAACTGGCCGATGGCCACGCCGAATTGCTTGCGGACCTTGAGGTAGTCGACCGTCTGCGCGTGCATCTCGCCCATCACACCGACGGCTTCCGCGCAGAGTGCGGCGATCGCGCGGTCGACGACGGCGCGCACGAGCGGCAGTCCGCCCTCGGGATCGCCAAGCACGGCGTCGGCCGGAACGTTGACATTCTCGAAGGTGATTTCGGCCGCCCGCTGACCATCCTGCATGGCGTAGCCGCGGCGCGATACGCCTTCGGCCTTGGCATCGACGACGAACACGCCGATGCCGGCCTCGTCCCGTGTATCACCCGCCGTGCGGGCCGTGACGATCAGCCGGTCGGCGCTGTCGCCGCCGATGACCACGCCCTTGGCACCCGACAGAACGTAGCCCGAGCCGTTTCTTCTGGCGGTCGTCTCCACATGGTGGAGATCGTAGCGCGAATTCTTCTCGACCTGCGCGAAGGCGAGCTTGAGCGAGCCCTCGGCGACCAGCGGGATGATCTCGGCCTTCTGCTCGGTGCTGCCGCCGGCGGCCACGAAGCCGCCGCCCACCACGACCGTCGGCCAATAGGGCTCGAGCGCGAGCGACTTGCCGAGCGCCTCCATGACGATCATGGTTTCGACCGGACCGCCGCCGAGCCCGCCGTCCTCCTCCGCGAAGGGCAGGGCCATCAGGCCCATCTCGGCATATTGTCCCCACATGTCGGCACTCCAGCCCTCGGGTGATGCGAGGTGCCTGTTGCGCTGCTCGAAGCCGTAGCGGTCGGCCAGGAGCCGCTCCAGCGAGTCCTTGAGCATCGTCTGTTCTTCGCTCAGGTCGAAATCCATGCCTGCGTCCCGCTTTCCATCATGATTGTGCTGGCCGGCCGGGATCAGAGTCCCAGCACGGCCTTGGCGATGATATTCTTCTGGATCTCGTTCGAGCCGCCATAGATCGAGACCTTGCGATTGTTGAAATAGGCGGGTGCGGCGTGCGCGCCGTAGCCTGGACCGATCGGCGGCTCGTTCCAGCCCTCGTCGGTCTCGCCCTGATAGGGCATGGCCCAGGGACCCATGACCTGCATGAGCAGATGCGTGGTCTCCTGCTGTATCTGCGATCCCTTGATCTTGAGTATCGATGAGGCGGGATCGGGCTTGCCGGTGTTGCCGCGCTTGGCATCGGCGGCCACAACCCGAAGCTGCGTCATCTCCAGCGCTTTCAGATCGATCTCGATCGAAACCAGCTTCTCGCGGAACCGCTCATCCTCCCAGAGCGGCCGTCCCCCGGACATTTCCAGCTTCGAAAGCTCGCGGATGCGCGCCACGCGCTGCTTGGACAGGCCGATGCGGGCGATGTTGGTGCGCTCGTTGCCGAGCAGGAACTTGGCATAGTCCCAGCCCTTGTTTTCTTCGCCGACCAGGTTTTCCACCGGCACCTTCACGTCGATCAGGAACACCTCGTTGATCTCGCGCCCGCCATCCATAGTCACGATCGGCCGCACCTCGATGCCGGGCGTGGTCATGTCGATCAGCAGGAAGGAGATGCCCTCCTGTTTCTTGCCTTCGGTGCTGGTGCGCACGAGGCAGAAGATCCAGTCGGCATGCTGCGCCAGCGTCGTCCAGGTCTTCTGGCCGTTGACGACATAGTGATCGCCCTCGCGCACCGCCTTCGTCTTGAGCGAAGCGAGGTCCGAACCGGCTCCGGGTTCGGAAAAGCCCTGGCACCACCAGTCGTCCAGATTGGCGATCCTCGGCAGGAAGCGCTCCTTCTGCGCCTCGTTTCCAAATGTGTAGATGACGGGACCGACCATGTTGACGCCGAAGGCGAGCGGCTGCGGGGCCGGCCATTTCTGTGTCTCTTCCAGAAAGATATACTGCTTCATGGGGTCCCAGCCCGTGCCGCCATACTCGACCGGCCAGTGCGGTACCGCCCAACCCTTCTCGTTGAGGATGCGCGACCATTTTACGAGATCCTCCTTGCGGCCGTGCTCGCCGTCGATCATGCGCTGCCGGATGTCCTCGGGCAGCTTTTCTTCCAGGAAGGCCCGCACCTCGTCGCGGAACGCCAGTTCCTCGTCCGTGTAGCGAAGGTCCATGATCGTATCCTCCTTTGGCTAGCGCGGTCGTCGGTCGTGGGTCGCCGCTCGGAAGGCGGTCGACCGACGACTTACGAAAAGCGACCGACTCAATTGATCTCGAACAGCCCGGCCGCGCCCATCCCGCCACCCACGCACATCGTCACGACAGCGTATTTCACGCCGCGGCGCTTGCCCTCTATCAGCGCATGCCCCGCCAGACGCGAACCGGACATGCCATAGGGATGGCCGAGCGCGATCGCGCCGCCGTTGACGTTAAGTTTCTCGGGGTCGATGCCGAGCCGGTCGCGACAATAGATGACCTGCACTGCGAAGGCCTCGTTCAGTTCCCAAAGCCCGATGTCGTCCACCTTGAGCCCGTGTCGCTGCAAGAGGCGCGGCACCGCGAAGACGGGGCCAATGCCCATCTCGTCCGGCTCGCAGCCGGCGACATTGAAGCCGCGGAAGATGCCGAGCGGCTCCAGCCCGCGCCGTTCCGCTTCCTTCGCTTCCAGGATGACATTGGCCGAAGCGCCGTCCGACAACTGGCTGGCGTTGCCGGCCGTGATCGTGCCGTTCTCGCGGACGGGCTTCAGGCCCGCGAGGCCCTCGGCGGTCGTGTCGGGGCGCGGCCCCTCGTCATGCGAAAGCGTCACGTCCTTGTGGCTGACCTCCTTTGTCTCCTTGTCGACCACGGCCATGCGCACCTTGATCGGCGCGATCTCGGCGTCGAAACGCCCAAACTCGCGCGCGGCCGCGACCCGGCGCTGCGATTCCAGCCCGTACTCGTCCTGCCTGTCGCGGCCGATGCCGTAGCGCTTTGACACCACTTCGGCCGTGTCGATCATCGGCATGTAGATTTCGGGCTTCACCGCCATGAGGTTATCGTCCTTCAGGCGGAACGTGTTGCGATGGTCGTTCTGGACGAGGCTGATAGATTCCAGCCCCCCGGCTATTCCCGCCGTCACGCCGTCGTTGCGGATCGCATTGGCGAGCACCGCCATCGCCTGCAGGCCGGACGAGCACTGCCGGTCGATCGTGGTGCCGGCGGTCGTCACCGGCAGGCCCGCCGTCACCAGCGCGCGCCGCGCGACGTTGAGGCCGGTCGCGCCCTCCTGCATGGCGCAGCCCATCACCACGTCCTCGATTTCGGCGCCGTCGACGCCGGAGCGTTTCAGCGCTTCGGCGATGGCGTGGCCGCCGAGCGTGGCGCCGGGCGTGTCATTGAGCGCGCCGCGATAGGCCTTGCCGACGGGCGTGCGGGCTGTCGAGACGATGACGGCTTCTCTCATGCGGCGTCTCCCTTGGATGCCAGGCGGACGGCTTTCGCCCGCTCTTCCTGCTTGAGTTCGAGTTTGGAAAGCTTGCCAACCGGCGTGCGCGGCAAGGCAGGCCGGATCTCCAGTTCGGCGGGCATTTCATGCGGCCCGACACGCCCCTTTAGGAAGGCTCGAAGCTGGTCGAGGCTGAGTTCAGGCGCGCCTGCGCGCAGCTTCACGAAGGCCTTCGCCGCTTCGCCGCGATAGGCGTCGGCGACGCCGATGACCAGCACTTCCTCCACGTCGGGATGCTCATAGATCGCCTGTTCGATCATCTGCGGATAGACGTTGAAGCCGCCGGAGATGATCATGTCCTTCTTGCGGTCGACGATGAAGAAGAAACCGTCCTGGTCCATATGGCCGATGTCGCCGGTAAGGAACCAGCCATCGACGAACGAGGCGCGGTTCTCGTCCGGCCGGTTGTGATAACTGCGCGTCACGTTCGGCCCGCGGACCGCCAGTTCTCCCGTCTCGCCAGGCTTCAGTTCGACCGTCGGATTGGCAACCGACACGATGCGCAGGTCGACGCCCGGCAGCGGAATGCCGATCGTGCCCGGCTTGTCGGGGCGATTGGGCGGCATGTTGGTTCCGGCCGGCGAGGTTTCGCTCATGCCCCAGCCGCCGCGCAGCTCCAGCCCTGTCTTGTCGGCAAAGCGTTTCGCCACTTCGACGGGCATCGGCGCACCGCCGGAGGCCGACAGCTTCAGGGAAGACAGGTTGCGCTTCTCGAAGCCTTCCGTGGCGCAGATCGCGATCCACATGGTCGGCACACCGGGCAGGGCGGTCGCGCCGGCCTCGATCTCGTCGAGCGCCGTGTTCGGATCGAACCGTTCGCGCAGCAGAACCGTGTGGCCGCTGTTGAGGCAGCGCAGCATCACGGCCGTCAGGCCGTAGATATGGAAGAGCGGCAGATAGAGGAGCACCCGCTCCTCGCCGGGCCGGGACAGTTCATATCCCTCGAACCATAGATCATAGGCCGAAACCGCGGAGGACAGGTTGCGGTGGGTCAGCATCGCCGCCTTGGGCATGCCGGTGGTGCCGCCGGTATATTGCAGCAGCGCCAGGTCATCGAGAGCGTACTCGTGCGTCGGCAATGCGTCGACGGCGGTACCGAGGAAGTCGGTCCAGGACAGCACCGCGTCCCGTCCGGTGACCTCCTGGACAAGCGGCGTCGCGTAGCCACCGGCCCAGCGCGCATCCTCGCCGACGATCACGCGGTCGACCAGCGGCTCTTCGGCAAGCCCAAGCACCCGGTCGACCAGCCCCCCGGCATCGGTCGTCACAACGATCCGCGCGCCGCTGTCGGCGATCTTGTGCTTCAGGACGGGTGGCGCGTCGAGCGGCGACAGGTGGACCACGACCGCGCCCGCCGCCAGCGCACCGAAAAAGGCGAACGGATGATAGGGCGTGTTGGGCAGGAGCAGCGCCACACGATCGCCCGGCTTCACGCCGAGGCCGGCGAATGCGCGCGCGGCTTTCTCGCTTGCGGCCTTCAGGTCGCGATAGGTGATCGCATGGCCGCGGAACTCGAACGCGGTCTTGTCGCCCCATCGCTTGGCCGACCGGTCGAGGATCGTCGGCACCGGAAAGGCGGCGATCGGCGCGGCCGGCGACAGGCCTGGCGGATAGGCCCGGGTCCAGGGCCGAGCTTCAAGGCCGGCCGTCCCCGTCATTTCAGGCCTTGCCCGCCTGCAGCGCGGCGAAGCTCTTGCCCTCGGCCGCCAGCCGCTTGAGTAGCGGCGATGGCTTGAAGACATCGTGACCCGTCTTGCCATGCCAGTGCTCGAGCCGTTCGACCAGATGCGCCAGACCGATCGCGTCGGCATGGTGCATCGGTCCGCCCTTGCCGATCGGATAGCCATAGCCATTGACCCATACGATATCGATGTCGGATGGGCGCGCCGCGATCTTCTCGTCGACGATCTTCGCGCCTTCGTTAATCATCGGATAGTAGGTGCGCTCTGTGATTTCCTGGTCGGAAATGTCGCGGCGGTTGATGCCGCGCTCGCGGGCCTTCTCCTCGATCAGCTTCTCGACCTCGGGGTCGGGCGTAGGTGTGCGGGAGCCCTTCTCGTAGAGGTAGTAGCCCTTGCCGGTCTTCTGGCCGAAGCGGCCCGCCTCGCACAGCGCGTCGGCGACGGCGGCCGTCTTGCCGAGCGACTTGCGCGTGCGCCAGCCGATGTCGAGGCCGGCAAGATCGCCCATGGCGAAAGGCCCCATCGGCCAGCCGAAATCGGTGAACACCTTGTCGATCTGGGCCGGCGTGGCGCCTTCCAGAAGAAGCGATTCCAGCTCGGTAGAGCGTGCCGCCAGCATGCGGTTGCCGACGAAACCGTGGCAGACGCCGACGACGACCGGCACCTTGCCGATCCTCTTGGCCAGTCCGATCACCGTGGCCAGCACGTCGGGCCGTGTCTTGTCGCCTCGCACGATCTCGAGAAGCTTCATCACGTTGGCGGGCGAGAAGAAGTGCATGCCCAGCACGTCCTCGGGCCGGCTGGTCGCGGCGGCGATCTCGTTGACGTCCAGATAGGAGGTGTTGGTGGCCAGGATCGCGCCCGGCCGGCAGATGTGGTCGAGCTTGCCGAACACCTCCTTCTTGACCGCCATCTCCTCGAATACCGCCTCGATGACGAGATCGCAGCCGGCGAGGTCGCCATAGTCGGTCGTGCCGGTGAACATCGCCATGCGCCTGGCTTTGGCGTCCTCGGTCAGCGAGCCGCGCGAGACCGAGATGTCGTAGTTCCTGCCGATGACGCCGAGGCCCCTCTGCAGGGCCTCGTCGTTCATTTCGAGGATGGTGACGGGAATGCCGCCATTGACGAAGGACATGGCGATGCCGCCACCCATCGTGCCCGCGCCGATCACGCCGACCCGGCTGATCTGGCGCGGCCTGACGTCCGCATCGACGCCTTCAACCCGTGCCGCCTCGCGCTGGGCGAAGAAAAGATGCCGCTGCGCCTTCGACTGGTCGCCCGAGACCAGTTCTACGAAATATTCGCGCTCGGTCGTCAGCGCCTGGTCGAAAGGCATGGTCAGTGCATTGCGCACGGCCTCGGCGCAGCGCTTCGGGGCGTCGAGCCCGCGCGCCTTCTTCGTTACCTCCGCGATCTCCGCGTCGAACCCGGCCAGATCGGCCCGGGCGTCGGCGAGCCTGTCATCGCGGTCGCGCACCGCCACCAGGGGCGCTCCGGCCTTTACCTTCTCGCGTGCGAAGGCGATCGCATTGGCGACCAGATCCTCGTCGAAGACCGCATCGGCGAGCCCACTTTCGAGCGCGTCCTTCGCCCCGATCGGATTGCCGGTCACGATCATCCCGAGCGCCTTGGACGGTCCGACCAGCCGGGGCAGGCGCACCGTGCCGCCCGCGCCGGGAAGAAGGCCCAGCTTGACCTCCGGCAGTCCGAATTTCGCCGTCGCGACGGCAACGCGGAAATGACATCCCATCGCCAGTTCCAGACCGCCCCCGAACGCGGTGCCGTGGATCGCGGCCACGGTCGGCTTGCCGAAGCTTTCCAGTCGCACGATCAGTTCGCGCAGATTGGGACTGGCCGTCGCCTCGGGCTTGCCGAACTCGGTGATGTCGGCCCCCGAAATGAAGGTCCGCCCCGCACAGGCGATGACGACCGCTTCGACCGTTTCATCGTCTTTGAGTTCGGCGAGCGCTGCGTCGAGCGGCTGTCTCAGCCTGAGCGAGAGCGCGTTCACGGGTGGATTGTCCAGTGTGACGACGGCGACCCCACCGTCTCTCGTGACCGTGACGATGTCGCTCATGCGGTGCTGTCCTGTGCGGGATGGTTGGCGGAAAGGAACCGGCCGATCAGGCCGGCAACCTCCCCTGGCTGGTCGATGCAGGGAAGGTGCCCCGCATTTTCGATGACATGGTATTCGGCCCCGTCGATCAGGTCGGCCAGGGAGCGGACGAGGTCCGGCGGAGTAGCGCCGTCCTGATCGCCGACGAGGCACAGTGTCGGCAGTTTCAGCGCTTTTGTCTGTTCGGTCAGGTCGGCATCGCGCAGCGCGGCGCTTGTGCCTGCATAGCCGTCAACCGTGGTGCGCGTCAGCATCGCCTCGTAGCCAACGACGGCCGGGTTGTCATGTGTGCGGTAGGAGGGGGGAAACCAGCGCTGCATGATCGCGTCAGCCATCGACGCGATGCCCTTCTCGGTGGTCGTGCGGATGCGGTCGTTCCACAATTCGTCCGTGCCGATCTTGTGGGCGGTATCGCAAAGGACGAGCGCCGAAACCAGGTCGGGCCGCTTCGAGGCGAGACCTTGCGCGATCATGCCGCCGACAGAGACGCCGACGATCGCGGCCTTCCTGACGTCCAGATGGTCCAGGAGCGCGGCCAGGTCGTCGATATGATCGTCGAGCCGGTAGGGAGCCGGCGTCGCTTCCGACAGGCCATGGCCGCGCTTGTCGTAGCGGATGTGGCGCCAGCCGTCGCCCAGCAGGTCCACCACCTCGTTCCAGATACGGAAATCCGAGCCGAGCGAGTTGGAATAGACGATCGCCGGCCGGTCCTTGCGTCCACGGTCCTCATGATGCAGGACGATACCGTTGGCGCGTGCGAATGCCATGCCGGTCACTCCTCCCTTCCGACATACTACCCGGTATGTTGTATAGTGATCCGGGGACGGCTCCGCAACCGGGTGGCGGCGCCACGGCCAATCATAAATTTGTCGCAGCCAAAAACATCAATCGTTTTCATGGTTCGCGGGCATTGGCGGGGTGGCGAAGGACGCGCGGCCGGTATAGGAAGACCGCCGCGCGCGCCGCGATTTTGTCTTTGGTGGGGACGACCGAAATGTTCGAAGACCTGAAGCAGGCCCAGCCGGACAAGATCCTGGCTCTGATGGCGCAGTTCAGGGAGGATCCGCGCCCGGCCAAGATCGACCTGGGCGTCGGGGTCTACAAGGATGAGAACGGTCGCACGCCGGTGATGCGTGCGGTGCGCGAAGCCGAAAAGCGCCTCTACGACGCCCAGACCACGAAGGCTTATGTGGGCATGGCTGGTGACCTGGCCTTCGACGCTGGCATGGTCGAACTTGTTCTCGGCGCCGACGCGCCGAAGGATCGCGTGCGCTGCGCCCAGGCGCCCGGCGGTTCGGGCGCCTTGCGCATCATCGCCGAACTTCTGAAGCTGGCGCGGCCCGACGCCACGGTCTGGATGTCCGATCCGACCTGGCCGAACCATCTGCCGATGATGAAGGGCGCCGGTCTCAAGATCGCGGAATATCCCTATTTCGATGCCGCCACCGGCACCGTGCGGTTCGATGCGATGCTGGACGGGCTCGGGCAGGCGAAGGCCGGCGACGTCGTGCTGCTGCATGGCTGCTGCCACAACCCCACCGGCGCCAATCTGGACATGGGCCAGTGGGAGAAGCTGACGGGTCTTCTCATCGAGCGCGACCTGTTTCCCTTCGTCGATCTCGCCTATCAGGGCTTCGGTGAAGGGCTGGAGGCGGATGCGGCTGCCACGCGCCATGTCGCCTCGCGCGTGCCGGAAATGGCGATCGCGGCAAGCTGCTCTAAGAACTTCTCCGTGTACCGCGACCGTGTCGGGGCAGCGATCCTGATCGGACGCGACAAGGCAGGGGCCGATGCCGCCTTCAGTCAGTTGCTGGGCGTGGCGCGCGGGATGTATTCCATGCCGCCGGACCATTCGGCCGCGGCGATCGCGATCGTCATGCAGGACCCGGACCTCTATGGCGACTGGAAGGTCGAACTGGAGGAGGTGCGGCTCAGGATGCTCCGGCTGCGCAAGGGGCTGGCCGACGCGCTCCGCCGCAAGTCCAATTCCGACCGGTTCGACTTCGTCGCCGAGCATCGCGGCATGTTCTCGCGGCTCGGCCTGACGCCAGAGCAGGTCGAGCGCCTGCGCGACGAGCACGGCGTCTACATGGTGTCGGACAGCCGCATCAATGTCGCCGGCCTGCCCGAGGACCGTCTGGACGATCTCGCGGCGGCCATCGTCTCGGTGCTTTGACGCTCCGATGACGCATTTGTCGTGTCGGCTGCGCAATCCTCGACAGCGCGGACGGCGCGACATCGGCCAATGAGGGGCATGATGTCCCTGACTGCCAGGTGGGGCGGCGCGTGAGCGGCCGCTATTCGGCTTTCGCGCTCTTGCGTGAGGGGTTGCGCGGCCATACCGGCTGGAAGCCGGCATGGCGCATGGCCGAGCCGAAGAAGGAATATGACGTCGTCATCGTCGGCGGCGGCGGACACGGTCTCGCCACGGCCTATTACCTGGCGAAGAACCACGGCATCCGCAATGTCGCGGTGATCGAGAAGAGCTGGCTCGGCGGCGGCAACACCGGCCGCAACACCACCACCATCCGCTCCAACTACTTCTACCCCGAAAGCGTGGCACTCTACGATTTCGCGCTGAAGCTCTACGAGGGGCTGGGCCGCGAACTCAATTACAACATCATGTTCTCGCAGCGCGGCGTGGTGACAGTCGCCCATTCCGATGCCGAGATGGAGATTGCCGCGCGCATCGTGAACGCCATGCAGATCAACGGCGCGGATGCCGAACTCCTGGGTCCGGGCGAGGTCTTCGAGCGCATCCCGCTCGCCAATGCCGGGCCGAAGGCGCGCTATCCGGTATTCGGCGGCGTGTGGCAGGGCAGGGCGGGCGTGGCCCGTCACGACGCCGTTGCCTGGGGTTACGCGCGCGCGGCCGACGGCTTCGGCGTCGACATCGTGCAGGATTGCGAGGTTGAAGGTTTTCTGGTCGAGAACGGGCGCTGCGCCGGCGTCGAGACCTCGAAGGGAACCATCCGCGCGGGCGCGATGGCGCTGGCGGTGGCGGGCCATTCGAGCGTCCTGGCGGCGAAGGCCGGCTTCGACCTGCCGATCCGTTCCTACTCTCTCCAGGCGATGGTCTCGGAGCCGGTCAAGCCTTGCCTCGACACGGTCGTGCTCTACCTCGGTACCGGTACCTATCTGTTCCAGTCCGACAAGGGCGAGATCGTGGTCGGCGGCGGCATCGACCGCGTGCCGTCCTATGCCCAGCGCGGCAATCCGCCGGCCCAGCAGACGATCATTTCCGGCATGCTGGAGATGTTCCCGTCCTTCGGCCAGTTGAAGATGCTGCGCCAATGGGCCGGCAATGTCGACGTGGTGCCGGATTCCTCGCCAATCATCGGGCCGTCGCCGCTGCCAGGCCTGTACCTGAATTGCGGCTGGGGCACGGGCGGCTTCAAGTCGATCCCCGCCGGCGGCTGGCTCACCGCCCATCTCATCGCGAAGGGCGACCATCACGAGATCAGCCGCCCCTTCGATCTTGACCGCTTCGCCACCGGCCGCCTCATCGACGAGGCGGCTGGCTCCGGCATCGCGCACTAGGAGGGATGGCGAGATGCAACTCTTTCCCTGCCCCTTCTGCGGTCCGCGCGACGAGACCGAGTTCCATTTCGGCGGAGAGGCCGGCAAGGTCCGGCCGGAGCCCGCCGGCGAGGTGAGCCCGGCCGCCTGGTCGCGCTACCTGCACCGCAACGCCAACCCCCGCGGCGCCACGCGCGAGATCTGGGTCCATCTCACCTGCGGCGAGTTCTTCCTGATGGAGCGCGATACGGTCACGCATGCGGTGGCGGCGTCATGGTCGCTGCGGAAGGAAGAGCCATGACCGCCCGCCGCATCTCCGGCTCCGGCGCGTCGCTATCCTTCAGCTTCGACGGTCGTCCGCTGCAGGGGCGGGCGGGCGACACGATCGCCTCGGCGCTGCTTGCCAGTGGCGTGCGCATCGTCGGCCGCGGCTTCAAATATCATCGTCCGCGCGGCATCTACGGTCACTGGACCGAGGAGCCGAACGCGCTGGTCGATGTGACGCGCGATGGTCGCACCACGCCGAACCTGCGCGCCACGACCGAGTGGCTGACCGAAGGCATGATCGTGCGTTCGGTCAACGCCGCCCCGACCGCCGAGACTGATCGAAGCCGCTACCTCGACCGTTTCGCGCGCTTCATTCCGGCCGGCTTCTATTACAAGACCTTCCTGTGGCCGGACTGGCACCGGTTCGAGCCCTCCATACGGGCCATGGCTGGCCTCGGCCGGCTCGACCCGGATCACGAACCGCCCGCCGACGCCGCCCCTGTCAACGCGCGCTGCGACATCCTTGTGGTTGGAGCAGGGCCGGCGGGTCTGGCGGCCGCGCTGGCCGCGTCGCGGGCCGGCCGATCGGTCATGCTCGTCGACGACCGTCCCGAGCCGGGCGGGTCGTTGTTGTGGAACGAGACGGAAGTCGACGGGGTGGGAGGCGCCGAATGGGCCGGCGCCGTCGCCAGGGAGTTGCGCGATCGCGGGCAACGGGTCCTGCCCGACACCACCGCCTTCGGCGTCTTCGACCACAACCTCGTCGCGCTGTGGGAACGGCGCCACGATCAGCCGGATCGCCAGTGGCGGGTGCGCGCGAAGACCGTTGTCGTCGCTGCCGGGTCGATCGAGCGGCCGCTGGTGTTTCCGGACAATGACCGTCCGGGCGTCATGTCGGCCGAGGCCGCGCTGGTCTATCTGAAGCTCCATGGCGTCCTGGTCGGCGAGCGCATCGTTCTTGCCGCCAACAATGACAGGGCGCTTGCCGCCGCCGAGCCGCTGCGCGCTGCCGGAGCGGCCGTCACTGTCGCGGACCTGCGCGAAGGCCCCGTGATCGACGGCGTGCACGGCGCCAGCGGCGTCGAGGCCGTCACCATCTCGGGCCGGCGCATGGAGGCCGACTGCCTGCTCGTCTCGGGCGGGTTCACGCCGACCGTGCATCTGTTCTGCCAGGCGAAGGGCCGCCTGCGCTATGACGATCGCATCGCCGCCTTCGTGCCCGGCGAGCCGCTCCCTGGCATGGCGGTCGCCGGTGCGGCCAATGGCGCTTTCAGTTTGCAGGAGGCACTCGATCAGGGCCATGCGGCCGGCGGCGGGAACGGTGTCGCGCCGCGCGCGGCCGCGTCCGGCGCGCCGTTGTCGATAAAACCGGCCTGGCCGCGTCCCGGCTCCAAGGGTCGGCAGTGGATCGACTTCCAGAACGACGTGACGGTCAAGGACGTTGAACTGGCCGCGCGCGAGAATTTCCGCTCCGTCGAACATCTCAAGCGCTACACGACGCTCGGCATGGCGACCGACCAGGGCAAGACGTCGAACATGAACGGTCTGGCCGCGATGGCCGCCATCACCGGCCGCACCATCGAGGCGACCGGCACGACCACCTACCGTCCGCCCTTCGTGCCCGTGCCCTTCACCGTGATTGCCGGGCGTCGGCGCGGCGAATTGTTCAATCCTGTCAGGCGGCTCGTCCTGGAAGCGGAGCATCGCGCCGCAGGAGCCGTTTTCCGTGAATATGGAGGCTGGCTCAGACCCGCCTGGTACGGGCCGGGCAGCGCGTTCGAGGCCACGCTGCGCGAGGCGAAGCAGGCGCGGGAGACGGTCGCCATCTTCGACGGTTCGCCGCTGGGCAAGATCGAGGTGATGGGCCCGCAGGCGACGGACCTCGTCGATTACAATTCCTACAACACGCTTTCCACGCTGAAGCCGGGTCGGTTCCGCTATGGCTTCATGCTGACCGAAAGCGGCGTCGTCTATGACGACGGCGTCACCGCGCGCATCGCCGACGACCATTATCTGGTCTCCTGTTCCTCTGGTCACGTGCCGGGGGTGATGGCGAGGCTGGAGGAATGGCGGCAGGACCGGTTCGATCCGGCCAAGATCGCGATCCACAATTCGACCGCCGGCCTGGCGACGCTGACAGCGACCGGGCCGCGGTCTCGTCGCCTCCTCGAAGCGCTGGCGCTCGGCGTGGACCTCTCCGACGAAGCGCTGCCGCACATGGCTTTCGCGGATGGTGTTTTCGACGGAGCCACCGCCCGCATTGCCCGTGTCTCCTTCACCGGCGACCGTTCCTACGAAATCACAGTCCCCGCCTCGAAGGCGCCGGCGCTGTTCGCGGCGATGGTCGAGGCAGGACGGCCGCTCGATGCCTTCCCCATGGGGTCCGAGGCGCTTCTGCTGCTGCGCGCGGAGAAAGGCTTTCTGATCGCCGGCAAGGACACAGACGGCACCACCATGCCACATGATCTCGGCGTCAGGGGTCCGCGCGACCGGCGCGCCGGCGAATATGTGGGCAAGCGTTCGCTCTTCACCGACGACGCGATGCGGGACGATCGTCAGCAGCTTGTGGGCCTGTCGGTCGAGGGCGAAACGCCGCTGCCGACCGGCGCGCACGCAGTCGACAGGATCGAAGGCCGTCGTCGCTCCATCGGCTTCGTCACATCGAGCTACTGGTCGCCAACGCTGGGGCGGCCGATCGCGCTGGCGCTGATCAGGCGCGGACTGGGCCGCATCGGCGAGACGATCGAACTCGTTCATCTCGGCCGGCCGCTGAAGGCGAGCGTCACCCCGCCCTGCGCCCTCGACCCGGAAGGAGCGCGTCTCAATGCCTGATCTTCGGCAACGTACGGCTCCGCTCGATCATGCGGCTACGCTCTGGTCGCCTCGGCCTGATTTCGCGTCAGTTACGATCGAGCGCGATGGCTGGGCGGCGCGTTCCGTGACGGGCCTGTCGCAATGTCTCGTCTCTGGAAATCTGGCCGCCGCGCGTAAGGCCTTTGCGCCTGATGCCTTGGAGATGGGCCTGTGGAGCATCGCCACGTCGATCCCCATCCTGGTGCGCATCGCCCGCGACCGGGCGCTGATCGTCGGCCACGATACCGGCGTCGTCCCCTCCGGCTGGCGGCCGGAAGGCTTCGCGGCCAGCGACGCGACTGACCTCTATGCGGTCGTCGAGATCGCCGGTCCCGCCATGCGCGACATCGTTGCGCAAGCGACCGCCGCCGATCTCGACAGTGGCAGTCCGTCGGCCACCGTCGTGTTTGCCGGCCTCCAGGCCTTGCTCTACCGCGTGGACGAGCAAGCCGCCCGCATTCATGTCGAGACCTCGCAAGCGACCGCGCTGTGGCACTGGCTGGAAAAACTGCCCGGATGAGTCGGGGGCGCATCATGTCGCAAGCGCGGGTCGTTCCCCTCGTCGTTCAGCCGTGCTAGCTGGATACGCCTGCGGAGACCCCTGACCGGTGAACGGACCGCGCCGCTTCTCGAACCCGATCGTCGCGCTCGTCGCGGCCTGGATGCTCGTCGTCCAGTCGATCGTCGGCGCGATGGCGCAGGGCACGGGACCTGTCCCGCTCGACGTGTTCGGCAACGCGTTGTGTATCACCTCTACCCACGCCAGTCCCGGCCAGGGTGGATTGCCCCGTCATGATCTCATTCCCGACTGTTGCCAGGCGGGCTGCATCTTCGCGGCCGGCGCTCATGCCGTGCCCACCGTGGCAATCGGCATCCCGGCAGGGCATGCGTCAGCCGGGACGGATACGCCGCGCCTTGCCGCATTCAGCCTGACGACACGTCCTGACCCATCGCCGGGGGCGCCCCGCGCTCCGCCGCTGATCTGATCGCTGGCGCGCGGCGCCCATTCCAGCTTCTCTTTTACAATCGCCGGATGTCCAACCGCGTTGCCGACGCAGCGCGCGCCGTCCGCACAGGAGACCATCCATGTTCCATACCTCTTCGCATCCCCTTCGCCTGCCGCGATTCCGCAGCTTCGAGGAACGACTCGGCATCGTCGGATTCACACTGATGCTGCTTTTCGCCGTCAGCCAGGGTGCATTCGCCCACGACTTCAAGGTGGGCTCGCTCGTCATCGACCATCCGTGGTCGCGGGCGGTACCCGAAGGCGGCAAGGTCGCCGGCGGCTACATGACCATCCGCAACGAGGGGTCAGACGATGACCGTCTCATCGAAATCCGGTCCGGCATCGCCGGCAAGGCCGAAATCCACGAGATGAAGGTGGACGACAAGGGCGTCATGACCATGCGACCGCTAGCCGACGGCATCGAGGTGCCCGCTGGCGGCGAGGTCGCGCTCGCGCCGGGCGGCCAGCACGTCATGTTCATGCAGCTTTCGGAGCGCCCGGCCGTGGGCGAGAGGTTTGCCGCAACGCTGGTCTTCGAGAAGGCCGGCGAGGTCGAGGTCGAGTTCGCAGTCGAGGCGATGGGCGGCGGCAAACCCGACCACGGGTCGCATGACGGCCATTGAAGGGGCGAACTACTCCGCCGCTTCGGCGTACTGGCCCGGGACATAGTTGAGGATGGGGCCGAGCCAGCGCTCGGCCTCCTCCACCGTCATGCCCTTGCGGCGGGCATAATCCTCGACCTGGTCGCGTTCGATTTTGGCGACGCCGAAATAGTAGCTGTCGGGATGGCCGATATAAAGGCCCGAGACCGATGAACCCGGCCACATCGCATAGCTTTCGGTGAGCTTCACCCCGGTCGCGTTTTCGGCGTCCAGAAGGCCGAACAGCGTTGTCTTCTCGGTATGGTCGGGCTGGGCGGGATAGCCCGGTGCAGGGCGGATGCCGCCATAGGCTTCGGCGATCAGCTCGTCCGCTGACAGGTTCTCATCCGGCGCATAACCCCAATATTCCGTGCGCACCTTCTCGTGCATGCGCTCGGCGAAAGCCTCCGCGAAGCGGTCGGCCAGCGCCTTGACCATGATCGAGGAATAATCGTCATTGGCGCGCTCGAAGCGCTCGGCGATCGCGATTTCCTCGATACCGGCGGTCACGACGAACCCGCCCACATAGTCGCCCTTGCCGCTGTCGTGCGGCGCGACGAAATCCGCCAGCGCCACGTTGGGCCGGCCGTCGCGCTTGGCGAGCTGCTGGCGCAGCGTGTGGAGCATCGCCTTCTCCTGCCCGCGGCCGTCGTCGGTGAAGAGCCTGATGTCGTCGCCGACCGCGTTGGCCGGCCAGAAACCGATGACAGCACGGGGCCGGAACCACTTCTCCTCGATGATCTTGGCGAGCATCTCCTGGGCGTCTGCATAAAGCTGGCGTGCCGCTTCCCCCTGCTTCTCGTCCTCGAGGATCTTCGGGAAACGGCCCTTCAACTCCCAGGTCTGGAAGAAGGGCGTCCAGTCGATATAACGGGCGAGTTCGGCGAGATCCCAGTCCTCAAACACCTTCGTGCCGAGGAAGGACGGCTTGACTGGCTCATAGCGGTCCCAATCGATCGCAACTGCGTTGGCGCGTGCACGGGCAAGCGGCAGGCGCTGCTTCTCCGCTTCCGAGCGGCGGTGAGCATCGGCCACCTTCCTGTATTCCGCCCGCACCGTCTCGACATAGGCGGGTTTCGTCTCCTTCGACAGCAGGCTCGATACCACGCCGACCGCCCGGCTGGCGTCGGTGACGTAGATCGCCTGACCGCGCTCGTAGCGCGGGTGAATCTTGACCGCGGTGTGGACCCGGCTGGTCGTCGCGCCGCCGATCAGAAGCGGAATGTCGAAACCCTCGCGCTCCATTTCCGAGGCCATGTGCACCATCTCGTCCAGCGATGGCGTGATCAGTCCGGACAGCCCGATGATGTCGACATTTTCGGCGCGCGCGGTTTCGAGGATCTTGGACGACGGCACCATGACGCCGAGATCGATGATCTCGTAATTGTTGCAGGCCAGGACCACGCCGACGATGTTCTTGCCGATGTCGTGCACGTCGCCCTTGACCGTCGCCATCAGCACCTTGCCGTTGCTCTGGCGCTGGCCGCCGCCGAGTGCTTCCTTCTCGGCTTCCATATAGGGCAGCAGCACGGCGACCGCCTGCTTCATCACGCGGGCCGACTTGACGACCTGCGGCAGGAACATCTTGCCCGCGCCGAACAGGTCGCCGACCACGTTCATGCCCGCCATCAGCGGACCCTCGATGACATGCAGCGGCCGCTCGGCGCCCTGCCGCGCCTCCTCGGTGTCGGCGTCGATGAACTCCGTGATGCCGTTGACCAGCGCATGTTCGAGCCGCTTTTCGACCGGCCATTCGCGCCAGGCCAGATCGCGCTCCTTCGCTTCCTTGCCGCCCGTGCCGCGATAGCGTTCGGCAAGCTCCAGCAAGTGTTCCGTCGCGTTTCCGCCCGCCTTTGGCTTGCGGTTGAGCACCACGTCCTCGCAGGCTTCGCGCAGTTCGGGATCAATCGTCTCGTAGACGGCGAGCTGGCCGGCATTGACGATGCCCATATCCATGCCGGCGGCGATCGCGTGGTAGAGGAACACAGAGTGCATTGCCTCGCGAACCGGCTCATTGCCGCGGAAGGAAAAGGATAGGTTCGACAGCCCGCCCGACACATGCACACCCGGAAGGCCCGTGGTGATCCGCCGCGCCGCCTCGATGAAGGCCACGCCGTAACCGTCATGTTCCTCGATGCCGGTGGCGACGGCGAAGATGTTCGGATCGAAGATGATATCCTCGGGCGGAAAGCCGGCCCTGGTCGTCAGGAGATCATAGGCCCGCTTGCAAATCTCGACTTTGCGGTCCTCGGTATCGGCCTGGCCCTGCTCGTCGAAGGCCATGACGACGACGGCGGCCCCATAGGCCCGGCACAGGCGGGCCTGGTTGAGGAACGCCTCCTCGCCCTCTTTCATCGAGATCGAGTTGACGATCGCCTTGCCCTGCACGCATTTCAGCCCAGCCTCGATCACCTCCCATTTGGAGGAATCGACCATGACCGGTACACGCGCTATGTCCGGCTCCGCCGCGACGAGATTAAGGAAGTCGACCATCGCCTGTTTGGAATCGAGCAGCCCCTCGTCCATGTTGACGTCGATGACCTGTGCACCGTTTTCAACCTGATCACGCGCCACGTCGAGCGCGGCGGCGTAGTCGCCGTTGGTGATCAGCTTGCGGAATTTCGCCGAGCCGGTGACGTTGGTGCGCTCGCCGACATTTACGAAGGGAATCTCATCGGTGAGCGTGAATGGCTCCAGCCCCGAAAGCCGCATCAGCGGCCGGATTTCGGGAATTTTGCGTGGTGGATGCTTCGCGACCGCCTCGCGCAGCGCGGCGATGTGCTCGGGCGTCGAGCCGCAGCAGCCGCCGACGATATTCACCAGCCCCTCGCGCGCGAACTCCTCCACCTGCGAGGCCATGAATTCGGGGCTTTCGTCATACTCGCCCATCTCGTTGGGCAGGCCGGCATTCGGATAGGCACAGGTGAGCGTATCCGCGACCTGGGAGATCTCGGCGATATGCGGGCGCATGGCGGCCGCCCCGAGCGCGCAGTTGAGCCCGATCGAGATCGGATCGGCATGCCGCACGGAGTTCCAGAAGGCCGTCGGCGTCTGGCCCGAAAGCGTGCGGCCGGAAAGGTCGGTGATCGTGCCCGAGATCATGATCGGCAGGTCGACGCCCTTCTCGGCGAAGATCTCGCGGCAGGCGAAAATCGCTGCCTTGGCGTTCAGCGTGTCGAAGATCGTCTCGATCAGGACGAGGTCGGCGCCGCCGTCGATCAGCCCGCGAAGCTGCTCGCCATAGGCGATCCGCAGATCGTCGAAGCTGACCGCCCGGAAGCCGGGATTGTTGACGTCGGGCGAGATCGAGGCCGTGCGGTTCGTCGGTCCGAGCGCTCCGGCCACGAAGCGCCGCACGCCGTCCTGCTGTTCGGCCCTTACGCAGGCGCGGCGCGCCAGCCGCGCACCGTCGCGATTGAGGTCGTAGACTGCGTCCTCCATCCCGTAGTCGGCCTGCGCGATCGAGGTGGAGGAAAACGTGTTCGTTTCGACGATGTCGGCGCCGGCGATGGCGTAGCGATAGTGGATCTCCTCGATCGCCTTGGGCTGGGTCAGGATCAGGAGGTCGTTGTTGCCCTGCTGATGGCATTCGCAGCCGAGGAACCTTTCGCCCCTGAAATGGTCCTCGTCGAAGCCGAGCCCCTGGATCTGCGTCCCCATGGCCCCATCGAGAATCAGGATGCGTTCGCGAGCGGCGGCCAAAAGCGCCTCACGCGTTTCGGTCCGTTCGGACGGCGCTTCCGCGCAATCGAAAAGGTCGTTCAGCGCGGAGCCGGACTGCGACACGGTCATGTTGTTTTGCGACATGACTTTTGTCTCACATAAAGATATCTTTATGTCAACATGCCGCCTTGCGCGATTTGATGCCTGCCTTCGCCGTTCAGGCCGGGCGCATGCGCATCAGAGCGGCACGATCGCAGGTGCCGCACTTCACGCCGTCCTGATTGAAGGCCTCGTGGCGGAAGGTGACGATGCCCTCGCCCGGACGCTTGCGGCTTTCGCGCTTGGACAAGACGGTGGTGCGGATGCGGATCGTGTCGCCCTCGAACAGGGGATGCGGAAAGACCACGTCGGTCATGCCGAGATTGCCGACGGTGGTGCCTAACGTCGTGTCGTTGACCGACATGCCCACCATGAGCGCCAGCGTCAGCATCGAGTTGACGAGCGGCTTTCCCCAACTGCTGTTTGCCGCGAAATGATTGTCGATGTGCAGCGGCTGGTTGTTCATCGTCAAGAGCGAGAACCACTTGTTGTCGGTCTCGGTGATCGTCCGCGTCCATTCATGGTCGAAGACCATCCCTTCCTCGAACTGCTCGAACCATAGGCCGGCCATGTGCTTTTTCCTTAGCGAGAGATTGAGTCGGTCGGTCTATCGCGCGCGGCTGGTCCCAACGCAATGGCGCTGCTTCACTCGCGGTTGCCGTCGCGACCCTTGAAGTCTTTCGCCAGCAGATAGAGTTCGACCGATTCCTCGCGCGAGGCCGGCGGCTTGACGTGATGGACCGAACGGAAGCCCTTCTTCAGCCGCTCGAGCAGGTCACCTTCAGTGCCGCCCTGGAAGGTTTTTGCCAGGAAGTGTCCACCCGGCTTCAGCACGGCAAGCGCGAAATCGGCCGCGATCTCGACCAGGTGCATCGTGCGCAGATGATCGGTGCGACGATGGCCGGTGGTTGGCGCGGCCATGTCCGACAGGACCACGTCGGGAGCGCCGCCGAGCGTCTCGATCAGCTTGTCGGGCGCGTCGTCGTCAAGGAAATCCTTCTTCAGGATGATCGCGCCGGGCACCGGGTCCATGTCCAGATAGTCGATCCCAACGACTGTCGGCCGCTCGTCGGTCGAGCCCGTGCGGCGGGCCGCGACCTGGCACCAGCCGCCCGGCGCGGCGCCGAGATCGACCACGCGCTGTCCCGGGGCGAGAAGGTGGTGTTTGTCGTCGATCTCGATCAGCTTGTAAGCGGCCCGCGAGCGGAAACCATCGGCGCGCGCCCGGTGCACATAGGGATCGTTGATCTGGCGTTCGATCCAGCGCCGCGACGAAGCCTTGAGCCCGCGCTTCTTCTTCACCTTCTCCTTGAGCAGGCGAGGAGCGCTGCCCGGTGCGCGTCGCTTCGGCGGCTTTGTCACCGCCGCCTCCAGGCGCCGTCCCGCGCCATCAGGTCGCTGAGAATTCCCTCGCGCAATCCCCGATCCGCGACGCGCAGCCGCCGCGCCGGCCAGACGCGCCGGATCGCCTCGAGGATGGCGCAGCCGGCCAGCACGAGGTCGGCCCGGTCGGCGCCGATGCAGGCATTGGCCACCCGCTCCTCGAAGCTCCACGACAAAAGCTTTTCGGTGATGCGGCCGACATCGGCCTCGTCGAGCCACAATCCGTCCACCTTGCGCCGGTCGTAGCGTTCGAGGCCGAGGTGAACGCCGGCCAGTGTGGTCACCGTTCCTGACGTGCCGAGCAGGTGAAAGCCCGGCTGATCCATGATGGCCGCGAGCCGGTCACGCCCCTCGAAGGTTTCCAGCAGGTCGCCGACATGGGCGGTCATCGCCTCAAAACTCTCGGCCGTGACGACGCGTCCGCCGAAGCGCTCGGCCAGCGAGACCACGCCCACAGGCAGCGAGGTCCAGGCCACGATGTCGTCGGCCAGCCGCCGTGAGCGCCTTCGCGACAGGTCGACCAGCGCGATCTCGGAAGAACCCCCGCCGATGTCGAACAGGACCACGCCGCGCGCCTCCGGACCGACCAGGGAGCCGCAACCCGATACGGCCAGCCGTGCCTCGGTGCCCCGGTCGATCACTTCCAGATCGAGTCCGGTCTCGGTCTTGACCCGCGTCAGGAATTCCTCGCCATTGGCGGCGGACCGGCAGGCCTCGGTCGCGATCAGGCGCGCCCCGGCGATCTTGCGGCCGGCCAGCTTACCCGCGCAGACTTCCAGCGCTTCCAGGGCGCGGTCCATGGCCGCGTCCGAAAGCCTGCCCGTCGCCGACAGGCCTTCCCCCAGCCGCACGATGCGTGAAAAGGCGTCGATGACACGAAACTGTCCCGGCCGTGTCGGCACGGCGACCAGAAGCCGGCAATTGTTGGTGCCGAGATCGAGCGCTGCATACACGTTCTGGGCGTGGACCGGCGTATTCGGCCTTCGGACGCCCGCTACATTGGCGGCATGATCGCGCAAGCCGGCATGTCGCGGGTGCTCCCGACCCTCCGGGCGCTGCGGTGCAGGAGAAAATGCGCCGCAGGTTCCGGGACTTCCTCCTTCTTGCGCGGCGACACCCACACTGGTGTCATCGGCCGTCGGCGCCGCGCCGTTGTCCCTGGCGGCGGAACCGGGACTGCCGGGCGCATAGACCTTGCGGCCACGCCTGCGCTTGCGTCGTTTGCGACGGGGAGCGGGCGTTGCACTCTCCGCGCCATGCCCATTCCCCGCCACGGCTTTGGAGCCGGATTGGTCTGGTTTTCCACGCCTCTTCCCGGGCCTCTCCCAACTGGAAGAGACGCCGCGCGATGCGCTTTCGGCGTCGGCGACCCGCGAATCCTGTTCGCCCTGGTCGCGCGTCGCCCCGGTGAGCGGCGGCAGGGCGCCGTCGTCGGGGTTGATCACGGTCGTTCCTTCGCGCCGCGCGACCATCCGTTGAGACGATGCAGCAGGCGCTTGATTGTTCAGTTGTCGCGAGATTAACAGGCCTCGTGCCGCCGACCAAGCCCTTCCGTGAAGGGCTCGCGGTCGATTGTGCGGAATGGACGGGAGTGGCCTGCGCCGCACCTGTCAGAGGGGGTCGGCGACGCCATCACCAGCTGAACGATCCAGCCCGGGCCGCGTTGGACATCGGGATCGTGGCGTCTTATATTGCGCTTGGACGGGTTGACTCCCGTCATGCTTCGGCTAGAAGCGCCTCGCACCGGCGAGACCGGTCTGTTGGGGAATAGGTTAACGGTAGACCCGCGGACTCTGACTCCGTTAGTCCTGGTTCGAATCCAGGTTCCCCAGCCACTCCCTATCTTTCTGAAAAATGACGGACGACCCGGCCTATGCCATCTGGTGCATGGGCGGTTTGATGTTTCTGGCGGGTACGTTTGACGGCTTTGTGCCCTGGTTGTTCACCTCGGCGCCCCGCGAGTAGCCTGTGCTATTGGCCGGTGCATAGCTTCGAAACGCCGCGTTTGTTCTTTTTCGCGTACATCGACCAGAAACCGGCCTATGAATTGACCATGGCCTTCACCATCCGCCAGCTCCAGTATTTCGTTGCCGTCGCCGAGAGGGGGTCGGTGTCGGGTGCCGCCCATGCGTTGTCCATATCGCAGTCCGCGGTCACCGAGGCGATAAAGGACATGGAATCCGATCTCGGGGTGAGCCTGTTCGACCGGCATCCGCGTGGATTGAACATCACCCACAAGGGACATCAGTTCCTGCGCCACGCCACCGCCATCCTGAGCAGCATTTCGGACGCACGGCGCGCGCTCAGCGATGTCGAGGAAACGGTCGAGGGAACCCTTCATCTCGGCGTGACGTCACTCGTCGCGGGCTACGTGCTCTCCGACATTCTCGCCCGCTACAGGCGCGCGAACCCGTCGGTGAAAGTGTCGGCCGCCGAGGACAACGGCGAATATCTCGAGCATTTGCTGATCGGCGGCGAACTGGACGTGGCCGTGATGGTCATTTCCAATTTGCGTGACAGGATGGCGCTGCAGTCGGAAATCCTGGAGGTCTCGCCCTACAAGCTGTGGCTGCCCCTCGGTCACGTACTTTCGACCGCGATGAGCGTGAGCCTGTCGGATGTGCTCAAGGAGCCGCTGATCATGCTGACGGTCGATGAGATCGAGGAAGCGACGATCAAGCTTCTTGGCGCGCTGGGTACGCGGCCGAACGTGGCGTTCCGTACGCGCTCGGTCGAGGCCGTGCGCAGCCTGGTCGCGACGGGCGCCGGGGTCGCGCTGCTGCCCGACCTCGTCTACCGGCCCTGGTCGCTCGAAGGCGACAGGATTGAGTCGCGCGATGTGTCGGCATCGCTTCCGGTGGTCCAGGTCGGCGTCGTCTGGCGCAGGGGTTCGGCCCTGTCGCGCGCCGCCCGGGACTTCATCGGTGTCGCGCAGGCGCAGCGCATGGCGCGCTAGGCTTCTGATATCGATCTTTCCGATATCGGCGTTCTGATAATTGAAATTGCGAAAGCGGAAAACAAGCCGCACTCTCCGGGTTGGGAACAAATGACCGCCCAATGGCGGCCCAGCAACGGGAGATCATCATGCACCGCGTCTTCGGTTCGTCCACTGCTTTAGGCCTGGCCCTCGCATTCACCATCAACGCAGCGTCCGCTCAGATGACCTCGGTCGGCGACGGGGAGGGGCAACTGAACATCGTCGCCTGGGCCGGTTACATCGAGCGCGGCGAGACCATGAAGGAGTTCGACTGGGTCACGAAGTTTGAGGCCGACACGAGTTGCAAGGTGAACGTAAAGACCGCCGCCACGTCGGACGAGATGGTGGCGCTGATGAACGAGGGTGGCTTCGACCTGGTGACCGCCTCCGGCGACGCCTCGCTGCGCCTCATCGCCGGCAAGCGCGTGCAGCCGGTCAATGTCGATCTGGTGCCGAGCTGGTCGACCGTCGACGAACGTCTGAAGGACGCGCCCTGGCACACGGTGGACGGGGTGCATTACGGCGTCCCCTATATGTGGGGACCGAACGTGCTGATGTACAACACCAATGTCATCAAGACCCCACCGACGTCATGGAAGGTCGTGTTCGAGGAGATGACGCTCGACGACGGCAAGTCGAATGCGGGGCGGGTACAGGCCTATGACGGACCAATTCATGTGGCCGACGCCGCGCTCTACCTGATGACGCACAAGCCCGAACTCGGCATCAAGGATCCCTACCAGCTCAACGAAGACCAGTACAAGGCGACCCTTGACCTGCTGCGCCAGCAGCGCAAGCTTGTCGGCCGCTACTGGCACGACGCATTCATCCAGATCGACGACTTCAAGAATGAAGGTGTCGTCGCCTCCGGCTCGTGGCCGTTTCAGGTCAACCTGCTGAAGAGCGAGAACCAGCCGGTCGCGTCGGTGTTTCCCGAGGAGGGGGTGACCGGGTGGGCCGACACGACCATGCTGCATGTCGACGCCGCCAACCCGAACTGCGCCTATAAGTGGTTCGAGCACCAACTCTCTTCCAATCTGCAGTCCGACCTCGGCGTCTGGTTCGGCGCGAACCCGTCAGTGCCGGCCGCCTGTACGGACGGTCGCGGCATGCTGACGGCCGAAACCTGCACGGCGAACGGCATGGACAATTTCGAGAAGGTCCATTTCTGGACCACGCCGACCACCAAATGCGAAACGCAGGGAGATGCGTGCGTGCCCTACTACCGCTGGGTGTCCGATTATATCGGCGTGATCGGCGGACGCTGAGCCTCCCGGACAGACGGGTTGTGGCGCCGGTGTGGTGAGGAGCAAGACAGGTCGCTTCGATCCCACCGGTGCCTTGCGCGGCCTCCCGGCATCGGGAAGGCTTTCACCTCCCTTCGCGTCCATATCGGCACAGAGATGACCTCAGCCGTCACCTTCCAGAAGGTTTCACGACACTACGGCGCCGTGCGCGCCGTGGACGAGATTGATCTCGAGATCGCCGAGGGTGAGTTCTTCGCCATGCTCGGCCCCTCCGGGTCGGGTAAGACGACCAGCCTGCGTCTGATCGCCGGTTTCGAGCAGCCGACGGCAGGCCATATCGAGATCTTCGGGCAGACGGCGGAAGGCATCCCGCCCTATCGCCGCAACGTGAACACGGTCTTCCAGGATTACGCGCTGTTCCCGCATCTCAACGTCATCGACAACGTAGCCTACGGGTTGATGGTGAAGGGCGTCTCGCGCCCCGACCGCATGAAGGCCGCGGAGGAGGCGTTGGCGCTGGTCCAGCTGCCGGGCTATGGCGGGCGCCGACCGGGTCAACTCTCGGGCGGTCAGCGGCAGCGCGTGGCGCTTGCCCGCGCCCTCATCAATCAGCCGAAGGTTCTGCTCCTGGACGAGCCGCTTGGCGCGCTCGACCTGAAGCTCCGCGAGCAGATGCAGGAGGAATTGAAGACACTGCAAAAATCGCTCGGCATCACCTTCGTGTTTGTCACCCATGATCAGGGCGAAGCGCTGTCGATGGCGGACCGCGTGGCCGTCTTCAACGAGGGCAAGATCGTGCAGGTCGGCCGGCCGCAGGATATCTACGCGCGGCCCAGGTCGCGCTTCGTCGCTGATTTCGTCGGCTCGTCCAATATCCTGCCGCCTGACCTGGTGCATCGCCTCACCGGTGAGCATCGCTGGGGGAGCCTACGGCCGGAGTTGGTCATGCTGTCGGCAAGGGCGTCGGAAGGCACGCTGCCTGGGCGGGTCGTTGCGACGAACTATATGGGAGCCGCCACGCGGATTGCCGTCGATGCGGAAGATCTGCGCCTTCACACGATCGCTCCGGCAGGCATGACGGTGCCGTCGGTGGGCGAGACCGTTTTCCTCGCCTTCGACCACGGGCACCTTCATCTCATGGACGATGAGCCATGAGCGTGGTCGTGGCGACACCGGCTGCCACCCCCATCATACTGGAGGGGCGCGAAGGCTTCTTCGGGCGGCTGTCGGATCGCTTTTGGCGCAATCCCGGGCTGCTGCTCTTGCTCATGCTGACACCGCCGCTCCTGTGGCTGGGGGTCGTCTATGTCGGGTCGCTTTTCGCGCTGCTCCTGCAGAGCTTCTTTTCGATCGACGAGTTTTCGGGTCTTGTCCGCTACGAGTTCACGCTGAAGACCTATCGGGAACTGCTCCAGCCGGCCAACCTGGACATCATCGTGCGCACCGTCGCCATGGCGGCCGTGGTCACGCTTGCCTCGGCGGTCGTTGCCTTCCCGATCGCCTATTATGCGGCGCGATACGCGCGCGGCGCGTGGAAGGCGCTGTTCTACCTGGGGGTGATGCTTCCGCTCTGGTCGAGCTATCTTGTCAAGGTCTATGCGTGGAAGCTGATCCTGGCGAAGGAAGGTATCCTCAACTGGATCTTCGCCAAATTGCATCTGACGTGGCTGCTGGAGGCCTGGCTGTCGCTCCCCATCGTCGGGGGCAACTCGCTATCGATTTCGTACACCGGCACCTTCATCGTCTTCGTCTATGTATGGATGCCGTTCATGATCCTGCCGTTGCAGGCGGCGCTCGAACGCGTGCCCGTCAACCTCGTCGAAGCATCGACCGATCTCGGCGCGACGCCCGGTCAGACGTTTCGGAAGGTAATCTTCCCATTGGCGCTGCCCGGCCTGGTGGCCGGGTCGATATTCACCTTCTCGCTGACGCTCGGCGACTACATCATCCCGCAGATCATTGGCACATCGCGGCTGTTCATCGGTCAGGCGGTGTACGCGCATCAGGGTACCGCCGGAAACATCCCGCTTGCGGCCGCTTTCACGGTGGTGCCGATGGTCGTCATGGGGCTCTATCTGTGGATGGCCAAGCGCATGGGGGCGTTCGATGCGCTCTGACCGCCGGGCACGCGCGCCTCTAGGCCTCAAACTCGCCGCCGCGGGCGGGCTGATGTTCCTTCACCTGCCGATCCTGCTGATCTTCGTCTACGCCTTCACGACGGAGGAAAAGAGCTACCAGTGGCCGCCGCCGGACCTCACGCTGCGATGGTTCGCGGTTACGTGGAACAGGCCGGACGTCTGGCAGGCGCTGGGTCTGTCGGTGCGCGTTGCCCTTGTCTCGACGGCGATGGCCCTGGTGCTCGGCACGCTATGCGCTGCCGCGGTCAGCCGCAGCCGCTTTTTTGGCAGAGAGGCAATCTCGCTTCTGATCATCCTGCCAATTGCGCTGCCGGGCATCATCACGGGGATATCGCTGCGCTCGGCATTCAGCATCGCCGAAATCCCATTCTCGACCTGGACGATCGTGCTTGGTCACGCCACCTTCTGCATCGTCATTGTCTACAACAATGCGGTCGCGCGGTTTCGGCGGACGTCCGGCTCCCTCATCGAGGCGTCGATGGATCTTGGCGCCGACGGTTTCCAGACGTTCCGCCATGTCATCCTGCCGAATATCGGCACCGCGCTGCTCGCCGGCGGCATGCTTGCTTTCGCGCTCTCGTTTGACGAGGTGATCGTCACGACATTCACCGCCGGCCAGCAGCAGACACTGCCGATCTGGATGCTGGAGGAACTGGTCAGGCCGCGGCAGCGCCCGGTGACCAATGTGGTTGCCATGGTCGTCGTTCTCGTGACGCTCCTGCCTATTCTCGCTGCATTCTACCTTACCCGCGACGGCGACCACACCGCCGGCGCGGGCAAATGACGCCGTCCGAGGAGGATTCCAAGATGGACACGCAAATGCTGATCGGTTCGAAATTCCTGGCCGGGACCGAGACGGAGGAGACCATTCTCAACCCGCGGTCCGGTGAAACCATCCTGTCGCTGCCGGAGGCGTCGCAGGCACAGATCGACGCCGCGGTCGTGGCAGCCGAAAAGGCCTTCGCAAGCTGGTCGCGCACCACGCCTGCGGAGCGGTCAGGCTACCTGCTCAAGATAGCCGAGCGTATCGAGACCGAGGCCAAGGAATTCGCGAAGTTGGAGGCTCTGAACTGCGGCAAGCCGATCAACGCCGTGCTCAACGACGAGATCCCGGCCATCGTCGACTGCTATCGTTTCTTCGCGGGTGCCGTGCGCGCCATGCCCGGCATGGTCGCCGGCGAATATATGGCCGGCATGACATCGATGGTCCGCCGCGACCCGATCGGCGTCGTGGCCTCCATCGCGCCCTGGAACTATCCGCTGATGATGATGGCCTGGAAGCTGGCGCCGGCGATCGGCGGCGGCAATACCGTCGTCTTCAAGCCGTCGGAACAGACGCCGCTGACGGCGCTCAGGCTCGCGCGCATCCTCGCCGAGATACTGCCGGAGGGTGTGGTCAACGTCGTGCTGGGGCGCGGGGAAAGTGTCGGCAACGCCCTTATCAATCACCCCAAGGTCAACATGATCTCGATCACCGGCGACGTCGCGACCGGCAAGAAGGTGCTGCAGGCCGCGGCGAAATCGGTGAAGCGCACGCATCTGGAACTGGGCGGCAAGGCGCCTGTGATCGTCTTTGACGACGCGGATCTTTCGCAGGTGGTCGATGGGCTGCGCGCCTTCGGCTATTACAATGCCGGGCAGGACTGCACCGCCGCATGCCGCATCTACGCTGGCGAGAAGGTCTATGAGAAGCTCGTGGCCGACCTGAGTTCGGCCGTTTCGTCGATCCGCTTCAATCTGGACGACGATACGCAGAATGAAATCGGACCGCTGATTTCGATGCGCCAGCGCGATCGCGTGGCGAGTTTCGTCGAGCGGGCATCCGAACTCAAACACATCGAGATCACCACGGGCGGCAAGACGGCGGGTGGAAACGGCTTCTATTATCAGCCGACGGTGGTCGCCGGCGCGCGCCAGGAGGATGAGATCGTCCGCCGCGAGGTGTTCGGTCCCGTGGTGTCCGTGACGCAATTCAAGGATGTGGATCAGGCGGTGGCTTGGGCCAATGATTCCGATTATGGCCTGGCGTCGTCGGTCTGGACCAGGGACGTAAGCCGCGCGATGGCGACGGCGGCGCGGCTGCAATATGGCTGCACATGGATCAACACCCATTTTGCGCTGGTGAACGAGATGCCGCACGGCGGACTGAAGCAGTCCGGTTACGGCAAGGACATGTCGCTCTACGCTCTGGAGGACTATACGGCCGTCCGGCACGTGATGGTGGCGCATTAGGCTATCCGAAAGGAGCGACTGCCTGCCCCCTCAGCCGTCCACGGGGCGATAGATCGCCGCCGTGTTCCAGAATATATCGGCCTCGGCCTTGCTTCCGCGCGCGGCCGCGGCCTCGCGATGTGCCGCGATGAGGTCGGCATGGCTGGTCCACAGCTTCTCGATCGGAAAGTTCGAACCGAACATCAGTCGCTCGCTGCCGAAAATATCGATCGCGGTGTCATAGACCAGTCTGATGAGCGCCGGGTCGTTACGGTGGACAAAGGTACCGAGGCCGGAGAGCTTGGCGTAGAGATTGGGCGCGGTCGCCAGGATGCCAAGACCCTCCTTCCATTCCTCGACGGTCGCGGGGTCGTCGGCGGTCAGCATGCCGCAATGGGTGAGGATGAAATTCGTCTGCGGGTTCTCGCCGACGAGTTGGAGACCGTCCTTCATCTGCGCCGGGAAAAGCTGCAGGTCGAACGACAGGTCGTAATCCTTCAGCCGGCCCACATTCGCCCGCACCTTGGGATCGATCACCTGGTCGGCCGTCGGCGCGAAGCGGAAGGCGGGCGTTTCGTGCCAATGGAGCTGCATGCGCACGCCGCGCAGCAACGGATATTTCATCAGGCGGTCGAGCTGCGGGCGGACGTCGTCGACCGTCATGTCGGCATAGCCGACGATGGCGTGCGGCCAGCCGGTGCCGCTCGCGACCTCGGAGACGAAGGCGACCTCCTTCTCGAAATCCTCCTTCGCCCAGTTGGTCTGGACGTAGACGCCCTTCTCCACGCCCGAACCTTGTCCGTCGGCGAGGAACTCCTCGATCGGGTAGTCACGCCGTATCGCCTCGTAGGGCCCGAAGATGCGCGGCACCATCGGCCCCACCAGCCAGGGCTGGTCCTTCTGCCGCCAGATGTGGAAGTGCGAATCGATGATCTTCTGCATCAGGATACCTCGCGCCAGACGTCGCGCGCCGGCCTTGCTGGCACCGCGAGCGACAGGATGAAATCGGCGATCGGCGCGAGCGCCGAGCCGTCCGCCAGATCGTCGAGATAGGGAAGGATCGCCGAGATCGCCTTGGTGCGCGGTTGGTAGCGCGGTTCGGCGGCGAGCGGGGTCAGCAGCGACAGCCGGAACGCTCTGGCCTTCAGCCGCCTGAACGCCAGCTCCATCTCCGCATGGTCACCGCGTTCCAGCCCGTCGGACAGGACGACGATCGCTGCTCCTCGCGCGAGGGCCGCGAAGCGCGGCACTGACAAGAAGGCGAGCAGGGTGGGGCCGATGCGCGTGCCGCCGTCCCAGTCCTCGACGGTCTCGGCGACCCGTTCCAACGCCAGGTCGCGATTGGTCAGCCGCAGCGGAGCGGTGATGCGGGTGAGCCGCGTTCCCAGGGTGAAGACCTCGGCGCGGTCCGCATGGCGCACGACCGTGTGCGCGAGTTCAAGATGGGCGGCTGTATGGGTCTTCATCGATCCGGAAATGTCGATCAAGAGGAGCAGCCTGCGCTGGATCTCGGGTCGGCGGCGCAACAGGGGGCGCGGGATGTCGCCATCGGCGCCGACAATGAGGCGAAGCGAACGCCGCAGGTCCGGCCGTCCGCGTGAAGAGACCCTGACGCTGCGCATCGAGCGCCGCTTCGGCAGCCCGTATGGCAGCGCCTGGCCGAAGCCGAGCATCTCCTTGCCGGAGCCGAACCGGCGCGAGGACAGCTGCTCGGCATTCGATGCACGCTCCCCGCCGCCGGCCTCCTCCTCGGGAAACGCCCTGTTCGTGATGCCGCCGCGGTCGTCCTTGACGACCGTCTCCTCTTCGCCGTCCCCCGCCGTCGTCGCGGCGGCCTCATCCCAGAACCATGCCCGGAACAGCACATCGAACTCCGGCCTGCGGTCCGGCGTGACAGCGAGCGTTGCCAGGGCGGCCTGGCGGATGTCCTCCATCGCGCGCGGTCCGAGCAAGGCCACTCCTTCGAGAAAAGCCACGATCTGCTCCGGCGCCACGGAAAATCCCGCCTCGCGCAGGAGACGTGCAAAGCCCGCCAGCGGCGCCGCGGCGCGAGGCAGGCCAGTCATGACACCCGCTCCAGGATGCGCGGTAGTTCCGGCGCAAGATAGGCGAGATCCTCCTCGTCCTTCACCAGAACGCCGATCGCGCGGCGGAAGGCTTCCGGCCAGGGACTGCCGCCCTTTTCCAGTACCGTGGCGGCGTTCGCCCATTCCACCGCTTCGGAAATGCCGGGCGGCTTGGCGAGTGGCAGCGCGCGGATATCGCGTACGGCGGCGGCAACCGCCGCGGCCGTAGCCTTCGCGACGCCGGCCGCGCGCGCCATGATGATTTCGGTTTCACGCTCCGCGTCCGGATAGGCGATCCAGTGGTAGACGCAGCGCCTGCGCAAGGCTTCGGCGAGTTCGCGCGTGCGGTTCGAGGTCATCACCACGATCGGCCGCGCCGTGGCGCTGATCGTGCCGCGCTCGGGAATGGTGATCTGAAAGTCAGAAAGGAATTCGAGCAGCAGCGCCTCGAACTCGTAGTCGCTGCGGTCGATCTCGTCGATAAGCAGCAGCCGCTCAGTCGGCGCGCGCAGCACTCGCAACAACGGCCGCGCTATAAGGAAACGGTCGTCATAGATGTCGACCTCGCTCTCGCCGGCCTGCCGGATCGCCAGCAACTGGCGCTGATAGTTCCACTCGTAGAGGGCGTGGGCGGCGTCGATTCCCTCATAGCATTGCAGCCGCACCAGTTCGCAGCCGAGCACGCGGGCGAGCACCTTGGCGGCCTCCGTCTTCCCCACGCCCGGCGCGCCCTCCAGCAGCAGCGGCTTACCGAGGCGCAAGGCAAGGAAGACGGCGGTCGCGAGCCCCTCGTCGGCGAGATAGTCTTCCTTGCGAAGCCGTGCGGCGAGGGCTTCGGGCGAAAGGGCTATGGCATCGACCGGGTTCATGAAATGCATCGACGGACATGGATGAGACAGGACGATCGTGACCGACGCATCGCCTATGTGGTGGCCTGCTGGGCCTTCAGGGCACGCAAGATGCGTTCGGGCGTGATCGGCAGGTGGTCGACACGCACCCCGACCGCGTCGAAGATCGCGTTGGCTACCGCCGGGATCTGCGGGTTGGCGCACATCTCGCCCGGCCCCTTGGCGCCATAGGGACCGTCGGCGGACGGCCGCTCCAGCACGACGACCTCGGTGTCGGCCAGATCGCCTGGTCCCGGCATCAGATACTGGTTGAAATCCGTGCCGCCGTGGTCTCGGTTCGGGTAATAAGGCTCGGTCGTTTCGTAGAGGGCGTGACTGATCCCCATCCACGAGCCGCCGACCAGTTGCTGCTCGACCATCTTCGGATTGAGCGCCCGGCCGATCTCGAACACGTTCTTGACGGTCAGAACGGTAACCTCGCCCGTCTCGTCGTCGACTTCGACCTCGGCGACCGTGCAGGCATGGGCGTAGCAGGTCGAAGGTTTCATTGCGCCGGTTTCTGTCTCCGGATAGGAGCGCGGGATCAGGAACATGCCGCGGCCCGAGATCGAGCGGCCGTGTTTGAAATGCGCCGCCAGCGCGGTGTCGAAGATCGAGATCGACTTGCTCGGCGCGCCTTTGACCTGGATATTGCCGGCGCCGTCGGTCTCGAGGTCGCCGGCGTCGACTTCCAGCTCTTCCGCCGCCACTTCGAGCATCACCTGCTTTGCCTCGGTGGCCGCCTGGATGATCGCGTTGCCGATGCGGTGGGTGCCGCGCGAGGCGAAGGTACCCATGCAGTGCGGGCCGGTGTCGGTGTCCGCGGTGTCGATCGTCACCTGCTCGGCCGAGACGCCGATCGTTTCGGCGCAGATCTGCGCCATCACCTGTTTCAGCCCCTGGCCGAGATCGACCGAGGACAGCGTCACCATGAAGCTGCCGGTGGGCGTCGAGTGCACCAGCGCCTGGCTGGGATCCCCACCGAGATTCATGCCTGTCGGATAATTGACGGCGGCCACGCCGCGTCCGCGCCGGATCGTCATGTCACGCCTCCGCCTTGTAGGATGACATGCGCATGAAGCGATCGGCGACCGGCCAGTTCGCCGTCTTCGATGCCTCCTGCATGCATTCGATCAGCGCCGCCCCTTCGGTTGGCTGGCGGTGGGCCTTCATGTCTCCGTCCCGATAGGCATTGATGAAGCGGAACTCGAGCGGGTCCATGTCGATCAGCCGCGCCAGCTTGTCCATCTGCACCTCCAGCGCGAAGTCGGCGATTGTCACGCCGAAGCCGCGCATGGCGGAGGAGGGGGTGCGGTTGGTGTAGACGCAGTAGGTGTCGATCCAGACGTTCGGCACCGTGTAGGGGCCGGGATAGTGCGCCGCCCCCTTCTGCGCGCCATAGGGCGAGTGACGCGAATAGGCGCCGGCGTCGGTATAGCCGGTGACCTTGCGTGCCAGGATGCGACCATCTTTCGTGATGCCGTCCTTGATGATGATCTTTTCCGCGGCGCGCGGCGAGGAGATCTGCATCTCCTCCTCGCGGCTGTAGATGAAGCTCACCGGCCGGCCTGTCAGCCTGGAGGCGAGGATGGCGATCGGCTCAACCGTGACATCGACCTTGCCGCCGAAGCCGCCACCGACCGTCCCGCCGACGAAGTGCAGCTTGTGGCCGGGCATCTGCAGGATGATCGACGTGTTGTCGAGCGTGAAGAACATCGCCTGCGTATTGGTGTAGCAGGTGAAGCGGTCGTTTCCCTCGGGCACCACGACGCAGCCCGTGGTCTCGGTCGGCGCGTGCTCGATCGGCGAGGACCAGTAGGTCTGCTCCAGTATATGGTCGGATTCGGCAAAGCCCTTTTCGACGTCGCCAAAGCGCACCTTGCGATGGCTGCCGCTGTCATAGGTGTAGTAGTTGTTGCCGTGGTACTCGTTGACCAACGTGGCGCCCTCCTTCAGCGCCTCGTCGATGTCGAAGACCGCCGGCAGTATCTCGTAGTCAATCTTCACCTTGGCCGCTGCCTCGTTGGCCGCGCGCTCGCTGTCGGCGAGTACGGCGACCACTGCCTCGCCCTTCCAGCGGACCTTGTCGGCGGCGAGCACCTGCTCGTCCTCCGGGCCGATCTGGATCAGGATCAGGATCGTGTAGACGTTGTGCGGTATGTCCCTGTGGGTGAGCACGCGCGCCACGCCGGGATGTCTCTCCGCCTCCGATGTGTCGATCGAGCGGATGCGCGCGTGGTGATGCGGGCTGCGCACCATCTTCAGGTAAAGCATGCGCGGAAATGTGCGGTCGGCGAAATAGGTCGTTGTGCCGGCGACGTGGCCGGGCACGTCGGAGCGCTGCAAACCCTGGCCGAGCTGCTTCAGGTCGTCGTCGCGCTGGTCGGCGAAATAGTCCTTGGCGAGCCGGATCATGCGCCTCTCCTCACGCCACTTTTTGCGAGTTGGCGCGGGCGGCCGAGAGCACCGCCTTGATGACCGGCTCGTAGCCGGTGCAGCGGCAGATATTGCCCGACAGCGCCTCGACGACCTCGTCACGCGTCGGGCTCGGCGTGTGGTCGAGCAGTGCCTTGGCGGCCATGATCATGCCGGGCGTGCAGAAACCGCACTGTGCCGCGAAACCCTCGAGGAAGGCCTGTTGCAGCGGATGCAGAACGCCGTCCTTCGCGAGCCCCGCGGTCGTCTCGATCGCTCGGCCCTCGCAGACTTCGGCAAGTGTCAGGCAGGAGAGATGCAACTCCCCGTCGATCATGACCGAGCAGGCTCCGCAGGTGCCCTGGTGGCAGCCGCCTTTGGGCGAGGTGTCGCCGAACTTGTCGCGCAGTGCCCTGAGCAGCGTCGCGCCGCTATCGACGAACTCCGCGCGCTCCTCGCCATTGAGAGTGATCTGGATCGGAACCTTCTTCGTCACGGGCTTCCTCCCTGGCGTTCGGCTGCATGGGCTAGCCGAGCAGCAGCCGGCGGAAATGGACCGGCAGCACCTCGCGCCGATACCACTTGCTGGCTATCGGATCGGTGGCCGGACGGATGCCGTGCGAGACGGCCACCACGGCGGCCGCGACGCCATCCGGCGTAAGCTTTGCCCCCATCAGCGCCGCCTCGGCCTTTTCAGCGCGAACCGGCCGGTCGGCCATGCAGCCCAGCGCGATGCGCGCGGCGGTTACTGTTCCGTCTGCATCGGTTTCGATGACGGCCGCGATCGACAGGACCGACAGGCCCTTGGGCTTAACGCGCGAGACCTTCGCGAAGCGGAACGTGCCGGTCGCCGGCAGCGCGAACTCGACGGCGGCGACTATGCCGTCGAACCTGCCGCGCAGGAGCAGGAACTCGTCGAGCGCCATGGTCCCACCGTCCGTCTCGACAACTGCCCCCAGGGCCAGGAGCGCGACCACGAAGTCGCCATAGGGCGTCGGCGCGAACAGATTCCCGCCGACTGTCGCCACAGTGCGGACAGCGGGACCTCCGATGGCGCGGGCCGCCGGTGCGATGTCGCCAAGCTCGGGATGGCGTAGGATCGCCGACATCGTGACGGAGGCGCCGAGTCGCGCCCTTCCGCCAGTCACGTTCACCGTGCCCAGTGAAGGATCGGCCACCCGCACCAGCGTGTCGAACGACAGGTCGCCCTCGTTGGCGGCGCGCACGGCGAGAGTTCCGCCTCCCAGATAGCGCGCCTGGCCCGTGGCCAGCACCGCGCGGGCCTCGGGGATGGTGTCGACGGTGCGGAGCGAAAGCGGCATGGTGTCCTCCCCGCCGCTGTCAGCTCTTGGCGAAGTGGTTCTTGAGCGCGTCGAAGCCGCCCTGGAAGACGTTCTCGCCCATGCCTGCGGCGATCTCGTCGCCTTTGTCGGCGGGCGCGTCGAAGGTGCTGGTCCACGACGCGAAGGTGCGGTTCCCGTCGGTCACGGGTTCGAGCTTCAGCGTCGCGGTGTGGTTGGAGATCGGAGCCGGGTGCTCGATGATCGCGTATGTGGTGAGATGGTCGCGGTCGGAAAAGGCCACCAGCTTCTCGCGAATGGTCGCCCCTGACGCCACCTTGAACCTGCGGACCGCGCCGATGTCGGTCGCCGCCTTGCCGTCCTCGATCTCGCTTTCGACCATCCGCGGGTGCCACGACGGCAATCCGTTGAAATCCCTGATCCGTTCCCACACTTTTTCGATCGGTGCGTCGATGACGCTGGAGACATGGATGGTCGGCATCTGGCTTCTTCACGCTCGCTGGACGGGTGTTCAGCCTAGCAGGCGTGGAAGGGCGCGCTTATCAATCCGTCTTCCCGGCTTATCGAGAAGTCTGAAAAAATGCGTTCAGGCGGCGGTTCGCGCCGCCTCGCGGTAGAGCGTCGGCGGCACGCCGGCATGATCGCGGAAGAAGCGGGTGAAGTTCGCCTGCGTGGTGAAGCCGAGATTGCAGGCGACGCAGGTGAGCGATTCCTCCGAGGCCTCGATCTGCCGCAGCGCCTCGTCCATACGCAGCGTGTTCCAGTAGACGTTCGGCGTCAGGCCCGTCTGATCCTTGAACAGGCTGAAGAAATGCGGCCGCGACAGACCCACACCTCGCGCGACCTCATCGAGGCCGACGCGCCCCGACACGTTGGCTTGCATCAGCGCCAGCGCCTTGCGGATACGGTGATCGAGCCGGGCCGCCGCGGCGGTTTTCGGGGGCATCGCCGATTGACGCGCGCCGATGCCCCCGATCAGGCGGTCGATTATCCGTTCTACCTCATGGGCAGCGAAATCATCGCAGCCGGAACCGCCGAAAAGCTGATCGAGCAGGACCGAGGTGGTCGTCCGCAGGCTGTTGTCGAGCCGCACGACAGGATTGCGAAACAGCGGCGTTCCGGGGCTGCGTCCCATGCGTATCGCCGCCCATTCGGGTTGCAGATAAAAGGCAAGGAAGGACCCCGGTTTGCCATCGGAGAAATGGTGACTGTGCGGCTGCAGCGAGTTCACGCAGACCGCCTCGTTCGGGCCCGGCCGCACCATGGTCTCACCGACCGCCATATGTCCCGGATCGCCGTCGAGCCAGATGACCACATGCGCCTCCGGATGCGCATGCGTGACCAGATCGCTCGCGGCGTTCAACACCGACACATGCCCGAACGCGCCCTTGAAGAGCCTGATCGAGGCCATCATTCCTCCCGGACGCATCTATGTGCGCCTGGACCGATTGTGGTGCGATCTCTCGCGGAACGTCAAGCAAAGGTCGGCGGATGCCCGTGCCACCGCAACCGCGCTATCCGGCAAGAGGCAGGAAGCCGCCCGTTGGGCGGCCTGTCTGAAAACGCGTCACGGAGGGAGATCTGGCGCCGTCGACCCAAGTCGGCGGCATCCCACGCTTGGTGCGGGCGCGGTTCGCGAGATTTCGTTTGACACGCGCTTCGGCTTCGAAATAATTCTTTCGCGCGCAAAAACGCGGCGATCATGCTGCATTGCGAAACTTCGGGGGAGGCCGTGGACAGCGAGGCTATCCACGATATTTTCATCGTTGGCGGCGGCATCAACGGATGCGGCATCGCGCGGGACGCCGTCGGCCGCGGCTATTCGGTCTATCTTGCCGAGATGAATGACCTCGCCAGCGGCACATCCTCCTGGTCGACCAAGCTGATCCATGGCGGTCTGCGCTATCTGGAGCACTACGAGTTCCGGCTGGTGCGCGAGGCGCTGATGGAGCGCGAGGTGCTGTGGCGCAATGCCCCGCACATCATCTGGCCCCTGCGTTTCGTGTTACCGCACGCAAAGGGCATCCGGCCCGCCTGGCTCATCCGCCTCGGCCTGTTCCTTTACGACCACATTGGCGGTCGGCGCATGCTGCCGCCGACGCGCACGCTCGACATGCGCACCGATCCGGCCGGCCGACCGCTCAAGCCGCTTTTTCGCCGCGCCTTCGAATATTCCGACTGTTGGGTCAACGATTCCCGGCTGGTCGTGCTCAATGCGCGCGACGCGGCCGACCGGGGTGCCGTCATCCGTACCCGCGCCAAGGTCGTCGACGCCAGGCGCGAGGGGAACCTCTGGTCGGTGAGCGTGGAGGACACGACGAGCGGGAAGCGCTCGACCGTGAAGGCGAGACTGATGGTCAATGCCGCCGGCCCGTGGGTCGACAGTGTCCTGGGAACTGCTTTCGGCCGCAACGATGTCCACAATGTGCGCCTTGTTCAGGGCAGCCATATCGTCGTGCACAGGAAATTCGACGATCCGCGTGCCTTCTTCTTCCAGAACCGCGACGGCCGCATCATCTTCGCCATTCCCTACGAGCGCGACTTCACGCTGATCGGCACGACTGACCGCGACTATGAGGGCGATCCGTCGGGAGTGGAGATCAGCGACGACGAAACCGATTACCTCTGCGAGGCGGCCAGCGAATATTTCGCCGAACCGGTGCGCCGCGACGACATCGTGTGGACCTATTCGGGCGTGCGCCCGCTCTATGACGATGGTGCTTCTAAGGCCCAGGAGGCGACGCGCGACTATGTGCTCGTCTCGGATGGTTCGGCGGGCACAGCGCCGCTGCTCAACATCTTCGGTGGGAAGATCACGACCTACCGACGGCTGGCCGAGGCCATGCTGGAGCGGATCGAGGGCCATCTCGGCAAGAAGGGCCCGCCCTGGACCAGGGACGCGCCGCTGCCGGGCGGGGACTTCGCCGCCGACGGTTATGACGGCGAGGTGGCCTCGCTGCGCCGGGATTATCCGTTCCTGGCCGAGGATCATGCGGCAAGGCTCGTGCGGCTTTACGGAACCGACGCAGGGTCCGTGCTTGGCGCGGCCGTGTCGGTGACGGATCTTGGGCGGCATTTCGGCGCCGATCTCTACGAAGTCGAGGTGCGTTGGCTGATCGAAAGGGAATGGGCGAGAACCGCCGACGATGTATTGTGGCGTCGGACCAAGCGTGGCCTCAAGCTGCGCCCGGAGGAGGCCGCGAAGCTGGAAGACTACATGCGTGAAACCGGCGCGGGCGCGAGGTCGGCCGCCGCGGAGTAGGAACAAGGCCGCTGTCGCCCGGGAGGATGGACGATGCTGGAACTGAGAAACGTAACCAGGCTGGTGGGTGGCGAGGCGCATGTTCGCGATGTCTCGCTGCGCTTCGAGCATGGTTCGCTCAACGTCCTCCTGGGGCCGACGCTTTCGGGAAAGACCTCGCTCATGCGCCTGATGGCGGGGCTGGACCAGCCGAGCGAGGGATCGGTCTGGTTCGACGGCACCGATGTGACGGGCGTGCCTGTCCAGAAGCGCAATGTCGCCATGGTCTATCAGCAGTTCATCAATTATCCGGCCATGACGGTCTACGAGAACATCGCCTCGCCGCTGCGCGTGGCCGGGGCGGACCGTGAAACCGTCGACCGTAAGGTACGCCGGGCCGCGGAGCTCCTGCACCTCGAGCCGCATCTGGAGCGGATGCCGCTCGAACTGTCCGGTGGCCAGCAGCAGCGCACGGCCCTGGCCCGCGCCATCGTCAAGAATGCCGGGCTGGTGCTGCTCGATGAACCGCTCGCCAATCTCGACTACAAATTACGCGAGGAACTGCGGGCCGAACTGCCGCGCCTGTTTTCCGAGTCGGGCGCGATCTTCGTCTATGCCACGACCGAGCCGCATGAGGCGCTGCTTCTGGGCGGCGTTACCGCAACCCTGAGCGAAGGCCGCGTCACCCAGTTCGGCCCCACCGTCGAGGTGTTCCGCCGCCCGGTCGACCTCGTGACAGCCCGCACCTTCTCCGATCCGCCCCTCAATTCGATCGAGCTCGTCAAGCAGGGATCGAAGTTTCGCCTGGACGACCAGGACGTGCTCGACGTTCCCGCCGGGATGTCCGGACTGGCGGACGGGCCCTACACGCTAGGCTTCCAGCCGCACCATCTGTCTCTGGCCCCGCAGTCGGCCGGCGCCGCGAAGCTGCGCGCCAAGGTGAAGGTTACCGAAATTACTGGCTCCGAGAGTTTCGTGCACCTTGCCTATGCCGATGCGAGCTGGGTCCTGCTGACCCATGGCATCCATCATTTCGAACCGGGCCAGGACATCGACATTCATCTCGATCCGAGGCGGCTGATGATATTCGACCGCGAAGGCAGGGCGGTGGCCGCGCCGCTCGCCGAGGCCGCCTAGGGAGACCGGCATGGCGCGCATCGATCTCCAGCATATCCGTCACGCCTATATGTCGAACCCCGCAGGCGAGGCCGACTATGCCTTGAAGGAAGTGCACCATACCTTCGAAGACGGCGGGGCCTATGCGCTTCTGGGCCCTTCCGGCTGCGGCAAGACCACGCTTCTCAACATCATCTCCGGACTTCTGCATCCGTCGGAAGGCCGGCTCTTGTTCGACGGAAACGACGTCACGGAACTGTCGACGCAGGAGCGCAATATCGCCCAGGTGTTTCAGTTCCCCGTCATCTACGACACGATGACGGTGCGCGAGAACCTGGCGTTCCCGCTGCGCAATCGCGGTGTTCCCGAAGACGAGGTCGGCCGCAAGGTTTCCGAAATCCTGGCGATGATCGATCTGGAAGCTCGCGCCGACCGCAAGGCGAGAGGCCTGACCGCCGACCAGAAGCAGAAGATCTCGCTCGGGCGCGGCCTTGTGCGCTCCGATGTCAACGCGATCCTGTTCGACGAGCCGCTGACGGTGATCGACCCTCACATGAAATGGGTGCTCCGCTCGCAGCTCAAGCTGCTTCACAAGCAGTTCGGCTACACAATGGTCTACGTCACGCACGATCAGACCGAGGCGCTTACCTTCGCCGAGCGGGTTGTCGTCATGTATGAGGGCGAGATTGTCCAGATCGGCACGCCCGATGAATTGTTTGATCGGCCGGACCACACCTTCGTCGGCTATTTCATCGGATCGCCCGGTATGAACGTGGTACCCGTCACCGTGGAGGGCGATCGCGCCCGCTTCGGCCAGCAGGACATTCGCCTGCCTGCCGCGCCCGCCGGCGGCGGCGGCGCGCTGGAACTGGGCATCCGCCCGGAATTCGTTTCGGTCGGGACCGAGGGAATGCCGGCCCGTATCGTCAAGGTCGAGGATATCGGCCGCCAGAAGATCGTGCGCGCCGAACTGGAAGGCCACGCCGTCGCCGCGATCGTCGGCGAGGATGCGGAACTCCCCGCCGAGCCGCGACTGTCGTTCAGGACGGACGCGATCAGCCTCTATGCCGACAGCCGTCGCCGGCCTTATGCGGGCGAGGCGGGGGGAGGCTTGTCATGAACAAGACGTGGAACAACCGCGCCTGGTTCATGGTGCTGCCGGTGCTGGTGCTGGTCGCCTTTTCGGCCGTCATTCCGCTGATGACGGTCGTCAACTATTCCGTGCAGGACACGTTCGGCAACAACGTCTTCTTCTGGGCCGGCACCGAATGGTACGAGGACGTGCTTGCCTCCGAGCGGTTCTGGAACGCGATGGGCCGCAACCTCGCCTTCTCCGCGATCATTCTCGCCATCGAGATACCGCTTGGCATCTTCATTGCCCTGAACATGCCGCGCTCGGGTTGGGGCGTCCCGGTCTGTCTCGTGCTGATGGCGCTGCCGCTGCTGATCCCGTGGAATGTGGTCGGCACCATCTGGCAGGTCTTCGGCCGTGTCGATATCGGCCTGCTCGGCCACACGATGAACGCGATCGGCCTCGACTACAACTATGTCAACGATCCGTTCGACGCCTGGATCACGGTGATCGTCATGGACGTGTGGCACTGGACCAGCCTCGTCGTCCTGCTTTGCTATGCCGGCCTCGTCTCGATCCCGGACGCCTATTACCAGGCGGCCAAGATCGACGGCGCCTCGCGCTGGGCTGTGTTCCGCTACATCCAGCTTCCGAAGATGAACCGCGTTCTCCTGATCGCGATCCTGCTGCGCTTCATGGACTCCTTCATGATCTATACCGAGCCCTTCGTCGTCACCGGCGGTGGTCCGGGCAACACCACGACCTTCCTGTCCATCGATCTGGTCAAGATCGCGATCGGACAGTTCGACCTCGGCCCGGCCGCGGCTATGTCGATCATCTACTTCCTGATCATCCTGGCGCTGTCCTGGGTCTTCTACACCGTCATGACCAATGTCGGTGCGGAGAGGGAGCGCTAGAATGGCTTCGGCGAAGGAAAACACTGTCACGATGCGCACCGACAGCCTCTCGGGCACGTCGAGGGGGACTGGCATGTCGTCGGATGCCGTCTCGCGCGCCATGCGCCGGCGCGGCGGCACCTCGCGGTTCTGGTGGCTGGTGCCGACCCTCTACATCACCTTCCTGATGCTGCCGATCTACTGGCTGGTCAACATGAGTTTCAAGACCAACCGGGAGATCCTCGGGCCCATCACCTACTTCCCCGCAGACCCGACGCTGCGGAACTACATCATCATCTTTTCCGATGCATCCTGGTATTCGGGCTACATCAACTCCATCATCTACGTGGTGTTGAACACGGTGATCTCGGTCTCCGTGGCACTGCCTGCGGCCTATGCCTTCTCGCGCTATCGCTTCCTTGGCGACAAGCACCTGTTCTTCTGGCTCCTGACCAACCGCATGGCGCCGCCCGCCGTTTTCGCGCTGCCCTTCTTCCAGCTTTATTCTGCTTTCGGTCTGATCGACACGCACATCGCGGTGGCGCTCGCGCACTGCCTGTTCAACGTCCCGCTGGCGGTGTGGATATTGGAGGGCTTCATGTCGGGCGTGCCCAAGGAGATCGACGAGACAGCCTATATTGACGGCTATTCCTTCCCGCGCTTCTTCGTGAAGATATTCATGCCGCTTATCGCGTCGGGGATAGGGGTCGCCGCCTTCTTCTGCTTCATGTTCTCATGGGTGGAACTGCTCATCGCGCGCACGCTCACCACCACCGACGCCAAGCCGATCGCCGCCACCATGACGCGAACCGTGTCCGCTTCCGGCCTCGACTGGGGCGTGCTGGCGGCCGCGGGCGTGCTGACCATCATTCCCGGCGCGCTCGTGATCTGGTTTGTGCGCAACTACATCGCCAAGGGCTTCGCCCTGGGGAGGGTGTGATGACTTCGATCGTGGAGATGGCCGGCAGACCAGAGGGGGGTTGGCGCGAGACGCACGTAACCGCCCTGGGGAGGACATATCCATGACCACGACCCGCCGATGGCAGATTCCGCTCGTCGCCGTCCTCACAGCCTACGCCCTTGGCATCTGGCTCCTCACGGCGCAACTGCCGATTAGGGACGGCGAGGTCGACTGGACCGGCTCACTTTTCCCCGGCGGCTGGATGGCCTGGTCCTTCCCGGCCGCCCTGTTCTTCCTGACGATCTTTCTGCTGCTGGCATTGATGGCGGTCTGGGAATACGCCCGGCCCGGCGGCCATCCCCGGGTCGGGATGCTGGGCTTCGAGACGACGCGCGGCGACCGTCTCTTTGTCTCTTTGCTTGGCAGCGCCTTCATCCATCTCGCCTGGCTGGGTCTCGTGGGACCCGGCTTGTGGTGGGCTCTCGCTCTCTCCGTGGTCTACGCCGTCGGCGTGTTCCGCTACGTGTGAGGGGGGAAAACGTCGAAGCCGCCGCGTGCCGGCAGCGGCTTCGGATCGCACCTGAAACCTTAGGGAGGTAACCCATGCGACGGCAAATTCTACTCACAACCAGCGCGATTGCACTCATGGTCTCGGCGCAATCCGCCTTTGCGGATATGGATGCCGCAAGGCAGTTTCTCGACGCCGAGATCGGCGACCTGTCCTCGCTGTCGCGCGAGGATCAGGAAGCCGAGATGCAATGGTTCGTCGACGCGGCCCAGCCCTTCCAGGGCATGGACATCAAGGTCGTCTCGGAAACCATCACCACCCATGAATATGAAGCGCAGGTGCTCGCGCCGGCTTTCACGGCCATAACTGGCATCAAGGTCACGCATGACCTGATCGGCGAGGGCGACGTCGTCGAGAAGCTTCAGACGCAGATGCAGTCGGGCGAGAACATCTACGACGCCTATATCAACGACTCCGACCTGATCGGCACGCACTGGCGCTATCAGCAGGCCCGGTCGCTGACCGACTGGATGGAAGGCGAGGGCGCCGACGTCACCAATCCGAACCTCGACATCGACGACTTCATCGGCAAGTCCTTCACCACCGCGCCGGACGGCGATCTCTACCAGCTTCCCGACCAGCAGTTCGCGAACCTCTATTGGTTCCGCTACGACTGGTTCAGCGACGAGAAAAACAAGGCCGACTTCAAGGAGAAGTACGGCTACGATCTCGGCGTGCCCGTCAACTGGTCGGCCTATGAGGACATCGCCGAGTTCTTCACCGGCCGCGAGATCGACGGCAAGAAGGTCTACGGCCATATGGACTATGGCAAGAAGGACCCCTCGCTGGGCTGGCGCTTCACCGATGCCTGGCTCTCCATGGCCGGCAATGGTGATAAGGGTATACCCAACGGCCTGCCGGTCGACGAATGGGGCATCAAGGTCGACGAGAACTCGCGGCCGGTCGGCTCCTGTGTTGCGCGCGGTGGCGATACCAATGGTCCGGCCGCGGTCTACGCGATCCAGAAATATCTTGACTGGATGAAGGCCTACGCGCCGGCTGCCGCGCAGGGCATGACCTTCTCCGAGTCCGGTCCCGTCCCCTCGCAGGGCGAGATCGCTCAGCAGATGTTCACCTACACCGCCTTCACGGCCGACTTTGTGAAGGAGGGTCTGCCGGTGGTCAACGAGGACGGCACGCCGAAATGGCGCTTCGCGCCGTCGCCGCACGGCGTCTACTGGAAGGAGGGCATGAAGCTTGGCTACCAGGACGCCGGTTCCTGGACGCTGATGAAATCGACGCCTGACGACCGCGCCAAGGCCGCATGGCTCTACGCGCAGTTCGTCACGTCGAAGACCGTCGACGTGAAGAAGAGCCATGTCGGCCTCACCTTCATTCGCCAGTCGACGCTCGATCACGAGTCCTTCACCGAACGGGCGCCCAAGCTCGGCGGCCTGGTCGAGTTCTATCGCTCGCCGGCCCGCCTGCAGTGGTCGCCGACCGGCACGAACGTGCCGGACTATCCGAAGCTTGCCCAGCTCTGGTGGCAGGCGATCGGCGATGCCTCGTCTGGCGCGAAGACCGCTCAGGAGGCCATGGACTCTCTATGCGCCGAGCAGGAGCAGGTGCTCTCACGCCTCGAGCGCGCCGGCATCCAGGGCGACATCGGTCCGAAGCTCGCCGAGGAGCGCGATCTCGAATACTGGAACAAGGATGCCGTGGAGAAGGGCAATCTCGCTCCGCAGCTCAAGATCGAGAACGAGAAGGAAGAGCCGCAGACCGTCAACTATGACGAGCTGGTCAAGAGCTGGCAGTAGAAACGACTCGATCCTTTGACGCATTGAATGGGGGCTGCGGCCCCCATTCTACTTTCGGGCGTAGATGTCAGTGCTTTGCGTCCTCGAGGATCATCGCCGCGCCCTTCTCGGCTATCATGATGGTCGGCGAATTGGTGTTGCCCGAGGTGATCGTCGGCATCACCGAAGCGTCCGCCACGCGCAGGCCTTCCACGCCGCGCACTTTCAGCCGCTCGTCCAGCACGGCGTGTCTGTCGCCATCCGGCCCCATCCTGGCGGTACCCACCGGATGGAAGATGGTCGTGCCGAGATCACCGGCCGCCACCAGCATGTCCTCGTCCGAGGCGACGTGGGCGCCCGGCTTGTATTCCTCCGGGCGGTAGGGTGCGAGCGCGGGCTGCGAGACGATGCGGCGAGCCCATTTGAGCGAGTCGACCGCGACGCGACGGTCCGTCTCGGTCGACAGGTAGTTGGGTCTGATGTCGGGCCGGTCCTCGGGCCTTGGTCCCGAAATGTGGATCGAGCCGCGGCTGGTCGGCCGCAGATTGCACACGCTCGCCGTGAACGCCTCGAACGGATGCAGGCCTTCGCCCCATTTGTCGAGCGACAGCGGCTGGAAATGGAACTCCAGGTTGGCGGTCTCGTATTCGGGCGATGATTTCACGAAGGCGCCCATCTGTGAGGGCGCCATGGTCAATGGTCCGCGCCGGCGCAGCGCATAGTCGAACCCCATCATCGCGCGGCGGAACAGGTTGGCGTAGTCGCCATTCAACGTACGGATGCCCGATACCTTGTAGACCGGCCGGATTTGCAGATGGTCCTGCAGATTGCCGCCCACGCCGGGCAGGTCGACGAGTGGCTCGATGCCGTGGGCCTTCAGAATTTCCGGATCGCCAATACCTGACCGTTCCAGGATCACCGGCGAGGCCACCGCGCCCGCCGAAAGTACGATCTCCCCACCCTCGGCGCGAAAGGCCTGATCGTCCTTGTGGTAGACGACGGCACGTGCACGGCCCTCCGCGATCTCGACATGGTGGACGACCGCCCCGGTCTCCACGCGAAGGTTCGGCCGGCCTAAAGCGGGCTTCAGAAAGCCGCGCGCCGCGCTCCAGCGCCGGCCGCGTTTCTGGTTCACCTGGAAGTAGGAGACGCCGGTATTGTCGCCGGTGTTGAAGTCATCGATCCGCTCGATACCCGCCTGTTCGGCCGCGTCCGCGATCCGGTCGAGTATATCCCAGCGTATGCGCGGTTCTTCCACCCGCCACTCGCCGCCGGCGCGGTGGAACTCGTTCGGGGCATGGTGGTCCTCATGTTTCAGAAAGTAGGGCAGCACATCGTCCCATCCCCACCCGGTAAGTCCGGCCTGCCGCCAGCCGTCATAGTCGCGCGCCTGGCCGCGCATGTAGATCATGGCGTTGATGGCCGAACAGCCTCCCAGCACCTTGCCGCGCGGATAGGCGAGCGTTCGCCCGTTCAGCCCCGCCTCGGCGGCCGTCTCGAACATCCAGTCCGCGCGCGGATTGCCAATGGCGAACAGGTAGCCCACCGGAATGTGGAACCAGATCCAGTTGTCGCGCTGTCCGCCCTCGAGCAGGAGAATCCGCTTCGTGGGGTCGGCGGATAGCCGGTTCGCCAGCACGCAGCCCGCCGAGCCCGCACCCGCAATGATATAGTCGTAGCGTCCGCCGTCCTGCATGAAGCGCCTCCTCCCGCCCAGTCATAAGACCTCTAGCGGGCCATGATGCCACCGTCGACAGGGATGGTGACGCCGGTCATGAAACTCGATGCGGGCGAGGCCAGAAGCAGGGCGACCCCCTTGATCTCGTTGGTGTCGGCGATCCGTCCCAGCGGCACCATGGAGGCGAATTCGGCTTCGACTTCCGGTTGGCGGATGCGGCCGCCGGCGATATTGGTGCGGAAGGGTCCGGGCGCGATGCCGTTGACCATCACATTGGCCGGCGCGAGTTCCATCGCCGCCTGCCGCACGAGATTGACCACCGCCGCCTTGGTCGCCGTGTAGGCGTAGCCGCACATGACCTCCGATTTCAGTCCCGCGACCGAGGCCACCGCCACGATGCGTCCGTCGCGCGCGGGCTTCATGTGGCGGGCGGCCGCGCGGATCGAGGCGAACACGCCCGTCAGATTGACCGCGAGCACCTTGTCCCACTGCGCGTCGTCGACGCCTGATAGTTGCCCGGCTTCCGTGCGGTAGCCGGGTCCGGCCGTGACGCCGGCATTGGCGACGAGCGCGTCAAGGCGGCCGTGCCGCGTCGCGAAATTGTTCACCACGGCGTCGACCTGCGCCCTGTCCGAAACGTCCAGCGGGAGCGCTTCGGCGCGCCAGCCCCGCTCATCGAAGGAGGCAGCCGCGCGCTCCAACCCTTCCCGATCCAGATCGGTCAAAGCCACCGTTGCCCCAGCCTCTGCCAGCGCTTCCGCGATCGCCAACCCCAGCCCGCTGGCCGCGCCGGTCACCAGCGCCGTCTTGCCGGTCATCGAGAATCGCTGCGTATGGTTCATCACGGTCTCCCATCAACTATCGTATGCAATATCGATCGGAGGGCAATACGCAAGGAAAATTCGAGCGCTGATATAAATATAAGAAAAAACAACCACTTAATGCCGATATTACTCGATTGAGGCGCTGGTAAGCAGATTCATGATTGACGTCGGCCACGCAATAAGGTGTACAATATGACGAGTGGCGGGGCAACTTGATGCCCGCCGCGAATGCAAAGGGAGGCACGCGCGCCATGGCGCATACCGAGACCACGGAAACGGTCACCGGCTGCAAGATCCGGATCATGAGAAAAGGACAGGGGGAGCCGCTTCTGTTCCTGCATGGCGCCTCGGGCGCCGGTCGCTGGCTGCCTTTCATGGAGATGCTGTCGGAGAAGTACGACGTCATCGTGCCCGAACATCCTGGCTTTGGCGGCTCCGATACGCCCGAATGGCTGGATACGGTCGGGGATCTGGCCTTCTTCTACCTGGACGTGATCGAGCATCTGGGGCTGGACGGCGTCCATCTGGTCGGAACTTCGATCGGCGGCTGGATCGCGGCGGAACTGGCCACGCGCTCCTGTCAGAAGCTTAAGAGCCTGACGCTGGTCGCGCCGGCCGGCATTCACGTCAAGGGCGTGAAGAAAGGCGACATGTTCATGTGGTCGCCTGAGGAACTTGCCCAGAACCTCTACCACAACCAGGAGATCGCCAGGGCGATGCCGCAGCCGGCCAGCGAGGAAGAGCTGATGGTCGTGCTGAAGAACCGGCTGATGACGGCCAAGCTCGGCTGGCAGCCGCGCATGCACAATCCGCATCTGAGGAAGTGGCTGCACCGGGTCGACGTGCCGACCCTGATCGTGTGGGGCGACGACGACAAGCTGTTGCCCGCCGAATACGGTCCCGCCTACCGCGACCTGATCCCCGGATCGGAGCTCGAGATCATTCCTGCGTGCGGGCATCTGCCCCATGTCGAGCACGCCGAGCGCTTCGCCGCCCGCGTTTCCGGTTTCATTGAGGGAGCAGCCCGATGAAATTCTACATGATGCACCTGATGCCCTATGCGGATCTGGATCTGGACTACGACCAGAAATACAACTCCGCCTGGATCACGCTGCCCAACAGCTACTACGATCCGAAGAAGGGCGCGAAGCTCTACAACCGTTATCTCGACGAACTCGAATATGCCGATCAGCTCGGCTTCGACGGCGTCTGCGTCAACGAGCATCATCAGAACGCCTACGGGCTGATGCCGCAGCCCGGCGTCATGGCCGGCGCGCTGGCGCGGCGCACCCGCAAGGTCAAGATCGCCATTCTCGGTCGCGCGCTGCCGCTGCTCAATAATCCGGTCACCGTCGCCGAGGAGTTCGCGATGGTCGACAACATCACCGAGGGGCGCTTCATCGCCGGCTTCGTGCGCGGCATCGGTGCCGAATACCATGCCTGGAGCTCGAACCCGGCCGACAGTCACGACCGTTTCCATGAGGCGCACGACCTCATCCTGCGCGCCTGGACCGAGACCGGGCCGTTCACCTTCGAGGGAAAGCACTATCAGTTCGAATATGTGAACCTGTGGCCGCGCCCTTATCAGTCGCCGCGTCCGCCGATCTGGATACCCTCGCAGGGCTCTTCAGAGACTATAGAATGGGCCTCCCATCCCGATCGCCGCTATACCTATCTGCAGACCTTCACGCCGGTGGCGATGCTGGCCAAGTACATGCGGATGTACAGGGACATGGCGGCCGAGCACGGTTACGAGGCGACCGAAGACCAGCTCGGCTGGTCGGTGCCGCTCTATGTCGCCGAGACCGACGAGATCGCCCGGCGCGAGGCGAAGCCTCATATCGAGAACTTCCTCAACAAGTTCCTGCGCATGCCCAAGGAGATGCTGCTGCCGCCCGGCTACCTGTCGCTGAAGTCCATGATGGGCGTCATGAAGGCCAAGTCGTCGATCGGCTCGAAACAGACCATCGACGACGTCATCGAAAAGGGCATGTTCATCTGCGGCAGCCCCGAAACGGTGCGCCAGCGGCTCGCGGCCTACAAGAGCGAGATCGGCTTCGGCCATCTCTTGACGCTCCTGCAGTTCGGGACGCTGCCGGCCGAATTGACCCGCAAGAACATGGAGCTTTACGCCAACGAGGTCATGCCGTGGCTGCGCGCCGAGGGCGCGAAGTCCCGTCAGGCGGCCGAATAGCCTACGGTTCCGGCTCCGGTTTCGGATCGTTGAGGATCGAGTAGAGATGTCCGCTCATCGCAGCCTCCGCCCAGTCCGGGTTGCGCGCCTTCAGCGCCGCGATGATCTCGTGGTGCTGGCGGTGCGTGCGCCGCGTCCGCTCGTCCACGGGTTCGGAGTAGCTGTTGAAAATGGAGGCTGGAAGCTCCAGCGAGGAGGCAAGGATCTTCTCCAGTCGCGGGCTGTCGGCCGCCCTGGCGATGGTGGCGTGAAACTCGTTGTTCAGGTCGTCGAACCGGGCGAGGTGACGGTGCCAGCCGAGCTTGGAGAACACCGCCTCCATCTCGGCCTCCACCTCTTCAAGATGCGCGATCTGCTGGGGCGTGATGCGTCTGGCCGCGCGCCGCGCGCCGTGGCCCTCCAGCTTGGCGCGCAGGCGGAACACCTCGGCCACATCGCTCATCGAGAAACTCGCCACCTGGCCGCGCCTGTAGCGTTCCAGCACGACCAGCCCCTCGTTCGACAGGCGCGAAAGCGCCTCGCGCACGGGCGTGCGCGACACGCCGATCCTGTCGGCCAGCTTGGTTTCCTGAAGCGTCTCGCCCGACTTGAGGTCGCCGGAAATGATGGCAGCGCGGATGAAGCGGTATGCGGTTTCGACCGCCCCGGTCGCGTCGCCATTGCCGTTCGCGCGGCCGGCTTCTGGTGTCGGCATCGGCTGCCTCGCATTCGTGCTGCGTTGTCCGGCCACTTCTGCACCAAGCGGCTGAAACAGGCAAGGCATACAAAATTGTATACGAAACCCGGATCTGGCGGCGATTCCGGCGGAAAGCCGTTGACGGCGGTGCTGTATTGTATACGATCAGCATTCGGCAGGCATCCACCGGCTTGGGGAGTGAGATGAAGATCGAGCGCGGCACGGCCGCTTACATATCGGGCGGCGGATCGGGAATCGGGCGCGGCATGGCGCTCGCTTTCGCCCGGCGTGGTGTGCGCGTCGGCGTGGCCGATATACGCGAGGCCGACGCCGCCGCTACCGTGGATATCATTCGTCAGAACGGAGGCGAGGCGATCGCGATCGGGGCCGACGTGTCGGATCGCGCTTCCGTCGAGGCCGCGGCCGATGCGATCGAGAGCGCATTCGGCCCGGCCTCGATCATTTGCAACAATGCCGGCATCGCCATGCATGGCGTTCCGATCCACGAGATATCACCCGACGACTGGGACTGGGCGATAGGCGTCAATATCTATGGTGTCATCCACGGCCTTCAGGTCTTCGTGCCGCGCCTTCTCGACGGGGGAAGGCCCGGTCATGTCGTCAATACCGCTTCAATAGGCGGCTTTCAGGTCAATCCAAACTTCCTCACCGCCGCTTATTCCATGACGAAATATGCGGTCGTCGCCCTGTCCGAGGGACTTCGCAACGAGATGGAGGGGCGTCCCATCGGCGTATCGGTTCTGGCGCCGGCCGCCGTGGATACGGGCATCCATCTGTCCGAGCGCGCCCGTCCCGACCGGTTCGGCGGCGCGACGGTCCGCCCGCAGAACCATTTCATGGGCGATCTGATCAAGGATGGAGCCGATCCCGCCACGATCGGTGAGCGGGTGGCACGTGCTGTCGAGGACGACGAGTTCTACGTCTTTACCCACCCCGAAACGCGGTACTGGCTGGAGCGCCGCCACGCCGAAATCCTCGACGCCTTCGATCGCGCCGCACGCTCGGAGGGTATCGAAGACGCCTCACAGGCGGCCGAATAGGAGTTGCCGATGCTCGACACGCCAGGCGTATTCACCACCGCCTCCCGCAAGGCGCCGGCTTCCCTGCAGCCGGGTCCGCATATTGTCGGGATAGGCGGCACCACCCGTATCGGTTCGTCGTCCGAAGCCGCGCTTCGTTGCGCCCTTGCCTCGGCGGAGATGCTGGGCGCCACCACGGAACTGTTCTGCGGGCCGCTGCTCGACCTGCCGATGTACGATCCGTCCAACGAGCATCGCAGCCTTTCGGCGCGCCGCCTCGTCCAGTCGCTGCGTCGGGCCGATGGCGTCATAATCGCCACGCCGAGCTATCACGGCGCGCTGTCGGGTGTGATCAAGAACGCGCTCGACTATACCGAGGACATGCGCGACGATCCGCGTCCCTATCTCGAGGGTCGCGGCGTGGGTGTGATCGTCACCGCGTTCGGTTCGCAGGCGCTGGGCACTACGCTGGTCGGTGTGCGTTCCATCGTGCACGCGCTGCGCGGCTGGCCAACACCGTTTGCCGCGGCCCTCAACTCACAGGACAGGCCTTTCATGGACGGTCGCCCGTCCAACGCCGACATCGCGGCGCAGTTCGATCTGGTCGCGAGCCAGGTCGTCCAGTTCGCCGCTATCAACGCGCGGATAGGCGACATGGGCGATCAGGCGCCGCTGAAGGCGGCGGCCGGCTAGCCTATCGCCGGCCGGGAGGAGCCCGCGCCGCGTTCGGAAATCATGACTCGCAGCCCCGGGCAACGGGGTCAACAGGGAGGAAAACATGAAAAGACTGTTCGTATCAGCCTTGGCCGTCATTGCCGGCGCGGCCTTGTCGGCCTCGGCCGCGCTTGCCCAGACCGTCTCAATCTCGACGCTTCCGCCGGGCTCGATCAACAATGTGCAGACCCAGGCGATCGCCAAGGTCGTGCAGGAGGAGACGGGCATCCAGATGAGGCTCGTCACCTTCAATTCGCCGGCAGCGTCCATGGGCGCGGTCCAGGCCGGGCAGGCTGAGTTCACCTTCATGTCCAACGACGAGGTTGGGGTCGCGGTGCGCGGCCGCGACGAGCACGAGGGCAAGCCGCTCGACAAGCTGCAGCTTGCCGTCACGGTTTTCCCCTTCAAGGTCGGCGTGCTGGTGCGCGAGGATTCCGGCATCGAATCCGTCGCCGATCTCGAAGGCAAACGCTTTCCAATCGGCTGGCAGGGCTTTCCGCAAGGTGTAGCCCTTTCCAATGCCATCCTGGCGACGGCGGGACTGAGCCTCGACGACACCGATGGCGTGCCGACCGCCAACCTTCTTCGCGCCGCCGACGACTTCAAGGCGGGCCGGCTCGACGCCACGATCTTCGCGGTCGGCGCGCCGAAGATGGCAGAGGTGGATGCCGCTGTCGGCATCAAGTTCCTCAGCCTGGATAATTCGGAGGAGGCCAGGCAGGCAATGGCCGCGATCCGTCCCGAATACACCGTCGCTTCGCAGGTACCGCTGCCGCATCTGGCCGGCGTCGAGGTCGAGACCAATCTGATGCAGTACGCCATGACTGTCGCCGCCGGCGCCGACGTCGATGAGGAACTCGTGTATCAGGTCGTCAAGGCGATCCACCAGAACAAGGAAGCGCTGGTGGCGGCCCATCCCTCCTTCAACGCGATGAACCCTGACGACATCGCCGTTCCGCAGCCTGACGTCGACTATCATCCCGGCGCGATCCGCTACTACAAGGAAGCCGGTATCTGGCAGGGAGAGTAATCGCCTCCTTCGATCTGCCGACTGATTGCCAAGACTGAGCGAACGCCCGGAAAGGCTCTGGAAGACGCATATGACGATGCAGGCGGAAAGAGAACTGGAGGCGCCGCCGGAGGGCGGCGCCGTCGGGGTTGCGTCTACCGTGCTGGGGGCGGCCATCGCGATGGCGGGCATCGCCTGGGGCGCCGATCTCTACCGCCAGCTTGGCTGGAACTTCCTGGCCGAGCAGTTCCTGGCGGTCGTTCTCGGGATGGCGCTGGCCCTGGTCTATACCGTGCGCCCCTTCCGTGCCTCAGACGGGCCGCGCATCCATGTGCCGTGGCACGATTGGACGCTGGCCGCCCTGTCGCTCGCCACGGGGCTCTACATGGGTTGGTCCTATCCGCGCATGCTGGGCGAGTTCTTCAACGCGCCTTGGGACGTGCTGATCGTCACCTGGCTGCTCTTCGTGCTCGTGATCGAAGGGCTGCGGCGATGTTCGGGATGGCCGCTGGTCATCGTCGTCATGGCGTTTTTCCTCTATGCGCTCGTCGGCCATCACGTCGGGGGAAGCCTCCAGACGCGTGAGGTCGGCGTCAACGACATGGTCATCTACCTGGGGCTCGATACCAGCGGCCTGTTCGGGCTGGTGTTGCTGATCGGCGTGACCGTGGTCATTCCCTTCGTCTTCTTCGGTCAGCTTCTGTCCTCATCCGGCGGGGCGGCCTTCTTCAACGACATATCGCTGGCCCTCATGGGCCGCTTCAGGGGCGGCGCGGCCAAGATATCGGTTCTGGCCTCGTCGCTGTTCGGCTCGATCAACGGCATCGTCGTGTCCAACATCCTGGCCACCGGCGTCATCACCATCCCGATGATGAAGAAGTCCGGCTTCAGGCCCGAACATTCGGCGGCGATCGAGGCTAGCGCCTCCAATGGCGGGCAACTCATGCCGCCGGTCATGGGCGCGGTGGCATTTCTGATGGCCGATTTCCTCCAGATATCCTACGCCGACGTAGCCATCGCGGCGCTGGTGCCGTCGCTGCTCTACTATCTGGCGCTGTTCATCCAGGCCGACCTCGAGGCGGCCAAGGGCGGGATCCTGCGCGTTCCCTCCAGCGAGATACCTCGTCTGCTCAAGGTCATCGCGGCCGGATGGCTGTTCTTCCTCCCCTTCGCGGTCCTGATCTACGCCTTGTTCTGGCTCAACCGGGAGCCGGAGAACGCCGCCATCTACGCCTGCGTGACCGTTCTGGCGATTGGGTTCGTCTTCGGCTACGGCACCTGGCGCCTGACGCCGAAGGAGGTGTGGAACTGCCTGGTGCGCACCGGCGTCTCCTCGGCCGACATCATCATGATCGCCGCGGCCGCGGGCTTCATCATGGGTATTCTCCAGATCACGGGGCTCGGCTTCGCGCTGACGCTGTTCCTGGTCACCCTGGGCGCGGGCAACATCCTGCTTCTGCTGGTGATCGCCGCCTTTCTCTGCATCCTGCTCGGCATGGGCATGCCCACGCTGGGCGTGTACGTCCTCCTGGCGGTGCTGATCGTGCCGGCTCTGGTTGAGGTCGGCGTCACGCCGCTCGCCGCGCATATGTTCGTCCTCTATCTCGGCATGATGAGCTTCGTCACGCCGCCGGTGGCGATCGCGGCCTTCTTTGCCGCCAACATCGCGCGCGCTGATCCGATGAAAACGGGCTGGGCCTCGATGCGCTTCTCGTGGACGGCCTACATCATTCCGTTCCTGTTCGTCTTCTCGCCTTCGCTGCTCATGCAGGGCACGTCATGGACGGCGATCCTGCTTTCGATCTCGACCGCCATCGTCGGCGTCTGGTTCGTCTCGGCGGGCATGATCGGTTATGGCTTGCGCCGAATGCCGGCACAGTGGCGCATCGTCTCCACGGTCGGCGGCTTCCTGCTTCTCATGCCGCCCGAAATGACCGGCTGGGCGTGGATGGCCAATGTCGTCGGCTTCGGGCTGGCAGCGGCCGTGTTCGCGGCGGAATATGTCTCGAGCCGCCCGGGCGCGGCACGGTCCGCGCCGGCCGAATAGAATACGCGAAACGAAAGGACCGAGCATCATGGCGACCGCTCAGCCGAATTCCACTCCCGAGGCCCGTCAGGATTTCTACGACCGGTTGAAGCCGCAGAACCTCGCCCCGCTGTGGGAGGTGCTGCGCGGTCTTCTTCCCAGCGAGCCGAAATCCAAGGCCGCGCCGCACTGCTGGTGCTATGCGGATGCGCGTCCGCTTCTGATGGAGTCCGGCGAGCTGCTTACCGCGCAGGAAGCCGAGCGACGCGTGCTGGTGCTGGAGAACCCGGCCCTGCCGGGCATGTCTCGCGCCACCTCCACCATGTATGCCGGCCTGCAGCTCATCATGCCGGGCGAGACAGCACCGGCGCACCGCCATTCTCCCTCCGCGCTGCGTTTCATGCTGGAAGGCGAGGCCGCCTTCACCGCCGTCGGCGGCGAACGCACCACCATGCGCCGCGGCGACTTCATCATCACACCGTCCTGGGCCTGGCACGATCACGGCAATGAAGGTTCCGATCCCTGCGCGTGGCTGGACGGCCTGGACCTGCCGCTGGTCGCCTTCTTCGAAGCCGGCTTCAACGAACACTACAATGACGAGCGTCAGTCGATCGTGCGTCCCGAGGGCGATGCGCTGGCGCGCTTCGGTTCCAACATGCTGCCCTTCAAGCCGGTCAGCCGCTACGGCCTGACGACGCCGATCTTCAATTACCCGTTTGAGCAGACGCGCGCCGCGCTGGTGGCCGCGGCGAAGGGCGAGGCACCGGACCCGCACGAGGCGGTCACCCTGCGCTACTCCAATCCGATCGACGGCGGCTGGGCCATGCCGACCATGGCGGCGTGGATGACCTTCGTGCCTGCGGGATTCGAGACCGCCCCGATCCGCTCCACCGACGGCATCGTCATGGCGCTGGGCGAAGGGGCGATGACGGCCGAGATCGGCGACAGGAGCTTCGATCTCGACGAAAGCGACGTTGCCGTCTCGCCGGGCTGGACCTGGCGGCGCTATCGGGCCCGCAAGGACTCCTTCCTCTTCTGCTTCTCCGATCGCGTCGCGCAGGAGAAGCTGGGCCTGTGGCGCGAAGAGCGCGGCCCGGCGAGCTGATCCGGATTCAACGTTAGACAGGACTTACCAATGCGTTTCTGCCGCTTTGACGATGACCGTCTCGGCGTCGTCGTTGACGACCTCGTGCACGACGTGACCTCGGTTCTCGACAGGCTGCCGCCGCTGAGATGGCCGGTGCCGCGCGGAGACCACTTCTTCAATCACTTCGCCGACCTGCGGCCGCGGATGGAGGAGATGGCCAAGACCGTGGAAGGGCGGCCCGTCTCTTCTGTTCGGCTTCTCTCGCCGGTCGCCAATCCGGGCAAGATCGTTGCGGCGCCGGTGAACTACCAGCTTCATCTCGACGAATCCCGCGCCGACAAGCAGATCAATTTCGGTGGTCAGGTGAAGACGATCGACGACTACGGCGTGTTCCTGAAGGCACCATCGTCCCTGATCGGCGCTGGCGACGCGGTGGTCGCCGACTGGCCGGATCGTCGCATCGACCATGAGATCGAGCTGGCGCTGGTGATTGGAAAGAAGGCGTTCCGTGTGGGCGAGGCCGATGCGCTCGATCATGTCGCCGGCTACATGATCGGCCTCGACATGACCATTCGCGGAACCGAGGACCGCTCCTTCCGTAAGTCGCTGGATACGTTCACCGTGCTCGGTCCGCATGTCGTGACCGCAGACGAGATCGGCGACCCAGACAATCTCGATTTCGAGATAACGGTCGATGGCGAGCCGCGCCAGAAGTCGAACACGTCGCTGTTGATCTGGAACGTGCGCAGGCTGATCGCCTATGCCTCCAAAGCCTACACGCTCTATCCGGGCGACGTCATCATGACGGGCACGCCCGAAGGCGTCGCGCCCGTTGCCCCCGGCAATGTCATGCATGCGCGCATCGACCGCATCGGCGAGATGTCGGTGCGCGTGACGGGATGACATCCGGCGCACCGGTCCTCGTCGCGGGCGCCGGTATAGGCGGGCTGACCGCCGCCATTTGCCTGATGCGGGCTGACATCCCGGCCCGCGTCTTCGAGCAGGCGGCGGTGCTGGGCGAGATCGGCGCCGGTATCCAGGTTAGCGCCAATGCCGGTCGCGTCTATCGCGACATCGGCCTCATGGACGCGATCGAAGCGGCCGGCGCGCTGCCCGAGACCTATCGGTTCCGCATGTTCGATGATGGCGCCGTGCTGCAGGAAATCCCGCTGGGCGAAGCCTATCGCGCCCGCCACGGCGTGCCCTACGTCACCATCCACCGCGCCGATCTGCATTCCATTCTGGTCGATGCGGTCCATCGGCTCGCCGTCGATGCCGTGCGTCTCGGCGCACGGGTCGATGATTTCACGCAGGATGGGGCAGGCATCGTGCTTCGCCTCGCGGGTGGCGAAACGATTTGCGGCGTGGCGCTGGTGGGTGCTGATGGGGTCAAGTCGACCGTTCGCCGGCTGTTGATCGGCGATCCGCCGGCGCGCTACACGGGCGACGCAGTATGGCGGGCCATCGTGCCGGCGGAAGCGCTGCCGCCCGCCTACCGTGACAATGCCGTCGACATCTGGGTCGGCCCCGGCCGACATGCTGTGACCTATCCGCTGCGCGGAGGGCGTTTCGTCAATTTCGTCGGTTGCGTCGAACATCCCGGCTTCGAAGATGAATCCTGGACCACCGCCCATCCGTGGGAAGAGATGCGTGACGACTTCGCCGGCTGGCACCCCAGGATCGGCGCCATCATCGAAGCGGCTGATCGCGGCCAATGCTACCGCTGGGCGCTGCGCATCCGCGAGCCTGCCGACAACTGGTCAGATGGCCGCGTCACCCTGCTCGGCGACGCCGCTCATGCGACCTTGCCCTACATGGCGCAGGGAGCGGCCATGGCCGTGGAGGACGCGGCGGTATTAGCACGTTGTCTCTGTGCCGGCGATCCGGTCGTCGATGCGATCGGCCGCTATCAGCGCAACCGCATTCCGCGCACCACGCGCATTGTCAATGAAAGCACGGCCAATCGCGCGCTCTTCCATCTCCCCGATCGCCAGGCGCTGAGAGATGCCTTCGCCAGGCGCGACATGAATGCCGAGCGCACCGCCTGGCTGTTTTCTTATGACGCGCTAACGGTCCCGCTGGACTGACACCAGGTCAAAGCTGCAGCTGGTAGCTCTCCGGCACGAAGCGGAACCCCTGGTCCATCTTCTGAACGAAGCCCACTGCCGGATGCGGCATGTGATAACCGATGAAGGGCAGCCGGTCTGTCGCCAGCATGTCGAGCACGCGCTTGCGCGTCTCCACCGCCTTTTCCTTGTCCATGTCGAAGGAAACATGCCAGTCCGGCCGCTGCATCGAGGCCACGAAATGGTTGCAGCTGTCGGCGATCAGCACGAGCTGCTTGCCGCCCGATTCCAGCCGATAGATCATGTGGCCAGGCGTATGGCCAAAGGCGGCCATGCCGACGATGCCCGACACCACCTCGTCGCCGTCGCCGATGAAGGTCGTCTTCTCCGCAAGCGGCTTGACCTTTGCCTCGACATTCCTGGCGTTGCCCTCGGTCGGTCCCGACATGCGGTCCGGCGAGGTCCAGAAGTCGTATTCCTCCTGTCCGGTCACGTAGCGCGAATTAGCGAAAGCTGGCTCGCCGTCTTCCATCAAGCCGCCGATGTGGTCGCCATGGAAATGGGTCACCACCACGATCGATATGTCGTCGGGGCTGTAGCCGGATGCCTCGATGCGCGATCGGGTTTGGCCGAGCCCGGCTTCGCGCCCACCTTCGCCGATGCCCGTGTCGAACAGGATGAGTTCGGAGCCGGTATTGACCAGCGTCGGGTTGAACATGTTGACGAACCTGTCGGGCGGCAGGAGGTTTTCCTCCATCAGATCGGCCACCGCCTCGGCCGATTGGTCGGCGCCGAAGATCGGGTGCGGCCCGTCGCCGGGCCGTTCTCCGTCCAGAATGGTGGTGACCTCGAACTCGCCGAGCTTGAAGCGATTGAAGCCGGGATTTTCTGTCTCGGGCATGGAGACTTGAGCCATTGCTGCGCGTGTCATGATCTGCGGGGTTGCGAGCGCGGCCGCGGAGGCGAGGCCGATCTTGAATGCTGAACGTCGGTCGATGGCGTTTGTCATCGCACGTGTTTCTCCTTGAGCTTGCCTGAAGGGGACGCGGGGCCAATTAGCGGAGGCACGGACGCAATCAACGATCTCACGCTAACGTGAGCGTCGGGTCGCATCGCTGGCCCATCCATGAGACGGTCCAGCAGGGCGACATTGCCATTTTGCCGTGGTAACCGGCCTTCGCCTTCCGAAGAACGCCGCCAGACAGTCCATTGAACCGCCTGCTTCCGATCGTGCTCGCCGTCGCCCTGTTCATGGAGCAGATGGACTCAACCGTCATAGCGACCTCGCTGCCGGCGATCGCCAAGGACATCGGCACCGGCCCGATCGCGCTCAAACTGGCGCTGACGGCCTATCTCGTCTCGCTGGCGATTTTCATCCCGGTGTCGTCATGGATGGCCGACCGCTTCGGCGCGAGACGCGTCTTCCGCGCCGCGATCGCCGTCTTCATGGTGGGCTCGCTTGCCTGTGCCGTGTCCGGATCGCTGGGGGAGTTCGTCGCGGCACGCTTTCTCCAGGGCATGGGCGGCTCAATGATGACGCCGGTCGCTCGCCTGATCCTCGTTCGCGGCACGCCGCGTTCGGATCTGGTGCGCGCCATGGCCTGGCTCACCATTCCTGCCCTTGTCGGGCCGCTGGTCGGTCCACCGCTCGGCGGCTTCATCACCACCTATTTCTCCTGGCACTGGATCTTTCTGATCAACCTTCCGATCGGCGCCATCGGCATCTTCTTCGCCGGTCGCGTCCTGCCCGATATGCCGGGCCATCGTGATCGCGCGATCGACTGGACGGGCTTCGCATTATCCGGTCTTGCCGCCTCGGGCATTGTTTTCGGCCTGTCGGTGATTAGCCTGCCCGCCCTGCCGCCGGTGGTCGGCGCGGTCACAGCCACCGTGGGCATCGTTTGCGCAGTACTGTATGTGCGCCATGCCCGACGCGCCGCGACCCCGCTGCTCGATCTGGCGCTACTGAAAAACGACGCCTTTCGCGCGGCTATCGTGGGCGGCAACCTTTTCCGCATCGGCGTCGGCGCGATCCCCTTCCTGCTGCCGCTGTTCTTCCAACTCGGCTTCGGCCTCAATCCGTTTCAATCAGGGCTTTTGACCTTTGCCTCGGCCGGCGGGGCACTGCTGATGAAGTTCTTTGCCGCGCCCATCCTCAAGGCCGCCGGCTTTCGCATCGTCCTGTCCTCGGCGGCCGTGCTTGGCGCCTGCCTGATCGCGGCCAACGCGCTGTTCACGCCACATACGCCCTGGTTGGTCATTTCGGGCGTGCTGCTGGCCGCGGGCTTCATGCGTTCGCTCTTCTTCACCTCCGCCAACGCGCTCACCTTCGCCGATATAGACGATACCGAAGCCTCTCAGGCCACCGCCATATCGTCGGTCAGCCAACAGGTCACGATCGCGCTCGGCGTCGCGGTCGCCGGCGGAATTCTCGAAGTCGTCGCCTTCTGGAGCGGGCACCTGACGATCACCGCGTTCGAGATCGCCTTTGTCGCAGTCGCCATGATCAGCGCGCTTGCGGCGCTGCCCTTCCTGCGTCTGCCCTTGGATGCCGGCCAGACAGTATCCGGCCATCGCCCGAAGGTTCAGTCCGTCGAGGCGCAATCTCCGCCCGTTTGATGTCCAGGCGCGAGATGGACCGGCCACTTTTCGCGCGCCGCTTCCCAAGCCGGTCGGGACATGGTACCAGCCCGCGCCAATCTTCATATGGAAGTCGCGACTCGCTCCGCCGGCGCGGAGGTGGTGCCGGCTTTTACCAAGGGGGTCGGCCATGGCGCAGATTATCGAGACGATCACCGGGCGTGAGGCGCTCACATTCGACGATGTGTTGCTGCAGCCCGGGCATTCCGAGGTCATGCCCGGCCAGACGGACGTGTCGACCCGCATAGCCGGCGACATCGACCTCAACTTGCCGATCCTCTCTGCCGCGATGGACACCGTCACCGAATCGCGGCTTGCGATCGCCATGGCCCAGGCCGGCGGCATCGGCGTCATCCATCGCAATCTCTCGCCCGCCGAGCAGGCCGAACAAGTTCGCCAGGTCAAGAAATTCGAATCGGGCATGGTCATCAACCCTGTCACGATCGGCCCGGACGCGACGCTGGCCGACGCCCAGGCGCTTATGTCCGCGCACGGCATATCCGGCATTCCCGTTGTCGAGGATGGCGGACAGGGTGGCCATACCCCCGGCCGTCTGGTTGGAATATTGACCAATCGCGACGTCCGCTTCGCGTCCGATCCCGCGCAAAAAGTATACGAGCTGATGACGCGCGAGAACCTGGTGACGGTCCGCGAGAACGTGGACCAGGACGAGGCCAAGCGCCTCCTGCACCAGCGCCGCATCGAGAAGCTGCTCGTCGTGGATGACCGGGGTCATTGCGTCGGGCTCATCACCGTCAAGGACATCGAGAAGTCGCAACTCAATCCCAACGCCTCGAAGGACGCGCAGGGACGGTTGCGGGTCGCCGCCGCCACCAGCGTCGGCGACGACGGCTTCGAGCGCGCCGAGCGCCTTATCGACGCCGGTGTCGATCTGCTCGTCATAGACACCGCGCACGGCCATTCGCAGCGCGTGCTCGACGCGGTCGCCCGCGCCAAGAAGCTGTCCAATTCGGTGCGCATCATCGCGGGCAATGTCGCAACGGCCGAGGGAACGCAGGCCTTGATCGATGCAGGCGCCGACGCGGTCAAGATCGGGATCGGTCCCGGTTCCATCTGCACCACCCGGGTCGTGGCGGGCGTTGGCGTGCCGCAGCTTTCCGCCATCATGGCCGCGGCCGAAACCGCCGACAAGCAAGGCGTATCCGTGATTGCGGACGGCGGCATCAAGTTCTCGGGCGATCTCGCCAAGGCGCTGGCCGCCGGCGCACGTGCCGCCATGGTCGGTTCGCTCCTGGCCGGCACCGAGGAAAGCCCCGGCGAGGTCTATCTTCACCAGGGACGCTCTTACAAGGCCTATCGCGGCATGGGTTCGGTTGGCGCCATGGCGCGCGGGTCGGCCGACCGTTACTTCCAGGCCGAAGTTCGCGATACGCTCAAGCTGGTGCCTGAGGGCATCGAAGGGCAGGTAGCCTACAAGGGACCTGTCTCGGGCGTGCTGCACCAGCTTGCCGGCGGCCTGAAGGCGGCCATGGGCTATGTCGGCGCGCGAGACCTCGTTGAATTCCGCGACAAGGCCACCTTCGTTCGGATCTCGGGAGCGGGCCTGCGCGAAAGCCATGTCCACGATGTAACTATCACGCGCGAGAGCCCGAATTATCCCGGCATGTCGTAGGGCGCACGGCCTGACCCATGCACATTATCCGCCATCCGCTTCTGCTTTGCGTCGCGACGGCTGTTCTGTGGCTCTTTATGATGGCGATCGAGCTGCTTTGGTTCCGCTCCCTGTCCGGCGGTCTGGTTCAGCTCGACTATCGCCCTTTCGGCTTTTCGACCGATGATGTCAGCGATTGGCTCACGGCGCTCGGGCCCGTCGGCGCGCAGGCCATGCTGGTCTGGCATTATCTCACATTCGATCTTGTCTTCCCCGCCCTGTTCGGGCTGACGCTGGCCAGCCTGACCTTGTCGGCGACGAGGCACATCCCCCGCCTGTCGCGCCATCCTTATGGCGTGCGCGCAACGGCCTGCGTCCTGTGGGTGCTGCCCTATATCTTCGTCGACTATCTGCAGAATCTGGTCGTTGCGGGCATGCTGACAGACCCGACGGGTCTCGACCATACGATCGTCGAGGTGGCGTCCGGGCTGAACGTCGCCAAGTTCCTGTTTGCCGCGATCGGCATCGCGGTCCTGTTCCTGTTGTGGTGGCGCGGCGCACGCGAAAGGGTAAAACTGTGAACCAGGCGGCAATCTTCTGGCCGATGATCGCGCATGTCGCGCTGGTCTACGGCATCTATGTGATGATGTTCCTGCGCCGCAGGGAGGCGGTGCGATCGGGCGCCGCGAAAGTTTCGCAGTTTCGCGAGAACACAAGCGAGCCGCCGCAGAGCCTGTTCGTACGCAACAGTCTGGCCAACCAGTTCGAGCTGCCTGTGCTGTTCCACATCGGATGTCTGGCGCTCTACGCCACCAATGGCGCCACGTTTGTCGCGGTGATTGTCGCCTGGATCTTCGTTGCCTCACGCTACGTCCATGCGTTTATCCACGTCACGACCAATCGCATTCGCTGGCGCCGGCCGGCCTTCACGCTGGGCTTCCTCGCGAACCTCGTTCTGTGGATCATGCTTGCGATCCGCATCGCCGCTGCCTGACAGGTCCGCGAGCAGCGCCGCAAGCATGCGGCATTCGGCCTGGCGCGGGCTGTTGCCTCGCCAGGCCAGGCAGATCGTCCGCGTCGGCTGGGGTTCGGCGAAGGGCACGATCTTGAGATCGGCCGCCGGCAGGGCACCCGCCTTCACCGCGATTTCCGGCACCAGCGTCACGCCTAGCCCGTGCGAGACCATCTGCAGAAGCGTTGTCAGGCTGGTGGCTCCGTAGCTGGCCATCGCGGCTGGCTTCACCGCGCCGCAGACGGCCAGCGCCTGTTCGCGCATGCAATGACCTTCCTCCAGAAGCATCAGCCGCTCAAGTTCGGGGCTCTCCGGAGGCACCGGTGGGTGGTCGAAGGCCGGGTCGGCCGCCGGCACCGCCAGAAGGAAACGGTCCCTGAAGAGATTGGCGCTCGCCAGCCTCGCCTGGTCGAGCGGTTCGGCTGCGATGAAGCCGTCAAGTCTCCCCGTCAGCGTCTCGTCCACCAGCGTCGCCGTCACGCTCTCGCGAATCTCCAGTTCGAGATCGGGGAACCGGGCCTTGATGACCGGCAGCGCCGCCGGAAGCAGGTAAGGCGCGACCGTGGGGATGATGCCGAGCCGGAACCGGCCCGCGAGCGCCGCCCGGCCGCGTCTGGCCATCGCTTCCAGGTCGCGGATGTCCGACAGAATGCGGTCGACGCGCGGCTTCATCGCACGGGCTTCCTCGGTCGGACGCACCGCTCGCGCGCCGCGTTCGAACAGTCGGCAACCAAGCCTTTCCTCCATCTCGGCGACCTGCGCGGAGAGTGCTGGCTGCGTGACGCCCACCATTTCGGCCGCGCGCCCGAAATGCAGCGTGTCGCATAGCGCCTGGAAATAGATCATCTGACGAACGGTGAGGGAGATCATAAGAAACTCTTATCACAACGAATACCAAACTCAATTTGCAATTATCGGGGCCGCTCCGTAGTTTGGAACCATTCCAATTTTGGGTGAGCGTGATCGTGCCGTCACCGAGGCGGATCGGTTCCGCACCCAACTCCGCCACGTCTGGCGGCTTCGGTCGCCGGCCGCTCAACGAGCCATATTCAATGCGAGGAGACGCTCATGGACGCCAAAGTCGACAAGGAGGGCAAATGCCCATTTCCGCACGGTTCCGCGCACCGCAATCGTGACTGGTGGCCCGAGACCCTCGACATCAACGTGCTTCACCAGCACGGGCCGGCTTCCGACCCGATGGGCGAGGCCTTCGACTACACAAAGGAATTCGAGAGCCTCGACCTCGACGCGGTTGTCGCCGACCTGCGCGCGCTGATGACCGACTCGCAGGACTGGTGGCCCGCCGATTTCGGCCACTATGGCGGCCTCTTCATCCGCATGGCCTGGCACAGTGCCGGCACCTACCGTGTCACCGATGGCCGTGGTGGCGCCGGGCAGGGCCAGCAGCGCTTCGCGCCGCTCAATTCCTGGCCCGACAATGCCAATCTGGACAAGGCCCGTCGCCTGCTGTGGCCGATCAAGCAGAAATACGGTCGCAAGCTTTCCTGGGCGGATCTGATGGTGCTCACCGGAAATGTCGCGCTGGAATCGATGGGCTTCAAGACCTTCGGCTTCGCCGGCGGCCGCGCCGATGTCTGGGAGCCGGAGGAGCTCTACTGGGGTCCGGAAGGCACCTGGCTGGGCGACGAGCGCTATTCGGGCGAACGCCAGCTCGACGAGCCGCTCGGGGCGGTCCAGATGGGCCTCATCTACGTCAATCCGGAGGGACCGAACGGCAAGCCGGATCCGATCGCCGCCGCGAAGGACATCCGCGAGACCTTCAAGCGCATGGCGATGAATGACGAGGAAACCGTCGCGTTGATCGCCGGCGGCCATTCCTTCGGCAAGACGCACGGCGCCGGCGACCCGTCCTTCATTGGCCCCGAGCCGGAGGCCGGCGCGATCGAGGATCAGGGCCTCGGGTGGAAGAGCACGCACGGCACCGGCGTGGGCGCGGATGCCATTACCGGCGGCCCGGAGGTGATCTGGACGCAGACGCCGACGCAGTGGAGCAACCATTTCTTCGACAATCTGTTCAGGTTCGAATGGGAGCTCGAGAAGAGCCCGGCCGGAGCCTGGCAGTGGGTGGCCAAGGATGCCGAGGCCGAGATCCCCGGGCCGTTCGAGGGTTCGGGCAGCAGGCGCCCCACCATGCTCACCACGGATCTGTCGCTGCGCTTCGATCCTGAATACGAGAAGATCTCGCGCCGCTTCTACGAAAACCCGGACCAGTTCGCTGACGCGTTCGCCCGCGCATGGTTCAAGCTGACCCATCGCGACATGGGACCGAAGATACGTTATCGCGGCCCGCTCGTACCAAAGGAGACATTGATCTGGCAGGATCCGATTCCGGAGGTCGACCACCCGCTGGTCGATGATCAGGACATCGCGGCGCTGAAGGCGAGGATTCTGGACTCGGGCCTGTCGGTATCGGAACTCGTTTCCACCGCCTGGTCGTCGGCCTCGACCTTCCGAGGCTCCGACAAGCGCGGCGGCGCCAATGGCGCGCGAATCCGCCTCGCGCCCCAGAAGGACTGGGAGGTCAACAAGCCGCTGGCGGGCGTGATCTCCCGGCTCGAGCAGATCCAGGCCGACTTCAACGCATCGGCATCCGGCGGCAAGAAAATTTCGCTGGCCGACCTGATCGTTCTCGCCGGCAATGCCGCGGTCGAGAAGGCGGCCCAGGATACCGGCATCGATCTGTCGGTCCCCTTCTCGCCGGGTCGAATGGACGCTTCGCAGGAGGAGACCGAGATCGAGTCCTTCTCCTATCTCGAACCGCGCAACGACGCCTTCCGCAACTATGTCAACGGCTCCAAGCCGCAGTTCATGAAGCCCGAGGAGGCGATGGTGGACCGCGCCAAGCTGCTGACGCTGACGGCGCCTGAAATGACCGCGTTGCTTGGCGGCCTCAGGGTGCTTGGCGCCAATTTCGGCGGTTCGGAACACGGGGTGCTCACCGATCGGCCGGGGCAGCTGACGAATGACTTCTTCGTCAATCTGCTCAGCATGGGCACCGAGTGGAGCGCGGTCGGAGACGACGTCTATGAGGGGCGCGATCGCAAGTCAGGCGAGGTGAAGTGGACCGCCACCCGTGTCGATCTGATCTTCGGCTCGCATTCGCAGCTTCGCGCGCTGGCCGAGGTCTATGGCAGCGCTGATGCCTCGGAGAAGTTCGCGAAGGACTTCGCCGCGGCCTGGGCCAAGGTCATGGACGCCGATCGTTTCGATCTGGCGGCCTGATCTCGTCATATTGCCGAAGAGATCGGGGGGTCGGGAGCGATCCCGGCCCTCTTCGCTTTCAGGGGATTTGCGCGCGCGCCTCGGCGATCGTCGCCGCGTAATGCACATGTGGCGGCCGCACGCCGTGCGTCAGCAGCATGCGTCGCACGGAAGGCGATGCACCGGTGACGAAGAAGCGGATGCCGCGCTGCTCGGCCTTGTGGGCGACCTGTTCGATCACGTTGGCGGCCGTCGAATCCAGCAGCGGCACCGCCTCGAAATCGAGGATGAAGCTCTGGCGCCGGTCGGCGATGCGGTCGAGCGTCACTCCCACGGCGGATGCCGCGCCGAAGAAGAAGGCACCCGAAAGCCTGTAGACGACGACATCCGGGTCGCTGGCGTATTTTGAATCGTAGGGCACATTGCCGTCCGCTTCGTCGTCCGCCCCGAAAGCCGGCTGTGCCTCCACCGCCACCGCGCTGGACATGCGGTGAATGAAGAGCAGCGCCCCCAGCGCGAAGCCGACCACGATGCCTTCCGTGAGATCGCGGAAAATCACCAGCAGGAATGTCACACCGAGCACCGCCGCGTCGCCCCAGGATGAACGCAGCAGCGCTGCGATCGCATTGCGCTCGACCATGTTGAAGGCGACCACCGCGAGCACGCCGGCAAGTGCCGCGAGCGGGATGTATCCGGCCAGCGGTGCCGCGACCAGCATGAAGCCGAAGAGGAACAGCGAATGGGCCATGCCCGACACCGGGCCGTGCGCGCCGGAGCGGACATTCGTGGCGGTACGCGCGATCGTTCCCGTCACGCAGAACCCACCGAACAATGCCGAGCCGATATTGGCGTAACCCTGTGCCACCAGTTCGCAGTTGGATCGGTGCCGCCGTCCTGTCATGCCGTCGGCCACGACGGCCGACAGCAGCGACTCGATGGAGCCCAACAGCGCGAAAGAGGCGGCCGCCGGCAACACGGCAATCATCTTATCCATGCTGAAATCGGGCAGGGCGGGCGCAGGCAGCGATCTTGGGATGCCGCCGAACTTGGTGCCGATGGTTGCGACCGGCAAGGCGAGAATCGCCGTGGCGATTGATGCGACCAGCACCGCGATAAGCATGCTCGGCCAGCGCGGACGCCAACGCTTCAGTGCGATGATCGTCACGACCGTCAGCAGCGACACGCCGATAGTGGCGGGCTGGACGCTCGGCAGCGATTTGGCGATGGCGACGAGCTTGGGCAGCAGATCACCCGGCTCTCCGCCCGCAAGCGAGAGGCCGAGCAGCTCGCTGATCTGGCTGGCGAAGATGATGACGGCGATTCCGGCGGTGAAGCCGACCGTCACCGGGTAGGGGATGAACTTGATGAAGGTACCCAGCCGAGCATAGCCGATCCCCAGCATCATCAGCCCCGACAGCATGGTGGCCAGGATCAGCCCATCAATGCCGTGCATGTGCACCGTTGACAGAACGAGGACGATGAAGGCGCCCGCCGGGCCGCCGATCTGAAATCGGCTTCCGCCGAGCGCCGATACGAGAAATCCGCCAACGATGGCCGTGTAGAGGCCGCGATCCGGCGAGACCCCCGAAGCGATGGCGATAGCCATCGAAAGCGGAAGGGCGACGATGGCGACCGTGAGGCCCGCGATCAGGTCGCCGCGCAGCTTGGCCGTATCATAGCCTTCGCGCAGCACCGTCACGAGTTTCGGCGTGTATAACTCGGCGAAGCTCGGTCGATCGCTGTGCGGCGTGGCGGTGTGAGTGGTGGTCGTCATGGCTTCTTTCACCGGACGCAGGTCCTTTGACGCCCTTCCCGTGTCAGACCTCTCGGTGGCCGACAGGTGTCTTCAGTCTCACGCCACGCCCGCCCGATTCGCTGCGCTGCCGATCGCCGATGAGTTCGACGCCGGCCGCGTCGAACGCCTGGATCACCTTCATCAACGTTTCGACCACGCCGCGGACGACCCCCTCGCTGGACTCCATTCGCTGGATGGTCGCCAATGACACCCCCGACAGTTCGGCCAGCTTCGCCTGATCCATACCGAGCAGGGCGCGGGCGGCACGCATTTGGACTGAGGTCATCATCGCCGGGCAATATACCGATACAAACCGCTGATATAGAGGTTTCATACCTCATAATGCATGTCATGTACATCACAACGCCGAATTGGCCGCCGGGCCGGCTTGGCAGCGTCACGATGCAAGTGCTAGGCACCGGTGCGATACGGGTCAGCCGAAAACGGATTTGCCGATATGAGACTGGGCGGGCGGCTTGCTGCCGCGATCGAGATTTTGGACGACATGGAACGGCGGCATCGGCCGGCCGCCGATGCGCTGAAAGACTGGGGCCTCTCGCATCGTTTCGCCGGCGCGGGCGACCGCGCCGCGATCGGCAACATCGTTTATGACGCGCTGCGAAGGCGGTGTTCCGCCGCTTTCCTGATGGGCGCCGACACACCGCGCGCGACAGCCTTCGGCGCATTGCTGCTGGAAGGCGGCCATGAAGTCGAGGAACTCGACGCCACGATGGCCGACGACCGTTTCGCTCCGCCGCCGCTCGATATGTCCGAGCGCGCTGCCATCGCCGAAAATGCGCGTCGAGACATGCCCGATGCCGTCCGCGCGGACGTGCCGGACTGGTGTGTCTCCCACATCGAGGCCGCCTTCGGTGAAGCGTGGCCTGCCGAGGCCGCGGCGCTTTCTCAGCGTCCGCCGCTCGATCTGCGCGTCAACCGTCTCAAGGCCGATCGCGATCGCGTGCTGGCCGAACTGGAGCATGCCGGTGCCTCGCCTGCTCCCATCGCGCCGGACGGGCTGCGCATTCCTCCGATAGCCGGTGACGGACGCCACCCCAACGTCCAGGCCGAACCGGCCTTCCACAAGGGATGGTTCGAAGTGCAGGACGAGGGGTCGCAGGTCGCCGCCGTGCTGTGTGGCGCCGGCCCCGGCAGCCAGGTGATCGACTATTGTGCCGGCGCGGGGGGCAAGACACTGGCGCTTGCCGCGATGATGGAGGGCAGGGGACAGGTTTTCGCCCACGACGCCGATCGCCATCGCCTGGCCCCGATCTTTGACCGCCTCAAGCGTTCGGGCGCGCATAACGTTCAGGTCGTGTCGCGCACGGAGGGCCTGGCACAGCTCGACGGCAGGGCTGACCTGGTCGTCATCGACGCACCCTGCACGGGCTCGGGCACCTGGAGGCGGCGGCCTGACGCGAAATGGCGGCTCGGCGAACGCCAGCTTGCCGCGCGACAGGTCGAGCAGGCGACGATCCTTGATGACGCGCATCGATATGTGAAGGTGGGCGGTCGCCTTGCCTACATCACCTGTTCGATCTTCCGGGACGAGAACCACGCCCAGATCGCCGCCTTCCTGTCGCGACATGCGGAATTTCGGACGGTCGATCATGGTGCACTGCTCGAAAGCCATTTGGCCGGCCATGCCGACCGGTTCCGCGTCGAAGATCTCGGCGTCCTGATGACGCCGCATTCAACGGGAACAGACGGGTTCTTTGTCGCCGTCATGGAACGTGCGGCGTAATCATCCGTTCGGGGCTTCATCGCAACGGGTTCGCCATGACCGCACTGGAAGGTCGACGCCCCGCCCGAGGGGGGCTCCTGGCTCGCGCTCGCCGGTTTCGTCGCGCTCGTGCTCGGGGGAGGTTCCCTGGTCGGTGCCGCGACTGCACCCGGAGCGTGGTACGAAGAGCTGGCCAAGCCCGCCTTCACGCCCCCCGACTGGGTATTCGGACCCGTCTGGTCCGTTCTTTATGTCATGGTCGCGATCGTGGGCTGGCGTATCTGGCGCGACGGCTCGGCGCTCGCCATGCGTCTGTGGTGGACCCAGCTCGCGCTCAACTTCGCCTGGTCGCCCCTCTTCTTTGTCCTGCACTGGATTGACGCCGCGCTCGTCGTCATTGCCGCGGTGCTCGTTGCGATCCTGTCCTTCATGCTGATCGTCTGGCGCGATGACGACCATGTTTCGGCGCTGCTCTTTGTCCTCTATCTCGCCTGGGTTGCCTTCGCCACCATCCTCAACGCCGCCATATTCTGGCTCAACTGACCCTCGTTGCACCGCACCATCGCACCTGCGATAAGGTAGCCGGCAGAAGGAGGGCGAGATGTCTGTGAGGATCGAGGCGCAGCCGGATTTCGAGGAGCGAGTGCGCGCGAGCTTCGCGCGTCAGGCGGCCATGAAGACGATTGGCGCTGAACTAACCCGCGTCACCCCGGGCGAGGTCGAGCTGGAACTCCCCTACCAGCCCATGCTGACCCAGCAGCACGGCTTCCTCCATGCCGGCATCGTCTCCACTGCGCTCGATTCGGCCTGCGGCTATGCGGCATTCTCTGTCATGCCGAAGAACGCGGCCGTGCTCACCATCGAATTCAAGGTCAACATGCTGGCGCCCGGCAAGGGCGAACGCTTCCTGTTCCGCGGCTCCGTCACCAAGCCCGGCCGCACCATCATCGTCGCCGACGGCCAGGCCTATGCCTTCGACGGCGACGGCGAGGCGCGTCTGATCGCCACCATGACGGGCACCATGATGGTGGTCATGGGCCGTGACGGCATCGCCGGCTGACATGGCAGGCCTTCCGCCGACCGAGTCGATCGCCGGCCGGCGCATCCTCTTCATCATGGCGGTCGCGGCCGAATATGGCGAGCATCTGCGCCGCCGCTTCACGCCTCTCATGACTGGCGTTGGCCCTGTCGAGGCAGCGGTTGAAACCACGGCCGCCATCGCCGCCCTGACGCATGCCAGCGTCGCGCCCGCCCTTGTCGTCAGCCTCGGTTCGGCCGGCAGCCGCGGGCTGAGTATCTTCATGTCGTCGACGAGAAGCTGGCCGAAGCCGTCGACAGGCTTGCGACGGCCGTGGCTGGCGGATTGCTGGACGGGTAGGGCCGGGCGACGCCGTCGGCGCGGCCCGGCCATGCGCTTCTATTCGTTGATTTCTGGTTCCACGAGGCGCGCGAGATTTCGCAGCGATTCCTGCCAGCCGAGATAGCAGGCCTCGGCCGGGATTGCGTCGGGGATGCCCTCTTGCGTGATCTCCATCTCGGTGCCGACCGAAACCTTCTTCAGCGCCACCGTCACCTGCACCTCGCCGGGCAGGCCGGGGTCATCGAACCTGTCGGTGTATTTCAGCCGCTCCCCCGGTACGAGCTCCAGATATTCGCCGCCGAAGGAATGGCTGTTGCCGGTCGTGAAGTTGCGGAACGACATCCTGTGCGTCCCGCCAACCTTGGCTTCCAGGTGATGGACGGTGCAGGCGAAGCCGTTTGGCGGAAGCCACTTGGCAACAGCGTCCGGCTCCACGAATGCGCGGTAGACCTTCTCCGGACTGACCGGAAGGACACGGTGCAGGCGCACGGTACTGGGCATGTCTTTTCTCCTTGCATGTGCATTGCTGATCGATGCGCTGAGGACGCATGCGTACGGGCCGATCCGACAAGCGGCCAGCGACGTTTCCGCAAGCGCTGCTTTCCGGTCCCTTGGCGTCCGGCGCCAGCCGGCTGCGCGAGGCAACGAGGCGAACACGCCGTCGCCGCCTGACCATTGCGCCGAATCGTGCTTTTCTCTATTCGCTCGCCATGAACAGCGCAGCGCACCCCGACACCGTCCTCATCGTCGACTTCGGCTCCCAGGTCACCCAGCTCATCGCGCGCCGGGTACGCGAGGCCGGTGTCTATTCCGAGATCGTACCTTTCCAGTCCGCCGACGAAGCCTTCCGGCGCGTCATGCCGAAGGCCGTCATCCTGTCGGGTGGCCCGGCCTCGACCGTCGACATCGGCTCGCCGCGCGCGCCACAGGCCGTCTTCGACGCCGGCGTTCCCGTCCTTGGCATCTGCTACGGCCAGCAAACCATGTGCAGCCAGCTCGGCGGCCAGGTCGAGGGGGGGCATCATCGCGAATTCGGTCGTGCCTTTCTCGACGTCGCCGAAGAGAGCCCGCTCTTTGCCGGCGTCTGGTCGCCCGGCTCCCGCCACCAGGTCTGGATGAGCCATGGCGACCGCGTCACCGACCTGCCGCCGGGCTTCAAGGTCGTCGCCACCTCTTCTGGTGCGCCCTTCGCGGCGATCGCGGACGAGACGCGCAAATTCTACGGAGTTCAGTTCCATCCCGAAGTCGTGCATACGCCCGACGGGGCGAAGCTTCTTTCCAATTTCGTCCACCGCATCGCCGGCCTGAGCGGCGACTGGACCATGGCCGCCTATCGCGAGCAGGCTGTCGCCGCGATCCGCTCGCAAGTCGGGTCGGGCAAGGTAATCTGCGCGCTTTCGGGTGGCGTCGACTCCTCCGTTGCGGCTCTGCTCATCCACGAGGCGGTCGGCGACCAGCTCACCTGCATCCTCGTGGACCACGGCCTGATGCGCAAGAACGAGGCGGCCGAGGTGGTCACCATGTTCCGCAACCACTACAACTTGCCTCTGATCCTGGTTGACGCATCCGATCGCTTCATCTCGGCACTGGAAGGCGAGGCGGATCCCGAGAAGAAGCGCAAGACGATCGGACGCCTGTTCATCGAGGTCTTCGAGGAGGAGGCGACGAAACTCGGCGGCGCCGATTTCCTTGCCCAGGGCACGCTCTATCCCGATGTGATCGAGAGCGTCTCCTTCACCGGCGGCCCGTCGGTCACCATCAAGTCGCACCACAATGTCGGCGGCCTGCCCGAGCGCATGAACATGAAGCTGGTCGAGCCGCTGCGCGAGCTCTTCAAGGACGAGGTGCGTGTGCTCGGCAAGGAACTGGGGCTGCCCGAGAGCTTCATCGGCCGTCATCCCTTTCCGGGACCGGGTCTGGCGATCCGCTGTCCGGGCGGCATCACCCGCGACAAGCTCGAAATCCTGCGCGAGGCCGACGCGATCTATCTTGACGAGATCCGCAAGGCCGGTCTTTACGACGCGATCTGGCAGGCCTTCGCGGTGCTCTTGCCGGTCCAGACGGTCGGCGTCATGGGTGACGGCCGCACCTACGATTTCGTGCTGGCACTGCGCGCCGTCACCTCCGTCGACGGCATGACCGCCGACTTCTACCACTACGACATGGGCTTCCTGGGCGCGGCCGCCACCCGCATCATCAACGAGGTGCGCGGCATCAACCGCGTGGTCTACGATGTGACCTCGAAACCGCCCGGCACCATTGAGTGGGAGTGACGGATACATACGGCGGCAATAGCGTAGTTTCGGCGGCGATTTTCGCTATCGGTTAGTTGTCGCGTCCGTATTTCACTCCCATGGAGCGAGCGATCTCCATTTCTGACTCGGAGGCCGGATCTGCGCGCGATGAGCGCCCTTAGCTTCGGCGTCACCGCGCGGCGGCTCGGGAAATACAAGAAGAAGCGCTCCGCGACTCTCGCCGCAAGATTGGTATTCTGTTTTCGGTGGGCAACTTCCGCAACCGTTGGCAGACCCGTATGGAAAGCCGTCCCTTCACGATCCACGTAACCGACGAAGCCATAGAAGACCTGCACCGCCGCCTCCGGAATGGTCATTGGCCCGATTCGATCGATGCAGACAGCTGGGAGGACGGTACCAGCCTTTCGTTCCTCAAGCGTCTGCGAGACCACTGGCTGCACCGGTTCGACTGGAGGATGCAGGAGTCTCGTCTGAACAGGCTGCCGCAGTATGTTTCGACGATCCGGGATCTCGACATCCATTTCGTGCACCAGCCCGGAGCGGGCCCGGCGCCCATGCCTCTCATCCTGACGCATGGCTGGCCGGGTTCGTTCGTGGAGATGGAGCGCATCATCCCACTTTTGGCCGATCCGGGTGCCTATGGCGGCGATCCCGGCGACGCGTTCCACGTCGTGGTGCCATCGTTGCCCGGCTACGGCTTCTCCCAAGCGCCCCGCGTTCCGGGCGTCAATGCTCGGGAGATCGCTGCCATGTGGCGGGAGCTCATGGCTGGACTTGGTTATAATCGCTTTGCGGCCCAGGGCGGCGACATCGGAGCGGGCGTATCGTGCTGGCTGGCGCGCTGTTTCCCCGAGAGTCTCCTTGGCGTCCATCTCAATTATATCCCCGGCAGCTTCCGGCCGGGTCGGGACGAAAACACGGCGCCGCTATCCGGCGAAGAGATAGCCTTTCTCGACAAGGCGGCGGCCTTCGCGGCAGCCGAGGGTGCCTACGCGGCGCTCCAGGCCACCAAGCCGCTGACCCTGGCCTTCGCGCTCTCAGACAGCCCCATCGGTCTTGCTGCCTGGATTGCGGAGAAATTTCGCGCCTGGAGCGACTGCGGCGGTGAACTCGAGCGTGCGATACCTATCGATACCCTGCTCACCGACATTTCGATCTACTGGTTCTCCGGCAACATCGCCGCGTCGCTGCGACTTTACAAGGAAATGCGCCTTCAGCCGCTGACCTTCGAGGCAGGCGATCGGGTGAGCGTGCCGTTCGGAGTGACCGTCTTCCCGCGCGAGCTGCCCATGCCGCCGCGTTCCTGGGTCGAACGCGCGCTCAATGTCGTGCACTGGACCCAGATGCCCGCAGGCGGCCATTTTGCTGCCCTCGAGCAACCCGAGGCTCTGGCCGAGGAAATCCGAGCGTTCTTCAGGCCGCTTCGTTCAAGGGGCAATCTTTAGAACTGAACGTTAATGCGCCGACGTCGGTAAGTTGAACTCAAGCTACCACTGCCAGGCCTGCCGAAGCGCGGACGATCTCAGAGAGGGTGAAGGAATTTTTCCCACAAAATCAATGTATTGCCGTGAATATAAACAAATCGAGTGGGAGTGATCCGACGTCCTTGGCGGCCTGCGGCCAGTTCAACCTTCCACTTCCAGGAAACAGTGCACGATCAAAAATGCCGGGGCCGACATTGTTAATCGACGGAGTGCCGTTCAACCAACGTGCATTCGACCTTGATCTGCGTCGGCCCGCCCTTGAGTCCGCCAGCGGCGTCGATCAGGAATTCCGCGGCGATCTCGCCCATTTCGAAGTGCGGCAGCACCAGAGTTGTGAGAGGCGGCCGGGTGAACTGAGCGATCTCCCGGTCGTCGAAGCCGATGACTGAGATATCCTGCGGCACCCGAAGCCCGATCTCCCGCAAGGCATCGAAGCAACCGACGGCCATCATGTCGTTCGCGCAGAAGATCGCATCAGGCGGATTGTTCATCGTCATAAGGACGCGGGTCATCTCGTAGCCCGATGAAGGCTCCCAGTTGCCCCATTTGACAAGATCGGCATCGAAGGGGATGTCGTTGCTCGACAGCGCCTGGCGGTAGCCCTTCAGCCGGTCGCGGCTCGCGTCAAGGCCTTCCTGGCCGTTGATGAGACCGATGCGTTGCCGGCCGGCCTGGATAAGACGTTCCGTCGCCACGCGGCCCCCGACCAGTTCTCCAGGCAGGACGGATGGCAGCCTGCGCTTGGCGTCGTAGCAGTTGAGAAGCACCGTGTTGTGGTCGAGCAGCGCCTGTGACGGCTCCATGCGGCGAGTCAGGATCGTCCCATAGATGACGCCGAGAAGCTGCTCGCCCATCTGATTGAAGACCATCGCTTCGGCTTCGGGATCGCCGCGGGTTACCGTCAGGCAAGCGGTCAGGCCATATTGGAGCGCCTTTTCGCGGGCGCCATCGAAAGCGAGCGCCATCCAGGGGTCGGTGGCAATTTCGTCGGCGATGAAGGCGATCAGGGTCTGGTCGGCAGGCGGCTTGCGCTGACCGCGCCGCACGAGTTGATAGCCGAGCTCATCGGCCGCCTCCCTGACCCTTTCGCGGGTGGTATCGCTCAGCCTGACACCGGGGCTGTCGTTCAGCACCAGCGACACAGTCGCTTGCGACACGCCTGCCCGCGACGCCACGTCCATCATGGTCGGCTTCAGGTGGCCGCTGCCGCGCCGCCCGTCGTTCGTTTTCGTGTCCACGTTTGCCCCAGTCTGCCATTCCCGGCCAATGCACTGCTATCCGCTAGCCTTCCTGCTCGCAACCAGCGCCAGTCCGCTGCGCCGCCGCGTCGCTAGTCCTGGCTTCTCAGCCTGCGGATCCTGTCGAAGGCCACCGCTATCACGATGAAGCAGCCGATGAACGCTCCCTGCCAGAAGGTCGAGATGCCGAGCAGGATCAGCGAATTGCGGATCACCTCAATCAGCAGCGCGCCCACGACGGCGCCGAACACGGTTCCCTCGCCGCCGGCCAGGTTGGCACCCCCGATCACCGCTGCCGCGATGACGGTAAGCTCCATCGCCGTACCGAGATTGGTCGTGACCGAGCCCAGCCAGCCCACCATCAGGATGCCGGCAACGCCCGCCGTGAAGGCAGAGAACATGTAGACGGAAACCTTCATGCCGCGCACCGGAATGCCGGTGAGCACCGCCGCGTTCTCGTTGCCGCCAATGGCGAAGACATGCTGGCCCCAGCGCGTCCACTTGAACACGAAGCTCATGATGATCGCCAGAATGACCAGCGCGATCAGCGGATGGGGAATGCCGAGCGTCGCGCCGCCGCCCAGCCACAGAAGCACATCGTGGTCGGGCCCGAACTGGTAGATCATCTTGTTGTTCGAAAGCACCAGCGCCATGGAGCGCGCAAAGGACAGCATTCCCAATGTCACCACGAAGGGCGGCATGCCGACGAAGGCGATCAGTATCCCGTTGACCAGCCCAACCAGCAGCGCGGCGCCGATGGCGAACATTGCCGCGGCCCAGACCGGGTAGCCGGCCTCCATCGTGGCGCCGATGACGACGGCGGAAAGCACGACCGAGGCGCCGACTGACAAGTCTATGCCGCCCGAGGCGATCACCGTCGTCATGCCGACGGCGATGATGGCGACGAAGGCGAAATTGCGGGTGACGTTGAAAAGATTGCGCTCCGTCGCGAAAGTGTCGGTGATCAAGGAGAGCGCAAGGCAGGCCAACACGGCCGCCAGGAACACCCAGAACACCTGAACACTCATGATCCGCGAAAGGACCGAACGGTGTTGGCTCTGGCTGATGGCCTGTTCGAGCGTCGTTGTCATGGACGTCTCCCTCACGCTGCCTGTATCGCGCCTGTTATGAGCCCGGTCACCTCTTCGGGCGAGCTGTCGGCGGTCGCCTTATGCGCCACCAGCCCGCCGCGCCTCAGCACCGCGATCCGGTCGGAAACGGCGAACACGTCCGGCATGCGGTGGCTTATCAGGATTATCGAAATGCCCCGGTCGCGCAGCCGGCGGATCAGCTCGAGCACCTCGGCCACCTGACGCACCGAAATGGCGGCGGTCGGCTCGTCCATGAGCACCACCTTGGCGTCGGACAAGAGCGTCCTGGCGATGGCTACCGCCTGGCGCTGGCCGCCGGACATCTTGCGCACGAGGTCGCGCGGGCGCGTTTCGGATTTCAGCTGCGCGAACAGTTCGCCGGCGCGGCGGTGCATCATCCTGTAGTCGATGATGCGCAACGGCCCCAACCGACGCGTGAGCTCGCGCCCGAGATAGACGTTGGAGGCCGCGGTCAGATTGTCGCAAAGCGCGAGGTCCTGGTATACGATCTCGATGCCGGCGCGCTGGGCCTCCTTCGGATGGTGGAAATCGCAGGGTTCGCCGTCCAGCTCGATCTCGCCCCCCGACGGCCTGAAATTGCCGGCGATGATCTTCACCAGTGTCGATTTCCCGGCGCCGTTGTCCCCCATCAGGCCCAGCACCTCTCCCTTCCCGACCGAGAGCGACACGTCGTGGAGCGCGTGTATCGCCCCGAAATGCTTGCTGATCCCGGTCAGCGTCAGCCTTTCCGCCACTTCTGCTCCTCCCTTGTGCCAGCCTACGCGCTGGGTGGCCTATGAGAAATAGTTGACGAATGAATATTAGTAAATATTATCATCGCCAGTTCGGGAGGAATTATGAAGCTGCTTATGACCGGCGCGACCGGAAAGGTCGGCAGCCATTTTCTGCCTGCCTTTCTGGCCCACGAGCGGTTCGCCGACTGCGAGGTCGTCGCCCTGTGCCACAACCGCGACATCGGGGCTTACGATCGCACGACTGTGATCAAGGGGTCGCTGTCGGACCGCGGCAGCGTCGAGCGGGCGATGTCCGGCGTTACCCATGTCGTGCACATGGCGGCGGTCAAGGAATCGCCCGATCTGGTGATGGACGTCGCGGTCAAGGGCATGTTCCACCTGCTCGAGGCCTTCCGCTCCTCTCCCACCGCCCGACAGTTCATCCTGATCGGCGGTGACTGTTCGGTCGGACATATCTTCCATCGCTACGACGCGCCTGTGACCGAAACCTCCCCTCGCCGCGCCTATGCCGGCTGCTACGCGCTGACCAAGGTCATCGAGGAGGTCATGCTCGAGCAGTACCAGATTCAGTACGGGATAAACGGTTGCTGCCTGCGGGCGCCCTGGATCATGGAAAAGGACGATTTCCGTTACGCGCTGAGCTTCGGCGAGGAACAGTTCGGCGGGCCACCATGGGCCGAGCTTCTGCCCGCTGACGAAGTCGCACAGCTTTCGCGGGAGAAGGTCGTGCCGCTGATGCTGGACAGGGACGGCGCCCCGCTGAAGCGGAACTTCGTCCATGTGTCGGATGTCGTGAACGGGATTCTTGCCGCGCTCGACAACCCCGCCGCCGAGCGGCAGCTCTTCAACCTGGCGATGGACGAACCTGTCGATTACGGCCGTGTCGCCGGATACCTGAAAGACACGCGCGGGTATTCGGCGGTCGAAATCCCCACCAGTTTCTTCAGCAACTGGCTGGACAATGCGAAGGCGCGGCTGAGGCTTGGCTGGCGTCCCCTCTACGATGTTGGGGCGCTGGTCGAGGATGCGTGGAACTATGTGCGGGCGCGGAACGACCCGCGACATGTCTGGTACCCGGGGTGAGAGGGCCCGGGACCGATCTCAGAGCCCAATGGGAGGAAAAGCGATGAATGAGATCAAGACACTTGCCTCTGCCGCGGCGGTATTCGCGCTTATTGCGGGCGTCGCACAGGCACAGGACAAGGAGACACTGGCGATCGTGGTCAAGGGCCTCGACAACCCGTTCTTCGAGCAGATCAATCTCGGCTGCCAGAAGTGGATGACCGAAAACGCCGACAGCAAATACGAGTGCCTTTACACCGGCCCGGCTTCCTCGGCTGACGAGGCCGGCGAGGTGCAGATCGTCGACGACCTTTTGACCCGCGGCGTGGCGGCAATCGCCATTTCGCCGTCCAATGCGCCGGCCATGGCCAATCGCGTGCGCCAGATCAATCCGGACGTGCCTGTCATGACCATCGACGCCGACTTCCTCGAGCAGGACAGGGATCTCCGCGCCACATATCTCGGTACGGACAACTACCTGATGGGCGTCAAGATGGCCGAGGAGGCGGCGAAGCTGAAGCCGGACGGTGGCACGGTCTGTCTGCAGCTGGGCAATGTCGCCGCCGACAATATCAACGCCCGCGCCCAGGGCTTCCGCGACACGGCCGGTGGCGAAAAAGGTATTGAGCGCCTGACCGGCCAGAACGGCTGGACGGAAATCGAGGGATGCCCGGTCTTCACCAACGACCAAGCCGACCTCGCCAACCAGCAGATGGCGGACACGTTCACGGCCAATCCTGATCTGGATGCCTTCATCCTGGTTGGCGGCTGGGCGCAGTTCGCGCCGCAGGCCTATGCCCAGGTGACCGATCAGGTGATGGACAAGCTGAAGTCGAAGGACCTCATCATCGTCGCCGGCGACACGCTGCCGCCGCAGACCCAGGCGTTCCGTGACGGCCGCAGCCATGCGCAGGTTGGTCAGCGTCCTTTCGAGATGGGCTATCGTGCGCCGGATGTGATGATCCAGCTGATCAACGGCGAGACAGTGGAAGACCCGCTCTATACGGGCCTCGACATCTGCAACCAGGAAGATGCCGGCTTCTGCGCCGACAACTGATCGCTCCATCGCAGGAGAGGGGAGCCGGGCCGCATGCGGCCCGGCTTGTTTTTATCGGGCAGCCGGAAGGAGAGTGAGGTTCGCACTCCGCGGGCCGTCTTCGGCTATTTCAACCTGAATCCCGCTGATACGGGCAATAAGCCCGACATCGGTGGCGGGACCATTGGATGTCGGCTGCTGTCCGGGCATCGGCGCGGTTCTTCTTGAAGGCGGCCCCCGGTGCGTTCCGGCGCTGATCGACCGCGGCTTGAGCCCCAACGGCCATCTGGCGCGGCGCGAGATCATCGTTCCCTGCGACCAGTATTCGGAACAGGTGGAAGCCTTCGCCCGGTCCATCCTCGATTGCGAGCCGCTGCCCTACGGGTCGACGACGCCACCGCGTCGATGCGCGTGCTCGACGCGGTATTCGAGCGCGAAAAACCGGAAGTTGGGCTTTCGTATAACCGACATCTGACAAGCCGCGCGGGCAACCGTCCGCGCGGCTTTTCGTATTATCCGGCGCATGTTGCGCAGGCACTTTTCGTCGTTGATAATTTCATGAATTTATATTATTAGTAATTATGCGCTGACGGGCGCAGATGGAGAAGCGATCAGCGAAAAGATCGAAGGGAGGAACAATGAAACTCGGGTTATTTGTCAGTGCCGCCGCGCTTGCGGCAGCGGCCAGTGTAACCGCCTATGCCCAGGAGAAGCCGCAGCTGGCATTCGTCGTGAATGCCGCTTCCGACTTCTGGAAACTGGCTGAGGCGGGCGTGAAGGCGGCTCAGCCGGAACTTCCAGGCTACGAACTCCAGTTCCGCTATCCGGCCCAGGGCACCGCGGCATTGCAGAACGCGCTCATGGACGACCTCGTGGCGGCGGGAGCCGACGCCATCATGATCTCGTCGGTCGATCCCAAGACGTCCACCGACGCCTTCAACCGCATCGCTGCGCAGGTGCCGCTGTTCACCACCGACAGCGACGCTCCCGACAGCGACCGCATTGCCTATCTCGGCTCGTCCAACATGGCGGCCGGCATCCAGGCGGGCGAGATCGCGGTCAAGGCGCTGCCCGACGGCGGCACATGCATGGGCTTCGTCGGCTTCCTCGGCGCGGACAATGCGGTCGAGCGCATCGCCGGCTTCCGCCAGGCGGTCGAGGGGCACGGCATCGAGCTTGTCGACGTTCGCGGCGACGATGTCGACTTCGCGCGCGCCCGCGCCAATGTCGACGACGTGCTGGTCGCCAATCCGGAGATCAATTGCATGGTCGGGTTCTATTCCTACAATCCGCCGAAGATCTACGAGGCGCTGCAGGCCGCCGGCAAGCTGGGCGAAATCACCGTCGTCGCCTTTGACGAGGACCCAATCACGCTCGGCGCGGTGCGCGAAGGCCATTTCGCCGGCACGGTCGTACAGGACCCCTATCAGTGGGGCTATCAGGGCATGAAGCTGATGGCCGCCTTCCTGGAGGGCGACAAGTCCGGCATTCCCGAAGACAGGCTGATCATTGTGCCGACCAAGGTGATCGACCAGTCGAACGTCGACGCGTTCGAGGCCGAGCTGAGGGAACGGATCAGCGGGTAGGCATACCTCCCTGTCCTGCCTGGGACTGCGCGGGCGTGCTCCAGCCGCGGCCGCGCAGTCCATCAGGCATCTGTCCCGGCATGAATCCGCATGACGGATTCCAAGCCTGTTAGGCAGTGTCGATGAGTTCGGGTTTCACCATCAGCCTGTCGGGCATCTCGAAAGCCTATCCCGGCGTCGTCGCGCTAGACGACGTCAGCCTCGCCATTTCCGGCGGCGAGATCGTCGGTCTGATCGGCGAGAACGGCGCCGGCAAGTCGACGCTGATGAAGGTGCTGGGCGGTTCGATCGCGCCCGACCGCGGCACGATCGTCATCGACGGCGAAAGCCTATCCTCGCTGACGCCCGCCGAGGCGATGGCGCGCGGCATTGCCTTCGTGCATCAGGAGCTCAATCCGTTCACCAATCTGGATGTCGCGGCCAACATTCTGCTCGGCCGCGAGATCGCGCGCGGACCCTTCCGCGCGCTCGACCGCCGCGCCATGGCGCGCACGGTGCAGCCGATCCTCGACATGCTGGCTGCGCCCTTCGGCCCCGACGATGCGGTGGCCGACCTGTCGCTGGCCGAGCAGCAATTGCTGGAGATCGCGCGGGCGCTGTCCATCGACGCGCGGCTCGTCATCATGGACGAGCCGACATCGAGCCTCACCCTTTCCGAGACCAACCGGCTGCTTGGCGTGGTGGGCGAACTGAAATCGCGCGGTGTAGCCGTGCTGTTCATCAGCCATCGCCTCAACGAGATCGAGGCGATCGCCGACCGCGTCACCGTATTGCGCGACGGCCGCAACGCCGGCGAACTCCTTCCGGGCGAAATCCGCCGCGATCGCATGATCGGCATGATGATCGGCCGCGACCTTGACCGGTTCTACGAAAAGCGCGCGCATGGCCGGCAGGAGCCGGTGCTGGAGATCAGGGGGGTGGCGACGCGCGCCTTTCCCGAGGCGCGCGCCAACCTTACCGTCTATAAGGGCGAGATACTGGGTCTGGCGGGGCTCGTCGGCGCCGGCCGTACGGAGCTTGCCCGCGCCGCCTTTGGTATCGACCCCATTCTCCACGGCGAGATCATCCTCGGCGGCGCGCCGCTTAAGCCCAATTCGGTCGTGGCTGCCATCAAGGGCGGCATGTGCCTGGTGCCGGAGGACCGCAAGGGGCAGGGCCTGCATCTCGATTTCTCCATCAGCGACAACATCGCGCTGCCCAGCCTGCCGAGGCTGTCGCGCGCCGGAACCGTCGTGTCTTCGCGGGAGCTCGAGCTGGCGGAAGCCTCGCGCAGGCGGTTCGGCATCCGGGCGACATCGATGCGCAACCCGGCGGCGGAGCTTTCGGGCGGCAATCAGCAGAAGGTCGTCCTGGCGAAATGGCTGGCGGTGGAGCCCCGCCTTCTGATCGTGGACGAGCCGACGCGCGGCATCGACGTCGGCGCTAAGGCGGAAGTCTACCGTGTTCTTCAGGCCCTCGCGGACCGGGGCGTCGGCATCCTGATGATCTCCAGCGACATGGAGGAGGTCATCGGGGTGTCGAACCGGGTCGCGGTGATGTGCCGGGGCGAGATCACCGGCGTGCTTTCATCGGACAAGTTGACGGAGCTCGGCATTCTCAATCTGGCTGTGGGGTAAGGGCGGGAGGAACATGCATAAGAAGGATCTCGGTCTCGCGGTGCTGATCCTGGTGGTCGGCGGTGTCGTCGCTCTCATCAACCCGCGCTTCCTCTCGCCCATCAACCTGGCCAACACGGCCAACCTGATCGGTCTTTTCGGCCTGTTCTCCATCGCGGAAGCCTTCGTCATCGTGACCGCCGGTATCGAGCTTTCCGTCGGTTCCGTCATCGCGTTGCTCGGCGTCATCTTCATCGACCTGATCGTCAATCAGGGCGTGCCGTGGCCGCTGGCCTTCGTCATCGTCCTGGCCGTCGGCGGGGTGCTCGGCGCCATCCATGGTTTGCTGGTCACGAAGATGCGGCTGCAGCCCTTCGTGGTCACGCTGTGCGGCCTGCTGATCTATCGCGGCGTCGCGCGCTTCTACACCGCCGACGCCACCGCCGGCTTCTCGTTCGGTCACAGCTTTCCGACGCTCGAATGGGTGGTGTCGGGGCGCAGCGGCGGCGTCCCGCATTCGATCATCGCCTTCGCGGTGATCGCAGCGATTGCCTGGTACGTCATGCACCGCACCGTGTTCGGGCGCCACCTGTTCGCGGTTGGCAAGAACGAGGAGGCGGCCCGCTTCGCCGGCATCAACACGACCGGCACCATCGTCGCGGCCTATGTCATCTGCCTGGTGCTGACAGGCATCTCGGCCGTCTTCTTCGGCATGTACACGCGCTCCATCCACCCCGCCTCGCACGGCAATTTCTACGAGCTCTACGCCATCGCGGCGGCGGTGCTGGGCGGCTTTTCGCTGCGCGGCGGCGAGGGTTCCATCGTCGGCGTGGTGCTGGGCGTCATCCTGCTTCAAATCCTCCAGAACTTGGTCAACCTCCTGGGAATACCGTCTTCGCTGAACTTCGCCGTAATGGGGAGTGTGATCCTGATCGGCGTTCTGGCTGACAACCAGTTCTCCCATTACCGGGATCGACGGCGACAGGCCAAAATGGCGTCCTCGCTTTCCGAACGCCCGGAAAGTGTTTCGGCGATGAATTTGGGGCTTCAAGGGAAGAGGCGGGCAGAATCGCAGACGTAGCGAGAATGCGTAGTCGATGGTGCCCCGCTGAGTGGTGTAGCTGGCGGCATTGGTCGCCGGGCCTCAGCATTTGTCGCTGATCAAGCCGCCACGGCTGGCAGGCTGTTGAGGGCGATCATCACTCAACTGTCCGATCCTTCCGAGCGTCATGCAGCGGGCGCGCTGGACGGCCCATTTGTCGTGCTGTTCGAGGAGCGCCAACGAGGCCGCCGCTCTTGCCTGCATACACCGATGAGCACCGCGCTACCCAACCGCACCACGTCGAGCGACGTCACGCGGTAATGATGGCCGCGTTCTCGTGTGCAACTCCCTCGGGCCGCTGCGACGGAACATAAGTTCGGAACCGGTCTTTATGTTCAATCTTGCAAGTCGTGCGACGATCCTGCACCTTACGTATGGAGAGCGGCCGGCTTCTGAACAACAAGGGAAGGCGCTAGCGATGAGAAGTGTCATTCTCACTGGAATCTTCGTGCTCTCGGCCTCGACTTCCTGGGCGCAAACCACCACATCACCGCAGCCGGCCGATCCCGCGGTTGAAGCGCAGACCGATCAGGCCACCGCCGCGCGGCAGACCGGGCCGGCCAATCTTTGTCAGGAAATCCTTGCCTTCATGAAGGCGCCGCCGCCGGAAGCCGCGACTCCGGCCGGTGCGGCAAAACCGGCGGAACCGCCGGCCCGGCAATCGGAGCCCGACGAGCAGGACGATGCGGATGAGGACAGTGATGCCCAGCAGGGCACGACCGCGTCCGATGAGCCGGCGAAGGCGGAGGGGGAGACCGGCTCGGCGCAGGAAATCACCGGACAGGACGGTGTAGCGACCGACGCTCCCGAACCGGGCAAGGACAATGCAGCAAGCGGATCGGCGACGAACGCCCCGCAGAAGGAAAGCAGGCCGGCGCCGCTGCCTCCTGCCGATGTGACCAGCACACCCAAGGAGTCGGTGCTGACGGTCGAGGCGGCCGAAGAACTCGCTTCCGCGAACAATATCGCGCAATGCCAGAAAACAGCCCGGGACATGAGAGTTGCCGGCGTTGCCATGCCGCCGCCACTGATGGCGTTGGCGGCGCTCGATCTTCAGTATCAGCAGACATCGGATCAGGCGGCCGAGCCATCGGGGACCGCCGAGCCGGTCGAAGAGGAATAGGCGCCGCTACGGCGGTAGAATGTTTCGGTGGCGATCCGCCTGGCGGTCTGTCGCGAAAGGCAACGTGAAGGAGTAGGCGGAAATGGGCATGATCCTGGCAGGAATTGTGGTTGCGGTCGCAATCGCGTTCGGCACCGGCGTTTTTCTTCTGAATGCGCAGCAGCAAGAGCCGGCGTGGCAGGCTTACAGTACCGAAAGCACGAGAGTGGGTGACCCTGGGCACAATCTCGTCGGCCAGAACTGGTCGGGCGAACCCGAGGGCAGTGCCGTTGACAGCGGCGAGGAGGCGCCTTCCTGACTTCCGGCGACGCGAAGCCGGTGGCGTCACCATCGCGGCACCCGCTGCAAGGGACGCACGCAGCCCCCGGAGTGCCGACCACCTGAAAGAAAAAGCCCGGGCCAGGCGACCCGGGCTTTTTGATGCAGGGAAGACCGATCTACTCGGCGGGCTCCGCGGCGTTGTCGGGTGGCACCCGTCCATCGGCCTTGGCCTGCTGTTTTTCGACCCAGGCGCTGTGGTGCTCCTTGGCCCAGTTCAGATCCACCGTTCCGGAACCCATCGCGTCATAGGCGCCTTCCATGCCGAGCGTGCCGATATAGATGTGCGCGATGATGACCGCGATCATGATGACGCCGACGGTTGCGTGAACATACTGGGCTGTCTGCATGCCGTTCACGTCGGCGAAGGAGAACGGGAACAGCAGGAAGAGGCCGGAGACCGACAAAGCAATCCCGCCCAGCACGACCGCCCAGAATATGAGCTTCTGGCCCGTGTTGAAGCGGCCTGCCGGCGGATGTGTCCTGTTCGATCGATCGAAGAACCCGCCGCCAACCTTCAACCAATTCGCATCGTAGCGGTCGGGGAGATTGTCCCAAACCCACATGACCAGCGTGACGATCACGCCGAGCATGAACGCCCAAGCCACGAAATCATGCGCGTATTTCGCCCAGATGGACCAGGTCGAGAATGCCTCCGGCCCGATCAGCGGCATCAGCAGGCGCTTGCCGAAAATGAAGTTCAGACCCGTGATGGCCAGGATGATGAAGGCGGTCGCGGTCGTCCAATGCGCCAAGCGTTCCATCGCATTGAACCGGAGAATCCTGACGCCCGATTCGCCGGCCTGCGTACGGATCCGCCCCCTGACGAAGTAGAAAAGGGCGAGCACGAGCAGCATGCCGATGATGAAGATGGCGCCGATCCACGGAAGCGCGCCCTCACGGAAGCCCTGATAGTCCCGACCTTGCGGCTGCTGCAGGGTCCCGGCGTTGCGGTCCGGTATGCTGACGCGGCCCTGGACCTTGTTGAGTTCGTTGAGGAGTTGCTGTTCGTTCACCGCCTGGGCGGTGGGATTGCTTCCCGTACCCTCCTGCGCTGTCGCCGGAACGACAAGCAGCCCGATCGCCAGAATGATCGCTGCGACAACCGGTGAAAACAATCGACCGACGCTCCAGATCCGCATGTGCTTCATCCTCCGAGCTTGTTTCGTCGCGGCGACAGGCCAGCGCCCGCTGCCTGGTTTCTAGACGTCAACCGTCTCCCGATAGGCTGTCTGCCAGCCCCACGCGCCTGAGCCGTACCCGCGTTGCATCACCCGCTCCTTGTAGATTGCGGCGATGATCTCGCCGTCTCCCGCAAGCAGCGACTTGGTCGAACACATCTCGGCGCAGAGCGGCAGCTTGCCCTCGGCCAGGCGATTGGCACCGTATTTCGCATATTCGGCCTCGGTCGAATCTTCCTCCGGCCCGGCCGCGCAGAAGGTGCATTTGTCCATCTTGCCGCGCGAGCCGAAATTGCTCACACGCGGATATTGCGGTGCTCCGAACGGGCAGGCGTAGAAGCAGTAGCCGCAGCCGATGCACAGATCCTTCGAATGCAGCACCACCGCGTCAGCCGTCGTGTAGAAGCAGTCCACGGGACACACCGCCGCGCAGGGCGCGTCGGTGCAGTGCATGCACGCCATCGACACCGAGCGTTCCCCCACCTTGCCGTCATTGATGGTGACGACGCGGCGCCGGTTGATGCCCCACGGCACGTCGTGCTCGTTCTTGCAGGCGGTGACGCAGGCATTGCACTCGATGCAGCGGTCGGCATCGCAAAGGAACTTCATCCTGGCCATTCGTCGTTCCTCCCTGTTACGCCGCCGCGATCTGGCAAAGCGTGACCTTCGGCTCCTGCATATTCGTCACCGGATCGTAGCCGTAGGTCGTGATGGTGTTTGCGCTTTCGCCGAGAACGTAGGGATCGGTGCCCTCGGGATAGCTGGCGCGCAGATCCTCGCCCTGGAACCATCCACCGAAATGGAATGGCATGAACGCCACACCTTTTCCGACCCGCTCGGTCACTAGGGCCCTCACCCTTGCCCTGGAGTTGTTCTCCGCTCCGTTGATCCAGACCCAGGCGCCGTCGCTGATGCCGCGTTCGCTCGCGTCCGCGGGGTTGATCTCGACGAACATCTCCTGCTGCAGCTCGGCCAGCCACCGGTTCGATCGGGTTTCCTCGCCGCCGCCTTCGTATTCGACCAGCCGGCCCGAGGTGAGGATCAACGGGAAGTCCCTGGCAATGCCCTTTTCAATGGCCGCCTGCTGCACGGTAAATCCGATGTTCGGCACCCGGAACTGCATGGCGTCGGGAAGGGTCGGATATTTCTCGACCAGGTCCACGCGCGGCGTATAGATCGGCTCCCGGTGAACCGGCACCGGATCTGGCAGGTTCCAGGCGAAGGCGCGTGCCTTGCCGTTGCCGTAGGGGTGGCAGCCGTGGCTTAGCACCACGCGCTGGATGCCGCCGGACAGGTCGGTGGACCACGTCACCTTGCCGATGTCGCCCATGTCGTCACCGATCGCCTGGATGACGCTGAGTTCCTCAGGCGTTAGGTCCTGGTCCCAGCCGAGCTTCTGGAGCACCGCCATGGTGAATTCCGGATAGCCGTCGGTGAGTTCGGAACCCTCCGTGTAGGACCCCTCGGCAAGAAGCGTCTCACCGTTCCGTTCGACGCCGAAGCGGGCGCGGAACGGACTGCCGCCGTCCATGACGTGCAGGCTCGGATTGTAGAGGTTCGGCGTGCCCGGGTGGCGCAGTTCCGGCTTGCCCCAGCAGGGCCAGGGCAGACCGTAATAGTCGCCGCCGACTTCGGGATCGTCCTTCGGCGCGCGCAAGGTGACCAGGTCGAACTTGTGCTGGTTCTTCATATGCGCCTTGAGGCGCTCAGGCGACTGTCCGCAATAGCCGGTCGACCATGCGCCGCGGTTCATCTCACGCAACACGTCTTCCGGCACCGGTCGGTCGCCCTCGACGGCGATGTTCTTGAACATCTGCTCGGCAAGACCGAGCTTCTGGGCCAGGCGATAGAGAACCTGGTAGTCGTCCTTCTGCTCGAAGGATGGCGCGACGATCTGCTCGCCCCACTGGATCGAGCGGTTGGAGGCGACGCGCGAGCCCGACGTCTCGAACTGCGTGCACACCGGCAGAAGATAGGTGTTGTCCCTGCGCCCTGCCTGAACGGCGAGCGAGGCCCAGGTCGTGGGATGCGGGTCTGCCACGACCAGAAGGTCGAGCTTGGCCAGTCCCTTTATCGATTCAGGGATACGCGTGATGCTGTTGCTGGCGTGGCCCTGCACGAACATCACTCGCAGATTGTCGCTCTGCTGGACCTCATCCTTGGGCAGCAAGGTCGCGTCGAACCACCGCGTCAGCGGGATGCCTGGCGTCTCCATGATCTCTTTGGAGGCGAACCGCGACCGCAGGTCGTCGTATCCGACTTCCCAGACCCTCGCCCAATGCTGCCACGCGGTCTCGGTCAGGCCGTAGTAGAAAGGCAAGGTAACCACGTCGAGCCCGATATCCGTCGCACCCTGCACATTGTCGTGGCCGCGGAAGATGTTGGCACCGGCGCCCGGTTTGCCGATATTGCCGGTGGCCAGACACAGGATGCAGCTCGCGCGCACATTGGCGGTGCCGACTGTGTGCTGGGTCTGGCCCATGCACCAGATCAACGTCGACGGCGTCTGGGTGGCGAACATCTCGGCGACGCGCTTCAATTGCTCGCCGGGCACGCCGGAAATCCGCTCGACCTCCTCAGGCGTGTATTTCTCCACTTCCTTCCGGACCTCGTCCATGCCGTAGACCCGTTGGGCGATGAACTCCTTGTCCTCCCACTCGTTCTGGAAGATGTGCCAGAGCATGCCCCAAAGAACCGCGATATCGGTGCCCGACCGCAGGCGCACATACTCGGTCGCGTGTGCGGCCGTGCGTGTGAAGCGCGGGTCGATGACGATGAAGTTCGCGTGGTTGAGTTCCTTGCCTTCCAGGAGGTGCTGGAGCGAGATCGGATGCGCCTCCGCCGGGTTGCCGCCCATGATGATGAGCGTCTTGGAATTGCGGATGTCGTTGAATGAATTCGTCATCGCGCCGTAGCCCCAGGTGTTGGCTACGCCTGAGACGGTCGTCGAATGGCAGATGCGCGCCTGGTGATCCTGATTGTTGGTGCCCCAGAAGGCCGCGAGCTTGCGGAACAGGTAGCTGCCTTCGTTGGAGAATTTGGCTGAGCCCATCCAGTAGACGGAATCCGGACCGGATGCCTCGCGCACCTCCATCATCTTGTCGCCGATCTCGTCGATTGCCTCGTCCCAGGAGACGCGGGTCCATTGGCCGTCGACAAGCTTCAGCGGGTATCTGAGTTTACGGTCGCTGTGCACCAACTCGCGCACGGCCGCACCCTTGGCGCAGTGCGAACCACGGTTGATCGGGCTGTCCCAGGACGGCTCCTGACCGGTCCAGACGCCGTTTTGAACTTCGGCGGTGACGGTGCAACCGACCGCGCAGTGGGTGCAGATGCTCTTTTTCAATTCGATCGGCACGCCCGGCTGAGGCGGACTGATCGCGGCGGCCTTTCTGACGGTGCCGAGCTGGAATGTGCCGAGCGCGGCTATCCCGCCGACGCCGAGGCCCGAGCGGCGAAGGAATGTCCGCCGGTCCATGGGAGCCGAGGCGGTGGTGCCAAAGAGGTTCTGCAGTCTCGTGCGGCTTGCCTGTCCGCTCTTGCGCTTCGTCAGCATGGCAACCTCACTTTTCCTTGGGATAACCGTTCACGCGGTAGAAGGCCTTGACGTGATCGGTTTCCTGGTAACGAGCTCGCGTCTCTTCCTCGCCCGGGTCATAGGCCTGGGCCTCGGTGGGAGCCAGCGTGGCGGCCGCGATGGCCGTGGTGGAGGCGCCGCCGAAAACCCGAAGGAAGTTGCGCCGGCTTAGTGCCGATTGCCGCTCGTCCTGCATCTTCCTTCCTCCTCTTCTTGCTGGCTTCCAGCCTCAGGGCACGCATTCAAGCGCTTCGCCGCGTCTCCATGGCGAAGGCCTCTGTTTCGATGTCGATGAAGAGTCGCCCGACGGTGCCGACCGAGCGATAGAAACTGGCGCTTTTCGCGCTTTCCAGATCGGTGAAGAAGCGCCCCGCCCATCCCGCGATATGGCGCTCGAAGAAATCCTGCTCCTCGCCGTTCGGGATCATGAAGTGATTGCCGGCAAAGCCGCTCATGATCTCGCAGAGAGTACCGAGATGATCCTCCGGCTCAAAATGGCCTTCGGCGCGCTCGATGCCGAGGCGCATCAAGTCCCCGCGCAGGCGCGCGAGCGGCCGTTCGTTGAGGAAACCGGTAAGGTAGTAGGACGCGTAAGGAAGAAGCTCTCCGCGTCCCACGCCGATGAAAAGCTCGAAATATTCGCGATTTATCGCATCCGCGGAATGGGACGCGGCAGCTTCGGCAAGCGCGACGTGGGCGCGGCCGAGCGGGGTATCGCCGCCGTTCCGCAGGCAGCCAAGCCGGGTGAGGAAATCGCTGTCGGGCGGTGCAATCAGCAGGGAAGCGAGGAGAGCGTATTCGTCCGAGCGGGCCTGGTCGATGTCGTCGAGATCAGCGGCCCCCGCGCCGACGATCGAAGCGTCCGTGCCGTCGGAAGGTCCATGCGCCTGGTCCAGGGGCAAGTCTGGGTTCATCGTGTGACCTTGACCGTGCTGCCCGAGATTGGGTTACCCATAGTAACCCTGCCTTGAATGATTGCAACAACATAAGTCAGGGTTTTGATGGCCCGGTTCCGGCGTGTGCCATGTCAGCGCGGCATCGCCCCTCCGTGGCGTGGCCTGACGACCAATTCGGAAACCTGCGAGCGCTTGGTCGCATCGGGTGAATGCAGGTGGCTCGCCGGCTCCGTATCGCCCGAGGAGTCATGAGCTGCGTCGGGGACGTCTATGGCCGGGTTCGGTTCGAGCTGTTCGGCGACCGGGGAAGGCTTCCGTGTTCCGGCCTCGGATGCCGTGTCCGATGGAGCGGTAGCCGGCCGTTCAGAGGCATCGCAGGGGCGGTCGGCGGCAATCGGCTCCGCATCCGGTTCCATGGCTCCCGCCGTTTTCGACAGGAAGCCGACGACGGTCTTTTTCGCGTCGAGTGGACCGAACCCCGCCATCGAGCCAGGCCGGTTGAAGTCCCAGGCATATTCCGACGGACCGACATAATCGCGGATTCTCGGGTCGAGCGACCACATCTTGCGTAGCGCCGCGCTCTTCAGCGCCAGGGGAACGCCCTTCTTCAGGAAGGCCGTAAGGTCGCTTTCGGCGGTCAGGTCCTCGAGACGGGGGAGGGGCTCTGCCGGACCGTCCGTTTCAGCCTCCCCCGCTTCCGGCTGGACAGGATCGGGCGGCAGGGGTGATGTGTCGGTGTCGATGTGCCCGGCGGCCTCCTCTCCTGTCTGCTCCGCTTCAGGGCGCGCGCGCGACTTGTCGGACAACGCTGCCAGCTTGCGGCGCGACCAGCGGGCAAATGGATTGTCGGCGCCGCCGCTCATTTCTCGTCATTCCCGCGCCTGGAATTCGGATCCCGCCTCGCCATGGCCTCCGGGTCCGCTCGATCGCGCTTGCGCTTGATGAATGGTCGCTCGACGTGGTGGGTCTCAACGAAGGCGGCAAGCTGCCGCCGTATCTCGAGCGGCATCGGAAGGGCCTCTATGACGTCGGTACCGGTCTCCGTCAGCGCCTCGGCGTCGGCGGGATCGGCCGTCACAAGGTGCAGCATGATCCCTGGCGCCGCATCCGTGTGGCGGAGCACGACCCAAAGACTGGGCTGCTGCGACCTCAGGTTCTCCCGATACATCGTCGTGTCCGACCCGAAGAACTCAATCTCGATCGTGCCGGCATAATAGCGCGTCAGTCCAGCCGATTGTTCAAGCACCGTCCATGGCGCCGCGGCCGGTGCACCGACGAGCAAGGCCACGGGCACCCAGGCGTGGTCGGACCAAGGGCTGTTCAGAGCTCGCCGCTCCACGACAACGCCGACCTGGGCCGTTTCCTGCACCATGCCGCGCTCCTAGTTTGCCGCCGCCGAGCGCAACGGCAGGCCGGCGACGAGATTTTGCGGCTTCATGCGGATCGTCCGTTCAGGTGTCATCGCCATGATCAGCCAGACCGGCCGCGCCCCCACTTCCGGCCTCACATCCGCGGTCTCGGAAAAGGTGAGCCGGAACAATGCCAGGATCCGCTCCATTGCCTCCGGGTCCAGATCCTTGCCCGTCCACAGCGCATTGCCGATGCGCGTTGCCTCGGCATCCAGGCCGACAAACCACGCCCAGTTGTCGTCCTCGACACGCTCGAGCGGTTCGATCGTCACCTCAACGGCCAGCAGATGGCGTATCCAGGCTTCCATCGCGGTGGCAAGACCGCGTCGCGCGGGGCTGTCGGCACCGCCGAAGCCGAGCACCATGTCGAAGGCGTCGCTCCTGCCGAAATAGCTATCGGCATTCTTGTCCTCGAGGATTGCAAGCTCGGTGACGGCCGGTCCGCCGAGCATGCCTAGCAGTGGGGACGCGTGGCGGTTCTGCTCGTGGACCTCTATCGTTTCCGCATCAGCCAGCAGCAGCGCGCCTTCGTGCGAGGTCACCCGCTGCGTTCGGTAGAACAGTTCGGCCGCACGCAGGACGAAAGGATCGTCCTCGCCGTCGAGCGCATTACGCAGCACCACTTGCGCAAGCTGGTTCATGAAGAGCGGGGGGGTGTCGGCCACCGAGCCGCGCGCCAGTTCGAGATAGGCGGCCTCGATCGAGGGCGCGGCCAGGAGGCGGTCACGGAAGGCGATCATGAACGCCCAGTTTTCCCGTGCATCCGCATCCCTCATCGCCGCGATCTCGTCCTGTCCGACGGGCCGGCGCGGATCATGCATCAAAAGCTCGTGGTGCAGCCGTAGTTCCGCTTCGCAGGCTTCGTCGGGCGGCAGAAGCTCCGGCCGTGCGAAATAGGCCTTGAGGAACGCATCGGTCAGCATCAGCCGGCCTGCCTGATCCCGATCAAGCAGATGATGGCCCGAAGAAATCCAGAAATCCTTCACGTGTCCCGTCCAGCCAATGCCCGGATATCGACTTCGTCCATCGGCTCGTCTTCCTCATCGACCTCGACGAATCGGAACGCCGTGGCAGGATCGAGCCTGCTCACCTTCCGGTGGAGGGTGCGGAAGGTTTCACGAATCCCCGCCCCCTCGTCGGCGCGGTGGAGGGCAAGCAGGGTACCTGGGGGGTGGTCGCACAGCGAGCGGGCAAAGGCGACCTCCTCTTCGGCAGCGGGTCGCGCGGCCTCCAGCCCCGGCGCGCCGCAACGGGCGACGAGTTGCGCCGCCAGTTTTTCAACCACGGCCGCGCGTTCTTCCCCGGTGGCCTCGGCCACGACGACGAGGGTCGACCAGCCGAAGCTGTCGACGCCCAGGAAGCCCGCGCGGAAGGCCTGCCGGTCCTTGCCCGACAAGCTCCCGGGATCGACGCCGAAGAACAGGAAGGAGCCGGTGACGGCCCATTCGCCGGGTTCCGCAGCGCGGGAATAAACGAAGGTGTCCGAAGGATCGAGACGGATGGTGCGCGGCAGCTTCATAGCCATGGCATTCCCGTCGCGGGGTCAAGCCAGGTGGGCGACGCAAGGGCCTTCGCCAGGCTTTGCCGTCGGGGTCCCTTCTGACTGGGTTCTGCTGAAAGCAGCAGGTCACCATTGTCGGCGAGCCGGACATCCGGGCCTGTTGTTGGAAACCGCTCAAGCCATTGCCGGGCGACGGGCGCGAATCCGATTTTACCCCATCGGTGGAACGCGGACATCAAATGACGGGAAAAGCTGGCGATGATCTCGCCCGGGTCCGGCGTTTCGAAGCCCACCTCATCGAGCGCGCCGAGCAGCGGCCGCAGACCGGGCTCGTCGTCGCCGACGACCGTGGTGCGGATCATGGCCGAGAAAACGAGCCAGGCCGGCGTCTGGCCATCGCGGGTTCCCTTAGGCCAACCCAGTCGCCCGCCGCCCACGTGCACCCCATCCACACATATCGTGTCCGGCCAGGCGAAGGTGATTGGCCGCGACGGCGGCGCATGCATTGCAAGCGCGTCGGCCAGTGCGTTCATGGCGGCGTAGAATGCGAGGCGCGCATGCGCGAATGGTTCTTCCGGCTCCAGAACGACGGCGAATTCGGCAGCATCATAACGTCGGACCCAGATCAGCGTGCCTGCATCCTGCTCGCCCGCGATCGCGCAGGCATGCGCAAATGCGTCGCCGGCCTCTCGCAGGACAACGAGGCTGTAGAGCGGTGGCAGATCGAGGGCTCGGTCCACGACCGGAGCGCGCAGGGACATGATGCCGATCCATGACTAATGACGGCGACCGCATTATCCTTATAATGGTTCTAAAGTGAAGGCGCTATCGCCGTGGGCGGTATCGCGTCTCGGGAGGCACGATGAGCCTGGACAATCAGAATCCGCGCACGGTCTTCGTCTGCTCCTGTGAGAGGAGCATGCCCGGCTTTGGCGATAGCGTCGCCCGTGGATGCAAAAATGTTGTGGTCCAATCCGGCGATCAGTTCTGCGTTGCCGAACTCGATCGCGTGCGCAGCGTACTGAGTACCGGCGGAGCGATCACGATAGCCTGCACGCAACAGGCGCCGCTGTTTCGCGAGGTTGCGGAGGATATTGGCTTTGCGGGCGACCTTGCTTTCGCGAATATCCGCGAGACGGCCGGCTGGACGGAACAAGCCGCGTCAGCCGGGCCGAAGGCCGCGGCCCTCGTCGCAATGGCGGCGGAACCGGTCGCGCCGCCTGAGTTGGTCACGCTTTCGAGCGGCGGTGTGGTGTTGATCTATGGCCGTGACGAGACTGCGATCGAAGCTGGCCGGCAACTCGCCGACGACCTGGATGTCACCGTTCTGCTGACGCGGCCCGGCGATGTCGTGCCCGACCGCGTATGGGATTTTCCTGTCGTGCGGGGAACGGTCCGGAACGCGCGCGGCCATCTCGGCGCCTTCGACCTGACGATCGACGATTTCGCGATGCCCGCGCCGTCTTCGCGCGACAGCCTGCGGTTTGGGGTGCCTCGCGACGGCGCGAACTCGAACGCGGACATCATCCTCGACCTTTCCGGCGGTATTCCGCTGTTTCCAGCCCATGAATTGCGCGAGGGTTATCTGAAGGCGGATCCTGCCGATCGAGCCGGGGTCGCTGCCGCGGTCGCCAGGGCCGCGCGGCTTGTCGGGGAATTCGACAAGCCGCGCTACGTGAACTTTTCCGCTGACCTGTGTGCCCATTCGCGCTCGCGCATCACCGGGTGCACGCGGTGCCTCGACCTGTGCCCGACGGGTGCGATCACGCCTGCCGGAGATCATGTTGTCATCGACGCGGAAGTGTGCGCCGGCTGCGGCAGTTGCGCGGCCGCCTGTCCGACCGGCGCTGCCGCTTACGCTGTCCCAGGTGCGGAAGCTCTGCTTCGGCGGTTGCGCACGCTCCTGGTCACCTATCGCGAGGCGGGCGGCAGCGACCCGATCGTGTTGTTTCACGGTAGCGATCATGGCGAACCGCTCATCGACGCGCTGGCGCGTTTCGGCGGAGGGTTGCCCGCGAATGTCTTGCCGGTCGCCGTGAATGAGATAACGCAATTGGGGGTGGAGGCGTGGACCGCGCCTGTCGCCTGGGGAGCGGTCGGGGTCAGGGCGCTCTCCTCGGCAAAGCCGAAGCACGAACTCGATGGCCTGCGCAGGAATGTCACCCTCGCCAGTCTTCTCGGGCAGGCGCTCGGCTACGGGTCCGACATCTGCGGACTGATCGAAACCGACGACCCGGATATGCTGGCATCGGCTCTCGACCGGATCGTTCCGGCCGCGAACGCGCGCAAGCCCGCGACCTTCCTGCCGCTCGGCGACAAGCGCAGCCTGTTGAAAACAACAATGCTGGAACTGCATCGCGCGGCGCCGACGCCGGTCGACCGCGTGGCGTTGCCGACAGCGGCGCCGTTCGGCGGGCTCGAGGTCGATGTCGAGGGCTGCACGCTCTGCCTCTCCTGCGTGTCGGCCTGTCCGACAGGGGCGCTCTCCGACAGCGAGGACCGTCCCGCATTGTTTTTCTCCGAGAGCGCCTGCGTCCAATGCGGCCTTTGCGCGGCGACCTGTCCGGAAAAGGTGATCAGCCTGACGCCGCGGGTGGATTTCGCTGCGTGGAGCGCGCCGCGGCTCGCGGTGAAGCAGGAAGAGCCCTACAACTGCATCCGCTGCGGCACTCCGTTCGGCACCCGCAGTACGGTGGAGCGGATCGTTGCCAAGCTCGAAGGCAAGCACTGGATGTTCGCGGGAGAGAACACGCAGCGGCTGGAACTGGTGCGGATGTGCGACAATTGCCGCGTCGAAGCCGTCATGAACGAGGGATTTGATCCCTATAGTACTCCACGCCGCCCGCCACCGCGAACGACGGAAGACTATCTGAGAGCGCGCGAGGTTCCCGACAAGTCCGGCAACGAGACGATGTGAACTCAGTCTGTCTCGGCCTGGAGGAAGCGGATCAGCGCGGCGCGGTCTTCGGGATTGCTGATGACCTGCTCCGGCATCTTGGTGCCCGGCGTGTATTCGCTTGGTCCGATCTCGAACAGTTTCGACACGGTCTCCGGCGTCCAGACGATGTCCATTTGCCGAAAGGCGGACGAGTAGTGGTATCCCGGCACCGAAGCGATGCGCCGGCCAAAGATGCCGTGCAGTGTCGGGCCGGCGCGGTTGCCGTCATCCGGGTCGAGCGTGTGGCATGCGACGCAGGCACGGAAGACCTCCGCGCCCGGTCCGCCGGTGTATGCGGCCATCGGGTCGGCATGTTCCGCAGCCGAGCTTCCAAGCTGTTGCCCCGTCTCAACGTCCCATTCCCGCACTAGGTTATCCGCGCCTCCGGTCAACAGGATCTTGCCGTCCGATGAGAAGGCGAGGGACCAGACCGGCCCGCCCGTGTCGAGAGTGCGGATCGGTTCCAGGCTCTCCGCATCGAGCAGCCTGGTTCCATCCTTGACGGACGAGGTGGCGATATAACTTCCGTCTGCCGAAGCAGCGAGCGCCGTTACCGGACCGGTGGACACCGTGATTTCGCCACGGATCGTGCCCTCGCGGTCGATCTCCCGCAACTTTCCGTCCGCTCCTCCGACGATCAGGCGGTCGTCCGCCGTTGCCAGGAGCGTGCTGAGGGGCGCCGGTATGGCAACCCGCACGGGTGCTCCGTCGCCTCCGGGTGGCCAGAGGATGACGGTCGCGTCGTAGCCGGCGCTCGCGAGTGTTCCGTCGGACAGGAAGGTCACCGCGTTGACATTGCCGCGGTGGCCTTCAAGGACGAGCGGCTCCCCGCCCGCAAGGGGCCAGAGTCTTATGCTGGCATCCCAGGAAGCCGAAGCAAGCGTCGAGCCGTCGGGTGAGACGGCGAGCCCCACGACCGGGCCGGTGTGCCCCTCCAGAACAGAGGCGGGCGCGCCGCGACCGCTCTCCCAGATCGCGATGCGGCCGTCCGCTCCGGCGCTGGCGAAGCGCCCCTGCGGCAGGGACGCGACGGCGTCGACCTGCCCGTCGTGGAACAGCAGCACCTCGCGCGCCTCGCCGGTCTCGAGTGACCAGACGATCGCCTTGGCGTCGAAACTGCCGGTGATCGCCGTCAACCCGTCGTCGGTGATGGCGATCGCACGCACCGGGCCGCCATGGCCCCGCAACTCCGCGCCGTACGCGACCGTGCCGAAGAGGAAGGCAGCGATTGCCGCCGAGCATATCGCGGATGTCGCCCTCATTGCGCCCTGTCCCATTCCGTGCTCCGTTGGCGCAAGCGCGTCCACAGCAGGAACAGAGCTTGCCGGACCGACCGTAGCGTTCACACCGTTCGAGGCAATCGTATGACCCAGAATATGGAAACCGATCCCTTCAACGTCTCCATGCGCAAGTTTCTCAAGCAGGTCGGAGTGACCTCGCAGCAGGCGATCGAGAAGGCGGTGGAGCAGAAAGGCCTGAAAGGGCAGGGACGGCTGACCGTGAAAGCGGTCATCACGTCGGAAGCCGCCGGTCTGCATCACGTCGTGGAAGGCGAGATCGATCTCGGATGAGATGCCCCGACAGGGGCCCTATTTGAAGAACCGGATCTGTCCCGCAGGGGCCGGATCGTACCCCGCAAGCTCGGCCGCGCGGCCGGCGAAGGCTTCCTGCCCCACAAACCGCAGCAGGGACTGAAAAGACGGCTGGAAATAGGTTCGCTGTCGCATCAGCAGGTCGAAGCTCTCCCAGACCAGTGGTACGAAGTCCAGGTCAGCGGTGCGTGCGGCGGCGCGCGTGGCGATCCCGCAATCGGCCCGCCCGGTGCGGATGGCCGCCGCAAGGTCGGGACCCGTGAGGCAGGGCGGCTCCAGCCGTTTGATGTCTCCACGCTCCGCGCCCACGCCTGCCAGCAGCAGGGTGAGCAGCATGTCCGCTCCGGCGCCGCGTTGCCGGACAGCCATTCTTGCACCCGTTGCAAGCACATCGGCCAGTCCATGGAGCGATCGGGGGTTGCCCGGCGGCAGCAATAGGCCCTGCTCGCGGCGGGCGAATCCGACAAGCACCGCATCGGAAAGCCGTGGCATGGCGGCCACCGCGGCGACGTTCGCATCGGCGTCGTCGCCGTGAAAATGGATCGCCGCCGCCGCGACCTCGCCTCGCAGCAGACGCGCGACCCCGCCTTCCGTGCCTTCCGTCAGCGAGGCCAGGCCGGAACCTGATTGGCGCAGGCTCCATTCGAGCAGGTCGTCCTGGCTTCCTCCGATGATCGGCGGCGGCTCGAGCGGCACCATTCCCGCAGGCCGCGCCAACCCCGACATGACCCAGCGGTCGAGTTCATGTCGCGGAAAAAGCCATTTGCCGGTCACCTTGCTGCACGGGATGCGCTCCTCCGCGACGAGTTCGTAGAGCTTGCGCTCCCCGAGGCGAAGATAATGGGCGGCTTCGGACGTCGTCAAAAGTTCCATCCTGCATTGATATGCATATTCCTGTTTCAGTTCAAGAATTTGACTTTAACGGAAATGGCGCGTGAAAAGGGAGAATATCTGAGCAGGCGAGTCCCCGATGTCGGAAACAGTCAGCGCGTGGCAACTCATCGCGTCCGGTGACGCGACCTTGTTTGCGATCGTGCGGCTGTCGCTGGCCGTCAGTCTGACGGCCGTCGCGATCGCAATGGTCGTAGGCCTGCCGCTCGGCGCCATTCTCGCGCTGACACGCTTTCCCGGCCGCTCGGCGGTCGTCGTTATCCTCAACGGTTTCATGGGTCTGCCGCCCGTCGTGGTCGGCTTGACAGTCTATCTGCTGCTCTCGCGATCGGGGCCGCTGGGGGAGTTGGGGCTCCTTTTCACGCCGACCGCCATGGTCATCGCGCAGGCGTTGCTGGTGCTGCCGATCATTGCGGCGCTGACCCGCCAGACGGTCGAAGACCTGTGGCACGAATACCGCGAGGAACTGACCGCGATGGGGGTTGGGCCGACGGGGCAGGTCGCGACGCTTTTGTGGGACAGCCGCTTCAGCCTCGTCACCGCCTTGCTTGCGGGCTTCGGCAGGGCTGCGGCCGAAGTGGGCACGGTGATGATCGTCGGCGGCAATATCGACGGCTTCACCCGCACCATGACCACCGCCATCGCCTTGGAAACCTCCAAGGGAAACCTGCCGCTGGCGATGGGGCTTGGCCTCATCCTGATTGTCCTGATCCTGCTGATCAACGCCACCGCCTGGGGGGTACGGGCGTGGTCCGAGCAACGGGCGGGCTAGCGATGCGTGCAGCCAGGAGCGATCTCCCGCTTTCCCTCGACGACGTGTCGCTGATTGTGGGTGCCACGACGATACTCGACCGGGTGAACCTGACGATCGGGCCGGGAGCGCCGACGCTGATCCTCGGACCCAACGGGTCAGGCAAGACGTCCCTGCTGCGGCTCTGCATGGGGTTGGCAAGCCCGTCGCGAGGCGCGGTGAGCTGGGGCGGCCGAACGGATGGCGGTCCGGAAAGCCGGGCGATCCTGTTCCAGAAGCCGGTGATGCTGCGGCGCTCTGCCGCCGCGAATGTCGCCTATGGACTTGCACAGGCCGGCTGTCCGCGCGGTTTGCGGGCCCGGCGCACCGAAGAACTGCTCGACCGCGTCGGCCTGCTCGCCCTCGCGTTGCGCCCGGCGCGCCGCCTGTCCGGCGGCGAGCAACAGCGACTGGCGCTCGCTCGGGCGCTGGCCCGTCAGCCGGAAATTCTTCTACTGGACGAACCGACCGCCAGCCTCGATCCCGCCGCGACGCGTTTCGTCGAGGAAATCGTCCGCGCCGCCGCCCATTCGGGCACGAAAATCGTCATGGCCTCGCACGATCTCGGTCAGGTGCGGCGGCTTGCGGGGGAGGTCGTGTTCCTCGTCCGTGGCCGTGTCGTCGAACATGCATCCGCCAGCGATTTCCTGGACCGGCCGTCGACCCCGCAAGCCGCGGCCTTCGTGCGCGGCGATCTCGTCCTTTGATCAACGAATGGAGATTGAGATGCCGACCCGCCGAACGTTCTCCAGCCTCGTAATGCTCCTGATGCTGTGCGGTGGTACGCCGGCCCTCGCCCAGGACCAGGCGATCGTCGTCGCATCGACGACCTCCACGCAGGATTCCGGTCTGTTCGACCACATTCTTCCCGTGTTCGAGGCGAAGACGGGAATTGACGTCAAGGTCGTGGCGCAGGGGACCGGGCAGGCGCTCGACACCGGCCGCCGAGGCGACGCCGACGTGGTGTTCGTGCATGCCAAGGCGCAGGAGGAGAAATTCGTCGAGGAGGGCTTCGCGACGGAGCGGTTCGACGTCATGTACAACGATTTCGTTCTGGTCGGCCCGAAGAGCGATCCGGCCGGTATCAGCGGCACGAAGGACATCGCGGCGGCGCTGATCGAGATCAGGACCAGGGAAGCACCGTTCGTTTCGCGCGGCGACAAGTCGGGCACCCATTCCGCCGAAATCAGGCTCTGGAAAGAAGCCGGCCTGGATATCGGGACCGCGAAGGGTCAGTGGTATCGGGAGATCGGGCAGGGCATGGGCGCGGCGCTCAATACGGCCTCCGCCATGAATGCCTATGTCCTTTCCGACCGCGCCACCTGGCTGTCGTTCAGGAATCGCGGGGATCTCGGCATCGTGGTCGAGGGCGACAAGCGACTCTTCAATCAGTACGGGATAATGCTGGTGAACCCGGAAAAGCATCCGAACGTCAAGGCGGAGGCCGGCCAGCTCTTCATCGAGTGGCTGATCTCGCCCGAGGGGCAGGCGTCGATCGGCGAATACAAGATCGGCGGCCAGCAACTCTTCTTCCCGAACGCAGAGCAGGAGCGCTCCTGAGGTCAGTTGCAAAGGCGTTCGCCTCTGTCCATCATCGGGACATGATGAGAACGCCTTCTCTGGCTGGCACGCTGACCAGCCTCGAAGTGACGCTTGCCGCGTTGCTTGACGGCGTGTGGCCGGTCGCCCCCCGTCTGGTGCCGCTCGATGAGGCGCTCGGTCACATCGCGGCAAGGCTGCCAGCCGTCATGTCGGCGCAGCCGGCGCAAGATGTTGCCGCCATCGACGGGTGGGCGTGTCGCGCGCTCGATCTTGTGGGAGCGTCCGCCTATTCGCCTCTGGTGTTGCCCGCCCTTCCGGCCTGGATAGAGGCGGGAGATGCCATGCCGGAGGACCGTGATTGCGTGCTTCATCCCGATCTGGTCGATTGCAGCGGCCCGGTGGCGCAGGTCTACGGCGAGGCTGCGCCCGGAGAGGGCGTGCGCCGGGCGGGCGAGGACATTGCGGCAGGCCGCCCGACGGCCGTTGAAGGAAGGGTGATCCATGCCGCCGACCTTCTGGTCGCGCGCAAGATGGGAATGAACCAGCTCGCCGTGCGGGTTCCGCGGGTCCGGGTGATCGATGTGGTCGCGGCAAGCGGAGAGACCTTCTCGACGCGGTTGGTCACCGAGAGCCTGAAGAGTTCAGGCGCGGCCGTTGCCGCGATCGAGAGCAAGGCGCGGGACGCGGCTTCGATCGCCGCTGCGCTTGACGACGAGAACTACGATCTCATCCTCCTGATCGGAGGCACGGGTGACGGTCACGCGGACGTAACCGCCGAGGCCCTTGCCCGGCGCGGCGCATTGATCGCACACAGAATCGCCCTGCGGCCCGGCGGCACCACGGCGATCGGCCGGTTCGGCAGCACGCCCGTGGTTGCACTGGCCGGTTCGCCCGACCAGGCTTTCGGAGGTTTCCTCGCGCTCGTCCAGCCTGCCCTGGACCGGTTGTCGGGCCGATCCGGACGCGTCGGCACCAGTCTGCCGCTCTCGCGGAAGATCTCTTCCGCAGTGGGCGTCTGCGAGATCGCCCTGCTCGGCACGGATGGGGACAAGTGGTCGCCGCTTGCTGTCGGCGATTTTCCGCTGGACGCCATACGGCTTGCCGATGCCTGGCTTGCGGTGCCTGGCGACAGCGAGGGGTATGCCGCCGACATGCCCGTTGCCGCCATTCCGTTCGGCCATTCGAATTGAGCCTGCCGAGATGAACACTGTTCCGCCTTCCACCCGGCACGGCACCGGCCAGGAGCAGTTCCTGACGATATTGTCGCGCGAGGAGGCGCTTGCTCGCTTCGAAGAGGCCCTGTTTCCCCGGCAGGCACCAACGGAGAAACGGGTTCTCTCGGAGACGCTGGGACTGGCGCTTGCCGAAGACGTCGCGGCGCCTGTCGACGTGCCGCCTTTCGACCGCTCCAACGTCGATGGCTTCGCGCTGCGTGCCGCTGACCTTGCCGCCGCCTCCCAGGCCTGTCCCGTCCGGCTCGTGCTCAACGCGGAATCAATCGCCTGTGGAACAGTCCCCAAAATATCCGTGCTGGCCGGAACCGCCACTCCTATCGCGACCGGCGGGCCATTGCCGCGCGGCGCGGACGCGATCGTCATGGTGGAGCACACGCATCCGGCGGAGGCGGGCGCGATCGAGGTCAGACGTGCCGTCTCGCCCGGCCAGTTCGTCTCCAGCGCCGGGTCGGACATGGCGCGCGGCGAGGTTCTGCTGCGCGCCGGAACGGTGATCGGCTCGCGTGAAATCGGCATGCTCGCCGCCTGCGGGATCGCGCGGATCGCCGTGGTTCGCAAGCCACGCGTGGCCATCCTCTCCACCGGCGACGAACTCCTCCAACCGGGCGAATCGCTGCGGCAGGCCGCCATCTATGATGCCAACGGCCCCATCATCAGTGCCGCCGTCACCGAAAATGGGGGGGAGGCGAATTTTCTCGGCGCCTTTCCGGACGACGAGGCGAAGCTCGAGGCTGCGATGCGGGATGCGCTCGCGGTCCATGACGTGCTCATCCTTTCGGGCGGTACGTCCAAGGGGGCGGGAGATGTCAGCCATCGCATCATCGGCCGGCTCGGCAAGCCGGGCATCATCGCCCACGGCGTGGCGTTGAAGCCGGGCAAGCCGCTCTGCCTGGCGGTATGCGACGGCAAGCCGGTCATCATCCTGCCGGGATTTCCGACTTCGGCCATGTTCACGTTCCACGACATGATCGTTCCCGTATTGCGGCGCATCGCTGGACTGCCGCCGCGTGTCGATGCCCAGGTAGCCGTACAGGTACCGTTCCGTATTCCATCCGAACTCGGGCGCACGGAGTTCGTCATGGTCTCGCTGGTGCAGGGACAGGAAGAGCTCGTGGCCTACCCGACCGGCAAGGGATCGGGGGCGATCACCTCCTTCGCTCAGGCGGACGGCTTCATCCGCATCGAAGCCCTGGCCGATCATATGCCTGCCGGCCTGGGAGTGCAGGTGACTCTGTTCACGCCCCAAGTCCGCATTCCTGATCTCGTCATCATCGGCAGCCACTGTATCGGCCTGGACCTGGTTGTCGGCGCGCTCTCGGCGAATGGGACATCGGTGCGTTCGCTGGCCGTCGGAAGCCTCGGCGGCCTTGCTGCCGCCAGGCGCGGCGAGTGCGATCTCGCGCCCATGCATCTCTTTGACGCCAAGACCCGGAGTTACAACACTCCATTCCTTGGCGATGGCATCGAACTCGTGCCGGGTTGGCGGCGCATGCAGGGCCTCGTTTTCCGCCCCGGGGACCGGCGCTTCGAGGGCCGTGGCGTGGAAGAGGCGATCAGCGGTGCGCTCGCCGATCCCGATTGCCTGATGGTCAACCGCAATCAGGGCTCGGGAACGCGCATCCTGATCGATCAACTGCTTGGTCCGGCGCGTCCCGACGGCTACTGGAACCAGCCGCGTTCGCACAATGCGGTCGCCGCGGCAGTCGCACAGGAACGTGCGGATTGGGGCGTTACCATCGCGCCGGTGGCGCGCGCGGCCGGGCTTGGCTTCATACCGTTGACGGAAGAGCACTACGATTTCGCGCTCGTCTCGGCGCGCAAGGAACGGCCCGCGGTGCAGGCGTTCCTGGCCGCTTCGCAATCACCGGAAATCCACGCGGCACTGGAGCGGGCGGGTTTCGTTCCCGCTGCCTAGTTGGCCATCGTTGCGGCCAGCCGTTCGGCCTCGTAAAGATCATCAACCGTGTTGGCGTTGAAGAACGGGTCCACCGGCTCGGTCGGCCAAGCCGCCGTGGCGAGGCGGTAGCGGGCGGTCCACCGGTCGATCTTGCGAAGGTCTTCCTCGACAAGCGCCCTGCGCAGGTCATCCCGCAGGGAGACCTTCCACAGCCCGATAACCGGATGCGTCTGACCGCCCGATGACGCTACGGCCAGTTCCGCTTCATCGGCCAGCCGCGCCTCGTGCAGGCGGGTCACGAGGTCGCGCGGCAAGAACGGGCAATCGCCGGCCGCACTCACCACCCATTCGACGTCCGGTCTGTTCCGTGCCATCCATTCGAGCGCGGCGAGTATGCCGGCGAGCGGACCCGGGTAGCCCGCAACCGTATCGGCGACGACCGGACGGCCGAAGCGGGCGAAGCGTTCAGGGTCGCCGTTCGCATTGAGCACGAGCCCGGCGCATTGCGGCTCCAGCCTCTCGATGACGTGGTCGAGGATCGGACGTCCCCCGATCTCGCGCATCGGCTTGTCGCCGCCGCCCATGCGCCTGGCCAGTCCGCCTGCCAGTACCACGCACGGGATCGCGGCCCGGTCAGTCGTCATGTTCCGCGCCCTTGCGGCGGTGGCGGGGCGCTTCCTCGTCCACGGCGGCGAGATCCTGGTCAAAAACGATCCGTTCCTGGCCCGAAAGTGCTATGAACCTCTTGCCGCGCGCCCGGCCGATCAGCGTCAGCCCGACTTCGCGGGCAAGTGCCACGCCCCAGGCGGTGAAGCCCGAGCGGGAGACCAGGATGGGAATGCCCATCCGCACCGTCTTGATCGTCATCTCGGAGGTCAGCCTGCCGGTGGTGTAAAGGATCTTGTCGGCGGGATCGACGCCGTGACGGTACATCCAGCCGGCGATCTTGTCGACGGCGTTGTGGCGGCCCACGTCTTCCATGTAGCAGATCGGCGTGCCCTCCCGGCAAAGCACGCAGCCATGAATTGCGCCCGCCTCGAGATAAAGCGAGGGCGTGGTGTTGATCTTGCGCGTCAGATCGTAGAGCCAGGAGGTGCGAAGCTCCGATGCGTGCAAGGTGATGTCTTCGATCGCCTCGAGCAGGTCGCCGAATGCGGTACCTTGGGCGCAGCCCGAGGTTTGCGTCCGCTTCTTCAGCTTCTGCTCGTAGTCGGTGTTTCGCTCGGTGCGCACGACCACGACCTGCAGATCCTCGTCATAGTCGACGCCGGTGACCACATCGTCGGCTAGAAGCATGTTCTGGTTCAGGAGGTAGCCGAGCGCGAGATATTCCGGGTAGTCGTTGATCGTCATCATGGTGACGATTTCCTGCGCGTTGAGATAGAGCGTCAGGGCCCGCTCGACGGGTACGCGCACCTGCACCGTCCCGCCCGTATGGTCAATGCCTGCGACCAGCTCCGTGAGCCGCGGGTCCTGCGGGTCCGGCAGCACGGTCGCCTGGCGGATTGTCTGATGCATGGCAGGCTCCTGAACATTGTCTGGTCGCGCCAGCTTCGGCTTGACCCTCCCTTTATAGCCTGTTCAAACGAGGCTGGCTAAAAAAGGCCCGGCTTTGCGCGCTCGCGTCGATCGACCCCGCGCGCAGGTGGACCGGGAAGATATATGGCGCAACTCTCGGATGACTGCTTCGCGTTCGGCGGACCGATGCGGTCCATCGACGAGACCGCCGCGCTGATAGCCTCGAAGCTCAGTGCCGTGCAGGAGACCGAGAGGGTGCCGCTCGCGCTGGCGGATGGGCGCGTTCTTGCAAGCGCTATGACAGCTCCGCTGCCGCTGCCGCCCTTCACCAATTCCGCGGTCGACGGTTACGCCGTACGAGGCGACGAACTGCCGCGGACCGTGGAAACGGCCTTCGCCGTTGCCGGGCGGCTCCAGGCCGGTACGGCGCTGGACACCCCCATATTCCCTGGCCAGTCCGCGCGCATCTTCACCGGCGCTCCCATGCCGGAAGGGGCCGACACGGTGTACATGCAGGAAGACGTGCGCATGGACGATGCCGGCAGGGTGGTTCTCCCGCCCGGCCTGAAAAGGGGAGCCAATGTGCGCTCGGCGGGGGAGGATGTCGCGCTGGGCGACACGGTGCTGCCGGCGGGGCACCGCCTGCGTCCGCAGGACGTCGCGCTCGCCGCCGCCCTGGGGTTCACAGAGGTCGAGGTCAGGCGCAGGATACGCGTTGCGGTGTTCTCGACGGGGGACGAGATCGTCCCGCCGGGAGACGCGCGCGGACCGGCGCAGCTGTTCGATTCCAACCGCTTCATGCTGACGGCGATGCTTGCCCGCCTCTGCTGCGACGTCACCGATCTGGGCATACTGGCGGATGACAGCGGGCTGATCGCCGACAAGCTGAGCGAAGCCGCGTCGACGCACGACCTGATCCTGACATCGGGGGGCGTGTCGACGGGCGAGGCCGACTGCGTGAAGGCAGCCGTCGAGAGCGCCGGAACGCTGGTGTTCTGGCGCGTGGCGATCAAGCCGGGCCGGCCGGTTGCCATGGGCGTGATCGGCGGAACCCCGCTCATCGGGTTGCCCGGCAATCCGGTGGCGAGTTTCGTCACCTTCACTCATATCGCCCGCCCGGCGATCTTTGCTCTTGCTGGAGCCCGGCCGCAACCGCCGATCCCCACGGCCGTGCGGGCAGCCTTCTCCTATCGCAAGAAGCAGGGTCGACGCGAATATGTGCGGGCGAAGCTTCGCCGGGCCGCGGACGGCTCCCTGGAGGCAACCAAGTTCCCGCGCGAAGGCGCCGGGCTGCTGTCGTCGCTCGTCGAGACCGATGGCCTCGTCGAACTCAGTGAGGAAATCACAAGCGTGGAGCCGGGCGAGACCGTTCAGTTCCTCGCCTATTCCAGCCTGTTCTGAGCCGCGTCGCGCCCGGCTGCGACGCTGGCGTCGATTGACCTCGTCGCGCCGTGTCGGGCATCATGCCTCCTCATGGTATCGACGACAAAGCTGGATCTGACGGGGCTGAAATGTCCCTTGCCTGCGCTCAAGACGCGCAAGGCGCTGAAAACCTTGAAGCCGGGCGAGCGGCTGGAGGTGCATTGCACCGACCCGATGGCCGTTATCGACATCCCCAATCTCCTCAACGAGATCGGTGATAGCCTCGAAGCGACAAAACGCGACGGCGATTGCATCGTGTTCGTGATCGAGAAGATGCAGATCGTGAGGGCGTGAGAGCTCGCGTCGGGTCCCCCCGCATTCCGGGCTCGATGCTCGCGCCCGTCGTGCAGGAAACATATCGTGCCTCATAATCAATATCCTCGGTCGTGCGAAATGTTGTTTACAGAGGCGGAACTTACACTCTGAGGACTGAGGGCATGACGATGCAGGATCGACGGCCGCGGGATCGCGGACCAAGGGGCCGGCCGCTGGACGACGCCGCGCTCACCGAGATCCAAGCGCTGCTGGGAGCGAGCGAGCGGCGGCGCGACCTGCTGATCGAGTTCCTGCATCTGATCCAGGATCGGCATGGTTGCCTGTCGGCGCGGCATTTGCGGGCGCTGGCGGAGGAGATGCGTCTGTCACAGGCCGAGGTCTACGAAGTGGCGACCTTCTATGATCATTTCGACGTGGTGAAGGAAGGTGAAGTCCCGCCGGCGCCGCGAACGATCCGCGTCTGCGATTCGGTGAGTTGCATGCTTGCGGGCGCCGAGACGCTTCTCGAGGAGCTGCGGGCGGGCGTCGATCAGTCGGCGGTCCGGGTGATGCGCGCGCCATGCATGGGCCGCTGCGCCGGCGCGCCAGCGGCGCGCATAGGCGATCGCGAGGTCGATCACGCGACAGCGGAGGACCTGCTGCGAATGGCGAGCACCGGAGATATCCAGGTCAGGGTTCCAGACTATATCGGGCTTGATGCCTATCGCGCCGCGGGAGGCTATCGGCTCCTGCAAAAGGTCCGCGACGGCGCGCTCACCACGGACGCGATCATCGCGACGCTGGACGAGGCGGGTCTCAAGGGCTTGGGCGGAGCCGGTTTTCCCGCAGGCAGGAAATGGGGCTTTGTCCGGTCCTATCCCGGCCCGCGGCTGATGTCGATCAATGGCGACGAGGGCGAGCCCGGTACCTTCAAGGACCGTACCTATCTCGAGCGCGACCCGCACCGCACCTTCGAGGGCGCGCTGATCGCGGCGCACGCGGTCGAGGCCGAGCGCATCTATTTCTACATGCGCGACGAGTATCCGGCCGTGCTGGCCATCCTGCGCGCCGAGATCGCGGCTCTTGAGGCGAGGGGGCTGGTCGAGCCTGGATTCATCGAACTGCGGCGCGGCGCGGGCGCCTATATCTGCGGCGAGGAGAGCGCGATGCTGGAAAGCATCGAGGGGCGCCGCGGAATGCCGCGCCACCGTCCGCCCTATATCGCCGAGGTCGGGCTGTTCGGGCGTCCCACACTCAACCACAATGTCGAGACGCTGTGGTGGATTCGCGACATCGTCGAGAAAGGGCCGGCCTGGTTCGCGAGCCAGGGCAAGCCCGATCATCCGGGTGTCCGCTCATGGTCGGTGTCGGGCCGCGTGAAGGAGCCCGGCGTGAAGCTGGCGCCGGCTGGCGTCACGGTGCGCGAGCTGATCGAGGATTATTGCGGCGGGATGGCCGACGGCCATGAGTTCAAGGCCTATCTGCCGGGCGGCGCGTCCGGCGGCATCCTGCCGGCATCGATGGGCGGCATCCCGCTCGATTTCGGCGGCGAGCTCGCGAAGCAGGGCGCTTTCGTCGGATCGCATGCCGTGGTGGTGTTCTCGCAAGCCGACAACATCAGGGACGTGACGCTCAACCTGATGAGGTTCTTCAAGCACGAGAGCTGCGGCAAGTGCACGCCCTGCCGCGAAGGAACCGAAAAATTGGTCACCCTCTTGCAGCAGCCGGGCCCATTGCCGGAGGACGCGATCCGCGACCTCGAGACGGTCATGCGCGACTCCTCGATCTGCGGTCTGGGTCAGGCGGCGCCGAATCCGGTCAACCATCTGCTGACGCATTTCCGGAGTGATCTCTGATGGTACACGGCATCACATTCACGCTCGACGGCAAGTCCGTCACCGCAGCGCAAGACGAAACCATCTGGGACGTTGCCAGGCGGGAAGGCACGAAAATCCCGCATCTTTGCCATGTCGACATGCCGGGCTATCGTCCCGACGGCAATTGCCGCGCGTGCATGGTCGACGTCGAAGGCGAGCGCGTGCTGGCTGCCTCCTGCATTCGCAAGCCGACAGCGGGTATGGTGGTGAAGACCGACACCGAGCGCGCTCGCAAATCGCGCGAGATGGTGTTCGAGCTTCTTGCCAGCAATATGCGGCCGGCCGCGGAAGGTCCCGACCAGCAGTCCCTGTTCTGGCAATGGGCAGGTTCGATGGGGATTGCCGGCGGCCGATACGAGTCCAGATTCGCCAGCGACGACCAGCGGCCGGAGTTCGACATCACCAACCCGGCCATCGCGGTCAATCTCGACGCCTGCATCGCCTGCGGCGCCTGCGTGCGCGCCTGCCGCGAGGTGCAGGTCAATGACGTGATCGGCATGGCCGAGCGCGGGAATCATTCGATCCCGGTCTTCGACATGCACGATCCGATGGGCCTGTCGACCTGCGTAACCTGTGGCGAATGCGTCCAGGCCTGCCCGACTGGCGCGCTCTACGAGAAATCGCTGATGGACAAGGCCGGCAGGACCCGGGTCGTCCAGGAGTTCGACAGCGTCGTCGATTCGGTATGTCCGTTCTGCGGCGTCGGCTGCCAGACCAAGGTGGCGGTCAAGGACAACAGGATCGTCCAGGTCGATGGTCGCGATGGACCGGCCAACGAGAACCGGCTGTGCGTCAAGGGCCGCTTCGGCTTCGATTACGTGATGTCGCCGGAACGGCTGACCAAGCCGCTGATCCGCCGCGACGATGCGCCGAAGTCAGGCGACATCGACCTCAGCAATGTCGATCCGCTGACCATTTTCCGGGAAGCCACATGGGAAGAGGCGCTCGAGCGCGCTGCCGGCGGCCTGAAGCGCATCCGGAACGAGCATGGCGGAAAGGCGCTGGCCGGCTTCGGTTCGGCCAAGGGGTCGAACGAAGAGGCTTATCTCTTCCAGAAGTTCGTGCGGCAGGGTTTTGGCACCAACAATGTCGACCACTGCACGCGGCTGTGCCACGCTTCCTCGGTCGCCGCCCTGATGGAAGGCGTCGGCTCGGGCGCGGTCTCGGCGCCCTTCATGGACGCGCTGAAGGCCGACTGCGTCATCGTCATCGGGGCGCGCCCTGGCACCAACCATCCAGTCGCGGCGACATATTTCAAGCAGGCGGCCAAGAACGGCACCAAGCTGATCGTCATGGACCCGCGCGGCCAGGGCCTGATGCGCCACGCCGCCTACTCGCTCCGCTTCAAGCCCGGCACCGACGTGGCCATGCTCAACGCCTTGCTGCACGTCATCATCGAGGAGAAGCTCTATGACGAGCAGTATATTCAAGCCAACGTCTCCGGCTTCGAGGCGCTGAAGGCGAAGGTCAGGGATTTTACGCCCAAGGCGATGGCGTCCGTTTGCGGCATCGAGGCGGATGTCCTGCGCGATGTCGCCCGCACCTATGCCAGGGCCGAGCGGTCGATGATCTTCTGGGGCATGGGCATTTCCCAGCACACCCACGGCACCGACAATTCGCGCTGCCTGATCGCGCTGGCGCTGATCACCGGGCATGTCGGGCGCCCCGGCACGGGGCTTCATCCCTTGCGTGGCCAGAACAATGTGCAGGGCGCATCGGATGCCGGCCTCATCCCGATGTATTTTCCCGACTACAAATCGGTGGAGAACATCGACATCCGCGGCCAGTACGAGAATTTCTGGGGCCAGACGCTCGATCCGAAGCGCGGGCTGACCGTGGTCGAGATCGTCGACGCCATTCACGAGGGCGAGATCCGCGGCATGTACATCATGGGCGAAAATCCGGCGATGTCAGATCCCGATCAGAGCCACGCCCGTGCGGCGCTTGCCAAGCTCGAACATCTTGTGGTCCAGGACATCTTCCTGACCGAGACGGCCTGGCACGCCGATGTGGTTTTGCCGGCCTCCGCGCATGCCGAGAAGCTCGGCACCTATACCAACACCAACCGTCAGGTGCAGATCGGCCGACCGGCGCTCGATCTGCCCGGCGAGGCACGGCAGGATCTCGACCTGATCGTCGAGCTTGCCCGGCGCATGGGCCTAGACTGGAATTACGGGCACGTTTCGGACGTCTTCGCCGAAATGGCGCGCGTGATGCCATCGCTGAGCCATATCTCCTGGGAGCGCATCGAACGCGAGGAATCCGTCGTCTATCCCGCCGATGGCCCGGACGTCCCCGGCAACCAGGTCGTCTTCACCTCCGGTTTCCCGACCACGGACGGACGCGGGCGCATCGTGCCGGCCGACCTTTTGCCGCCAGACGAGGTTCCCGACGAGGAATATCCGCTGGTTCTGACTACCGGGCGCCTGCTGGAACACTGGCACACCGGCGCCATGACCCGCCGCGCGGGCGTGCTCAACGCCATCGAACCTTACGGTATCGCCGCGATGAACCCCTACGAGATCAAGCGTCGTGGCCTGTCGCAGGGAGAGGTGATCGCCGTCGAGACGCGGCGCGGCACGGTCGAGGCAATCCTCCGCGCCGATCGGGAGGTCGCCGACGGCATGGTGTTCATGCCCTTCTGCTTCAATGAAAGCCCGGCCAACAAGCTCACCAATCCGATGCTCGATCCATATGGCAAAATTCCGGAGTTCAAATACTGTGCCGCGCGAATCGTGCCCGTGGCGACGGAGGCCGATGCGGCCGAATGACGTCTCCTGACGCTTGGGAGTTGCGCTGCCGAGAGCATTGCCCGAAGTTGGGATTGCAATCCTGGGCAGTTGGGGCCCGGTGCTGGCACTATTTAAGGGCTAGCAGGGCAACGTATGCGCCGATGGCTGTCAGCAGGCCGCGGAAGGCGATGCCTACGAAGCGGAACTTGCGGCGCGCGATTGCAGAGAGATTGTCGACATTGCCGAGATACTCGCGCGTGAGGAAGTCCGGATCGCCGGTCCGGTTCGCCTCCAGAAAGCGCTCCCGGCTTTCCGCCCACGAGCCCCAGTAGAGCGACGTGCCTTTGGCCGCGCGGCGCGGCAGAACAACCATGATCGCTGAAAAGAGAGTCGTGAGTACTGCAAGGCCCAGAATTGCCGACGCGGCAGCCAGCGGCCACGGGTCGGTCATGTAGCGCTGCGAGGTGAACACGCCGCGGCCGTCGGCCGAGGTCACCAGGAAGGCAAGCATGAAGGTGAACAGGTAAGCCGCCTTCTGATCTGCTATCCTGATCTGGTCGTAAAAGACATCGTTCACCTTCGTCAGGTGATCCAGGTAATGGCTCTTTTCGACAATCTGCTCGAATGGCTTGTCGGCAACCACCGCCGACGCAAGCTGATCGACCGTCTTTTCATTCACCGGAGTGCCCTCAGCGCTCTTTCGGCCCCGACTCTATTATTGAGGCAAATTACCGACACCAGCAATACTGCCTTGACAAGATTTCGAAGCTACTCATTAGCTCGGCCAGCAGAGGGGCTCTGTAAACAGAATGCGGGTTTGGGTCGCGGTCTTCGTCGCCTTTTTGGTGTCGGTCGGGACACAGGTCTCGCGCGCCGAAATTTTCCCTCGCGCGGGCGTGGCCGCCGGTTCGGTCATTTCTCGCAAATCCGGCGAGGAAATCCGCTTCATCGATGTCAGCGCATGGCGCGGCGTGGATGTCAGCCAGGACCTGCTGGCCGGGGACGTGCTGCGCACCAACGCCATCGGCCACCTCGCGATCCTGTTTTCCGACCGGACCCAGCTCCGGCTCGGCCGCAACACCACGTTGCTGGTCAAGCATATTGGCGAAAGCTCGGATTCCGTTTTCGGCCTGCAGACCGGTTCCATATGGGGTCGCGCCGAGACAGGCGGGCTTGGCCTGACGGTCGAGACGCCGGCTGCGGCCGCCGCCATCCGCGGAACCGACTTTTCCCTCAACGTCGAGGGCGACAAGACCTCGCTGATTGTGCTCGACGGCGAGGTCGAACTCGCCAACGAATTCGGCTCGGTCAGCGTGTCCGGCGGCGAGGCCGCGGTCGCCCGCATAGGCCAGGCGCCCACCAAGATCGTCATCGTCGATCCCGACGACCGGGAGCAAATGCTGTTCTATCTGACGCTGCGCGGCGCCTTCACCTTTTTGCCGGCCACGCCGTCCGACGCCGCCGCGATGCGAAGGCAGCACCGGCTCATCGCGGCGCTGCCGCCGGAAAGCCGCAGCGTGGAGGACTGGGTGTCGCTTGCCGAAACCACGCTTTCGGTGGCGGGCCGGCCGGCGGCGGCCGAGACACTCGACAAGGCGCGCGCCATGCCGCTCTCTCGCCGGCAGCGGGCGCGGCTCGACCTTGTGGAGGCGCTGATCCTCGGCAGTGGGCGGCGCTACGCGGAAGCGGCGGCCCTGTTCCAACGCGCGCTTCCCGGCCTCGATCCGGCCAGACGCGCGGTTGCGGCCTATGGTGGCTATTTCGCCCGGGCTCTGGCCGATCCCGACCGCCTCGAGGATCCGCCCGCGGAAACCGCTGGCCCCTATGGCGCGCTGGCGGACGCCTACGCGGCGGGCTTCCTGCGGGATATCCGCGGTGCGATCGACGCACTGAAACGGGCTGAGCAGCGTTATCCCGGCGATCCGACGCTGCCGGCGGCCCGCGCCCAGTTCGCGCTGCTGATGGACGACCGCGATCAAGTGAAGGAGGCGATCGATCGCGCCCTGGCCATCGACCCTGAAAACCCGACAGCGCTGGAGGCGCGCGCCGGTTACCGCGCCGGAATCGAAAGCGACCTCAAGGGGGCACTCGAGGATCTCGGGAAGGCCGTGCTCGTTGCGCCGGGTTCATCCTCGGTCTGGAACGCGCTCGGCCTCGTTCTCAGCCAGCGCGGCGCGATGCGGGAAGCCGAAGAGGCCTTCAAGCGCGCCATCGAACTCGATCCCGAAGGTCCGGTGGCGCGGGCCAACCTGGCCATTCACTATCTCGATCAGGGCCGTCTCCGGGAGGCGAAGGCGGAAATAGACCGGGCGATCGCGGCCGACCCGAGCTTCTCCGTGGCACTGGTTGCGCGCGGGCGCTATTACCTTCAGACGGGTGAGATGGAAAAGGCGCAGGCGGACCTGCTGGCCGGGACCACGGCCCACCCGGCTCACGCGCAGGGCCTGCTGCTTCTGGGCTCCGGCCACTACGAAAGCGGCGATCGCGATCCCGCCGCCCAGGCGCTGCGCAATGCCGACCGACTCGACCCGAATGACCCTGTCACCTCATCCTTCGCCGCAGCCATCGCGCTAGACGACTATGATGCCGACACGGCGATCGAGAGCGCGCAAGAAACCGTGCGGCGCTCGCGGGCACGCGGCGGCGCCTATGCGCCGCTCAGCGCCAACCGCGAGGCCGGTTCGCTGCTCAACAGTGCGTTCAGGCTGCAGGAACTGAACGCGTGGGGCCGTTTCTACGGCGACGTGATATTCGATCCCTTCGCCGGGGCCACCTTTGCCGACCAGGCCGTTTCGGGCAGCCCGGATCCGTTCTCCGCCGACATCAATCCGGGTACGCAGCTGGTCGATCCCGGCATCAACAAACAGGGTTTTTCATCGCTGTTTCAGGGACTTATGGTGTCGCCCGAGATGCTGTCGGGGCGCTCGCGCAGCGCAAATTTGTTTCGCCGGCCTTTCTTAGAAGCATCAGCGGAAGGCGGCTTCGTCAGCTCGGCCACAGGCCGCGGCTGGACCGGCTCGGGCGAGGTGCAGTCCTATGCGGCAAATCCCTTCCCCTGGAGCCTCTATCTGAAAGGAGACTACCGGCGCACCGCCGAATTTCGCGAGCGCTTCGCGCTCGGCACAACGGTTCCGTATGTCGGCTTCGATCTGGGTTATGAATCGATCGGCGGCGTCGGCTATCTGACCGCGAGTCCGACGCCGGACGACCGGTTCGTTCTTTATGCGGAGGCGGGCCGACCACGGTCGCAGCTTCTGAACACCGTCATTCTCATCAACGATCCGATGCTGCCGTTCGGCGCGCTCACCTATGACCGTAGAGTCGACATGTGGGGCGGACGCGGCGGCGTTGGCTGGAGTCACAGCTTCGGCTACCGCAACAACGTCAACGCCGCTTTCTTGGTCTCAGATCTGGCACAGACGAGCAACGAGCAGGGCATATTGTTAAACCCCGGACTGGCGCCGATCGGCACGCAGGTCACCGACATCGCTGTCAACCAGCGCTCCTATCTCGGCGCGTTGAACCATACGGTCTCGACCGACGAGCTCACCTGGCGCTATGGCGTGGAGGCAGGCACGCTAAGCGACATGCGCATGGATATGACGACCATATCCATTCCGGCCATTCCCGTTTTGGACACGACCACCAGCGGCCGCAACTTCGCTCTCTTGTTCGGCCGCGCCTACGTCGATGCCATTTGGGACATCGCGCCGGATTTCAAGGCGGAAGCCGCGCTCTTTGGCACTCGTTTCGACGGCTCGTTCGCGACGCAGCGGCTGGAGCCGCGTCTCGGCCTGGCATGGTCACCCGTCGCGGGGCACTGGCTAAGCGCCGGTTTCATCCGCGAAACGAACGGCATCAGCGACACGACCCTGGCTCCGATCGGTGTCGTCGGCCTGCAGGCCAACCAGGCACCGCTCGACATAGGCGGCATGGCCGAAACCTTCGCGGCGCGGTGGAACGCGGAATGGGGAAGTCGCTTCTTCACCAGCCTCGACTATCAGCATCAGAACCTGCAGGGGCTTTCGATCGGCATTCCCGGCGGGCTGACGACGATCGACCTGGCGAGCGGCCAGCTCGACCGCGTCAGTGCGACCGCCAACCTGCGCCTTGGCCACGGTGTCGGCCTGTTTGGGACCGTCGCATTTGCCGACTCGCGCAATCTCGATCCGGCGAGCGCGGGCTTCGGCGGCGCGCTTCCCTTCGTCCCGTCCACGGCGGCGCGTGTTGGCGCGAGTTGGGTCCATCCGGCGAACATCAAGTTCACCGCCGCTGCCACCTATGTCGGTTCCCGCACGGGGACCGAGGCCGGCGACATCATCCTGCCCGACTACTGGACCGCCGACGCCTTTCTGACGTGGGAGCCGTTCGACAAGCGTTTCAAGCTAGAACTTGCCGCCTACAACCTCTTTGACACCAGCTTTGATGTCGGCCCCTCGACACCGGGATGGGGCCGCACCTTCACCGGCTCCCTCAAGGGTCGCTTCTGATGAAGCGGCCGGAGCCGTGGGCCAGCCCCGGCAACCGCCGCCTCGGCCTTGCTGCAATCTCCGCCGGTGTGCTGCTCGTGCTTTCGGCGCTGTCGCTGACGACGCCGTGGCGGCTGCTCGACATGCGCGTGTTCGATTTTCTGTCGACATCGCGACTGCCCCATCTGCCTGCCGGCGGCCCGGTCATCGTGGCGATCGACGAACCGTCGTTCGCCGAACTGGCGCTGCAATGGCCCTGGCCGCGCGACGTTCATGCCCGCCTCGTTGAAAGCCTGCGCGAGGCAGGCGCAAGGGCCATCGGCATCGATATCATTTTCGCTGATCCGAGCAGTCCGCAGGCCGATGCGGCTCTCGCCGCCGCCGTCGGTCCGGATGTCGTTCTGGCGGCGGACGAGACGTTCATGGAAACACCGCAGGCCGACCAGTTTATCAGGGTCGAACCGCTGGCGGAACTCACTGCCGCCGGGGCTTTGCCGGGTGTTGCCTCCATTCCGCTTGACGGCGACGGCACGCTGCGTCGGTTGCCGGCCTATCCGGACGGCTTCGCCAGGGAGCTACTGCGGCTGGCGGGAACGGAACCGGCACCGGGAGGCGGCCTGCTGCGGGTGTTTGGGCCAGCGCGCACCTACCCGACCGTCAGCTACTATCAGGCACTCGACCCGCCAGGGTTCCTGCCGGATGAGTTTTTCCGCGACCGTGTCGTGATCGTGGGCCTGAGTCTGCAGAACGCGCCAACCATCGATGCGGGCGGCGCTGACGCCTACGCAACGTCGTACACGCTCCGCAGCGGCCGGCTGACGTCGGGCGCGGAGATCCAGGCGACCATGTTCGACAATCTGCGGGCCGGGCTGTTGGTGACGCCGGCGGGCGATGCCACCAGGCTGGCGGCGCTGGTGTTGGCGGTGTTTTTGGCGGCGCTTGCCGTGCGCCGCGGCACCGGCTGGCGTAGCGTCGCCGTCGGCCTTGCCGCCGTCGTCGCCTCAGCTTTCGGCAGCTACGCGCTCCTGGACCTGGCACGCATCTATCTGTCGCCCGTCGGTCCAGCGCTCGCCTTCGTCCTCGTCGCGGCGGGACAAGGCGCACGCGACTATGCCGCCGAACGGCGCCTGCGCCGCGGCATCACCCGCGCCTTCTCACAATATCTCTCGCCGGTGCTGGTCGAGCGGCTGGCGAGTGATCCCTCGCTGCTCAGGCTGGGCGGCGAACGGCGGACACTGACGATCCTCTTCACCGACGTGCGCGGCTTCACCACCGTCGCCGAGAAGATGAAAGACGAGCCCGAACGGCTGACCACGCTCATCAATCGTCTGCTCGACCCGCTGTCGCGCATTGTTCTGGAGGAAGGCGGCACGATCGACAAGTATATCGGCGACTGCCTGATGGCGTTCTGGAACGCGCCGCTGGACGAGCCGGATCACGCCGCCAAGGCGGTAAGATCAGCACTGCGCATGCGCGAAGCGATGGCGGCGCTCAACTGCGAACTGGCCTCGGAGGCGAGATCGAGAGAAGAGCCGCTCAGGCTCGATATCGGCATCGGCATCAACACCGGCGAGTGCATTGTCGGCAACATGGGATCCGACCTGCGTTTCGACTATTCGGCGATCGGTGATGCCGTGAACCTCGCCTCACGGCTGGAGGGCAAGACGCGCGACTATGACATCCCCATCATCATCGGGCCCGAAACGGCGCGGCTGATTGCGGATCGGTTCGAGATTACGGAGATCGACCGGATCGCGGTGAAAGGACGCAGCGAGATCGTTCCAATCTATGCAGTGGCTTCGCGCGGATGGTGATCGGTGTCACGACGCGGCTACGAGCACCTGGCTTTCATCCATCTCCGACAGGATCGGCGACTGCCCGGTTCTGTACAGGCGCAAATAGCGCACGCCATCCAAGGGAATGATTGCCTGCGCCTACGGGCAGAGACGTTCGGCCCGGTATCCGAACGCAGCGTTTCGCGGGAGGACCTTCGTCGCCATGCTGGAACGGGCGGCCCCGGGAGGCGGTCTTTCCGCCCTTCAGAAGCTGTCGGAAGCCGCATCCACGAGTTTCAACCGCTTCGCCTCGATCCTGTAGATCGGCATCCGCCGTTCGACCGAGCCGTCTTGATTGAACCGGAATACACCGGTCGTGCCCTTGAAACCCGATCTCGCCTGCAGTGTGGCGGATGAAAGACTGTCGGCGCCCATGACACGAACTATGCCCGCCGCGATGGCTATGGCGTCGTACGCATAGGCCGCTTCCAGCGAAAGCGACCTGCCATAGGCCGCGCGGAAGCGATCCGAAATTTCCCGGAGGCCGCTTGGGTTGGGAATGGCCAGTACGGCTCCGTTCAGGGCCGGATCGGCATGGTCCTGCCTGCTCCAGGCGGATGTCCCGACAAGAACGGCATCTTGGCGAACCGCGCCGGTGGCGCGGAGCGCCGAGGCGGATCGACCCGGTGCGCCGTCGCGACCCAAGAGGAGGAACGCATCCGCTGACGCGGCCAGCGATCGGGTCTGATCCGGCACGGCCCCGGCCGTATATGTGACAGCGCCGAGAAACTCGCCGCCTCTGGCCGCGATCCCCTTGCCCAGCCGCCTTGCTTCGCGCTCCGGGACAGTGTCCGGCGCGATCGCCAGAACTTTCTTCTTTCCGCTCTCAACGGCGTAGCCGACGCCGGCCAGCGCGCTGTCGGTCTCGTCGGATACGAGGGTGAATATGTCCGGAGCGGTCGACGCGGAATTCGCCGCCAGCGAAAGAATGGCCGGACGGGTGGAAGCCGGCATGGCCTTCACGGCTTCGACGTCATTTGCTGAAATCGGCCCGATGAGCAATCTGGCGCCGTTCGCGATCGCCTCCGAGGCATTGTTGCCGATCTGAGCGGCCTGACCTTTCGTGTCGTATATGGTCAGGGTGATGTGGTCGCCTCCCAGTTCGCTCATGGCGAGAGCGGCACCGTCGCGGAATTCGGCCGCGTCGCGCCCGGCCTCGCCACCGGCCGAGCGCGGCAGGAGCATGCCGATCGCCACCGGTCCGGAGCCGAGCTTTTCCGTGGCCGGTATGTCCGCCGGCTCCAGGGCATCGGCCTGCCTGGTGCCGTCGAGCTCCAGCACATCCGGCGCACTCGCGGACTGGCAGCCGGCGATGGCTATTGTGAGCAGGATCGTCGCGAACCATCCGCCGCACAGCGATATGCCGCGGGTTCCCGCAGGCCGTGTCATGCCCGCCTCACCTTGTCGGAAGCAGCAGGCGCAAAGAAAAGCCGCCAGGGCTGGGATGAGGGCGCCGCATCCCGAGAAAAGACATTGATGGCCACCGGCTGTCCGCGCGCAAGCACGCGTCACCTGTGGCCTGTCGGGCCGCACCCTCCAAATCCCGCTCACGCCAGGCCTAGTTCATGTACTGGACCATGCGGGCGTGGAAGCACTCGCATTTGTTGAGGTACTCGTCGTCGCGATAGCTCGACCGCAGATAGCCATAGGCTTTCCCGCAAGCGACCTTGGCTTCTGAGGCCCACACGAACGCCGGCCGTGAGGAGTGAATCCAGCGGGGGCTGTCGGCAACCGCCACCGCCTCGTCCATCAGGCGCACCACTTCGCTCGTCAGCCGCACATTGTCCTCGACATAGAGGAGCCGCGCGTTTTGAGCCAACGCGCAGTAGGGCACTGTGGCAATTCCTACGACCAGATCGGCGGCACTGGCGCCACTTTGCATGCCCGTGACCGCGGCGGCGAGTGCCAAACCAAAGCTTGCCATCTTCATGATGAGTTCCTCGCGATCCCGCTTTCCTAGACGTTGTCGGTCTGAGTGCCGCTGCCGTCATCGAAGAGTATCTTAACGGCCTCGGCGTTTGTGTTGAAGACATAGTTTTCGAGGACAGCCACAGTCTGGAAGCTTTGGCCGTTCTGTGCGCCATCCGTGTCTACACGCAGTTCGGCATCGGCACCGTTCTGCTGAATTTGCACATAGCCGTCGGCCTCCAGGTCGGTCACTCCAGTCAATCCGACCAGCAACTCCGTCAGGTCGATGGTATCGCCACCCGATCCGTCCTGGAAGTCGGCGATGAAGTCGTTGATGGAGCCGAGCGTGTCGGCACTGACTACGAACACATCCGAACCTGCGCCGCCGGTCATGGTGTCGGAACCGGCCCCGCCGTTCAGGAAGTCATCGCCGTCACCGCCGATAAGAATGTCATCGCCGCCCTCGCCCTTCAGCGTATCGGCACCGCTCCCTCCCGACAAATAATTGGCGCCGCTGTTGCCGAAGAGGTAGTCATCGCCTGCTCCTCCTATGAGGCCCTCGATACCGATCAGCGTGTCGCCTGCCGCGTAGCCGCCTCCGATTTTCCCCTCTTCCGGATTGGCGAAATCAGTGGGCGCACCTGTTGCGCCGCCGGTGTCGTTGAGGTTGATCGAGACTGCGGCAGAGCTGTTGCTGTAATCTGCTACATCGTTTGCGCCGGCGCCGCCATTGAGGGTGTCCACACCGGAGCTGGCGGCGATGGCTTCCGCGGAGGCATCGGTACCTGTGAGCGCATACCCCGTTCCGGTTTGGTCGCCTTCAATTCTGACGTTTAACTCGTCTGTGCCGATGACTGTGTCGCCATCGCCGTCGGTGATGCTCACCTGAAAATTGAGTTCGGTGTCGCCTACGACCACCTGGGCGTTATACCGGATCTGGCCGATGGTGACTTGATTGTCATCCGAATAGCCTGGCGGTGGGGATGCATTGGCCAGCTTCGTGATGTCTATTTCGCTGAAGCTTGTCAGGCCGAAGGTTGATAGGAACGCAGCATCGATGACAAAGGACGGTGCGCTGCCGAGTATGACGACTGTGGTCGTGTGAGTGTTATCGATGGTTATTTGGAATTTGACACTTTCCGTCGCTGCCATCTTGGCGACACTGAATTCGATCTCCGTTTGCGGAGATGCAAACAGGATCTCGACTCGCTCGTTGTTGGTGAAGTTGGCGTTTTGCGGCGCGAGTCCGCCGCCCCCGGCATTGCTGACCTGAATGTGACTTGCGTTTCCGTTGGCGGCATATCCCTTGATCGTCACATCGGGCGACGCTCCTGATGGCAGGGTGGCGTCGTCGTAGTATTGCCCGTCGGCGATATACATCGCGGACGAGTAGTTGGTCGGTTGAAGCTGTGTGAAATCCGAAATCTGGGAGACAAGGAAGTCGTTGTTTATGAGTTCGAAATTGTAGGTTCCGTCAACATTCATTTCGAGAACGAAATATTCGCTGCCGGCCGGGAACGTGTAATTTCCGGCCGTCAGCGTGGGTGCTGACGTATATGCGGTGAAGGTCGTGCTGTGAGTCAGAGAGTCATAGGAAGAGACGGTATAGAAGGTAAAGTCTGCCGACGGTGTGTCGGCAACCACTTGGTAGACTTGGACGCCGCCGACGAACACGCCAGCCATCGCCGTGGATGTGTAGGTGAAGCCGGCGGGGTTGGTGCCCAGGGCGATACCGATCGCATTCGTCGCATGGGCTCCGTCAGCGCCGAATGACGGGGCCCAGGTTCCATTCACACTGTGCCCGTCGATGCTTGGCATCAGGACGTCGTTCACGACGCCGATCACCGGCGCGTCGTCGTCGACGGTCACGGTGAAGCCCTTGCTGGCGGTGTCGCCATCGGGGTCCGTCGCCGTCACCGTCACGTCGATGACGATGTCGTCCTCGGCATTGGCCGTCGCATGC